>NZ_JCAXEG010000001.1:0-1116855 GCF_059758875.1 Streptomyces sp. GQ60 | reverse complement strand
CCCGGCCCGGGGGCCGAAGACCGAGGCGTACTCGTGCGGGTCGATGTGCCGGCTGCCGGGCGCGCAGTGCGCGCTGTGGTCCGTGTGGGGTGTCTGCCGGCTCATGCGGTCGTCCCTTCCGGGCGGTCGTTGGCGTCGGGGGCGGCGGCTCCGCCTCGCGGGACGGGACCGGAGCCCTGGGCCCGGGCGGCGTCCGGCAGGCCCGCGCCGGTGGCGCCGGCGGCGGCGGACGCGCCGGACGCGCCGGTCGCGCCGAGATAGCCGCAGGCCTCGGCTCGGGTCAGTGCCAGCTCCTTGGCTCCGGGAGCGTCCAGCGGGCCGTCGACCAGTCCCGCGAAGCCGATGGCGATGCGTGCGCCCCCGATCGGGACCAGGGCGACCTCGGCCTCGCCGCCGGGGTCGAAGCGGACCGAGGAGCCCGCCGGCACGCACAGCCGCATGCCGTACGCCGCCGCGCGGTCGAAGTCGAGGCGCGGGTTGGCCTCGAAGAAGTGGAAGTGGGAGGTGACGCTGACCGGCACCGGGGCGGTGTTGCGCACGCGCAGGTGGACCGCGGGCTCCGGCTGGGGGGCTCCCGGGCCGGGTACGACCGCGCCCGGGGCGTCCTCGCCCAGGCCGACGGCGCCCCGGATCGGGGACGAGACCACGGCGAGGCGGGATCCGTCGTCGAAGACGGCCTCCACGTGCACCTCGGTGACCACGTCGCTGACGCCGGGCAGCACATCGGCGGCGCCCAGCACGGAACGGGCCTCCTCGATGGCCTCCGCCAGCCGCTTGCCGTCGCGCGCGGCCTCGCAGACCGTGTCCGCGATGAGCGCGGTGGCCTCCGGGACGTTGAGTTTGAGTCCGCGGGCCCGTCGGGCCCTGGCCAGTTCCGCAGCGCTGCGGAGAAGCAGCCGGTCGCGCTCCGTAGGGGTCAGCCGCACGCCGATCCACCACCCTTTGAGTCGATGGGTTAGAGCATCACTCTAACTCTTCATTTCCTCGCAATGAAGCATTGACCTGAGACCAGGGCTTAGGTCACATTGAGTGTCGCTCAAACAGTGCATTGCCACCCCCCGCCCTGCCAAGGGAGTCCCCCATGCCCATCGAACAGCGCGGAGTCGACACCATCCCGGAGGAGGAACGGACGAGCGGTCCCCGTGACCTGATCTCGATCCTCCTCGGCTCCAACCTCTGCCTCGGTGTGATCGTCTTCGGCTGGCTGCCCCCGTCCTTCGGACTGGGTCTGTGGCCGTCGGTCACCGCCATCGTGACCGGCACCCTCGTCGGCATCGCCTTCACCGCGCCGCTGGCGCTCGTCTCCCTGCGCACGGGGACCAACCTCTCCACCTCCAGCGGTGCCCAGTTCGGCGTCCGCGGCCGGCTCGTGGGCTCCGTGGTCGGGCTGCTGCTCTCGCTCGGCTACACCGCGCTGACCCTGTGGATAGGCGGCGACGTGATGGTCGGCGCCCTGTCCCGGCTCACCGGGCTGCCGGACAGCGGTCTCTCCCGGGCGGTGATGTACGGCGTGCTCGCCGCGTGCACCGTCGTCGCGGCCGTCTTCGGCTACCGGCTGCTCCTGCGCATGAGCAAGGTGCTCTCCATCGGCATGGTGCTGCTGCTGGCCGTCGGCGTGTTCGCCTACGCACCCGACTTCACGACCGCCGCCCCGCCCGACACCGCGTACCTGCTCGGCTCCTTCTGGCCGACCTGGCTGCTCGCCGCCGTCGCCGCCGGGCTCAGCGGGCCCGTCGCCTTCATCACCCTGCTCGGCGACTACACCCGCTACGTCTCCCCGCGCCGGCACGGCTCCCGCAAGGTGCTCTGGTCCACCGGGCTCGGCCTGCTCGTCGGGCTGCTGATCCCGCAGCTCTTCGGCACCTACACCGCGCTCGCCGCCCGGGCGGGCGCCGAGTACGCCGGTCCGCTGGTCGACGCCGCGCCGTTCTGGTACCTGGTCCCGCTGCTGGTCGCCGCGGCGGCCGGATCGATCGGCAACGCCGGGCTGATGCTGTACTCCATGGGCCTCGACCTCGACGCCATCGTCCCCCGGGCCACCCGCACCACGGCCACCGTGATCGCCGCCGCCGTGGCCACCGCGTTCGTGTTCGTCGGCTCCTTCTCGTGGGACGTCCAGGCCGCGATGACCTCGTTCGTCCTGCTGCTGACCGCGATCGGCACCCCGTGGGCCGTGATCACCCTCATCGGCTACGTCCGCTGCCGCGGCGGCTACGACGCCGAGGCCCTCCAGGTGTTCAACCGCCGCGCCAAGGGCGGGATCTACTGGTTCCACGGCGGCTGGAACATCCCGGCCACCCTCTCCTGGGCCGTCGGCGCGGGCGTCGGCCTGCTCGCCGTGACCACCCCGTTCTACGAGGGCCCGCTGCTGGCCCTGACCGGCGGGGTGGACTGCTCCTTCGTCCTCTCCGGCCTGACCGGCGGCCTCCTCTACGCGGCCCTGACCGCCCGCACGGCCCCCGCCCCGGCGCCGGCCGAAGCCGCCGAGGAGCCGGTCGCCGCGTAGACGCGCCCCGTACGTACGAAGGCCCGCGCCCCTCGGAACTCCGGGGCGCGGGCCTTCGTACGTACGGCGGCCGGCAACGCCACAACCCGGCCTGTCTGCGATCCGGCAATCCGGCGCCCCGAACAGCCGGACAGATCAAGCGAATTGCTCTGGATCGCCCTGTCGCAGCGGTCCCTCTGAACGACCCGCCCCGGCGGTCGGCCGGGGCGGGATCCGTCGGCCGCGCCTCTAGCCGAGCGGGTGCATCCAGCCGTGGGTGTCCGCCTTGTGGCCGGTCTGGAGGTCCAGGAGGGCCTTGCGGAGCTTCATGGTGACCTCGCCGGGCTCACCGTCGCCCTGGGTCCAGTTGGCGCGCTCCGACTTGACGGAGCCGACGGGGGTGATCACGGCGGCGGTGCCGCAGGCGAAGACCTCGGTCAGGGTGCCGTTCTCGTTGTCGCGCTTCCAGTCCTCGGTGGTGATGCGACCCTCTTCGGCGGTGTAGCCGAGGTCGCGGGCGATGGTGAGGAGGGAGTCGCGGGTGATGCCGGGCAGGAGCGAACCGGTGAGCTCGGGGGTGACGATCCGGTCGCCGTACACGAAGTACAGGTTCATCCCGCCCATCTCCTCGATCCAGCGGTGCTCGACGGCGTCGAGCCAGACCACCTGGTCGCAGCCGTGCTCGGCGGCCTGGGCCTGCGCGACGAGCGAGGCCGCGTAGTTGCCGCCGGTCTTGGCGGCGCCGGTGCCGCCCTTGGCGGCGCGGACGTACTCCTCGGAGAGCCAGACGGAGACGGGCTTGACGCCCCCGGGGAAGTACGCGCCGGCGGGCGAGGCGATCACGATGAAGAGGAACTCGTTGGCCGGGCGGACGCCGAGGCCGACCTCGGTGGCGAACATGAAGGGCCGCAGGTAGAGCGAGGCCTCGCCGGAGTCCGGCACCCAGGCGCGGTCCTGCGTGATCAGCGCGTCACAGGCGGCGATGAACAGCTCGGCCGGCAGCTCCGGCATCGCCATCCGGCGGGCGGAGGACTGGAAGCGCTCGGCGTTGGCCTGCGGACGGAAGGTGGCGACGGTGCCGTCGGGCTGCTTGTAGGCCTTGAGCCCCTCGAAGATCGTCTGCGCGTAGTGCAGGGTCATGTTCGCCGGGTCCATCGACAGCGGCGCGTACGGGACCAGCTCGGCGTCGTGCCAGCCGCGGCCCTCGGTCCACTTGATCGTCACCATGTGGTCGGTGAAGTGGCGGCCGAAGCCGGGGCTCACCAGGATCGCGTCGCGCTCCGCGGCGGACAGGGGGTTCGAGGAGGGCTTCAGCTCGATCGTGGGCGTCGTCGTCATGAGTGCTTGTCCTTCACCGGTTTTGTAGGGCGGACCGCGCTCACGGCGTACTAGGACGTCCGAGCTTCCCCGTATTCCACGGCCTCGCGTTCGATTATCGCGCGCGAGGGGGACTTCGGTGAAACGGGGTGAATGCGGCCCAGGGGAGATGGTGGCACCCGGGGCCGCACAGGAAAAGCCGCCGGGTGCGGTGGTCGCGACCCGGCGGCTTCCTTGAGGTGGGGCTGCCGGGTCAGCCGGCTACTCGCGCGGCGAGGGCGTCGCCGATGGCGTCGGTGGAGCGGAAGGTGCCGTCGCGCTCGGCCAGGTCGGCGGAGACCGCGTCCTCGATGCGGGCGGCCTGGGCCTCGTAGCCCAGGTGGCGCAGCAGGAGGGCGACCGAGAGGATCGTCGCGGTCGGGTCGGCCTTGCCGGTGCCGGCGATGTCCGGGGCCGAGCCGTGGACGGGCTCGAACATGGACGGGAAGGCGCCGGTCGGGTTGATGTTGCCGGAGGCGGCCAGGCCGATTCCGCCGGTCACGGCGGCGGCCAGGTCGGTGAGGATGTCACCGAAGAGGTTGTCCGTGACGATGACGTCGAAGCGCTCGGGCTGCGTGACGAAGAAGATCGTCGCGGCGTCGACGTGCAGGTAGTCGGTGGTGACCTCGGGGTACTCCTGGCCGACCTTGTCGAAGATGTTCTTCCACAGGTGACCGGCGTAGACGAGGACGTTGTTCTTGTGGACCAGCGTCAGCTTCTTGCGCGGGCGGCCGTTGGCGCGCTCGTACGCGTCACGGACCACGCGCTCGACGCCGTACGCCGTGTTCAGGCTGACCTCGGTGGCCACCTCGGCCGGGGTGCCGGTGCGCAGGCTGCCGCCGTTGCCGGTGTACGGGCCTTCGGTGCCCTCGCGGACCACGACGAAGTCGATCTCCGGACGGCCGGCGAGCGGGGTGGCCGTGTTGGGGAAGAGCTTCGACGGGCGCAGGTTGATGAAGTGGTCGAAGGCGAAGCGGAGCTTCAGCAGCAGACCGCGCTCCAGGACGCCCGACGGGACCGACGGGTCGCCGATGGCGCCCAGCAGGATCGCGTCGTGGTGCTTGAGGGCCTCGAGCTCCGCGTCCGGGAGGGTCTCACCGGTGCGGTGCCAGCGCTGGGCGCCGAGGTCGTATTCCTTGGTCTCCAGCTTCACATCCTGGGGCAGGACCGCGGTAAGGACCTTCAGGCCCTGAGCCACGACTTCCTGGCCGATGCCATCACCGGGGATCACTGCGAGATTGATGCTGGTCGACATGGTGGAACCGTACTCCTTGTCCCATCCCTCAGACATATCGCGTCCACGATGTGGACGCGATATGTCTCGGTCCGGGCTGGCTCAGCGGCAGGTCAGTGACCGGTCGAGCCGCCGTTGTCGCGGCGGTCCAGCGCGCGCTGGAGGGCGGCGGCGGCGTTCTTGCGGTCCGCGTCGGCGGCGGCGGAACGGCGGACGCGACGGGCGGTGGAGGGGGAGGAGGTGTGCGTCATGGTGATCGACTCCTTGAGATCACGGCGTGGCGGGGCCACGGATGAGGGGTTCCTTCAAGGCGCCGGAAGAGGCGGGGAGCGGTGCGCGGCAGGGGTTGCCTGCCATGGGGCGCGCGCTCTCGACCGCCATTCGCCGGATCGGCGAGACGTTCGGCTTCTACAACGTAGGCCAGCTCACGCTGTATGTCTCCGCAATTACTCGGACTTCCTACTATCTGAGACGCCGAACGCCCCCGAAGGCCCCTTCCGGGGATCCGGTTCAGCCACTTCCGGCACGGAGTTCCCTGATCAGAGCACGTACGGTGAGGGTGGCCGCGGATTCCGGTGTGGTGACGTACCCCACGCGCCTCACCGGCCCCTCCGGACCCAAACCGGTGACGTCGACGGCTCCGTCCACCTCCCGGAGCGACAGCTCGGGCATGATCGCCATACCGAGCCCCCGGCCGACCATGGTCAGCACCATCGCGTCGTCCTCCGCCTTGACGGTCGCCCGCGGGATCCAGTCCTGCGCCAGCCACCACGCGCGGGTGTGGGAACCGCAGTTCTCGTCCCAGTCCATCAGGGGCAGCGCCTTCGGGTCGGGATGCCCGGCCGGATGCACCAGGGCGTACGCCTCCTCCACGAGCACCCCGCTCAGCAGGCCGGACGGCAGGCCCTGCGAACCGCCCAGCGTCGCGATGCCGAGGTCCGCGCGGCCCGCGGCGACCTCCCCGGCCGTGCCGGCGCCGAGTTCGCGCACCACCCGGACCTCGGGGCGGACGCCGGGGTGCCGGGCGGTGAGCCGCTCCAGGGCGGGTGGCAGCAGGTGCAGGGCCGCGCTGCGGAACGCCGCGATCCGCAGGACGCCCGCCGGCGCCGCCGGATCCCCGGCCCGGCCCGCGCCGCGCGCCTCCGCGCCCATCACCTCGTAGAGCCGCAGGATCCGGCGGGCGTGGCCGACGGCCCGCTCCCCCGCCGGGGTGGGCGACGCGCCGGTCCGGCCGCGCTCGAAGAGCACCGCGCCGAGCTTGGCCTCGCTGCCGCGCACCGCGTGCGAGACGGCGGACTGGGTGAGGCCGAGGGCGGCGGCCGCGGCGGAGAACCCGCCGGTCTCGGCGACGGCGACCAGGATGCGCAGTTCCTGCGGGAGGAGCTCGGCCACGACCGCTCTCACCTCGTTCTATGAGCGTCATTCATGGATGTACGGCTTCCATGAACGCAACCCCCTGCCCGGCCCGCCGATTCCCTCCTAGCGTCCTCGCCATGACCACGAACACCGCCCGCGCCGTCCACCAGACCGCCCGCCCCACCGGCTTCCCCGCCGCCTCCGACTTCACCTACGTGGAGACCCCCGTCCCGGAGCCGCGCCCCGGCACCGCCCTGGTGGAGAACCTGCTGCTCTCCGTGGACCCGTACCACCGCGGGCTGATGGACGGCGGTGAGGGCGGCTTCGAGCTCGGCACCCCGCTGGAAGGCCGCTCGGTGGGCCGGGTCGTCGCCTCCCGCGATCCGGGCCTCGCGGAGGGAGACCTGGTCTTCCACCACGAGGGCTGGCGCACCCACGCCCTCGTCACCCGGGGCGTCGGCGGTACCCGCAAGCTGCCCGGCCACGAGGGGGTCCCGCTGGAGGCGTACCTCTCGATCCTCGGCGGCACCGGCCTGACCGCGTACGCCGCCCTGACCCGCACCGCGGGCCTGCGCGAGGGCGAGGACCTCTTCGTCTCGGCCGCGGCGGGCGGGGTCGGCACGGCCGTCGGCCGGATCGCCCGGCTGCTCGGCGCCCGCCGGATCATCGGCAGCGCGGGTTCGGCGGCGAAGGTCCGCCACCTCACCGGGGCCCTCGGCTTCGACGCCGCCTTCGACTACCACGACGGGCCGGTCGGCGAGCAGCTCGCGCAGGCCGCTGCTGCCACGGGGGGCGGCATCGACGTCTACGTGGACAACGTCGGCGGGGACCACCTGGAGGGCGCGATCGACGTGCTGCGCGAGTACGGCCGCATCGCCTGGGTCGGCGGGATCTCGATGTACAACGGCGACCGCTCGCCCGCCGCACCCCGCAACCTCTTCGACGTCGTACACAAGTCGCTGCGCCTCGAAGGCGTATTGGTTCGAAACCACACCAATCTGCAGGACGAGCTGGAGGAGTTCCTCGTCCCGCACCTGCGCAGTGGCCGAATCGGCACCGACACCACCGTTGTTCAGGGCTTCGATCACACGGTGGACGCCTTCCGGGGCATGCTCCGCGGAGAGAACCTGGGCAAAATGCTCGTCCGGATCGATGCCTGAATCAAGCCACCCGGATGTTCACCGATTTCCTACCGCACGGATGTAGACCTTTGGCGCGACTGCCGCCACTCTTGCCGTCAATGTGCCGGCGGGGCACTTGAGTGGGAGGCGAGCAGCCAGTGACACCTATCAGCCGCAGAGGGTTCGTGGGAATCGGCGCCGGGCTGATGGCGGGGGCGACCCTGCCCGCGATCGCGCCGACCTCGGCGGCCGCGGCCGCCGCGTCGGGCACGATCACCGACGTGGAGCACGTGGTGATCCTGATGCAGGAGAACCGCAGCTTCGACCACTACTTCGGCAAGCTGAAGGGCGTCCGCGGTTTCGGTGACCGCGCGGCCGGCAACATCCCGGGCGGCTGGGGCACGTTCAACCAGCCCAACTGGGGCGGCCGCCAGTACCCGTGGAAGCTCAGCTCCACCCCGCCGGCCGGCGGGGTCGACGGCGAGACCCTCGCCCAGTGCAGCGGCGACCTCCCGCACAGCTGGACCTCGCAGCACGCGGCCTGGAACAAGGGCCGGATGGACAACTTCGTCACCGGCGTCGGAAACACCCGCACCCTCGGGTACCTCGACCGCGGCGACATACCGTTCCACTACGGCCTCGCCGACAACTACACCATCTGCGACGCCTACTTCTGCTCCACTCTGAGCGCGACCGGCCCCAACCGCACCTTCCTGTGGAGCGGCAAGATCGACGCGGGCAGCAAGGACGGCGGCGAGGAGTCCGGGCTGACCTGGGAGACGTACGCGGAGGCCCTCCAGCGCGCCGGCGTGAGCTGGAAGGTCTACCAGAACGCCCAGGACAACTACGGGGACAACGGGCTCGCCTACTTCAAGAAGTTCACGGACGCCAAACCCGGCAACCCCCTGTGGGACCGCGGCATGGGATCCGTCCCCAAGGTCACCGGCTCCACCCCCGGCGACATCGCCGCCGCCATCCGCGCGGACGTCGTCGCCGGCACCCTCCCCCGGGTCTCCTGGGTCGTGGCGAACGAGGCCTTCTCCGAGCACCCGTACGCCCCGCCCGGCGACGGCGCGCACTTCGTCGACCTGGTCTACCGCGCGCTCTCGGCGAACCCGGAGGTCTTCGACTCCACCGTCCTCTTCCTCAACTACGACGAGAACGACGGCTTCTTCGACCACGTCCCGCCGCCGATCGCCCCGCCCGGCACCGCCGGCGAGTACATCGACGGCGTCCCGATCGGGCTCGGCTTCCGTGTCCCGATGATCGTGATGTCCCCGTGGACCCGAGGCGGCTGGGTGAGCTCCGAGGTCTTCGACCACACCTCCGTGCTGCGCTTCATGGAGACGTGGACGGCCTCGCTCGGCACCCCCGCCACCTGTCCGAACATCAGCGCCTGGCGCCGCAAGGTCACCGGCGACCTGACGGGCGTCTTCGACTTCGCGCACCCGGTCTACGGGGTTCCCTCGGGCCTCCCCTCCACGGCCGAGGTCATCGGCCAGGCGACGTGCGCGCCGATGCCCAACCCGCTGCCGCAGGACAACGCTCAGCCGGCGCAGGAGGCCGGGACGCGGCCCGCGCGCGCCCTTCCGTACCAGGTCAACGGGAACTTGGACCGCTTCGAGTTCGGGGCGGCCGGCAAGATCCTGGCGTGGTTCTCCATGACGAACGCGGGCGCCGAGGCGAAGCGGGCGGCGCACTTCTCGATCCACCCCCACCAGCACCGGGACACGGCCGCCTGGCAGTACACGGTGGACGCCGGCGCCACGTCGACGGACTACTTCAACATCGGCACGGGCAGCGGCTCCGGCAAGTACGACATCTCGATGTACGGGCCGAACCGCTTCCTGCGGCGGTTCATCGGCGACGCGTCGAAGGCGGGCAAGTCGATCGAGGTCGCTTCCCGCTTCGCGGTGGAGCCGGGCACCGGCAAGACGGCGCTCTACCTCAAGATGACGAACGCCTCGGCCTCGCCGGTCACCTTCACGATCCGCGCGAACGCCTACCGCACGGACGGCCCGTGGACGTACACGGTGCCGGCGAACTCCTCCCGCGAGGACCACTTCAACGCCGTCGCCTACCACAACGGCTGGTACGACTTCACGGTCCTCGCCGACTCCGACGGCACCTGGTCGCGCCGCTACACGGGCCACATCGAGTCGGGGGCCCCGAGCATCAGCGGCAGCTAGGCCGTCTCTTTCGGATCTTGCCTGGCCGCTACAGCACGTCCCCGTCCCTCCAGTCGAACCGGAGCGGCCCGGCGGCGGGATCGAGCAGCACCCCGCCGCCGGGCGGCGCCCACACGTACGTCGACCCCTCCTCCTCGGGCAGCCGCTCGGGGCCGCCAGGCCCGAGCACCCCGATCTCCCCGCCCCACACCCGCCAGCCGCGGCCCGCGTACAGCCGGGCCCCGTCGGCGGAGGCGCTGAGCGCCCCGAGCACGTAGGCCCGCCCCACAACGCCCTCGACCGCCTCCATCACCAGCCCGCCGAGCCCGCGCCGACGCCGGTCGGCCCGTACGGCCACGGCCTCCACGTACCCGGTGCGCAACGCCCGGCCCTGATGGAGCACCCGCCGCTGCACGACGCTCCCGTGCGCGACGAGCTCCCCGCCCTCGTACACCAGCACGTGCATCCCGCCCAGCGCGTGCTCGAAGTCGGCGTCCCCGAACTCCCCCTCGAAGGCCCCTTCGAGCATCTCCCGCACCCGCCGCAACTCCCCCGCGGCCAGCTGCGAGGTGTGCCGCAGCACCATTCCCCGTACGGCGTCCACGCCTGCGCGCCCGCCCTCACCCATGCCCTGGTCACCCATCCCGGGACCGTACCAAGCAGGGTCCCCCACCGCCGGTCTCCGCTATGCGGACATGAAATATCGCCCACCGGCCGGATTCGGCCGACGCGGCTCTGGCGGTCTGGACCATTGGCTCGGCAGACTCGCCCCATGTCACCCGATAACCAGCAGTGGACCCCGATCCACGGCCAGCCGTACCGTGCCGCCGCCTACCGGCCCGAGCGGATGCCGAGCCGCGAATCCCTAGCCCGCGCCGCCGAGTTGCGCACCCGGATGGACGAGCGAAGGACCGTACGCCACTTCTCCCCCGACCCGGTGCCCGAGCAGGTGGTCCGGGACGCCATCGCGTGCGCGGCGACCGCCCCCTCCGGGGCGCACCAGCAGCCGTGGACCTTCGTCCTGGTCAAGGACCCGGCGGTACGGGCGCAGATCCGCGCGGCCGCCGAGCAGGAGGAGCAGCTCTCCTACGACGGCCGGCTCGGCGAGGAGTGGCTGGCGGCCCTGCGCCCCATCGGCACGGACGCCGTGAAGACCCACCTCACCGACGCCCCGGCGCTGATCGTGGTCTTCCAGCAGCGCTACTGGCTCGGCGAGGACGGCACGAAGCACAAGCACTACTACGTCGACGAGTCGGTCGGCATCGCGGTCGGCATGCTCCTGTCCGCCCTCCACCTCTCCGGCCTGGCCGCCCTGATCCACACCCCGAGCCCGATGCGCTTCCTCTCCCAGGTCCTGAACCGCCCCGAGAACGAGAAGGCCTTCGCGGTGATCCCGGTCGGCTACCCGGCGGAGGACTGCGAGGTCCCGGACCTGATCCGCAAGTCCCTGGACCAGGTCATCGTCGAGGTCTAGGCGGACCGGACATGGAAACCGCCCCCGCTCCGGACTTGGGGGTACCGGAACGGGGGCGGGGTTCAGCGGGGCGGAGGTCAGCCCATGTGGGGGTAGCCGTACTCGGTCGGGGCGACCAGCGTCTCCTTGATGGAGCGGGTCGAGGTCCAGCGCATCAGGTTCGACGCCGCGCCGGCCTTGTCGTTGGTGCCCGAGGCGCGGCCGCCGCCGAAGGGCTGCTGGCCGACGACGGCGCCGGTCGACTTGTCGTTGATGTAGAAGTTGCCCGCCGCGAAGCGGAGCTTCTCCATCGCGTCGGCCGCCGCGTAGCGGTCCTGCGCGATGACGGCGCCGGTCAGGGCGTACGCCGAGACGGCCTCCATCTGCGCGAGCATCGCGTCGAATCCCTCGGCGGACTCGTCCTCGTAGACGTGGATCGCGAGGATGGGGCCGAAGTACTCGGTCGTGAAGACCTCGTTCTCGGGGTCGGTGCACGCGATGACGGTCGGGCGGACGAAGTAGCCCTCGGAGTCGTCGTACGTGCCGCCGGCGACGATCTCGCAGGTCGGGTCGGACTTCGCGCGGTCGATCGCGGCCTTGTTCTTCGCGAAGGAGCGCTCGTCGATGACGGCGCCGATGAAGTTCGTCAGGTCGCGGACGTCGCCCATCGTGATGCCGTCGACCTCGGCCGCGAAGGCCTCCTTGAAGCCGTCGTTCCAGATCGAGGCCGGGACGTAGGCGCGCGAGGACGCCGAGCACTTCTGGCCCTGGTACTCGAAGGAGCCGCGGGTCAGGGCGGTCTTCAGGATCGCGCGGTCCGCGGACGGGTGCGCGACGACGAAGTCCTTGCCGCCGGTCTCGCCGACCAGCCGCGGGTAGGACTTGTACGTCTCGATGTTGGTGCCGACCGTCTTCCACAGGTACTGGAAGGTCTTGGTCGAACCGGTGAAGTGGATGCCCGCCAGCTCGGGGTGGGTCAGCGCCACGTCGGAGACGGCGATGCCGTCGCCGGTCACGAGGTTGATGACGCCCTTCGGCAGGCCGGCCTCCTCCAGCAGCTCCATCAGGAGGACCGCGGAGTGGGTCTGCGTCGGGGACGGCTTCCACACGACCACGTTGCCCATCAGGGCCGGGGCGGTCGGCAGGTTGCCCGCGATGGCCGTGAAGTTGAACGGGGTGATCGCGTAGACGAAGCCCTCGAGCGGGCGGTGGTCGCTGCGGTTCCACACGCCGGCGGAGTTCGCGACCGGCTGCTCGGCCAGGATCTGGCGGGCGAAGTGGACGTTGAAGCGCCAGAAGTCGACGAGCTCGCACGGGGTGTCGATCTCGGCCTGCTGCGCGGTCTTCGACTGGCCGAGCATGGTGGACGCGGCCAGCTTCTCGCGCCACGGGCCGGACAGCAGCTCGGCGGCGCGCAGGATGATCGCGGCGCGGTCGTCGAAGGACATCGAGCGCCAGGCCGGGGCGGCGGCGAGGGCGGCGTCGACGGCCTCCTGGGCGTCGGCCCGGGTGGCGTTCGCGTAGGTGCCGATGACCGACTTGTGGTCGTGCGGCTGCACGACGTCGAAGCGCTCGCCGCCGCCCATCCGCTTGACGCCGTTGATCGTCATCGGGAGGTCGATCGGGTTCTCGGACAGCTGCTTCAGCTGCGTTTCGAGGCGCGCGCGCTCCGGGGTGCCGGGGGCGTACGAGTGGACCGGCTCGTTGACCGGCACGGGGACCTGGGTTACAGCGTCCATGATGCGGGGTGCTCCTTGAGCTAGTGGGAGGGCCTAGTTCTTGGTGATCATCGAGCGGAGGAAGAAGAGCAGGTTGGCCGGCTTCTCCGCGAGGCGCCGCATGAAGTAGCCGTACCAGTCGGTCCCGTACGCCGTGTAGACGCGCATCCGGTGGCCCTCGGCTGCCAGCCGCAGGTGCTCCTCGCTGCGGATGCCGTAGAGCATCTGGAACTCGTACTCGTCCAGCTTGCGGCCCGCCTTGCGGGCGAGCTCCTGGCCGATGGCGATCAGGCGCGGGTCGTGGGACCCGATCATCGGGTAGCCCTCGCCCTCCATCAGGATCTTCAGGATGCGGACGTACGCCTTGTCGATCTCGGCCTTGTCCAGGTACGCGACCTCGGCGGGCTCCTTGTAGGCGCCCTTCACGATGCGTACGCGGCTGCCGGCCGCGGCCAGGCGGCGGGCGTCGGCCTCGGTGCGGAACAGGTACGCCTGGATCACGCAGCCGGTCTGGGGGAACGTGCGGCGCAGCTCCTCGTGGATGGCGAACATCGAGTCGAGGGTGGTGTGGTCCTCGGCGTCCAGGGTGACGGTCGTGCCGATGGCGGCGGCGGCCTCGACGACCGGGCGGACGTTGGCGAGGGCCAGCTCGTGGCCGCCTTCCAGCGCCTGCCCGAACATGGACAGCTTCACCGACATCTCGACGGTCTCGCCGAGGCCCAGGTGGGCGAGCTGCTCGATGAGCTGGAGGTACGCGTCACGCGCGGCGTGAGACTGCTCCACGGTGGTGATGTCCTCGCCGACGACGTCGAGGGTCACCTCCAGGCCCTTGCCCGTCAGGTCCTCGACGATCGGGATGACCTGGTCGACCGTCTCACCGGGGATGAACCGGTTCACCACGGGCTTGGTCACCGGGGCGGCAGAGACGATTCGGCGCATCTTGTCGCTGCGCGAGGCGGCGAGGATCGCGGGACCCAGCACGGGGTACCTCCAACGGGTGGCGGGCAGAAGCCGACATTCGCCCCGCGCCGGGACGACGGAGGCCATAAGGAAAACGCAAGTAAAACCACCGTGAAACCTAGGGATCTCCCCGATCCTCTGCCATCGACAGCTGTCACGCATCCGTGGCCCGGATCTCATACATCTGTCTGAAGAGCGGGTGCGGGGGTGGGAGAATGTGCGGGTGAAAGGCGATTACCAGGACCTGGTGGACGAGATTTCGGCGCTGCTCGGCGCCCCGGCGACGCTGGAGAACCGGGACTTCCGCCTCATCGCCTTCGGCGCGCACGACAGCGAAGACGACCTCGCCATGGATCCCGTACGGACCCGCTCGATCCTGACCCGCCAGTCGACGGCGGCCGTCCGGTCCTGGTTCGAGGGCTTCGGCATCGCCCGCGCCACCGGACCGGTCAGGATCCCGGCGGCCCCGGACGCCGGCGTCTTCCGCGGCCGGATCTGCCTGCCGGTGCGGCACCGCGGGATCGTCCAGGGCTACGTGTGGCTCCTGGACCAAGAGCCCGGCCCCGACGCGGAGGCCCTGGCCGCCGCCATGGAGGTGGCCCAGCGGATCGGGCTGCTGCTCGCGGAGGAGGCCCGGGCGGGGGCCGACCTGTCCCGGGAGTTCCTCGCCGTGCTCACCGCCGGGCGCGGCTGGCAGCAGGACATGGCGGTGGCCGCCCTACGGGTGGCACTCGGTCCGGGCGGCGAAGGACCGCACGCCGCGGTCTGCGTGAGCCCGTGGTCCGGCGAGGCCCCGGCTTCGGTCCCGGGGGCGGCTGCCGTGTGCGTGGTGCCCTGGCGGGGGGCCGGCGACCAGGAGCCCCACCCGGGCGGCGGCCCGGCGGGGCAGTCCCTCGCGGTGCTGATCCGGCTGCGCGGCGCGGACCCGCTGGCTCCGGCGCTCACGGCGATCTCCCGCCTGATGCCCCGCACGGCCGGCGGGACGGCCCCCGCGGGCGGCCCGGCCGGCGGCGCGGGCCTCACCACGCCGAAGGCGGGCGGCACCGCCATGCCGAAGGCGGGCGGCCCCGCCGGACCGAAGGCGGGCGCCGCCGCCCGCACCGCGCCGAAGGCCGGCGGCAGTGCCGCCACTCCCGGGGCGGCCACCGGGGTGACCGCC
The DNA here is from genome assembly GCF_059758875.1 of Streptomyces sp. GQ60. NCBI lineage: Bacteria > Bacillati > Actinomycetota > Actinomycetes > Kitasatosporales > Streptomycetaceae > Streptomyces > Streptomyces sp. GQ60. The sequence goes on along the minus strand of NZ_JCAXEG010000001.1, from coordinate 1,101,845 downwards.
GGGGTGTCCGACCCCGTGCGGGCGCTCACCGAACTGCCCGCCGCCTGGCAGCAGGCCACCGGCGCCGCCCGGGCCGCCGCCGCCGGGCCGCGGCTCGGCCCGGTCGCGCAGTGGTCCGCGATCGGGCCCTACCGCATGCTGGCGTCCGTCGCCGAGGACGCCCTGGACGACCCGGTGGCCCGCGCCCTGCGCGGCCCGGCCAATCCCGAACTGGCCCGGACCGCCGAAGTGTTCCTGGACTGCGCCGGCCAGGCGGGCCGCGCGGCGGCGGCCCTGGGAATCCACCGCCAGACCCTGTACTACCGCCTGTCCCGGGTGGAACAGCTGACCGGCCTCGACCTGGACGAGGGCGAGGACCGCCTGCTCCTCCACATGGCCCTCAAGGCCGCCCGCCTGCACGGCTGACGCTCCCCCACTAGGCCGTGTCCCGACCGGTTTTGGCCGCTGCCACCGCCTCCGCCGCCCGCCGCATCCCCTCGGTCAGTTCCGCCGGGGTCGCGGCCGACGCGGGGTCGAAGAGCCACTGGAGCATGAAACCGTTCAGCAGGGCCTGGTAGAAGGCACCGGAGGTCCGCAGGTCCTCCTCCGCCAGGTCCTCCTCGGGTACGCCGGTGAACATGGAGACCAGCCCCCTGCGCCCCTCCCCCTGCGAGGCGGCGAGCAGGGCACGCAGTTCCGGCAGCCGGTTCCGGGTCACCGCGACCTCCATGCCGGCCGCCCAGATCGGGCCGGACTCCTCGTGTCCGGCGTGGACGCCGTCCCACACCGAGCGGAAGCGCTCCAGCGAGCCGCCCTCGCCCTTCACCGCCCCCGTGAACTGGTCACCCCACTCCTGGACCACGGCCATGAACGCCTCCGTCATGAGGGCGTCCTTCGAGCCGTAGTGATAGCCGATCGAGGCCAGGTTCGCGCCCGAGGCCTTGACGATGTCGCGGGCGGTCGTGCCCACGAAACCCTTCTCGACCAGGCACTTCTTGGCGCCTTCCAGCAAGTCTTCGCGATGTCCCATGACTTCACGGTAGCCAAGACACCCGTCCAAGACAAACGTCCTACACAATCGTTCTATACAACCGTACTAGACAGACGTTTATGACGCTTGTACATTGCTGCTCATGACGAACCCCGCAGCACGTCTCGCCGGTCGCCGGGAATGGACCGCCCTCACCGTCCTCCTGCTCCCGCTGCTCCTGGTCTCGATGGACGTCTCCGTCCTCTACTTCGCCATCCCGGCCATCGCCCGGGAGCTGGACCCCAGCGCCACCCAGCAGCTCTGGATCTTCGACAGCTACGCCTTCGCCCTCTCGGGCCTGCTCATCACGATGGGTTCGCTCGGCGACCGGATCGGCCGCCGCAGGCTGCTGCTGGCCGGAGCGGCGGCCTTCGGACTCGCCTCCGTCGCCGCCGCCTACGCCTCCAGCGCCGAGATGCTCATCGCGGCCCGCGTCCTGCTCGGCATCGGCGGCGCGACCCTGATGCCGTCCACGCTCGCCCTCGTGCGCAACCTCTTCCAGGACAACCGGCAGCGCGGCAAGGCCATCGCGATCTGGTCCGGCGCCATGACCGGCGGCATCGCCCTCGGCTCGGTGCTCAGCGGGGTGATGCTGAACCACTTCTGGTGGGGCTCCGTCTTCCTGATCAACGTGCCCGCGATGCTGCTCCTGCTGGTCCTGGTCCCCGTACTGGTCCCCGAGTTCAAGGACCCGGCGCCCGGCCGCTTCGACCTGCTGAGCGTGCCGCTGTCGATGGCCGCCGTGCTCCCCGTGGTCTACGGGCTCAAGGAGATCGCCGCCGAGGGCTTCACCCCGTTCCACGCCGGCTGCCTCGCCGCCGGCCTGGCCTTCGGGTACCTCTTCGTCCGCCGCCAGCGCACCCGCGAGGACGCCATGGTCTCCCGGGCCCTCTTCCGGGGGCGCGGCTTCGGCGCCGGCGTCGGCCTGAACACCATCGCCGCCTTCGCCATGATGGGCTCCGCCTACTTCACCACCCAGTACCTGCAGTCGGTGCTCGGCATGGGCACCCTGGAAGCCGCCCTCTGGAGCCTGGCCCCCTCGGTCGCCATCGGCGCCGCCGCCCCCGTCAGCGCCGTCCTCGCCCAGAAGACCGACCGGGCCTACGTCATCTCGGGCGGCTTCGTCCTCGCCGCCGCCGGGTTCGCCCTGATCGGCTTCGTGGACACCGACTCGCTGTGGCTGTTGCTGACCGGCGCCGGGGTCCTGGCCTGCGGCATCGTCACGGTGATGTCCCTGGTCTCGGACATGGCACTCGGCTCCGCCCCCGCCGAGAAGGCCGGCTCGGCCGCCTCCCTGCTGGAGACCGGCCAGGAGTTCGGCGGGGCCCTCGGGATGGCCGTCCTGGGCAGCCTGGGCACGGCCGTCTACCGCTCCGACCTGGCCGGCTCCGAGCCCGCCGTGCGGGAGACCCTCGGCGGAGCCCTGGCCACCGCGCAGGAACTCGGCGGCGCGGCCGGAGGGCAGGTCCTGACCGCGGCCCGGGAGGCCTTCGTCCACGGAATGCAGTACGCGGCCTGGGGCGGTACGGTCCTGCTCCTCGCGGCGGCGGTGCTGGCCGCGGCCCTGCTCCGGGGCCGCGGAGCCCCGGCCCCGGGCCCGGCCCGCACGGAGCCGGCCCCGGCCGGTGAAGCACTCGCGCGCCGAGCGGCGTAGCGGGGCGGGCACACGAAAGGGCCCGGGGGTCTCCCCCGGGCCCTTCGCTCTGTCCTATGCCGCGGCGTCAGCCGAGGCTGACCGTACGGGCCGAGACGGCGCCGATCTCGGTGGCGATGTCCGCGAGGACGTTCACCGGGGCCTCGGCGTCGACCGTGAGGACCGCGAGGGCCTCGCCGCCCTCTTCGGCGCGGGCGACCTGCATGCCCGCGATGTTGAGGCCGGCCTCGCCGAGGATGCGGCCGACGGCGCCGACCACGCCCGGGCGGTCCGCGTAGCGCAGGACGATCATGTGCTCGGCGAGCGCCAGGTCCACGTCGTACTCGCCGATGCCGACGATCTTCTGCAGGTGCTTCGGGCCCACCAGCGTGCCGGAGACCGAGACCTCCTGGCCGTCCGACAGGGTGCCGCGGACGGTCACCACGTTGCGGTGGTCCGGGGACTCCGAGGAGGTGGTCAGACGGACCTCGACGCCGCGCTCCTGCGCGAAGAGCGGGGCGTTGACGTAGGACACCGTCTCGTCGACGACGTCCTCGAAGACACCCTTGAGCGCGGAGAGTTCGAGCACCTTGACGTCGTGCTGGGTGATCTCGCCGCAGACCTCGACGTCGAGGCGGACCGCGACCTCGCCCGCGAGGGCGGTGAAGATGCGGCCGAGCTTCTCGGCGAGCGGCAGGCCGGGGCGCACGTCCTCGGCGATGACGCCGCCCTGGACGTTGACCGCGTCGGGCACGAGCTCGCCGGCGAGCGCCAGGCGCACCGACTTGGCGACCGAGACGCCGGCCTTCTCCTGGGCCTCGTCCGTGGACGCGCCGAGGTGCGGGGTGCAGACGACCTGGTCGAGCTCGAACAGCGGGGAGTCCGTGCAGGGCTCCTTCGCGTACACGTCGAGGCCGGCGCCGGCGACGCGGCCCTCCTTGATGGCCGAGTACAGCGCGGCCTCGTCCACGATCCCGCCGCGGGCGGCGTTGACGATGCGGACGGACGGCTTGACCTTGTGCAGGGCCTCGTCCCCGATGAGACCGAGGGTCTCGGGGGTCTTGGGCAGGTGCACGGTGATGAAGTCGGCGACCTCGAGCAGCTCGTCGAGCGTCAGCATCTTGACGCCCATCTGGGCGGCGCGCGCGGGCTGGACGTAGGGGTCGTACGCGACGATCTTCATGCCGAAGGCCGACATGCGCTGGGCGACCAGGACGCCGATGCGGCCGAGGCCGACGACACCGAGGGTCTTCTCGCTGAGCTCGACGCCCGTGTACTTGTTCCGCTTCCACTCACCGTTCTTCAGAGCGGTGTTGGCCTGCGGGATGTTGCGGGCCGTCGCGACGAGCAGGCCGCAGGCCAGCTCGGCGGCGGTGACGATGTTGGAGGTCGGCGCGTTCACGACCATGACGCCGGCCTTGGTGGCGGACGAGACGTCGACGTTGTCGAGACCGACGCCGGCGCGGGCGACGACCTTCAGCTTCTTGGCGGCGGCGATGGCCTCGGCGTCGACCTTGGTCGCGGAGCGGACCAGGATCGCGTCGACGTCCACGATCGCGGGGAGCAGCTCCGCGCGGTCGGCACCGTTGCAGTGCCGGATCTCGAAGTCCGGGCCGAGCGCCTCGACAGTGGCGGGCGACAGCTCTTCGGCGATGAGTACGACAGGTTTCGAGCTCACGTGGGTCCTCACAAGTCCAGTGCGGACGGCCGTCCCGACGGCCGCAGGCGGTGGAGGGGGGTAGCCGCGTGGAAGACGCACGACACTGTGGGCCTGACGCGTTGTGTTGTGCAGTGTAGTGGCGGATCCGGAAGGGAACTCCGCCTGTACGGAAGGATCACCCGCACGAGATTGGCCGGGGTGGACAAGCGGTCCTCCAGGAGGCCCGCCGTCCGGGTGCCCGAGCCGGTGCCGCGGGGCCGGGACGCACCGTCCCGGTCCCGCGGCGAGGCGGATCAGCTCTCGTCGTTGTCGACCCAGCTCATCAGCTTGCGCAGCTTCTTGCCGGTGGTCTCGAGCAGGTGCGCCTCGTCGGCGCTCTTGTACTCGTTGTACTTCGGCAGACCGGCCTTGTACTCGGCCATCCAGGTGTTGGCGAACTCGCCGCTCTGGATCTCCGCGAGGACCTTCTTCATCTCGGCCTTGGTGGCGTCCGTGATGATGCGGGGACCGGTGATGTAGTCGCCCCACTCGGCGGTCTCGGAGACCGACCAGCGCATCTTCTCCAGGCCGCCCTCGTACATGAGGTCCACGATGAGCTTCAGCTCGTGCAGGCACTCGAAGTACGCGATCTCCGGCTGGTAGCCGGCCTCGGTCAGCGTCTCGAAACCGGCCTTCACCAGCGCCGAGGCACCACCACAGAGAACGGCCTGCTCACCGAACAGGTCGGTCTCGGTCTCCTCGGTGAACGTGGTCTTGATGACACCGGCGCGCGTGCCGCCGATGCCCGCCGCGTACGACAGCGCGAGCTGGAAGGCGGAGCCGGTGAAGTCCTGCTCGACGGCGGCGATGCAGGGCACGCCGCGGCCTTCCTCGTACTGACGGCGCACCAGGTGGCCCGGGCCCTTCGGCGCGACCAGGGCGACGTCCACGTTGGTGGGGGGCTTGATGAACCCGTACCGGACGTTGAAGCCGTGGCCGAAGAAGAGCGCGTCGCCCTCTTCCAGGTGCGACTCGATGGAGGCGGCGTAGATCTCGGCCTGGAGCGGGTCCGGGGTCAGGATCATGATGACGTTCGCCCAGGCCGCGGCCTCGGCGACGGGCAGGACCTTCAGGCCCTGCTCCTCGGCCTTCGCCTTGGACTTCGAGCCCTCGTGCAGGCCGACGACGACGTCGACGCCGGAGTCACGGAGCGACAGCGCGTGGGCGTGGCCCTGGCTGCCGTAACCGATGACCGCGACCTTGCGGCCCTGGATGATGGACAGGTCGGCGTCGTTCTCGTAGAACAGCTCGGCCACTGGGATATCTCCTTGGTGCGCTGGTGTTGCTCCCACCGTACGGCGGGGAACGGAATACGTGGTTCTCGGTCTCGCCATACGAGCGAGCGAGAAACGGACGGGCGGGGCGCGACCGGGCCGGCGTCACCGGCCCGGTCGTGCTCAGGCGCTGCGGTCGAGCGCGCGCAGGCTGCGGTCCGTGATGGACCGGCCGCCGCGCCCTATGGCGATCGTGCCGGACTGGACGAGCTCCTTGATGCCGAAGGGCTCCAGCATCTTGAGCATCGCGCCCAGCTTGTCGGTGCCGCCGGTGGCCTCGATGGTGACGGCCTCCGGGGAGACGTCGACGGTCTTGGCGCGGAACAGCTGGACGATCTCGACGATCTGCGAGCGCGTTTCGTTGTCGGCGCGGACCTTCACCAGAACGAGTTCGCGCTCGATGGCGTTGTGCTGTTCCAGCTCGACGATCTTGAGCACGTTGACCAGCTTGTTGAGCTGCTTGGTCACCTGCTCCAGCGGGAGGTCCTCGACGTTCACGACGATGGTGATGCGCGAGATGTCGGGGTGCTCGGTGACACCGACCGCGAGGGAGTCGATGTTGAACCCGCGGCGGGAGAACAGCGCGGCGATCCGGGCGAGGATGCCGGGCGTGTTCTCGACCAGGACGGAGAGCGTGTGCTTGGACATGTGAGTCGTTCTCTCTCTCAGGCTCTCTCGGCTCAGTCGTCTGCGTTGTCGCCGAAGTCGGGGCGGACGCCCCGTGCGGCCATGACCTCGTCGTTCGAGGTGCCGGCGGCGACCATCGGCCACACCATGGCGTCCTCGTGGACGATGAAGTCGATGACGACCGGGCGGTCGTTGATCGCGTTGGCCTCGGCGATGACCTTGTCCAGGTCGGCCGGGTCCTCGCAGCGCAGTGCCACGCAGCCCATGGCCTCGGACAGTTTGACGAAGTCCGGGACGCGGGTGCCCATGCGGGGGGCGGCCGACTCGCCGAGCTGGGAGCCGACGGCCGTGTCGGTGCCCGTCTCGCCCGCGTGCAGGACGGTGTTCGAGTACCGCTGGTTGTAGAACAGGGTCTGCCACTGGCGGACCATGCCCAGCGCACCGTTGTTGATGATCGCGACCTTGATCGGGATGTTGTTCAGGGCGCAGGTGGCCAGTTCCTGATTGGTCATCTGGAAACAGCCGTCGCCGTCGATCGCCCAGACGGTGCGCTCCGGCATGCCGACCTTGGCGCCCATCGCGGCGGGGACCGCGTAGCCCATGGTTCCCGCGCCGCCGGAGTTCAGCCAGGTGCGGGGCTCCTCGTAGTTCACGAAGTGCGAGGCCCACATCTGGTGCTGGCCGACACCGGCCGTGTAGATGGTGCCCTTCGGTGCCAGCTGGCCGATCCGCTCGATGACCTGCTGGGGGGAGAGCGTGCCGTCCTCGGGCAGGTCGTAGCCCAGCGGGTAGGTGTCGCGCCAGCGGTTGAGGTCCTTCCACCAGGCCGTGTAGTCGCCGGCGTTGCCGTCGTTGGCCTCGGCCTGGACGGCCTGGATCAGGTCCGCGATGACCTCGCGGGCATCACCGACGATCGGGACGTCCACGGCGCGGTTCTTGCCGATCTCGGCCGGGTCGATGTCCGCGTGGATGACCTTGGCGAAGGGGGCGAAGCTGTCCAGCTTGCCGGTGACGCGGTCGTCGAAGCGGGTGCCGAGCGCGATCAGCAGGTCCGACTTCTGGAGCGCGGTCACGGCGGTGACGGCACCGTGCATCCCGGGCATGCCGACGTTCTGCGGGTGGCTGTCCGGGATGGAGCCCAGGGCCATCAGGGTGGTGACGACCGGGACGCCGGTGAGCTCGGCGAGGACCTTGAGCTCGGCGGTCGCGCCGGCCTTCATGACGCCGCCGCCCACGTAGAGGACCGGCCGCTTGGCGGCGGCGATCATCTTGGCGGCCTCGCGGATCTGCTTGGCGTGAGGCTTGGTCACCGGCCGGTAGCCGGGGAGGTCCTGGCTCGGCGGCCACGAGAAGGTGGTCTTCGCCTGCAGGGCGTCCTTGGCGATGTCGACCAGCACCGGACCGGGGCGGCCGGTCGAGGCGATGTGGAAGGCCTCGGCGATGGTCCTCGCGATGTCCTCGGCCTTGGTGACCAGGAAGTTGTGCTTGGTGATCGGCATCGTGATGCCGACGATGTCCGCCTCCTGGAAGGCGTCGGTGCCGATGGCCTTGGAGGAGACCTGGCCGGTGATCGCGACGAGCGGCACGGAGTCCATGTGCGCGTCGGCGATCGGGGTGACCAGGTTGGTGGCGCCGGGGCCGGAGGTGGCCATGCAGACGCCGACCTTGCCGGTCGCCTGGGCGTAGCCGGTGGCGGCGTGGCCGGCCCCCTGCTCGTGGCGGACCAGGATGTGGCGGACCTTCTTGCTGTCCATCATCGGGTCGTATGCCGGGAGGATGCAGCCGCCCGGAATGCCGAAGACGGTGTCGCACCCCACCTCTTCGAGAGAGCGGATGAGGGACTGCGCACCCGTGACGTGCTCAACTGCGGCGGTCTGGTGTCCGCCGGTACGGGCCCGCGGCTGCGGATGGTGGGCCCCGGTGGCCTGCTCGGTCATCGGCATTCTCTTCTCGAAGCTGAGGGTTTTACGAGGAGGGTTTTACGAGATTCGACGTTGCCAGTGCAACAAAAAACCCCTCGTGCCGGGAGGCAAGCGAGGGGAGCGCGTCGGGTGCGTTGAGCCGGGACATGCTGGTCCCAGCTTCAGCCGACGCGCTTTCCAAGTACGAGAATTCGGGTGCGCATGGCATTGACCCTCCCTCCGGCGGGAGGGTGATGTCAAGCGGGTGGGACGGGCGTCTCATTATGTGAGCCTCTGTGGATAACCATCGAGCCCCCTGGCGAACCACCGGCCAACGCGGGTTGGGCCGCACCGCCCGGTACTGGGAACGTACCGCGCACGAGCGCTCGCCGCAGCCTGTACTCGTCCAGAGGGCCGGAGAAGGCCATTCCCTGCCCATGCGTACAGCCCATCGCGCGCAGGGCCATGACCTGCTCCGGCAGGTCCACGCCCTCCGCCACCGACTGCATGCCGAGGTCGTTTGCGATCCGCAACAAACCGGCGGTGATCTTGTGGAGCCGGGGGGATTCCACGACCCCCTCAACCAGCCCGCGGTCGAGCTTGAGCATGTCCACGGGGAGCCTGCGCAGTGCGCTGATGGCCGCGTAGCCGCTGCCGAAGCCGTCCAGGGCGATCAGGACCCCGAGCCGGCGCAGGGCCGCCAGGCGGCGCTCCAGGTCGTCGAAGGGCACCCTGGGGTCGGAGACGGCCAGCTCCAGGACGAGCGCGCCCGACGGCAGCCCGTTGCGGGTCAGGAGGGCTTCCACGGAGCCCAGCGGCAGCGACCGGTCCAGCAGCCGCTGCGCGGTCATCCGTACGGCCACCGGGACGTCGTGCCCGGCCCGGTGGCGCTCGGCGGCCTGCCCGACGGCCTCCTCCAGGAGCCAGCGCCCCAGCTCGGCGGTGCGCGAGGCGTCCGGCACGGCCGCCCTGACGGTGGCCCCTCCCTCGCCGGCCCCTCCCCCGGCGGCCCCTCCCCCGGCGTACTCGGCGACCCGAAGGAACTCGGCGGGGGTGAACAGGATCCCCTGGGCGGAGCGCCACCGGGCCTGCGCCACCACGGCCGAGATCTCCCCCGAGGCCAGGGAGACCACGGGCTGGTGCAGCAGGGCGAACTCCCCGTCGTGCAGCGCGGTGCGCAGCCGTCCCGCCAGCTCGGCCTTGCGGACGACCTCGGCCTGCATCTGGGGCGCGTACATCTCGACCCGGTCCTTGCCGCCCGCCTTGGCCCGGTACATCGCGAGATCCGCGTTGCGCATGAGGTCCGAAGGGGTGATGCCGGGGTCCGCGAAGGCCACGCCGATGCTGGCGGCGACCCGGACCTCGCTCCCGGCGATCCGGTAGGGCTGGGAGAGGGTGGTGCGCAGCCGGTCGGCGATCTCGTGGACCTGGTACTCGCGGGCGCTGCGGTCGCGGTTGCCGTCACCCAGGATCAGTGCGGCGAACTCGTCGCCGCCGAGGCGGGCCGCGGTGTCCCCGGCCCGGACCGAGTCCTGGAGCCGCCGGGCGGCTTCGATGAGCAGCTCGTCACCTGCCTGGTGGCCGATGGTGTCGTTGACCGCCTTGAAGCCGTCGAGGTCGATGAAGAGCACGGCGGTGCTGTGGTCCCCGGCCCGGCGGCCGGTGAGGGCCTGGCGGACCCGACGGGTGAACAGGGCACGGTTGGGGAGGTCGGTCAGCGGGTCGTGCTCGGCGCTGTGCTGGAGCTGCGCCTGGAGCCGGACCCGCTCGGTGACGTCGCGGCTGTTCAGGATGAGGCCGCCCTGGTGGCGGTTGACGGTGGACTCGACGTTGAGCCACTCGCCGCCGCCCGATCTGAACCGGCACTCGATGCGGGTGGTCGGCTCCTCGGCGGGCGGCGCGGCCAGGAAGCGGCGCACCTCGTGGACGACGCGGCCCAGGTCCTCCGGGTGGATCAGGGTGGCCAGCTCGGTGCCGACCAGCTCCTCCGCCTCGCGGCCGTAGACCCCGGCGGCGGCCGGGCTGACGTAGCGCAGGGTGCCGGTGGGCGCGGCGATCATGATGACGTCGCTGGAGCCCTGGACCAGGGAGCGGAAGTGGTTCTCCTTCTGGGCCAGCTCCTGGGTCAGTGCGATGTTGTCGAGCAGCATGATGCCCTGGCGGATGACCAGGGCGAGCACGACCGTGCAGCCCGTGAAGACGACGACCCGGTCGACCTTCCTGCCGTCCACGACGTTGTACAGGATGCCGAGGGTGCAGACGGCCGCCGCGAGGTACGGGGTGAGGGCGGGCAGGGAGCCGGTGATGGGGCGGCTGTGCGGGCGCTCGGCGCGCGCGTGCGCGACGGGGTCGGGGCCGGGGTGCATGCGGCGGGCGCCCCAGGGCGCGTACGCGAGGAGGAGCGAGCCGGCGAACCAGCCCGCGTCGAGGAGCTGGCCGGACTGGTACTCGGCGCTGAGCAGCGGCGAGGTGAACAGCGCGTCGCTCAGCACGGTCAGGGCGAGGGCCGCGATGGCGGTGTTCACGGCGGAGCGGTTGGTCTCGGAGCGGCGGAAGTGCAGGACCAGCACCATCGAGACGAGCGCGATGTCCAGGAGCGGGTAGGCCAGCGAGAGGGCCGCGCGCGGGACGCTGCCGGGTGCGCCGGACTGGGCGGTCTGCGCGGCGTGCGCGAGGGCCAGGCTCCAGGAGAGGGTGAGCAGGGAGCCGCCGATGAGCCAGGAGTCGAGGCCGAGGCAGACCCAGCCGGCTCGGGTGACGGGGCGCTTCGCGAGGACGAGCAGGCCCACGATGGCGGGCGGCGCGAAGCAGAGGAAGGCGAAGTCGGCGAGGGAGGGCTTCGGCACGTCCTCGCCGAGGACCACCTCGTACCAGCCCCAGACCGCGTTGCCGCAGCAGCCCATGAGCGAGGAGAACGCGAAGAGCAGCCAGGCCGGGCGCTCCCGGCTGTCAATGGCCCGGGCGTACGTGAAACAGGAGACGGCGGCGAGCAGTCCGGCGGCGCTGAGCCCGAAGTCGCCCATGATCTCGGCGAGTTCCTCGGATCCCCAGCCGAGGGCCGCGCCCACGGCGTACCCGCTGCTGACCACCGCGAGGAGGAGCTGCATCGCCACCGCCTTGCCGTTGGCGGCGAGGGGCTGGCGGGTCAGGAGCGCCGCCCCCGGGGTGCTCACCGGTCCCCCTCGCTGGCTGGTTCCGGCGCAGTCCAGTCCCGACACCGTCGCCTCCGGCAACTTCGCCGCATCGGATCCTTCGTCCATTGGCCGTGCATCGCCCGTCGCCCCCCAAAGTGTCCGATCACTCCCCAGCGCCAGACGTTCGTGGCGCAGCCCCTTGTTCCGGACGATACACCACTTTCGTCACTCAGGGACATAGTTTCTCTACGCTCCGTCACCACCAAGGGAGTTGTGCCCACTGAGTGCGTTCGGACGAACGCGGAGCGTGCGCGCCGCGCGTCATTCTGTGATCAGCACCGTGTTCTCCACGGGGTCCCCGGCGGCGAAGCTGCGGAGCTGACGGGCCACCAGCCGCTTCGCCCGCGGCTCGAACGCGGAGCTGCTGCCGCCCACATGGGGCGTGATCAGGACACCCGGAGCATGCCAGAGCGGATGGCCTGAAGGCAGTGGTTCCGGGTCGGTGACGTCGAGCGCGGCGCGCAGTCGGCCCGAGTCCGCCTCGGCCAGCAGGGACTTGGTGTCGACGACGGGTCCGCGGGCCACGTTCACCAGCAGCGCGCCGTCCTTCATGCGGCCGAGGAACTCGGCGCCGACGAGCCCCCTCGTCTCCTCGGTGAGCGGGGTGGAGAGGATCACCACGTCGGCTCCGGGCAGGAGTTGGGGCAGCTCGGCGAGGGCGTGCACCGGCCCGCGCGCCGTGGTGCGCGCCGTCCGCGCGACCCGGACGATCCGCTCGCACTCGAAGGGCGCGAGCCGGTCCTCGATGGCCGCGCCGACCGCGCCGTAGCCGATGATCAGTACGGACTTGTCCGCGAGGGCCTCGTAGAACCCGAAGCGCCATTCCTCTCGGTCCTGGCCGCGCACCATGCCGGGGATCCCGCGCAGGGAGGCCAGGATCAGGGTGAGCGCGAGCTCGGCGGTGCTCGCGTCGTGGACGCCCTTGGCGTTGCACAGCCGTACGCCGGGGGCCAGGTCTCCGAGGCCGCCCAGCACGTGGTCGACACCGGCGGTCAGGGTCTGGACGACGCGCAGGCGGGGCATCGCGGCCAGCGGGCGCAGGGTGACGGCCGCGGACTTCATGTACGGGGTGACGTAGAAGACGCAGGCGGCCGGATCGGCCGGGAAGGCGTCCTCTCCGTCCCAGTGGCGGTAGTGGAAGGAATCGGGCAGCCCCTCGATCTCCTCGGCGGGGAAGGGGAGCCATACGTCGAGGGTCTCGGGAGTCTCTGCAGTCATGATCAGGAGGCTATGCCAGGGGATCCGGATCGAGCCGTTAGTTTGTGTGCCGGACCGGGAGCACCAGGGGGGACGCACGGTGGAGCGCAGGTCGATCGGGGCGGGGGCGCTGGCGGTGGGCGCCATCGGCCTCGGGTGCATGCCGATGAGCGGGGCGTACGCGCCTTCGCGCAGGCGGCGGGAGGACTCGCTGCTCACCGTGCACACGGCCCTCGACCTGGGCGCGAACCTGCTCGACACCGCCGATCTGTACGGCCCCTACACCAATGAGCTGCTGCTCGGCCGGGTGCTGCGCGAGCGCCGGGCCGACGCCTTCGTGTCCGCGAAGGCGGGACTGCGGGCCGACGGGGTGCACGTGGTGGCCGACGGGCGCCCCGGGTACCTGCGGCGGGCCTGCGACGCCTCGCTCCGGCGGCTGCGCACCGACGTCATAGACCTGTACCAGCTGCACCGCGTGGATCCGGACGTGCCCGTCGAGGAGTCCTGGGGCGCGATGGCGGAGCTGGTGGGCGCGGGGAAGGTGCGGGCGCTGGGCTTCTGCGCGCTGGGGGCGGGCACCGGGCCGGGCGCGGGGCGGCGCGGGGACCGGGCGTACGAGGCGACCGTGCGGCACCTGGAGCGGGCCCAGCAGGTGTTCCCGGTGAGCGCGGTGCAGGCGGAGCTGTCGGTGTGGTCCCCGCAGGCGGCGTGGCGGCTGCTGCCGTGGTGCGCGGCGCGGGGGGTGGGGTTCCTGGCGGCGATGCCGCTGGGCAGCGGGTTCCTGACCGGGACGCTGGTCCCGGGCGAGGGGTTCGAGCCCGAGGACGTACGGGCGAGGCATCCGCGGTTCACGGCGTACGCGATGGCGGCGAACCAGGTGCTGGTGGCCGGGCTGCGGCGGGTCGCCCGGCGGCACGGGGGCGAGGTCACGGCGGCGCAGGTGGCGCTGGCGTGGGTGCTCGCGCAGGGTCCGCAGGTGGTGCCCGTGCCGGGGGCCGGGCAGGCGCGCTGGGCGGCGGAGAACGCGCGGGCGGCGGAGGTGCGGCTGACCGCCGAGGATCTGGCGGAGCTGGCCGAGCTGCCGGTGCCCATGGGCGCCTGAACCACTCGATCGAGTGTACGAGTCGCGGAACTTGGGGCATGGTCGGCGCTGTTGAGTCGTGTGAGGGCACGATCGGAGGACCGGAGGGGAGTACGACGATGCGATACGGACACGACCGGGGACACGGCCGGGGACTGGAGCAGCCTCAGGGGCAGGGCCAGGGGCCGGATCAGGGGCTGGGCCGGGGGCTGGATCAGGGGCTGGGCCGGGGCTGGGAGCAGGGTCGGGTGCCGCTGGCGGTGCGGTCGTACGCCGGTCCGCGCGCCCGGGCCCGCGGGGTGCTGGCGGCGTTCGCCCTGGCGGGATGCGGGGCGCTGCTGGCGGCGGGGTGCTCGCCGCCGAACGGCGCCGGAGCCCGGCCCAGCGATGCGCCACCGGGCACGGCCGCCGGCTCCGCGCCGCCGGGGGCCTCGGGCGGGCCCTCCGCGTCGGCCTCCGCCTCCGCCTCGGCCTCCGCGCCGCCGGCCAAGGGCCAGGTGACGGTGGCGGGCGTGGCCGCCCAGGGCCTGGAATCCCCGTGGGGGGTGGCTCCGCTGCCCGACGGGAACCTGCTGGTCGCCTCGCGGGACAAGGGCACGATCAGCCGGGTCGACGTGGGCACGGGGGCCGTCACCGCGGTCGGCAGGGTGCCCGGAGTGGCCCCCGGCGGCGAGGGCGGGCTGCTGGGCCTGGCCGTGTCCCCTTCGTTCGCCTCGGACCGCATGGTGTATGCCTACTTCACCACCGAGTCCGACAACCGCATCGCCAGGCTGCTCTACGACGAGAAGAGACCGGCCGGCGATCAGCTGGGCGCGCCCGACACGGTCTTCAGGGGCATCCCCAAGGGACTCATCCACAACGGCGGGCGGATCGCCTTCGGCCCGGACAAGATGCTCTACGCCGGGACGGGCGAGACCGGCGAGACCGGGCTGGCCCAGGACAAGAAGTCGCTGGGCGGGAAGATCCTGCGGATGACCCCGGACGGGGAGCCGGTGCACGGCAATCCCGAGGCCGACTCGGTCGTCTATTCCTACGGGCACCGCAATGTGCAGGGGCTCGCCTGGGACAAGGACAAACGGCTGTGGGCGGCCGAGTTCGGCCAGAACACCTGGGACGAGCTGAATCTGATCGAGCCCGGAGCGAACTACGGCTGGCCGGAGGCGGAGGGCAAGGCAGGCAAGCCGGGGATGCGCGATCCGGTGGCGGTGTGGAAGACCGACGAGGCCTCGCCGAGCGGCATCGCCTGGGCGCAGGGCTCCATCTGGATGGCCGGGCTGAGAGGGCAGCGGCTCTGGCGGATTCCACTGGCCGGGGCGGAGCCGGTGGCGGAGCCCGAGGCGTTCCTGGCGGGCGAATACGGCCGGCTGCGCACCGTGGTGCCCCTCGGTGGGGACAGATTGCTGCTGGTCACGAGCGAGACGGACGGGCGCGGGTCGCCGGAAGCGGTCGACGACAGGATCCTGACACTGACGGTGCGATGACCGGCGGGCCCCGACGGGGGGACGAAAGGCGCGGTGGACGCGATGTTCAACATGATCGAGGAGCTGTTCGGTCCGGGACGCAAGCACACGGACGAGGAGAAGAAGCGGCTGGAGCTTTCCCGGATCGACGTGAATGACGGCGACCCGGGAAGTGGCCCGATAGACCTGGACTCCGGCAAGGTGCTCATACGCGCCAAGGACCGGCCGGCGGCCTAGCGGGGCATGCCGTCACCGCGTCCGGGCCGTCTGCGGGGCGACGGGGCCGAAGAGCCGTAGCCGGTGGGCCAGGGCGGCGGCCTCGCCGCGGCCCGCGACGCCGAGCTTCGCCAGGATGTTCGAGACGTGCACGCTGGCCGTCTTCGGGGAGATGAACAGCTCCTCGGCGATCTGGCGGTTGGTGTGGCCTGCCGCGACCAGGCGCAGCACGTCCCGTTCGCGGCTGGTCAGGCCCAACGCCTCGACCGGGTCGGCGTCCGGGGCGAGCAGGGCCTTGGCGGCGGCGTCCACGGGGGTGAGCGGGAGCCTGGCGCGCCGCGCGAGCAGGGCCAGGTCCTCGCGGAGCCTGCGGGCGCCGAGCTGCTCGGCGGTGGCGTAGGCCTCCTGGAGCATCCCGGCGGCGGCCTCGCGGTCCCCGCCGGCCGCCAGCAGCGCCTCCACGAGCCGGTAGCGGGCCCTGGCGAGCAGGTAGGGGCGCTCCAGGGGGCGTACGGCCGCTTCCACGCCCGTCCAGTCGGCGACGGTGTCGCGGGCCTCGGCCCGCAGCAGCTCGGCCCTGAGGTACTCGGAGTGGGCGCTCCACACCGGGACCGGGGTGGCCAGGGCCCGGGCGGCGCCGCGCAGCACCGTCAGCGCCTCCTCCCGGCCGGCCTCGGCGGCCGGCAGGCCCCGGGCCTCGGCTTCCGCCGAGGCGGCGGCGAGCAGCAGCGGCCAGGCGTAGCGGTGGTTGCCGAGCGGGAAGCCGTGCTCGATGACGGCGGCCACCTCGCCGCGGACGTCGGCTATCCGGCCCTCCCCCGCCGCCACGCCGATCGCGAGGCGGAACAGCGGGATCCGGTGCTGGGGCTG
Source organism: Streptomyces sp. GQ60 (assembly GCF_059758875.1). Taxonomy (NCBI): domain Bacteria; kingdom Bacillati; phylum Actinomycetota; class Actinomycetes; order Kitasatosporales; family Streptomycetaceae; genus Streptomyces; species Streptomyces sp. GQ60. Next base: position 1,085,684 of record NZ_JCAXEG010000001.1, on the reverse strand, counting down.
GCCGTCGTGGGACCCGAAGTGGGTGCGGGCGACGGTGAGCTGGGCCGCGGCCTCGGCGAGTTCGCCGCGGGCCAGGGCCAGGTAGGCGAGCCGTACGACGGCCGCGGCGCGCGGGGCGGCGCTGCTGACGAGGGTCAGCGTGCGCCGGGCCTGCGTTGCGGCCTCCTCCCACCGGCCGAGGCTGTACAGGCTCTCCGCCAGGTTCCCCCGGATATAGGCCTCGGAGTCCATCAGATGGGAGTTCTTGACCAACTCGGCACCTTGTTCGGCCAGTTCCACGGCTTCGCGGGACCGGCCCAGGCTTTCCAGATGAGAGGTGAGGTTCACGTGCGCACGTCCCACCAGCATGCCGAGGCCGAGTTCGGCGGCCCGGTCCTTGACCGCGTACATCTCGGCGAGACCGCGCCCTGGTTCCCCGGAGTCGACGAGCAGGCTGCCCACGGTGATCCGGGCGTTGAGCTCGGTGTCCTCGGCGCCGACCATCCGCGCGTACTCCACGGCGCGTTCGGCGGCGACGAGGTTGTCGGGCCCCGGCTTGTGGAGCATGCCCCAGCTCGCGGCCCGGACCAGGACGTCGGCGTGCACCTGGGACGGGGGCAGCCCGCGGACGAGCTCCTGTGCCTTGGCGAGCTCCGCCCAGCCGTCGCCGCGGGCGAGGCTCGCGATCATCCGGGAGCGCTCGGTCCAGAACCAGGCGGCGCGCAGCGGGTCGTGGCCGTCCTCCAGCAGCCGCAGGGCCGTCTTGGTGAGTTTCAGCGCGCGTTCGCGCTCGCCGCCGAAGCGGGCCGCGACGGTGGCTTCGGCCAGCAGGTCGATGCGTTGCAGCGGGGTGGTCGCCGGGTCGGAGCCGCAGGGCGGGTAGACCTCGGTGTAGTCCGCCGGGCGCAGTTCGACGCGCACCTCCTCCGGTACGGCCTCCCACAGCTCCATGGCCCGCTCCAGCAGGCGCAGCTGCTCGGAGTAGGCGTGCCGGCGCCGGGCGGCCACCGAGGCCGCGAGCACGGCGGGCAGGGCCTTGACCGCGTCGTTGGCGTAGTACCAGTAGGTGGCGAGGCGGATGACCCGCTCCTCCGCGCGGATCAGCGAGTCGTCCTGTTCGAGCTCCTCGGCGTAGCGGCGGTTGACGCGGGCCCGCTCGCCGGGCAGCAGGTCGTCGGAGACGGCCTCGCGGACCAGGGAGTGCCGGAAGCGGTAGCCGTCCCCGTCGGAGGTGGGGAGGAGGATGTTGGCGCCCACGGCCGAGCGCAGTGCCTCGATCAGTTCGTCCTCGGTGAGCCGGGTGACGGCGCGCAGCAGGGCGTACTCCACCGTGGAGCCGCCCTCGGCGACGATGCGCACGACGCGCTGCGCGGCGTCCGGGAGGACTTCGACGCGGACGAGGAGCAGGTCGCGCAGGGACTCGGTGAGGCCGGTGGCGCAGCCGCTGGCGCGGGAGGCGACGAGTTCCTCGACGAAGAAGGCGTTGCCGTCGGAGCGGTCAAAGACCGATTCGACGAAGTCCTCGTCGGGTTGCGAGGCGAGGATCCCGGCGAGCTGGCGGCGCACCTCGGCCCGGTTGAAGCGGGACAGCTCGATGCGCTGCACGGTGCGCAGCCGGTCGAGTTCGGCGAGGAGCGGGCGCAGCGGGTGGCGGCGGTGGACGTCGTCGGCGCGGTAGGTGGCGACCACGACGAGTCGGCCGCTGCCGAGCGCGCGGAACAGGTAGGAGAGCAGGTGCCGGGTGGAGGTGTCCGCCCAGTGCAGGTCCTCCAGGACGAGGACGACGGTGCGGTCGGCGGCGAGGCGCTCCAGCATCCGGGCCGTCAGCTCGAAGAGCCGGGCGGTGCTCTCCTCGTCGTGCGGGCCGCGCGGGGTCTCGCCCAGCTCGGGGAGGATGCGCGCGAGTTCGTCCTCCTGGCCGACTGCGGCCGCGGCCAGCTCGTCGGGGAGCAGGCGGTGCAGGGTGCGCAGCGCCGTCGAAAACGGGGCGAAGGGAAGTCCCTCCGCCCCGATCTCCACACAGCCTCCGACGGCTACGACCGCGCCGCGGCGGTCGGCCTCGCAGAGGAACTCCTCGGTGAGGCGGGTCTTGCCGACCCCGGCCTCGCCGCCTATGAGCAGTGCCTGCGGCTCCTGGCCGGCGGCGCGCGTCAGGGCGTCGGTGAGTACGGCCAGTTCGTCGGCTCGGCCGACGAACACCGGGCTGACAGATCTGGTCTCCACGCCGCCGAGCATCGCACAGGGGCCCTGCTCATCGGCACTGGATATCGCTGCGCTTCTCATCACGTGCCGGTTCGCACGGTCTCGCGACGCGGGTTACGCGGCGCGGGTGAACCGGCCGCGCTCCCCTCTCACCGACCCCTCCGGTTCCTGGCTGCGGGAGAAGCGGCGACGGTCCTTCTTCGCTTCCTGGACCAGCCGGTAGGCGTCGGCCTCGCGGATGAGGTCGTCGCGGCGGGCGGTGGCGATCTCGTACTCGAACATCTCGTGCTCCCTGGTGGGCGTTTCTCGGACACCTCGTTCGGTGTGATCCAAGATTCGCGCCCCAGGGGGTGCCGGCACATCGGGAGCATGCCGCATCTGCGCGAGCCGGGGGCCTTAGACCGGGACCCGGGGTCCCTGAGGTGGCCTAAGGCAGTGCCTAGGCGGGCCGCCGGGCAGGCACGAACGGCCTAGGCGGGCCGCCTGGCGGCAGCGTACGGACTAAGCGGCGCCGACAGGGGCCGTCGGGAGGGCGAGAAGGTACATGAACACGAAGGCGATCACGCCGATGACGGCGACGACCACGGCGGCCCAGGACACGGAGCGGACCCAGGCCGGCAGGGTGCGGCCGGAGGCGCCGAAGGCCGGACGGGCCAGCACGAAGACGGCGATGAGCAGCGCGACCGTCGACAGGACGCCGTTGACCAGGGCGGTCATCTGCCAGGCGTTGCCGTACAGCGCCTCGATCTTGTCCGCGGTGGTGGTGGCGTTGGCCGAGCTGATCTGGCCCTTGAGGGTCTCCCGCTCGCCTATGACGCGGGAGGTCCAGCTTCCGCTGAGGGCGATCAGGCCGAGGCCGGCGGCGACGATCGCGGAGGCTCCGGAGGCGACACCACTGCTCTGCTCCTCGTCGGCCTCGGCGTCGAACTCGTCGAGCTCGTCTTCGAGGTCGGTGGCGAGCTCCTCGCCCGCGACCTCCTCGGTGGCGGCGGTGTCCGCCGCGGCCGGGGCGGTCGTCTCGTCGGTGGCGGCCTTCTTCAGGTCGGCCGGGGAGTCCGCCTCGGGAGCGGTCGGGGCGGGGGTCTTGGTGGTGTCCATGCGGGGCACCGTAGGCGGCTTTTCTGAGAGGTTCCTGAGAATCCGGCCGGGCAGCCGACGGCGCCCCGCCGCGGCCCCCCGGCGGACTCCGGTACGCCCGGCCGGCCGGGCGGGGACGGGAGGGCGCGGGAGCGGTGACGCGCGGGGGCGCGGGGGTCGTCACCCGCGGGGGCGCGAGGGGTTACGCGGGGCGGGCCACGGACCACTCGGGGGCGAGGAGCGCCCAGACCTCGGTGTCCTGGCGGACGCCCCGGTGCAGGTGGTTCTGGCGCATGACGCCTTCACGGGTCATGCCGAGGCGCTCGGCCACGGCGAGGCTCTTCTTGTTGCCGGAGGCGGCGTGCCATTCGACGCGGTGCATGCCGCGCTCGCCGAAGGCGTAGTCGATCAGGACGCGGCAGGCCTTCGTCACCAGACCCCGGCCGGCCGCGGCGGGCTCCAGCCAGCAGCCGATCTCGCAGTTGCCGGTCGCCGCGTCGAAGGCCGGGAAGAGCACCCCGCCCACGAGGGTGCCGTCGAGCCGGATTCCGAAGAACCTCGCGCCGTCCTCGCCCGCGGTGGCCGCGTACTTGGCCAGCAGGGCCCGGGCGGACTCCAGGTCACAGGACCGGTCCGGGAAGCCGACGTACTGGCCGATGAACTCGCGTCCGCGTTCGATGTGGGCGAAGAACTCCTCCGCGTGCCGCGCTTCCAGCGGGAACAGCTGGGCGTCGTCGGCGAGGTCTATCGAGAACATGCGCGTTCTTCCTTGGCTATCGAGCGGCGGGTGGCCGGATCACCGGGAGCTGGTCGCGGGCTCGGCCGCGTCCTCGCTCGTGGCGGGGTCCGCGCCGGGCCGCTGCAGGGGAAGTTTCGCATGCGGGCGGCGATCCGGGGGCTCGATGCTGATCTTCGGGAGCCGCCGGTCCAGCCAGGTTGGCAGCCACCAGTTGGCTCCGCCGAGCAGGTGCATCAGGGCGGGGACGAGCAGGGTCCGCAGGACGAAGGCGTCGAGGGCGACGGCCGCTGCGAGCGCGATGCCGAACATGGCGATGAGCCGGTCGCCGCTGAGGACGAAGGCCAGGAACACGGCGATCATGATGACGGCAGCCGAGTTGATCACCCGGCTGGTCTCGGTGAGGCCGACGCGCACCGCCCGCTTGTTGTCCCCCGTCTCCAGCCACTCCTCGTACATCCGGCTGACGAGGAACACCTGGTAGTCCATGGACAGCCCGAAGAGCACCGAGACCATGATCACCGGGAGGAAGGGCTCGATCGGCCCCGCGCTGCCCAGCCCCAGCGGTTCGCTGCCCCAGCCCCACTGGAAGATCGCGACGACGACGCCGAAGGAGGAGGCGACGGCGGCGACGTTCATGACGGCCGCCTTGACCGGGATGCCGATGGAGCGGAAGGCCAGCAGCAGGAGCACGCAGCCGAGCGCGATGACCACCCCGACGAAGAGCGGCAGCTTGCCGACGATGACCTCGGCGAAGTCGTCGTAGCCGGCGGTGACTCCGCCGACGTGCACCTGCAGGGAGTCGTCGTGGCCGGCGCGCGGGATGACGTCCTCGCGCAGCCTGTCGACCAGCTCGCTCGTGGCCCGGGACTGCGGAGAGGAGTCCGGTACGACGGTGACGACGGCGGTGTCGCCGCTGCGGTTGAAGACCGCCGGTCCGGCCACCGCCACGCCCCTGGTCGTACGGAGCGACTCGGCCAGGGTCTCCACTGCGACCCGGTCACCGGCCCCGCCGAGGCGGGCGACCACCGTCAGCGGGCCGTTCATCCCCGGGCCGAAGCCCTCCGCGAGCAGGTCGTAGGCCTTGCGGGTGGTGGACGTGGCCGGGTTGTTGCCCTGGTCGGAGGTGCCGAGGTGGAGGGAGAACGTGGGCAGCGCCAGCACCACCATGACCACCGTGGCGACCAGGCCGAGCAGCTTCGGATGACGCTCGACGAAGGCCGACCAGCGGGCGGCGAAGCCGGTGACCGCATCGGGCCGCGGACCCTCGGCGGCCAGCTTGCGGCGCTCTCGGCGGGACAGCGCGCGCATGCCGATGTACGAGAGGAGCGCGGGCAGCAGGGTCACCGAGGCGGCGACGGTCAGCACCACGGTGACGGAGGCGGCGATGGCGACGCCGTTGAGGAAGTTCAGCCGGAGCACCAGCATGCCGAGCAGCGCGATGCAGACGGTGGCCCCGGCGAAGACCACGGCCCGGCCGGTGGTGGCGACGGCGCTCTCGGCGGCTTCCGCGACCGGGAGTCCGCGTGCGAGGCCCTTGCGGTGGCGGGTGACGATGAACAGCGCGTAGTCGATGCCCACCCCGAGGCCCACGAGGGTGCCGAGCATCGGGGCGAAGTCGGCGACCGGCATCGCGTGGCCGAGGAGGGTGATGCCGAAGTAGGCGGTGCCCACGCTGACCAGGGCGGTCGCGATGGGCAGCAGGCTCGCGGCCAGCGATCCGAAGGCCAGGAAGAGCACCAGCGCGGCGATGGCCACGCCGATGACCTCGGCGAGGTGCGCGCTGGGAGCCTCGGTGAGGCCGATGGCCCGGCCGCCGAGCTCGACCCGCAGGCCGTCGGCCTGGGTCGTCGGGTTCTTCGCGGCGTCGAGGACGGCCTTCGCCTCCCCCTTCGGCACCGAGTCGGCCTGCCGGTCGAAGGTGACCACGGCGTAGGCGGTGCGCCCGTCGGGGCTGATCCGGGCCCCGCTGTCGGGCCCGGGACCATAGGGACCGGCGACCGATCCGACACCGGGCAGCCCGGCTATGGAGTCGAGGGCGCGCGTCATGCGCTCCTGTACGGCCGGCGTCCGCACGCTCTGCCCGTCCGGGGCCCGCCACACGATGGTGTCGGTATCGCCGCCCTGCCCCGGGAAGCCCTCGCGCAGCAGGGCGTGCGCCTTGGCGGACTCGGTGCCGGGGACCTCGTAGTCGTTGGAGAACGCCGTCCCGGCGCCGACCGCGGCGGCGGCGGTCCCGCCGAAGGCGAGGAGCCAGAGCAGGACGGCAACGAGTCGGTGCCGCATGCACCAGCGTGCGAGGGCTGACAACGGACGGGCTCCCTGGTGGTTCGGATCTTTACCGGGGAACGGCCCGTCGGAAAGAACGCGTGAACACTGAACGCTGAAACATCTGGAATTTTGAGTACGTGCGGCCGCGGCCGAGGCCTGTGCGGCCGCGGCCCCGCATGGTCTACACCTCAACGATCGCAGCGTCGCGTGATCGTTGGCGGCCTTCGTGGGCAGCGTCACAGGCCTTCGGGCAGGTGCGGGACCATGGTCACACGGGGTTCGGAGCGGAGGTCCGGCCGGATGGGTCGTCGGGCTGATCGCAGGGCCGGCCGTCGGGCTGGTTGCCGGGCTCCTCGCCGGGGCCTTCGTCCGTCCGGTAGCCCGGCAGCGAGGGCCAGCGCACCGTGAGCACCACCGAGTCCTCCTCCGCGTACCAGGAGTGGTCGACTCCGCGCCCCCACACGACGTAGTCCCCCTGCTCGGCGAGCACCACGCTCCGGCCGGGGAACTCCAGCCGGAACCGGCCGCTGATCAGTACCTGCAACGCCGTACGGGACTCTCCGCGCACCCACCGCGCCCGCTCCTCACCTTTGGGGTGGACACCCCACTTGATCTCCACGTCCTCGCTGTGGCGGGGATCGCCGGGCTCTTTGAAGTGCCCCAGCAGCCAGCCCCGGTCGACGGCGGCGTCGGGGGCGGCCTTGCCCGTGTAGACGGAGAGGTGGGTGGGGCTGGTGGGGTGGGTGGGTGTGGTGGGGTACGTAAGGTCGCTCACGGGGTGAGGTTAATGCAGTTGTCGGACGTGTCGTCGGCTGGTCAGCTGGCCCGATGACGATGGATGCAGACGACCTGCTCACGGTGCGCGCCGAGTTCGACTCCGTGATGCGACGGAACGCCCGGCCCGACACCACCGACGCGCGCGTGGAACGGGCGGGCCCGGTCGTACGGCAGATCGTGCCCGGACCCGGAGGGAGCATGGTGCTCTGGTCGGACCTGGACGAGCACACGGCGGATGCGGTGATCGTGGAGCAGGTGGCGTTCTTCACGGAGCTGGCCGAGCGGGGCGAGGTCCCGTCGGCGGAGTTCGAGTGGAAGCTGTACGGCCACGACCGCCCCGCCGACCTCGGGGACCGGCTGCGCGCGGCCGGCTTCGTGGCGGAGCCCGCGGAAACCCTGCTGGTGGCGCGGGTGGCGGAGCTGGCCGCCCTGTCGGTGGAGCCGCCGGAGGGCATCACCCTGCGGGTGGTGGCCGACGAGGAGGGCGTGGACCTGATGATGGAGGCCCACCGCCGCGCCTTCGGTGCGGACCGCCCGCGCATCAGAGACCTGATGCTGAACCTGCTGAGGGACGAGCCGGACACGATCGAAGCCGTCGTCGCGATGGCGGGCGACACCCCGGTGAGCGCGGCCCGGATGGAGATGCGCCCGGGGAGCCCCTTCGCGGGCCTGTGGGGCGGCGGAACGGTCCCGGAATGGCGGGGCCACGGCATCTACCGCCTCCTGGTGGCCCACCGGGCCCGCGTGGCGGCGGACCGGGGCATCCGCTACCTCCAGGTCGACGCGTCGCAGGACAGCCGCCCGATCCTGGAACGGCTGGGCTTCGGCGTGTTGGGGGTGACGGTGCCCTGGGTGTGGGAGGGGTAGCCGGGCGCCGGGGAGTGCCGGGGAGGGATGCCGCCGACGCGCAGAGCGCGAGGCCTTCCCTGCCCCGGGACCCACGGGGCAAGATCGCAGCCATGGCAGCAACGGAACCCCACCCCGCCGACTCCCGCCGCGTCGACCCTCCCCTCACCGGGGGCGAGCGCGAGACGCTCCGCGCGTACCTCGACTTCCACCGGGCCACCCTGGCCTGGAAGTGCGAGGGCCTCACCGACGAGGAGCTGCGCCGTCAGTCGTCCCCGCCCTCCACACTGTCCCTGCTCGGGCTGGTCCGGCACATGGCGGAGGTGGAGCGGCACTGGTTCCGGCGCACCCTCGGCGGGGCGGACGTCCCCCACCTGTGGTCGGACACCCACGACTTCCAGGCCGCCTACGACGCCTCCGGCTCGACCCGCGCCGAGTCCTTCGCCGCCTGGCGGGCGGAGGTCGAGCACGCCCGCGCGGTGGAGGCGGCCGCCGAGTCCCTCGACGTGACGGTGCGCGTCGAGAAGTGGGAGGGGGACGCCTCGCTGCGCCTGCTCATGCTGCACATGATCCACGAGTACGCCCGCCACAACGGCCACGCGGACTTCCTTCGCGAGGCCGTCGACGGCGCCACCGGCGCCTGAGGCCCACCCGCCCCCTCGGCCCGCCACTCACCCCCGAGCCACCGGCAGCCCGGCCAGGAAGCCGGTGACCAGTTCCGCCCACTCCCCCGGGAGTTCGGCGAACGGCAGGTGCCCGGTGGCCAGTTCCGCCCACCGGGCACCCGGCAGCGCGTCCGCCAGCTCCCGCTGGACCTCCAGCGGTACGAGGCGGTCGGCGGTGGTCGCGATGACGAGCGCCGGGACGTCGAGCCGCGCGAGGTCGGCCCGCAGGTCGGCCCCCTTCACCAGTGCGGCATGGTCCCCGCCGCCGGGCGGGAGCGAAGCGGCGGTGGCCCGTACGACCTCCTCGACCTGCTCGTCGGTCAGCCCCTCCAGCACCCGCGGACCGAGGGCGAGCGGGACGAGGAGCCGGGCGAGCAGCTCGCCCTCCCCGCGGCGGGCCAGCTCGGCCCAGACCTCGGTGATGAGGCCGAGGCGGTTGCCGGCGCGGGCGAAGCTCGCGGTGAGCACCAGTGCGGTGACCCGCTCCGGGTACCGGGCGGCGATGCGCACGGCGACGTTCCCCCCGAGGGAGTAGCCGAGCACGGCGAACCGCTCCAACCCCTCAGCGTCGGCGGCGGCGACCAACTGGTCCGCGAGCTCGTCCAGTTCGAGCGGCGCCGTGGCGCGCGGGGTGGCCCCTGTCCCCGGGTAGTCGACGCCGACGACGCTGTGGCCGGCGGCCAGGGCGTCGAGGACCGGTCCGAAGTTCGACGCCACCGAACCGCCTCCGCCGTGGGCGAGGAGGAGGCCGGGCCCCCCGCTCTCCTTGCGGACGGTGCGGGCGTAGGCGGCGGTCTGAACGGCATGCACGAGAGGATCCCCTGACTTCAGTAACGATCACTACGGAATTGACCGTACACCATTAAATTAGCGATCGCTACAGAACTTCCGTCGCCGCTGCTCCTTGACCGCCGCCCCACCGCCCCGGGAAGCTGACCCCCACTCAAACAACCGGAGCTGGGGGGAAATTGACCAGCCAGAACCTGCACATCGGGCCGGACGCGGCAGCGGACCGCTACCGCTTGCTCCGGTCCATCGGGCGCGGCGGGGAGGCCGTGCTCTACCTCGCGGAGATCGAACTCGCGGGAGGATCCGAGCCCGTCGTCGTGAAGGTGCTCGACTCCAAGGCCACGATCACCCCGGACGTCTTCGACCGGATCAGCCAGAAGTGGAACGAGCAGGCGGAACTGCTGCGCTTCGTGCACCGGCCGGGCGTCGTGGGCGTACGGGAGCATTTCGAGGGGCCGCCGATCCACCGGCCCGGGGAGTCCTCGACGCTGACCGGACGGGCCCTGGTCCTGGTCATGAACCACGTCGACGGACTCGACCTGCGCGACTGGCGTGCCGAGCGGACCCTCGCCACGGCCGCCGAGCGGCGCGAAGTGATGCGCACGCTGGAGCAGCTGGCCGACGTGCTGGACTGGCTGCACTCGGGGAAGGCCACCCCCTCCGGGCGTCAGGTGATCCACGGCGACCTGTCCCCCGGCAACGTCATGGTCGACGCGCACGGGCAGGCCACCCTGGTGGACTTCGGCCTCAGCAAGCTGACCGCCGACCACCAGACGGCGGAGGTGTGGTTCACCCAGGGCTACGCGGCGCCGGAGGTCTTCGAGGGGAAGCGGACCCCGGGCGCGGACCGGTACGCCTTCGGGGCCCTCGCGTACTTCCTGCTGAGCGGGGAATCCCCGCCCTCGACGCCCGAGCTGCTGTCCCAAGCCCTCCTACGGCTCCCGCAGTTCGCCGTGCTGGACGCGGAGCAGCGGGCGCGCATCGCCTCCATCTACGCGGCCGACCCGCTGAAGCGTCCGGTGAACCTGGCGGGCTGGATGAAGGACATCCGCCGCGCGGTGGTGTCCACCACCACGTCCACCTCCCAGCGGGTGGTCCAGGACGCGGTGCCGGTGCCGGCACCGGCACCGCCGTCGGCTCCCCCGGCCGCGGCTCCCGACCTGGCGGCGGCCCCGCCGAAACCGGTGGCCGCGCCCCAGCAGCCCTCGCAGCCGCCGGCTGCCCCAGTGGCGGCCCCGGCCGTTCCGGCGAGTGCCCCGGCCGGTCCCCCGACCCAGCCACCGCCCACCGAGCCGGCGTACACGCCACCGCCCACCGAGCCGGCGCCGGCGTACACACCGCCTCCCGCCCAGCCCGTGTACACCCCGCCGCCCGTCCAGGCGAGCGTGCCGCAGGGCTACGGCCCTGCGGCCGCGGCCGTGTTCCCCACGGAACCGGTACCGGCCCCGGCGCCGCCCCCGCGCAAGAAGCGGCGGACCGGGCAGGTGCTCGGGGCGGCGCTGACGGTCATGGTGGTCGGGACCGCGGCGGTGGTCGGCGTCAGGCTGTTCGGGGACACGAAGGAGGAGACCGGCGGGAACACGGCGGCCGGTGGGGACAAGGCGGCCTCGTCCTCCCCGGCACCCGTGAGCCCGACCCCCACCCCGACGCCGAGCCCGTCCGAGTCCGAGTCCGAGCCCGGTTCAGGCGGCCCGACGGCTCAGCCCACGGCGACGGGTTCCCAGGCCCCGTCCGGGGTCGCGCCGGGGGTCAATGCCGCCGATCTGACCGTCATGAGCCCGGTATCCGACCTGGGCGGGTTCGAGGTCCGGCCGGCCAAGATCGACACCAAGGAGTACGGGGCGGCGTTCGTCGCCGAACGCCGCTGCAACAGCGACACGTACACCGAGTTCGACCTCAACCGTGCGTGGAACAAGCTCGACTTCATCGTGGGCATCGACGACGGCTCGACCAACGAGAAGGGGCGGATCAGCGTCTCCCTCGACGGCCGGCCCGCCGCCTTCTCCGAACTCGTGCAACTGGGCAAGCCGATCACCCACACGGTCGACGTGAGCGGCGCCCTGCGGCTGCGGATCAAGGTGGACAAGGGCTGCGACAACGGCACCGTGGTCATCGCCGCCCCCGTACTCAAGCGCTGAGACCACGAAGGCCCCGTACCGGATCCCACCGGTACGGGGCCTTCGTCCATGCGCGGGCGACGCCGTCGCCTCCTGCGCCGGCAAACTGCGTCGACTACTCCGAGACGCCCAGGCGCTCCAGGATGAGTTCCTTGACGCGAGCCGCGTCGGCCTGGCCGCGGGTGGTCTTCATGACCGCTCCGACCAGTGCGCCGACGGCGGCGATCTTGCCGCCGCGGATCTTGTCGGCGATGCCCGCGTTGCCCGCGATGGCCTCGTCGACGGCCGCGCCCAGCGCGCCCTCGTCCGAGACGACCTTCAGGCCGCGCTTCTCGACGACCTCGTCCGGGGTGCCCTCGCCGGCGAGCACGCCTTCGAGGACCTGGCGGGCCAGCTTGTCGTTGAGCTCGCCGGCCGCCACCAGGGCCGCGACGCGCGCGACCTGGACGGGGGTGATCGGCAGCTCGTCGACGACGACGCCCTGCTCGTTGGCGTTGCGCGCCAGCTCGCCCATCCACCACTTGCGGGCGGCCGCAGCGTCGGCGCCGGCCTCGATGGTGGCGACGATGGAGTCCACCGCGCCCGCGTTGAGGATCGACTGCATGTCGTGCTCGGTGACGCCCCACTCCTGGAGGAGGCGGTTGCGGCGCACGCGCGGCATCTCCGGCAGACCGGAGCGCAGCTCCTCGACCCAGGTACGGGCCGGGGCGATCGGGACGAGGTCGGGCTCCGGGAAGTACCGGTAGTCCTCGGCGTTGTCCTTGATGCGGCCGGCCGTGGTGGAGCCGTCCTCCTCGTGGAAGTGCCGGGTCTCCTGCACGATCGAGCCGCCGGAGGAGAGCACCGCCGCGTGGCGCTGGATCTCGAAGCGGGCCGCGCGCTCGACGGAGCGCAGCGAGTTGACGTTCTTCGTCTCGCTGCGGGTGCCGAACTCGGACTCGGGGGTCGGGCGCAGCGACAGGTTGACGTCGCAGCGCATCTGGCCCTTGTCCATGCGGGCCTCGGAGACGCCGAGCGCCTTGATGACCTCGCGCAGCTCGGCGACGTACGCCTTGGCCACCTCGGGGGCGCGCTCGCCGGCGCCCTCGATCGGCTTGGTGACGATCTCGATGAGGGGGATGCCGGCGCGGTTGTAGTCCAGCAGCGAGTGGGACGCGCCGTGGATGCGGCCGGTGGCGCCGCCGACGTGCAGCGACTTGCCGGTGTCCTCCTCCATGTGGGCGCGCTCGATCTCCACGCGGAAGATCTCGCCGTCCTCCAGCTGGACGTCGAGGAAGCCGTTGAAGGCGATCGGCTCGTCGTACTGGGAGGTCTGGAAGTTCTTCGGCATGTCCGGGTAGAAGTAGTTCTTCCGGGCGAAGCGGCACCACTCGGCGATCTCGCAGTTCAGCGCGAGACCGATCTTGATGGCGGACTCGATGCCGATCTCGTTGACGACCGGCAGCGCGCCGGGCAGGCCGAGACAGACCGGGCAGGTCTGCGAGTTGGGCTCGGCGCCCAGCTCGGTCGAGCAGCCGCAGAACATCTTGGTCTTCGTGCCGAGCTCGACATGGACCTCGAGGCCCATGACGGGGTCGTACGACGCGAGGGCGTCCTCGTACGACAGCAGTTCAATGGCAGTCACAGTGGAAATTCCCTCTCAGCCCAGCAGGACGTCGTCGTCGCCGAGACGCTTCAGTTCGCGGTACAGGATCGCGAGGCCGGTGACGATGGCGGCGGCGGACACGACGGCGTCGATCAGCTTCAGCGTGTCGTGCTCGGTGCGGGCCTTCCTGGCCTGCTTGACGACGCTGAGGGCACCGAAGGCGGTGGTGCCGATGGACAGGTACGTACCGGACTTGGACTTCCTGAAGCCCTTGGCCTTGGACAGCGCACTCGTATTGGAACTCACAGCGACGGAGCCTCCTCAAGCAGCGGGTGACCCCAGCGCTCGACGAAGGCGGCCTCGACTGCGGCACCCACCTTGTACAGGCGGTCGTCCTTCATCGCCGGGGCGATGATCTGGAGCCCGACCGGCAGACCGTCCTCCGGGGCCAGGCCGCAGGGCAGCGACATGGCGGAGTTGCCGGCCAGGTTGGTCGGGATGGTGCACAGGTCCGCGAGGTACATCGCCAGCGGGTCGTCGGTGCGCTCACCGATCGCGAAGGCGGTGGTGGGCGTCGTCGGGGAGACGATCACGTCGACCTGCTCGAAGGCCTTCTCGAAGTCCCGCGTGATGAGCGTGCGGACCTTCTGGGCGGAGCCGTAGTACGCGTCGTAGTAGCCGGAGCTGAGCGCGTACGTACCCAGGATGATGCGGCGCTTGACCTCGTCGCCGAAACCGGCTTCGCGGGTCAGGGCGGTGACGTCCTCGGCGGACTTGGTGCCGTCGTCGCCGACGCGCAGGCCGTAGCGCATGGCGTCGAAGCGGGCCAGGTTCGAGGAGCACTCGGACGGCGCGATGAGGTAGTACGCGGCCATCGCGAGGTCGAAGGACGGGCAGTCCAGCTCCACGATCTCGGCGCCGAGCTCCCTGAGGAGGGCGACGGACTCGGTGAACCGCTGGACGACGCCCGCCTGGTAGCCCTCACCGGCGAACTGCTTGACGACACCGACGCGCATGCCGGCGACGGAGCCGTTGCGGGCCGCCTCGACGACCGGCGGGACCGGGGCGTCGATGGAGGTCGAGTCCATCGGGTCGTGGCCGGCGATGACCTCGTGGAGGAGCGCCGCGTCCAGGACCGTACGGGCGCAGGGACCGCCCTGGTCGAGGGAGGAGGAGAAGGCCACCATGCCGTAGCGGGAGACCCCGCCGTACGTGGGCTTCACGCCGACGGTGCCCGTGAGGGCGGCGGGCTGGCGGATGGAACCGCCGGTGTCCGTGCCGATGGCCAGCGGCGCCTGGAAGGCGGCCAGCGCGGCCGCGGAGCCGCCGCCGGAGCCGCCGGGGACCCGGGTGAGGTCCCAGGGGTTGCCGGTGGGGCCGTAGGCGCTGTTCTCGGTGGAGGACCCCATGGCGAACTCGTCCATGTTGGTCTTGCCGAGGATGACGACGTCGGCTTCCTTCAGCTTGCGCGTCAGGGTGGCGTCGTACGGCGGGATCCAGCCTTCGAGGATCTTCGAACCGACGGTGGTGGGGATCCCGACGGTGGTGAAGATGTCCTTGAGGGCGAGCGGTACGCCGGCCAGCGGGCCGAGCTGCTCGCCGCGCTCGCGCTTGGCGTCGACGGCGGCCGCCTGGGCCAGTGCGCCCTCGCGGTCGACGTGCAGGAAGGCGTTGACCTTCTCGTCGGTCGCCTCGATGCGGTCCAGGTGCGCCTCGGTGACCTCGACGGCCGTGAGCTCGCCGGAGGCGATCTTCTCGGCGGTCTGCGCGGCCGTGAGCCTGATGATGTCGATGTTGATGTCAGCCATGGTGATTAGTCCTCCCCCAGGATCTGCGGCACCTTGAAACGCTGCTGCTCCTGGGCGGGAGCGCCGGAAAGCGCCTGCTCGGGGGTGAGCGACGGACGGACCTCGTCCGCGCGCATGACGTTCGTCAGCGGCAGCGGGTGGGAGGTCGGCGGGACGTCTTGGTCGGCGACCTCGGAAACGCGGGCGACCGCGCCGATGATGTCGTCGAGCTGTCCAGCGAAGTGGTCGAGCTCTTCGCTCTTCAGCTCCAGACGTGCCAGCCGAGCGAGGTGGGCGACCTCCTCGCGCGTGATGCCAGGCATGCAGCGATCCTCTGGGGGTTCGAGTGTGTAGGTTCCGGCCCCAATCCTATGGGGCCCCGCCCCCGCCCGGCGCCCCGGTTTCCCCCCGGGGCGGTACGAAGCCCCCGCGCGGGGTGATTCCGCCGCGTGGCGGGGCCGCCGATGACGCGGGCCTCAAACGCCTGCGGGACTGGAAACTGTCCTGCGGGCCCTCACTGAGTCTGGGCCGCCGCCGCGGCGGCCGTCTCCGCCGCCAGCTCCGCCGTGATGTCCGCCGGCCGCCGCCAGCCGCGCTCGCCGCGGGCCAGCAGCCAGGCCGTCGCCTCCTGCGGAGGCATGGCGGCGGCGACCAGCCAGCCCTGGACGGCGTCGCAGCCCAGGTCGCGCAGCCGCTCCCACGTCTCGTCGTCCTCGACGCCCTCCGCGACGACGAGCAGGCCGAGGGAGTGGGCGAGGTCCACCGTGCAGCGGACGATCTCCGCGTCCTGGGCGTCCACCGCGAGCCGCGCCACGAACGACCGGTCGATCTTGAGTTCGCTGACCGGCAGCCGCCGCAGGTGGACGAGGGAGGAGTAGCCCGTGCCGAAATCGTCCAGGGACATCTTCACGCCGTGGCCGGTCAGCCCGGCCATGGTGTCGGCTGCCCGCTGCGGGTCCTCCAGGAGGACGTGTTCCGTTATCTCCAGCTGGAGACCGCTCGCCGGGACCCCGTGCCGGGCCAGGCGCGCGGCCACGGCGCCCGCGAAGCCGGGGGTGTGGACGTCGCGGGGCGACACGTTGACGGCGACCGGGACCTTGAGGCCCTGGGCCCGCCACCGGGCGACCTGCGCGAGCGCGGTCTCCAGTACGTACTCCGTCAGGTGCGGCATCAGCCCGGAGGTCTCCGCGATGGCGATGAACTCGTCCGGCGACACCCGGCCGCGTTCCGGGTGCACCCAGCGCACCAGCGCTTCCAGCCCGGCCACCTTGCCGTCGAAGCGGACCTTCGGCTGGTAGTGCAGTTCCACCTCGCCCGCGTCCAGCGCCCTGCGCAGGTCGCCCAGCAGGCCGAGCCGGTCGGGGGTGTTGCTGTCGCGCTTGGACTCGTAGACCTCGACTCCCGTCCGGTCCCGCTTCGCCTGGTACATGGCGACGTCGGCGCGGCGCAGCAGTCCCTCCGCGTCCAGCGCGTGGTCGGGGAAGACGGCGAGGCCGGCGCTGGCCTCCAGGACCAGGGTCAGGCCGTCCAGGTCGAGGGGGGAGCTGAGTTCGGCGACCAGGTTGCGGGCGACCCGCTGGGCGCTGGTGGTGGAGTCGGCGATGGGGAGCAGGACGGCGAACTCGTCGCCGCCGAGCCGGGCCGCCTCGGCGTCCGGGGGCAGGGCCTGGCGCAGCCGGTCCGCGATCTGCAGGAGCAGCCGGTCGCCCGCGAGGTGGCCGAGGGTGTCGTTGACCGCGCGGAAGCGGTCCAGGTCGATCAGCACCAGCGCCGAGCGGGTGCCCAGACGCTCGGCCTGGTCGAGGGCGCTCCAGGCGCGCTCCAGCAGCCACTGCCGGTTCGGCAGTCCGGTGAGCGGGTCCCGCAACTGCTCCTCGGCGCGGGCGCGGGCGATCCACAGGGTGGAGTCCAGGGCGATCAGCGGTACGGCGAACAGCGGCAGCAGCACCGGCTGCGATTCGGCGACCACGCAGATCAGCGGGGCGATGCCGAGGAGTGCGACGGCGACCAGGACCTGGCGCAGCAGCGCGGTACGGGCGACCGTGGGCAGTCCCCCGCCGCTCGGGGCCAGGGCGAGCCAGAGCAGGACGCGGGTGACGAGCAGGTAGGCGACGGCGACCAGGATGACCTCGGGGACCGCGTCGAGCTCCCAGCCGGTGGGCCGCCACGGGTGCTCGACGGAGGGGTCCTCGCCGAACGCGGCGAGGACGAGGGCGCCCGCACCGATGCCGAGGATGTCGGTGGCCCCGTGCAGCAGGCCCTGGCGCCAGCGGTGCCTGCGGGCGGCGCCGACGAGGGAGACCACGGCGAGCGAGACCAGGCCGGCGGGGACCCATCCGTAGAGGATGAGGACGCCGAGGGTCAGGGCCGCGCCCGATCCGGTGCCGCCCCACCAGCGGTCGCGGCCGAGGGCGACGAGGTGGCCGACGATGATGCCGGTGAGCAGGGCGAGCGCCCAGCCGACCGGGCCGCCGGGGAACAGGGCGTGACGGCTGGTCAGTGCGGCGACGACGCCGACGCCGAGCACGACGGCGGCGAGGCCCACGATGACGAAGGGCAGGGCGAGGCTCCGGCCCGCCGGGCCCGTCCCCGCTCCGGTGGCGAGCGGTCGCGATCGCGGTGTCCTGGAACCCAGGACACCGAGCCGGCCCGTCCGCATGGACGGGAACACCCCGCCGAAATCTGGTGACGGGTCGGCGCTTTCGGTGGGTTTCATGCCCGTCCCTCTCACAGCCGGCGATGCCGATGCCACGCGATGGCCCCGATGTCATGCCATCACGGCTGGAATCGCGTCAAGCAGCCGTGCACGACAGGCGCACCCCTCAACAGTAGGACGCGGGAGGCACCCAGGGGCAGCGGTCGG
The DNA here is from genome assembly GCF_059758875.1 of Streptomyces sp. GQ60. Lineage (NCBI taxonomy): Bacteria > Bacillati > Actinomycetota > Actinomycetes > Kitasatosporales > Streptomycetaceae > Streptomyces > Streptomyces sp. GQ60. Next base: position 1,067,990 of record NZ_JCAXEG010000001.1, on the reverse strand, counting down.
CGGCGGTTGCCCGAATACGACCCAGCCATCCTCATCAGTACGGTATCCGCCGAACGGGTGAGTTTGGACCAGGACCCCCGGCCACCCCTCCGATGATCCGACAGGTCACGGGCCCGCGACCAGCCTTGTACCGGCCTCGCGTGGGCCCGGTACCGGCCGTTCGCCGCCGCGTGCCACCGCCGCCCGCGCCCGGCGCGCGCCCGCTCGTACGGCCGCACGCCACGCATCCGTTCGCCTTCGCTACTCCGCTCCGGCGTCGCCGTCCACCGGGAGCGCGGCCGCGCGTGCCGCATCGGGGCCCTCCTCCAGCAGGACGGCGAATCCCGCGTCGTCCAGGATCGAGAGCTTCAACTGCACGGCCTTGTCGTACTTCGAGCCCGGGTTGTCGCCGACCACGACGAAGGAGGTCTTCTTCGAGACGGACCCCGTCACCTTGGCGCCGCGGCTCTGCAGGGCCTCCTTCGCTCCGTCCCGCGTGTGGCTCTGCAAAGTTCCGGTGACGACGACGGTCAGACCCTCCAGCGGGCGCGGCCCCTCGTCCTCGCCGGAACCTTCCTCCTCCATCCGGACTCCGGCCGCCCGCCACTTGCGCAGGATCTCCTGGTGCCATTCCTCGGCGAACCACTCCTTGACCGAGGTCGCGATGATCGCGCCGACGCCGTCGGTGGCGGCCAGCTCCTCCTCGGTCGCCTGCTCGATCCGCTCGATGGAACGGAACGCGCGGGCCAGTGCCGCCGCCGCGACCGGGCCGACGTGCCGGATCGACAGCCCGTTGATGATCCGGGCCAGCGGCTGGGTCTTGGCCGCCTCGATGTTCGCGAGCATGGCCAGCGTGTTGGCCTTGGCCTCGCCCTCCTTGTTCGCGAAGAAGGTGACGACCTTCGGCTCGCCGGTCTTCGGATCGATCTTGGGCTGACCCGAGTCCTGGTCCCGTACGTACGAGGTGATGGGGAGCAGCTGCTCCAGGGTGAGCCCGAAGAGGTCGCCCTCGTTCGCCATCGGGGGGACCGAGGGTTCGAGCGGCTGGGTGAGGGCGGCCGAGGCCACGTACCCGAAGTTCTTGATGTCCAGGCAGGCACGCCCGACCAGGTAGAACAGCCGCTCGCGCAACTGGGCGGGACACGTCTGCGCGTTGGGGCAGCGCAGGTCGATGTCCCCCTCCTTCATCGGCCGTAGCGGCGTCCCGCACTCGGGGCACTCGGCGGGCATGACGAACTCCCGCTCGGTGCCGTCCCGGAGGTCGACCACCGGCCCGAGGATCTCGGGGATGACGTCGCCGGCCTTGCGCAGGACGACGGTGTCGCCGATGAGCACGCCCTTGGCCTTGACGACCTCCTGGTTGTGCAGGGTCGCGAACTCGACCTCGGAGCCCGCCACCGTCACCGGCTCCACCTGGGCGTACGGGGTCACGCGCCCGGTGCGGCCGACGCCGACCTTGATGTCGATCAGCTTGGAGTTGACCTCTTCGGGCGCGTACTTCCAGGCGATGGCCCAGCGCGGTGCGCGCGCGGTGGAACCGAGCCGGCCCTGGAGGGCGATCTCGTCGAGCTTGACGACGACGCCGTCGATCTCGTGCTCCACCGAGTGGCGGTTCTCGCCGAAGTACGCGATGAACTCGCGGACGTCGGCGAGCGTGGAGACCACCTTGTTGTGCTGGGCGGTGGGCAGGCCCCACTCGTGGAGCAGCTCGTACGCCTGCGACTGGCACTCGATCTCGAAGCCCGCGCGGGCGCCGATGCCGTGGACGACCATGTGCAGCGGCCGGCTCGCGGTGATCTTCGGGTCCTTCTGGCGCAGCGAACCGGCCGCCGCGTTGCGCGGGTTGGCGAAGGGCTTGCCCTCGGCCTCGACGAGCCGGGCGTTGAGCTCCTCGAACTTCTCCATCGGGAAGTAGACCTCGCCGCGGATCTCCACCAGGGCCGGGATCCGGTCGCCCTTGAGGCGGTCGGGGATCTCGGCGATGGTGCGGACGTTGGGCGTGATGTCCTCGCCCGTGCGGCCGTCGCCGCGGGTGGCGGCGCGGGTCAGGCGGCCGTTCTCGTAGGTGAGGTTGACGGCGAGGCCGTCCACCTTGAGTTCGCACAGGTAGTGGTAGTCGGAGGTGTTGGCGTCCCGGGCCACGCGCTCGGCCCAGGCCGCCAGTTCCTCGTCGTCGAAGGCGTTGTCGAGGGAGAGCATCCGCTCGCGGTGCTCGACGGAGGCGAAGTCGGTCTCGTACGCCCCGGCCACCTTCTGGGTGGGCGAATCGGGCGTGCGCAGCTCCGGGTACTGCTCCTCCAGCGCCTCCAGCGAGCGCAGCAGCTTGTCGAACTCGGCGTCGCTGACGACCGGCTGGTCGTTCACGTAGTACCGGAAGCGGTGCTCCTCGACCTGCTCGGCGATCAGCGCGTGCTGCTCGCGCAGTTCCGCCGGTACGGTCGATTCGCTGCCCTGCTTCTGTTCGGCTGCCATGCCGTGTCCTCCCGTGACCCGTCTCGATCCATCACTCAGGGTTGTCGGCGAGCGACCTCGCCGCCCTGACGCAGTGCGCCTGAACCGCCCGCGCGTAGGCGGGCGAAGCGCCCGCCAGACCGCACGTCGGGGTGACCACCACGGACTCCGCCAGAGTCCCCGGGGTCAGCCCCAGCCTGCGCCAGAGCTTCCTGACACCCATGACGCTACCGCCCGCGTCCGACAACGGGCCGTCGGTCCCGGGCACCACTCCGGCGAAGAGTTTCGTACCGGCTTCGACGGCCTCCCCGATGGCGTCGTCCTCGCGCTCGGTGAGCAAGGAGAAATCGAACGACACGCCCGAGACTCCGGCGCGCCGCAGCAGCCCGAAGGGCACCTCGGGGGCGCAGGAGTGGACGATCACCTCCCCGTCGTGGACGGCGAACAGCTCGCGCAGCGTCCCCTCGACGACCTGCCGGTCGACGGCGCGGTACGTGCGGTAGCCGCTGGCGGACCGCACCCGGCCGAGCAGGACCGCGGTGAGCGAGGGCTCGTCGTACTGGAGGACGATCTCGGCGCCGGGGATGCGCTTGCGTACGTCGGCCAGGTGCTCGCGCACGCCCTCCGCGAGGGAGCCGGCCAGGTCCCGGCAGGCGCCCGGGTCCTGGAGGACGGCCTCGCCGCCGTGCAGCTCCAGGGAAGCGGCCAGCGTCCACGGCCCGACGGCCTGGACCTTGAGCCGGCCCTGGTAGCCCTGGGTGAACTCCTCCAGGGCGTCCAGGTCTTCCCCGAGCCAGGAGCGGGCCCGCTTGCTGTCGCGGCCGGGCCGGTCGCTGATCCGCCAGCCGCTGGGCTCGACGTGCGCGTACATGTCCACGAGCAGCCCGAGGGAACGGCCGATCATGTCCGAGCCGGGCCCCCGGGCGGGCAGCTCCGCGAGGTACGGGAACTCCTCGAAGGAGCCGGTGACGGTCTTGGCGGCCTCCCGGGCGTCGCCCCCGGGGAGCGAGCCGATTCCGGTGGCTCCGCCGGTACGGCCCGTGCTCATCGGCCGGGCCTGACGGTGAGGTCGCTGACCACGGCGTCGCGGGGCAGGTCGACGGCCATCACGATGGTGGTCGCGACGGACTCGGCGTCGATCCAGTCGCCGGCGTCGTAGGACTCGCCCTCCTGGGAGCGGACCTTGGCCTGCATCGGGGTGGCGGTGCGGCCGGGGTAGACGGAGGTGACGCGGATCCCGTTCTCCTTCTCCTCCGCCCGGAGCGAGTCGGCGAGGGCCTTGAGCCCGTGCTTGGAGGCGGCGTACGCGCTCCAGTCGGCGTGGGCGGCGAGCCCTGCGCCGGAGTTCACGAAGACGATGGTGGCGTGCGAGGCCCGCAGGGTCGGCAGCAGCAGCCGGGTCACCTCGGCGGGGGCGATGAGGTTGACGTTGAGCTGCTGGTGCCAGGTCTTGGGGCGCAGCTCCCCCACCGGGCCGAGGTCCACGATGCCGGCGATGTGCAGGAGCGAGTCGATCCGCTCCGGGATCGCCTGCTTGGAGAAGGCCCACGAGAGCCGGTCGGGGTCGGCGAGGTCCCCGACGAGGGCGCCGGATCCGGGGTACCGGTCGGTGAGCTGACGGGCGCGGGCGGCGTCGCGGGCGAGCAGGACGAGGTCGTCGCCGCGGGCGTGCAGGCGGTCCGCGACGGCTTTGCCGATGCCGGAGCCGGCGCCGGTGATCAGATGAGTGGCCATGCCGCCATGCTCGCATCCCGCCCGCACCCGCCGGTCCCACCGGTGTGCGGGCCCGTCCCGTCGGCCGCCGGGGGCAGCACGTCCCGCAGGACCGGCGGCAGGCCGGCGGCACGTCGGCGCCCGCCGCCGAGCCGGGTCAGCGGGTCGAGGCGTGGGCTCGGGTGATGGCCTCGCGGGCCTCTTCCGTGTGGATGTCCGGGAGCGGCGGGGACAGGTCCCGGCCGACGAGCGCCCGGGGGGCCGCGGAGCGGACCGCCGCGCGGACGTCGCGCCGGGGCCCGGCCCAGCGGGCCAGGGCCGCGTCGCGGACCTCCGCCAGGACCGCCGCCCGGTGCGGCTGCGGCGGGTCGAATGCCGGAGCCCGCCGCGTGTGCTCCGCCCAGCGGTCCTCCCAGAACTCCACGGTCCACCCCGGCCAGCGCTCGCCCACCTCCGCGAGCTCCGGATGCCGGGTCGTCTGCCACCACCCCACGCGCCGCAGCAGCGGGTCCACGTGGATCCCGCCCTCGCAGTCCCCCGCGTACTGCGCGTGCGCCGGCGCCCCCGCCAGCCGTTCCAGCAGGGCCGGGCCCTCGTCCACCGGCTGGTCGCCGATCATCGCCAGCACGTGGCAGCGCCCGTCCACCGTGACGACCACCACCGGCGGGTCGGGATCGGCGAGCTCCGGATGGCCCGGCTCCAGCACCGGGCTCGCGGACGTTCGGCTCCGGTACGCGCAGGGCTCCGCGCCCACGTACGCGCGCAGGCCGCGCTGGCCGTCGTAGAGCCACTGCACGCGCCAGCCCGGCCAGGCCAGCCGCAGCAGTTCGAACGCCGCCGCCCGGGTGCGCGTGGAGGCGAAGACGCCTTCCCACGCGAACAGCAGCAGGACCTTCCGCGCGACGTCCACGAGGGCGCCGGCCTCGCACATCTCGTCGTCGTACCAGGGGCCGGTGGCTTCCGTGTGGGCTTCGGCGAACGGGACGAACGCCCGGGGTCCGGCGAGGAGGTCGAGGTCGAGGCCTACGGCGCCGAAGGATGACTGGTAGCGCCGACGGCCGATGAGGAAGGTGGCGCGCTCCGACATCGTCAGAGGCCCGCGGCTTCGCGCAGGCTTGCCGCCGTCTTCGAGGCGTCGTAGTCCGCGGGGACGCCGTCGACGAGGATGATGTCCCCCGCGATGTGGTCGGCGCGCAGCGGGATCAGGGCCTGATAGGGGGCGGACACGTACCAGGCGCGGGCCCGCTCCAGGTCCGGGAAGGAGATCATGACGATCGTGCCGGGCCAGCTGCCCTCCACGACCTCGACCTCCTTGCCGTGGACGAGGAAGCGGCCCTCGAAGGGGTCCATGGTGGCCTGGATCTCCTCGATGTAGCGGAGGATGTCCTCGTTCATCGTCTCGGGGCGTATGTGGGCGATGGCGTAGGCGGTCATCTCGGGCCTCTTCTTCCCTGCGGGATCGGCTTGTTGGTCCGATCCTGCCCGCTTGTCGCTCCGAAGGCGATTACTTCCCAGGTCATTCGCGAGCGGGGGCGGGGCCGGGGAGCGGCATCAATGGTGCGCTGGCGCAGAGGAGTTGGGCTGGAAGGTGCGCCGGTAGGCGATCGGGGAGATGCCGAGAGCGGCACGCATGTGCTGGCGGAGCGAGTTCGCGGAGCCGAAGCCGGAGCGGTGGGCGACCAGGTCGACGGGGAGGTCGCTGGACTCCAGCAACTGGCGTGCCATTTCGAGGCGTTGGCCGGTGAGCCACTGCACCGGGGTCATGCCGACCTCGTCGCGGAAGCGGCGGGTGAAGGTGCGCAGGCTCATCCGGGCGTGGGCGGCCAGTTCGGCCAGGGCGATCGGTTCGGCGAGGCGTTCCAGGGCCCAGGACCGGGTGGCGGTGGTGGTGGCGACGGTGGGCTCGGGGACGGGCCGGACGATGTACTGGGCCTGCCCGCCGTCGCGCCACGGCGGGACCACGCACAGTCGCGCGGTCAGGTTGGCGACGGCGCTGCCGTGGTCGGCGCGGACGAGGTAGAGCAGGAGGTCGATGCCGGCGGCCACCCCGGCCGAGGTGAGGATGTCGCCGTCGTCGACGAAGAGGACGTCCTCGTCGAGCCGGACGCGCGGGAAGGCGCGCCGGAACTCGGGCGCGTGGACCCAGTGGGTGGTGGCGGGCCGTCCGTCGAGCAGCCCCGCGGCGGCGAGCACCTCGGAACCGGTGCAGATCGACACGACGCGGGTGCCGGGACGGATCCGGGCGAGGGCGTCGGCGAGGGCCTGCGGCAGCGGCTCGCCGCGCAGGAGCCCGGGCATGGAGTGGGTGGGCGGAACGATCACGGTGTCGGCCGCCGCGAGGGCCTCGGGCCCGGCACTGACGCCGATGGTGAATCCCGCATCGGTCGCCACGGGCCGGCCGTCCGCCGTGCAGACGGTGACCTCGTACAGGAAGCCGCCGTCCGAGGCCCGGGCGTTCCCGAAGACCCGCGAGGGCATTCCGAGCTCGAACGGGGCGACGCCCTCGAGGGCGAGTACGGCTACACGGTGCATGGCCAGATTCTGTCACATGGTGGCCATTCGGCCACCACCACGGCTGCCCGCGCCCGGCCAAGCTGGTGCCATCGGCCGGGGGAACCGGCAGGTGACAGCAGACCGAGCACGACCGAGCACTTACCGAGCACGATCAGGGAGACATTCATGCGCGCCATCGTCGTCAGCCAGTGGGGCGGACCCGAGGTACTGACCGAGACCGAGCTGGACCGCCCGGAGCCGGGTCTCGGCGAGATCCTGGTACGGGTCCACGCCGCCGGGGTGAACCCGGTGGACTGGAAGACCCGGGCCAGCGGCGCCCTCATCCCCTGGGGCGCGGTCCCGGCCGTCGGCTGGGACGTGTCGGGCACGGTCGCGGCCGTCGGACCCGGGGTGACGCTGTTCCAGCCGGGCGACGAGGTCTTCGGCATGCCCCGCTTCCCGCACCAGGCCGGCGGCTACGCCGAGTACGTGACGGCCACGGCCCGGCACTTCGCCCGCAAGCCCGAGACGCTCGACCACGTCCAGGCGGCGGCCCTGCCGCTGGCGGCGCTCACCGCGTGGCAGGCGCTGAACGACACCGCCGGCGTGCGGCCGGGGCAGCGGGTCCTGGTGCACGCGGCCGCGGGCGGCGTGGGGCACTTCGCCGTCCAGATCGCCAAGGCGCTCGGGGCGTACGTGATCGGCACCGCCAGCGCCGCCAAGCACGAGGTGCTCCGCTCGCTCGGGGCCGACGAGCTGGTCGACTACCGGACCACGGCCTTCGAAGACGTGGTCGCGGACGTGGACGTCGTGATCGACGCCATCGGCGGCGACTACGGGGCGCGTTCCCTGAAGGTGCTGCGCCCGGGCGGGCACCTGATCACTCTGAACGGTCCGGACGACGTGCCGGCCGGCGCCGAGGGCTACCGCACCGGCTGGACCCTCGTCGAGCCGGACCCGGCGGGCCTGAAGGCCATCGCCGCGCTCGTGGCGGAGGGGAAGCTCCGCCCGGTCATCGACACCGTGCTGCCCCTCGCGGAGGCCGCGAAGGCCCACGAGATCGGCGAGCAGGGCCGGACGACCGGCAAGATCGTCCTGACGGTGGTCCAGCCCGAGCAGCCCGACCAGCCCGTCTAGACGTGCAGGACGTGCAGGACGCCTAGGCCGAGGCGGCCGCGGTCGCCCGGGTGGTCGCGGCGATCGTGGCGGAGCCGACCACGCGGGTGCCGTCGTAGAGGACGATCGCCTGGCCGGGGGCCACACCGCGGACGGGCTCGGTGAAGCGGACGCGCAGTTCGCCGTCCACCAGTTCGGCGAAGACCTCGGTCTCGCCGCCGTGGGCGCGCAGCTGCGCGGTGTACGTGCCCGGGGCCGCTGCCGTGGAGCCGCACCAGCGGGGGCGGATCGCGGTGAGGGCGGTGACGTCGAGGGCCTCGACCGGGCCGACGGTGACGGTGTTGTTCACCGGGGAGATGTCGAGGACGTAGCGCGGCTTGCCGTCGGGGGCCGGGTGACCGATCCGCAGGCCCTTGCGCTGGCCGATGGTGAACCCGAAGGCTCCCTCGTGGGTGCCGACCTTCTCGCCGGTGGCCTCGTCGACGATGTCGCCCTCGGCCTTGCCCAGGCGGTTCGCCAGGAAGCCCTGCGTGTCGCCGTCGGCGATGAAGCAGATGTCGTGGCTGTCGGGCTTCTTCGCGACGGCCAGGCCCCGCTCCTCGGCCTCCGCGCGGATCTCTTCCTTGGTGGTGAGGGTGTCGCCGAGCGGGAACAGCGCGTGGGCGAGCTGCTTCTCGTCGAGCACGCCGAGGACGTACGACTGGTCCTTGGCCATGTCGGAGGCCCGGTGCAGCTCGCGCGTGCCGTCCCCGTTCAGGACGACGGTGGCGTAGTGACCGGTGCAGACGGCGTCGAAGCCGAGCGCGAGGGCCTTGTCGAGCAGCGCGGCGAACTTGATCTTCTCGTTGCAGCGCAGGCAGGGGTTCGGGGTGCGCCCGGCCTCGTACTCGGCGATGAAGTCCTCGACGACGTCCTCGCGGAAGCGCTCGGCGAGGTCCCAGACGTAGAACGGGATGCCGATGACGTCGGCGGCGCGGCGGGCGTCGCGGGAGTCCTCGATCGTGCAGCAGCCGCGGGCTCCGGTCCGGAAGGACTGCGGGTTCGCGGAGAGGGCGAGGTGGACGCCGGTCACGTCGTGCCCGGCTTCGACGGCGCGGGCGGCGGCGACGGCGGAGTCGACGCCGCCGGACATGGCGGCCAGGACGCGGAGGGGGCGGGGGCTGCTCGGCAGGTTCTCAGTCATAGCACCGTCCAGGGTACGGGGGAACCGCGCGGGCTCACAGCGCGTTCTCGGTGGCAGGGGGTGGATCACCATGGCGAGCAAGAGCGACAAGGGCGGTACGGGCAAGAAGGGGCGGCCCGGACGGACCCGCAGGGCGGTGCTGTTCGGCGGGCTCGGCGTGCTGACGGCCGCCGCGGTCGCCGGGCGCGACGAGATCGGGCGGGCCTGGTGGCTGGTGCCGGGGGTGTCCAAGCCGAGGCAGGACGGCGAGCTGGACCACGCGGGGGCCTCCTGGACGGCGGCCTCCCCGGCGAACTGGCGGATGGCGGACCGGCCCGCGGACTACCGGGTGGACCGGATCGTGGTGCATGTCACCCAGGGCGGCTTCAAGTCCTCGGTGGACGCCTTCAAGAATCCGTTCCACCGGGCCTCGGCGCACTACATCGTCGGCCAGGACGGCCACATCGAGCAGATGGTGCGCGAGCTCGACGTCGCCTTCCACTCGGGCAACCGCTCCATGAACGAGCGCAGCGTCGGCATCGAGCACGTCGGGTTCGTGGACCGGCCGAAGGACTTCACGGACGCGATGTACGGGGCTTCGGCGCGGCTCGCCGCCGACGTCTGCAGGCGGTACGGGATACCCGCCGACCGCAAGCACTTCGTCGGCCACTCCGAGGTGCCGGGAGCCGACCACACGGACCCCGGCCGCCACTGGGACTGGGACCGCTACCTCCGCATGGTCAACGAGGCCGGCGCGGCCGGCGCCTAGCGCGTCTCGGCCCAGGTCGTCGCGCCCTAGCTGAGGCCCGCCGTACGGGCGCGGGCCACGGCCGGGCCGATGGCGGCGGCGACGGCGTCCACGTCGGCCTGCGTGGAGGTGTGGCCGAGGGAGAAGCGCAGGGTCCCCCGGGCCAGGCGCGGGTCGGTGCCGGTGGCGAGCAGTACGTGGCTGGGCTGGGCCACCCCGGCCGTGCAGGCGGAGCCGGTGGAGCACTCGATGCCCTGGGCGTCGAGCAGGAGCAGCAGGGAGTCCCCCTCGCAGCCGGGGAAGCTGAAGTGGGCGTTGGCGGGGAGCCGGTCATCCGGGTCGCCGCCCAGGACCGCGTCGGGGACCTCGCGGAGCACGGCGGAGACGAGCCGGTCGCGCAGGCCGCCGATCTCGGTGGCGAACCGTTCGCGCCGCTCGGCGGCGAGTACGGCGGCCACCGCGAAGGCGGCGATGGCCGGGACGTCGAGGGTGCCGGAGCGGACGTGCCGCTCCTGGCCTCCGCCGTGCAGGACGGGTACGGGGCTCTGGTCACGGCCGAGCAGCAGCGCGCCGATCCCGTAGGGTCCGCCGACCTTGTGGCCGCTCACGGTCATGGCGGCGAGTCCGCTGTCGCCGAAGCGGACGTCGAGCTGGCCGAAGGCCTGGACGGCGTCGGAGTGCAGCGGGATGCCGGACTCACCGGCGACGGCGGCCAGTTCGGCGATCGGCATGACGGTGCCGATCTCGTTGTTGGCCCACATGACGGTGGCGAGGGCGACGTCCTGGGGGTCGCGCTCGATCGCCTCGCGGAAGGCATCGGGGTGCACCCGGCCGTAGCGGTCCACGGGCAGGTACTCGACCTGCGCCCCCTCGTGCTCGGCGAGCCAGTGCACGGCGTCGAGGACGGCGTGGTGCTCCACGGGGCTGGCCAGGACGCGGGTCCGGGCCGGATCGGCGTCGCGGCGGGCCCAGTAGAGCCCCTTGACGGCGAGGTTGTCGGCCTCCGTGCCGCCGGCGGTGAAGACCACCTCGCTCGGACGGGCCCCGAGCGCGTCGGCGAGGGCCTCGCGGGCCTCCTCGACGGTGCGGCGGGCACGGCGGCCGGCGGCGTGCAGGGAGGATGCGTTGCCCGTCACGGCGAACTGCGCGGTCATCGCCGCAGCGGCCTCCGGCAGCATCGGAGTGGTGGCGGCGTGGTCGAGGTAGGCCATGATCCCCCGATTCTACGAGTCCCCCGCGCCCCCGATCCCCCGCCGGTGCCTCGGGGCCGCGCCGGCGGGGCCCGGCGGCGTGCCGCCGCGCGGGGCGGAAGTCCCCTACCCGGGACCCCTGGGGCTCTGCCCCAGACCCCGCGCCTCAAACGCCGGCGAGGCTGGATTGTGCCGCGCAGCGGCATGTGCCAGCCCGTCCGGCGTGTGAGGACCGGGTTCGGCAGCGCCCGGGGAACGAAGAAGGCCCCGGTGCGTTAGGAGGCGGCGGCCGGGCGCGGGGCGCTCGCCAGTTGGCGGGACTGGGCCACCAGCCGGTCCGCGGAGTCCCAGATCTCCGCGTCCTCCTCCAGGAAGCCGCCCGCCAGGTTGCGCGTGGTGATCGCCACCCGGAGCGGACCGGGTGCCGGCCGGTGGCGGACGTGGGTGGTGAGTTCCACCGTCGGGGTCCAGCCGAGCAGGCCGAGGTCGAAGGAGGTCGGCGGGAGCGCGTCCACCGCCAGGAGCAGGGACAGCGGGTCCGCGTCGCGGCCGTCCGCGAGCTCGAACCAGGACCGCATCTCCCCCTTGCCCGAGGGCTGCCCGACGGCCCAGCCCGCCGTCGCCGGGTCCAGGCGCAGCCGGAGCCGGTCCACGATCGCCGAGCTGCCGGGGATCGGGGCCGGGCCGGCCTCGGGGCCGAGGCAGTCCTCGTAGGCGGGGATGACCGGCGGGAGGGCCGTGGTGTGGACGGAGTCCGGGAGCGCCGCGAGGTCCCCGTAGCGGGCCAGGACGCGGATCCGCTCGATCTCGGCGCCGTTCTCGTCGAACTGGAACAGGGAGGCCTGCCCGGTGGAGAGCGTACGGCCGACCCGTACGACCTCGGTGCGGATCACGGCGGGGCCCGGAACCGACGAGGTCAGGTAGTGCGCGGAGACCGTGAAGGGGTCCGGGTGCGGCAGGGCCGACGACAGGGCGCGGCCGACGAGGGCCAGGAGGTAGCCGCCGTTGACGGCGGTGATGATCGTCCACCCGGCGGAGAGGTCCGCGTCGTACACCCCGGGCTCGCCCGCACGGGCGGTGACGGCGGTGTCGCGGTCGAACTCGCTGTCGCCGATGGACGCCTTGGCAGCTGCGTGTGACATGGAACGACCGTACACCCGGACCCTACTAAGCGGTAGCTTTTCTTGGTGGGGCCGACTGCTACGGCGGCTCGGCGGGCCTACGGCTCCTCCGCCACCGACGAGCGGCGGTTCCACGCGAGCGGTGCGCGCCAGTGGTAGCGGATGGCCAGCAGCCGCAGCACGAAGGTGGTGACGATCGCCAGGCCCGTCGTGATGCCGTTCAGGTGGTCGAAGCTGATGAAGAGCGCCACCATCGAGGCGCCGATGACGGCCGGGACGGCGTACATCTCGCGGTCGCGCAGCAGCGAGGGCACCTCGTTGACGAGGACGTCGCGCAGCACGCCCCCGCCGACGGCGGTGGCCAGGCCGAGCGCGGCGGACGCGGTGAGGCCGAGGCCGTACTCGTACGCCTTGGTCGTGCCCGTCACGCAGAACAGCCCGAGGCCGGCCGCGTCGAAGACGTTGATGGCGCGGTTGATCCGCTGGACCTCGGGGTGCAGGAAGAAGACGAACGCGGCGGCGACCAGCGGCGTGACGAAGAATCCGAGATCGCTGAAGGCGGCGGCCGGGGTGGCGCCGATGACGATGTCGCGGAACAGGCCGCCGCCCAGGGCGGTGACGAGCGCGAGGACGACGATGCCGAAGACGTCGAAGTTCTTGCGCACGGCGAGCAGGGAGCCGGCCGTGGCGAAGACGAAGATGCCCGCGAGGTCCAGGGCGTGCTGGACTCCGGGCGGGAAGAGATCGTGGATCACGGCTTCATTCTGCCGGTCGCCCCGCGGCGGGCCGGAAGGGGTGGGGCGCGGCCCCGGCTCCGAGGCGGCGGCCGGCCCTGCCAGGTCGGGAGGGCGCCCCCGTGGGGCTGCGGACCGTGGTCGGGTGCGGCGCCGCCGTCAGGGGCTCCGCCCCCGAACCCCCGCGCCTCAAACGCCGGGGGGCTGATCTTTGCCCGTGGGCCCGAGCGGCGGGGCTGATTCTGCCCCGCCGCGTCCGTCCGTCAGTCCGTCGGCTTCGCCACGGCCTCCGCCGCGCCCGGCAGGGCGGGGTCGCCCGGGGCCTGGTCGGGGGCGTTCTCCGGGTGGTGGCAGGCCACCTGGTGGCCGGTCTTCAGCGCGATGAGCGGGGGCTCCTGCGTGGTGCAGACCTGGGTCGCCTTCCAGCACCGGGTGTGGAAGCGGCAGCCGCTCGGCGGCGAGATCGGCGAGGGCACGTCCCCCTTGAGCAGGATGCGGCCGCTCTTCACTCCGCGCCGGCGCGGGTCCGGCACCGGGACGGCCGACATCAGGGCCGTGGTGTACGGGTGCATGGGCGCCGTGTACAGGGACTTGTTGTCCGCGAGCTCGACGATCTTGCCGAGGTACATGACCGCGATGCGGTCCGACACGTGCCGGATGACCGACAGGTCGTGCGCGATGATCACGTACGTGAGGCCGAGCTCCTCCTGGAGGTCGTCCAGCAGGTTGACCACCTGGGCCTGGATGGACACGTCGAGGGCCGAGACCGGCTCGTCGGCCACGACCAGCTTCGGCTTCAGGGCCAGTGCGCGGGCGATGCCGATGCGCTGGCGCTGACCGCCGGAGAACTCGTGCGGGTAGCGGTTGTAGTGCTCCGGGTTCAGCCCCACCAGGGAGAGGAGGCGCTGGACCTCCGCCTTGAGGCCGCCCTCGGGCTGGACGCCCTGGAGCTTGAACGGGGCGCTGACGATGGTGCCCACCGTGTGCCGCGGGTTCAGCGAGCCGTACGGGTCCTGGAAGATCATCTGCACGTCGCGGCGCATCGGGCGCATGCCGGACACGCTCAGGTGCGTGATGTCCTTGCCCTCGAACTCGACCTTTCCGCCGGTCGGTTCGAGCAGCCGGGTGATCAGCCGGCCCATGGTCGACTTGCCGCAGCCGGACTCGCCGACGATGCCGAGGGTCTCACCGGGGTAGACCTCGAAGTCGATGCCGTCGACGGCCTTCACGGCGCCGGCCTGGCGGCGCAGCAGCCCCTTGGAGATGGGGAAGTGCTTGACCAGTCCGGTCACCCTGAGCAGCGGCTCCGGGGAGGCCACCGCTTGGGCCGGGACGGTGGCCCCGGCGGCCCTGTCGTTCTTGCTCATGTCGGTCACAGCTTCGGCGCAATCTCTTCGGTCCAGATCCGGTCCCGCTGCTCCGGGGAGAGGTGACAGGCGGCCCAATGCCGGCCGGCGCCCTCCGCGGAGCGGTCGACCAGGGCCAGCTCGGGCCGTACGGTCCGCGTGACGTCGTCCTTGGGCAGGTCGGCGTACGGGCACCGGGGGTTGAAGGCGCAGCCGCTCGGGATGTTGATCAGGCTGGGCGGCGAGCCCTTGACCGGGATGAGGCGCTCGGTCTGCTCCCGGTCGATGCGCGGCATCGAGCCGAGCAGGCCCCAGGTGTACGGGTGCCGGGGCTCGTAGAACACCTTCTCCGCGCTGCCCCGCTCCACGCACCGGCCGCCGTACATCACGAGGAGGTCGTCGGCCATCTCGGCGACCACGCCCAGGTCGTGCGTGATCATGATGACCGCGGAGCCGAACTCCTTCTGCAGGTCCCGGATCAGGTCGAGGATCTGCGCCTGGACGGTGACGTCCAGGGCGGTGGTCGGCTCGTCCGCGATGAGCAGTTCGGGGTTGTTGACCAGCGCCATCGCGATCATCGCGCGCTGGCGCATGCCGCCGGAGAACTCGTGCGGGTAGCTGTCGACCCGCTTGTGCGGCTCGGGGATGCCCACGCGGTCCAGGAGGTCGACGGCCCGTTTGCGGGCGGCCTTCTTGTCGACCTTGTTGTGGACCCGGTAGGCCTCGGCGATCTGCTTGCCCACGGTGAAGTAGGGGTGCATCGCCGACAGCGGGTCCTGGAAGATCATCGCGATCTCCCGGCCGCGCAGCTTGCGGACCTCGTCTTCGGGGCTGGACAGCAGTTCCTTGCCGTCGAGCCAGATCTCCCCGGAGATGCGGGCCCGCTGGCGGCCGTACTGGCCGACCCGGTGCAGGCCCATGATGCCCAGCGAGGTCACCGATTTGCCGGAGCCGGACTCGCCGACGATGCCGAGGGTCTTGCCCTTCTCCAGCGTGAAGGAGAGTCCGTCCACGGACTTGACCAGGCCGTCTTCCGTCGGGAAGTGCACCTTGAGGTCGCGTACGTCGAGGAACGCGGTGCCGGGCGCGCCGGGGGCGACGGGCTCGTTCAGTGCGCCCGTCACGGCGGGCGTCGTCGAATCGGTCATGACAGCCTCACTCGGGGGTCGATCACCGCGTACAAGAGGTCGACGACGAGGTTGGCCGCGACGACGAAGAAGGCGGAGATCAAGGTGATGCCGAGAATGACCGGCAGGTCGTGCTCGCTGATGGCGCGGACGGCGCTGTAGCCGAGGCCGTGCAGCGAGAAGGTGTACTCGGTGAGGACCGCGCCGCCCATCAGCGCGCCCAGGTCGAGACCCAGGACGGTCAGGATCGGCGTCATGGTCGAGCGCATCGCGTGCTTGCCGATGACGACGGGTTCCGTCAGCCCCTTGGCGCGCGCGGTGCGGATGTAGTCCTCGTTGAGCACTTCGAGCATGGTCGCGCGGGTGAGCCGCGCGTACATCGCCGCGTAGAGGAAGGCGAGCGAGATCCACGGCAGGACCATGCCGTTGAACCAGGTGCCCGGGTCCTCGGCGAAGGTCTTCTCCGGCCGTCCGAACCAGCCGAGCTGGTCGGAGAAGAGGGCGATGGCGAGCATGCCGGTGAAGTAGATCGGGAGGGAGACGCCGGCGAGGGCGAGGCCCATCGCCGAACGGTCCAGCACCGTACCGCGCTTGAGGGCGGAGATGACGCCGGCGGCGACACCGCCGATCACCCAGAGCACGACGGCGCCGGCGGCGAGCGAGAGGGTGACGGGCAGCCAGTCGGTCAGCAGCGGCCACACCTCCTGCTCGCTCTTGAAGGAGTAGCCGAAGCAGGGCGCGGCGCAGTGCGTGACGTCGTTGCCGTTGGCATACGTGCGACCCGCCACCAGCCCGACGACGAACTTGCCGAACTGGACGAGGATCGGGTCGTCGAGACCCATCTTCTGCCGGATGCCCTCGATGGCGGCGGGGTCGGACTGCTTGCCGACGAAGTACAGGGCAGGGTCCGTCCCGACCAGCTTCGGGAAGAGGAAGAAGATTCCGAAGGTCACCAGCGAGATGACCAACAGCATGACGATGACGGCGAATATCCGCCGGATGAGATATGCAAGCACTGCGCTCGGCCTGGCTGCGGCCCGGGGGCGCCCTCTTATGGAGAGCGCCCCCAAGCCGCCACCGCGGCCATCACCTGCCCTTCGTGCCTAGCGGGTGTGGCACTGGAACTGAATCGGACGGTTTGTTTACTGGACGCCGAGCGAGGCGTAGTCGTACCGGCCGTTGTACGCGTCCGAGGTGTAGACGTTGGTCAGACGGCTGCTGCGCCACGAGATCGTCTTGTCGTAGACGAAGGGCAGGTAGACCGCGGCCTCGGAGACCTTCTGGTTCATCTGCTTGTAGATGTCGCCGGCCTTGTTCGGGTCGGTCTCCGCGATGGCCTGGTCGAACAGCGAGTTGATCGCCGGGTCGTTCAGCTCGGAGAAGTTGTTGTTGCCGCTCTGCAGGATGAAGCGACCGTCGACCAGCGGCTGGGAGAAGCCCTGACCGGTCGGGAAGTCGGCGCCCCAGCCCATGATGATGATGCCGTAGCCCTTCTCCTTGACCACCTTCGGCGAACCGATGATGCCGGAGGTCTGGGCGCCGTCGAACTGGTCGATCTCGGCCTCGATGCCGACCTGCTTCAGGGCGTTCTGCAGGGAGACGGCCGTGGCGACCTCGACCGGCTTGTTGTTGCGGACCGCGATGGTGGTCTTGAAGCCGGTCTCCTTGCCACAGGCCTTCAGCGCGGCCTTGGCCTTCTCGACGTTGGGCTTGCCGTCGTTCTTCAGGACCTCGTACGGGTCGTACTTGCCGTCAGCGCCCTTGATGCCCAGCGGGAGCATGTTGGGGGCGATGTCGCCACCGGCCTGCGGGCCGCCGCGGGCGGTCTGCAGGGACTTCTTGTCGGCCGCGTGGATGACGGCCTTGCGGCACTCGATGTTGTCGAACGGCGCGACGGTCTGCGGCATGACGGCGTACCGGATGAAGCCGGTCTGGCCGTTGTCCAGGTTGTCCTTGTGGTCCTTCAGCGCGGTGGCGCGGGCCGCCTGGCCGATGCCGGTCGCGTTGATGTCCAGGTCGAACTCGCCGTTCATCAGGCGCTTGTCCATGTCGTCCGCGTTCGCCATGAACGTGACCGAGATGGTGTCCGGCAGCGCCTTGCGGATCGTGTCCGACTCGGGCTTCCAGTTCGTGTTGCGCGAGAGCTTCATGCTCTTGTTGGGCTCGTACGAGTCGATCTTGTACGGGCCGTTGGAGAAGGGCTTGAGGCCGTACTTGGCCGCGGTGTCCTTCTCCTGCTTGACCGGGCTGGCGGCCGGCATGGCCAGCATCTGCTCGAAGTCGCCGTTGGGCGCGGGGAGCTTGAAGATGATGGTCTTCGCGTCCGGGGTCTCGATCGCCTTGAGGCCGAGCTTGTCCGGGGCGGTGTCCTTGTACGGGCCCGGGTACTCGAGCTTCGGGTCGAGGACCTGCTGCAGGTAGACCGGGCCGCCGGAGATGACGTCCTGGGCCCAGGTGCGCTCGATGCCGTACTTGATGTCCTGGGCGGTGACGGGGGTGCCGTCCTCCCAGGTCACGTTGTCCTTGAGGGTGTACTTGTAGGACTTGCCGCCGTCGCCGATCTCCGCGTTCGCGGTGGCCAGGTCGGGGACGAGCTCGGTGCTCTTGGAGCCCGGCTCCGCCTTGAAGCTGACGAGCTGGCGGGTGTAGTAGCGGGAGAAGTCCCACATGAAGCCGTAGTAACCGCGCTGCGGGTCCCACGAGTCGGCTTCCTGCGTGCCGACGAACTTCAGCTCGCCGCCCGTCTTGGTGGAAGCGTTGGCGACCTTGCCGATGGCGGCGTTGAAGCCGCCCGCCGCTGCCGGCTTCTCGTCCTTGGCCTTGCCGTCGTCGCCGCCACAGGCGGTCGCGGCCAGCATCGTCGCGAGCACGACGGCCGTGCCGGCGACGAGCCTGCGCTTGGACATGCGATGGGTAGTCACGATGCTCGCAACCCTCCGTTGTGATTCCGGTACGAAGCCGGGTTCCGGTGTGCCCTGCGGTTCTGACCTGCGGGTGCCCTGCGGGATGACCTGCGGGGACGGCTAGCGGGAACCCTTCGGGTCGAGGGCGTCGCGGACGCCGTCGCCGAAGAGGTTGAAGGCCAGCACGGTGATGAAGATCGCCATGCCGGGGAAGATCATGAAGAGCGGATCGTCCTCATAGGTCCGCACGGCCGTCGAGAGGGTCTCGCCCCAGGACGGAGTGGGCGGCTTGACGCCGACACCGAGGAAGCTGAGCGCGGCCTCGGTCAGCACGTTGGTGGGGATCATCAGCGTCGCGTAGACGGTGATCGGCGCCACCAGGTTCGGGAGCAGCTCGCGGAAGAGGATGTACAGCCGTCCCGCGCCCAGGCTCCGGGCCGCTTCGACGTACTCCCGCTCGCGCAGCGACAGGGTCTGTCCGCGGACGATGCGGCCGATGTAGGGCCAGCCGAAGAAGCCGATCACCAGGATCAGTACGGCGATCCGCAGGCCCGATCCCTCGAAGCCCCAGAGCTTGGCCGGGATGACCGAGACCAGCGCGATGATGAAGAGCAGCTGCGGGAAGGCGAGCAGCAGGTCCATGACCCGGCTGATGGCCGCGTCGATCCAGCCGCCGAAGTAGCCGGCGACGATGCCGAAGAAGGTGCCCAGCGAGACCGCCACGAAGGCGGACAGGAAGGCGACCAGCAGCGAGATGCGGGCGCCGTAGACGATGCGGCTGAACACGTCGCGGCCGTTGACCGGCTCGACGCCCAGCAGGAAGTCGCTGCTGATGCCGCCGTAGTCGCCCGCCGGCAAGCCCAGCAGCGGGTCCAGCAGGTCTTCGTGCAGCTCCTCCGGAGGGTGGCCGAACGCGCTGACGATCAGCGGCGCGAAGAGTGCGACGAGGATCAGCAGGAGCACGACGAATCCGCCGGCCAGCGCGACCTTGTCGCGCTTGAGCCGCATCCAGGCGATGCGGCCGGGCGAGCGGCCTTGGATGGCCTTGGCGGGGACGTCGGCTACGGACACGGGTGCGGGTGTCTCCGCGCTCATGTCGTGCAGTGGTGCCGTCATCGTGGTGGGGACCCCTCTCGGCCGACGGGTGGGCCGGCCCATGCCCGCCGCTGTGGCGGCGTTGGTGCGGAGTGGCGCTCGGAGTGCGAGTACGAATTTCCTGCGGCGGGAAAGCCTTTGGAGGACTGACCCGCTCTTGGGTGGGGAGTCTTCATCGGGCGCTCGATCAGCCGCCAGACCCGCAGGTGAATGGATGCGCAACCGTGATCTGAGGGTCTGGTTCCCGTTATCCGGACTTCACTGTCGTCTCAGCGGAGCAAGACATCCTGTTCGGTACGGAATCGGACATCGCACCCAACTCAGCCTACGAGCATGCCTATTGGGCGTACATCAGCGTTGAAATCAGGACAACGCAAAGGCCGCACGGAACGACTGTTCCGTGCGGCCTCGGGCGGCTTGGCCGCTATGTCTCAACGAGCGGGACGTCTCGAGGGCGGACGCCTCAGTAGGCGGGCGCCTGCCCCTCGCGGTCGTAGAACGGGCGGGTCTGCGCCCGCAGCCACATCGCCACCGGATCGTGTTCGTCCGCGAGCGCGACCGTGCACACGGGCACCCCCTCGGGGACCGCGCCGACCGACTGGCGCATCATCTCCCGTACGGATTCCAGCGCGTGCGCGGAGGCGTCGTACAGGTCGAGCCCGACGGCGAGGTACGGGGACCCCAGCGCGGGCTGCACCCAGGCGCGGCGCAGCGAGCGGACGGCGGGGGTGCGGTGCGCGTGCTGCGTGAGCAGCCCGTAGAACTGCGGCAGCTCGATGGCGGGCTCGGACAGCCGCAGCGGGCCGGCCGGCATCCGGTCCAGCCCGGTGGCGATCCGGCGCAGGTCGGCCCAGGGGATGCCGACGCCGCCGCCCTGGGCGTGCGGGTTGAGCCACAGCCCCCAGCGGTCGGGGTACAGGGCGCGGGCGATGTCCCGGCCGGTGACGACCTCGTACCCGCGGTTCCAGCCGCTGGCGGCCAGTTCCTGCGGGGAGGTCACGCAGGGCGCGTACCCGAGGCCCTCGACCTCCATGCCGCCGTACTGGGCCTCGGGGGAGCCGGGCTGCCCCTGCCACAGGAGCATCCACAGCCGCCCCTCGGCCAGGGCGTGCAGGAGGGCCTCGTAGCTCTCGTAGCGCCCGGGAGTCACCTGGCGCAGCATGTGCTCGACCTGCCCGACCGCGGCCGTGCCTGACGCACTCACCCGGTACCCCTCTTCGTCTGTTCGTCCGCCCGTCGTCCACGCGTGTCGGCCACCAGCTTAAGCGTCACTACGGCAGGTAGAAGGGGCGTACGCGCGTGGTGATGAAGTCCACGACCGGGTCTTCCGCGGCGTCGAGCAGGATCAACTGCACCGGCCAGGGCGCTGGTACGCGGGTCAGGGCGCGGCCCAGGGCCTCCATCGGGGCGTTTCGCATGTCGGGCTCCCATCCCACCAGGTGGACTCCGATGTAGAGCTCCGGCTCGCCGCCCTCCACGCTGGCGAGGCAGCGGTGCGCGGACGCGACGACTCCGGTGGCCCGGAACTCCTCCGCGGCGGCGGTCAGGAACTCGACCGGGTCCTCCTGCCAGTCGGGCTCGAAGAGCCGGACCCGGCCGCCGGTGGCGGGGCCGTCGAGCGGACCGCGGCCAATCCGGCAGAGCTCCGCGACGGCCGGCGGGGGCAGGGGCACGCCGACGGAGCCCTCGGGGTTGACCGCGAGGCCCAGCTGCGGCGGCAGGCCCCGGGCGAAGTCCACGGCGGGAGCGACGGCGAAGTCCATGGCGGGTCCGGCGCAGGCGCGGAACTGCTCCTCGGAGCTGTAGACGGGCACGTACGCGGCGCCGTCGATCTCCATGGTGGGCAGGCTCAGGCTGTTCACGCCGCCGGGCAGCGGGATCCACAGGTGGCTCCGCCCGAGGACCTCGAGGATCCGCCCCCCGGCGTCCGCCTGTCCGAGCGCCGCCCCGAGCACCTGCTCCAGCTCGTTACCCGGCCACATGTACGTCTCCGCTCGCTTGCCCTTGGTCTCGCCCAGAGATTAACGGGCGCCCGCGACGCCCCGACCGGGGGCCGCCCGCGCCGGGTCCACCTCCGTCGGTCCGCCCGCGCCGGGTCCGCCTCCGCCGGGTCAGCCACCCCGGCCGCCGGGTCCGCCTCCGCGGGCCGCCGCCGCTAGCGGAAGCCGATCGACGTCAGCCGGGACGCCGCCGGGCGGTCCAGGAGGGTCACGGAGGCGCAGCCGGCCGGCGGGCGGCCCGCCTCGGCCTCGCGCAGCAGCCGGGCCACCGCGCCCCGGTGCCGGGCGAAGGCGTACGCCGACACGCCCCGGCCCCGCGCCGCCTGCCCGGCCCGCGCCTCCTCGGGGGTGGTGTCCAGCAGCACCAGGTGCAGCGCGCGGCCGCGCCGCCGGGCGGCCGAGGCCAGCAGCGACCGTACCCAGCTCTGCGTACCGCAGTCGTGGACGACGGCCGGGGCCCCGGAGCGGAGCACCCGCCACAGGCCCCAGTAGTGCGCGATGCGGACCGCGGGGCGGTACACCGCGTAGGGCAGGGCGGCCGGCATCCGGCGCTCCCACCGCTCGCGGGCGTCCTGGGAGTCGATGCCGCCGCCCTCCGCGGCCCGCTTGATCAGGGTGCTCTTGCCGCCGCCGGGCAGTCCGGAGACCACCACCACGTCCCCGTCGGCGAAGCGGAGCCGCCGCGGGCCCTCGACCCCGCGCAGGTCCCGTACGGCTCCGGGCTCCCCGCCCGCCGCCGGATCCCGGACGACGCCGCGCTGCGACGGCACGCCGGCCATCGCGCCCCCGACGGTGCCGGTGCCGGTGCTCATCGCCGCCAGTACTCCGAATCTCCGCACTGTGATCGCCTCCCCCGCGACGGGTCGCCTGGACCCGGTCCCCCTGAGTGTAAAGAGACGGTAATCCGGGGTGCCCGGTTCCGCTCCGCTTGCGGACCCCCTCCCCCATTCGGCCGCGCCTCGTGCAATGATGTGCGCCATCTGGACACCTAACTGCATACCGGCCGCTTGAATCCGCGCGGGAGAGTCCCGGCACGCCGCGAGGCGGTGCCCGGGCGCCGAAGGAGCAAGTACCTCCCTTGAATCTCTCAGGCCCCGTACCGCGTGGATGAGGCAGATCTGAAAAGCGAGCCGCGCCAGCGCCCGTAAGGGCTCGGGCGACGGCTCCACCCAAGGTGCAAGTCGACGACCTTCCCCTGGTAGGGGAACTCTCGGCGAACCTCTCAGGTTCCGATGACAGATGGGGAGGAACTCCTCCTCGTCATGTCATGCCCTGGGACCCGGGAGCCACACCCATGAGCACTGCCCCCCGCCTGACCGCCCTCGATGCGCTGCACCGTTCCCTCGGTGCGACCATGACCGACTTCGCGGGCTGGGACATGCCCCTGCGGTACGCCAGCGAGCGCGACGAGCACAACGCCGTCCGCACCAAGGCCGGCCTGTTCGACCTGTCCCACATGGGCGAGATCACCCTGACCGGCCCCGAGGCCGTCAAGGTCCTGGACTACGCCCTGGTCGGCAACATCTCCACCGTCGGCGTCGGCCGCGCCCGATACACGCACATCTGCCAGGAAGACGGCGGGATCCTCGACGACCTGATCGTCTACCGCCTCGGCGAGACCGAGTTCATGGTCGTCGCGAACGCCTCCAACGCCCAGGTCGTCCTGGACGCGATCACCGAGCGCGCCGCCGGCTTCGACGCCGAGGTCCGCGACGACCGCGACGCGTACGCGCTGCTCGCCGTGCAGGGTCCGGAGTCCCCGGGCATCCTCGCCTCCCTCACCGACGCCGACCTGGACGGGCTGAAGTACTACGCCGGCCTGCCCGGCACGGTCGCCGGGGTGCCCGCGCTGATCGCGCGTACCGGCTACACCGGCGAGGACGGCTTCGAGCTGTTCGTCTCCCCCGAGCACGCCGTGGAGCTGTGGCAGGCGCTGACCAAGGCGGGCGAGGGCGTCGGCCTGGTCCCGGCCGGCCTGTCCTGCCGCGACACCCTGCGCCTGGAAGCGGGCATGCCGCTGTACGGGCACGAGCTGACCACCTCCCTCACCCCGTTCGACGCGGGGCTGGGCCGGGTCGTGAAGTTCGAGAAGGAGGGCGACTTCGTCGGCCGCGCCGCCCTGGAGGCCGCCGCCGAGCGCGCCGCCTCCAACCCGCCGCGCAAGCTGGTCGGCCTGATCGCCGAGGGCCGCCGCGTTCCGCGCGCCGGCTTCTCCGTGACCTTCGACGGCCAGGTCGTCGGCGAGGTCACCTCGGGCGCCCCGTCCCCGACGCTCGGCAAGCCGATCGCGATGGCCTATGTCGACGCGGCGCACGCCGCGCCCGGCACCTCCGGCGTCGGCGTGGACATTCGCGGTACGCATGAGGCGTACGAGGTCGTGGCCCTGCCGTTCTACAAGCGGCAGAAGTAACTCTCACCGCTGTTCCCGGGGAGCCCCGGCCGCCCGGGTCTCCCGTACGGCCGCTCCCCCGCGCCCCGTCTCGGTACGCAAGACACACCGTTCGTATCCACTCCCCCGCATCCAGGAGAATCAGGTCATGAGCAACCCCCAGCAGAAGCTGCGTTACACCAAGGAGCACGAGTGGCTGTCGGACGCCGAGGACGGCGTCGCGACGGTCGGCATCACGGAGTTCGCGGCCAACGCGCTCGGTGACGTCGTCTACGCCCAGCTTCCCGAGGTCGGCGACACCGTGACCGAGGGTGAGACCTGTGGCGAGCTGGAGTCGACCAAGTCGGTCAGCGACCTGTACTCCCCCGTCTCCGGTGAGATCGTCGAGTTCAACCAGGACGTCGTCGACGACCCGGCGCTGGTGAACTCCGCCCCCTTCGAGGGCGGCTGGCTGTTCAAGGTGCGCATCTCCGAGGAGCCCAAGGACGTGCTCTCCTTCGGCGAGTACACCGCTCTCACCTCCGGCAACTGACCCCAGGGGATCCTGATGTCCGTACTGAACACCCCCCTCCACGAGCTCGACCCCGACGTCGCCGCCGCCGTCGACGCCGAACTCGTGCGCCAGCAGTCCACCCTGGAAATGATCGCGTCGGAGAACTTCGCTCCGGTCGCCGTCATGGAGGCCCAGGGCTCGGTCCTGACCAACAAGTACGCCGAGGGCTACCCCGGCCGCCGCTACTACGGCGGCTGCGAGCACGTCGACGTGGTCGAGCAGATCGCGATCGACCGCATCAAGGCGCTCTTCGGCGCCGAGCACGCGAACGTCCAGCCGCACTCGGGTGCGCAGGCGAACGCGGCCGCGATGTTCGCGCTGCTGAAGCCGGGCGACACGATCATGGGCCTGAACCTGGCCCACGGCGGTCACCTGACCCACGGCATGAAGATCAACTTCTCCGGCAAGCTCTACAACGTGGTCCCGTACCACGTCGACGAGACCGGCGAGGTCGACATGGCCGAGGTCGAGCGCCTCGCCAAGGAGTCCAAGCCGCAGCTGATCGTCGCGGGCTGGTCCGCCTACCCGCGCCAGCTGGACTTCGCCGCCTTCCGCCGCATCGCGGACGAGGTCGGCGCGTACCTGATGGTCGACATGGCGCACTTCGCCGGCCTGGTCGCCGCGGGTCTGCACCCGAACCCGGTGCCGCACGCCCACGTCGTGACCACCACCACGCACAAGACCCTCGGCGGTCCGCGCGGCGGTGTCATCCTGTCGACGCAGGAGCTGGCCAAGAAGATCAACTCCGCGGTCTTCCCGGGTCAGCAGGGCGGCCCGCTGGAGCACGTGATCGCGGCCAAGGCCGTCTCCTTCCTGGTCGCGGCCTCGCCCGCGTTCAAGGAGCGTCAGGAGCGCACCCTGGAGGGTGCGAAGATCCTCGCCGCCCGCCTGGTCCAGGACGACGTCAAGGCCGTGGGCGTGGACGTCCTCACCGGCGGCACCGACGTGCACCTGGTCCTGGTCGACCTGCGCAACTCCGAGCTGGACGGCCAGCAGGCCGAGGACCGCCTCCACGAGGTCGGCATCACGGTCAACCGCAACGCCATCCCGAACGACCCGCGGCCGCCGATGGTCACCTCGGGTCTGCGGATCGGCACGCCGGCGCTGGCCACCCGCGGTTTCGACGCCGAGGCCTTCACCGAGGTCGCCGAGATCATCGCGCAGGCGCTGAAGCCCGCCTACGACGCCGAGGACCTGAAGGCGCGCGTCTCGGCGCTCGCCGCGAAGTTCCCGCTGTACCCGACGCTCTAGGCACCGGCTTGGGAGGGCCCGGCCTTGTTGTGCACAGGGCCGGGCCCCTTTCATGACCAAAGCCCCAGGCGGATGCGACCTATTGCCGCTGATTCTTCCAATAAATGGCAAATAGGCTCCGAATAAGGAACGGAACGACCGCACCCCTGGCAGGACGGACAGCACACCCCATGGACATGAGCGCAGCGAACAAGAAGGGACTCAGTCTCTTCGCCCTGATCATGATCGGGCTCGGCTCGATCTTCGGATCGGGATGGCTCTTCGGGGCGGGCCAGGCGGCCGCGGTCGCGGGGCCCGCGGCGATCATCGCCTGGGTCATCGGTGCCGTCTTCATCGGCATGATCGCCATGTCCTACGCGGAGGTGGGCGCCGCCTACCCGCTGCCCGGCTCGATGGCCCGCTTCGGCACCATCTCGCACGGGCCGGTGCTGGGCTTCATCACCGGCTGGGCGGTCTGGATCGCCATCGCCGCACTGATCCCGATCGAGTCCATCGCCGGTACGCAGTACATGTCCTCCTGGAACTTCGGCTGGGCCAAGGGCCTGGTCGAGAACGGCGGCCTGACGACCTCCGGCATGGCGATGGCACTGTTCCTGACCGTGGCGCTGTGGCTGGCCTGCTACTGGTCGGTCGCGCTGCTCGCCAAGGCGAACAACCTCCTCACCCTGGTCAAGTTCGCCATCCCGGTGCTCGCCGTGATCGCCCTGATCGCCTCCGGCTTCCACACCGGCAACTTCACCGACCACGGCGGCTTCGCGCCCAACGGCTGGTCCGCGGTGATGACCGCCGTCACCACCTCCGGGGTGGTCTTCGCCTTCAACGGCTTCCAGGCCGTCGTCAACCTCGGCGGCGCCGCCAAGAACCCGGGCCGCGCCATTCCGCTGGCCCTGGTCGGCGCGCTCTCCCTCGGCCTGGTGATCTACCTGGCCCTGCAGATCGCCTTCATCGGCGGTGTGCCGCCGGAGAAGCTGGCCGAGGCCGGCGGCTGGAGCGGCGTCAACTTCTCCTCGCCGTTCGCCGACCTCGCCAAGATGCTGATGCTGCACTGGGTCGTCACGATGCTCCAGTTCGGCGCCTTCATCTCCCCGTCCGGAGCCAACATCGGCAACGTCGCCTCGGCCTCGTACATGGCGCAGAACCTCGCGGACACCGGCTTCTTCCCGAAGAAGATCCGCGAGGTCCACCCGAAGTACGGCACCGCGCGTCCCGCGATGTGGCTGAACCTCGGCTTCTCGGTCCTGCTGCTGGTCACCGTCGGCCACAGCTGGGAGGCCCTGGCCAGCGTGGTCTCCGCCGCGATGGTGGTCTCGTACCTCATCGGCCCGATCGCGGTCGGCGTCTTCCGCACGACCAAGCCCGAGCTGCCGCGCCCGTTCCGACTGCCGGCGGCCGGGATCCTCTGCCCGATCACCTTCGCCTTCGCCGCCTGCGCCCTGTACTGGTCCAAGTGGCCGGACACCGGCAAGGTGGTGCTGCTCACCCTGGTCGCCGCCCCGATCGCGGCCGTCGTGCTCAAGCGCAAGGGCGAGAAGGACCTGGCCAGGCAGTTCGCCCCGGCCTGGTGGATGATCGCCTTCCTGCTGTGGCTGGGCACGCTGTCCGCGCTCGGCAGCACCGAGTTCGGCGGCTACGGGTTCATCCCGGGCGGCGTGGACATCGCCCTCGTGGGCCTCTCGGCCCTGGGCTTCTACTTCTGGGCCGTACGGTCCGGGGTCAAGGCCCACCGCGCGGGCCTGCCGGGCCCCGACCCGGTCCTGGACGCCCCCGCCGAGGCGGCCGACGCGGCCGGCACACGGGAGCGCGAACTGACCCACGCCTGAGCGCCCCCTTCCCGACCCGTCCGGCGGCCGAGCCGTTCACCTCACCGCGTTAAGCTCGGCTGCCGGACAAAATCCGCAGATCACCCCGATCATCACCCCGATCAACCCCTCCTGCCCACGCTTCCCACCCACGAGCAGACATAGGAGTCCGCAACCGTGGCCATCTCCGTCTTCGATCTCTTCTCGATCGGCATCGGTCCCTCTTCCTCCCACACCGTCGGACCGATGCGCGCCGCGCGCATGTTCGTGACCAGGCTCAAGAAGGACGGCGTCCTCGCCCAGACCGCCTCGGTCCGCGCCGAGCTCTTCGGCTCGCTCGGTGCCACCGGGCACGGCCACGGCACCCCCAAGGCGGTCCTGCTGGGCCTGGAGGGCCACTCCCCCCGCACCGTGAACGTGGAGACCGCCGACGCCGAGGTCGAGCGCATCCGCCAGACGGGCCGCCTGCGCCTGCTGGGCACGGAGATAGGCGATGGCCACGAGATCGCCTTCGACGAGCCGAACCAGCTGATCCTGCACCGCCGGCGCTCGCTCCCGTACCACGCGAACGGCATGACGCTCTTCGCGTACGACGAGGCGGGCACCCCGCTGCTGGAGAAGACCTACTACTCGGTCGGCGGCGGCTTCGTCGTGGACGAGGACGCGGTCGGCGAGGACCGGATCAAGCTCGACGACACCCCGCTGAAGTACCCCTTCCGCAGCGGCGACGAGATGCTCCGCCTCGCGAACGAGACCGGCCTGTCGATCTCCTCGATGATGCTGGAGAACGAGAAGGCCTGGCGCACCGAGGACGAGATCCGCGAGGGCCTGCTGGAGATCTGGCGCGTCATGCAGTCCTGCGTCTCGCGCGGCATGTCCCGCGAGGGCATCCTCCCCGGCGGCCTGCGGGTCAAGCGCCGGGCCGCCTCCACGGCGCGCCAGCTGCGCACCGAGGGCGACCCGATGATGCACCGCAGCGAGTGGGCGACCATCTACGCGATGGCGGTCAACGAGGAGAACGCGGCCGGCGGCCGCGTCGTCACCGCGCCCACCAACGGCGCGGCCGGGGTGCTGCCCGCCGTCCTGCACTACTACATGAACTTCGTGCCGGGTGCCGACGAGGACGGCGTGGTCCGCTTCCTCCTCGCCGCGGGCGCGATCGGCATGCTCTTCAAGGAGAACGCCTCCATCTCCGGCGCCGAGGTCGGCTGCCAGGGCGAGGTCGGCTCGGCCTGCTCGATGGCGGCCGGCGCGCTGGCCGAGGTCCTGGGCGGCACCCCGGAGCAGGTCGAGAACGCGGCCGAGATCGGCATGGAGCACAACCTCGGCCTGACCTGCGACCCGGTCGGCGGGCTCGTCCAGATCCCGTGCATCGAGCGCAACGGCATGGCGGCGGTCAAGGCCGTCACCGCGGCCAAGATGGCGATGCGCGGCGACGGCACCCACAAGGTCTCCCTCGACAAGGTCATCAAGACCATGAAGGAGACGGGCGCCGACATGAAGGTCAAGTACAAGGAGACCGCCCGCGGCGGCCTGGCGGTCAACGTCATCGAGTGCTGACCCCCGCCCTCTGAACCGTCCGACCGATTCGGGCCCCGGCGCATTGCGCCGGGGCCCTTGTCGTTCCCGCGTCGGGCAGGTGGGTTACGCCAGTAACTTCGTTCGGGATTGGGGGGTATATGAGGTTTGGCGGGAAGTTGATCACGCTTGAGGGGGAACAAGGCGGTCTGAGCTGGTTTCTTGATGATCACCTGCGCCAAGGTGGGGGCACGACGTCACGTCCACACCCCCGGCGGTTCGGCCAACCGTCGTGGACCACAGCCGTTTTGCTCAACTGGAGGACTTGAATCATGGCAAGCACCCGCAGCATCCGCGTGATGGCGGCCGTCGCATCGCTCCCCTTCGCCTTCGCGCTCCTGTCGGGCGTCGCCCAGGCCGACAACGGGGCCGGTGCGGCCGGGACCGCGTCGAACGCGGCCCTCGCCGGCATCCTCGGCAGCGGGGTCGGCGGCAGCAACCTCGGGAACTCCTCCACCGCCCAGCAGGTCGCCTCGGGCTTCGGCGCCTCCAACCAGAACAACGGCGCCCAGGCCAACGGCTCGGGCTTCACCGCGATCGGCCAGTCCAACGCGCACGAGTCCTTCATCTACAACCCCCTGCCGTAGTTCCGGCCGGGGCCCCCGCCCCGGTCGCGCACGTCCGCCGAGCCCCGCCCTCCCCCCCGGAGGGCGGGGCTCGGCGCGTCGGGCGAAGTCGGGCCGAGCGGCCCGGTCGGACGGGACCTTTGGCGGCGGGAAAGCGGCCCGCGGGTGGGCTAGCTTGCCCGAGGGGGCATGCCGCGCGTGCGCGGCCGAGCCCCCACCCCGAGAGAGAGGCGCCCGCATGGCCGGCACCGAACACCGCGTCCTCGCACTCCGTCTGGAGACCGCGCCCGCGCCCGTCCCGGTGCGGGGCGTCTTCGTGTACCGCACCGCGCGGCCCTACGAGATCTCCCTCGACTTCGAGGGGGCCGGGATGCACCTCGCGCACTGGGTCTTCTCCCGGGAGCTGCTGCTCGACGGCCAGATCTGCGCCACCGGCGAGGGCGACATACAGGTGTGGCCGCGCTGGAGGGGGACCGAGCCGCGGATCTTCCTCGCCTTCAGCAACGGCGAGCAGTCGTGCGTGGTGTCCGCCCGGGCCAAGGACGTACGGGAGCTGTGCCGCCGGTTGACCGAGCTGGTGCCGCGCGGCCAGGAACACCGGCACTACGACCTCGACGCCGAACTGAGCGCCCTCCTGCCCAGCTGAACCCGGTGCAACCACGGCCGTACCGGACGCGTCTCCACGGATGACACCGTTCCCCGTCTCTCGGAATCGAGGGGACGCCATGATCCGTCCACGCCGCCGGCAGGCCATCGCACTGGGGTTGGGCGCACTGCTCACCGCCATGCTCGCCTTCGCCGCACCGGCCTCCGCCGCACCAACGACCGCCACCGCCGTCCCGCCCACTCCGCTCGTCGTCAATGCCCGCTGGGGCGGGCACTGCACGTACGACCGCGTGGTCATCGACCTGCAGGGATACGTACCCGAGGTCACCGTCACCCCCGTCCCGTCCCTGGTCTACGACGGGTCCGGCAAGCCCGTCCCGCTGGCCGGGCGGTACTTCCTGGAGATCCGCCTGAACCCCGCCGCCGGACACGACGACGCGGGCAACAACGTCTACCTCGGGCCCAAGCTCCTCAAGATCTACCTGCCCAAGCTGAAGGGCCTCGCCCTGACCGGCGACTACGAGGGGTACGTCACCTTCGGCGCCGCCTTCGACACCAAGCCCGCCTACACCTCGTTCGCGCTGCACTCCCCGGAGCGCTTCGTCCTGGACATCGCGCACCCGAACGTCTGCTGAGCACCCCGGCGGGACCGGGGCCTACCGGTGCTCGGGGTTCGGGAAGTCGAAGCGGCAGCCCGCGTCCCACAGGGAGCGCTGGTTGCCGTGCGCCGGCATCCCGCCGGACCGCTTGAGCAGGGCCGCCAGGTGCATGAGGTTCCAGCTCATGAAGGCCGTGTTCCGGTTGGTGAAATCGTTCTCGGGTCCGCCGGATCCGGGGTCCAGGTACGACGGCCCCGGTCCGGCTTCGCCGATCCATCCGGCGTCGGCCTGCGGGGGGATCGCGTAGCCGAGGTGCTGGAGGCTGTAGAGGACGTTCATGGCGCAGTGCTTGACGCCGTC
This sequence comes from Streptomyces sp. GQ60, assembly GCF_059758875.1. Taxonomy (NCBI): domain Bacteria; kingdom Bacillati; phylum Actinomycetota; class Actinomycetes; order Kitasatosporales; family Streptomycetaceae; genus Streptomyces; species Streptomyces sp. GQ60. The sequence continues at coordinate 1,037,111 of NZ_JCAXEG010000001.1, read as the reverse complement.
CTCGTTGCCGGTGATCAGCGCCCCGCCCACGCGCCCGTAATAGGCGTACTGGCCCCGCTCGTTCAGGATCGAGGAGCAGGCGTAGAGCCGCTCGACGACCTGCTTCATCACCGAGCTGTTGTCCCCGAGCCAGATCGGGCCGCACAGCACGAGGATGTCGGCGTCCATGATCTGGCTGTAGAGCACCGGCCACTGATCGCTCTCCCAGCCGTGGTCGGTCATATCGGGCCAGACACCGGTGGCGATGTCGTGGTCGACGGCCCGGATGAGCGAGGTCCGGACCCCGGCGGCCTCCATCACCGCGCGGCTCTTGTCGATCAGGCCCTCGGTGTTGCTGGGCTCGGGCGATCGCTTGAGCGTGCAGTTGACGTACACGGCGGTGAGGTCGGAGTAATCGAAGGCGTGCGCGGTGTCGGTAGCCACGCGCCCAGCCTCGCCGGGGCCCGGTGGGACCGCCACCGGGCCGCGCCCGTCCGGGCTCCCGATCGGCCGTCCGGGCGAGCGGGCCCGCCGCCGGCCTCCGCGTCCGGCCTCCGCGTCCGGATCGCACCGGTGAGACAGCACGGCCGGAACAGCGCGGCGGCGCGGGGCAGCTGCTCCCCGCGGTCACGGAGGCGCGGAACTCCCCTCTCGGTCGGGGTCATTGAGGCTGATCGCAGCGTCACGGACACAGGGAGTGACGCCCAAGCGGAATCCGGTCGACGTGCGGCGCGATCGGGGCGGGTTGTTACCGGTCCGCGCGGCCGACTAGGGTCAGCGGGCCTTGGTGTTCGGGAAACCGGTGGGAAACCGGTGCGGCCCTCGCCACTGTGATCGGGAAGTCCGGCTCCACTCCTGCGGGAAAGCCACTGGGCTGCGCGGGAGGTTCCGCGCTGCCCGGGAAGGCGGAGCATGGACGTCAACCCGTGAGCCAGGAGACCGGCCGGGGCGCGTTGTCCATCCACGAGGTGCTGGAGAGGTCTCCCTACCCATGCATATAGCCGAGGGGTTCCTGCCCCCTTTGCACGCGGTCGCCTGGGGCGCCGCGTCCGCCCCCTTCGTCGTCCACGGCGTCCGCTCGCTCACCCGCGAAGTGAAGGCCAACCCCGAGAGCACGCTGCTGCTCGGTGCGGCCGGAGCCTTCACCTTCGTCCTGTCCGCCCTGAAGATTCCGTCGGTGACGGGCAGTTGCTCACACCCCACGGGCACCGGGCTCGGGGCGATCCTGTTCCGGCCGCCGATCATGGCGGTGCTCGGCACGATCACCCTGCTGTTCCAGGCCCTGCTGCTGGCCCACGGCGGGCTCACCACCCTCGGCGCCAACGTCTTCTCGATGGCCGTCGCCGGCCCGTGGGCGGGCTACGCCGTCTACCGCCTGCTGCGGAAGTTCGAACTCCCGCTGATGGTGACCGTGTTCTTCGGCGCCTTCTTCGCCGACCTGGTCACCTACTGCTCACCAGCCTGCAGCTCGCCATGGCCTTCCCGGACCCGGCCTCCGGATTCGCGGGCGCGCTCGCGAAGTTCGGGGGGATCTTCGCGGTCACCCAGATACCGCTGGCCGTGAGCGAGGGGCTGCTGACCGTCCTGGTGATGCGGCTGCTGATGGCGTCGAGCAAGTCGGACCTGATCCGGCTGGGCGTCGCGAAGCTGACCCCCGGCCGTACCGAAGAGAAGGCGGCGGCCCGATGAGCGGGATGTCCAAGAGCGCGAAGATCAACACCCTGCTGCTGCTCCTGGTCGCGGCGCTGGCCGTCCTGCCGATCGCCCTGGGGCTGGGCGAGGGCAAGGAGGAGCCCTTCACCGGCGCCGACGCGCAGGCGGAAGCGGCGATCACCGAGCTGAAGCCGGATTACGAGCCCTGGTTCTCCCCCCTCTACGAACCCCCCTCAGCCGAGATCGAGTCCGCACTGTTCGCCTTGCAGGCGGCCCTGGGCGCGGGCGTGCTCGCGTACTACTTCGGCGTCCGCAAGGGCCGCCGCCAGGGGGCGGCCGCCGCTGCCGCCGCCGCCCCGGAGGCGTAGGCGGGTGCTGCCGATCGACGTGGCCGCGCACAGCAGTCGCTGGCGCGGCCGGCACCCGCTGGAGAAGGCCCTGCTCGGGATCGGGCTGACGGTCACCGCCGTGTGCCTGCCGCCCTGGCCGGGCGGGCCGCTGGTGGCCGCCGCCACCCTCGCCGTACTGCTCGGTCCGGCGGGGGTGGCCGGCCGGCAGCTCTGGCGGGCCTTCCGGATCCCGCTCGGCTTCTGCTTCACGGGGGCGGTGCCGCTGCTGTTCGCGGTCGGCGGCCCGGCCGGGCCGGTGTCCCTGGCCCCCGACGGCCCCCGGCTCGCCGCCGAACTGCTGCTGCGCACCTCGGCGGCCTCGCTCGGACTGCTGCTGTTCGCCTTCACCACCCCGGTCTCCGACGTGCTGCCCCGGCTGGTGCGGGCCGGGGTGCCGGCCCCGGTGGTGGACGTGGCCCTGGTCATGTACCGGATCGGCTTCCTGCTGCTCGACTCCATGGCCCAGGTCCGCCGGGCCCAGGCGGCCCGGCTCGGGCACACCGGCCGGGCGGCGGTGTGGCGTTCCCTGGCCGGGCTCGCCGCCACCTCCTTCGTACGGGCCTTCGACCGCGCGGCCAAGCTCCAGGCGGGGCTGGCCGGACGCGGCTACGACGGGGCGCTGCGGGTCCTCGTACCGGAGGCGGCCCTGTCGTGGCGCTTCCTGACGGCCACCGCCGGGCTGCTGGCGGCCCTGATCACCCTGACCCTCACCCTGAAGGGGCTCTCCTCGTGAACCCGTCGCTGAATCCGTCGCTGAACCCGTCGATGAACCCGGTGGTGGAACTGTCCGGCGCGGGCTACGCCTACGAGGACGGCCCGGCGGTCCTGACCGGCGTCGACTTCGCCATCGCGCCGGGCCGGGCGCTGGCCCTGCTGGGCCGCAACGGCAGCGGCAAGACCACGCTGATGCGGCTGCTGAGCGGCGGGCTGCGGCCCGGTCCGGGATCGCTGTGGCTGGACGGCACGGAGGTCTCGTACGACCGGGCCGGCCTGACCCGGCTGCGCACGTCCGTCCAGTTGGTGGTGCAGGATCCCGACGACCAGTTGTTCGCGGCCTCGGTCGAACAGGACGTGTCCTTCGGCCCGATGAACCTGGGGCTCCCCGCTCCGGACGTCCGCGCCCGCGTGGACGCCGCCCTCGCCGCGCTGGACATCACACCTCTCCGGGACCGCCCCACGCACCTGCTCTCCTACGGCCAGCGCAAGCGCGCGGCGATCGCGGGGGCGGTGGCGATGGCTCCGCGGGTGCTGATCCTGGACGAGCCGACGGCCGGCCTGGACCCGGACGGCCAGGAACGGCTCCTCGACGTCCTCGCGGGGCTCCGCGCCTCCGGCACGACGGTGGTCATGGCCACCCACGACGTGGACCTGGCGGTCCGCTGGGCCGACGACGCGGCGGTCCTGACCCCGGCGGGCATCCGCTTCGGTCCGGCCGAGCCCCTCCTCTCGGACCCGCCCCTCCTCACCTCGGCGGGCCTGCGGCCGGCCTGGTCCCCGGCGGTGACGGCCTTCCTGCGGGCGCGGGGGCTGCTCGACGCGGATGCCCCGGGACCCCGTAATCCGCAGGCGCTGGCCGACTGGGGGTCGGCCACTGTTGGCCCTTTGGTTAACTCTTGTGAGTGATGGTGCATTTGGGTGAATGTCGTTACGGTCGGGTGGTATGAACCTCAAGGAGTGGGCGAAGGCGCAGGGTGTGCATCCGCAGACCGCGTATCGCTGGTTCCGTGAGGGCACGTTGCCGGTCGCGTCGTCTGCTGGCCGACCCCGCGGTGACCACTGTGGTGGTCGAGCACAAAGACCGCCTCGGCCGGATGAACGTCGAACTCGTCGAAGCCGCCCTGTCCGCGACCGGCCGCCGCCTGGTGGTCCTGAACCAAATCGAAGTCGAAGACGACCTGGTGCAGGACACGGTTGAGGTTCTGACCTCGTTCTGTGCCCGCCTGTACGGTCGCCGATCTGCGAAGAACCGGGCGACGAAGGCTCTGGAAGCGGCGGCTGCCGATGACTGAGCAGCCGAAGAACAAGCAGTTACGCACCATCGATCCTCCGTTCGTGGCGTTGGGCCCGTCTGGTGTCGCGATACGTGATCGTCTCAAGAACCTCAGCGCTGAGGACGGGAAGGTGTTGCGATTGATCGGCGAACACCTGGGGCGTCCGGCCTCCCTCGACCTGGCGGCCCGCTGCGCGGATGGCAACGACCACGACGCGCAGAGGTGGGCGGTGCGTAAGCAGGGCCTGACCGCCGCATCGTCGTCCCGCTGGGCCGGGTCGATCACGAAGGCCACCCACGATCAGTGGGCGCTCTCCCGGCGTTGTCAGCTCGCTTACATCCAAAACCTTGAGGCCGGTGTCCGCACACTGGTGCACCGCCTGTCCCAGCCCATCGGGGAGAAGGGCACCAAGCGGGCGGCAGGCGGATACCACTCGAAGGGCGAGTGGTTCCACAAGACACGGCGTCTGCACATCCTGGAGCACCGTCTCGACACGGCCCGCGCCGACCGTGAGAACGGTGTCGTGCACGTCGTGCGCGGCGGCCGGCGCCTCCTCAACACCCGGCACCATCTGGCCAAGGCGCAGCTCACCGTAGACGAGTGGCGACAGCGCTGGGAGGCGGAGCGCTGGTTCCTGGCCGCTGACGGCGAGTCGGGCAAGCGGTACGGCAACGAGACCATTCGCATCTCGCCCGACGGCGAAGTGTCGATCAAGCTGCCCGCGCCGCTCGCGTCCCTGGCCAACGCCCGCCATGGCCGGTACGTCCTGACCTCCCGCATCGCGTTCGCGCACCGGGGCGCCGCATGGCGGGACCGTATCGAGGGGAATCGGGCCGTCGCCTACCGCATCCACTACGACGTACCCCGCAGGCGCTGGTACCTGACCGCCTCCTGGCAGCGCCCCGTCATCCAGACGATCCCGCTCGCTGTCGCCCGCGCGACCGGCACGATCGGCGTGGATACGAACGCCGATCACTTCGCCGCCTACCGTCTCGATGCTGACGGCAATCCGATGGGCGAGCCACACCGCTTCTCCTACGACCTCAGCGGGTCGGCTGACCACCGGGACGCGCAGATCCGGCACGCCATCACCCAAGTCCTGCACTGGGCCAAGCGCTGCGGTGTCGCCGCCATCGCGATCGAGGACCTCGACTTCACCACCGAGAAGACCCGCGAGAAACGCGGCCGCAAGAAACGGTTCCCGCAGGTCATCTCCGGTATCCCCACCGGCAAGTTGAAAGCCCGGCTCGTCTCCATGGCCGCCGACGCCGGTCTGTCGATCGTCGCGGTCGATCCGGCCTACACCTCCCAGTGGGGCGCCCAGCACTGGCAAAAGCCACTGGCCACCCCGCGCCGCAAGATGTCCCGTCACGATGCCGCCGGTATCGCGATCGGGCGACGCGCCCTCGGGCACCCGATCCGGCGACGGACGGCACCGCCCCCACAGCACCGGAGTGATGCTGCGGGGCATCGGACCGTCCAGGCCGACCCTGGTACCCGAGGCCGTGAGGAAACCCGCCCACCCGTCACGGAACGTGCACACGATGCACGTGCCCGAACGGGGACCACACGAGGAACGCGGGCGACCAGTGCATCCAAAACCGTTCGGAATGCGCGCAGTGCCAGGACGTGGGTCCAAGGCCCACTCCTGCTCACTGATTAGGAACGGTAGGTAGGTTCATCCGGGTGCGCATACTCGCGGCGACGTCCGAGGTGAATTCCCTCTTCTGGGACGGCGACGACCGGGTCGCCCCCGTCGGCGGCCTGCGCCGGTGGGCCCCCGACGGCCGGGAGCACGAGGTCCACCCCCCGCTGGCCTACCGCTTCGACCGCGCCGTCTGCTCCCCTTCGGGGCGCTGGACCGTGGTCTACGTCGAGCGCGGCACCAAGGCCCTCCTGCTGAGGAGGACCCGGTGGCCCTCGGCCCGCAGGGGATCGGTGTGTGGTCCGCCGCCGGGGAACGGTGGCTGTGCCGGAGCCGGCTCGGGTTCACCGCCGGGACACTGCTCACCCACGTGCCGACGCCGGTCGCGGCCCTGCATCCCGACGGAACCCGTCTGGCGGTCGCCGTGCGGAACGGGATAGCGGTCCTGGCGCTCCCGCAAACCTAGGATGGCGGCATGTCGCTCCCGCACGCCATCCTCACCGCACTGCTCGAGAAGCCCTCGTCGGGGCTGGAGTTGACGCGGCGGTTCGACAAGTCGATCGGGTACTTCTGGTCCGCGACGCACCAGCAGATCTACCGCGAGCTGGGCCGGCTGGAGGAGGCCGGGCTGATCCGGGCGCTGCCCAGCGAGGGGCCCGTACGGGGACAGAAGAAGGAGTACGAGGTGCTGCCCGCCGGCAGCGGCGAGCTGGCGCGGTGGGTCGGGGAGCGTCAGGATCCCAAGCCGGCGCGGGATCCCCTGCTGCTGCGCATCCGGGCGGCCGCGGTGGTGGGGCCGCAGGGGCTGGCCGCGGAGCTCCGGCGCCATCTGGAGCTGCACCGGGCCCAGTTGGCCGTGTACGAGGGGATCGAGGAGAAGGACTTCCCGGCCGGGCGGGACTCCGACGAGGACCGGCTGCGGCGGGTCGTGCTGCACGCGGGAACCGGCCTGGAGACCTTCTGGCTGCGCTGGCTGGAGGAGGCCCTCGCCGAGGTGGAGGCCATGGCCTCCGGGCCGCGGCAGGCCTGACGCGCACCACCCCCGGCCCGGCAGCGGGCCAGGGGGCGGCGCGGGGGCTTACTTCTTCAGGGAGTCCCAGAACTCGTCGAAGCTGAGCAGGCCGTCGTCGTTCGAGTCCTTGGCGGCGATCACGGCCTCCGCGACGGGGCCGGTGACGAACGGGTCGCCCATCTCCGCCATCGCCGAACGGAACTCGTCGGCCGTCACGAAGCCGTCACCGTTCACGTCGAACTTGCCGAACGTCGTCCGTGCGCTCTCGATGTCCGCCACTGGGTCCACCCCTTCTTGGTGCTTGTTGACCGGCTCAGGGTAGCGGCACGCCCGGCCCCCTCACTCCCCGGGTCCCGTTCGAGCGGCAGATAGATATTCAATTACTCTTCCGTAGTGCGGAAGCGATAATTCCAGCCAACAATTCAAGCCCCGACTTGTCACGCTCCGGCATCACGGCATAACGTTGCGACATTGCCGCCACACCGGGAGCGCAGGGCTCCCAGGGACAAGCGGCAACAAGGGCGATCACACAGGTGACGATCACAGCTGACGCATCATTCGAAGTTCTGCCCTTCACCCGTACTTGCCACCACATCTGGGAAGACGGCGACCATGTGCTCATCGGAGTGAGTCCTGGAAACAGCTACTTCAGCTCCGAGCGCATATCCAGCCTCACCCGATGGGCCACGACCCGCTTCGCACAGGTCGACTTCGTCTACGCAGACCTCCACGTGGACAGGATGTTCGCCGCCTTCGGCTACACCCGGGAACACGCGGAGAAGCGTGCGACGAAGGAAATCAAGGCAGTCCGGCGACGGATTCTCAAGGGTGTGGAGGAATCAGGACCTCCGCACACCGAGATTCGAGTGAGGGCACTTTCGGAGTTCCAGACGAACCCCGTCTACCAACTTCTGCACCGGCGCGTACTTCATTTCCTGGAGACCGACGACGGATTCCGCAAGGGCTGCGAGGAAATGGCCCTGCATTTTGTCGGCTCCAAGTTGCCGGAAGGTGAATCCATCACCGACGCGCAGTTGCAGGTCTGTTTCGATTACATGTCGGCGGAGCTGCCGTTCTTCATCGACACCCCGAGCATTCTCGACGTGCCGTCCTCCGTGGCGGCCTACCACGTCAAGATGCCGATGACCGATCTCCTCTTCGCGCGCGGTGGGGGACTGCGCGCGACGAGGAACCAGGCATACGCCGTGGTACGGCCCGAGCCGGCCGAGAGCGCGCAGAGCAACCCGAACGACCCGAACGCGCACGCGAACACCGCACCAACCGAAGGGACCGTCGATGAGCGTCGAGCAGCTTGAGGGCACCGGACAGACCGCCGAGCCCCTCATCGACTTCCCCCTCTCGCGGCGCGGTGACGTGCTCCCCGAGGAGTGCACCTGGCTGCGCGAGAAGGCGCCGGTCGCGAAGGTCCGCACCCTCACCGGGGACCCGGCCTGGCTGGTGAGCAGCTACGCGCTGGCCAAGCAGGTGCTGGAGGACGAGCGCTTCAGCCTCAAGGACACCGCCAACGCCGGGGTCCCGCGCCAGTACGCGCTGACGATCCCGCCCGAGGTCGTCAACAACATGGGCAACATCAACAGCGCCGGACTGCGCAACGCGGTCATGAAGGCGCTCAACCCGCGCCAGAAGGGGCTCCAGGACCGGCTGCGCGCGCAGGCCGGCGAGCTCGTCGACCAGCTCGTCGCCGAAGGGGGGCCCGCCGACCTGCGGGCCGGGTTCGCCGACCCCTTCTCGGCGGCGATGCACTGCCAGGTGCTGGGCGTGCCGTTCGAGGACTGGCGGCGGCTGATGTCGGGGCTGGACGTCGCGTTCATGACCGCGCGCGAGCCGTTCGCCGACTCCGCGCTCAACTGGTACAAGGACGTCGGCTACTTCGAGGAGCAGCTGAAGCTCCAGCTCGCCCTGCCTGCCGAGGAGCGTACGGGGCTCCTCGGCAAGTTCGCCGAGCTCAAGGAGGCCGACCCGGAGTCGGCGCACCTCACCGACGACATGTTCGCGACCGTCGCCGTCTCGCTCTTCGGAGCCGGCGCCGTCTCCACCTCCGCGTTCCTGACCCTGGCGGTCCTGGCACTGCTCCAGAAGCCCGAGCTCATCGGGTACCTGCGCGAGCACCCGGAGCGCATGGGCAAGGCCGTGGACGAACTGCTCCGCTGGAACCTGTCCGTGGGCGACGGCCTGCCGCGGCTGGCGATGGCGGACATCCAGGTCGGCGACGTGCTGGTCAAGGAGGGCGAGCTGGTCCTGGTCCTGCTGGAGGGGGCCAACTTCGACCCGGAGGCCTTCGAGAACCCCGACGAGCTGGACCTGGGGCGCGAGAGCTCCAACGCCAACCTCGCCTTCGGCGCCGGCCGGCACTTCTGCCCGGCTTCCGCGCTGGGCCGGGCGCACGCCGAGATCGCGCTGGAGGTGCTGGTCGAGCGGCTGCCCGAGCTGCGTCTCGCGGCGCCGGCGGAGAACCTCGTCTGGCGGACCGGCTTCATCAAGCGGCTTCCCGAGCGGCTCCCCGTCGCCTGGTGAGGAGGCGTCGGTGAGCGGTCGACCGTGCCCCGGGAGCTGTGCGAGTTCCCGGGGCACGGTCGTTTCCCGTTCGCGTCCTACCGGAAGATGCCGGTGTGGCCGAGCGAGTAGCGGCCGGGCTGCGGGTAGACGGCGAGGCCGTGCGGTCCGCCGCCCACCGGGATCTTGGCGAGCTGCTTGCCGGTGGTGGTGTCGATGGCGTACACCTCGGAGTTGTAGCGGCCCGAGAGCCACAGCACCTTGCCGTCGGCGGACACCCCGCCCATGTCGGGGCTGCCGCCTTCGGGCAGTTCCCACTTCTTCGTCAGCTTGTTCTGCGTGAAGTCGAAGACGGAGACGGAGCCTTCGCCCCGGTTGGAGACGTACATCTCCTTGGAGTCCCGGCTGACGTACAGGCCGTGGCAGCCCTTTCCGGTGGGCAGCAGCTTGGGGGTCTCGAACTTGTCGCCGCCGAGCACCCACATGCCGTGCGCCATCATGTCCGCGACGTAGAAGGTCTTTCCGTCCGGCGAGACCTTGACGTCCTGCGGCATCGCGCCCTCGAAGGGCAGCTTCTGCTGGGCGACGACCTCCATCTTCTCGGTGTCGACCTTGAGCAGTTCACCGGAGAACTCGCAGCTCACGATGAAGTAGCGGCCGTCCGCGGAGAAGTCCGCGTGATTGACGCCGAAACAGGTCACCGGGACGGTTTTCACGCGGTCCATCGTGTGCGGATCGCGGAAGACCAGTTCCTTGTCCATCGAGGCCATGACCACCGCGTACTTGCCGTTGGGCGTGAAGTACAGGTTGTACGGGTCGTGCACCTCGACGGGCTTGCCGGCCTCGCCGGTGGCGGGGTTGATCGGGGTGAGCGTGTGGCCCCGGTTGTTGTTGACCCAGAGGGTCTTCATGTCCCAGGAGGGGACCACGTGCTGGGGCTGGATGCCGACGGGGATGGTGTCGATGACCTTGTACGTCACCGGGTCGATGACGGACACCGTGTTGGAGGTGGTGTTCGGCACGTAGACGCGGGACGGGAAGTCCTTGACCACCGGGGAGAGCTTGTTCGGCCGGTCGGCAGCGTACACGTCGTTGGGATCGAGGAGCGGCGGCATTCCGGCCAGGCCCGGGGGTGCGGCCGGTACGGCCTTGACGGGCGCGGCGGGCCCCTTCGTGCCGAGGGCCTCGGCGGGTCCCTTGTCGGTCGATCCGCAGCCGGCCAGGGCGGCGAGGACCAGACCGGCCAGCAACGCGGTGGCCTTCCGGGGAAGGCGGGTGGTCGTCATGGGGTCAGCAGCTCCGTGGTGGTCACCGCGCGCAGTTTGAGGCGTGCGAGTTCTTCGAGGAGGGGTGGCATCGCGTCGACCGTGTCCGCGTAGCCGAAGTGCAGGCTCACCACTGATCCGCCTTGGATCGTGCCGGTGACGGTGCGGATGACGGCCGCCGCACCGGGCGAGGTGAAGTCGAGGGAGTCCACGTCGTACGACAGGACGTGCGGGTAGCCCGCCCGCTGGGCCAGTTTTCGTACCAGCGGGGTGGCGTACTGGGTCTGGGACGGGCGGAACCAGGTCCCGATGGACCCGGTCAGCCGCTTGAGCCGGTCGGCGCATCCGGTGATCTCGGCGTACGCCTGCGCCTCGGGCATGGCGTTGATCGCGAGGTGGCGCTGGGTGTGGTTGCCGAGCTCGTGGCCTCCGTCGAGGATCCGGCGGGCCATCTCCGGGTGGGCGTCGAGCCAGGCGCCGATGGCCAGTACGGTGACCCGCGCGCCCGCCCGCTCCGCCTCGGCGAGCACCGCCCTGGCGATGGCGGGGTCGCCGTTGCCGTGGAAGGTGAGCGCGACGCCGGGCCGGCCGCGGGGGCCGTGCCCGATCTCCACGGGCTGGCCGGCGAACCGGCGCGGGGCGGGGGCCGCCTTGGCCGGGGCCGCCGGTTTGTCCGGGGCGGCCTTCGCCGGGCCCGCGGGGCCTGCGGGGGCCGTCCCGGAAGCGGAAGGCCCGGGCGCGGAAGGCCCGGGCGCGGAAGGCCCGGGGGCGGAAGGCCCGGGGGCGGTGCGGGCGTCCGTGCCGCAGGCGGCGGTGAGGGCGCCGGCGGCGACCGCCGCGCCGGCACGGAGAGCGGATCGGCGGTCCGGGTAGCAGAGCACCAGCCCATTTAAGGGGTGGATGCCCGTGTAGGTATTGATTGACCCAATTCAGGCCCTTCGGCCGAACCAGTGCCACCCGACCACTGTCCGTTATGTGATCAACGATTCACTCACAGCGGTGGATATTCATTCACTGTTTACGAGGCCCGTGGCCCATCTCACCTAAGATTTAGGTAGAAAGTCTTAGGATATGCACACTTATGTCCAACTTGGGACTTTTGGCATTTGGTCCCTCGTCTGCCATAGTCGGAACCACGGCTTCCCGTTGACCCGAGCGAAGTCCCTGCCGAGGATCACACCCCCTTCGATCCTCGGCACACCCATGAAACCCCCGCAGCGCCCCACAACGGCGACAGGGGGTTTCTGGCGTTCGGGGGGCCGCGCTCAGCGGTCGGCCACCCGCATCTCGAACCAGGTGATCTTTCCGCGCGGGAGCAGGTCCGCGCCCCAGCGGTCCGAGAGCTTGTCGACGAGGAACAGCCCCCGGCCGGTGGTGTCCATCTCGTGGACCGGCATCAGGCAGGGCAGCCCGCGCGAGGGATCGCGCACCTCCACCCGGATCCAGCCGCGCCGCCTGAGCATCCGTAAACCGAAGGAGCGCGCCCCCGTGTGACGGACGGCGTTGCCCACCAGCTCCGAGACCAGCAGGACCGTGTGCTCGGCGATCTGCGGCGAGAGCCCCCACAGGCGTACGACCACGCACTGCGTGAGCCGCCGGGCGGTGCTCGCCGACTCCGGCATCGACGGCAAGGTCACTTCCGCCTCGGCCGGATTCCCGTACAACTCCAGTGCCTTGAGGCCCAGTTCGTCCTCCAGGGCCGCCGTGAGCCGTACGGCGGAAGCGCTGCTGCGCTGCCGCGGCTGTTCCACACCCTCCAGACCCGCCATGCACCCATCATGGAGGGCCGGTACGGCCGTTCGGGCCGTTCCGCAGGAAAAGACCCCCCGGGATCGTGGATTCCGAGGGGCCGTCTTGGCATATGCAATCGGCAACCCGGGGATCGCCGCACCCACCCTGACCTGGGGTGACGCACCGCGAAACCTTCGTCACCCAGAGTGGATCACGGGCAGTCCTTAAGGCTGCCTTAAGGCCTGGCTAATCCACCCACAGGGAGGACTCGCAGGGTCGCCCTAAAGGAACTTGGCCTTCCCCGGCCCCTCCTCGACGAAGCTGCGCATCCCGCGCTCGCGGTCCTCGGTGGCGAACAGGCCCGCGAACCAGCCCCGTTCGATGGTCAGCCCGGTGTCGATGTCGGCCTCCAGCCCCGCGTCCACGCACTCCTTGGCGGCGCGCAGCGCGAGGGCCGGGCCCTGCGCCAGCTTCGCGGCCCACGCGTACGCCTGCTCGTACACCTCGGCCGCCGGTACGACGCGGTCCACGAGGCCGAGGGCCAGCGCCTCGTCGGCCTTGACCATGCGGCCGGTGAAGATGAGGTCCTTGGCCTTCGAGGGGCCGATCAGCCGGGACAGCCGCTGGGTACCGCCCGCGCCGGGGATCAGGCCGAGCAGGATCTCGGGCTGGCCGAGCTTCGCGTTGTCGCCGGCGATCCGGTAGTCCGCGCACAGGGCCAGCTCGCAGCCGCCGCCCAGGGCGTAGCCGGTGACGGCCGCGACCACGGGCTTGGGGATCCGGGCCACGGCGGTGAAGGCGTCCTGCAGTCCGCGGGACCGCGCGACCATGGCCGCGTGGTCCATCGTCTGCATCTCCTTGATGTCCGCGCCGGCCGCGAACACCTTCTCGCCGCCGTAGATGACGACGGTGCGGACGTCGGCCCGGTCGGTCGCCTCCACGGCGAGCTCGCGCAGCCGGTCCTGGGTGGCGATGTCCAGGGCGTTCATGGGCGGCCGGTCCAGCCGGATGACGCCGACGCCTTCGGAGACTTCGAGAGAGATGGTCATACGGGAAGGTTAGCGCCGGTTAACGCCGGGTGGCCCGGTGCTGTGGGTCACAGCACCGGGCCACCGGCACGGGTCTCCGTGCACGCGATGAACTACGCAGGGAACGGGTCTACTTGATCCACTCGGCCCAGTCCATGTTCCAGCCGTTGAGGCCGTTGTCGGGGGCGACGATCTTGTCCTTGGAGTTCTTCACGATGACCACGTCGCCGATCAGCGACTCGTTGAAGAACCAGGCGGCCGGCTGACCGCCGTCACCGGCGCCGCGGACGTCCTTCAGGCCGACGCAGCCGTGGCTGACGTTCTCGGAGCCGAACGTGCCGGACGAGGCCCAGTAGTTGCCGTGGACGAAGGTGCCGGAGGTGGTCAGACGCATCGCGTGCGGGACGTCGGAGATGTCGTACTCCCCGCCGAAGCCGACGGTGGCGCCGTTCATCCGGGTCACCTTGTACTTCTCGCTGATGACCATCTGACCGTTGTACGTGGTCGTCGACGGGGCGCCCGCGGTGATCGGGACGTTCTTGAGCACCTGGCCGTCACGGACCACCTGCATCTGCTTGCTGCCGGCGTCGACCGTGGTGACCTGGGAGCGGCCGATCTTGAAGCTGACCGTACGGGTCTGCTTGCCGTAGACGCCCGGGCGTCCTTCGACCCCGTCGAGTTCGAGCTTCAGGGTGACCTTGGTGCCGGCGGCCCAGTACTTCTCGGGGCGGAAGTCCAGGCGGTCGTTGCCGAACCAGTGGCCCTCGATCGGGACGGCCGGCTCGGCCGTCACCGTGATGGCCTTCTCGACGGCCTCGGGGTTGGTGATGCCCCGGGAGAAGTTGATCGAGACCGGCATGCCCACGCCGACCGTCGATCCGTCCTCGGGGGTGTACTGGCCGATGAAGGTGTTGGCGGGCGTCAGCGTGGTGAAGGTGGTGTCCTTCGCGGACTCGCGCCCGGCCTCGTCCTTGGCGACCGCGTGCACCTTGTACTCGGTGGCGGAGGCGAGGTTGCGGGCGGGCTCCCAGCTCGCGCCGTCCTCGGCGAGCTTGCCCTCCACCGCGTTGCCCTTGGTGTCGGCGACCGTCACCGTGGTGAGCTTGCCGCCGGTGCTGGTTATCTTGAGGATGCCGCTGGTCGCGACCTCCTTGGCCCCGTCGTCCGGCTTGACGCTCACGACGGCCTTCGACGCCTCGGTACCGGTCGTGCCGGTACCTCCGTCTCCGCCACCGCTCCCGCCGGCACCGCCCCCGTTTCCGCCACCGCTGCACGCGCTGGTGAACAGCAGGGCCGCGCCCAGCAGAAGGGCCGGCAGGCCGGTGCGGGCGCGCCCGCGTATCGGCTGCAGGTTCACGATCGTTCTCCCCATGTCCCCCGCGCACGGACAGTCGCGCGCTTATCGCCAGGAAATCACATGGGGGATCACGAGACAGTACGGTCGTGTCACCGTTCCGTCCCAAGAGTGGTCGGCCCGCCGGGAGTCAGCCCTCCGTGCCGGGCTTGGTGCCCCAGACGTAGACGGCGTCGCCCTCGGTGAGCAGGTCCCACAGCCGCCGCGCGTCGGGGACGGAGAGGTTGACGCAGCCGGCCGAGCCGCCGTGGGCGTACAGGTCGCCGTGGCGGCCGTGGAGGGCCTGGCCCCCGTCGAAGAACTGGGCGTACGGCATCGGGGAGTTGTCGTAGAGCGTGGACTCGTGGTCCACGCTGCGCCAGTAGACCTCGTGCATGCCGGTACGGGTCTCGTCGTCGTCGCGTCCGGTACGGACGGGGACGGGCGCGAAGACCACCTTGCGGTCGCGCTGCACCCACAGGAGCTGGCGCTCCAGGTCCACACAGGTCACCCGGTGCGGACGGACCGGGCAGTCGCCGTCGGCGTTGGGGTTCGCCCGCGCGGCGACCGCGACCATGGTCCGGAAGGTGACCAGCCCGGCGTAGCCGCCGGCGGGCCGGATCCCGTAGGCCCGCTGGAAGGTGCGGATCGCCTCGCAGTCCCCGGCGTCCTGCGTTCCGTCGGCCGTCCGGCCCACGTGGTCTTCCAGCTCGCGCTGGTAGGGCCCGGTCCCGGCGGTACACGCCTCCGCCTCCGCGGCCGGGGCCGGGGATGCGGCCGGGGCCGCCGCTGCCGCGGGCGGCGGGGCGAGGGCGGCCGCCGCGAGGATCGCGGCCGTTGCGGCCGCCCTGCCGATCGCGCCTATCGCGCCTGCCGCGTCCCCTGTGCGCATGCGGTCCTCCTCGCGCCCGCCGGCCGGGCCGTCGGCTCCGAGCCAACCGGACCCGCCCGGCCCCGGCGCGCCGGGTGGGCCGGCAGGGTCACCGGCCCACCCGGGCGGCCTACGCGGCGGCCGCTTCGCCCGGCCTATGCGCCCGGCCGCGGCTTCGGGCCCTTGCCCTTGTCCTTGCCGCCCTTACCGCCCTTGCCGTGGTCGTCGCGCTTGTTCTCCAGGCTGACCACCAGGCGGTGGTCCGGGGTGGTTCCGTCCAGGTGGAGCGGACCCGTGACCCGGTTGCGCGGGAGGACGTAGCCCTCCGGCACGGCCGTTTCGACCACGTAGTACCAGCCCTCGTCCAGGCCCGGGAACGAGCACACCCCGGCCCGGTCGGTCGCGCAGCCCGTCGTCACCTTGCGGTCCGGGTTGATGCCGCGCGTCTGGAGGCCGCGGGTGCTGTTGGTCTCCTTCCACACCTCGAAGACCGCCCCGCGCAGCGGGCGCTTCGTCTTCGCGTCCTTCTTCAGGACCTCGATCGACCCCTCGTAGTCGGGCTCCTCGGTCCGCTCGTCCGTGACGCCGACGACGAGGCCCGTCGCCACGTGGCCCTCGTCGAGGTCGAACGGTGTGACCGGGTCCGCCGGCAGGTCGTAGCCGGCCGGTGCCTGCGTCTCCCGCCAGTAGTACCGCTCACCGACCGGAAGCTGGACCGTGCAGCTTCCCTGCGCGTCGGTGGTGCAGGACCCGGCGAGCTGCTCGTCGGGGACCGTTCCGTCGGTCTGCAGGCCCGTACGGTCGTTGTCCTCGCGCCACAGCTCGAAGCGGGCGCCCGCCAGCAGCGCCCCGCCGTCCGCGTCGGACTTGCGCAGCACCACCTCGGCGCTGCCCGGAAGCTTCGCGTTGCTCATGTTCGCGCTCGCGCCCGCGGCGGCGTTCCGCTCGGTCAGCGTCAGTTCGACGACGGGGTTCTCCGCGAGCTGGTAGCCGTCCGGAGCCTGCGTCTCGCGCCAGTAGTACGTGCCGAGCGGGACGGTGCGGGAGCAGATGCCGCTCGCCGGGGTCACGCAGTCGGCGACCTTGGTGTCCCCGCCGGGGCTCGCGAACTGGGCTCCGGGGGTGCCGTTGGTCTCCTGCCACAGCTCGTACGCGGCTCCGGCCAGCGGGTTGTCCGCGTCGTCCCGCTTGACGACGGAGACGGCGCCCGTGACCGGGCCCGTGTTCCCGCAGTCGGGCAGGTCCCCGTCGAAGGGGTACGCGTGGAACTCCTGGCCGCCGCCCCGGCCGCTGGTGTGGACGAGCTCGCCGGTGGTGAAGAAGCGGCCGTTGGTCCCGGGCAGGGTGACGGTGGTGCGCGAGGCCTGCTCGCCGACCAGCACGCTGCCCTGGAACTGCCCGCTGCCGGTGAGCTGGACCTCGGTGGCGTCCGGGAAGTTCCACAGCAGCCGGGTGCGGTAGCCGTTCCACGCGTCGGCGCCCGGGCCGGTGTCGACGATGCTGCCGCTGAAGGTGTTGAGCGTGCGGGCGGCGCCCAGGACGTTGACGAGGACGGTGGCGCCGGCCGGGATCCGGTCGAAGCGGATGCCGATGGCGCCGCCGGTCGCGCCCGCCATGTCGAAGTCCACGTTGAAGACCTGGAGCCGGGAGGTGTCGTCCCCGGTGAAGACGGTGAAGCCGTCCCGGTTGACGGCGGTGCCCGTCGCCGGGCGCGGGCTGCCGTCGACCCGGGCGTAGCACCGGCTGGCCGAGGTGAGCTGGTCGCGCAGGCCGGCGTACGGGGTGACCGCGGCCGGGTCGGCCACCAGGGGGCCGGTGACCGTGCCGGGGCCGGGTGCGGTGCCCGCGTGGCGGACGACGCCGCCGTCGGAGATCAGCCGCTGGTTCGCGGCGACGATGACGTCGCGGCCGGTGGTGAGGAAGTCCGACCCGGCCGGGGGGCGTACCAGCGATCCCGCCCCGACGATGCCGATGTTGTACCCGGCTCCCGCCCCGGCCGCCAGGTTCTTGTTCTGGTCGAAGCTGCCGAGGACGACGACCTTGCCCTCGGCCTCGGCGGCGCGCTCGCGGACGAGGAAGTCGGCACCGACGAAGATGTTGATGCCCTCGTCGTAGCCGTTGGGGTCCGTGCCGACCTCGATCGGCGGGAACGGGTCGGGACACCGGGACCCCAGGCAGGGGCCCAGCCCGCCCGGCAGCGGGGCCCGCAGGGCCGCCGACTCCCGGGTCGGCGCCGGCGGCTGCCCGCCGGGGCCCGGTGCGGCCGGCGCCGCCAGGGCCGCCGGGGCGCCTGCGGCCAGTACGGCCCCGAGGGCGAGCCCCAGGGGCCCGAGGGTCCACTTCCTTGCTGACATGACGCTCCGTCCGTTGCCTGCCGCCGCGTGCGGGTGGGCCCGTACAGGCTGGCGGCGGGCTCCGGCGAGCCGGGCGGACCGACACTCCCCCGCTACGGCATTCCGGTACGACAATCACTCGACTGGGGTGTTGGGTGAGGGGAGCGGCAGGTGACGGCGGGTCAGCCGAGCGCGGATCCCGCGACCCAGGCCGGCCAGGACATGTTCCAGCCGCCCAGCCCGTTGTCCGGAGCGACCGTCTTGTCCTGCGAGTTCACGACCTCCACGACGTCGCCGACCAGCGTCCGGTCGAAGAACCAGCCTGCCGGGGTGTCCGAGCCGCCGCCCTTGTCGTCGCGCAGTCCGATGCAGCCGTGGCTGACGTTGGTGGATCCGAAGGTGTCGGGGCTGGCCCAGTAGTTGCCGTGCAGGAAGGTCCCGGAGCGGGTGAGGCGCATGGCGTGGGGGACGTCGGGGATGTCGTACTCGCCGCCGAACCCGACGGTCTGCCCGTTCATCCGGGTGACGTCGAAGAGCTCCATCACCACCATCTTCCCGTTGTAGGTCATGTTCTTCGGCGCCCCGGCGGTGATCGGCACGGTGGACAGCAGCTCGCCGTCGCGCCGGACCTCCATGGTGTGCGCGGCCGCGTCGACGGTGGAGATCTGGGAGCGGCCGACGGTGAAGCGCAGGGTCTTGTCCTGGATGCCGTAGGAGCCGGCGGCGCCCTCGACGTCCCGGAGGTCCAGCTTGACCGTGACCTCGGTGCCGGGCTTCCAGTACGTCTTGGGCCGGAAGTCGAGGCGCTCGTCGCCGAACCAGTGGCCCACCACCTCCACGGCCGGGTCGGAGGTGATCGTGATCGCCCGCTCCACGTCGGCGCGGCGTTCGATGGACCGGCTGAACCCGAAGGAGATGATCATGCCGGTGCCGACGGTCGAGCGGTTCTCGGGCTTGAAGTAGCCGATGAACCGCTCCTCGGGAACGTAGGTGGTGAAGGTGGTGTGCCGGGCCTGGCGGCGGTTGTGCCCGTCGAGCGCGACCGCGTCCACGGTGTACTTGGCCGCGAGCGCGAGCCGGCCCGCCCTTGGGTCGGGACTCCAGCTGAGCCCGTCGACGGCGATGGCGCCGGGCACCTTCTCCTGCTGGGCGTCCTCCACCTTGGTGACCACGACGCGCTCCAGCCGGCCCTCGGGCACGGTGACCGTCAGCGGGCCCTCGGCCGGCACCCCCTTGGCGTTGTCGTCGGGGGTGATCCTGATCGCCTCGTCCGGTGACCGGGGTTTGCCGGGCAGCTGGATCTCGATCGGGGAGCCGCCGTTCCCGGTGCATCCGGCCAGGCCTCCGAGGAGGCCCGCCCATACCGCCACGGCGGCCAAGCCCGCCCCTGCCCGCCTCGTCAGAAGAGTCACGTTCCTCCAACGACCGGGCCCCTCCGGGGGAAACGTGGGGGCGGCCCACGTTCCAGGCAGGACAGTCCGGGCAGAACAGTGGGAAGGACCAGACGGGGGCGGGCCCCGGCCGGGACGCCGGGGCCGCACTTCCCCCACCCCCGCAGGTACCGAGAGCCGTGGAGGCGGGCAGTGTCGAGCGCAGCCGAGCAAGAGGCGGTGGAAGCCGTCGCGGGGACCGGGCATCCGAACGGGACCGGACACCCCGACGGGACCGGACACCCCAACGGAACCGGGAACGGCAACGGAACCGGGAACGGCAACGGGACGTCGAACGGAGCGTTGAACGTCAAGGTCAGGGGCCATGCGGCGGCGGTGCGGGAGCGGGCCCTCCCCGGGCCGCCCGTGTGGCCCGGCTCCTCGCATCCGCTGGGGGCCCGGTTCCACCAGGGGCCGGACGGGACGGCCGGGACCAACTTCGCGCTGTGGGCCCAGGGCGCGGAGGCCGTTGAGGTATGCCTCTTCGCGGAGGACGGCTCCGAGAGCCGGTGCGCGCTCACGGAGCTGACCCACGAGATCTGGCACGGCTTCCTCCCGGGCGTCCGCCCCGGACAGCGGTACGGATTCAGGGTCCACGGCCGCTGGGACCCGTGGACGGGGGCCCGCCACAATCCGGCGAAGCTGCTCCTGGACCCGTACGCCCGGGCCGTGGACGGGGACTTCCTGCTGCCTCCGGAGGTGTACGGGCACGTCCGCGACTGGCCCCAGCAGTACATCGCGGACACCGTGCGCGACGACCGCGACTCGGCCCCGCACGTCCCGAAGGGGGTCGTGGTCCACGATGACGACGACTGGGCGGACGACGTCCGGCCGAAGACCCCGTGGGCCGATTCCGTCATCTACGAGCTGCACGTGCGCGGCTTCACGATGCGCCATCCGGGCATCCCCGAGCATCTGCGCGGCACGTACGCCGGCCTCGCGCACCCGGCGGCGATCGAGCACCTGACGGGGCTCGGGGTGACGGCGGTGGAACTGCTGCCGGTCCACCAGTTCGCGCACGAGGACCACCTGCTGCGGCGGGGCCTGCGCAACTACTGGGGCTACAACTCGGTCGGCTACTTCGCCCCGCACGCGGCCTACTCGTCGAGCGGTACGGCCGGCCAGCAGGTCGGCGAGTTCAAGCGGATGGTCAAGGCGCTGCACGCCGCGGGCATCGAGGTCATCCTCGACGTGGTCTACAACCACACGGCGGAGGCCGGCGAGCTGGGCCCGACGCTGTCGCTGCGCGGGATCGACAACCGGGCGTACTACCGGCTCCAGTCGGACCAGCGCCGGTACGCGGACTACACGGGCTGCGGGAACACCCTGCACGCCGGGCGGCCGCACGTGCTGCGCCTGATCACCGACTCGCTGCGGTACTGGGTGACGGAGATGGGGGTGGACGGCTTCCGCTTCGACCTGGCGGCGGCGCTGGCCCGCTCGATGCACGACGTGGACATGCTCTCGCCGTTCCTCGCGGTGATCGCCCAGGATCCGGTGCTGCGGCGGGTGAAGCTGATCGCCGAGCCGTGGGACGTGGGCTCGGGCGGGTACCAGGTGGGGGCGTTCCCACCGCTGTGGACCGAGTGGAACGACCGGTACCGGGACGCCGTACGGGACTTCTGGCGCGGCGCGCTGCCCGACGTACGTGACCTCGGGTACCGGCTGTCGGGGTCGAGCGACCTGTACGCGTGGGGCGGGCGGCGGCCGTACGCCTCGGTCAACTTCATCACCGCGCACGACGGTTTCACCCTGCGCGACCTGGTCTCGTACGAGTCCAAGCACAACGAGGAGAACGGCGAGGAGGGACGGGACGGAACCAATGACAACCGGTCCTGGAACTGCGGGGTGGAGGGCGAGCCGGAAGGGGGCACGGAACCGCGGATCGCGGCGCTGCGCCGGCGGCAGCTGCGGAACCTCCTGACCACGCTGCTGCTGTCGACCGGGGTGCCGATGCTGGTGGCGGGCGACGAGTTCGGCCGGACGCAGGGCGGCAACAACAACGCGTACTGCCAGGACAACGGGACGAGCTGGGTGGACTGGTCCCTGCTGGAGGACCCGTCCTGGCAGGCGCTGCTGGCGCTGACCCGGCGGCTGCTGGCGCTGCGCCGGGCCCACCCGGTGCTGCGGCGGCGGGCGTTCTTCTCGGGGCGCTCGCAGGGCGCGGACGGACTGCGGGACCTGGCCTGGTTCACGCCGGCGGGGGCGGAGATGACCGAGCGGGACTGGTACGCCCCGGCCGGGTCGGTGGGCCTGTACCTGTCGGGGCAGGACATCCCGGGCCGGGACGAGCGCGGACGGCAGGTCACGGACGACAGCTTCCTGGCACTGCTGCACGCCGAGGACCGGCCGGTGGCGTGGGTCCTGCCGGGGGCGCCGTGGGGCCGGGCGTACGAACTGGTCCTGGACACCTCCCGGGAGGACCAGGCGGCGGCTCCCGCCACCGTGCACCGCGGGGGCGAGAGCGTGACCGTCCCGGCCCGCGCGGTGCTGCTGCTGAAGGTGGTGGGCGACCGGGCCCGGGGCGGGGGCTCCGGGTCGGGTCCGGGTCCGGGTCCGGCGGACCCGGAGCGGGAGCCCTCGGACACCCTGCGATGATGTGCCCTTCGTACGCACGCACGCATATACGGATGTTCGAGGGGTTGTGTCGATGGCGAGTGTCGGGACCGCGCTGCGGGAGCTGCGCGGGGCGCAGAAATCGGCGAAGGGCGTGTCGCTGTACTCCCGGTTCGTCAACCGGCCCGTCGGACGGTACCTGGCCGCCGGGTCGTACGGGCTCGGGCTCACCCCGAACCAGGTGACGCTGATCAGCGCCGCCCTGAGTTTCGCGGGCGCGGCCGCCGTCGCCCTGGTCTCTCCCTCGTGGGGGCTGGGGGTCGCGGTGTGGGCCCTGCTCGCGGTCGGCTTCGCCTTCGATTCCGCCGACGGGCAGCTCGCCCGGCTCCGCGGGGGCGGCAGCGCGGCGGGCGAGTGGCTGGACCACGTCGTGGACTGCGCGAAGCTGACCTCGCTGCACACCTGCGTGCTGATCGCCTTCTACCGCTTCCCCGCGGAGTACGGGATCGGCGGCGGCGCGGACGGAGCCGCCGGAGCCGGCTGGCTGCTGGTGCCGCTGGGCTTCCAGTTCGCCGCGGTCGTGACCTTCTTCGGGGGGCTCCTGACGGAGAAGCTCAAGCCGAAGCCGGCGCCGGGGAGCGCGGCGGCCGCGCCGTCGACCCTGCGCGCGGTGGCGCTGCTGCCCGTGGATTACGGGGTGTTCTGCCTGGTGTTCCTGTTCCTCGGCGGCAGCGGGCTGTTCCGCTGGGTGTACGCCGGGGCGGGTGTCGTCGCCGCGCTGTTCCTGGTGGCGTTCCTCGCGAAGTGGTTCCGGGAGCTCAGCGCCGTATTCAGGTGACCGGGGCCCGCCGCCTCGTGGCGGCCCGGCCGGATGTCCGGCCGGTGAGCCGCTCAGCCCCGCTGTTCCGTGGCGAGCGGCTCGGACAGCACGTCCAGAGCCCGGCGCAGCTGGGTGCTGGACGTGTGGACCGTGTACGGGAAGTAGACGACTTCGACGCCGTGCACGGCGAAGTCCTTTTCCAACTGGTCGCCCTTGGGGGTGCCGCGCCAGTCGTCGCCCTTGAATATGACGTCGAACCGGACTTCCTTCCACGTTTCGACCTTGTCCGGAACGGTCTCGACGAAAGCGGAGTCCACGTACTGCACGCTGCGGACGATCTCCAGCCGCTCGACGAGCGGGATCACGGGGCGGCGACCCTTGGCGAGTTCCACCATTTCGTCGGATACGACCCCGGCCACCAAGTGGTCGCACTGACTCCGGGCGTGCCGAAGGATGTTGAGGTGTCCGATGTGGAAGAGGTCGTAGGCACCTGGCGCGTAGCCGATTCGGTGGGGTCTACGCCCAGGCTCGGCAAATTCGGACATATCCTGCTCCGTCACGTGTTATCCCCCAGAAGCCGCACACCCCGGTGTGGCGGATTAGCAGACAATAGCGTGCACGTTCCCCCTGATGCCGGTGAACGAATAGGGTGACGTGCGCATCATCCTGGTGAGAGGGGGACGTCCAGTGTCGAAATCCGGTCAGCGACGACTACTGCTGGTTTCCACGAATTACGCCCCCGAGCACACGGGCATCGGCCCGTACGCCACCCAGATCGCGGAGCACTGGGCCGGTCTCGGTCACGAGACACACGTCCTGGCGGGCATGCCCCACTACCCGGCCTGGTCCGTCGAGCCGGAGTACAAGGGGGCGCTACGGCGCACGGAACAGCGCGCGGGCGTGACCGTGCACCGGCGCGCGCACACCGTGCCGCCGCGTCAGACCGCCGTACGCCGGGCCCTTTTTGAAGGATCGATTCTGCTGCACGGCTCCGTGGCCCCGCCCCGGATGCCGAAGCCGGACGCGGTCCTCGCGCAGATGCCCAGCCTGGCCGGCGGCCTGCTGGCCGCCCGCTTCGCGGCGCGCTGGAAGGTCCCCTTCGTCCCCGTCGTCCAGGACCTGATGGGCGCCGCCGCCGCGCAGAGCGGGATCAGCGGCGGCGACAAGGCCGCCGCGTTCGCCGGCCGGGTCGAGGCCTACGCCCTGAAGCGGGCCACCCTCGTCGGTGTGATCCACGAGACCTTCGTCGACCGGGTCGTCGGCATGGGCGTGCACCCCGAGCGGATCCGGCTCGTCCCGAACTGGTCCCACGTGGCGCTGCCCACCAAGCCCCGCGGGCGGACCCGCCACCACCTCGGGTGGGCTCCCGGCCAGACCGTCGTCCTGCACTCCGGGAACATGGGACTCAAGCAGGGACTGGAGGTCCTCGTCGGCGCCGCCCGGCTGGACCCGAGCGTCCGCTTCGTCCTGATGGGTGACGGAAGCCAGCGCTCCGCCCTCGCCGACCTGGCGGCCGACGTTCCCAATCTCGACATCATCCCCCCTGCCGCGGACGGAGAGTTCCCGGATATCCTCGCCGCGGCGGACGTGCTCGCGGTCACGCAGCACGCCGCCGTGATGGACATGAGCGTGCCGTCCAAGCTGACCTCGTACTTCCAGGCCGGCCGTCCCGTCGTCGCCTCCGTCGCGGCGCTGGGCGGGACCGCCCAGGAAGTGGAACGCTCGGGCGCCGGGGTGCTCGTACCGCCGGAGAACCCGGAGGCCCTGCTCAAGGCCGTACGGGCGCTGGCCGAGGACCCCGCGGGCGCGGACGCGCTGGGGGCGGCCGGGCCGCGCCACGTGGCGGCGCACCTGAGCCGTGAGGCGGGCCTGGCCCGCATCGACGCACTGATCGACGAAGCACTTGGGGGTCCCCGGCCGTGATCGAGACGAACCGACCGGCAGCGGCTCCGGCCGAGGACGAACCGGACCTGCTCCGGGACCAGTTCCGCCAGCTCCTGCGCTACCGCCGGCTCATCGTCGCGGGCGTGGGCATCGGCCTGCTCGGCGGCGTCTACCTCGGCGTCTCCACGGCGGACACCTACGTGGCCACCGCCGACATCGTGCTGCGCGCGCCCACCGACGACCCGTTCAACCCGAGCCTCGCCCCCGACAAGGCGATCAACATCGGCTCGGAGCGGCAGGTCGCGCTCTCCAGCTCCATAGCCAACGAGGCCGCGAAGAAGCTCGGGGTCTCGGCCGCCGACTTCTCGGCCCTGCGCGCCGGTCTGCAGGTGACCAACCCGCCGCAGACGATGGTGCTGCGCTTCACCTACACCGCCGCCACCCCCGCCCAGGCCGCCAAGCGCGCCAACGCGATGACGGAGGCCTACCTGCTCAAGCGGCAGGAGGCCCTCGACGTCACCCGCGACAAGATGGTCAAGGGCTACCAGGACCAGCGCGACCCGGTGGCCAAGCAGCTCGACGACCTCTCCAAGCAGATCACCGGCATGCCGGCCGGTCCGGCGCGGGACGCCGCGTACTCCTCCAAGACCGACCAGCAGAGCAAGATCAACACGCTCAACGGCAACATCGCCAAGCTCCAGGCCCTGGACATGACCCCGGGGCGGGTCACCAGCTCCGCCGTCCCGCCGCAGGGTGCCGACGGCCCCGGACTCCCCATGTCGCTCGCGCTCGGCGCGGCCGTGGGTCTCGCCATGGGCCTCCTCGGCGCCTGGGTGCGCCTCGTCTTCGACCCGGCTCCGCGCTCCGAGGGCGACGTCGCCCGGGCCCTGCGCGCGCCCGTACTGGGCTCCCTGCCGCGGGGCAAGGCCGACGGCGGGCCGCTGCTCGCGGCGGGCGAGGAAGACCCCCGGCTGGCCGAGGAGTTCCGCTCGGTGGCCTTCCGGCTCGCCTACGACTCCCGCTTCGCGGACCGGCGCCGCCTCCTCGTGGTGGCCCCGCGCGGCAGCAGCGAGATCGCCGCCGCCGTGGCGGTGAACCTGGCCGCCTCCTTCGCGGAGACCGGCAAGGACGTGCTCCTCATCGAGGCCGACCTGCGCACCCCGGTGCTGGCCAGCCAGCTGCCCACCGACGCGGCGGGCCGGCCGCGCTGGAGCCAGTCGCAGGGCGGCGCCGGCGCGCAGCACGGGGACACCGAGTGGCCCGACGGACGCCAGCTCCTCGTGGACGCCGGGGAGTCGGGCAGCTTCGACCTGATCCCGGGCGAGCGGGTGCGCAACGTGCCCCGCGCGCTGACGTCGCAGCGGGCCTCCCGGCTGATCTCCGAGGCCGACTCCCCCAACTCCACCGTCGTGGTGCTCGCCCCGCCCGTGCTCTCGTACGCCGACGCCCTCGCGCTCGTCGACCGCGTCGACGGCGTCCTGGTGGTCTGCAACCCCGGCGCGGTGCGCCGCACCGACCTCTCCCGCATCCGCGAGCTGATCAGCGGGGCCGGCGGCACGGTGCTGGGCGCCGTCCTGCACGCGCCGCTGCCGGGCGAGAAGAAGCGCGGATTGGGCCGGAGCCCCAAGGGCGGCGGACCCGCCGCCGAGGAGCCCCGGCCCACGCGCCCTTCCCCGCCCTCGCCCCGTTCGCGGGAGCCGCAGCCGATCCCGTACGAGGTGGCCGCCGCCGACGCCTCGCAGCACATCCCGGGTG
The DNA here is from genome assembly GCF_059758875.1 of Streptomyces sp. GQ60. Taxonomy (NCBI): domain Bacteria; kingdom Bacillati; phylum Actinomycetota; class Actinomycetes; order Kitasatosporales; family Streptomycetaceae; genus Streptomyces; species Streptomyces sp. GQ60. The sequence goes on along the minus strand of NZ_JCAXEG010000001.1, from coordinate 1,010,922 downwards.
ACGGCACCGACACGGTCGCCCTGCGTACGGTCCGCACGGGCCGGCGGTGAGCCGGCGCGGCCTCGCCGCGGTCGCCTCGGTACTGGACCAGGCCGCGTCCAGTGCCACGAACATCCTGGTCCTGGTGCTGGCCGCCCGGCTCTCCTCGGCGGCCGGCTTCGCCGACTTCTCGATGGTCTACGTGGCCTTCTCCGTGCTGCTCGGCCTGAACATGGCCTACGTCGGCCAGACGCTGGTGCTGGAGAAGGACCCAACTCACCTCGCCGCGGCCTGCCGCTCGGGCCTCGCCTTCACCGGGGCCGCCTCGGCGGTGGTGGGAGCCGTACTGGCCCTCCTGGGACTGCTGTTGCCCGGGGCGACCGGGTGGGCGTTCCTCGCGCTGGGGCTCGTACTGCCCCTGGTGCTGCTGCAGGACGGGCTGCGCTACTGCTTCTCCGCCCTGCGGCTGCCCGGGCGCGCGCTGGCCGCGGACGTGCTGCGCCTCGCGTGCGTGGTGTCCGCACTGCTGCTGCAGCCCGAGGGCGCCTCGGCGGGACGGCTGGTGCTGGTGTGGGGGGTCTCCGCGCTGCCCGCGCTCGCGCTGGGCCTGTGGCTGCTGCGGCCCTCGGTGCGGGGCGGCTCCGGCGCCATCGACCTACGGCCGTACCTGCGGCGCGGGCACCTGGGGCAGCGGTTCGCGGTCGAGTTCGCCGTGGGCAACGGCTCCAGCCAGCTCGCCGTCCTGGGGCTCGGCGTCTTCGCGACCCCGCTGGCGGTCGGCGCGCTGCGCGGTGCGAGCACCCTCTTCGGGCCGCTGAACGTGCTGTTCAACTCCGCGAACGCCTTCGGCCCGCCGGTCGTCGGCCGGGCCTCCGGGAAGCGGGGCGTGGTCCGGCTGACCGCCCTGCTGGGCGGCGCGCTCGCGGTGACGGGCGCCGGGTGGGGGGCCGTGCTGTACGCCCTGCCGGAGCGGGTGGGCCGCGAGCTGCTCGGCGACACCTGGGCGGCGGCGGCCGCGCTGCTGCCCGCTACGGGCGCCCAGTACGCCGTCATGGGGCTCGGCACCTGTGCGCTGCTGAGCCTGCGGGTGCTGAACCCGAAGGCGACCCTCTCGCTCCAGGTGGTCTTCTCGCTGCTGTCGGTCGGGCTCCTGCTGGGCGGGTACGCCGTCTGGGGCGTGGCCGGGGCAGCCTGGGGGCTGGCCCTGGGCTCCGCCGCGAAGGCCGCGGCGGGCTGGCTGCGCGTGGCCCGGCTGCCGGACCCGGCGCCGGATCCCGCCCCCGACCCCGCCGGGCCCGCGGACCAGGTGCGCGCGGCCTGAGGTGCGGCGTCGCTCGTGGAGCAGATGCGTGGCCCGGGTCAGCGCAGGGAAGTGGCCTTGTCCTGCCGGTACGTGGCCACCAGCGCGAGGCACATCCCCGCGATCGCGATCCGGCCCGAGGCCTGGAGCAGGGGCCCGCGCAGCAGGATGAAGGAGTACCCCGCGACCAGCGGCACCACCGTGGAGATCAGGCTGCCGGGCGGCGAGCTGCGCCGGGCGCGCTTCGCGTAGCGCCGGTCGACGCGGGCGGAGGCGTACCCCATCCCCAGGAGCCCCGCGCCCATGCCCAGCGGGCCGAAGTCGATCCACAGCTCGGCCCAGATCGGCGAGGAGAGGTTGGTGTTGACCGTGCCCATCCACTGGCCGACCATCACGCCGGTGTCGCGCGGCTTGCCCGACCACACCGAGCGGGGCACCGCGAAGAAGACGGATCCCGCGAGCTGGCGCCCGTAGGAATGGCCGGGACCGGACTCCGAGAAGGTGATGGTGTTCGCGAACATGCCGATCTGGTCGTAGTCCTTGAGCGCCATCGGCTCCAGGAACGAGGTCGTCTCGACCGGCTTGTAGTTCTTCTCGTCGTAGCGGAAGCGGTCCGCGAACGGGAAGACGAGGAGGGCGATCACCACGGCCATGGACAGCGCCACCCGGTACATCGCGGCGCTCACCGGGAAGACGGTGAAGAGCAGCGCGAACATGACCGTGAGGAACCAGTAGCGCGGGTTGGAGATCGGGTTGTTGACGATCAGGTTGAGGACCACGAGCGCCGACCAGGTGACGATGGTCGAGACCTTGCGGCGGGCGAACTTCGAGGTGATCAGCCAGCGCGTGTACAGCAGCAGGGCCAGCAGCGCGGGGACCGTTCCGAAGCCGCGCAGCAGGGCCTGGCCGGCCTGGCCGTCCTGGGAGACGCCCGCCTCCTCGATGCCCGCGATGATCTCCTGGCGGCTGGAGAAGAACACCGCCGGGCCGCCGAGCTTCACGATCAGGGCCGCACTGCCCAGGAACGCCAAGGCGGTCAGCAGGTGGAGGCGCCGCCGGTGCGCCATGACCGGGCGCGGCTCCTTCTGCGAACCGCCCGCGCGGCCGACGGGCCGGTGCCGGGCCAGCAGGACGCCGACGTCGAAGGCGGCGCAGCCGAGCAGGACCAGACCGATGGCGGCGGTGAGGTCGGAGCGCGGGCCGACCACAGGCGTCGGGACCTGGCCGAGCACGGCCTGCGCGAGGGGGGCCACGCCCATGGCCATGTAGACGAAGAGCCAGAAGGAGCCCTGGAGCAGCTTGCGCTGGCTCGTCAGGACCATCGCCGAGAGCCGGGCGCCCGCGTACATGGCGAGCAGGAGCTGCAGCCAGAAGGCGGCGTCGTGCTGGCCGGCGCCGGGCTGGACGGCGACGAAGAGGGGCAGGAAGACGGTGAACCCGAGGGCCAGCGGGACGGAGAGCGCCCGGGAGAGCAGCGTCCGCGGAGTGGTGACCCTGCCCCAGCTCTTCTCTTCGCCGGGGTGCGGTGGCGCCGGCCTGGCGCCGGTCTCGCGTATGTCGGTCGCCACGCTTGCCCCCACCCCCTGTGCCTGATCCGGCCGCAGTCTAGTCTGAGCGCTCGGCGCCCGGGGAGGCGCCTTCGAAGGCGCCGTCGGGGGCCGGACTGCGAGGGGTGCCTGTGCGTGATCTTCCTGCCTTCACGCTGGCCGGATACGACAAGGGGCGCGGGCGGCTGACGCAGGCGCTCTGGTTCGCCGTGATGAACACGCTGTTCATGAGCTGGCTGTGTCCCGCCCGGCTGCGGGTCGCGCTGCTGCGCGCCTTCGGGGCCCGGATCGGCGAAGGGGTGCTGATCCGCCACCGGGTGCGGGTGCTGTGGCCCTGGAAGCTGACGGTGGGCGACCACGCGTGGATCGGCGAGGGCGCCTGGGTGCTGAACCTGGAGCCGGTGACGATCGGCGCGCACGCCTGCGTCTCGCAGGAGGCGCTGCTGTGCACCGGCTCGCACGACCACCGGGCCGCCGATTTCCGCTACCGCAACGCCCCGATCACCGTCGGGGACGGCGCGTGGGTGGCGGTACGGGCCACCGTGCTGGCCGGCGTGACCATCGGCCGCTGCGCGGTCGCCGGCGCGGGATCCGTGGTCCACCAGGACCTCCCCGCACTGACCTTGCAGACCCAGGACGGGCGCCGCCGCCCGGTCGAGGAGCCGAAGTGAGAGTCCTGCACGCCGTCACCCTGCACTCCCCCACGCATGCCTTCGGCGGGCCGGTACGGGTCGCGCTGAACCTGGCCGGGGGGCTGCGGGCCCGCGGGCACGAGGCGAGTCTGCTGGCGCTCGGCGAGGGCTTCCCCGACCCCTGGCCGACCTCGGTGGAGGGCATCCCCGCGAAGCTCTTCCCGGCCCGTCGGCTGCTCCCCCTCGGCTTCAGCGGGATGACCTCGCCGGCCCTGCTCGCCTCCGCGGGCCGCCTGGTGCGGGGCGCCGACCTGGTCCACGTCCACCTGGCGCGGGACCTGGTCACCCTGCCCGTCGCCCTGGCGGCGCTGCGGGCGGGCACACCACTGGTCCTGCAGACCCACGGCATGGTCGACCCGAGCGGGAGACTGCTGGCCAAGGTGCTGGACGCGCTGGCGGTACGCCGCCTGCTGCGCGCCGCCGACGCGCTCCTGTACCTCACCCCGCACGAGCGCGAGGACCTCGAAGCGGTGGTCGGGGCGCCGCTCCCCAACGCCGTCCGCCTGGTCAACGGCACCCCGCCCCAGGAGGGGCGCCCCGCCCTGTCCGGGCCCCCGCGGATCCTCTACTCGGCCCGCCTGCAGGCGCGCAAGCGCCCGGTGGACTTCGTGGACGCCGCTCCGGCCGTCCTGGCGGCGCACCCGGACGCGGAGTTCGTGGTGGCCGGCCCGGACGAGGGCGAACTCGCTGCGGTCCGCGCCCGGGTGAGCGCCCTCGGCCTCTCCTCCCGCTTCACGGTCGCGGGCGCCCTGTCGGGCACGGAGGTCCTGGCGGAGCTGCGCCGCGCCCACGTCTACGTACTGCCGTCGGTGGACGAACCGTTCCCGATGTCGGTCCTGGAAGCCCTCGCGGTGGGCGTCCCGTCGGTGGTCACCCACTCCAACGGCCTGGCCCGCGACATCGCCCGCGCGGGCGCGGGCCGAGCGGTCGACCCCGGCCCGGCGGGCGTCGCGGAGGCGGTCCTGTCCCTCCTGGACCCGACCGAGAACGCCACGTCCTCGAAGGCCGCCCGCGAACTGGCGGCGTCCGCCTTCTCGATGGACGCCGTCCTGGACGCGCTGCTGCCGGTGTACGAGGGCATCTCCCGCTGAGGGCACGGGCCCGCACCGGTACGGCGCGGGCCCGTCACGCCGCTGCGAGGCGGCGTGCTTCGGCCAGGATCTCCGCGACGACCTGCTCCACCGGTCTGCCGCCGAACTCGATGCTGTCGTACTCGTCGTCGAGCTCGGCGAGCCGCTCGGCCAGGGGCAGCCCGTGGCCGTAGCGCCGGTGGATCCGGGACGTGAACTCCCGGGGCGTCAGCTCACCGGCGAGCATGCGGCGCGCGAGTGCCGGGACCGCGGCTTCACGCCCGGCCTCGCCGTCGAGCGGGTAGAAGACGAGGCCGAGTTCGTGGAGAGCCGCGGGGAGCAGGTCGTGGACGTCGTAGTCCGCCTCGGCGCGCGTACGGGCGGCGAGGACTCGGAGCCCCGGGGTGTCGAGTCCGGCGACCAGTGCGGCGCAGGCGGCGCTGACGACGTCGCTCCCGCTGACTTCTCCGACGCTCCAGAGGGCGACACGGTCCTGTAGGGCGATCGCTGCGGCTTCTGTCGGCGTCATGGGTCCATGGTGTCCGCGTGACCCGTCCGGGGCGACTTGATATCGCCGAAGGCGCTGTTCAGCGGTCTGTTCCGGACCGTTGCCCGCGCGTCCGGCGGGCGCTCCGTGCGGCGGGCGCGCTCCGTGCGGCTCCGTGACCGGGTCAGAGCCCGCGGCGGGTTTCGTCGACCACCGGGAGGGCGCCGACGCGGCGGCGCTTGAGGACGCTCGCGTAGACCGCGATGCCGATGCTGCCCGCGACCATCATGATGACCCCGACCAGGTCGAGGTTCACGCTCTGCAGCTGCCAGTCGCTCGCGAAGGTGAGGATGGCCCCCACCACGATCAGGCCTATGCAACCGCTGATGCCCCTCATTGAATTCGCCTCCACCATCGTGGACGGGGTGCAGCCCCGCCGTGTGGAGGCGCGGATGCCCCCGATGCGGGAACGGAAACGCCCCCGCTGCCCGGAGGCGGGCAACGGGGGCGGGGGCGTTCGCCGCGCGAGGGCGCGTCAGGCGGCAGGCACCCAGGCGTAGCAGCCGTTCGAGACGAACTGGGCCGTGCCCGCCGGGATCTTGGCGGTGACCTTGTCGCCCGGCTTCAGCGGGGTCTCCGGGCCCGAGGCGAGGGCGGTGCCGTCCTTGCCCTTGGCCTCCCAGGCGCACGTCGTGCTCTGGGTCAGGGCGCGGTAGGTGCCCGCCGCCGGGGACTCCTTCGTGCCGTCCGGGAAGCCCTTCGCCGCCGCGTCGAGGACCGGCCTCTGCTCCGGGCACAGGAAGGTGATCGCGTCCTTCGCGCCCGGGATCTCCCCGGCCACGAGGGCGCCGACCGCCGCGTCCTTGTCCCGCTTCGCCGTGCGCTCCACCCGCTGACAGGCCTCCTGGCCGCCCTGCAGGACGGCCGCCGGGTCCATCTTCTCCGGGACCCGGCCGCTCAGGTACTGCTTCTCCGGCGCGGTGAAGCTGCCCGTCTTCGGGACGAGCTTCGTGTCCGGCAGGACGGGACCCGTCGGCTTCGCGTCCGCCGGGGGCGGCGCCGGGGTGTCCGTGGCGTCGGCCGGGTCCGCGACCGGCGAGGCGGCCGGCGGCTTGGGCGAGGCGGCCGAGGCTTCGGCCTTGCCGTCGCCGCCCGAACTGCAGGACGTCAGCGTCAGGGCGGCGGCCAGCAGGACGGCGGCCGCCGCGGAGCGTCGGTACATGAGGTGGCTCCCGTACGTATGAGATGGGTGTGCGGGGCCGGGCCGTCGGAACGGCCCGGCCCCGCACTCCGTCAAGCGGCTACTTCGCGCCGAAGGTGAGGGTCAGCTGCGGCTTGGCGTCCACGGCCGTGGACTCCGAGGACCAGATCCACAGCGGGTTGGTACCCGTGCTCGTCAGTCCCAGGGTGTAGCTGGTGCCCAGCACCGCGGAGAGCGCGGTGGTGCTCAGCGGCGTGCTCTGGACCGCCGACCCGTCCGGCACGCCCGCGAAGGAGCCGAGCGGGGTGGTGCCCAGGGTGGGCTTGCTGTTGAAGGTCGTGCCCGCACCGCTCCAGGTACCGGTGACCGGGACCACGGAGACGGTGTCGGTGGTGCCGGCACCCGCCACGGTGGTGGTCTTGACCTGGAGGGACGCGGACTTCAGCACCGTGCCGGCCGGGGCGGCCGGGATGTCGAAGCGCAGGTACGTCTCGTAGGCCGAGGTGCCGCGGACGGCCAGCGAGGCGGACGCGCCGTAGGCGGTGCTGGGGGCGCCCTGGTTGATGTAGGTGTCCTCGGTCGCGGTGACCTTGGAGACCGTGTCCGTGACGGCCTTGGCCAGGTTGTAGTGGTTCTTGACCTGGGCCTCGGTCAGCACCTTCGGGTAGACGGCCGTCTCGTCGATCTGGCCGGCGAAGAAGTTGCTGGTCGGCCGGGAGGGCCAGCCGGCGAGGTTGTCGGCGCCGACGTGCCAGTAGCCCTCGATCTGCTGGGAGCCGGTGACGTTCAGAGTGCCCTTGGACTGGCCGTCCACGTAGAGCGCCATGCCGCCGGGACCCTGGGTGGCGACGACGTGGTGCCACTTGTTGTCGTTGTACGTGTCCAGCAGGCCGGTGGAGATGGTCTTCGTCCCGCCGGAGTTGACCCCGAAGAAGATCCGGCCGGTGTTGGTCATGTAGAGGTGCTTGTCGTACAGGTTGCTGTTGCGGTCCTGGTTGGTGCCGAAACCGAGCAGCTTGCCGCCGCGCAGGGTGTTCGTCTTGAACCAGGTCTCCAGCGTGTAGCTGCTGCCGACCGTCTGACGGTGGTCGCTGTACACCTGCTGGCTGGTGCCGTTGAAGCCCATGGCCGTGCTGGCGCCGGTGATCGCACCCGGCGTCTGGCGCAGCGCCGGGGCGTTGAGCTGGATGCCGCTGGTGTTGCCGGAGACCGAGGAGTCGGCCACGTACGGGCTGACGACGTCGTCGTAGCGCCAGTACAGGTTGGCACCGTCCTCGCGGACCTGGTTGGGGTACGCGGTGACCGTGGTCGGGACCGAGACCGAGGTGGTGGCCGACAGGGCGCTGGTGTTGCCCGCCGCGTCGGTCGCGGTGACCCGGTAGCTGTAGGACGCGCCGGGCTGGACCGTGGTGTCCGTCCAGGAGGCCTGCCGGCGCAGCCACTCCAGGGAGTTCGCGCTGACGGTGGCGATCGGGGTCGCGGAGCCGTTGCGGTAGATGCGGTAGGTCAGCTTGTCGTCGTCCGCGTCGTAGCTGGCGCGCCAGCGGACCTGGACCTCGCCGGGCTTGACGCTGGAGACGCTGGAGACCGGGGTGGTCGGGGCGCCGACGTCGCCGGTGGAGGCGAAGCGGGTCAGGGCCTGCTGGGCCTTGCCGTTGATGAGGGTGAACTCACCGCCGACCCACATGTACTTGGTGGTGTCCTTCTGGGCGATGGCCATCACGCGCGGGCCGATGCCCTCGCCGAGGCCGTCGTTGGCGGTGGGGTGCCAGCCGAGCTTGGCCGGGCTGCGCACGAAGCCGCCCACGGCCGAGGGGGCGTCGAGGCCGCCGTTGCCCCAGTCGGTCAGCTGCGCCAGCAGGAAGTGGCGCTTGCCGTCGGGGAACTGGCCCTCGGAGGAGCAGTTGTGCGCGTGCGAGGAGCTGTAGAGGACTCCGTCGTACGGCAGCACCCACTGGGTCGCGCCCAGGCACTGGTCGCGCCACTTCTCGCTGAAGTCGGTGGCGAGGGCGACGCGGCCGTCGAAGCCGCCCGTGCCCTCGGCGCCGGTGTAGTAGCCCGTGGCGTCGGCCGCGATGGACTTGATGACCGACATCGAGGGGATGGTGCCGTACGTCTTGGTCACGGCGCCGGTGGTGGCGTTCACGACGGCGAGCGCGTGGCTCTGGGCGCCGTTGACGGTGAAGAAGTCACCGCCCAGCAGGATGTCCTTGCCGTCGTTGCTGAGCTGGAGCGCGCGGCCGGGCTCGTCGGCGTTGGCGACGAAGGGCTTGAGCGCACCGGAGGTGGCGTCGACCGCGGCGAACCGCTCGCGGGCCGCGCCCTCGACGGTGCTGAAGTCCCCTGCCGCGTACAGGGTCGTGTCGCCGGCGGTGAGCGCGCGCACGGTGGCCGGGAACTTCGGCTTGAACGAGGCCTTGGGGGTGCAGGTCGCGATGTCGATGGCGGCGACGCTGGAGACCGGGGTTCCGTTGACGGCGCCGAAGTAGCCGCCCGCGTAGAGGGTCTTCTTGTCCTTCGAGACGGTGAGCGCGCGCACGGTCGCGCTGCCCTCGCCGATGGTGAAGGAGAGCTTGCAGGAGGTGGGGGCGCCGGTCGCCGCGTCGAGCGCGACGAAGTTCACGGCTTCCTGCTCGGTGCCGGCCGCGCCGGTGGGCGGGCGGACGGCCGAGAAGGTGCCGCCCGCGAAGACGGTGCCGTTGGCCTCGGCCATCGCCCAGACGATGCCGTTGGGCTGCCACGTCGGCAGGCTGTCGGCGGTGAAGGCCACCGGCTGCGTGATGGCCGACGCCTCGGGTATCAGCACCAGGCCTATCGCGGTGCCGGTACCGGCCAGTGACAGGGCGAGGGCAGCAGTCAGCCCTCTGGATCTACGCATGAGCCCCCCAGGGCAATTGCCCGGCTTGAATGGCTGGTTCGACCATTATCAGAACAGCCATATGTACTGGCGCAGACTAGGGCTCACGCGAGGGCCTGGTCACCACGCTCGACCCATTGCTACCAACTTGGAATCAACGAGTCCGGCATGGATGGAGCACTACGGACATACGGCAGATTTACCCCGGCCACAGCCGCCGATAGCTGCGCGAATGACCGGGACACGGCAAATCGTAGGCGAAATATACGGCCTCAGCGGTCAATGCGGATGCTGGCGCCCGCCAGTTGGTCCTCGACCTGCCGGATATCGGAATCCACCATGATCCGGGCCAGTTCGGCCACCAGGACCGTCGGCTTCCAGCCGAGCAGTTCATGGGCCTTGGAGGCGTCGCCGATCAGGGCGTCGACCTCGCTGGGGCGCTCGTACTTGGGGTCGTAGCGCACGTGCTCGTTCCAGTCGAGACCGGCGTGGGTGAAGGAGGCCTCGACGAACTCGCGGACGGTGGCGGCGACCCCGGTGGCCACGACGTAGTCGGTGGCCTCGTCCTGCTGGAGCATCCGCCACATGGCGTCCACGTACTCCGGGGCGTAGCCCCAGTCACGGACGGCGTCGAGGTTGCCGAGGTACAGCTTCTCCTGGAGGCCCGCCTTGATCCGGGCGACCGCGCGGGTGATCTTGCGGGTCACGAAGGTCTCGCCGCGGCGCGGGGACTCGTGGTTGAAGAGGATCCCGTTGACGGCGAACATCCCGTAGGCCTCGCGGTAGTTCACCGTCGTCCAGTACGCGAACACCTTCGCGGCTCCGTACGGGCTGCGCGGGTGGAACGGGGTGGCCTCGTTCTGCGGGGGCGGGGTGGCGCCGAACATCTCCGAGGAGGAGGCCTGGTAGATGCGGGTGTCCACGCCGCTGGCCCGGATCGCCTCCAGCAGCCGCAGGGCGCCGAGGCCGGTCACGTCGCCGGTGTAGAGCGGGGCGTCGAAGGAGACGCGGACGTGCGACTGGGCGCCGAGGTTGTAGACCTCGTCGGGACGTATCTCGCGGAGCAGGTTCACCAGGGCGACGCCGTCGGAGAGGTCGGCGTGATGCAGTACGAAGGAACGGTTCTCCGTCTGCGGGTCCTGGTAGATGTGGTCGATCCGCTCCGTGTTGAAGCTGGAGGACCGCCGCACGAGCCCGTGCACCGTGTAGCCCTTGGAGAGCAGGAGCTCTGAGAGGTACGAGCCGTCCTGCCCGGTGACGCCGGTGATCAGCGCGGTCTTGCCCATTGGGTCCCCCTGGGGATCGTTGCGGTGCGGTCGTGGCTGCGCCCCGGAGTACGGGCCGGAGCTGTTCGGTTCGGGGCGGCTTCCCCGGGTGTGGCTCGGGGCGGCGCCCCGGGTGTGGCTCTCGGGGCACGGCCCCGCGTGTGGCTCGGGGTCACGCCTCGTCGTACGGGTCGGTGCGGGGTCCCGGGCGCGGCTCGGGACCGGGCCCCGGAGTCCGGCTCGGGACCAGGTCCCGCACTCGGGCTCGGAACCAGGCTCCGGAGTACGGCCCGGGACCAGGCTCCGGAGTGCGGCTCGGGGCCGCGCCCCCGGTGCGCGGACCGGCCGCCGGATGCGGAGTGGGGCCGGGCCCGGGGTCTGCGCGGGTCCGCCGCCAGGGGGCTGGAAACGGGTACCGGATGGGTACCGTACACGCTCCCCCCGGAGCCCCTGCCGCCGGATCGGGCCCCCTCGCCCCCTTGCGGGGCGGTATGTACCGGACTGCCCCGATCCGGCCCGAATCCGCCCTGCCCCCGGCCCGGAAACGCGGCCCGGAAACGCGGTCCGGGGCCGGGCCCGGGGCAGGCCCCGGGGCGGGGCGGCCCGGGGTGCGCGGCACCGGATCCGGGCCGGGGCTCCCCCGTAAGACCGCGGACAGCGGACTGGCATCATCGGCGGTATGACAAGTTCGCCGTTCCTGCCCCCGAACGCCCGTGTCTTCGTCGCCGGCCACCGCGGCCTCGTGGGGTCCGCGGTCGTCCGCCGACTCAGCGCCGACGGGTACGAGGTGCTCACCCGCGGCCGCGCCGACCTCGATCTGCGCGACGCCGCCGCGACCGCGGCGTACCTGCGGGACGTCCGGCCGGACGCCGTCGTCCTGGCCGCGGCCAAGGTCGGCGGGATCATGGCCAACAGCACGTTCCCGGTGCAGTTCCTGGAGGACAACCTCAAGATCCAGCTGAGCGTCGTCGCGGGGGCGCACGCCGCGGAGGTCGGCCGGCTGCTCTTCCTCGGCTCCTCCTGCATCTACCCCAAGCTGGCCCCGCAGCCCATCAGCGAGGACGCCCTGCTGACCGGGCCGCTGGAGCCGACGAACGAGGCGTACGCCCTGGCGAAGATCGCCGGCATCGTCCAGGTCCAGTCGTACCGCAAGCAGTACGGGGCCTCGTACATCTCCGCCATGCCCACGAACCTCTACGGCCCGGGCGACAACTTCGACCTGGAGTCCTCGCACGTCCTGCCCGCCCTCATCCGCCGCTTCCACGAGGCCGCGGCCGAGGGGCGCGAGGAGGTCACGCTGTGGGGGTCGGGGACGCCCCGCCGGGAGTTCCTGCACGTGGACGACCTGGCCGCCGCCTGCGCGGTGCTGCTGCGCGAGTACGACGGCGCCGAGCCGGTCAACATCGGCTGCGGCGAGGACCTGACCATCAAGGCCCTCGCGGAGACCGTCGCCGAGGTCACCGGCTTCCGGGGCAGGCTCGCCTGGGACACCTCCAAGCCCGACGGCACGCCCCGCAAGCTGCTGGACGTGACCCGGCTGCGCGGGCTCGGCTGGAAGCCCGCGGTCCCGCTGCGCGAGGGCATCGCCGCCACGTACGCCTGGTGGCGCGAGCAGAGCGACGGGCCGGCCCGCGGGCAGAGCTGATCCCGAGCGAGGTTCCCCCGGCGCCTCAGTACGCTCCGCGACCGTCGACCACGGCGCGGAGCGTGCGGCCCATGACGTCGACGTCACTGGTGAAGGACCAGTTGTCCACGTACTGCAGGTCGAGCTGGATCGTTTCGTCCCACGAGAGGTCGGACCGCCCGCTGATCTGCCACAGCCCGGTCATCCCCGGCCGCACCGAGAGCCGGCGCAGCTCGACCTCGTCGTACTGGGCCACCTCCTCCGGCAGCGGCGGGCGCGGGCCGACCAGTGACATGTTGCCCGCCACCACATTGATCAGCTGCGGCAGTTCGTCCATGGACGTGCGGCGCAGCAGCCGGCCCACCCGGGTCACCCGGGGGTCGCGGCGCATCTTGAACATGAGGCCGTCGTTCTCGTTGGCCCCGGCCAGCTCGTCCTTCCGCGCCTCGGCGTCCACGACCATCGTGCGGAACTTCCACATGACGAAGGGGACCCCGTCGCGGCCGATGCGTCGCTGCCGGTAGAAGGCGGGCCCGCGCGAGCCGAAGCGGATCGCCAGGACCATCGCGAGGAAGGCCGGCGACAGCAGGACCAGTCCGAGCGCCGCGCCCGCCCGGTCCAGTACGGACTTCAGCAGGGGCTGCATGCCCCGGCTCACCGGCGGCGCCACCCGCAGCATGGCCAGGCCGCCCGCGGACAGGGTCTCCAGCCGCTTGACGGAGACCTCCACCAGGCCGGGGAAGACCGCCAGTTCGAGCCCGGCGTCGTGCAGGGCCCAGGAGATCCGCCGCAGCCGCTCCCCCGCGAGCCGGGCCCCCGGCGCGACGAGCACCAGGTCGGCGCGGTGCGCGGCGACGGCGCCGAGCACGGCGGAGGAGTCCCCGTTCGGGGCCGGCGCCATCGCGGAGCCGAGCCGCGCGGCCACGGGCACCCCGCTGTCCAGCCCGCCGGGACCCACCGGGACCACGCCGACCACCACGTAGGGGTGGTCGGTGCGCGCGGCGAGGTGTCCGATGACGGATTCGGCGGCGTCGGGCTCGCCGACGACCAGCACCCGGCTCACCGCCTGCGCTTCGCGCCGTGCCGCGGAGAGGTGGCGGTAGGTCAGCTTGTGGCAGGCGACGGTGACGAGCAGCGCGGGTACGAGGGCGCCGAGGGCGGCCAGCCGGGGGGTGTTCTCCCCCGTGACCACGCGGGCCACGGCGAGTACGCCGATCAGAATCAGCCAGTCGTGTACGACGGGCAGGACTCCCCGGGATTCGCCGAGCGCGCGGCCCGCGTAGCGCCGGCGCATCAGCTGCACGCCGCTCCAGGCCAGGGCCGCGCCGAGCGCCCAGGAAAGGGGCCGGGCCTGCCCGGCGGCCTCGAAGACCAGGCCGACGGGGACTCCCGCGCCGATCAGGTCCGCGCCCACCGCGGCGGGCAGGTACCAACGGGCCTTGTCGCCGAGGCCCCGGGCCGGCATGGCCGACGCCCGGGCCGCTCTGGCCACTCTTTGCACAGGTATATGGACATGCCTCATGGGCCCCCCTGGCACGTGGTCAATGACGGTGCGCGAGTGTCCGCGGCTTCCCCAGGCTGTGGACGTCAGACGCACCGGGAAACAGTACGACAAACGCCAGTACGGTAAATGCCGTTTGCGGGAACCGGGCGTCTTGTTGCCCAAGCGTTAGCGGTCGGTAGTGCACATTCCGGATATTGGGCGCTCCCTTCTCATTCCAAAGTGAATGTTCCGCATACCGGATACGTCTCTTCGGACAACGAACGATTTCCGGCCAACATTTTGACGCGGCCCTGACATCCCAGCGCTCAGGTGGCACTCTTCGACCGTTCTTCGCACCAGCCCGATCTGCCCGGAGGCCCACCCAGCCATCCGGAACCCCCCTTGCAGAAGGAGTCTGCGTTGAGTCCCACCCCCCAGCGGCGCGCCACCACGGCCGGCGCGCTTGTTGCCGCGGCCGCTCTCCTCGCCGTAGGCATCCAGACCGGATCCGCCACCGCCGACGCCACCGCGTCGCAGGCCGGATCGGTCGCCCAGGCCAACCCCGGCGCGGCCAACCTCAAACTCAGCGCTTCGGAGCGTGCGACGCTCCTGGCCGAGGCCAACTCCACCACTGCGCAGGCCGCCAAGGGGCTCAGCCTCGGCAGCGGCGAGAAGCTCGTCGTCCGCGACGTCGTCAAGGACGTGGACGGCACCACCCACACCACGTACGAGCGCACCTACGACGGCATACCGGTGCTCGGCGGTGACCTGACCATCCACGCCAAGGACGGCGTCACCAAGAGCGTCACCAAGGCCACCCACCACGACCTGAAGGTGGACACCACCGCCACGGTCGCGCCGTCCGCCGCGGAGAGCCAGGCGGTCTCCGCCGCCAACGCCGAGGGTGCCAAGGACGCCAAGCCCACCAAGGGCGCCCGCAAGGTGATCTGGGCGGCCGAGGGAGCTCCGACCCTCGCCTTCGAGACCGTCGTCGGCGGCATCCAGCACGACGGCACGCCCAGCGAACTGCACGTGGTGACCAACGCCAAGACCGGCGCGAAGATCACCGAGTGGCAGGCCGTCGAGACCGGCACGGGCAACACGCAGTACAGCGGCCAGGTGACCCTCGGGACCACGCAGTCGGGCAGCGCCTGGAACCTGACCGACGCCCTGCGCGGCAGCCACAAGACGTACAACCTCAACCGCGGCACCTCCGGCACCGGCACGCTGTTCTCCGGACCGGACGACATCTGGGGCAACGGCCTGCCGGCCAACCTGGAGACGGCCGGCGCCGACGCGCACTACGGCGCCCAGGTCACGTGGGACTACTACAAGAACGTGCACGGCCGCAACGGCCTGCGCAACGACGGAGTCTCCCCGTACAGCCGGGTCCACTACGGCAACAACTACGTGAACGCCTTCTGGCAGGACTCCTGCTTCTGCATGACCTACGGCGACGGTGACGGCAACGCCAAGCCGCTGACCTCGATCGACGTGGCCGCGCACGAGATGACCCACGGCATGACCTCGGTCACCGGCAACATGACCTACTCCGGTGAGCCCGGCGGTCTGAACGAGGCGACCTCCGACATCTTCGCGGCGGCGGTCGAGTTCTACGCCAACAACCCGCAGGACGTCGGCGACTACATGGTCGGCGAGAAGATCGACATCCGCGGCAACGGCACACCGCTGCGCTACATGGACAAGC
Organism: Streptomyces sp. GQ60; assembly: GCF_059758875.1. Taxonomy (NCBI): domain Bacteria; kingdom Bacillati; phylum Actinomycetota; class Actinomycetes; order Kitasatosporales; family Streptomycetaceae; genus Streptomyces; species Streptomyces sp. GQ60. The sequence continues at coordinate 995,709 of NZ_JCAXEG010000001.1, read as the reverse complement.
CGAGCAAGGACGGCTCGTCCAAGGACGCCTGGTACTCGGGCATCGGCTCGATCGACGTCCACTACTCCTCGGGCCCGGCCAACCACTGGTACTACCTGGCCTCCGAGGGCTCCGGCGCCAAGGTCGTCAACGGCGTGAGCTACGACTCGCCGACCTCCGACGGCCTCCCGGTCACCGCGATCGGCCGTGACGCCGCGTCCAAGATCTGGTTCCGCGCCCTGACCACCGGTCTGTTCAGGTCGAACACCAACTACGCGGCCGCCCGTACCGCCACCCTGCAGGCCGCTGCCGACCTGTACGGCGCCGGCTCGACCACGTACAACAACGCCGCGAACGCCTGGGCCGCCGTCAACGTCGGTCCGCGCATCGTGAACGGCGTCACGGTCACCAACCCCGGCAGCCAGAGCACCGTCACGGGCAGCGCCGTCAGCCTCCAGGTCCAGGCCACCAGCACCAACGCGGGTGCCCTGAGCTACGCGGCGACCGGCCTGCCGGCCGGGCTGTCGATCAGCTCCTCCACCGGCCTGATCTCGGGCACGGCCTCCACGGCGGGCACGTCCAACGTGACCGTCACGGTGACCGACTCGGCGAACCAGACCGGGACGGCGGCGTTCACCTGGACGGTCGGCACCTCACAGCCGAACGTCTTCGAGAACACCACCGACTACGCGATCGCCGACAACGCGACGGTCGACTCGCCGATCACCGTGAACCGCACGGGCAACGCCCCGAGCACGCTCAAGGTGGACCTGAACATCCTCCACACCTACATCGGTGACCTGAAGGTCGACCTGGTCGCCCCCGACGGCACCCTCTACAACCTGCACAACCGCAGCGGCGGCAGTGCGGACAACATCATCAAGTCCGTCACGGTCAACGCCTCCTCCGAGGTCGCCCAGGGCGTGTGGAAGCTGCGTGTCAACGACAACGCGAACCTCGACACCGGCAAGATCGACAGCTGGAAGCTCACGTTCTGACCCCCACCGGGGCCGTCCGTGAACCAGAGCTGAACCGCTAGACCACGGGGCCGCCCGGGAGAAGACCTCCCCGGGCGGCCCTGTTCCAATCCCGCGCCCCGCGTACCGTTAGCCCCCGCCGGACCGGGTCCAGCGCCCCTGAGGGCCGGGACCTTCGGCGCCCTTCGGCGGGCGGCTCCCGGGTCATAGTGGAATTCAGCGAACCTACGGAACCGTAGGTTCGGGTGATTCCGAGGACGTGACCCATGCCGCAGACCCCCACGACCGCCCCCGCCGCCCAGCACCCCTGGCTGATCCAGGGCGGCATGGGCGTCGGCGTCTCCGGCTGGCGGCTGGCCAGGGCCGTGTCCGGCGAGGGGCAGCTGGGCGTGGTCTCCGGGACGGCGCTGGACGTCGTACTGGCCCGCGTGCTGCAGACCGGCGACCCCGGCGGCCACGCCCGCCGGGCCCTGGCGGCCTTCCCGCTGCCGGAGCTGGCCCAGTCCGCCCTCGACCTCTACTTCCGCGAGGAGGGCCTCGCGGACGGCATGGCGATGCGCACCACCCCGCGACTGCGGGCGACGGGCGGCTCGCAGGCCGAGATCCTCACCGTCCTCGGCAACTTCGTCGAGGTCTGGCTCGCCAAGGAGGGACATGACGGTGTCATCGGCATCAACTACCTGGAGAAGATCCAGCTCGCCACGGCCCCCGCGATGTTCGGCGCGATCCTGGCAGGCGTCGACTACGTGCTCGTGGGCGCGGGAGTCCCCGGTCAGATCCCTGCCCTCGCCTCAAGGCTGGCGCGCTACGAACGCTGCGTGAACAAGATCCACGTGGACGGGGACGACGAGCCGCTGGAGCACCTCTTCGACCCCGCGGCCCTGCTCGCCGGGCACCTGCCCGGCCCGCTGCGCCGCCCCCACGTGCTGGCCATCGTCTCGCTGCCGGTCCTGGCCGCCTACCTGGCGCGGGACGAGACCACCCGTCCCGACGGCTTCGTGATCGAGACCAGCCAGGCCGGCGGCCACAGCGCCCCGCCGCGCGGCCCGATGAAGCTCGACGGGGACGGCGAGCCGGTCTACGGCCCGCGCGACAACCCCGATCTCGCCAAGATGGCGGCGCTCGGGCTGCCGTTCTGGCTCGCCGGCGGCCGGGCCGGCCCCGGCGCCGTGGCCGAAGCCCTCGCCGAGGGTGCGGCCGGGGTCCAGATCGGCAGCGCGTTCGCCCTGTGCGAGGAGTCGGGGATGGCCCGCCACCTGCGCGAGGATCTGCTGGACCGGGCCCACGCCGGCACCCTCTCGGTCCGCAACGACCCCCGGGCCTCCCCCACCTCGTTCCCCTTCAAGGTGGCGGACCTGCCGGGGACGGTCTCCGAGCCGGAGGTGTCCGAAGCCCGGCGCCGGGTCTGCGACCTGGGGTTCCTGCGCACTCCCGTACGGGGACCGCGCGGCCTGGTCTACCGGTGCGCGGCCGAGCCGGTGGCCGCGTACGTCCGCAAGGGCGGCGAGGCCTCCGACACCAAGGGCCGCCAGTGCCTGTGCAACGGCCTGCTGGCCACGATCGGGCTGGCCCAGCGACGGCCGCACGGCCGGGTGGAGCCCCCGCTGGTGACGATCGGCAAGGACCTGTCCTTCCTCCCCGCGCTCGCCCCGAACGCCGAGCCCTACACGGCCGCGGACGTGGTGCGCTGGCTCGCCCCGGGCGCGGACCGGCGTACGGCGGGCTGAGGAGCGCGGCGCGAGAAGGGCCCGGCACCCCCGAGCGGGGTGCCGGGCCCTTCCGGCTCACCGGCCGCGATCAGCCGACGGAGCGGAAGATCCGGTCGAGGAGCTCCGGCGTGGAGTCGGCCGCCGCGGCGGCGCGCCCGCCGATGCGGCGGTCCTCGTCGTCGCGCCAGTCGTCGCGGCCGTCGTGGCCGTCGTGGCGGCCGTCGTAGCCGTCCTCGTCGTCGCGCCAGTCGTGGTGGCCGCCCTGGTGGTGGTCGACCGGCTTGAAGTACACCGAGGCCACGGCCGTGTTCCGCAGCCGCTCGCCCGGCTCCAGCTCCGCCTCCGGCACCCCGCCGCAGCTGCGGTTGCTGTAGACCACCGCGAGGGACTCCGTCTCGTTCGTCACCTCGAAGGCCGGCCGGTTCTCGGTGGTGTGCGTCAGCCGGTAGCAGGTGTCGTTGTCGCCCGGGCGGATCTGCCCGTGGCGGCGGTCGCCGTCGTCGTCGGTGTACCGGTAGTACAGGGTTCCGAGGCGCTCGCGGTCGTCGGCGTCGTTGGCGTAGTTGGCGTACGACAGCCCGGCGGTCGGCAGGACCAGCGCGAGGGCGCCTACGAGTGCGGTGGCGGTGGTGCGAAGACGCATGGGGGGAGTCCGTTTCTCGGGTTCCTCGGGTTCCTCTGATGCCCGGTGCGGTGGCATCCGCGGGCAGCGTAGGAGCGGACGGCCACGGAGAAACGGTTCGGCACGGCAGCGCGTTCGAAGGTTCACCCTCACGGTCCCCTCGCCGCTCGAACGCCCGGACGCCCCGGATCCGCGTGGGATCCGGGGCGTCCGGGTGCGGCGTCCAGGTGGGACGTCCGGTGTGCGGCATCCAGGTGCGGCGATGCCGTCAGCGCAGCACCACGCCGCCCCCCGCGTCCGTGTCCACCGGCCCGGCGACCAGGCCCAGTTCGGCCGGGGTCGCCAGCAGCGGGTGCGCCGGCAGGATCCGTACGGTGTAGCCGAAGGGCCCCGTACGGTCGAGGGCGAGCGGGCCCTCGTACAGCCAGCGGCCCTCCAGGTCGGGTCCGCCGGCGGGCTTGAGCGGGAAGGCCCGCCCGTCCCGGATCACGTCCTGCGCGTCGACCCGGCCCGCGACGGCCTGCACCTCCACGTCCTCGGGAGCCAGGGCGTCGAGGGAGACCTGCACGCGCAGGGTGAGGGTGGCCCCGAGCTCGGCGGTGCCGCCGACCGGGCCCGCGGTCAGGGCCTCCACGTGCTCGACGGTGAGCTGCGGCCAGGCCGCCCGGACCCGCCCCTTCCACCAGGCGAGGTCCCGCGCCGCGTCCGGGGTCAGGGCCCGGTGGGAGAGCGCGGCCGGGGCGTAGAGCCGCTCCACGTACTCCCGCACCATGCGGCCCGCCAGCACCTTGGGCCCCAGGGAGACGAGGGTGCGCCGGACCATCTCGATCCACCGCACGGGGAGTCCGGCCTGTCCGGCCCGGTCGTAGAACCGGGGGGCGACCCGGCCCTCGATCAGGTCGTAGAGGGCGTTCGCCTCCAGGTCGTCGCGGCGGTCCTCGTCCGCGCCGAGTCCGTCGGCGGTCGGGATGGCCCAGCCGAAGTCCGGCTCGAACCATTCGTCCCACCAGCCGTCCAGCACGGACAGGTTGAGGCAGCCGTTGAGCGCCGCCTTCATTCCGCTGGTGCCGCAGGCCTCCAGGGGGCGCAGCGGGTTGTTCAGCCAGACGTCGCAGCCCGGGTAGAGCTTCTGGGCCATGGCCATGCCGTAGTCGGGCAGGAACACGATCCGGTGGCGGACGCGGGGGTCGTCCGCGAACCGCACCAACTCCTGGACGAGCCGCTTCCCGCCGTCGTCGGCCGGGTGCGCCTTGCCCGCGACCACGATCTGCACGGGCCGGTCCGGGTCCAGCAGCAGGCGGCGCAGCCTGTCGGGGTCGCGCAGCATCAGCGTGAGCCGCTTGTAGGACGGCACCCGGCGGGCGAACCCGATGGTCAGCACGTCCGGGTCGAGGACGGAGTCCACCCAGCCCAGTTCGGCGTCGGCGGCCCCGCGCTGGCGCCAGGAGGCCCGCAGGCGGTCCCGTACCTCTTGTACGAGCTGCTCCCGGAGCACCCGGCGCAGGTCCCAGACGTCCTGGTCGGGGATGTCGGCGACGGCGTCCCAGCGCTGCGAGCCGCCGACGGAGAGGGCGTCCTCGGTGCGGCCGGCGCCGATCTGCTTCGCGCCGAGCTTCACCACCTCGGGCGCCACCCAGGTCGGGGCGTGCACGCCGTTGGTCACCGAGGTGATGGGCACGTCGGCGGGGTCGAATCCCGGCCACAGCCCGGCGAACATCTCACGGCTGACGGCGCCGTGCAGGGTGGAGACCCCGTTGGCCCGCTGGGCGAGGCGCAGGCCCATCACCGCCATGTTGAACACCCCGGGGTCGCCGCCGGGGTACGTCTCGGCGCCGAGCGCCAGGATCCGGTCGACGGGTACGCCGGCCAGTTCGCCGCCCTCGCCGAAGTGGCGGGCGACCAGGGCCCGGTCGAAGCGGTCGATGCCGGCGGGGACGGGGGTGTGCGTGGTGAACACGGTGCCGGCCCGGACGGCTTCGACGGCGGCGTCGAAGCCGAGGCCCGGCCGCCCCTCCAGTTCTCTTATGCGCTCCAGTCCCAGGAACCCGGCGTGGCCCTCGTTGGTGTGGAAGACCTCGGGGTCGGGATGCCCGGTGATCCGGCAGTAGGCGCGCACGGCCCGGACCCCGCCGATGCCGAGGAGCATCTCCTGCAGCAGCCGGTGGTCGCTGCCGCCTCCGTAGAGCCGGTCGGTCACCTCGCGGGCGACGGCGTCGTTGTCCTCGACGTCGGAGTCGAGGAGCAGCAGCGGCACCCGGCCGACGCGGGCCTGCCAGACGTGTGCGTGCAGGGCCCGGCCGCCGGGCAGGCTCAGGGACACCCGCGCGGGGGTCCCGTCCTCCTCGCGCACCAGCGCGACGGGCAGTTCGTTGGGGTCGAGCACCGGATAGTGCTCCTGCTGCCAGCCGTCCCGGGAGAGGGACTGGCGGAAGTACCCGTGCCGGTACAGCAGTCCGACACCGATGAGGGGGACGCCGAGGTCGCTGGCGGCCTTGAGGTGGTCCCCGGCGAGGATCCCGAGCCCGCCGGAGTACTGGGGCAGGGCGGCGGTGATCCCGAACTCGGGCGAGAAGTAGGCGATGCCGGCGGGCAGCTCCGCGGCGGCCTCGTGGCTCTGGTACCACCTCCCGCCGTGGACGTAGTCATCGAGGTCGGCGGCGGCGACGGCGAGCCGCCGCAGGAACCGCCGGTCCCCGGCGAGCTCGGCGATCCGCGCGGCGGACACGGTGCCGAGCAGCCGGACGGGATCCCCGCCGGCGGCTTGCCAGCCCTCGGGATCGACGGATTGGAAGAGTTCACGGGTCTCGGCGTGCCAGGACCAGCGCAGGTTGCGCGCGAGGTCGGCGAGCGGCGAGAGGGTCTCGGGGAGGACGGGGCGCACGGTGAATCGACGGATAGCCTTCACGCGTTCCACCTTCGCAGGGGATTACGGATCGGAGCGGCCGCACCACGCTGTGCACCGCGAGCGTCACCCTCGGAAGGCTAGCGCCCGCCTCCCTCCCGGACCATGGCGCCTCCAGCGGCCCTCCGCCGGCCGCCCCCGCCGACTGCCGGGCGCAGCCCCGGCCGTTGGCACCCGGGTCACGGCGGACGCGGTCCCGCGTCCAGCCGCTCGGCAGGTCGCCCGCTTCCAAACCGTCCGGGCCGGTACCGCGCGCCGGAGCGGCGCGGGCGGCGGACATGCGGTAGTCGTATCCGAGTTGACGGAGCATCGGAAGGTGTCGAGCCGCCGGGCGCGGGCAGGCGTTCCAGTACGTACGAGTAGTTAACCGAGCACGCGGGTTGGGGCGGGCTGGAGTGGGAAGGGCTCCTCGGGTACAGCGCACGGCGCACCCCGGAACCGCCTCCCCGCCACCCGAGTGAACGCGGACAGGAGCGGCCATGCCCGCAGCCCAGCCGTCTTCCGAGCAGCTAGAAACAGAGCGAACAGAGCGTGCACTACCAGCCGCCATGCCGGCTGGCCTGTTGTCACCGAGCCCTGCGAACTGCCCCCAGGTGATCCCATCATGATCGGTCGCATTCCCGTGCTGGACGTCCGCCCCGCCGTCGACTGCGGCGTCAGACCCGCCAAGGCGGTCGTGGACGAGGTATTCGAGATTTCCGCCACCGTGTTCCGCGAGGGGCACGACGCCGTGGCGGCCCATGTCGTGCTCCGAGATCCGAGCGGGCGGCTGCGGCCCCCCGTGCCCCTGTCCGAACTCGCTCCCGGCACCGACCGGTGGGGGGCGCGGGTGTCCGCCGACGTCGAGGGCAGGTGGACGTACACCGTCGAGGCGTGGAGCGACCCGGTGGGCACCTGGCGGGCCCACGCGGCGGTGAAGATCCCGGCCGGGATCGACACCGGGCTCACCCTCCTGGAGGGCGCCGAGCTCTACGAGCGCGCCGCCGCCAAGATTCCCAAGCGCGACGGCCGCGAGCACGTACTGGCCGCCGCGGACGTGATGCGCGACGAGGACCGGCCCGTTGCCGAGCGGTACGCGGCCGCCCTCGGTCCCCGCATCGACGCGCTGCTCGCCAAGCGCCCGCTCCGGGAGCTGGTGACGGCCTCCAAGCCGCTGCCGCTGCTGGTCGAGCGCAAGCGGGCCCTCTTCGGCTCCTGGTACGAGATGTTCCCCCGGTCGGAGGGGGCGGTGCTGGTGCCCGGCGAGGCTCCCGTCAGCGGGACCTTCCGGACCGCCTCGGAGCGGCTGCCGGCCGTCGCCGCGATGGGCTTCGACGTGGTGTACCTGCCGCCGATCCACCCGATCGGGAGCACGTACCGCAAGGGCCCGAACAACACACTATCCGCGGGGAGTTGGGACCCGGGTGTGCCCTGGGCCATCGGTTCCACCGAAGGCGGCCACGACGCCGTCCACCCCGAGCTCGGCACCCTGGAGGACTTCGACGCCTTCGTCGCCAAGGCCCGGGAGCTGCGCATCGAGGTGGCGCTCGACTTCGCCCTGCAGTGCTCCCCGGACCACCCGTGGGTGGAGAAGCACCCGGAGTGGTTCCGCCACCGCGCCGACGGGACGATCGCGTACGCCGAGAACCCCCCGAAGAAGTACCAGGACATCGTCCCCGTCCACTTCGACGCCGACATGGCCGGCATCGTCGAGGAGACGGTGCGGATCCTGCGGCACTGGATGGAGCACGGCGTCCGGATCTTCCGGGTCGACAACCCGCACACCAAGCCGGTGGTCTTCTGGCAGAAGGTGATCGCGGACATCAACAAGTCCGACCCCGACGTGATCTTCCTGGCCGAGGCCTTCACCCGCCCCGCGATGATGCGGGCCCTGGCCTCCGTCGGCTTCCAGCAGTCCTACACGTACTTCACCTGGCGCAACACCAAGGCCGAGCTGACCGAGTACGTGACCGAGCTCGCCGACACCCGCTCCGCCTCCGTCATGCGGCCGAATTTCTTCGTCAACACCCCCGACATCCTGCACGCATACCTTCAGCACGGCGGCCGCCCCGCCTTCGAGATCCGCGCGGTCCTCGCCGCCACGCTCTCCCCGACCTGGGGGGTCTACGCCGGTTACGAGCTCTGCGAGAACACCCCGGCCAAGGAGGGCAGCGAGGAGTACCTGAACTCCGAGAAGTACGAGCTGCGCCCGCGCGACTGGGCCGCCGCCGACCGCGAGGGCCGCACCATCGCCCCGCTGATCACCGCCCTGAACCGGCTGCGCCGGCGCAACCCCGCGCTCCAGCAGCTCCGCGACATCCATTTCCACCCGACCGACAACGAACAGGTGATCGCCTATTCGAAGCACGCGGGGAGCAATTCCGTACTGGTGGTCGTCAACCTCGATCCGCACCACACCCACGAGGCGACGGTCTCGTTGGACATGCCGGTACTCGGCTTCGACTGGCACGGGTCCCTCGCGGTGCGCGACGAGCTCACCGGCGAGACCTATCACTGGGGCAGGGCCAACTACGTGCGCCTGGAACCGGGCCGCACGCCCGCGCACGTACTGGCGGCTCTGCGACCGTCCCCGCCCACCGGAGGGTCACCCATCTCATGATGATCAACGATCCCGTCCCCGACACGTTCGAGGACACCCCCGCCAAGGACCGCGACCCCGACTGGTTCAAGCGGGCGGTCTTCTACGAGGTCCTCGTACGGTCCTTCCACGACAGCAACGGCGACGGCGTGGGTGACCTCAAGGGGCTCACCGCCAAGCTGGACTACCTCCAGTGGCTCGGCGTCGACTGCCTGTGGCTCCCGCCGTTCTTCGCCTCGCCCCTGCGCGACGGGGGCTACGACGTCGCCGACTACACCTCCGTGCTGCCCGAGTTCGGCGACCTCGCCGACTTCGTGGAGTTCGTGGACGCGGCGCACACCCGCGGCATGCGGGTGATCATCGACTTCGTCATGAACCACACGAGCGATCAGCACGAGTGGTTCCAGCAGTCCCGCAAGGACCCGGACGGGCCCTACGGCGACTATTACATGTGGGCCGACAACGACAAGCAGTTCCAGGACGCCCGCATCATCTTCGTCGACACCGAGACCTCGAACTGGACGTACGACCCGGTCCGCAAGCAGTACTACTGGCACCGGTTCTTCTCCCACCAGCCGGACCTCAACTACGAGAACCCGGCCGTGGTCGAGGAGATCGTCTCCGCGCTCCGCTTCTGGCTCGACCTCGGCATCGACGGCTTCCGCCTCGACGCCGTGCCCTACCTGTACGCCGAGGAGGGCACCAACTGCGAGAACCTGCCGCGCACGCACACCCTCCTCAAGGCGGTCCGCGCCGAGATCGACGCGCACTACCCGGACACCGTGCTGCTCGCCGAGGCCAATCAGTGGCCCGAGGACGTCGTCGACTACTTCGGGGACTTCCAGAAGGGCGGGGACGAGTGCCACATGGCCTTCCACTTCCCCGTCATGCCGCGCATCTTCATGGCGGTGCGAAGAGAGTCCCGCTACCCCGTCTCCGAAATCCTGGCGAAGACCCCGGCGATCCCGGACCGCTGCCAGTGGGGCATCTTCCTGCGCAACCACGACGAGCTCACGCTCGAAATGGTCACGGACGAAGAGCGCGACTACATGTACGCCGAATACGCCAAGGACCCGCGGATGCGGGCCAACATCGGCATCCGGCGCCGCCTCGCCCCGCTGCTGGACAACGACCGCAACCAGATGGAGCTGTTCACCGCCCTGCTGCTGTCGCTGCCCGGTTCGCCGGTGCTGTACTACGGCGACGAGATCGGCATGGGCGACAACATCTGGCTCGGCGACCGCGACGGCGTGCGCACGCCGATGCAGTGGACCCCGGACCGCAACGCCGGTTTCTCCTCGTGCGATCCGGGCAGGCTGAACCTGCCGGTCATCATGGACCCGGTCCACGGGTACCAGGTGACCAACGTCGAAGCGGCGATGGCCTCACCGTCCTCGCTGCTGCACTGGACCCGCCGGATGATCGAGGTCCGCAAGGCCAACCCGGCCTTCGGACTCGGCTCGTACACCGAACTGCCCTCGACGAACCCGGCGGTGCTCGCCTTCCTGCGGGAGTACGGGGACGACCTGGTGCTGTGCGTGCACAACTTCTCGCGCTTCGCGCAGCCCACCGAGCTGGACCTGCGGTCGTTCAACGGGCGCGTCCCGGTGGAACTCACCGGTGACGTCCGCTTCCCGCCGATCGGCGAATGGCCGTACCTGCTGACCCTGGCGGGCCACGGCTTCTACTGGTTCCGCCTGCGTTCGGAATAGCGGCCGGCCCGGGGCGGGCGCGGCGAATGGGTCAACCGCCCGCCCCTGTACGGATCATCCTGACCCGACACTCGCACACCGGAGAAGCAACCAGCGTGTTCCGGGACACAATGCGCATTCTTTGACGGCCCGGGGAAAGGACGCGACGCCATGTCGGAGGCTGCATCCGCCCGGGATCGGCTCGCCGCCGTCCGGGCCGCCGGGCTCGGGCTCGGTCCACTGGAGCCGATGCTGCGGGCCTGGCTGCCCGCGCAGCGCTGGTTCGCGGGCAAGGGCCGTGCCATCGGACGGCTCAGGACCATCTCGGCGGCCGAACTGCTGCCGCCGGGCTCCGCCCCCGGACTGCTGCACCTGCTGCTGGACGTGGACGGGGACTGCTACCAACTGTTGCTCGGCATCCGCCCGAACCCGCTGCCGCCGGCCCTCGCGCCCGCGCTGATCGGCCGCGCCGAGCAGGGCCCGTACGCCGGCCAGTCGGTCTACGAGGGGCTGGGCGATCCGCGGCTCGCCTCGCTGCTGCTGGAGCGGCTGCGCTCCCCCGGCACCCTCGGCCCGCTGCGCTTCGACCGGGATCCGGCCGCCGTGATCCCCGAGGCGCCCACCCCCCGGCCGCTGTCCGGGGAACAGACCAACTCCTCGCTGATCTACGGGGATGCGTACATCCTGAAGATCTTCAGACGGGTCGGCCCCGGGGTCAACCCCGATCTGGAGCTGCCCCGGGCGCTGGCCGCCGCCGGCTGCGCCCGGGTGCCCGCGCCGGTCGCCTGGTACGAGGCGGAGCTGCCCGGCTCCGAACCGCTGACCCTGGGCGTGCTCCAGCCGTACCTGCGGGGCTCCGACGACGGCTGGCAGCTCGCGCTGCACCGGCTGCGCACCGGGGCCGACTTCACCGCCGAGGCGCACGCGCTGGGCCGGGCCACCGCCGAGGTGCACAGCGCGCTGGCCGGGGCCCTGCCCACCGTCGCGCTGGGTCCGGAGCAGACGGCCCGGCTGGCCGCCGGCATGACGGCCCGGCTCGCCGCCACCGCCCGCGAGGTACCGGCCCTGCGCCCCTACGAGGCGGGGCTGCGCGGGGCCTTCGACGCGCTGGCCGCCTCCCGCGGGGCGGGGGTGCCCGCCCAGCGCATCCACGGGGACCTGCACCTGGGCCAGACCCTGCGCACCGCGGACGGCAGTTGGGCGCTGATCGACTTCGAGGGCGAGCCGGCCCGGCCGCTGGCCGACCGCCGCCGCCCCGAGCCGGCGGTCCGGGACATCGCCGGGATACTGCGCTCCTTCGACTACGCGGCCCGCTCGCACCGGCCGTTCGCCCCCGCCTGGGCGGACGACTGCCGGGCCTCCTTCTGCGAGGGCTACGCCCGCACGACCGGCCGGGACCCGCGCGAGGACCCCGTGCTCCTGCGCGCCTACGAGACCGACAAGGCGGTGTACGAGGCCCGCTACGAGTCCCGGCACCGCCCCGACTGGCTGCACGTGCCGATGGCGGCGATCCGGCGGCTGTCGGAGCCGCAGCGTCCCGGCGTCCACCGCACGCGTCCCCCCGTCCCCGGATCCACCGCCCCCCACCCGAAGCCCCCGAGGAGGCCGCTCGCGTGAGCGCCGCACGACAGCCGTCACCGACCGTCCGCGACGAAGCCAAGACCGCCGCCGGCGATGCCGCCGGCACCGCCGCCGAACCGGGCGTGAAGAAGCCCCGGGCCCCCAGGGCCCGGCGGGCCGCTCCGGCGCGCGGGGTCCGGCCGGTGCCGGCGCTGGGCGCGGAGGAGCGGGCCCGGCTGCTGGAGGGCCGCCACCACGATCCGCACGGGGTGCTCGGGGCCCGCGCCCAGCGGGGCGGGGTGTCCTTCCGGGTGCTGCGTCCGTACGCGAAGGCGGTCACCATCGTCGCCAAGGGGCTGCGGGCCGAGCTCCTCGACGAGGGCGACGGGCTGTTCTCCGGGCTGCTGCCGCTGGCCGGGGTGCCGGACTACCGGCTGCTGGTGACGTACGACGGCGACGAGGTGGAGGTCCACGACCCCTACCGGTTCCTGCCCGCGCTCGGCGAGCTCGACCTGCACCTGATCGGCGAGGGCCGGCACGAGGAGCTGTGGACGGCGCTCGGCTCGGAGCCGATGGAGCACCAGGGCGTGGCGGGCACCCGGTTCACGGTGTGGGCGCCGAACGCGCAGGGGGTGCGGGTCAGCGGGGACTTCTCGTACTGGGACCCGGTCGCCTTCCCGATGCGCTCGCTCGGCGCGACCGGCGTCTGGGAGCTGTTCCTCCCCGGTGTCGGCGAGGGCGCCCTGTACAAGTACGACATCACCCGCCCGGACGGCTCGCACACCCTGCGCGCCGACCCGATGGCGAAGCACGCCGAGGTCCCGCCGGCCAACGCCTCGGTGGTGACGGCCTCCTCCTACACCTGGCAGGACGCCGAGTGGATGGCCTCGCGCGGTGAGCGCCCGCCGCACCAGGCCCCCTTCTCGGTGTACGAGCTGCACCTGGCGTCCTGGCGGCCCGGCCTCTCGTACCGGCAGCTGGCCGAACAGCTGCCGGCGTACGTGACGGAGCTCGGCTTCACGCACGTGGAGCTGATGCCGGTCGCCGAGCACCCCTTCGGCGGCTCCTGGGGCTACCAGGTCACCGGCTTCTACGCGCCGACGTCCCGGATGGGCACCCCGGACGACTTCCGCTTCCTGGTGGACTCGCTGCACCGGGCCGGGATCGGCGTGATCGTCGACTGGGTGCCGGCGCACTTCCCGCGCGACGACTGGGCGCTCGCCGAGTTCGACGGACGGCCGCTGTACGAGCACCACGACCCGCAGCGGGCCGCGCACCCGGACTGGGGGACCCTGGAGTTCGACTACGGGCGCCGGGAAGTGCGGAACTTCCTCGTGGCCAACGCCGTGTACTGGTGCCAGGAGTTCCACGTCGACGGGCTGCGCGTGGACGCGGTGGCCTCGATGCTCTACCTCGACTACTCGCGCGGCGAGGGCGAGTGGACGCCCAACGAGCACGGCGGGCGGGAGAACCTGGACGCGGTGGCGTTCCTCCAGGAGATGAACGCCACCGTCTACCGGCGCTGCCCGGGCGTGGTGACGATCGCCGAGGAGTCCACGGCATGGCCGGGCGTCACGCAGCCCACCGACGGGGGCGGGCTCGGCTTCGGCCTGAAGTGGAACATGGGCTGGATGCACGACACCCTGCGCTACGCCTCGAAGGAGTCGGTGCACCGCAAGTACCACCACCACGACATGACCTTCGGAATGGTCTACGCGTTCAGCGAGAACTACGTGCTGCCGATCTCGCACGACGAGGTGGTGCACGGCAAGGGCTCGCTGGTGTCGAAGATGCCCGGGGACTGGTGGCAGCAGCGGGCGGCACACCGGGCGTACCTGGGCTTCATGTGGGCCCACCCGGGCAAGCAGCTGCTCTTCATGGGGCAGGAGTTCGCGCAGGGCTCGGAGTGGTCCGAGACGTACGGCCCGGACTGGTGGCTGCTGGACTCCTCGTACGCGGCCGCCGGTGACCACCGGGGCGTGCGCAGCCTCGTGGGCGACCTGAACCGCGGCTACCGGGCGGCTCCCGCCCTGTGGGAGCGGGACACGGTGCCGGAGGGCTTCGCGTGGGTGGAGGCGGACGCGGCGGAGGACAACGTCTTCGCCTTCCTGCGGTTCGCGCAGGACGGCTCGCAGCTGCTGTGCGTCTCGAACTTCTCGCCGGTGGTGCGCCACGGGTACCGGCTCGGTGTCCCGGAGGAGGTCCCGCTGTGGCGGGAGGTGCTCAACACCGACCAGCAGCTCTACGGCGGCAGCGGCGTCCACCACACCCAGCCGCTGCGCCCCGAGCCGGTGCCCGCGCAGGGCCGGCCGGCGAGCCTGCGCCTGACCCTCCCGCCCCTGGCCACGCTCTGGCTCAGGCCGATGCCGCGGCGGTAGTCCCGAGCACCCCTTCCAGCTCCTGGAGGAGCCTGCGCTTGGCGCGGGCTCCGACCAGTTGCAGGACGGGCTCGCCGTCGCGGAAGACGAGCAGGGTCGGCATGGACAGCACCCCGTAGCGCGCGAGCGTGGCGGGGTTGGTGTCCGCGTCGATCTGGACGACCTTGAGGCGGTCGGCCTCCTCCGCGGCGACGGCGGACAGGACGGGTGCGAGCCGGCGGCACGGGCCGCACCAGGCGGCGGTGAACTCCACCAGGACGGGCCTGCCGCGCTCGGCCAGCACCTGTGCCTCGAAGTCCTCGTCGGTCACTTCGGCCACACCGTGAGCCTTCTGGTCCTTCATCGTGCTCTCCCCTCTCGTCCCGGCCGGATCAGCCGGTCATCTCGCATCTGGGCTGTGCCGCTTCGGCTTCCGCGAGCTGGCTCGCGACCTGGTCGCGCACGGCGCCGAGCCGGCCGATCAGACCGTCCAGTTCGGTGAGCTTGCGCCGGTAGACGGCCAGTGAGGCCGGACAGGAGTCGCCGGCCGGATGCCCGGCGCGCAGGCATTCCACGAACGGGCGGGTCTCCTCCAGGTCGAAGCCGAAGTCCTGGAGCGTGCGGATCTGGCGGAGCAGCCGCAGGTCGTCCTCGTCGTAGGTGCGGTAGCCGTTGCCGTCGCGCCGCGCGGGCAGCAGTCCCCGTGACCCGTAGTACCTGAGCGTCCGGGTGCTGGTGCCCGCACGCTCGGCCAGTTCGCCGATTCGCATGGCCCCGACGGTAATCCTTGCCGTCGACGTCAAGGCAAGGAGATCCCGTGTGGGGATCGTGCACGGGTCTACCGCTACCGCGGCCGGAAACGTACGCTGGGAAGTGGATCACCGATCACCCCGATTACCGGACAGTCGCAGAGAAAACCGACTAAAGCCCTTAACTTCATAGGACGTTCCTACGAGTTATGGGCTTGTTTGATTGGTCTGTAGTCGCCGCGCCTCGGCCACTCCTACGGTGTGCCATGTGCACTCCAGCCCTCCTTTCAATGCCCCCGCCGCGCGTCGTCTCCGCGCTGCCCTGGGCATGGCTCCCGGTCATGTCGCCTATGGCCTGCGCGCCCAGTACGGACTGCTCGTCACTCCCGAGACCGTGATGGCGTGGGAGCGTGGCGAGATTTCGCCCACCTCCCCCGAGCTCACCGCCCTTGCGGGCGTGCTCTGGTGCTCCCCCGGCGAGCTGCTCGCCGAGCCCGTCACCCTGCGGGAGCACCGCATCGCCCGGGGTCTGGCCGCCGAGGACCTGGCCCGCCGGGTCGGGGTGGAGGCGGGCGCGTACCAGAAGATGGAGGACACCGGCCGCTGGAAGGGCAACGAGCGGCAGTCCGCCGCGCTGGCGACGGCGCTCGGGCTGACGCTGGCCCAGTTCGTGACGGCGACCGGCAAGCACGAGGAGCTGGCCGAGCTGCTGCGCAGTGCGGTGACCACGCGCTGGCAGGCGTACGTGAAGCCGCTGTCCAAGCTGCTTCCGGTGCCCAAGGGGCACCTGGAGCGGGTGCTGGAGCAGCTTCACGGCGAATACCAGTCCCGGATGGTGGCGACCCTGAGCTGGGGCGGCGGGCAGGGCGAGGCCGGCAGCGGCGACTCGGGGCGTGAGTACCTCACGGACATCGTGGAGCGGTTCTGGGCCCTCGCGGGCGGTGCGGCGTAGGACACGTTTCGCCCGCGGGATCCCTACGGGAAAGGCCCCGGCCGCGTCCGGACGAGGACGTGATCGGGGCCTTTCGGCGCTCGAAGTCGGGACGGGGGTCCCGCCCCGGGGGCCGGTCGGCAGCCCCCGGAGCGTCGGCCGGGCACGACCCGAAAGCGACGGCCTAGGACAGCGGCGCGTGCACGACGGTCGCCGTGATGCCCGCCCGGGCGAGGTCCTTCGTCAGCCGGTCCGCCACCGTCCGGTCTCCGACCAGGATGGTCGGCGCGGCGGGGAGCCCGGCGATCGCCTTCTTCAGGTGGACCAGCGACTGGTCGTAGTACGTCGCGGCCTCCTGCTTCTTGGCGTCCTTCTCGGTGGGCGGGCCGCCCATCTTGACGTAGAAGATCTCGTACAGCTCCACCATGTCGCCCGCCCGGTGGTTCAGGAGCTGGGCGAGGAAGGTGGACTTCAGGTTCAGGTACGCGTCGTTGGAGTACAGGGCGATCACCGGACCCCGCCGGTCCGCGAGGTCCCGTCCGACGAGCGCCCGGGCGGGCGGGCCCATGTCGCTGCGGGCCTCGCCCCTGGCCCACTTGAGCATCGGGCTCTCGTTGAAGGCCGAGGTGGTGTCCAGCCGCTTCGCGAAGCTGATCCATCCGGAGGGGACCCCGAACTGCACGCCTCCGAAGAGCGCGAGTGCGGCGACCACCGCGAGGCCTGACTGCAGCAGCCGCTCCGCCTTGCGGCGCCACGGTGAGCCCTTGGGCCGCTCGGCGGGCAGGAGCAGCAGCCCGACCAGGCCCAGCGAGATCACGCTGATCACCAGACCGGCGGCGGCCAGCTTCTCGAAGTAGTACGAGAGGTAGCCGATCGTCCTCGTCTGGTAGACGCCGAAGAGGGTGAGCATCGTGATCGCGCCGAGGACCAGCACGAGGACCATCTGTCCGGTGGCCGTGCGGCGGTTCGTCCGCAGGGAGGCGGCCAGCAGGGCCGCCAGGGCGCATCCGATGAGCACCGGGCGGTCGGGGACGACCATCGGGCCGGCGAGGTTCGAGGTCTTGGAGACGTCGAGCTTGGTCAGGACGGAGAAGGCGCTGGGCAGCCCCGCGATCAGAGTGCCGCCCGCCAGCACCCCGAGCAGCAGCAGCCGCCGGGGGGCGAAGCGCCGCCGGTGGACGATGAGGACCGCGGCCAGGGCCAGGCCGAGCAGGGCCCCGTAGAGGTTGTAGACGAAGGTCACGGTCACCAGGCCGACCACCCCGACGAGGGCGAACTCGGCCCGTCCCATCGCGGGCCGCACGAGCAGCGCCAGGCCGACGGCGAGGAAGAGCAGGCCGACGGTCTCGGAGTCGAAGCCCTTCTCGACGAGGTTCGCCATGGAGCCGGACAGCATCACCGCCATCACGGTGGCGCAGACCGCCGCGGCGCGCCAGCCGCGCAGGCGGGGGCCGCCGATCCAGCGGGCCGCCCAGACCAGGACGGCGCAGAGCAGGGCGTAGGCGCCGATGACGTACAGGAGGTACCGGTTCATCATCTCGGCGGCGGGACCGCCGTCGGTCGAGGACTTCACGAGGACGTCGATCCACGCCAGCAGGAAGTGGGTGCCCTGCGGGTAGACGGCCTCCGACGGGGTCATCATGAACGTCTTGGCGGCCTCCTGGTGGAGGAAGTTGTAGCCGCCCACGTGGTGGATGCCGTCGAAGTACGAGAAGTGCCCCATCCGGTCCTCGGACGTGACGAAGTAGGCCAGCCGCTCGGTGATCGATTTACCGGCGAGCGGGTGGTGCATGTAGTGCCAGACCACCCCGGCGGTACCGAGCACCAGCGCGTCCGTGCCGCGCAGCCGCAGCGGGATGTGCGGGCGGCGGCCGGACAGCCAGCCGCAGACGGACACGACGGTCAGCAGGAAGCCGGCGCCCGGGACGGGGGCCAGCCCCCACGGCCAGACGGAGAAGAGCAGCCCGAAGGCCATGACGGCGCCGCAGAGGATGAAGGCGGAGACGACCAGCCGGTCGAGGAGGCCGCCGCCCACCCGGATCAGGGACCCGATCGCCAGGACCAGGACGGGGATCAGCACCACGTCCAGGCTCAGCGCGTCGAGGAGCGCCGGCAGCGCCCAGGAAAGCGCCACGGCCGCGGCGAGGACGGACCACCGCCGCGGGGCCGGGGACGGCCCCGGGGCGCCGGGCTGTCCCGCCTGCGGGTCTTCGGCGTTCCTACGGGTCAAAAGGGCAGGGCGGGTCGCCACGGGAGACGGGAACCTTCCATCGTGCGCACGGGAGCCGGATGAGGGGCCTGGACTTCACGGCCCGATCCGGCCATGTGCGGCTCGGCCAATCAATCCCCCAACGGCGGAGTCTTCGGATCATAACGCGGGGCGGGGTCCGAACGAGGTGTGGCCCGTCCCCGTCCCGGTGGGGACGCGGACGGGCCGTCCGGGCCGGACGGCCGGTCTCCGCGGCCCCGGAGGGGCGGTGCGGACCGGGCCGTTCGGCGACGGAATTCGGGACGGAAGTCCCGGCCGGGACGGTCAGAAGACGGACTCGGCCTCGTACATGCGGTCCTCGGGGACGGTCTTCAGCTCGGTGACGGCGTCGGCCAGCGGGGCCATGACGATGTCGGTGCCGCGCAGGGCGGTCATGTTGCCGAAATCACCGCGGTGGACTCCCTCGACCGCGTGCCAGCCGAAGCGGGTCGCGAGGACGCGGTCGTACGCGGTGGGGGTTCCGCCGCGCTGGACGTGGCCGAGGATGACCGGGCGGGCCTCCTTGCCCAGGCGCCGCTCCAGCTCGACGGCGAGGCGGTTGCCGATGCCGGCGAAGCGCTCGTGGCCGTACTGGTCGATCGCGCCCTTCTCGTACGGCATCGAGCCCTCGCCGGGATGCGCGCCTTCGGCCACGCAGATGACGGCGAACTTCTTACCGCGGGCGAATCGTTCCTCCACCATCTTGACCAGGGCGTCCACCTCGAAGGGGCGCTCCGGCAGGCAGATTCCGTGGGCGCCGCCGGCCATGCCGGACTCCAGGGCGATCCAGCCCGCGTGCCGGCCCATGACCTCGACGACCATGACGCGCTGGTGCGATTCGGCGGTGGTCTTGAGACGGTCGATGGCCTCCGTGGCGACCATGACCGCGGTGTCGAAGCCGAAGGTGCGGTCGGTGGAGGAGATGTCGTTGTCGATGGTCTTCGGCACGCCGACGACCGGCATGCCCGCGTCCGACAGCATCCGGGCGGCGGTCAGGGTGCCCTCGCCGCCGATCGGGATCAGGGCGTCGATGCCGTAGCGCTTGGCCAGTTCGGCGGCGTTCTCGGCCGCCTCGTGGAGGCGCGCGCGCTCCATGCGGGCCGATCCGAGGATCGTGCCGCCGCGGGCGAGGATGCCGCTGACCGCGTTGATGTCGAGGGGGCGGAAGTTGCCGTCGAGGAGGCCCTTGAAGCCGTCCTCGAAGCCGATGACCTCGTCCCCGTGCCCGACCACGGCACGGTGTACGACCGACCGGATGACAGCGTTCAGCCCCGGGCAGTCGCCGCCTGCTGTGAGAACTCCGATACGCATCGTGCTGTGTCTCCTGCTCCTGGTCGTACCTGGCCGTCCGCGTGCGGGCGTCCGGCCGAGGGGACATATGAGGTGCCATATGAGGCGCCCTATGAGGGCGCATTGATGAAGCCTGTCCGATTGTTCCACGGGCTCCGGGTGGCGCGCGCTCTGTGGCACGCCACCCACGGAGGGCCCGCAGGGCCTTTCGACCCCCTCCCGCGGGCCCTTCTGCCGGCGGGCGTCCTAAGGAATCGCGGGGGTATTGTCAAGAGGTCAAGCCCTTATTTACTGGGACAACCGACTCGAATTGGGACGGAGAGCACGCGTGACGCGCAGCGTGTACGTGACGGGTATCGAGCGGGGGGACGGCCGCCAGGTCGTCGAGCTGGGCATCATGGAGCTCCTGACCCGCCAGACAGGCCGGGTGGGCGTGTACCGCCCCCTGTTGCACGACGGGCCCGACCGGCTCTTCGACCTGCTCAAGGGCCGGTTCCGGATCGACCAGGACGCGGCGACGGCCTACGGCATGGAGTACCACGAGGCCTCCGCCATCCTGGCCGAGAAGGGTACCGACGAACTGGTCTCCCAGCTCGTGGGCCGCTACCAGAAGGTGGCGCGCGACTACGAGGTCATGCTGGTCCTCGGCACCGACTACGCCGACACCAACCTCCCGGACGAGCTGGCGCTCAACGCCCGCCTCGCCAACGAGCTGGGCGCGCTGGTCATCCCCGTCGTGGGCGGCACCAAGCACCCCGCCGAGGCCGTGCGCGCAGAGACCCGCAACGCCTACCGCGCGTACGAGGCCCTGGGCTGCCACGTGGGCGCGATGGTCGTCAACCGGGTCGCCGCCGAGGACCGCGACGTGATAGCCGAGCGCCTGGCCGCCCGGCTCCCCGTGCCCTGTTACGTCCTGCCGGACGACAAGCACCTGTCCGCCCCGACGGTCGCCCAGATCACCCGGGCGCTCGGCGGCGAAGTGCTCCTCGGCGACGAGGCCGGACTGGCCCGCGACGCCCTGGACTTCGTCTTCGGCGGGGCCATGCTGCCGAACTTCCTGAACGCCCTGACCCCCGGCTGCCTGGTCGTCACCCCCGGGGACCGCTCCGACCTGGTCATCGGGGCGCTCGCCGCGCACACCTCCGGCACCCCGCCGATCGCCGGTGTGCTGCTGACGCTGAACGAGCGCCCGGGCAAGGACATCCTGACGCTGGCCTCCAAGCTGGCTCCGGGCACCCCGGTGGTCTCGGTCGCGGGCAACAGCTTCCCGACCGCCGCCGAACTCTTCTCGCTGCAGAGCCGGCTGAACTCCGCGACCCCGCGCAAGCTGGAGACCGCGCTCGGCCTGTTCGAGCGCCACGTGGACACCGCCGAGCTCCGCGAGGTGCTCTCGGTGGCCCGCTCCGAGCGGGTCACGCCGATGATGTTCGAGAACCAGCTGCTGGAGCAGGCCCGCGCCGAGCGCCGCCGCGTGGTCCTCCCCGAGGGCACCGAGGAGCGCGTGCTGCGCGCCGCGGACGTGGTGCTGCGCCGCGGGGTCTGCGACCTCACCCTGCTGGGCGAGGAGCAGGCGATCCTGAAGAAGGCCGCCGACCTGGGCATCGACATCTCGGCCGCCCAGCTCATCGACCCGGCCACCTCCCCGCTGCGGGAACGATTCGCCGAGTACTACGCCAAGGCCCGCGCCCACAAGGGCATGACGGTCGAGCTGGCCCACGACGTGGTCACCGACGTCAACTACTTCGGCACCCTGATGGTGCAGGAGGGCCTCGCCGACGGCATGGTCTCGGGCTCGGTGCACTCCACCGCCGCCACCATCCGCCCGGCCTTCGAGATCATCAAGACCAAGCCCGACGCGTCCATCGTCTCCTCGGTCTTCTTCATGTGCCTGGCCGACAAGGTCCTCGCGTACGGCGACTGCGCCGTGAACCCGGACCCCGACGCCGAGCAGCTCGCCGACATCGCCGTCCAGTCGGCCACCACCGCCGCCGCCTTCGGCCTGGAGCCGCGGATCGCGATGCTCTCGTACTCCACCGGCACCTCCGGCTCGGGCGCGGACGTGGACAAGGTCCGCAAGGCCACCGAGCTCGTCCGCGAGCAGCGCCCCGACCTGCTGATCGAGGGGCCGATCCAGTACGACGCCGCCGTCGAGCCCTCGGTCGCCGCGACCAAGCTGCCCGAGTCGGAGGTGGCCGGCCGCGCGACGGTGCTGATCTTCCCCGACCTCAACACCGGCAACAACACGTACAAGGCCGTGCAGCGCTCGGCCGGCGCCGTGGCGGTCGGACCGGTCCTGCAGGGTCTGCGCAAGCCCGTCAACGACCTCTCGCGCGGCGCGCTGGTCCAGGACATCGTCACCACCGTGGCCATCACCGCCATCCAGGCGCAGTCCCGGCCCGTGGCCGGCTGAGCCGCTGTCCGGCTGAGCCCGTCGCCGACCGGGCCCGTGGCCGGCTGTCCCCCCACCGAGACCCCACCGCAAAGGAAAGACCCTCATCGTGACCGCATCGCGCGTACTCGTCCTCAACTCCGGCTCCTCGTCGGTGAAGTACCAGCTGCTCGACATGGCGGACTCCTCCCGCCTGGCGGTCGGCCTGGTGGAGCGCATCGGCGAGGAGACCTCCCGCCTCGTGCACGAGGCGCTGACCGGTCCGGGCGCTGCGGGCGGCAAGCGCGAGCGGACCGGGCCGATCGCCGACCACGGGGCGGCGCTGCGGGCCGTCGCGGCGGAGCTCGCCGCCGACGGGCTGGGGCTGGACTCGCCCGAGCTGGCCGCCGTGGGCCACCGGGTGGTGCACGGCGGGACCAAGTTCACGCACCCGACGCCGGTCGACGACGCGGTGCTGGCCGAGATCCGCGCCCTGATCCCGCTCGCCCCGCTGCACAACCCGGCGAACGTGACCGGCATCGAGGTGGCGCGGGAGCTGCGCCCCGACCTGCCGCAGGTCGCCGTCTTCGACACGGCCTTCCACTCGACCATGCCGGAGCACGTGGCGCGGTACGCGATCGACGCCGCGACGGCCGACAAGTACTCCATCCGGCGGTACGGGTTCCACGGCACCTCGCACGCCTACGTGGCCCGGGCCACGGCGAGGCTCCTCGGCAAGGCCGAGGAGGACGTGAACGTGATCGTGCTCCACCTGGGCAACGGCGCCTCGGCCTCGGCCGTGCACGGCGGCGTGTGCGTGGAGACGTCCATGGGCCTGACCCCGCTGGAGGGCCTGGTCATGGGCACCCGTTCGGGCGACCTGGACCCGGCGGTCGTCTTCCACCTGGCTCGGGTCGGGGGCATGTCCGTCGACGAGATCGACTCGCTGCTCAACAAGAAGAGCGGTCTGCTGGGTCTGTGCGGCGACAACGACATGCGCGAGGTGCAGCGGCGGGCCGCGGAGGGCGACGCCTCCGCGCGGCTGGCGCTGGCCTCGTACATCCACCGTCTGAAGAAGTACATCGGCGCCTACTCGGCGGTCCTCGGCCGGGTGGACGCGGTCGCCTTCACGGCGGGCGTGGGCGAGAACTCCTCGGAGATCCGCGAGATGGCCGTGGCAGGTCTGGCCGAACTGGGCCTGGCGCTCGACCTGGAGGCGAACTCGGTACGGTCCTCCGAGCCGCGCCTGGTGTCCGCGGAGTACGCACGGGTGGCCGTGGCCGTGGTCCCGACGGACGAGGAACTGGAGATCGCCAGCCAGACGTACGCGCTGGTTACCGGTTAGTCACTTTGGACTTTCCACCAGACGGAATATTCCGCTACGAAACAAACCGATAGGATCCGCTCCATGCGCCGTTCCAAAATCGTCTGCACGCTGGGCCCCGCCGTCGACTCTTACGAGCAGCTGAAAGCTCTCGTAGAGGCCGGTATGAACGTGGCCCGATTCAACTTCAGCCACGGCTCCCAGGCAGAACACCAGGAGCGGTACGACCGCGTCCGGAAGGTCTGCGAGGACACCGGGCGTGCCGTCGGCGTCCTCGCCGACCTCCAGGGCCCGAAGATCCGTCTGGAAACCTTCGCCGAGGGTCCCGTCGAGCTCGTCCGCGGTGACGAGTTCACCATCACCACCGAGGACGTCCCGGGCGACAAGTCCATCTGCGGCACGACCTACAAGGGTCTGCCGGGCGACGTCTCCAAGGGCGACCAGATCCTGATCAACGACGGCAACGTCGAGCTCCGGGTGACCGAGGTCGAGGGCCCCCGGGTCAAGACCATCGTCATCGAGGGCGGTGTCATCTCGGACCACAAGGGCATCAACCTGCCGGGTGCCGCCGTCAACGTCCCCGCCCTGTCGGAGAAGGACGTCGACGACCTCCGCTTCGCCCTGCGGATGGGCTGCGACATGGTCGCCCTCTCCTTCGTGCGTGACGCCGACGACGTCAAGGACGTCCACAAGGTCATGGACGAGGAGGGCCGCCGGGTCCCCGTCATCGCCAAGGTCGAGAAGCCGCAGGCCGTCGCCAACATGGAGGGCGTCGTCGCGGCCTTCGACGCGGTCATGGTCGCCCGTGGCGACCTCGCCGTCGAGTACCCGCTCGAAAAGGTCCCGATGGTGCAGAAGCGCCTCGTGGAGATGTGCCGCCGCAACGCCAAGCCGGTGATCGTCGCGACCCAGATGATGGAGTCGATGATCACCAACTCGCGCCCGACGCGCGCGGAGGCCTCCGACGTCGCCAACGCGATCCTCGACGGCGCGGACGCGGTCATGCTGTCCGCCGAGTCCTCGGTCGGCGCCTACCCGATCGAGACCGTCAAGACGATGTCGAAGATCGTCGAGGCGGCCGAGGAGGAGCTCCTGTCCAAGGGCCTGCAGCCGCTGGTCCCGGGCAAGAAGCCCCGCACCCAGGGCGGCTCCGTCGCCCGCGCGGCCTGCGAGATCGCGGACTTCCTCGACGGCAAGGCCCTGGTCGCCTTCACCCACTCCGGTGACACCGCCCGCCGCCTGTCGCGCTACCGCGCGAACCAGCCGATCCTGGCCTTCACCACCGACACCGGCACCCGCAACCAGCTCACGCTGAGCTGGGGCGTCGAGTCCTACGTCGTCCCGCACGTGGACAACACCGACTCCATGGTCGACCTCGTGGACGTGGAGATGCTCAAGCTCAAGCGGTACAACAAGGGCGACACCATGATCATCACCGCCGGTTCGCCCCCCGGCGTCCCCGGCACCACCAACATGGTCCGGGTCCACCACCTTGGCAGCGGCGCCCGCGACTGACCTCGCCGCACCGCACCGCACCACCCGTACAGCCTCTGCCGCACAGAGACCGAGGGCGGCACCCCGATCCGATGAGGATCCGGGGTGCCGCCCTCGGTGCGTGCGGCCGCGCGAGGCCGTACGCGTCTACTCCGCCGGGCCGATGTAGTTCTTGAGGCCCGGGATGGTCAGGGTGCCGCCGAACTGGCCGGCCTGGACGACCTTGACGTTCGTGAAGAATGCGAACGGAACGTTCAGGGGCGGCGGGCTCTTCGGGGTGAACTCGATCGGGATCAGGCCGAAGAGGTTGCCCTTGAGGCTCTCGGTGTACATCGTCACCTTGGCCCCGCGGAACTTCGAGGTGGACCCCGGACGGGACTTCAGGTGGGCGACCTGCCCGCCCTTGCCGACCGTCTGGTAGAGGTCCTTGATGTCCAGCGAGTCCGCGGTGAACTTCAGGACGGTCTTGGTCTTGCCGCCCGCCGTCTTCACCTTGACGATGCCCTCGTAGTCGAGGCCGTAGAGGGTCAGCAGCGAACTGTCCAGGTACCAGGGCTCGTCCGGGAGCAGGGGGATCCCCTTCTCCAGTTCGGCGTTGGCCAGGGCCTCGGCGTCGTAGGTCGGGCACGGGAAGGGCTCCTTCCCGTCCTTGCCCTTGCCGCCCTTGGCGCCCTCCGGCTCCGTCACCGTTTCCGGCTTCGGCTTCGCCGCCACCCCCGTCTCGTCCTTCGGGGTGGTCGCGGTGCCCTTGACCTCCTCGGAGAGCTCCGTAACCGTGGCGCCGGCCGTCTTCGCGGCGTCGCGGATCGCGGCCTCGGACGGGTTCGGAGCGGGCGCGGCGGTCGCCGTCGGGGACGGGGCAGGGGCCGGCGCTGCCGGGGCGCCCGTGAGGGACTTGCCGAGGTCGTCGACCAGACCCTTGAGGGCATCGCCGACGCCGAGCGGGTCCAGCGGGTTCGCCGCCTTGGCCGGGGTGACCGCCGCCGGCATGAGGCCGGGCTGCTCGGCGGGCTTCTCGGAGGTCCCCGCCGCCGGCTTGGAGGCCGACGGGCTCGCGCTCGGCGAGGGCACCGCGGTGGGCGACTTGCCCGGTGCGGGCGTCGTCCGCGGAGCCTTCGAAGGAGTCTTGGACGGCGTTTTCGCCGACGGGGAGGCCGACTCCGCGGGCTCGTCGGACCGCGTCACACACGGTCCGGGCGCGAAGGGGATGTCCTTGTCGTCGGCCACGGCCAGCTTCGGCGCCATGCTCATGCCGACGAAGACCGCGGTCGGCATGGCGGCCAGCGCCATCGTCTTGCCGACGGGTATCTGGATCTTGGTCAGCAGCGACTTCCTGGGCGCCGCGTGGCGCGGGCCCTTCCTCTCACGGGACTCCGCACCCGGGGCCTCGCCCCGTCGCGTTTCGTCACCCCGCACTGTTCCTCCCGCCATCGGCGTGGGCAGTCGTCTCGCTCGCGTATGCCGGCGTTTCCGTTTCGCGCTGTCCCGGGACCCCGTGGGGGCCCGCCATCGCCTCGGCCTTGCCCAGGTTCACGGCGTGCGCCGGGTCTCCGGCGTCCCTCGGGCCGGTCTCGTCCGCCGGCTTGCCCGGCACCCACGACAGTGCGAGGCCGCCGCCGGTGAGGGCGAGGGCGATGCCCAGCCCGAAGCCGCCGAGGTTCGACACCGGCAGGGACACCAGCCCCAGCAGGATCGCGGCGACGCCCGCGAAGATCCGTACCCCGTGCTGGAACCAGAGCGTCAGCCCCAGCGTGATCAGGAGGATGCCGATGATCAGCGAACCGGCGCCGGTCGTCGTCGCCATCGCGAGGGTGACATTGCCGAGGCGGACGTCCCCGTAAGGGAAGTAGAGGATCGGAGCACCGCTGAGGAGCATGAACAGACCTGCCCAGAAGGGGCGGTGACCGCTCCACGCGTGGAAGCGGTAGTACACCGCGGTGAGCCAAGCGTCGTCTTCGGCGCGCACGTAAACCGGGGCCTGGGGGTTCATGGACAACAGCTCCCTGGAAACGGGTGGTACTGAGAACTATGTGGAGCCCGGACGGGCGGGCGACGGCGACTGCCGCCGGCACCGCCCACCCGTCCGGTTATGCACCGGGAACGACTACTTCTCGTCCTAGTAGCAGGGCTGGTCGCCACTGAGGAGGCGCAGCTTGAGGTTGGGCAGCTTGAAGGTGCCCGCCGTCGTCGCCCACGCCTTCTGACGCACGTTCGACAGCACCGCGCGGTCCGCACGCTGCGAGAACGCGTACGGGCTGGCGACCGTACCGGCCTGCGGCTTGGTCTTGTGGCTCGCGTCGCCGACGGCGACACCGATGTCGAGGTTCTCGAACTCGGCGTCCGTGTCGAGCTCGGCGACATCCAGGTAGATGTTGGTCGCCACCGCGGGCTTGTTCTTCTCGGTACCCGTGTTCAGCCTCAGCGTGATGTTGCCGAGCGGCGTCGGCGTCACCAGGGACTGGCACATGTTGGTGATCTCGGCGTAGCTGAACCCGGAGATGGTGACCGGGTGGTGCGCCGGCTTGCCCTTGAGGTCGTGCCCCTCGGCGATGCCGCCGTACTGGATCAGGTTCTTGCCGTCGAGCTTGTCGGCCGACACCTTGAAGTCCTGGCCCGAGACGCTGAAGGACGCCGCGAGGGCACCCTGCGCCAGACCCACTCCGACCGCCGCCGTGGCAGCGATGCTCGGCACCATGACGAGCGCGAAGCGCTTCCATCTGGTCCCGCCACGAATCTGGGAAATCATGTTCGTTCCTCCTTCTCGGACGTACATCTCCGGTCCGGGCGGTGCCCGTCCTGGGATGGGAGAAGTGCTACGTCCTCGGGAAGGAGCGCGAGCGGCCGAACCACGGCGATACCGCGTCCGTACACCGGCGTTCACCCCCGAGCGACAACCACTTGGCCACGCGTTCGCGCAACCTGGAGGACAGGCCCCGCCATATGACGGAGACCCCCCTGTCCCACGGCCGGTGCCACTGCCACCGGCCGGCCCGGTGGGGACCCTCCACCGCGGCTCCGTATGAGCGGCTCTGCGGGAAGGACCGAGCGACGCCGATCGTGGTCCATTCGCGACCGGGGCACAAGGGGGTTCGTTACTGGCGGGTAACGGCCAGATAACCTGTGGGAGTCGCGCACCCGTAGGACCGCAACACAGGGTGTCACCAAGGGCCATGACAGACCGGGGGAAGAGTGAACACACCGGACAGTTCACGGGGTTCGATTTACTGCGAGTAACAGCGGCCGCGATTGCCAAGTTTTGGCAAAGCGCGGCCGCTGTTTACCTCTGTGTCAACAAATCACCGGTGGCGTGCCGGTGCTGTGCGGGTGCTGTGTCGGTGGTACGCCGGTGGCGTGACGGCGCCGTGCCGACGCCGTGGTGCCGTGGTGGTGCCGAGCCGGTGCTAGAACAGCACCCGCGCGAGCGCCGTACGGGCCGACGTGACGAGCGGGTTGTCCGCGCCGACCACCTCGAACATCTCCAGCAGCCGCAGGCGCACCGAGTCACGGTCCTCACCGAACGTCACCTTCACGGTGTCCACCAGCCGCCCGAAGGCGTCCGCCACGTGACCGCCGGCCAGATCCAGGTCGGCCGCGGCGATCTGCGCCGCCGGGTCGCGCGGGTTCTCGGCCGCCGCGGCGCGCACCGCCTGCGGGTTCATGTCCTTGACCCGGGCGAACAGCTCGGCCTGGGCGAGGCCCAGCTTGGCGTCGGTGTTGGACGGATCGGCCGCCAGTACGTTCCGGTAGGCGCGCACCGCTCCGTCCAGGTCGTCGGCGTCCAGCGCCTCGATCGCCTCGTCGAGCAGCGCGTCGTACGGACCGGCCGGCTCCTCGGCCTCCACCGCGCCCGGTCCCGGGGCGGCCGCGCCCTCGGCGGCGGGGTCCACCGCCACGCCGATGACACCGAAGCGCTCCTCGGCGATCTGGACCAGCTGGGCCAGGACCGCGCGGACCTCGGCCTCGGGGGCGAAGTCCTGGAACAGCGGCATCGCCTGACCGGCGACCACGGCGAAGACGGCCGGGAGGGCTTCGATGCGGAACTCGCGGATCAGGTTCTGGTTGGCCGCGACATCGAGCGCGGCCAGCGCCAGCCGGCCGTTCGCCTCGATCGTGAGCCGCTCCAGCAGCAGGCTCAGCTCGCGCCCCTGCTCGAAGCCTTCGGCGCGGAAGTCGAGGATGACCGGAACCTCGCCCGAGAGCGGGACGACGTGGCTCTCGAAGCGGGTCTCGTCGGTGTCGAAGACGAGCGCGGACGGCGGAACGGCCCCGGCGGCCGCGGGGGCACCGCCCTGAGCGGCCTTCCGGGCCGCCTCGGCGCGGGCCTGCTCGGCCTTGGCCTTGGCCTCACCGG
The DNA here is from genome assembly GCF_059758875.1 of Streptomyces sp. GQ60. Classification (NCBI taxonomy): domain Bacteria; kingdom Bacillati; phylum Actinomycetota; class Actinomycetes; order Kitasatosporales; family Streptomycetaceae; genus Streptomyces; species Streptomyces sp. GQ60. The sequence continues at coordinate 966,579 of NZ_JCAXEG010000001.1, read as the reverse complement.
CCGCCTTCACCGCGGCGAGGTCGACGACACCGCTCATGGACATGTTTCTGGGCTGCATGCGTACATCCTCCCCCGAGTGCGCGCGCCGACGAAAAAGATCGGCCGAAACGAACCGATCGCGGTACCTGACGTGCTGTGCAGTTGTACTGCCGTGCTGCTGGACTGCCGTACTGCCGTGCCGTGACGCCGGGTCCCCACCTGGCGCCGGTAGCTCTTCGCGTGGTTGTCGCTCTTACGCTACGAGTCGTAGCGTAACTCCCTCCGCACTCCCGCGCCCCGTGATCTGAACCACACATCCGGGGGGCGGATCGATTCTGCTACCGGCGGGTATGGTCTCCGCCATGCGCAACCCCAGCTCGGACGCCTCCTCCCCGCACGGCCGCACCGGCCGCCCGCGCAGCGCCGCGGCGGACGCCGCGATCCTCGCCGCGACCCGGCACGCACTGGTGGAGCTGGGCTGGTCGAAGCTGACGATGGGGGACGTCTCGACGCGGGCCGGGGTCGCGAAGACCACCCTCTACCGGCGCTGGGCGGGCAAGAGCGAACTGGTCGTGGACGCCGTCGCGGAGCTCTTCGACTCCCTCGAACTCCCCGACCGCGGCTCGCTCCAAGCCGACATCGAGTACGTGGTGCTCCAGTTCGCGGCGCTGCTGCGGCGCCCGGAGGCCCGTACCGCCCTGATGGCCGTCGTCGCCGAGTCCACGCGGGACGAGGCCCTGCGGGACCGGATCCGGTCGGCGATCGTGGACCGGCAGAAACGTCTCGTCGTACTGGGGCGCGAACGGGCGCAGGCCCGGGGCGAACTCCCCCACGAGGAGGACGAGTCCCTCGCCGCCCACACCACGGACCTGATCTTCGACGTGATCGCGGGCACGGTGGTCCACCGCGCGCTGGTCAGCTCCGAGCCGGTGGACGAGCTGTGGGTGGCCACCTTCACGGCCCTGCTCATGCACGGCCTCCAGGGTTCCGCCGCCGGCCCTTCCGGCCCCGCGCCTGTGGTGTGACCACCGCCGGCCGGCCGCCGTCCGACAGGGGCAGGAAGTCCTCGCACCAGGCCGGGGCGGAGGCGATCAGTGCCTCCGAGCGCGGGTTGTGGCCCGGCCAGGGCCTCGGACGCCCGGGCCAGTCGGCCCAGCGCAGGCTGTCGGCCTCCTCCGGAGGCAGCAGCCCGGAGGCCACGAGTGCGGCCCGGCCCGCTTCGAGCCCGGCGAGCCGGTAGCCGTACTCCGAGGAGTCCACCTCGTGGACGTGGGCATCGGTGAGCAGCACGGAGGCCGCCACACCGTCGAGGCCGCGCACGATGCCCGCCCGCACGCAGGAGACGTACACCTCGGGCAGCCGGCGGTGGGCCGCCACGGCGTTCAGGACCTCCGTCAGCCCGTCCCGGCCGGGTGGCTCGAAGTCGGCGGCGATGTACGCGTACGGCCCGCAGCTGGTCTGCATGCGCACGCGGGCACTCACCCCGTACACGGGGACGGGAAGGCGGCGGCCGGTCATGGCCGCCACCTTAGGCCGTCCCTTTCGGAACCCGCCCGGCCCGCGCCGCCCGGCGCGGGGCCCCTCATGCCCCTCAGAACCCCGGCGGCTCCGTGTAGGTGCCCCACTCGTCCCGCAGCAGGTTGCAGATCTCGCCCATCGTGGCCTCGGCGCGCACCGCGTCCAGCATCGCCGGGATCATGTTGGACCCGTCGCGGGCGGCGGCCAGCATGGCGTCCAGCGCCGCCGTCACCTTCGCGTCGTCCCGGCCGGCCTTGCGCTCCGCGAGCTCGCGGACCTGCACCTTCTCCACCTCGTGGCTGACCCGCAGGATCTCCAGGTCACCGGTGACCGAGCCGTGGTGGACGTTGACGCCCACGACCCGCTTGTCGCCCTTCTCCACCGAGCGCTGGTACTGGAAGGCCGACTCGGCGATCTCCCCGGTGAACCAGCCGTCCTCGATGCCCCGCAGGATGCCCGAGGTGATCGGGCCGATCGGGTGCTGCCCGTTCGGGTGGGCGCGCAGCCCGCGCTCCTTGATCTGCTCGAAGATCTTCTCGGCCTCGGCCTCGATGCGGTCGGTGAGCTGCTCGACGAACCAGGAGCCGCCCAGCGGGTCGGCCACGTTGGCCACGCCGGTCTCCTCCATCAGCACCTGCTGCGTGCGCAGCGCGATCTCGGCGGCCTGCTCGCTGGGCAGCGCGAGGGTCTCGTCGAGGGCGTTGGTGTGGAGCGAGTTGGTGCCGCCGAGGATGGCCGCGAGGGCCTCCACGGCGGTGCGCACGACGTTGTTGTAGGGCTGTTGTGCGGTGAGGGAGACCCCGGCCGTCTGGGTGTGGAAGCGCAGCCACATCGTCTTCTCGGACTTCGCCCCGTACACCTCCTTCATCCAGCGGGCCCAGATCCGGCGGGCGGCGCGGAACTTGGCGATCTCCTCGAAGAAGTCGAGGTGGGCGTCGAAGAAGAAGGAGAGCCCGGACGCGAAGTGGTCCACGTCCAGCCCGCGCGAGAGGCCCAGCTCCACGTACCCGAACCCGTCGGCGAGGGTGTACGCGAGCTCCTGCGCGGCCGTGGCCCCGGCCTCGCGGATGTGGTAGCCGGAGACGGAGAGCGGCTTGTAGGCGGGGATGCCGTTCGCGCAGTACTCCATGAGGTCGCCGATGAGGCGCAGGTGCGGCTCGGGCTCGAAGAGCCACTCCTTCTGGGCGATGTACTCCTTGAAGATGTCGGTCTGGAGCGTCCCGTTGAGGACGGCCGGGTCGACGCCCTGGCGTTCGGCGGCCACGAGGTACATGCAGAAGGCGGGCACGGCGGGGCCGCTGATCGTCATGGAGGTGGTCACGTCGCCGAGCGGGATGTCCTTGAAGAGGATCTCCATGTCGGCGGCGGAGTCGATGGCCACCCCGCAGTGGCCGACCTCGCCGAGCGCGCGGGGGTCGTCGGAGTCGCGCCCCATCAGGGTGGGCATGTCGAAGGCGACGGAGAGCCCGCCGCCGCCGGCGGCCAGGATCATCTTGTAGCGCTCGTTGGTCTGCTCGGCGTTCCCGAACCCGGCGAACTGCCGGATGGTCCAGGTGCGCCCCCGGTAGCCGGTGGCGTGCAGGCCCCGGGTGTACGGGTACTCCCCCGGCCAGCCGATGCGCTCGAAGCCCTCGTACGAGTCGCCGGGCCGGGGGCCGTAGACGGGATCGACGGGGTCGCCGGAGAGCGTGGTGAAATCGGCCTCGCGCTTGCGGGCCTTGTCGTACCGGGCCTGCCAGCGACGGCGGCCCTCCTCAATGGCGTCAGCGTCCATACCGCTGAATTTACTAGGACGTCCTAGTAAATGTCGATGGGCAACCCCCGGGGAGTCGCCCCGGGGGCGGAAGGATCACCCGAGGTCAGGCGCGGGCGGCGGCCGGATCGCCGACGACGAGGGGCTCGACCTCGGCCCGGATCTTGCGCTCGACGAAGAACGCGGCGAGCGGGATGGTGCCGGAGACCAGGACCCAGAGGAGCTTGCCGAAGGGCCACTTGGCCTTGGAGCCCAGGTCGAAGGCGAACACCAGGTAGATCATGAACAGCACACCGTGCGTCTGCGAGACCGCGAAGGTCAGGTCGGCGCCGGTGTCGAAGCCGTACTTCGCCACCATGCAGGCACAGAGGATCAGGAGCATGACCGCGGTCACGTAGGCCATGACGCGGTAGCGGGTCAGCACGCTTCGTTTCATGCCGTCGAGCCTAGCCGTCCGGTTCGCACGATCTTGACGGGGGCCGGGTCGGCGCCCGTGACGCCCGCCCGCCCGGCCGTCGACCCCCGGGACGGCGCCCGCGTCAGCCGGCGGTGCCGGGGACGGGGGCGGGGAACGGGACGGGGAGGGTCACCTCTCGTCGAAGTCGGCCGCGGCCACCCGGAGCGGGCGCAGGAGCGCGAAGATCTCCCCGCACTCCTCGGCGTCGTAGACGCCCAATCCGAAGTCGATCTCCATCAGCGCCTTCGTGGCCGCCTCGACCACCTCGCGGCCCTTGTCCGTGATCGACGCGAGCGTGCCGCGCCCGTCGTTCGGGTTCGGGCGCCGGGCGACGAGGCCGGACTTCACCAGCCGGTCCACCGTGTTCGTCACCGACGTCGGGTGGACCATCAGCCGCTCGCCGATCTTCGACATCGGCAGTTCGCCGGCCTTGGAGAAGGTCAGCAGTACCAGCGCCTCGTAGCGCGCGAAGGTCAGGCCGTACGGCTTGACGACCGCGTCGACCTCCCCGAGCAGGATCTGGTGCGCCCTCATGATCGAGGTGATCGCGGCCATCGAGGGGACCGGGCCCCAGCGTTGCTGCCACAGTTCGTCGGCGCGGGCGATGGGGTCGAAGGGAAGGCTGAGCGGTTTGGGCACGCACCAGACCCTACCGGGCGGTCATTTGGCGGCGGGATCCGTCTCACGCCTCGGCCCGTCCGTCCGGCGCGCCTCGGCGAGCAGCAGCAGGACCACCCCGGTGCCGAGCACCGCGGCCGACGCGACCACCACGTGGACCGGCAGGAACTCCGCCGCGACTCCGGCCAGCGCCATGCCGACACCCTGAAGGGTCATCAGCCCGGTGCTGAGCAGGGTCATCGCCCGGCCGCGCAGCTCCTCGGGCACGGCCTCGACGTACCACTGGTCGAGCCCGAGGGTGTACGCGTGGGCCAGCCCGGCCAGCACGAGCGCGGCCAGGAGGAGCGGCAGGCCGGGCCGGACGGCGTACGCGAGCAGCGGCAGCAGCGAGAGCGCCGCGAGCGGGGCCGTGATCCGCGAACGCGTTCGGGCGGTGAGCGCCGAGCCCGCCCACACCTCCCCGGCGATGGCTCCGGCCGGCATCGCGCACATCAGCAGCCCGAGCCCGGCGGTGGAGATGCCGAGACCGGTGGCGTACGGGGTCAGCAGCGCCTCGGGCACCACCACGAAGAGCGGCGGCAGCCAGCACAGCAGGGTGAGGGCCCGCAGCCGGCGGTGGCCCAGGACGGCGCGCAGTCCGGCGAGCGGGGAGACCCGCGGGCCGGCGCCCGCGCTCCGGGCGGGCCGGGCCCGGGTGCCCAGGCGCAGCAGGGCCGCGGAGCCGAGGAAGCCGGCGGCCGTGAGGAGGACGGCCCCGCGCGGGGCCAGCACGGTGAGCAGCAGTCCGCCGAGCCCGAAGCCGATGAGCTGGGCGCTCTGGGCCACCATGCGCAGCAGCGAGCGGCCCAGGACGTACGCGTCGCCGGCGCCGAGGACGTCGGCGAGGGAGGCGCTGCGGGTGCCCTGGAACAGCGGCGCGACGAAGGCCATCGCGCAGCGCAGTACGAGGAGCAGCGCGACCGGGGTGCCGGGCGCGGCCATGGCCGCCGCGCAGGCCGCGCAGACGAGGTCGCAGCCGACGAGCACGCGGCGGGCGGGGAGCCGGTCGGCGAGCGGCGCGAGGAGGGTGCCGCCGAGGGCGTAGGGGAGGAAGCCGAGGGCGAAGGTGAGCGCGCTCATCAGGGGGGAGCCGGTGGCGCGGTAAACGAGGACGGTGAGGGAGATCTCGGCGATGACGACGCCGAGCACGGACAGCAGGTGCGCGGCGAAGACCGGCCTGAACTCCCGGACCCGGAAGACGGCCCGGTACCCGGCAGACTCCGGCACGGGGGTGCGCTCGGGCGGCCCGGGGACGGAATGCGGCTCGGCGGCGGGTGCGCCCTGCTCGGCGGGCGCGCCCTGGTCGGCGGGCGCGCCCTGGTCGGCGGGCGCGCCCTGGTCGGCGGGCGCGCCCTGGTCGGCGGTGGTCATACGCAGGACCCTGGCGCGCCCTAGGCTGGCAGGACAGAGATTCGTCTCCAGCCGAATCACCCGCCCCGGACCCGAACCCGCACCCCACCCGCACAGGGAACGCTCCCGGAAACGCCCATGCCCTTCCACTTCCGCTTCGGCCCCGCCGACCTGATGCGCTGCCGGTTCTCGATCTCGCCCCGCTGGGAGACCCAGGAGGCGGTACGGGTCCTGCTGGACCAGCGGCGCCACGCCTACCACCTGCCCTGGCTCCGCGGGATCCGCACGGCGGCCGCCGGGCTGGACCTGCGGCCGCTGTGGCTGCTGATGCCGCGCACGGGACACAACCCGGACTTCCTCAGCCCGCCTCCGACGGGCCCCTCGGTCACCTTCGAGGAGGAGCTCGCGCGGGTCCGGGCCGCCGATCCGCAGGCGGCGCGCGAGGACCTGCGGCGCTCCCTGGTCTGCACGCCGGGCGCCCTGGAGAGCGCGGCCGGGCAGCGGATGCTGGCGGATCCGGAGCGGGCGGTCCAGGAGCTGGCCGATCTTTACGAGCAGGCCTGGCGGGTGCTGGTCGCCCCGCACTGGCCCCGGCTGCGCGCACTGCTGGAGGCGGACGTCCTGTTCCACTCCCGGCGGCTGGCCGCGGGCGGGCTCGAGGCCCTGTTCGACGGCCTCCACCCGGATCTGCGCTGGTCGGGGAACACCCTCAGCATCGCCCGCCGGGGCCACCACGACCGCTCCCTCGACGGCCAGGGGCTCCTCCTCATGCCGAGCGCCTTCGTCTGGCCGGAGGTGGTGGGCGGCTACGACCCGCCGTGGCAGCCGACCCTCGTGTACCCGGCCCGGGGCATCGGCGCCCTGTGGACGGCCCCGGCCGGCCCGGCCCCGCGGGCGCTGGCCCGGCTGCTGGGCCGGGCCCGCGCCGACGTCCTGTGCGCACTGACCGAGCCGGCCTCGACCACCGCCCTGGCCCACCGCCTGTCCCTGGCCCCCTCCACCGTCTCCTCCCACCTGAAGACCCTCCAGGCGGCCGGCCTCCTCATCCCCTCCCGCCACGGCCACCAGATCCTCTACGAACGCACCCCGCTGGCCATCGCCCTGACCCATTCGGTCCCGCCGGGGTAAATCAGCCCCGCCGGCGTTTGAGGCGCGGGGGTCCGGGGGCGGAGCCCCCGAGGCGGGTCCGGGCGCAGCCCGGGGAACGGAGGAAGGGCGGGTAGGGGACGGCCCCGCGCAGCGCCACACCCACCCCCACCCGGCCGCACGCGGCGGTGTCACGCCCCGCCCTGACTGCCCGTTATGTCACGATGACCCGGTCCGCAGCCAGCCCCTTCGTCCCGAGGAAGCCGGATGCCAGGCCGCCGTCGCCCCCGCCGTCGCCCCCGTAGACGCCCCGTCACCCTCCTCACCCTGGCTCTCGCCCTCGCGGCGGCCGCCTGCACCACCACCCCCGCCGCGCAGCCCGAATCCGCACCGCCGGCCCAGCCCCCCGCGGGAGTGGGCCTCGTCGACGAGTCCCCCTTCTGGGTGGACCCGCGGAGCGACGCCGCCCGCCAGGTCACCACCTGGGAAGCGCAGGGCCGCAACAGCGACGCCCAGGTGCTGCGCCGCATCGCCGACCGGCCGATGGCCCTGTGGGGCCCGGCCGGAGACCCCGGCCCCGAGATCCGCCGGGCCCGGGCGGGCGCCCGCGCGGCCGGCCGCACCCTGGTGCTCGTCGCGTACAACATCCCGCACCGGGACTGCGGGCAGCACTCGGCGGGCGGCGCCCGGGACGCAGCCGCGTACCGGCGCTGGATCGGCGCCTTCGCCGACAACATCGCCGACGCGAAGGCCCTGGTCGTCCTGGAGCCGGACGCGGTCCCGCACCTCGTGGACGGCTGCACCGGGGCCGGCCGCCGCGAGGAGCGGCTGCGCCTGCTCTCCGAGGCCGTCGACCGGCTCAAGCGCAACAAGAACACCAAGGTTTACCTGGACGCCGGCAACCCGGCCTGGATCCCGGATCCGAAGGACCTGGTCGAACCCCTCCACGAGGCGGGGCTGGACCGCGCCGACGGCTTCTCCCTCAACGTCTCCAACTTCCAGCCCAGCGCGGCAGGCCGGGAGTACGGCGCCGCCCTCTCCAAGGCCACCAAGGGCAAACACTTCGTGATCGACACCAGCCGCAACGGCGACGGCCCCCTCACGGGCGACCGCGCCCAGGCCTGGTGCAACCCGCCGGGCCGGGCGCTGGGCACCCCGCCGACCGACGGGACGGGTGACCCGCTCGTGGACGCGTACCTCTGGGTCAAGCGGCCCGGCGAATCGGACGGCACCTGCCGCGGCGGCCCGCCGGCCGGCACCTGGTGGCCGGACTACGCCCTGGGCCTGGCCCGCCGCTCCACGGACTGACCGCGGCGCCTCCGGCCTAGCTCAGCCAGCCGTCCCGCGAGGCCGCCGACGGCGGCTGCGGCGGCGCCGGCTCCGGGGCGGGCCGCACCCGGACCCACTTCGCCACCGACGGGGTCCCGTCCGCGTCCGTCACGAACAGCATGTACCAGCCGGGCGGCACCAGCGTCGGGTCCGCCGGCACGGCGACCGTCACCGCGTCGGCCGTCTTCTCCAGCCCGAGCTCGATCGAGCGCTGCTCCACGTCGGTGGTGTGCGTGACCGCGCTCGGCCGCATCAGCCGGGCCCGCTCGATCCGCTCGGCCCCCGGCGCCCGGAAGGTGGCGGAGCCGCCGAGCTCCACCTGCTCGGGCCCCTCCCCGAGCACCGGCCGCAGCGCCGGGTCCCGGTGCAGGTACGGCGGGCTGTACACCTCCAGCCGGTGTTCGAACCTGCCCAGCCTGGTGTTGTCCTTGTCCGCGAAGAGCGGGTCGGAGCCGAACGTCGCCACCCGCCCGTCGGGCAGCAGCAGCGCCTCGGCGTGGTAGTTGCGCCCGACCCTCGGGGCCGCGGCGGCCACGAAGGTGTCGGTGCGCGGGTAGTAGAACTGCGCCTTCCGGATGTCGCTGGCACCCCGGCCGCGGTAGTCGGCGGAGCCGCCCGTGGTGAAGAGGGAGTCGTCGGGGAGCAGCACGCTGTTGAGGTAGCGCACGCCCTGCGGCAGCCGGGCCGTCGACCGGAAGACCGGCACCTCCGCCTTGAGGTCCACGACCGCCGTGCGGTCCGTGGACAGCCTGGACTCGCCGACTCCGCCGCCGCCGAGCACCATCACCTTCTGGTCCTGCGCCGGGGGGAGCAGTACGGACGAGGAGGTCTCCAGCTGGTCGGGGTCGGCCAGTCCGCCGATCTTCCGGTACTGGTTGGTGACCAGGTCCCAGACGCCCGGCTCGCGCCCCTTGCCCTTGGGCCCGTAGCCCGCGTTGGAGCCGGTGTAGAGCAGTTTTCCGCCCTGGGTGAGGAAGAGGGCGGGGTAGGTCGGGAAGTAGCGGAAGGGCCCCTTGGACCACTTCTTGGTCTTCGGGTCGTAGTACTCGTTGTCGCCGGGTAGGACGTCGCCGACGTCGTTGAGCCCGGACACGGCGAGGACCCGCCCGTCCTGGAGCGCCACCAGGGTCGGGTACCAGCGGGCGTCCTTCATCGGGTCGACCTTCACGTACTTCTCCGTCAGGGGGTCGAACTCGTAGGCGGACTTGATGCCCTGGAAGTCCTGCTTGTCGGCGCTGAGCCGCTCCGCGAGCCCGTAGACGTTGTCGGCGTCCTTGCCGGTGAGGCCGGCCACCGTGTACTGGGCGGCCTGGGTCGTCAGCCCCGCGGCGCCCTCCCGGACCGCCTCCACGAAGACCCGCGCCTCGGCCGCGACCACCTCGGTCTTCCACGGCATCATCTGTCCGCCGCTGCCGTCGGCGATCTCGAACCGCCGGGTGGCCTTGGGGACGGTGACGGCGAACTTCGACACGTACTCGACGCCGGAGGGGGACCGGAAGACGGTGCCCTTCGCCAGCCGGACCGCCTTGTCGGGGCTCTCGTTCTTGACCCGCATGGGGCCGCCGGCCCGGGTGACCTCCCCGTCGAGCACCTCGTAGCGCGCGGTCCCGCCGGCCACCAGGAGCTTGCCGTCGGGGAGTTGGCTGTGGCCCGCGCAGAAGAAGTCCTCCGGGGTCGGGATCTTCTTGAAGCTGTCGTCCTCCGGGTCCCACAGGACGGTGGAGAAGCTGCCTTTGTCGAAGTTGCGCTGGTCGTTGCCGGAGCCGGCGATCAGCAGCACCTTGCCGGTGTGCAGCAGCGCCGCGTGCATGGCGTTGATCCGGTGCTCCTCGGGGAGGCCGGTCAGCCCCCACGAGCCGTACTGGATGCGGTAGCTGGAGTGCCCGATCTTGTACGAGTGGTAGCGGTCCCCGGCGAAGGAGAGCGCGGCGGGCGCGTTGAGCGCGAGCAGCAGGGCGACTGCACCGGCGCCCAGGGCCGTCTTCTTGAACTGCTTCGAAGGGCGGTAGTCCATGGCTCAGTTCCCTCCCAGCGTGGTCGCGAGTGCCTGCTCCGGCTCCTCGCCCGGTTCGGGTCCCCCGCCGGGCGCGGCCCGGGCCGTACGGGCGCGCAGCTCCGTCACGGCCCATACGGCCGGCGGGGCGAGGGCGACGGCCAGGGCGAGGACCGCCCAGATGCGCATGGCCGCGTGGGTGTGCTCGTAGCGCACGGAGGCCGCGAGGGAGACGAGGAGGACGGCGGCCCAGAAGAAGTGGACGCGGAAGGTCGCGGGCCGGTCGGGGCTGGCGGTGCCGCCCTTGGGGGTGACGATGAAGCCTCCCCGTGTGCGCAGCACCGCCGAGCCGAGCGACATCAGGTAGATCGGTGCGCAGACGGCCGACATCGCCATGCCGGCGAGTCCGCCGGAGCCCTCCGGCTCGTGGGGCGAGACGTTGTGGCGGCGGTTCCACAGGTACAGGCCGACCTGGAGGGCGGCGGCGTCGGTGTAGAGCATGAGCCAGATCTCGGAGGAGACCTGGGTGCCGGAGGCGCCGAACCACAGGAACAGCACGCAGCTGAGGACTCCGAGGAGCCAGTTGACGGCGGTCATCGGGTAGTAGACGAGCATCAGGGTGTAGTTGAGCCAGCGGCCCGGGGGCATCCGGAAGCAGCCCCGCCAGTACTGCCGCAGGAGCGTCTCGTACGTCCCCCTCGACCAGCGCAGCTGCTGCGTGAAGAAGTCGGTCCAGGTGCTCGGCCCCTCCCCCACGGCGAGCACGTCGGGGGTGTAGACGGAACGCCAGAACCTGCCGGTGCCGGGGTTCCTGCTCCGGTGCAGCTCGAAGCCGGTGGCCATGTCCTCGGTGAGGGAGTCGTAGAGCCCGCCGACCTGGCGCAGGGCGCTGATCCGGACGGCGTTGTTGGTGCCGACGAACATGGGGGCGCCGTAGCGGTTGCCCGCGCGCTGGATCAGCGCGTGGAAGAGGTACTGCTGGGACTCGGCGGCCTTGGTGACCGAGGCGGTGTAGTTGCCGTAGACCTGCGGGCCGACGACGAAGGCGATGTCGGGGTCGCGGAAGAAGCCGAGCATCCGCTCCAGGTACTGCGGGAGCGGCACGTGGTCGGTGTCCACGGAGGCGAAGTAGTCGTAGTCCGCGCCGTGCCGGGCGAGCCAGGCGTTGTAGTTGCCGTGCTTGGTCCTCGCCCGGTGGGACCCCTCGGCCGTGTTCCATTCGGCGACGCCCTTGCGGGTGAAGTGGCGCACGCCGAGCTCCGCGCACAGCTCCCTGGCCCCGGAGTCGTCGCCCTCGTCGAGGAGCCAGACGTCGAGCGGCCCGTCGTGGCGGACGGCCACGGCACCGCGCAGGGTGGCGGCCGCCATGGACAGCGGTTCCTTGCCGGGGACGTAGGTGGTGAGGAAGGCGACGCGGGTGCCGGACTCGGCGGGGACGGGGACGGGGTCCCGGGCGACCAGCGTGGCGTGCGCGATCGAGATCACGTTGACCACCATGAAGAGCATGATCAGGGCGACGGATCCGAGCATCACGGCGTCGAGCCGCACCAGCCAGTCCTCGCCGCCCTCCCGGACGGTCCGGTGCGTGGGCCAGACGAGGTAGAGCATCAGCCCGGTGGCGGCGACGGGGGCGAGCGTCATGAGCGCGACGGCCCGTATTCGGGTCCTGAGGTCCTCGCGCGCCAGGAGGGAGCGGTACCTCACCCGGTAGGCGACGGCGGGATCCGGCTCCTCACAGGGACCGGCCAGCCGGCTGTGGGTCTCGTAGTCGAAGGTTTCCTGACGCACGGTTTCCTCCAGCGCTCGAAACCGAGGTACGTATCCCAACGAAAGGGGAGACGCCTCGGCCTGTCGAACGGGGTGCACCCACCCGGGCGATTCCGTTCCGTGCCCCGCCGGACAGGGCCGAACGGGTGATCGCACCGGGATGCGGCGACGAGGGGCCCCGGCGCGCCCCTCAGCCGGCCGGGCCGCCGAGCAGGATGCCGCGCCCGGCGTAGAAGCGGTCCAGGTCGGCCCAGGGGACGGGCGCGTACTGCTGGGAACCGTCGGGGAAGCCGGAGGGATTGTGCACCAGGACGGCGTCCTCGGTGGCCCCGACGGCGAGCACCAGGTGGCCGCCCCTGGCCTCCACGACGGGCGTCAGGGTGCGGATCGCCCAATGGACCGAGAGCATCGCCACCCCGCCCCCGGCGAGCGCGTCCCGGACGGTCCGGTGGTCCAGTACGGGCGCCGAGCGGGCCTCCAGGCCCCAGCGGGCGGTGACGTACTCGGCGAACGGCTGGTAGATCAGCCCCTTCACCGCGTCCCCGTCCCGCACGTACGCCCCGGCCCCGCAGAGCTCCTTCACCAGCTCCACCGAGGGCGGCACCGGGAGCCCCAGGCTCCCCAGCACCATGCGCAGGCAGGCCACTCCGCACATGCGGGGCGCCCAGAAGGCGTACTCCTCGGGGGAGTCGGCCCCCGACCCGGCCCACAGCGGATCCCGGGCCGCGTCGGCCCCCGCGACGAACTCCGGCACCAGCGCGGCGGACTCCCACTGGGAGTAGTAGGGGACGGCGTGTTTGATCATGGATTCGGTCATGCGCCCGAAGTCTGCCACGCCTGGCCTGGGCGTAATACGCGTAATACACTACGGCTGTGGCCAAAACCAGGATCAGCATCAGCCTCGAGCAGGACCAGGCCGAGCGCATCAGGCGGTACGCCGAGCACGCCGGCCTGGACGTCTCCGCGTACCTCGTGCACGCCGCGACACGACAGATGGCTGAGACCGAGGCCATAGAGGCGCAGTTCGCGGACGTGGACGCCTTGATCGCGGCGGCCGAAGCCGAGGCCGCTAACGCACCGCAGGCGGACGCGGCCGTCCCGGAACTGACGGAGCAGGAGCGGCGGGAGGTCGAAGCCGCCCTCGGTCTCGTCTACGGGGCGGACCGATCCGGGACGCGCCCCGGAAAAGCCGCGTGACCGCGGGGAGGGTCCCCGTATACGACACCGGGATGCTGATCGCTCTCGCCGACCGCAAGGCCAAGGCGGTCCACCTGCACGAAGCCCTGAAGGAGACCCCGCACCGGGCTCTCGTCCTCGGTCCGGTGCTGGCACAGGTGTGGCGCCCCCGCCCGGCACTGGTCCATGCGCTGGCCACGGTGCTCAGGGACTGCACCGTGCCACAGGCACGGACTTCGGCCCCGCCGATGCGCGAGACCAGGGCGGGCCGTCCGGAGTGCGTAGCCTGCGCGACGGCCTTCGACCTGGCGGACTGGCGGCGGGTCGGCACCGCCCTGGGGGAGGCCGAACTCCCCCCGAAGAAACGGCCGGACGCAGTGGACGCCGCCGTGGCCCTGGCCGCCGCGAAGCACGGCAGCGCCGTGATCTTCACCAGCGACCCCGAGGACATCACCGCGTACCTGTCGGTACTCAATCCGTCCGACGTCCACGTCCACGCCGTGTGAGCCGACGGGCCGTGTGAGCCGACGGGTCTCGCGGTCCGGTCAGCCTCCGGCGAGGTGGCGTTCCACCGTTTCCATCTTCGACGTCATGCCGTCCGTGACGCCGGGGCGGATGTCGGCCTTGAGGATGAAGGAGACCCGGGGCGCACGCGCCTCCACCGCGGCCACCGCGCGCTTGACCACGTCCATCAACTCGTCCCACTCCCCCTCGATGGTGGTGAACATGGCGTCCGTGTGGTTCGGCAGCCCCGATGCTCGGACGACGCGGACCGCGTCGGCCACGTACTCGCCGACCTCCTCGCCGACGCCCAGCGGGGTCACCGAGAACGCGATCATCATGCGCGGGCCGCCTCGCGGGCGCGGGCGGCGAGCACGCCGGCCGATTCGTCGCGCTTGAGCAGCCGGTCGCCGTAGAGCCCGCCGAAGGGGACCAGGGCCAGCAGGAAGAACAGCGCGACCTTCTTCAGGGGCCACTTCGCCTTGTGCCAGACGTCCAGCAGGAAGACGGCGTAGATGACGAACAGGATCCCGTGGATGATGCCGAGCGGCATCATCAGGTAGTCGATGTCCGAGATCCGGCTCAGCACCGAGCCGAAGATCAGCAGCGCCGGGAACGAGAGCGCCTCCGGTACGGAGATGAGGCGCAGCCGGTGCAGGGCGGAAGCGGTCTTGATGTCCACGTGGAACCTTCGGGGTGGATGCCGGGGGTCCGTCCCAGTGTCTCAGCCGCCCCGGGCGATCTTGGCGCGGGGCCCGGCCCGGCGGATATCGGCCAACGGGCCCTGTTCGGTGCCGCCCGCTGCGGATAACGTCTTCCCGTGGCTCAGTTCCGACTCCAAGGCAGCAAGGTGCTCGCCGTCGACCTGACCGGGGACGCCGTGAAAGCGAAGAACGGCGCCATGGTCGCGTACGACGGCCAGATGGCCTTCAAGAAGATGACCGGCGGCGGCGAAGGCCTCCGCGGAATGGTGACCCGGCGGCTCACCGGCGAGCAGATGACCGTGATGGAAGTGCAGGGGCACGGCACCTGCTTCTTCGCCGACCGCGCCAGTGAGATCAATCTGGTCAATCTGCGCGGCGAGAAGCTGTACGTCGAGTCCAGCAACCTGCTGTGCACCGATGCCGGCCTGCGCACCGGCACCACCTTCACCGGCCTGCGCGGCGCTTCGACGGGCAACGGCCTGTTCACCACGACCGTCGAGGGCAGCGGGCAGGCGGCGATCGTGTCCGACGGCCCGGCGGTGGTGCTGCGCGTCAGCGCCCAGTACCCGCTCTCCGTGGACCCGGGGGCGTACATCGCGCACACCGGCAACCTCCAGCAGTCCTTCCAGTCCGGTGTGAACTTCCGCACGCTGATCGGCGAGGGCTCCGGCGAGGCGTTCCAGATCCGCTTCGAGGGCGAGGGCCTGGTGTACGTGCAGCCCAGCGAGCGCAACACCATCGGGGGCGACGTCTGATGCCGTTCCGCGAGATCAACTCGAAGATGGTCGAGGCCCAGGTCGTACCGGGGCAGAAGATGTACAGCCAGCGCGGCGCCATGCTCGCCTACCGCGGTGACGTCTCCTTCACCCCGAGCCTGACCGGCGGCCAGGGCGGCGTGACGGGCATGATCGGGCGCCGGGTGGCGAACGAGCAGACCCCGCTGATGGAGGTCGAGGGCAGCGGCACCGTGATGTTCGGCCACGGCGGCCACCACATCCAGGTCATCAGCCTCACCGGCGAGACGCTCTACGTGGAGGCCGACCGGCTGCTCGCCTTCGACGGCACCCTGCAGCAGGGCACGATGTTCATGGGCGCGCAGGGCGGGGTCATGGGCATGGTCCGCGGCCAGGTGACCGGCCAGGGCCTGTTCACCACCACCCTCAAGGGCCACGGCTCGGTGGCCGTGATGGCCCACGGCGGGGTCATCGAGCTGCCGATCCACCCGAACCGCCCGATCCACGTCGACCCGCAGGCGTACGTCGCCCACCACGGCGAGGTCCGCAACAAGCTGTCCACGGCGCTGGGCTGGCGGGACATGGTCGGCCGCGGCTCGGGCGAGGCGTTCCAGCTGGAGCTGTCCGGTCAGGGCGCGGTGTACGTACAGGCCTCGGAGGAAAAACTGTGAACTTCGGTCCCGTGACCGGCGGACCGGGAGGTCCGACCGTCTTCGACCCGTACACCCTGCCGTCCGACGACAACGTCAACGCCTACACCTTCTGCGTGGAGCTCAAGGGGAGCCAGTGGTTCCTGCAGAAGGGCAAGATGATCGCCTACTACGGGCGCATCGAGTTCAACGGCATCGGTCACGGCCGGTTCGACCGGCTGCTGCGCACCAGCTTCCACTCGCCGCTGCACGCGAGCGACTGGGTGGTGGCGGAGGGCCAGGGCAAGATGCTGCTGGCCGACCGGGCCTTCGACGTGAACTCGTACGATCTGGACAACGGCAACCTGACCATCCGCTCGGGCAACCTGCTCGCCTACCAGCCCTCGCTCGCGCTGAAGCAGTCGATCGTCCCGGGCTTCCTCACCCTGATCGGGACCGGGAAGTTCGTGGCGGCCTCCAGCGGTCCGGTGGTGTTCATGGAGCCGCCGCTGCGCGTGGACCCGCAGGCGCTGGTGGGGTGGGCGGACTGCCCGTCCCCCTGCCACCACTACGACCACGGGTACATGGCGGGCGTGATCGGCGGCCTGCGCTCGCTGACGGGCGTCGGGGGCTCCTCGGGCGAGGAGCACCAGTTCGAGTTCGTGGGGGCGGGTACGGTACTGCTCCAGTCCTCGGAGCTGCTGATGCCGGAGCAGGCGGTCGGGACCGTGGGCGCCGGCGCGGCCACCGGCAACGCGCAGGGCGTGCCCGGACAGGGTGCGCAGGGGCAGAGCGGCGTACCGCGGATGCCGGGGCAGCTGGGTGATCTCCAGAGGCGCTTCGGACTGTAGGAAACCTCTCACTCCTCTTTTTGTACGCATTTCAACTTCTTAGGTAGAGTTCTTTCATGGAGACCATCGAGACCGAGACGGCCACCCCCTGGCTGAACGACGCCGAACAGTGCGCTTGGCGCACCCACCTGGACGTCAGCAGACTGCTGATGCACCAGCTGGAGAAGGACCTCCAGCCGTTCGGGCTCACCAACAACGACTACGAGATCCTCGTGAACCTCTCCGAAGCAGAGGAACACCGGATGCGGATGAGCGATCTCGCGACGTCGACGCTGCAGTCCAAGAGCCGGCTCTCCCACCAGATCACCCGCATGGAATCGGCGGGCCTCGTCCGCCGCGTGAACTGCGAGTCCGACCGCCGCGGGCTCTACGCCGTGCTCACGCCCGAGGGCATGGAGACGATGCGCAAGGTCGCCCCGCACCACGTGGCGTCCGTCCGCCGGCACTTCATCGACCTGCTCCCGCCGGACGCCATCGCCGCGCTGCGCGCCGCGCTCAATCCGGTCGCCGAGCACCTGCGCGCGGGCCGCGGCAAGGCCTGAGCCCCCGGTCGCTCGGCGTGCCCTTCGCGGCGGGTCACCGGACAATGGTGACTACGCACTCGCTGCCGGCCCCGCCGAGCGACCGTAGGCGCACGTGGCCGGCCTGAGGAGGTCCCGTCATGCAGCGCAACACGTACGTTTCCGCGGCCGCGGCCGTGGTCCTGGCACTGGGAGGCCCGGTGGCCGCCGCGGCCACCGCCACTGCCGCCACCCCGAGCATCCTGACCGCGGCCACGGCCGCACGCGTCGATGTGACCGCCGAGGCCGCGGCCGCGGCGGCCCTGAAGGCCAACCCCGGTGTCATCGAGTCCCTGGACCGTGACGGCGCGGTCTGGCACGTGGACGTCGTCAGCAAGGACGGCACCCACTCGGAGCTTGAGGTGGACGCCGCGAGCGGCAGCGTCACCAAGGAGAACCAGGACGACGAACAGCAGGCCGACGACTACGCCGCGCTGCTCGCCGCCAAGGTGACCGCCGCGCAGGCGATGAAGACGGCCGTGGCCGCCCACCCCGGCAAGGTCTGGTCCGTGGAGTGGGACGACGACAACGGTCGCGCCGCCACCTGGAACGTCGAGGTCAAGACGACCGACGGAAAGACCCAGAACGTCCACGTGGACACCGCCACGGCCAGGGTGGTCTCGTCCGACTCGGACGAGAACGACGACGGGGGCGGGGACGGGAACGGGAACGGGAACGGGAACAACTGAGCCCCGTCGTTCCCCGGACGGAAGACCACATACGGAAGCCGCACCCCGCGGACGGGGTGCGGCTTCCGTATGTGGTCAGTGCTCACGGTCAGGAGTTGGGACGCTTTCCGTGGTTGGCCTTCTTCTTCTTGCGGGCACGCTTCTTGTTGCCGCGCTTCGCCATGAAACCTCCCTGCGTTGGGGCATTCCGGGCGTTCGCCAGTCTATGACCGGCCCGCGGGCTCCGCATCCGGTTCCGTCGGTTCCGTCAGGGTCGCGAGCAGCGCGTCCGAAGCCGCGTACGGATCCAGCTCGCCCAGCGCGACCCGCGCGGCCAGCGCCTCCAGGTGGGCGTCGCCGTGCACGTCGGCCAGCCGGGCCCGCAGCGCGGTGATCGCGATGGTTTCCACCTCGCGCGCGGCCCGGGCCGTACGCCGCTGCGCCAGCACCCCGCGCTCGTCCATCCACGCCCGGTGCTTCTCCAGCGCCTCTACCAGCTCGTCGATGCCCGTACCGCGTGCCGCGACCGTCTTCACGATCGGCGGCCGCCAGTCGCCCTTGCCCCGGGACTCCCCCAGGCTCAGCATGTGGTTCAGCTCCCGGGCGGTGGCGTCCGCGCCGTCCCGGTCGGCCTTGTTCACGACGTAGACGTCGCCGATCTCCAGGATGCCCGCCTTCGCGGCCTGGATCCCGTCACCCATTCCGGGAGCCAGCAGCACCACCGAGGTGTCGGCCTGCGCCGCGATCTCCACCTCCGACTGCCCGACCCCGACGGTCTCGACCAGGATCACCTCGCAGCCGGCCGCGTCCAGCACCCGGATCGCCTGCGGGGCGGCCCAGGCGAGTCCGCCCAGGTGGCCGCGGGTGGCCATGGAGCGGATGTACACCCCCGGGTCGGACGCGTGGTCCGACATGCGCACCCGGTCCCCGAGCAGCGCGCCCCCGCTGAACGGCGAGGACGGGTCGACGGCCAGGACGCCGACCCGCTTGCCGGCCTGCCGGTAGGCGGAGACCAGCGCCGAGGTGGTCGTGGACTTGCCGACGCCCGGGGAGCCGGTGAGGCCCACCACGTACGCGTTGC
The DNA here is from genome assembly GCF_059758875.1 of Streptomyces sp. GQ60. NCBI lineage: Bacteria > Bacillati > Actinomycetota > Actinomycetes > Kitasatosporales > Streptomycetaceae > Streptomyces > Streptomyces sp. GQ60. Next base: position 947,786 of record NZ_JCAXEG010000001.1, on the reverse strand, counting down.
CCGTGAGCGGCGCCAGCGCCGCCATCACCTCGCGCAGCTGCGGGGACGCCCCCTCGACCAGCGAGATCAGCCGGGCGACCGCTCGGGGCCTGCCCTCACGGGCCTGGGCCACCAGCTGGGGGACGTCCACCGCCGTCATTCTTGCTGCGCTCCTTCGTTCACGCGGGTCCCGCGGGTCCCGCGGGTCTCGTACGGGCAGGGGTGCGGGCGGCCGCCGGCCGCCCGCCCACTACGGGACGCGGACGATCAGGGCGTCGCCCTGGCCGCCGCCGCCGCACAGGGCGGCCGCGCCGACCCCGCCGCCGCGGCGCTTGAGCTCCAGTGCCAGGTGCAGCACCACGCGGGCGCCGGACATCCCGATCGGGTGGCCCAGGGCGATGGCGCCGCCGTTGACGTTCACCTTTTCCGGGGTCACGCCGAGGTCCTTCATCGACTGCACGGCGACCGCCGCGAAGGCCTCGTTGATCTCGATGAGGTCGAGGTCCTCGACGCCGAGGCCCTCCTTCTTCAGGGCGTGCAGGATCGCGTTGGAGGGCTGCGACTGGAGCGAGTTGTCCGGGCCCGCCACATTGCCGTGGGCGCCGATCTCGGCGAGCCACTCCAGGCCCAGCTCCTCGGCCTTGGCCTTGCTCATCACGACCACGGCGGCCGCACCGTCGCTGATCTGCGAGGAGGTGCCGGCGGTGATGGTGCCGTCCTTGGCGAAGGCCGGACGCAGCTTACCGAGGGACTCGACCGTGGTCTCCGCCCGGATGCCCTCGTCCTGCGAGAACACCACCGGCTCGCCCTTGCGCTGCGGGATCTCGACCGGGGTGATCTCGGCCTCGAAGACGCCGTTCTTCTGCGCGGCCGCGGCGCGCTGGTGGGAGGTGGCCGCGAACGCGTCCTGGGGGGCCCGCTCGATGCCGAGGCGGCCGTTGTGCGTCTCGGTGGACAGGCCCATCGGAATGTTCTCGAAGGCGTCGGTGAGACCGTCGTAGGCCATCGCGTCGAGCATCTCGATGGCGCCGTACTTGAATCCCTCGCGGGACTTCGGCAGCAGGTGCGGGGCGTTGGTCATGGACTCCTGACCGCCCGCCACCACGATGTCGAACTCCCCGGCGCGGATGAGCTGGTCGGCCAGCGCGATGGCGTCGAGACCCGACAGGCACACCTTGTTGATCGTGAGCGCGGGCACGTTCATGGGGATCCCGCCCTTGACGGCGGCCTGGCGGGCGGGAATCTGGCCCGCGCCGGCCTGGAGGACCTGGCCCATGATCACGTACTGGACCTGGTCGCCGGAGATGCCGGCCCGTTCCAGCGCGGACTTGATGGCGAAGCCGCCGAGGTCGGCACCCGAGAAGGACTTCAGCGAGCCGAGCAGTCGCCCCATGGGCGTGCGGGCCCCGGCGACGATCACTGACGTGGTGTTGTTCGTTCCGGACATGGAGCACAGCCCCTTGAGATGAGGAGTGAACGAGGGTTTACCCGAATGTACTGAGCGGTACCCGTGCCGTCACCGGCCCGCCAGTGTGATCGCGCGCACGTTGCGTAACCGGCTCCGGTAGCGCTGCACTGTGTCCATGCTGACAAGAATCGACCACATCGGGATCGCCTGCTTCGACCTGGACAAGACGGTTGAGTTCTACCGTGCCACGTACGGCTTCGAGGTGTTCCACTCCGAGGTCAACGAGGAACAGGGCGTCCGCGAGGCCATGCTGAAGATCAACGAGACCTCCGACGGCGGAGCCTCCTACCTCCAGCTCCTGGAGCCCACCCGCGAGGACTCCGCGGTCGGCAAGTGGCTCGCCAAGAACGGCGAGGGCGTCCACCACATCGCCTTCGGCACCGAGGACGTCCAGGGCGACTCGGAGGCCATCCGCGGCAAGGGCGTCCGGGTCCTCTACGACCAGCCCCGCACCGGCTCGATGGGCTCCTCGATCACCTTCCTGCACCCCAAGGACTGCCACGGCGTCCTCACCGAACTGGTCACGAGCAACCCCGACCAGTCGACCGCCGGGCACTGACGGGCTTGCGTTACGGCGCACCACCGGCCGTGGTGCGCCGTACGCGTCCAGCCACCCGCGATTGCGGAATGACAGGGGCCGGTGACGGGCCCCCGCTTCGCCGGGGCCGGTCCGTAGACGTCGACGACGGCAGTTCCAGCCCGGACACATGCATGCGAACACCGCAAATCAGCACTCCGCGGACCCGAAGAGAGAATCTCCGCAAGGCCAGATCGCCGGGGTTCCGGGACGAGGGCACTGATGTCCCGTTTCCCCGGCCGGTAGAGTGGCTTTGGCTCGGCCGGGGTTCGGTGCGGAGACGGGGTCGGGCCTGCATCGCCCGACCCGGGATCTGACACCATTCCCCGGGGGCGTCGTTCAGCGGGCGGACGGTGCTCATTCGGTAGTGAGCTTGCGACCAGGGGACGGATGGGACCGCGCTGTGCGGGGCTACGAAAGCCAGGAGAGCCATCAGGCCGAGGCCGACCATCTCTCGCGCTTCGAAGCCGAGATGGAGCGGCTGAAGAAGGAACGCGGGAAGGCCGTCCAGCACGCCGATGACCTGGGGTACCAGGTCGAGGTGCTGCGCGCCAAGCTCCACGAGGTACGCCGCAACCTGGCGTCCCGCCCCGCCTACGACGGCGCGGACATGGGGTACCAGGCGGAGCAGCTGCTCCGCAATGCCCAGATCCAGGCCGACCAGATGCGGTCCGACGCCGAGCGCGAACTGCGCGACGTACGGGCGCAGACGCAGCGCATCCTCCAGGAGCACGCCGAGCACCAGGCGCGCCTCCAGGCCGAACTGCACGCCGAGGCCGTCAACCGCCGCCAGCGCCTGGACCAGGAGCTGAGCGAGCGCCGCCAGACGGTGGAAGCCCACGTCAACGAGAACGTGGCCTGGGCCGAGCAGTTGCGCGCCCGCACCGAGGCGCAGGCCCGCCGGCTCATGGACGAGTCCCGCGTCGAGGCCGAGCAGACCCTGAACGCCGCGCGCGCCGAGGCCGCCCGGGTCGCCTCGGAGGCCACCCGCCGGCTCGCCTCCGAGAACGAATCCGCCCGCGCCGAGGCCGAGTCGACGCTGCTGCGCGCCCGCAAGGAGGCCGAGCGGCTGCTGACCGCCGCCTCCGCGCAGGCCCAGGAGGCCACCGAGCACGCGGAGCGGCTGCGCTCCACCACCTCCGCCGAAGCCGAGCAGACCCGCCGCCAGACGATGGACCTGGGCCGGGTCGCCGAGCAGCGCGCCCAGGAGGCGGAAGCGGCCCTGCGCGAGGCGCGCGCCGCGGCGGAGAAGCTGCTGGCGGAGGCCAAGGAGAGCGCCGCACGGCAGCTCGCCTCGGCGGAATCCGTCAACGAGCAGCGCACCCGTACGGCCAAGGAGCAGGTGGCCCGCCTGGTCGGCCAGGCCAACAAGGAGGCCGAGACCCTCAAGGCCGAGGCCGAGCAGGCGCTCGCCGACGCCCGCGCGCAGACCGAGCGGCTGCGCGCCGAGGCGGGCGAGCAGGCCCGTACCGCGGCGGCCGAGGACACGGCGGCCCAGCTCGCGAAGGCGGCCCGCACCGCCGAGGAAGTACTGAACAAGGCCTCGGAGGACGCCCGCGCCACCACCCGGGCGGCGTCCGAGGAGGCCGAGCGGATCCGCGGCGAGGCCGAGGCGGAGGCCGAGCGGCTGCGCGCCCAGGCCGCGACCACGGCCGATGAGCTCAAGGGTGCCGCGAAGGACGACACGGAGGAGTACCGGGCCCGTACGGTCGAGCTCCAGGAGGAGGCCCGCCGGCTGCGCGGCGAGGCCGAGCAGCTCCGCGCGGAGGCCGTCGCCGAGGGCGAGCGGATCCGCGGCGAGGCCCGCCGCGAGGCGGTCCAGCAGATCGAGGAGGCGGCCCGCACCGCCGAGGAACTGCTGGGCAAGTCCCGGGCCGACGCCGACGAGGTGCGCTCCGGAGCGAACGCCGAGAGCGAACGGGTCCGCGGCGAGGCCGTCGAGCGTGCCACCACCCTGCGCAAGCAGGCCGAGGAGACCCTGGAGCGGACCCGCGCCGAGGCCGAGCGGCTGCGCGCCGAGGCCGAGGAGCAGGCGGAGTCCGTACGGGCCGAGGCGGACGCCGCGGCGGCCGTGCGGCGCGAGGAGACCGAGCGGGCACTGGCGGCGAAGCGGGCCGAGGCCGACGAGGAGCTCGTCCGGCTGCACACCGACGCCGAGGGGCGCCTGGCGACCGCCGAGCAGACGCTGCGCGACGCCCGGGCGGCCGCCGAGAACATCCGCAAGGAGACCACCGAGGAGAGCGACCGGCTGCGCGCCGAGTCGGCGGAGCGGATCCGCGCGCTGCAGGCGCAGTCGGAGGCGGAGGCCGAGCAGCTCCGCACCGACGCCGCCGAGGACGCGGGCCGGGCCCGCGCGGAGGCCGAGCAGGCCGCGGTGCGGCTGACCGGCGAGGCGGAGGCCGAGGCCGAGCGGCTTCGCTCCGAGGCGCAGGAGACCGCGGACCGGCTGCGCGCGGAGGCCAAGGCCGCCGCCGAGCGGGTCGCGCAGGAGGCCGCCGAGGCGCTGGCCGCTGCCCAGGAGGAGGCCGCCCGGCGTCGCCGGGAGGCCGAGGAGACCCTGGCTTCGGCGCGCACGGACGCGGAGAGCGAGCGGGCGCAGGCCCGGGAGGAGAGCGAGGAGCTCCTCGCCCAGGCCCGCAAGCGTTCCGAGGAGGCCACGGCCGAGGCGGTCTGGCTGACCGAGGAGGCCGAGCGGCGCGCGTCCGAGGTGGTCGCGGCGGCCGAGGCCACCGCCCAGCAGGTGCGCGATGCCGTGGCCGGACTGCACGAGCAGGCCGAGGAAGAGGTCGCGGGGCTGCGCAGCGCGGCCGAACACGCGGCGGAGCGTACGAGGACGGAGGCCGAGGAGGAGTCCGGCCGGGTCCGCGCCGACGCGTACGCGGAGCGGGAGCGGGCCACCGAGGACGCCAACCGGATCCGCAGCGAGGCGCGCACCGAGACGGACGCGGCGAAGGAGCTTGCCGCGCGCACGGTCGGCGACGCGATCGCCGAGGCCGAACAACTGCGCACGGACACCGCCGAGTACGCGCAGCGGGTGCGCACGGAGGCCACCGACGCGCTGGCCGCCTCCGAGCGCGACGCGGCCCGTACGAAGGCCGACGCCCGGGACGACGCCAACCGGATCCGCGGCGAGGCGGCGGAGGCCCTGGAGGCCGCGCGCGCCGAGGGCGGCCGGATCGTCGCGGAGGCCACGGCCGAGGCTGAGCGCCTCAGCGAGGAGACCCGCGCGGCCAACGAGGCCACGATCGGCGAGGCGGCGGCGGAGGCGGCGCGGCTCACGGCCGAGGCCGAGGCCGCCGCCGAGGCGACCCGCACCGAGGCCGCGGGCACGCTGGACGAGGCGCGCTCCGAGGCGAACCGACTGCGCACGGAAGCGGCCGAGCAGGCGGACCGGCTGATCTCCGAGGCCACCACCGAGGCCGAGCGGCACACCGAGGAGACCCGTGCGGCCAATGCGCTGACGGTCGGTGAGGCCGCGGCCGCGGCCGAGGCGCTGCGGGCCGAGGCGGCCGCCGCCCTGGACGCGGCGAAGGCGAAGGCGGAGCGGCTCACGGCGCAGGCCGCGCAGACCCTGGCCGGGGCCGAGCGGGACGCGACGGGGATCCTCATCGACGCGCGCACCGAGGGCGACCGGCTCGTCGAGGAGACGCGCACGGCCAACGAGGCCACCGTCGGCGAGGCCGCGGCGGAGGCCGACCGGATGCGCGCCGAGGCGGCGCGGACCCTGGACGACGCCCGCGCGGAGGGCGGCCGGATCATCGGCGAGGCCACCGCGGAGGCGGACCGGGTCACGGTCGCGGCGAACGAGACCCTGGCGAGCGCCGAGCGGGAGTCCGAGCGGACCCTGGACGAGGCGCGCGCCGAGGCGGGCCGGATCCGTACGGAGGCCGCCGAGCAGGCGGACCACCTGGTCGGCGAGGCCGTCGCGGAGGCGGACCGGCTCACCGAGCAGACCCGCAAGGACACCGAGCGCGCGGTCGGCGAGGCGGCGAACGAGGCCGAGCGGCTGCGGGCCGAGGCCTCCGAGGCGCTGTCCTCGGCGCAGGAGCACGCGACCCGTACCCGGTCCGAGGCCGAGCGGGTCAAGGCCGAGGCCGCCACCGAGGCGGAGCGGATCCGGGCCGAGGCGCGCAGCGAGTCGGAGCGGGTGCTGGACGAGGCCCGCGAAGAGGCCAACAAGCGCCGCAGCGAAGCCGCGACCCAGGTCGACCGGCTCATCACGGAGGCCTCCTCGGAAGCCGAGAAGCTCACCGGGGACGCGCAGAAGCAGGCCCTGGCCGCCACGACGGCGGCCGAGGAGCAGGCGGACGCGATGGTCGACGCGGCGCGCAAGGAAGCCGCGCGGATCGCCTCGGAGGCGACCGTGGAGGGCAACTCCCTGGTGGAGAAGGCCCGTCAGGACGCGGACGAACTGCTGGTCGGGGCGCGCAGCGACGCGGCGGCCATAAGGGAACGGGCGGAGGAGCTGCGCGGCCGCGTCGAGGCGGAGGTCGAGGAGCTGCACCAGCGGGCCCGCCGGGAGTCGGCCGAGCAGATGAAGTCGGCCGGCGAGCGCGTGGACAAGCTGGTGCGGGCGGCGACCGAGCAGAGCATCGAGGCCGACGCGAAGGCCAAGGAGCTGGTGTCGGACGCGAGCAGCGAGGCGAGCAAGGTCCGCATCGCCGCGGTGCGCAAGGCGGAGGCGCTGCTCAAGGAGGCCGAGCAGAAGAAGGCCGAGCTGGTCCGGGCCGCCGAGGGGGCTCTCGCGGAGGCGACGGCGGAGGCCGCGCGGCTCGTCGAGGAGGGCCGGCGCGAGCTGGAGGTACTCGTGCGCAGGCGCGAGGACATTCAGGCGGAGATCTCCCGTGTCCAGGACGTTCTTGAGGCGTTGGAATCATTCGAGGCGCCTTCGGGTGGCGGAAAGCCCGGGGTCGGCGGCCAGGGCGCGGGGGGCGTGAAGGCCGGTGCGACAGCGGGTTCCACTCGTTCGGGTGGCAAGACGTCAGAGGGCTAGTCAGCACGCTCGACTCTGTGCCCCTGATGGAGGTTCAGGCGAACGAGTGACAAGCATTCTGTCGCCTTGCCACTCAAAAGGGGTGTCATTGTCCAGATCAAACGCGGATTGACTCGATGACACGCCGCCTTGGCGCCTAGGATTCCCCTTAACACCTAACACCTCGCGTAGCACCTCATCGGTCTCATTCGACAGGAACCCCATGAGCGACACATCCTCCCCCTTCGGCTTCGAGCTCGTGCGGCGTGGTTACGACCGCGGTCAGGTGGACGACCGCATCACCAAGCTGGTCTCCGACCGTGACAGCGCCCTCGGACGTATCAACTCTCTGGAAAAGCGGATCGAGGAGTTGCACCTCGAGACGCAGAACGCCCAGGCTCAGGTGAACGACGCCGAGCCGTCGTACGCCGGTCTCGGTGCCCGGGTCGAGAAGATCCTGCGCCTGGCCGAGGAGGAGGCGAAGGACCTCCGTGAGGAGGCCCGTCGCGCGGCCGAGCAGCACCGCGAGCTCGCCGAGTCGGCAGCCCAGCAGGTGCGCAACGACGCCGAGTCGTTCGCCGCCGACCGCAAGTCGACCGCCGAGGACGAGGGCGTTCGGATCGTCGAGAAGGCCAAGGGCGACGCCGCATCCCTGCGCACCGAGGCCCAGAAGGACGCGGCCTCCAAGCGCGAGGAGGCGGACGCGCTCTTCGAGGAGACCCGCGCCAAGGCCGCCCAGGCCGCCGCGGACTTCGAGACCAACCTGGCCAAGCGCCGCGAGCAGTCCGAGCGCGACCTGGCCGGCCGTCAGGCCAAGGCCGAGAAGCGTCTCGCGGAGATCGAGCACCGCGCCGAGCAGCTCCGTCTGGAGGCCGAGAAGCTCCGTACGGACGCCGAGCGCCGCGCCCGCCAGACCGTGGAGACCGCGCAGCGCCAGGCCGAGGACATCGTGGCCGACGCCAACGCCAAGGCCGACCGGATCCGCAGCGAGTCCGAGCGCGAGCTGGCGGCGCTCACCAACCGCCGCGACTCGATCAACGCGCAGCTCACCAACGTCCGCGAGATGCTGGCGACGCTGACGGGCGCCGCGGTCGCCGCCGCGTCCGCGCCGATCGACGACGAGCCGGTCACCCGCGGCGTTCCGGCGCAGCAGAGCCGCTAGTCGACAGTCGCGAGTCGCCGGAAGGCTTCCAACACCGGCTGGCGGAAGGCGACAATCCGCTTCGACACCGAGGGCCCTTCGTCACCCGTGAGAGGTGGCGTGGGGCCCTCGGGCGTTCTAGCGTGGCCGAATGATCGAGCTTGAGGGCCTTACGAAACGATTCGGCGCGAAGACCGCCGTGGACCACCTCAGCTTCCAGGTCAGACCGGGGGTGGTCACCGGCTTCCTCGGCCCCAACGGGGCGGGCAAGTCCACGACCATGCGCATGATGCTCGACCTCGACAACCCGACCAGCGGTACGGTCCGGATCGACGGGAAGCACTACCGGGACCTGCCGGAGCCGCTGAAGTACATCGGTGCGCTGCTGGACGCGAAGGCGATGCACGGCGGCCGCAGCGCGTACAACAACCTGCTCTGCCTCGCGCAGTCGAACCGGATCCCCGAGAGCCGGGTCGCGGAGGTGCTGGACCTGGTGGGCCTGACGCCCGTCGCCAAGAAGAAGTCGAAAGGATTTTCGCTGGGTATGGGCCAGCGGCTCGGCATCGCCGCCGCGCTGCTCGGCGACCCGGAGATCCTCATGTTCGACGAGCCCGTCAATGGTCTGGACCCGGAGGGAATTCTCTGGATCCGCAATCTGATGAAGGGGCTCGCGGCGGAGGGAAGGACGATCTTCGTTTCTTCCCATCTGATGAGCGAAATGGCCCTGACCGCAGAGCATTTGGTCGTCATCGGACAGGGAAAACTGCTGGCCGACCTGTCCATGGCCGATTTCATCCAGCAGAACTCCCGCAGTTACGTGCGCGTCCGCACGCCGCAGCAGGAACGGCTGAAGGACGTCCTGCACGACGCCGGGATCGGCGCGATCAGCGTCCCGGCCACCGGCGCCCTGGAGATCGACGGCGTGGAGTCGGAGCGGCTCGGCGAGCTGGCCGCCCAGCACCAGATCGTGCTGCACGAACTCAGCCCGCAGCGGGCTTCACTGGAGGAAGCGTTCATGCGCATGACGGCGGATTCCGTCGAGTACCACGCCCACGCACCGGGGGCGGCCGGGTTCCCGGCAGGACCCGGCATGGCGGCGGACAACCCGACCCGGCCGGCCGACGTACCCGCCTGGGGCGCCGGCTTCGAGACGCAGCGCAAGGGCGGTAAGTGACCATGTCCGCCTTCCCCGCCGTCCTCCGGTCCGAGTGGACCAAGATCCGCACGGTTGCCTCCACCAGCTGGACGCTCGCCCTCGTCTTCCTCGTCACCGTCGGGTTCGCCGTGCTGTTCAGCGCCACGTTCGACCCGAACGACCTGGACGCGGCCCAGCGGGCCGCCTTCGACCCCACCCAGACGAGCCTCAGTTCCATGCAGCTCGGGCAGCTGGCCATGATCGTCTTCGGTGTGCTGGTCGTGAGCACCGAGTACAGCACGGGCATGATCCGCACCTCGCTGGCCGCCGTACCCCGCCGGGGGCACTTCCTGCTCGGCAAGATGGCGGTCGCGACTGCGCTGGCCCTGGTTGTGGGGCTGCTGACCAGTTTCGTGTCGTTCTTCCTCACCCAGGCGCTCCTCGGCGACCTCGGCATCGGGATCGGCGAGGAGGGCGTACTGCGCGCCGTGACCGGCGCCGGCCTGTACCTGGCACTGCTGGCCCTCTTCTGCATGGGCGTGGCGGCCATGCTGCGCAGTTCGGTCGCTGCCATCAGCGTGCTGATCCCGTTCTTCCTGATCGTCTCGAACCTCCTCGTGGGTTTCGAGGCGACCCGTACGGTCGGCCAGTACCTGCCGAGCATCGCCGGGGGGAGGATCATGCAGGTCGTGCCCGACGCCCTCGGGTCCTTCGAGACCCCGTACGGCCCGTGGGGCGGCTTCGGGATCATGGTGCTGTGGGTGCTCGCCGCGGTGGCCGGAGGCCTGCTGGTCCTCAAGAAGAGGGACGCCTGAGGTACTACGGGGGATCCCCGGGTCGGTTCTCAGGGGTAGCTCAGGGTCCGGGACGACATGGAACCGCAAGGGACTGGATATCCTCTTAACCCTTACGCGGGCGAAAGTCGTCCCGGCCTGGCAAGGGGCAGCAAAGATGATCGAGGCAGTCGGCCTGACCAAGCGCTTCGGCGCGAAGACCGCTGTCGACGACCTTTCCTTCCAGGTCAAGCCCGGTCACGTGACGGGATTCCTGGGGCCCAACGGCTCCGGGAAGTCCACCACCATGCGCATGATCGTCGGCCTGGACCGGCCCACCGCCGGCCAGGTCACGATCAACGGCCTGCCCTTCCGCGAGCTCCCGAACGCCCAGCGGCACGTCGGTGCCCTGCTCGACGCCAAGGCCGTCCACGGCGGCCGCCGGGCCCGCACCCATCTGCTGTCGATCGCCCAGCTCTCCGGGATCCCCGAGAAGCGGGTGGACGAGGTGCTGGGCGTCGTGGGCCTGCAGGACGTGGCCCGGCAGCGTGCCAAGGGCTTCTCGCTCGGCATGGGCCAGCGGCTCGGCATCGCGACCGCCCTGCTCGGCGACCCCCAGGTGCTGCTCTTCGACGAGCCGGTCAACGGCCTCGACCCCGAGGGCATCCTCTGGGTCCGCAATCTGATGCGCCGGCTCGCCTCCGAGGGCCGCACCGTCTTCGTCTCCTCCCACCTCATGAGCGAGATGGCGCTGACCGCCGACCACCTGATCGTGATCGGCCGGGGCCGGCTTCTCGCCGACATGGGCACCCAGGACTTCATCACCCACAATTCGGCCGGATTCGCCCGGGTCCGCACGGCCGACACCGACCCGGGCGGCTGGGACACCCTCGGCTCCGTCCTCACCAAGGCCGGCGGCCGGGTCCTGCGGGAGCCCGACGGGGCGCTGCGGGTGACCGGGCTGGAGCTGCCGCAGATCTCCGACCTCGCGCACGCGGTCGGCGTACGGCTGTGGGAGCTGTCGCCGCACCGGGCCTCGCTGGAGGAGGCCTACATGCGGATGACCCAGTCCTCCGTCGAGTACACGTCCACCGAGGACCCGCGCGCGGAGCTCTGGGAGCCCGAACCGCTGAGCGTCCCGAAGTGGGAGGAAGAGCAGGCGGCCGAGGCCCTCCAGGTCCCGCAGGCGGGCTTCTTCGCGCCCCCGCCGCCCGGGACCGGCGGCCGGCCGTTCCTGATGCCCGGGAGCCCCGGTGAGCTCGCCGGCCCCGAGAGCGAGCGCCCGCCCGGTACCGGGCACTCCGCCGGAGCCCCGCACTCCCCCGACCCCGTACGCACCCCCGCGCAGAAGCCCGAGGACACCCGATGACCGCCCCGACGACCGCGACCGCCGGGGACCAGGGCCCGGCGGGCTACACCTCGCCGCTGCCGGCCCCCCGGCCGCACCTGGGGCACGCGCTGGCCTCGGAGTGGACGAAGCTGACCTCGGTGCGCTCCACGATGTGGACGCTCGGCTCGCTGGTGCTGCTCGTCGTCGGCATCGGCGGCACGGTCATCGTGCAGACCCGGTCCCTGGACTACGAGCAGATGCCGTTCATCGCCCCCGCCCTCTTCGGACTCCTGGTCGGGCAGCTCGCGGTGATGGTGCTCGGAGTCCTGACGATCACGTCCGAGTACGGCACCGGCCTGGTCCGCACCACCTTCACGGCGGCGCCCGACCGGTACCGGGTGCTCACCGCGAAGTACCTCGTCTTCGGCCTCACCGCGTTCCTCACCACCGCCGGGTCGGTCTGCCTGGTGGGGCTTTCCGCATCGATCCTGCGCGACGGCCCCGACGCCGGGCCGCACCCGGCTTCCGAGTGGGCCTCCGGACTCGTGGGCAGTTCGTACGTCACCCTTCTCGGGGTACTGGCCCTGGCGGTCGGGGCGCTGGTGCGGCACTCGGCGGGGGCGATCGCCGTGATGCTCGGCGTCGTCACGCTGCCGCCGGTGATAGGGGCGGTGCTCAGCATCTGGGAGGCCGTCGCCCCGGTCGGCCGGATCCTGCTCCAGTACAACGCGCCGATGGCGATGATCGAGCTGTTCGGCATGCCCACCAACGCCTCCGACCCGGCGGCCGGCGGCATGGTGATCCCGGGCAGCCTGAGCCACATGGCGCTGATCCTGCTGGTGACGGGCGCCGCGGTCGCCGCCTCGTACGTGGTGGTCGGCCGCCGGGACGTGTAAGGGGTTCGCCCGGCCGGCGCCGGCTAGTACTTGGGAGCGTTGCGGGACCGCTGCACCTTGGAGGTGCGGCGGTCCTTCGCGTTCCAGCAGGCCTTGTGCCAGTGCCTGCGGTCGTCGACCCCGCCGTACTCGGGCCAGGCCACCAGGTGCGGGGTACCGGAGGGGATCTCCTGGTCGCAGCCGGGGCAGCGGTAGCGCTTGCCCTGGGCACTCGCGCCCGCGACGTGCCGGACCTTCCAGTCCTCGCCCTGGTACTCCTCCGTGCGCTCCAGGCCGTACCGGTCCAGACTGCCCGGGCCCGAGCCCTGGTCCGAACGATCGGCTGGATTCTCGCCGCCCCTGGGGCGGTTGTGGCGCGGGGACACGTATACCTCACGGATGGGCGGACGGCAGTGACTTTCTCCCAGACTACGCGCAGCGAGACGGGGTACCCGCAGGGTGGCCGAAGACGACCGTAGTGCTGGACAGCCGGTTGGCGCGACTGGCCTGACAATCCCAATAACTTTCCGGTCAGGCCGTGCCTTTGGCACGTGTCAGACGTTGTTGCCGATGAGGAAAACGGTCCGCCTGGGGGAGGCCGCGTCAGCCGCGAGGAGGCTAAAGGCGATGCGCGTAGGAGCATTTGTACTGGCCGCCCAGTTCCCGGGCCAGGGACAGGGCGAGGCACTGCACCGGGCGGTGCGGACCGCCGAGGTGGCCGAGGAGGCCGGACTCGACTCCGTCTGGCTCGCCGAGCACCACTTCGTCCCGTACGGGGTCTGCCCGTCCGCGGTGACGCTGGCGGCCCTGATGCTGGGACGCACCCGGCGGCTGCGGGTGGGCACGGCGGTGAGCGTGCTGCCGAGCACCCACCCGGTGGCCCTGGGCGAGCAGGCGGCCCTGCTGCACCTGACCTCGGAGGGGCGGTTCACCCTCGGGGTCGGCCGGGGCGGTCCCTGGGTGGACCTGGAGGTCTTCGGCGGGGGGCTCGACGCGTACGAGAACCGCTTCCCGGAAGACCTGGACCTGCTGCGCCGCTGGTTGACCGAGCCGCGCGTGGGGGTACCACGGGTACCGGGGGCGACGGCCGGCGGCCGGTACGGCTTCCGCGAAGTGGCCGTCGTACCGCGGGCGTCGGAGTCGCTGGACGGGGACGGGACTGGGCCGGAACTGATCGTCGCCTGCACCTCTCCCTCCTCGGTACGGCTGGCCGCGGAGCGCGGACTGCCGATGCTGCTGGGCATGCACTGCGGGGACGAGGACAAGGCCGCCATGGTCGAGCTGTGGCGGCGTACGGCGCGGGCCGCGGGTCATTCGCCCGAGGCCGGACACGTGTCGGCCGGGGTCTGTCAGCTGGCGGACCGGACGGCGGACGCCCGGGAAACGCTGCTGAAGGCGATGCCGGGCTGGCTCAAGCAGGGCCTGGACGCACACGTCACGGTGGACGGACGGCAGCGGGCGATGCGCGACCCGGTCGCGTACACCGAGCTGCTGTGTGATCTGCACCCCGTGGGCACGCCCGAACTGGCGGCCGACCGGCTGGCGGCCACGTCGGAGCGCACGGGCATCACGCGGTTCGCCCTGCTGACGGAGGGATCGGGCGACCTCGCCGCGACGGAGGAGAACCTCCGGCGCCTCGGCGCCGAGGTGGTCCCCCGGCTCGGGTGAGACCAGGGCTGCCGCTCCGTGGGCACCGGAGCGGCAGCGAGGTACCGGTCGTGCGGCGATACGGTCGTACGGCGGTGCGGACGTGCGGGTGGTGCGGACGTGCCGGTGGTGCGGTCTTCCTGCTAACAGTCGCGCATTTCGGGCGACTGGTTGAGCAGCTGACCACGGATCGAAGTGAACTTGGCCAGCCGGTCGTCCACCGAGGAGTCCAGCGGGAACACCGCTACCCGGTGGCAGTTCTGGAATGCCAGGCGCACTCCGAAGTGGCGCTGCAGCGCACCCCGTATCGCGTCACTCGCGAGGGCGCGCAGCAGCTGGCCACGCGCCTGCTCGTCCGGCGGCGGCGTCTGGTTGTCGGCGAACTGTCCGCCGTCCACCTTGAGCTGGGCCACCAGCGAACTGATCATCTCCCATGCGTAGGGCAGGGAGGTCCGGACGCAGTCGACGAAAGCCGCTTCGTCGACCTCGCCTCGCTCGGCCTGTTCGAGTAGGGCCGGTGAGACGTCGAGCGACATGGGTTCTCCTCTCGCGACTCCGGCCGATTGGGTTGCCGGAGCCTTACGGGCAGGGAGGGAGATCGCGACGCAGCGTGCACGTGTCGCAACCTCCCGCTCACCACGGTAGGCGCCCGGTGGGTACCGCACCAGGAGAATGCGCATACAACGCGCCATCCTCGAACGGGGCTTTCGGGGGCGAATCGCGTGCAGGCCCGTCGGTCGAGTAGCGTTGCCGACCATGCGTCTCGTCATTGCCCGCTGCTCCGTCGATTACGCGGGCCGGCTCACCGCCCATCTGCCCTCGGCACCCCGTCTGATCCTCGTGAAGGCCGACGGCAGTGTCTCGATCCACGCGGACGACCGAGCGTACAAACCGCTCAACTGGATGTCGCCGCCGTGCACCCTCAAGGAGGGGACCGGTGACGACGCCGGCGTCTGGACCGTCGTCAACAAGGCTGGCGAGAAGCTCATCATCACCATGGAGGAAGTCCTCCACGACTCCTCGCACGAGCTGGGGATCGACCCGGGTCTGATCAAGGACGGGGTCGAGGCCCACCTGCAGGAGCTCCTGGCCGACCGGATCGACACCCTCGGCGAGGGCTACACGCTGATCCGCCGCGAGTACATGACCGCGATCGGACCGGTCGACATCCTGTGCCGGGACGCCGCCGGCGCGACGGTGGCGGTGGAGATCAAGCGCCGCGGCGAGATCGACGGCGTCGAGCAGCTCACCCGCTACCTGGAACTCCTGAACCGCGACCCGCACCTGGCGCCGGTCAAGGGCGTCTTCGCGGCCCAGGAGATCAAGCCCCAGGCCCGGGTCCTGGCGAACGACCGCGGCATGGACTGCGTCGTCCTCGACTACAACGCGATGCGCGGCATCGAGGACGACAAGCTCCGCCTGTTCTAGGCGGCGGAGCGGGGGGAGCGGGGCGGCGGCGACTGGCCGACCGCCCCGGCGGCGTGAACGGGCCCTCAGGGGGCCGTGTTCTCCGTCCCGCCCGGGCCGCCCGTGGTGGTCTCCGGTTCCTCGGTCGGCTCCGTGTGCGTGGCGCTCGGCGAGACGGAGACGGACGCGGAGGGGCTCGAGGAGGCCGGCGGGGTGCTCTCCGACGGGGCCGAGCTCGTCGATGACGACGGCGGCGGGTTCGCCGGGCTCGACGTCTGCGGGGTCGACGTCGGCTTGGCCGAGGGGGACTTGCGCGGCGACGGGGTCGTGCCCGGCGCCTGCGTGGTGGGGGACGAGGCTGCCGGCTCCGCCGAGGGACCGTCTCCGCTCGGATCGGGCGTACTCGGCTGCGACTGCGCGTCCTCCGAGCTCGGGGCCGTGGAGACCGCCGGCGCCTGCGCCGGCGGCGCCTCGTCCTCGGTGGTCATCGCCAGGGCGACCACCGTGCCCAGCACTACGACGGTCACCGCCCCGGCCGCGGCCAGCAGCAGCGGCTTGCGGCCGGCCTTCGGCTTCGGCTTCGGCTTCGGCTCGGGCAGCGCCCGGGGCCCGGGGGCCGGCTCGGGGCTGAGGGGGAAGGCGTCCTCGAACACCTCGGCCAGGGTCGAGGGCGCGACGGAGCCCGCCGGCGCCACCGCGGGCACCACCGTCGTGAAAGCGTCCTGAGCCGGCGTCGCCGCCCGCTCGGACGCCGGGGTGGCGAGGGGCTTCGACAGGGTCGCCCGCGTCACGGGGGGCGAGGGGACCACCGGAGCACTGAGAGCCCCGGGAGCGGACGGAGTCCCCGGGCCGACAGGAGCACCGGGCGCCCCGGCAGCCGGCAGAGCACCGGCAGCACCGGCAGCACCGGCAGCACCGGCAGCACCGGCAGCACCGGCAGCACCGGCAGCCAACGGATTCCCGGCAGCAGCGGAAACACCGGGAGCGCCCGGAACCCGGCGCCCCCCAGGAAGCAGCGGAGCCCCGGCCGGCCCAGGAACGCCGGGAGCAAGCGGAGTCCCGGGAGCCCCAGGTGCCAGCGGAGTGCCAGGAGCCCCGATGACCCCAGGACCGCCAAGAACCCCTGGAGCAAGCGGAGTCCCGGCAGCCCCGGGAACACCGGGTGCCATCGGAGTCCCAGCAGCCCCGATGGTCCCAGGACCGCCAAGAACCCCCGGAACAAGCGGAGTCCCGGCAGCCCCGGGAACACCGGGTGCCACTCCAGGACTGCCAACCCCGGGACCGCCGAGAACCCCAGGAGCAAGCGGAGCCCCGGGAGCAAGCGGGGTCCCAGCAGCCCCGACGGCCCCAAGACCGCCGGGAATCCCAGGAGCAAGCGGAGTCCCGGGAGCCCCGGCAGCGCCAGGAACACCAGGTGCCAGCGGGGTTCCAGGAGCCCCGACGGCCCCAGGACCGCCCGGAATCCCGGGAAACAGCGGGGCCTCGGCAGCCGCAGGAGGCAGCGGAGTCCCGGCTGCGCTAAGAAGCCCCGCAGCACCGGCAGCACTGGCAGCACCGGCAGCACCCGCAGCCCCAGGAATCCCGGGAAGGCCAGGAGCCGCCGGAGTCCCGGCACCGCCCGGAGCCGGCGGCTTGCCCGGAGCACCGGGACCCGACGGGAGGGCAGGAGCACCAGGGGCGGCACCCGCGACCGGCTGACCCGGCCCCGTCAGCCTCGCGACTCCCCCACCCCCGCCCGCGGCCGCAGCCACGGCCGGCGGAGCAAGTCGCAGCGGCGGCGATACCTGGACCTCCGCCGCCTCCCGGTCGGTGACCAGGGCCAGTGCCCGCCGTCCGGCCACGGTCCCCCGCTTGTCGGCCAGCGCGCCGCGCAGCCCGATCGAGGCCTCCAGTTCGGCCCGGGCCCGGTCGAGCCGGCCCTCGCACAGGGCCAGTACGCCCAGCTCGTGGTGGAAGTACGCCTGCTCCGCGACCTCGCCGGCCTTCCGCGCGGCCTCCGCGCCCGCGCGCAGCACCCGCTCCCAGGCCTCCCAGTGCAGCGAGGCCGCGAATGCCGGGGCCGCCGTCCGGGCCAGCAGTACCGCAGCGACCACATCGGCCCCGGCCAGCGCCGCGAGCACCGCGTCGGCCTCCGCCGCGACCCGCTCGGGGCTGACCGAGGTGTGCCCGGTCCACCAGGCGTAGTGCCGGGCGGCCGTACGGGCCTCCTCGGCCGCGGTGTCCCCGTAGCCGGTCTCCTCCAGTTGCCGTACGACCCCCGCGGCCAGCCGGTAGCGCGTCCCGACGGGGCTCAGCAGCCCGCAGTCGAGGAGTTCCGAGACGGCCGTGTCGGCGTGGGTGTCGCCGACCAGCGCGGGCAGGTGGGCGTGGTGCGGCAGCTCCCCGCCCAGGGCGCAGGCGATCCGCAGCGCGGCCCGCGCCGACTCGCTGACCCGCGAGGCGAGCAGCTCCGCCGGAGCGGCGCCCTCGGCCAGCGTCGGCAGCGGCACGAAGACGGTGTCGCGCGGCTTCTCCTCGAAGACGCCGGGCTCCTCGTCCTCGTCGTCCTCGTCGAACAGGCCGGTCCGGTTGAGCTCGTCGCGCTGCCGCAGCAGCGCGGCGGCCTGCACGAAGCGCAGCGGCAGCCCCTCGGAGGCGAAGCTCAGGTCTCCGGCCCAGGCGGTTTCCTCGTCCGTCAGCGCCCGTCCGGCGCCCGCTTCGAGCAGGGCCGTGCAGTCGGCGCGGGCCAGCCCGCCGAGGAAGACCTCTTCGAGGTGCGAGTCGTCGGAGGGGGACCGGGTGTCGGGGGTGGCGGCCAGCAGGTACGCGCACTCCGGCGTGGCCCGCAGCAGTTCGTCGAGGGCGGTGCCGCCCATGTCGAGGTCGTCGACGAGGACGACGGCGCCTATCTCCGCCACCCGGGCGAGGAGTCCGGCCCGGTCGGGGCGTTCGGCCGGAGCCTCGTACACGGTGGCGTACAGCGCCTGGAGCAGCTCGCCGGGCTGCTGGTGTCCGTGCCCGCAGAGCCGTACGACCCCGTCGGGCGCGAGGTCCGCGCAGGCCTCGGCGACCGCGTCGAGGAGAGCGGTGCGCCCGGATCCGGACGGGCCGGTCAGCCGTACGGAGCGGCCGCGCGCGAGGAGGCGTACGAGGCGCTCGCGCTCCTCCTCGCGGCCCAGCAGCGGCCGCGCACCGTCCGGGGCGCCCGGCGGTACGGGCGGCCGCGCGGCGGCGGCGCGGGAGGCGCGGGCGGCGGCGGTGCGCTTGACGGGGACGGGGGCGGGTTCGCCGCCCGGGCGGTGCGTCTTGACGATCTCGCTGCCGTCGACGGGGTTCACGGTGAGGGTGAGGTCCCCGGAGATCAGTGTCACCACGCGCGCCGGCTGATCCACCGGATCGGCCTGCCCCTGTGTGCTGCTGCGGTCCATGACCAAGTCCCCCGATCGCGCCGTGCGCCGTCGTCCCGCCCGGCCTTCGCACACGCCGCTGTCGCTACTGGTCCGGTTTCCGCCCGAACCCTAGACCGTGCCCGGCGGGGCGGGAACCGCAGGGGTGCCTTCACCACCGGACCGTTACGTTTGCGCAGGCCCCGTGAATCAGGCCTGGTCGACACGTGAACGGCCCGGGGACGTCACGCGCGCGGCAGTGACTCCGCTTCCAGTCCGCCCTCGATCGCGAGGATCCGGTGCAGCCGGGTGGCCACGAGCAGCCGCTGCATCTGGGGCGGGACCCCGCGCAGGACGAGGCGCCGGCCGGTCCGGCCGGCCCGGCGGTGGGCTCCCATGATCACGCCGAGGCCCGTCGCGTCCCAGGAGTCGAGCCCGGTGAGGTCCAGCACGAGGTCGCCGTGGCCGTCGTCCAGGGCGGTGTGCAGGACCGTACGGGCGTCCGCCGCGCTGCGCACGTCGAGGCGACCCCCGACAGCGAGTTCGGCGTGGTCGCCCCTGATGTGCATGTGTACTCCCGGCAGCGCGGTACTGATTGCGTATGGTCCGACTGGTCCGTGGTCGGCAACTCTCACTGCAACTGACTGCTTCAGGGGCAGGGAAGTTGCCGACCGTGAGCGAACCGATACCTAATTCACCCTGTCGGGTGCGGGCATTCGAACTGGCGCTCAGTGCTTGTAGAAGCCCTGACCGCTCTTCCGGCCGATGTCGCCCGCGTCCACCATGCGGCGCATCAGCTCCGGCGGCGCGAACTTCTCGTCCTGCGATTCCGTGTAGATGTTGCTGGTGGCGTGCAGCAGGATGTCGACGCCCGTGAGGTCCGCGGTGGCCAGCGGGCCCATCGCGTGCCCGAAACCGAGCTTGCAGGCGATGTCGATGTCCTCGGCCGACGCGACGCCCGATTCGTACAGCTTCGCGGCTTCGACGACGAGCGCGGAGATGAGACGGGTCGTCACGAAGCCGGCGACGTCGCGGTTGACGACGATGCAGGTCTTGCCGACGGACTCGGCGAACGCCCGGGTGGTGGCGAGGGTCTCGTCGCTCGTCTTGTAGCCGCGCACCAGCTCGCACAGCTGCATCATCGGGACGGGCGAGAAGAAGTGCGCGCCGACGACCCGCTCCGGGCGCTCCGTGACGGCCGCGATCTTGGTGATCGGGATGGCGGAGGTGTTCGAGGCGAGGATGGCGTCCTCGCGCACGAGCTTGTCGAGCGCGCGGAAGATCTCGTGCTTGACCTCAAGCTTCTCGAAGACGGCCTCGACGACGATGTCGGCGTCGGAGACGGCTTCCAGCTCGGTGGTCGTGGTGATGCGGGCGAGCGCGGCTTCGGCGTCCTCGGCCGTCAGCTTGCCCTTGGCGACGAACCTGTCGTACGAGGCCTTGATCCCGTCCGTACCGCGCGTCAGAGCGGCATCGGTCACGTCGCGCAGCACGACGTCCCAACCCGCCTGAGCGGAGACCTGCGCGATTCCGGAACCCATCAGTCCGGCACCGATGACGGCGAGCTTCCCAGCCACTGCACACCCCACGTTCTTCCCTAGGACACGGCCTCGGATACGGCACAGCCTCGTTCGTTCTCCGGCGGAGACTAGCGTCCGCGAGGGGCGGAGTGACCGCGAAGTAACACGCGTCACGTCTCAGATGACGGACATCACACCGGGACGGCCCAGCAGTGCGGCGGGGGGCCGCAGTTGGCCCGCATCAGGACGTACCACTCCGATCCGGCCTGATCCGAGAGGCACGCCCTAAGCTGGCGGCATGGTGAACCTCACGCGCATCTACACCCGCACCGGCGACAAGGGCACGACCGCGCTCGGCGACATGAGCCGCACGGCCAAGACCGATCTGCGGATCTCGGCGTACGCCGACGCCAACGAGGCCAACGCGGCCATCGGGACGGCGATCGCGCTCGGCTCGCTGCCCGCCGATGTCGTGAAGGTCCTGGTCCGTGTGCAGAACGACCTGTTCGACGTGGGCGCCGACCTCTGCACCCCGGTGGTCGAGAACCCCGAGTACCCGCCGCTGCGCGTCGAGCAGTTCTACGTGGACAAGCTGGAGGCCGACTGCGACCTCTTCAACGGCGAGCTGGAGAAGCTCCGCAGCTTCATCCTCCCCGGCGGCACCCCCGGCGCGGCCCTCCTTCACCAGGCCTGCACGGTGGTCCGGCGCGCCGAGCGCTCCACGTGGGCGGCCCTGGAGGCGCACGGCGAGGTCATGAACCCGCTGACGGCCACGTACCTCAACCGCCTCTCCGACCTCCTCTTCATCCTGGCCCGAACGGCCAACAAGGAGGTCGGCGACGTCCTGTGGGTCCCGGGCGGCGACCGCTAGAACGCCCCGCCGGGAACTCGGTGACCTCCCCGTCGGGGTGGTCCGCCCGATCCGGTCGGCGCCGAGCGCGATGCCCGTGGGGAAGCTGCCCGCTACGGGCAGGGGGAACTCCGTGAGCGACGGGCGAGTGACAGGTGATGGCCCATCAGCTCCCGCACCGGGGCCGTCCGGCCCGCGCCACCGGGTCGGCCGCGAACCAGCCGACTGCCGCAGCGCTGTACGTCCGCTCGCACCCTAGGGCGCGTCCGCGTCCGCGGAGCCCCGCAGGCCGGCCCCGGCCGGTGCCCGCTTCGGCCACACCGTGTAGGCGAGGGCGATCAGGGCGTGGATGCCGACCACCCGCAGGGACGCGAGCTGCCATCCGCGCAGCACGGTGGTGTCGCCCGAACCGCCGACGTACCAGATCGCGGCCTGCAGCAGGCCGGCGGCGACGGCCGCCGCGAGGACGGTCCGCGCGACCAGCTTCCACTCGTGGACGGCCCGCGCCCCGCCGTAGCCGGCGCCGGCCGGCTTCGGCCCCCCGGCCAGCCGGTACGCGGCGTGGCCGTCGAGCCAGCGCACGGTGTAGTGCCCGTAGGCGACGGTGTAGCCGAGGTACAGCGCGGCGAGGCCGTGCTTCCAGTCCGGCTCCGCGCCGCCGCGAAGGTCCGCCGCGGTGGCCGCCAGCAGCACCAGTTCCAGGAGCGGCTCGCACAGCAGGACGGCCGCGCCGGTCTTCGGCATCTTCGCGAGGTAGCGCAGGGCCAGGCCGCCGGCCAGCAGGACCCAGAAGCCGACTTCACAGGCGATGATCAGGGTGACGAGCACGGGAGTCTCCGTTCCTGCGGTGGGGGATGCCTCCAGCTTCCCGCCCGCTGCGCACCGATTCCTCGTCGCCGATGACGAATGCCGCGGGGCCGCCCTGCATCCTTCGATGTACGGACCCGTCCAAAAAGGCGGCCGCGATGGCGACGCCCGCCGCGGACGCACCCTGTTGGATGGGTCCGTGACCCTCCAGATCCCGCCACCGCACCGCGACGACGTCCTGCTCGCCGTGGTCAGCGTGGCCGCCGGCCTGCTCCTGTGGTCGCTCGGGGTGTACAGCTCCCCCACCCGGGACCTGTTCCCGGCCTGGGCGGCCCTGGTCCCGCTCCTCGCCCTCGGCGCGATGGAGCTGCTGCGCCGCAGCATGCCCCGGGTGACCCTGGCGGTCGGCACCGCGGGGCTGATCGCCGACCAGTTCACCGTGGGGAGCCTGGCCACCGTCCTGATCTTCACCGACCTGATGTACGCGGCCGTCGTCTACGGAAAACCGGCCATGGCCCGCCACCTCCCGGTGACCACCGGCCTGATCACCGTCGCCGTGACCATCGCCTCCGTGGCCTGGCTGCGCACCCCGCAGGCGCTGCTGATCGGCGTGGTCACCGGCATCGTGAGCTTCGGCCCGGCACTGACCGGTGCCACCCTGCGCAACCACCGGGAGGCCGCCGTGGCCGCCCGGCTGCGCGCCGAGCAGACCGCGCTGCTGGCCGAAATGGACCGGTCGCAGGCGGTGGTCGCCGAGCGGGCCCGGATGGCCCGGGAACTGCACGACATGGTGGCCAACCACCTCTCCGCCATCGCCATCCACTCCACGGCCGCGCTCTCCATCGACTCCCCCGCCACCAGCCGGGAGGCGCTCGGGGTGATCCGGCAGAACAGCGTCCAGGGCCTCGCCGAGATGCGCCGTCTGATCGGACTGCTGCGGGACGCGGGCGCCGGACAGGAGGCCGTCGCCACGCCTTCGCTGGACGGGCTGGACGCCCTGCTGGAACAGGCGCGTACGAACGGGGCCGCGAGCGGGCTGGACTTCGTGCTCCTCGACGACCGGCCCGCAGGATCCGCGGAGGCCGGACGGATCCGCGAGCCGCTGCCCGCCCCGGTGGAGCTGGCGGCGTACCGGATCGTCCAGGAGTCGCTGACCAACGCCCTCAAGCACGCCGTCCCCGGCACGGTCACCGTCCGCCTGGCCCGCGACCGCCCCGCGGGCGGGGTCAGGGGGCGGGGCGGCGCGCTGCACGTCGTGGTCGACTCCCCCTACGGGGAACGCACCGGCCCCCGCGCACCCGGCTCCGGCGCCGGCCTGATCGGCATGCGCGAGCGGACGGAACTGCTCGGCGGAGCATTCGAAGCGGGCCGCGCGGACGCGGTCTGGCGGGTCCGGGCGACGCTGCCCGTGGAAGAAGAGGCGGTACGGACGTGACGATCAGGGTCGTGGTGGCGGAGGACCAGAGCGCGGTACGGGCCGGGCTGGTCCTGATCCTGCACAGCGCCGGCGACATCGAGGTGGCGGGCGAGGCCGCGGACGGGGAGGAGGCCGTGCGCCTGGCCCGCGAGCTGCGGCCCGACGTGGTGCTGATGGACGTGCAGATGCCGATCCTGGACGGGGTCTCGGCGACCCGCCGGGTGGTCGCGGAGGGCTGGGCCGACGTCCTCGTCCTCACCACCTTCGACCTGGACGAGTACGTCTTCGGCGCGCTGCGCGCGGGCGCGTCGGGCTTCCTGCTGAAGGACGCGGACGCGGCGGAGCTGATCGGTGCGGTACGGACCGTCGCGCGCGGGGAGGGCCTGATCGCCCCGGCGGTGACCCGGCGGCTGATCGCGGAGTTCGCGGACCCGCGGCCCGTACGGGTGCCCGTGCCGGCCACGGTGGAATCCCTGACCCCGCGCGAGCGGGAGGTGCTGGGGTGCCTGGGCGAGGGTCTGTCGAACGCGGAGATCGCGGTGCGCCTGGAGATGGCGGAGGCGACGGCGAAGACCCACGTCAGCCGGGTGCTGGGCAAGCTGGAGCTGCGCAGCCGGGTCCAAGCGGCGGTGCTGGCGCAGGAGTTGGGGATCTAGGGGGGAATCCGGCTGGAAATGTGCCCGAGGTGCTCAGGGAGGTCTGGACCTCTTGACGGTTGGTCCAGACCTTTCTACTCTCACGCACAACTGTGGTGAGCGTGCCATGACAAGAAGACGTCATACGGCAGGCTCACGGGCGGCGCAGGTCCCACCCCCATGCAGCGGACGTCCCCACGTCCCCTGCGGACCTCGGAGGAGCAACCCTTGAGCACAGCACCCCCACGACGCGCATCGCTGTTTCGAAGAGTCGCGGCCGCACTGGCCGTCCTCACCCTGCCCGTCGCCGGACTCGTGGCCATCGCCGGTCCCGCCGAGGCAGCCGCCTCCGCCACCGCGACGTACACCAAGGTCTCCGACTGGGGCTCCGGCTTCGAGGGCAAGTGGACGGTGAAGAACACCGGCACGACCACCCTCAGCAGCTGGACCGTGGAGTGGGACTACCCGGCCGGCACCGCCGTCACCTCCGCCTGGGACGCCACCGTCACCAGCTCGGGCACCCACTGGACCGGCAAGAACGTCGGCTGGAACGGCACCCTCGCCCCGGGTGCCACCGTCAGCTTCGGCTTCAACGGCACGGGCTCCGGCGCTCCCAGCGGCTGCAAGATCAACGGCGGCAGCTGCGACGGCGGCACCAACCCCACCGACAACCCGCCCAGCGCTCCCGGCACCCCCACGGCCAGCGGCGTCACCGACACCGGGCTGACCCTCGGCTGGGCCGCGGCCACCGACGACAAGGGCGTCAAGAACTACGACGTCTTCCGCGGCGGCACGAAGATCGCCACCGTCACCACCCCGTCGTACACCGACTCGGGCCTGACCAAGGGCACGGCCTACACCTACACGGTCACCGCCCGCGACACCATCGACCAGACCGGACCCTCCTCCGGCGTCCTCTCGGTGACCACCACCGGCGGAGTCGTCGATCCCCCGCCGCCGGGCGGCCCGGTCAAGCTCGGCTACTTCACGAACTGGGGCGTCTACGGCCGCAACTACCACGTGAAGAACCTGGTCACCTCGGGCAGCGCCGCGAAGATCACCCACATCAACTACGCCTTCGGCAACGTCCAGGGCGGCAAGTGCACCATCGGTGACTCCTACGCCGACTACGAGAAGGCCTACACCGCCGACCAGAGCGTCGACGGCGTCGCCGACACCTGGGACCAGCCGCTGCGCGGCAACTTCAACCAGCTGCGCGAGCTGAAGAAGAAGTACCCCAACATCAAGGTGCTGTGGTCCTTCGGCGGCTGGACCTGGTCCGGCGGCTTCGGCCAGGCCGTACAGAACCCGGCCGCCTTCGCCCAGTCCTGCTACGACCTGGTCGAGGACCCGCGCTGGGCCGACGTCTTCGACGGCATCGACCTGGACTGGGAGTACCCGAACGCCTGCGGCCTGACCTGCGACACCAGCGGAGCGGCCTCCATCAAGAACATGATGCAGGCCATGCGCACCAAGTTCGGCGCGAGCAACCTGGTCACCGCCGCCATCTCCGCCGACGGCTCCAACGGAGGCAAGCTGGACGCGGCCGACTACGCGGGCGCGGCGCAGTACGTCGACTTCTACAACGTGATGACCTACGACTTCTTCGGCGCCTGGGCGGCGCAGGGCCCGACGGCCCCGCACTCCCCGCTCACGTCGTACAGCGGCATCCCGACCGCCGGGTTCAACTCCGAGGCCGCCATCACCAAGCTCAAGGGCAAGGGCATCGGCGGCTCCAAGCTCAACCTCGGCATCGGCTTCTACGGCCGCGGCTGGACCGGCGTCACCCAGGCCGCCCCCGGCGGCACCGCCACGGGCCCGGCCGCCGGCACGTACGAGCAGGGCATCGAGGACTACAAGGTGCTCAAGAGCAGCTGCCCGGCGACCGGCACCGTCGCCGGCACCGCCTACGCCAAGTGCGGCAGCAACTGGTGGAGCTACGACACCCCCGCCACCATCGCCGGGAAGATGACCTGGGCCAAGCAGCAGGGCCTCAAGGGCGCCTTCTTCTGGGAGTTCAGCGGCGACACCACGAACGGTGAGCTCGCCTCCGCGATCCACAGCGGACTGCAGTAGACAGACCGAAGCCGGGGAAACGGGTCCGCCCCCGTCTCCCCGGCTTCTCCGTCTGCACGCGCCGCTCGCACGGCTCGGCCCCGGGGGGCCTCAGGCCACGTTCACCCTCTGGCCGGGCGGAGCCGCCTCCAGCCAGGCCAGGAAACCGGTCAGCGCGTCATCGCTCATCGCCAGCTCCAGACGGGTACCGCGATGCGCGCAGCAGAGTACGACGGCGTCGGAGAGCAGGGCCAGCTCCTCCTCGCCCTCGGGCGCACGGCGGGCGATGACCTCGATGGAGGACCGCTCCAGCAGCCGGCGCGGCCGCGGGGAGTAGCTGAAGACGCGGAACCAGTCGATGCGGTCGCCGCTGTAGCGCGCGACCCCGTACACCCAGCCCTTGCCGGAGACGTCGGGTTCCTCGGACACGCCCCAGCGCATGCTGCAGTCGAAGGTGCCGCCGGAGCGCTGGATCAGCCTGCGGCGCAGACCGAACACAAACAGCCCGATCACCACCAGGGCTACGACGACCAGGCCGCTCACAAGCAGAGCGAGGAGCATCTTTCACCGACCTCCTCGCTCATCGAATAGACCCAAACGACAGCGTTCCTGCCAGACGGAGTCTGGGGGACCCGTATCGCCTCAGCCGCGACCCGGTCCGGAAAATTCCGGAACAGGCCGCGGCTGAGGTTTGAAACTCTTACCAGTACCGGGGCTCAGCGCCCCGAAACCGCGCGCAGCCGGACATCGGCGCGACGCTCGGAGACCGAATCGGTCTCCGCCTTCGCGCGCTCCAGTGCCCGCTCCGCCCGCTCGACATCGATCTCGTCGGCAAGCTCGGCGATCTCGGCCAGCAGCGACAACTTGTTGTCCGCGAACGAGATGAATCCGCCGTGCACCGCGGCGACAACAGTGTTGCCCCCGCTGGTACGGATGGTCACCGGGCCCGATTCCAGCACACCGAGAAGCGGCTGGTGACCGGGCATGACGCCGATGTCGCCGGACGTGGTGCGGGCGACAACCAGGGTGGCCTCGCCGGACCAGACATTCCGGTCCGCCGCGACCAGCTCGACGTGCAGCTCAGCAGCCATGGTGGCTCCTCGGGTCACCACCCGGCGGTATGGCCGGGTGTTGGGTCAAATTCTAATGGGCGTGAGGAGAGGGACGGGACACACCCGCCCCTCTCCGTCAGTCAGCTGTGCTCACGGATGAGCGCGGCTTCAGGAGACGCCCAGCTCCTTGGCGTTGGCCTTGAGGTCCTCAATGCCACCGCACAGGAAGAACGCCTGCTCGGGGAAGTGGTCGTAGTCTCCGTCGCAGATCGCGTTGAAGGCGACGATGGACTCCTCGAGCGGAACGTCCGAACCGTCGACGCCGGTGAACTGCTTGGCGACGTGGGTGTTCTGCGACAGGAAGCGCTCGACGCGACGGGCACGGTGGACAACGAGCTTGTCCTCCTCGCCCAGCTCGTCGATACCGAGGATCGCGATGATGTCCTGGAGGTCCTTGTACTTCTGCAGGATCCCCTTGACGCGCATCGCCGTGGCGTAGTGGTCCGCCGCGATGTACCGCGGGTCGAGGATGCGGGACGTCGAGTCCAGCGGGTCCACGGCCGGGTAGATGCCCTTCTCGGAGATCGGACGGGAAAGAACCGTCGTCGCGTCGAGGTGGGCGAAGGTGGTGGCCGGCGCCGGGTCGGTCAGGTCGTCCGCGGGGACGTAGATCGCCTGCATCGAGGTGATCGAGTGACCGCGGGTCGAGGTGATGCGCTCCTGCAGCAGACCCATCTCGTCAGCCAGGTTCGGCTGGTAACCCACGGCGGACGGCATGCGGCCCAGAAGGGTCGACACCTCCGAACCGGCCTGGGTGTAACGGAAGATGTTGTCGATGAAGAAGAGCACGTCCTGCTTCTGCACATCGCGGAAGTACTCCGCCATGGTCAGACCGGCGAGGGCGACGCGCAGACGGGTGCCCGGGGGCTCGTCCATCTGGCCGAAGACGAGCGCCGTCTTGTCGATGACGCCCGACTCGGCCATTTCCTCGATGAGGTCGTTGCCCTCACGGGTACGCTCACCGACGCCCGCGAAGACCGACACACCGTCGTGGTTGTTGGCGACGCGGTAGATCATTTCCTGGATCAGAACGGTCTTGCCGACACCGGCACCACCGAACAGACCGATCTTTCCACCCTTGACGTACGGGGTGAGAAGGTCGATGACCTTGACGCCGGTCTCGAACATCTCGGTCTTCGACTCGAGCTCGTCGAAGCGGGGCGCCTTGCGGTGGATCGGCCAGCGCTCGGTGACGTTGGCGTTCTCCTCCGGGTAGTTCAGCACCTCACCGAGGGTGTTGAACACCTTGCCCTTGGTGAAGTCACCGACGGGGACGGTGATGCCCTCGCCCGTGTTGATCACCGTGGCCTGGCGGACCAGACCGTCGGTGGGCTGCATGGAGATGGTGCGGACCAGGCCGTCACCCAGGTGCTGGGCGACTTCCAGGGTCAGCGTCTTCAGCTCGCCGTCCTGGGCCGGGTCGGCAACCTGGACCTTCAGCGCGTTGTAGATCTCGGGCATCGCGTCGACGGGGAACTCCACGTCGACGACCGGGCCGATGACCCGGGCGACGCGGCCCGTGGCGGCGGCCGTCTCAACAGTGGTCGTCATTACTTGTCACTCCCCGCGGTCGCGTCTGCCATGGCGCTGGCGCCACCGACGATCTCGCTGATTTCCTGGGTGATTTCGGCCTGGCGGGCCGCGTTGGCAAGCCGGGAGAGGCTCTTGATGAGATCCCCGGCGTTGTCGGTGGCCGACTTCATCGCGCGGCGGCGGGCGGCGTGCTCGGAAGCGGCCGACTGCAGCAGTGCGTTGTAGATGCGGCTCTCGACGTAGCGCGGCAGAAGGGCGTCGAGGACGTCCTCCGCCGACGGCTCGAAGTCGAACAGCGGAAGGATCTCGCCCTTCGCACCGCCCTCTTCTTCGACCTTGTCGAGGCTGAGCGGCAGCATCCGGCCGTCCACCGCGTTCTGCGTCATCATCGACACGAATTCCGTGTAGACGATGTGCAGCTCGTCGACGCCGCCCTCGGCCGTAACCGTCTGGATGGCCTCGATCAGCGGCGCCGCGACGCGCTTGGCGTCGGCGTAGGCCGGGCTGTCGGTGAAGCCGGTCCACGACTCCGCGACCTTGCGCTCGCGGAAGCCGTAGTAGGCGACACCCTTACGGCCGACGATGTACGTGTCGACCTCCTTGCCCTCGCCGCGCAGCCGCTCGGTGAGCCGCTCCGCCTGCTTGATGGCGTTCGAGGAGTAGCCGCCGGCCAGACCGCGGTCGCTCGTGATGAGCAGGACCGCGGCACGCACCGGTGCCTCGACCTCGGTCGTCAGGGCGTGCTTGGTGTTCGAACCGGTCGCCACCGCGGTCACCGCACGGGTGAGCTCGGTCGCGTACGGCATCGATGCCGCCACCTTGCGCTGCGCCTTGACGATGCGCGAGGCGGCGATCATTTCCATCGCCTTGGTGATCTTCTTGGTCGCCGTGACGGCACGGATACGACGCTTGTAGACCCGGAGCTGCGCTCCCATGAGTCAGCTTCCTTCCGTCGTCACTTGGAGACGTTGACGGCCGGCGCGTCCTCGCCGAGGAGCTTGCCGTCCGAGGTCTCGAACTGCCGCTTGAAGGCGGCAATGGCGTCCGCGATGGAGGACAGGGTGTCGTCCGACATCTTGCCGCCGTCCGCGATGGAGGTGAGGAGCTCCTTGCGCTCGAGGCGCAGGTGGTCCAGCAGCTCCGACTCGAAGCGACGGATGTCGTTGACCGGGACGTCGTCCATCTTGCCGGTGGTGCCGGCCCAGACGGAGACGACCTGCTCCTCGACGGGCATCGGCTGGTACTGGCCCTGCTTCAGCAGTTCCACCAGACGCTTGCCGCGCTCCAGCGAGGCCTTCGACGCGGCGTCCAGGTCGGAACCGAAGGCGGCGAACGCCTCCAGCTCGCGGTACTGGGCCAGGTCCAGGCGCAGACGGCCGGAAACCTGCTTCATGGCCTTGTGCTGGGCCGAGCCACCGACGCGGGAGACCGAGATACCGACGTTCAGCGCCGGGCGCTGGCCCGCGTTGAACAGGTCGGACTCGAGGAAGCACTGGCCGTCGGTGATGGAGATGACGTTGGTCGGGATGAACGCCGACACGTCGTTCGCCTTGGTCTCGACGATCGGCAGACCGGTCATCGAACCGGCACCCATGTCGTCGGAGAGCTTGGCGCAACGCTCCAGCAGACGGGAGTGCAAGTAGAAGACGTCGCCCGGGTAGGCCTCGCGGCCCGGCGGACGGCGCAGCAGCAGCGACACGGCGCGGTAGGCGTCGGCCTGCTTCGACAGGTCGTCGAAGATGATCAGGACGTGCTTGCCGGCGTACATCCAGTGCTGGCCGATGGCCGAACCGGTGTACGGCGCCAGGTACTTGAAGCCGGCCGGGTCGGACGCCGGGGCGGCGACGATCGTCGTGTACTCGAGCGCACCGGCGTCTTCCAGGGCGCCGCGAACGGACGCGATGGTCGAGCCCTTCTGGCCGATGGCGACGTAGATGCAGCGAACCTGCTTGTTCACGTCGCCGGAGCGCCAGTTGTCGCGCTGGTTGATGATCGTGTCGACGGCCAGAGCGGTCTTGCCGGTCTGACGGTCACCGATGATCAGCTGACGCTGACCACGGCCGACCGGCACCATCGCGTCGATCGCCTTGTAGCCGGTCTGCATCGGCTCGTGGACCGACTTGCGGACCATGACGCCGGGGGCCTGCAGCTCGAGGGCGCGGCGGCCCTCGGTCGCGATCTCGCCGAGGCCGTCGATCGGGTTGCCGAGCGGGTCGACAACGCGGCCGAGGTAACCCTCGCCGACGCCGACGGAGAGCACCTCACCGGTGCGCTGCACCGGCTGGCCCTCCTCGATACCGCTGAACTCGCCGAGGACGACCGCACCGATCTCGCGCTCGTCGAGGTTCAGGGCGAGACCGAGGGTTCCGTCCTCGAACTTCAGCAGTTCGTTCGCCATGGCGGAGGGCAGGCCCTCCACCTTCGCGATGCCGTCGCCGGCAACGCTGACCGTTCCGACCTCCTCGCGCGAGGCCGCGTCCGGCTGGTACGACTGGACGAAGTTCTCCAGTGCGTCCCGGATCTCCTCCGGCCGGATCGTGAGCTCCGCCATCTGGGTTCCCTGCTCTCCTTGTTGGGCCTGAAGCTTCTTAGGGGTCTGGGGGCGACCCCCAGGAATCTTCTGCAAGTTCTGCACGGCCCAACCGGGCCGCTAGGAATGCTTCTTTTCTAAAGGTGTGGCTGGTCAGCCGGCCATGCGTCGGGACGCCTCTGCGATGCGGTCCGAGATGGTGCCGTCGATGACCTCATCGCCGACCCGCACCGAGATCCCGCCGAGGACCGTGGGGTCCACGTCGAGGTTCAGGTGCATCGGGCGGCCGTACAGCTTGGCCAGCACCGCGCCGAGACGCTGCTTCTGGACGTCGCTGAGCGGAACCGCGGTGGTCACGGTGGCGACCATGCGGCCACGACGCTCGGCGGCGACCTTCGAAAGGGACTCGAGGCCCGCTTCCAGGCTACGTCCACGCGGGTGCGTGACGAGACGCGTGACCAGCCGCTCGGTGACGGCGTTCGCCTTGCCGCCGAGCAGGCTGCGGAGCAGCTGGCTCTTGGCGGCGGCGGTGGCCGACCGGTCGGTCAGTGCTGCGCGCAGCTCGGTGCTCGAAGTGACGATCCGGCCGAACCGGAACAGCTCGTCCTCGACGTCGTCGAGGTCTCCGCCGCTCTGGGCCGCCGTGAGGTCGGCGGTGGCCGCCAGGACCTCGAGCGAGTCCACCAGGTCACGGGACTGCGACCAGCGGGACCGGACCATGCCGGACACCAGGTCGAGGGTTTCCCCGCCCACCTGGCCGCCGAGCAGACGACCGGCCAGCTCGGCCTTGGCCTCGCCGGACTGCGCCGGGTCCGTGATGACCCGACGCAGCGAGACCTCACGGTCGAGCAGCGCGGTGACGGCCGCCAGCTCGCCGGCGAGCTTCGCCGCGTCGACGGACGTGTTGTCCGTCAGCGCGTCGAGACGCTCGCGGGCGGTGGCCAGCGCGTCGCGGCTCGCTCCGTTCATCGGGCGGCCTCGGCCTTCTCCTCAAGCTCGCTGAGGAAACGGTCGATCGTGCGGCTCTGCCGGGCGTGGTCCTCGAGGGACTCGCCGACAAGCTTTCCGGCCAGGTCGGTCGCCAGCTTGCCGACGTCCTGACGGAGCGCCGAAGAGGCGGCCTTGCGGTCAGCCGCGATCTGGGCGTGACCGGCAGCGATGATCTCCTCACGCTGCCGCTGGCCCTCTGCGCGCAGTTCTTCCTTGAGCGCAGTGCCCTGCTCCAGAGCGTCCTGGCGCAGGCGAGCGGCCTCGTGCCGGGCTTCGGCGAGCTGGGCCTTGTACTGCTCCAGCACGCTCTGAGCCTCGGTCTGAGCGGCCTCAGCCTTTTCGATACCGCCTTCGATGGCATCGCGGCGCTCGTCCAGAACCTTGTTGATGTTCGGGAGGAGCTTCTTCGCGAGGAAACCGAAGACGATGACGAAGGCGATCAGACCGATGACAAGCTCGGGGATCGGCGGGACGAGGGGGTTACCCGGCTCCTCGGCCGCGAGAACCAGGAGGTTCACATCAGTGCCTTTCGTCGATTCGGACTAGTCGTTGAGTTCGTCTTAGTAGACGAACGGCATGACCAGGCCGATGAGGGCGAGCGCCTCACAGAAGGCGAAGCCGAGGATCTGGTTGGCGCGGATCAGACCGGCAGCCTCAGGCTGACGGGCAAGAGCCTGCGTGCCGTTACCGAAGATGATGCCGACGCCGACGCCCGGGCCGATGGCCGCGAGACCGTAGCCGACAGAGCTGAGGGAGCCGGTGACGCCTTCGGTGGCAGCAGCGAGGATCTGGGACATGCCAGTTCTTCCTTCTCTTTCATGGACCGGTGGGGGTTGGCCACCGGACGATTCGGGGGGATTGCAGGAGCGGGCTGTGACTCAGTGGTGCTCGGCGAGCGCGCCCTGCAGGAAGCTGCAGGCCAGGAGGACGAAGACGTACGCCTGGACAGCCTGGATGAAGAGCTCGAACGCGGTCATCACGATGACCATGACGAACGAGACGCCCGCGTACGCGATGCCGATCCCGTTCAGCAGGTACCAGCTCGCGACAGTGAACAGCAGCAGCAGCGTGTGGCCGGCGAACATGTTCGCGAACAGTCGGACCGCGTGGGTGAAGGGTCGGACGATGACGTTCGAGAAGAACTCGATCACCATGACCATCGGCAGGATCGGGCCGAGGGACTTGTCGTAGCCGGTGATGTTCTTGAAGCCGCCCACGAAACCGTGGCGCTTGAAGGTCACCGACATCCACATCACGTAGATGACGAGGGCGAGGCCGGCCGGGTACGCGATGACGGCAGTCACCGGGAACTGGGCGAGCGGCACGATCGACCACAGGTTCATGATCCAGACGAAGAAGAACGTCGCGACCATGAAGGGGACGTACTTCTCGCCTTCCTTCTTACCGAGCGTCTCGTAGACGATGCCGCGGCGTACGAAGTCGTAGCCCGCCTCGGCGACCATCTGAAGCTTGCCCGGGACGACCTTCGGCTTCCGGAACGCTGCCCAGAAGAAGCCGACGATGATGACCGAGCCCAGCAGGGCCAGGAGCATCGTCTTGTTGAAGTACAGGTTGCTGTCCGCGTCACCGAAGATCGGCTCGAACAGGAACGAGTACAGGGTCGGGCCCGGGAAGCCGCAGCCAGTGCCGTCTTCGAAATGACAATTGATATCGAAGGCGAGCGTCATGTCAGCAGCACTCACCGCAGGGCTCCTTCAGCGTGGCGCATAGGTACGGCAACCTCGTTGTGTCGGCGCGGCGTGCAGCCGCGGTTCGGCACTGGACTGGTGTTACGGATGGTGGGGCGACAGTCAGGCATCGAGCCTCGCGATGGAACAGGCGTCAGCTCAGATGCCCGCGCCCGCAATGCCGCAGTTGAAACCGGACGATAGCAGCATCCCGAACGCGCACTTATTCCGCCCCTACCCCTCACGACTTCTGACCCGAATTTCCGGGCTTGTCGCCCTTCATCGAATCCGGTTCGACGTAGAGGATCTTGGCCTTCATGTGAGCACGCGCCTGTGCGCCGATCCACACCAGGGTGGTGACGACGAGCGTGATCGCGAAGGCCTTGGGGTTGAACAGTGTCGTGTTCTTGAACACGGCGAGAAAGACGAAGAGCAGCAGGATCTGGGCCGTGTAGAGCATCAGCCCCATGGCCTGGAACAGGTGCGGCAGTGATTTCGCCGTGCGCTGCAGTACGAGGAATCCGATGCCCATGAACAGCATCACCACCACCGTCGCGACGACGGCGCCCACGGCCCCCTTGCCACCGGCGACGATCCCACTGATGACGGCGGCGAGAGCGCCGGCGACAGCCGTGGGAACGGCGGATTGCAGGAGGGATCGGACGTCATCTGACCGCATGGCGGTTTGCTCCGCGTGATGGTGGGGGCACGGGACTCGTACAGGACGAGCGTAAGCCCGGTCCGAGAGGGAACCTCGGGCCAATGGACCGTCGCACTACGGTCCTTCGGCTCTGTCGCCGGGTTTAGTGAACGGTATCACAAAGTATTTGATGAGAGCTTTACTCAGAGGGTGTGCGGACTGTCACACATGAGAGTGACCCTGCGCGTGTGTGCGCGACAACCAAGTGGCTTGTCTGGTAAAGGGGGTTCATGTCCGACATGCGCGCCGGAGGTCAGTGCGAGGACCCGGCCTTACGCCGGTCGGGGAAGCGCGAACGGGGGCCGATGGCGGTCGCCCCGTTGACGCCGGACACGCCTGCCACGATCGGCCGGGCGGGCTCCGGCTCGGCCGCGGAGTCGTCCTGCAGGGCCGCCTCCGCGGCCCGTTCCGCGTGCCGGTAGCGCGGCGGGACCAGCCGCTCCGCCCACAGCGGGGCCCGCGGGGTGAAGCGCGGCAGCAGGAGCAGGATCAGACCCACGGCGCTCAGGGCCGCGATCGCCAGCACGATCCACATCGAGGCGGAATGCACCGAGTACGCCACGGTGCCGAAGGCGATCAGTCCTGACCAGAAGTACATGATGAGCACCGCCCGGCTGTGCGAATGCCCGAGCTCCAGCAGCCGGTGGTGGAGGTGCCCGCGGTCCGCCGCGAACGGCGACTGACCCTTCCAGGTGCGCCGCACGATGGCCAGGATCAGGTCCGCCATCGGGATCGCGATGATCGTGAGCGGCAGGATCAGCGGGATGAAGACCGGGAGCATCGCGTAGGTCGCGTTGCGCTCGCCGCCCGCGAAGAGCGCCATCGCGTCCGGGTCCACCTGTCCGGTGATGGAGATGGCGGCGGCCGCCAGCACGAGGCCGATGAGCATCGAGCCGGAGTCGCCCATGAAGATCCGGGCGGGATGCATGTTGTGCGGCAGGAAGCCGAGGCACATGCCCATCAGGATCGCGGCGAAGAGCGTCGCGGGCGCGGCCGCCTCGATCCCGTAGCCGAACCAGATCCGGTACGCGTAGAGGAAGAAGGCGCAGGCCGCGATGCAGACCATGCCGGCGGCGAGGCCGTCGAGGCCGTCCACGAAGTTCACCGCGTTGATGGTGATCACGACGAGGGCCACGGTGAGCAGGTTGCCCTGCCACGGGGTGAGCAGGACCGTTCCGATGCCCGGGACCGGGATCCACAGGATGGTCAGGCCCTGCATGACCATCACGCCGGCGGAGATCATCTGTGCGCCGAGCTTGATCAGGGCGTCGAGCTCGAACTTGTCGTCGAGCACGCCGACCAGCCAGATCAGGGCCGCCCCGGAGAGCAGGGCCCGCGGCTCGTTCGACAGCTCGAAGACCCCGTTGAGGTTCTGCAGGTGGTCCGCGACGAGCAGACCGGCGCACAGTCCGCCGAACATCGCGATGCCGCCGAGCCGCGGAGTGGGCTCCCGGTGCACGTCGCGGGCACGGATCTCCGGCATCGCGCCCACGGCGATCGCGAACTTCCGCACGGGCCCGGTGAGTAGATAAGTCACCGCGACCGTGACGCAAAGCGTCAGCAGATATTCACGCACGGGCTGCCCCAGATGTATCGCCGGCCATCTCAGCCCCACACACTAGCTGCGAAGTACTCACTGTCGTGGACGCGCAGGGGCGGCATCCCGGTTGCGGTACGTCGCTCTTGCCCGGTTTAAACCCCATACGGCGGAAAACTGACCACGAACTCGTTGACGTCCCTACGGATCTTCGTGGGCTCCCCGCCGTTCAGCGCGGCCGTGAACAGCGCGGCGATCCGGCCCATCTCCGGCTCCCCCATGCCCTGCGTCGTCACCGCCGCGGTGCCGAGGCGGATGCCGCGCTGGTCACCGTAGGGAAGGGCGCAGGTGTCCAGCACGATGCCGGCCGCGGCCAGCCGGCCCCGGGCGCCCGCGCCGTCGAGGCCGAGCGGTGCGGGGTCCGCGGTGATCAGGTGGGTGTCGGTCCCCCCGGTCGTGATCGCGAACCCGCGGGCGGCGAGCGCGTCGGCCAGGGCGCGGCCGTTGGCGACCACCCGGTGCGCGTACGAGGTGAAGGCGGGCCCGGCGGCCTCGCCGAAGGCCACGGCCTTGGCCGCGATGGTGTGCATCTGCGGGCCGCCCTGGGTGAAGGGGAACACCGCCCGGTCGATCCGCTCCGCGAACTCGGCCCCGCACAGGATCATCCCGCCGCGCGGGCCCCGGAGCACCTTGTGGGTGGTGGCGACGACGATGTCGGCGTAGGGCACGGGGCTGGGCGCGGCCCCGCCGGCCACGAGTCCGATGGGGTGCGCGGCATCCGCGATCAGGTAGGCCCCGACCTCGTCGGCGATCTCCCGGAAGACGGAGTACTCGGGGTGCCTCGGGTAGGAGATGGACCCGCACACGATGGCCTTGGGCCGGTGCTCGTGCGCGAGGCGCTGCACCCGCGCGTAGTCGATGAGCCCGGTCGCGGCGTCCACGCCGTAGCCGACGAAGTCGAACCAGCGCCCGGAGAAGTTGGCGGGAGAACCGTGGGTGAGGTGTCCCCCGGACGGAAGCCCCATGGCCAGCACGGTGTCCCCGGGCCGCAGCAGCGCGGCGTACGCGGCGAGGACGGCGGCGGATCCGGAGTGCGGCTGCACGTTCGCGTGCTCGGCGCCGAAGAGGGCGCGGGCCCGCTCGACGGCGATCCGCTCGGCGAGGTCGGCGTACTCGCAGCCGCCGTGGTGGCGGGCGCCGGGGTACCCCTCGGCGTACTTGTTGGCGAGGGCCGATCCGAGGGCGGCGAGCACGGCGGCCGAGGTGAAGTTCTCGGCGGCGATCAGCTGCAGCCCCGCCGCCTGTCGCTGCCGCTCCCCGTCGAGGACGTCGGCCATCTGCGGATCCTGCTGCCGCAGCAGGTCCAGGGGCTGGGTGATGACGCTCATGGCGCGACTCCAGGGGGGTACCGCGTACCGGGTACCAGCCACTGTAGGCCGAGGCCGCGCATCGCGCTCTGCGACGGGCGGGGCTCGGTACTCCCTGCGGAGGCATCAGCCGAATCCAGCCCCGCCCGGGGGCCCCTCCCAGCGGTAGCTGGGGGAGTTTGAGGCGCAAGGGTTCGGGGGCAGCGCCCCCGACAACGGCGCCGCAGGTCAGCGGGAGGTCCTGACCCCGGTCAGCGCGGTGACCACCGGCTCCAGCGCCTGGTTGATCTCGTCGCCGATCGAGCGGAAGAAGGTGATCGGCGCCCCGTACGGGTCGTACACCTCGTCCGCGTCGGGGGACGGTGCCAGGAGCCACCCGCGTAGAGCGGCGGCGGCCCGGACCAGCGCACGGGCCCGCTCCACCATCCCGTCCTCCAGCGGCGGCAGCGTCGCCGGGTCTATCGCCCGCACCAGCCGGGTGAACTCCTTCAGGGTGAAGGTGCGCAGCCCCGCCGAATGCCCCATCGAGATCACCTGGGCGCGGTGGTCACGGGTGGCCGTCAGGACCAGGTCGGCGCGTATGACGTGCTCGTCCAGCAGCTCCCGGCCCGTGAAGCCGGAGGCGTCGGCCCCGAAGTCGGCCAGCACGGCGGCCGCGTTGGCCTCCATGGGCGCGCCCTCGTGACCCCAGGTGCCCGCGCTCTCCACGATCAGGTCGCCGGTGACGGGGCCGCCGAGCCGGTGGGACAGCGCGTGCCGCGTCAGCCGCTCGGTGATGGGCGAGCGGCACACGTTGCCGGTGCTGACGTGGAGTATGCGGAAGGTGTTGTCCCCGGCTATGCCACGCCCCTCAGGGCTCACGGGGCCACCTCGAGGTCGGGTACGACCTCGCGCAGCTGCTCGGCGGTCAGGGCCCCCTCGCGCAGCAGGACGGGAACCTTCCCGGTGACGTCGACGATCGACGAGGGCTGGATGCCCGGGGTCGGGCCGCCGTCCAGGTACACGGACACGGAGTCGCCGAGCATCTCGCGCGCCGCGTCGCAGTCCTCCGGCGCCGGGTGCCCGGTCAGGTTCGCCGAGGACACCGCCATCGGACCGACCTCGGTCAGCAGCTCGATCGCGACGGGGTGCAGGGGCATGCGTACGGCCACGGTCCCGCCGGTTTCGCCCAGGTCCCACGCCAGCGAGGGCTGGTGCTTGGCGACCAGCGTCAGCGCACCCGGCCAGAAGGCGTCGACGAGCTCCCACGCCTGCTCGGAGAAGTCGGTGACCAGCCCGTGCAGGGTGTTCGGGGAGCCGATGAGGACGGGGGTGGGCATGTTGCGGCCGCGCCCCTTGGCGGCGAGCAGGTCGCCGACGGCCTCCGCGCTGAAGGCGTCCGCGCCGATCCCGTACAGCGTGTCGGTGGGCAGCACGACGAGCTCGCCGCGGCGTACGGCGGAGGCGGCTTCACGCAGGCCCGTCTTGCGGTCCGTCGCGTCGTTGCAGTCGTATCGCCGGGCCATCAGCGGGCCTCCTCGTGCAGCAGGGTCGTGGCGGGAATGCGCGCGGTGACTGCGCCGCTCGAGGCAGCGCCGGTCACGGCAGGGCCTTGCGGGCGGTCGCGAAGCGCGGGCGGTTGTTGAGGTCGGGGTGGTCGGCGGCGTCGGCCCAGCCCCGCTCCTCGGCGAAGATCCACGGGACCTGTCCGCCCTGGGTGTCTGCGTGCTCGACGACGACGATGCCGCCGGGCCGCAGCAGCCGGTGCGCGGTGCGCTCGATGCCGCGGATGGTGTCCAGGCCGTCCTCGCCGGAGAACAGCGCCATCTCGGGGTCGTGGTCGCGGGCCTCGGGGGCCACGTACTCCCACTCGGTGAGCGGGATGTACGGCGGGTTCGAGATGACCAGGTCGACCTGTCCGTCCAGCTCGGGCAGGGCGCTCAGCGCGTTGCCCTGGTGGACGGTGACCCGGGAGCCCTCGGCGTTCTTACGGGTCCACCGCAGGGCGTCCTCGGACAGCTCGACGGCGTGCACGCGCGAGCGCGGCACCTCCTGCGCCATGGCGAGCGCGATGGCTCCTGACCCGGTGCACAGGTCCACGATCAGCGGTTCGACCACGTCCATCGCCCGGACGGCCTGTATGGCCCAGTCCACGACCGACTCGGTCTCGGGCCGGGGCACGAAGACGCCGGGACCGACCTGGAGCTCCAGGTACCGGAAGAAGGCACGGCCGGTGATGTGCTGGAGCGGCTCGCGCGCCTCGCGGCGGGCGACGGCCTCCCAGTAACGGGCGTCGAAGTCTGCGTCCTTGACGTGGTGGAGTTCCCCCCGCTTGACGCCGTGCACGAAGGCCGCGAGCTCCTCCGCGTCGAAACGCGGTGAGGGCACGCCGGCGGCGGCCAGCCGCTGGGTGGCCTGGGCCACCTCGGCAAGCAGCAAGTTCACGCTGGTCCTCCGGGCTGCTGTCGTACGGGGGGTGGTGCGGGGTCCTGCGGGGTGGTGCGGTCCTGCCGGACTCAGTGCGCGGACGCGAGCTTGGCGGCGGAGTCCGTGTCCACACAGGCCTGGATGACCGGGTCGAGGTCTCCGTCGAGCACCTGGTCCAAGTTGTACGCCTTGAAGCCCGTCCGGTGGTCCGAGATCCGGTTTTCCGGGTAGTTGTACGTACGGATCTTCTCGGAGCGGTCCACGGAGCGCACCTGGCTGCGGCGCACGTCGGAGGCCTCCTGCTCGGCGGCTTCCTGGGCGGCGGCCAGCAGGCGCGAGCGCAGGATGCGCATCGCCTGCTCCTTGTTCTGGAGCTGGCTCTTCTCGTTCTGGCAGGAGGCGACCACACCGGTCGGGATGTGCGTGATGCGCACGGCCGAGTCGGTGGTGTTGACGGACTGGCCGCCGGGGCCCGAGGAGCGGTACACGTCGATGCGGAGGTCGTTCATGTTGACCTCGACCTCCACCTCCTCGGCTTCCGGGGTGACGAGCACGCCGGCGGCGGAGGTGTGGATGCGGCCCTGGGACTCGGTGGCCGGCACGCGCTGGACGCGGTGCACGCCGCCCTCGTACTTCAGGCGGGCCCAGACGCCCTGGCCGGGCTCGGTGGCGCCGTTGCCGCCCTTGGTGCGGACGGAGACCTGGACGTCCTTGTAGCCGCCGAGCTCGGACTCGGTGGCGTCGATGATCTCGGTCTTCCAGCCCACGCGCTCGGCGTAGCGCAGGTACATGCGCAGCAGGTCGCCGGCGAACAGGGCCGACTCGTCGCCGCCCGCACCCGCCTTGACCTCCAGGAGCACGTCCTTGTCGTCGCTGGGGTCGCGCGGAACGAGCAGCAGGCGGAGCTTCTCGGTGAGCTCTTCGCGCTGTGCGGTCAGTTCCTTGACCTCTGCCACGAAGTCCGGGTCGTCGGCCGCGAACTCCTTCGCCGTCTCGATGTCCTCGGCGGACTGCTTCCAGGCACGGAAGGTCGCGACGATCGGGGTCAGCTCCGCGTAGCGCTTGTTGAGCTTGCGCGCGTTGGCCTGATCCGAGTGGACCGAAGGGTCGGCGAGCTTCTTCTCAAGATCGGCGTGCTCGCCGATCAGTTCCTCGACCGCCTCGAACATCGGG
Organism: Streptomyces sp. GQ60; assembly: GCF_059758875.1. NCBI lineage: Bacteria > Bacillati > Actinomycetota > Actinomycetes > Kitasatosporales > Streptomycetaceae > Streptomyces > Streptomyces sp. GQ60. Next base: position 906,797 of record NZ_JCAXEG010000001.1, on the reverse strand, counting down.
GGCTCCTGAAGATGGTGAATGTGAAGAAAAGGGCTGCGGGACGAGAAAGGCGCCGGTCCGGCTGCCCCCGTGCGTACCGGGTGCAGCCGGGATCCGGCGCCTGAGGCTCGCTACTTCTGTGCAGCCTTGCCGAAGCGGGCCTCGAAGCGGGCCACGCGGCCACCGGTGTCGAGGATCTTCTGCTTGCCCGTGTAGAACGGGTGGCACTCGGAGCAGACCTCGGCTCGGATGGAGCCTTCGGTCAGGGTGCTACGAGTGGTGAACGACGCGCCACAGGTGCAGCTGACCTGGGTCTCGACGTACTGGGGGTGAACATCGCGCTTCAAGGTGTCTCCTAGATTCGGGAGGGCACCGGGTCGCAGGAGCCGAATTGCGCGCTGCGTGAACCGGGGCCGACAGACCAGTCTGCCAGGACCGGGCTGCCTGTCAAAATTCTGAGGACGCCTCCCTCAACGGAGGGGGGCCCGCATCTATTCCGCGGCCCGGCGGAACCCGTCCGACCGGGCGTTTCGGACTACTCGACGACCGTGCCGGCCGTGCCCTTGTCGCCGGCCGAGTTCGCGGTGGCCTCGGCGGGGACCTGCTGGTCGGCCAGCAGGGCGTCCCAGACCATCTTGGACTCCTTGGTGAGCGGGACGACCCGGTTGGGGTCACGGGTGTCCCCGGTCACCGGCAGGGTGATCATCTGCATGTTCTCGGGGCCGATGCCCTCCAGGCCCTGGGCGAACCCCATGAGGGACTTCACGTCGCCGAGCGCCTTGTCCGTGGTGATGGCCTTGGTGGCGGTGTCGGCCACGTCGAGCAGCTTCTTCGGGTTGTCGAAGACCCCGATGCTCTTGACCTGCTTGATCAGCGCCTTGATGAAGGCCTGCTGGAGCTGTATTCGGCCCAGGTCTCCGCCGTCGCCGACGCCGTGCCGGGTGCGGACGAGGCCGAGGGCCTGCTCGCCGTTCAGCCTGTTGGTCCCGGCGGGCAGGTTCAGGTGGCTGTAGTCGTCCTTGATCGGCTTGGTGGTCGTCACCTCGACGCCGCCGAGCTTGTCGATGATCTCCTTGAAGCCCGTGAAGTCGACTTCGAGGTAGTGGTCCATGCGGATCCCCGAGAGCTTCTCCACGGTCGCGACGGCGCAGGCGGCCCCGCCGACGGTGTACGACTCGTTGAACATCCTGCGCGGGCCGCCCGGGTCGCTCTTGCCGTTCGAGAGCTTGCAGGAGGGCCTGGTCACGAGGGTGTCGCGGGGTATCGACACGACGGTGGCCTTGGTGTGGCCCTCGTTGAGGTGGACGATCATCGCCGTGTCGGAGCGTGCGGAGCCGCCGTCGTCCTGGCCGTACTCCCCGTTGGCGCCGCCGCGGGAGTCGGAGCCCAGGACGAGGATGTCCATCGAGCCGTTGTCCACGTTCTGCGGGCGGTCCTTGCCGAGGGCCGCGTCGATGTCGACCGTCTTGAGGTTGCCGTTGAACTTGAAGTAGAAGTAGCCGAGCCCCGCCCCGCCCAGGAGGACCACGCCGGCGGCGGTCCACGCGGCGATGACGACGGCCCTGCGGCGCGCGGCCGGCTTCCGTCGGCGTCGGCTCGCGCCGGCCCTGCGGCCGTGGCTCCTGTTGTCCTGGCTCATGCTCTGCTCTGCCCGCCTGTCTGTGCTCGGTATGCTCCCCGCTCCCTCAGACAAGGACGGGCGGAAGCCGTCTAGGGTTCCACGGCCCCGGGCGAGCGGAAACCGACCGCCCCGTCGGGCCGCACCGAACGAACACCGCGCGACCGCACCCCCCACCTGCGGTTTTCCCCCGGGAATGCGGGGTGACTCCGAGGGGTGACCGGTGTACGGAGTGTGGCAAAGGTCGCATCGGCGCACGAAGCGGCGTAGACCGCGCAAGGCCCCGCAGACCGCTGCGGGCACCGCAGACCGCGCAGGCCCCGTAGGCGCCGTAGGCCCCGTAGGCCCCGTAGGCCCGGGTATGACGCGACCGCCCCCGTCGCGGGTGCGGCGGGGGCGGTCGGCGGTCACGCAGGTGGTGCTACGGGGAGACGTCAGTCGTCGTTCTTGCCCGACGGGGTCGTCTTCGCGATCTGCATGAGGAACTCGGCGTTCGACTTCGTCTGCTTCATCTTGTCGAGGAGCAGCTCGATGGCCTGCTGCGAGTCGAGCGCGTGCAGCACCCGGCGCAGCTTCCAGACGATGGCGAGCTCCTCGCTGTTGAGGAGGATCTCCTCCTTGCGGGTGCCCGAGGGGTCCACGTCCACGGCCGGGAAGATGCGCTTGTCGGCGAGCTTCCGGTCGAGCTTGAGCTCCATGTTGCCGGTGCCCTTGAACTCCTCGAAGATCACCTCGTCCATGCGCGAGCCGGTGTCGACCAGCGCGGTGGCCAGGATGGTCAGCGAGCCGCCGTCCTCGATGTTGCGCGCGGCACCGAAGAAGCGCTTCGGCGGGTACAGCGCGGTCGAGTCGACACCACCGGACAGGATGCGGCCGGAGGCGGGGGCGGCGAGGTTGTACGCACGTCCCAGGCGGGTGATGGAGTCCAGCAGGACGACCACGTCGTGACCCAGCTCGACGAGGCGCTTCGCGCGCTCGATGGCCAGCTCGGCGACGGTGGTGTGGTCCTCGGCCGGGCGGTCGAAGGTCGAGGAGATGACCTCGCCCTTCACCGACCGCTGCATGTCGGTGACCTCTTCCGGACGCTCGTCGACCAGGACGACCATCAGGTGGCACTCGGGGTTGTTGACCGTGATCGCGTTGGCGATCGCCTGCATGATCATGGTCTTGCCGGTCTTCGGCGGGGCCACGATCAGACCGCGCTGGCCCTTGCCGATCGGCGACACGAGGTCGATGATGCGGGTGGTCAGCACGCCCGGGTCGGTCTCCAGGCGGAGCCGGTCCTGCGGGTACAGCGGGGTCAGCTTCTGGAACTCCGGGCGGCCGCGGCCGGATTCGGGCGCCATGCCGTTGACCGAGTCCAGGCGCACGAGCGCGTTGAACTTCTCGCGGCGCTCGCCGTCCTTGGGCTGGCGGACCGCACCGGTGGTGTGGTCGCCCTTGCGCAGACCGGCCTTGCGGACCTGGGCGAGGGAGACGTACACGTCGTTCGGGCCGGGCAGGTAGCCCGAGGTCCGGATGAACGCGTAGTTGTCGAGGATGTCCAGGATGCCCGCGACGGGGATCAGGACGTCGTCGTCGGCGACCGGCGTCTCGACCGGTGCGAACTCGTCGCGTCCGCGACGGCCACGGCGGTCGCGGTAGCGGCCGCGACGGCCGCGACGGCCGTCCTCGTCGAAGTCGTCCTGCGGGCCGTGGTCCTGACGGTCCCGGTCCTGGCGGCTGCCCTGCTGGCCCTGGCCGCCCTGGTTCGAGCCCTGGCCCTGGCCGCGGCCGCCCTGCTGGCGGTCCTGACGGTCGGTCCGGTCCTGGCGGCCGCCCTGCTGGCCCTGGCCGGCCTGACCGGCCTGGCCCTGACCCTGGGCGCCCTGGCCCTGGCCCTGGTCGTCGGCCTTGGCACCGCGCTCACGGCGCTCGCGGCGGCCGTCGGCGCGGTCGTTGCCCCGCTCGCGGCGGTCGCGACGGCCGCGGCCCTCGCCGTCCTGGCCCTGGGCCTGGCCGGCGGGAGCGGTGGCGGCCTCGGCCTTCGCTTCGGCCTGTGCGGCCGGAGCGACGGTCTCGGGCTTCTGCTCCACCTGTACGGCGGCGGGGGCCGAACCCTCGGGGCTGCCGGAGGGGGCGGTGGCACGCCGGCGGCGGCGCTCGCCGACCGGGGCGTCCTCTGCCCCGCGCTCTGCTTCGCTCGCGCGGGAGGGGCCCCCGGCGGGCTGGCCCGGGATGTCGATCTGGGCCTGCGCGGCGGTCTTCTCGGCGGGCGCCTCGGCGGCGGCCTCACCCGTACGGGCCTTGCTGGTGGCGCGGCGCTTCGGCTTGGTCTCGGTGCTGCCGGCGGGCGCGGCGGCCGGCGCGGAGGCCGCGGCCTTGGGGGCGCCGCTTCCCGCCTGCGCCTCCTTGATGACCTCGATCAGCTGGCCCTTGCGCATCCGCGCGGTGCCCCTGATGCCGAGGCCCGACGCGACCTGCTGGAGCTCGGCCAGGACCATGCCGTCAAGGCCGGTGCCGGAGCGGCGGCGCTTGGTCGGCGCGGCGCCCTCGGCGGGGGCACTGGTGTCGACGTTGGTGTCGGCAGCGCCCATCAGATCGGTGGTGTCGCTCACGAAGGGTCCTTCCCTGGAGCGGACGTCGGCCTGTCTGGCTCGGCGACCGGTTGTGCTGTCCGACGGCAGTCCGTGATGAGGTGCGGGCTGCAGCCGGGGCGGTGGTCCGCCGATAGAGATACGGCGGAGAGAAACGTGCGAACGTGCATGTGCGTGGGTGTTTCCGGCGAGAAGCCCCCGAGCTGGGAAGCGTGGGAATATCACGCCGATTCCGGAGCGTGCTCGAAACTGCTGGCAGCGATCAAAGCAGTCGGGGAGGCTCCCGGAAGAAAGGTGGTCCCTGATAGGGACACTGAGCACCAAGCCATGGCGGCTTCGGATGCGCACTTGAGACTAACACTACCGGATCCAACAGACATTCCCCCTCTCCATCACCGGCTATCGAGCCCATCCGCGCGGGTTTCGCGCGGGCTCCGCGCGGGCGGCCTGCCCTGGCCGCCCGCCCCTGGCCGGCTGTGTCCTCTACTGCACGGATCAGCCGCCCTGGGTTCCCAGCGGAAGTACGCTCGCGCCCGCGGCGTCGAGTGCGAGGCGGTTGGCCGCCCACCCCTCGCCCGCGAGCCGTGCGACCTTGTCGGCCGCACCGTTGTCGACCAGCGCGAGGACCGTGGGGCCCGCGCCGGAGATCACCGCGGGGATGCCGTCCGCCCGCAGTCTGGCCACGAGCGCCACGCTCTCGGGCATGGCCGGGGACCGGTACTCCTGGTGGAGACGGTCCTCGGTGGCCGGCAGCAGGAACTCGGGACGCCTGGTCAGGGCCTCTACGAGCAGACCCGCGCGGCCCGCGTTGACGGCCGCGTCCACATGCGGGACGGTGCGCGGCAGCAGGCCGCGCGCGGTCTCCGTCAGGACCGGCTTGGAGGGGACGAAGACCACCGGAACGATGGAATCGGCGGGCTCCATGCGGATCGCCTTGGCGCTGCCGCCGTCCATCCACGCGAGGGTGAAACCGCCGAGCAGACAGGCGGCGACGTTGTCGGGGTGGCCCTCGATCTCGGTGGCGAGCTCAAGCAGCGCCGTGTCGTCGAGCTTGGCCTCTCCGCCTATCGTCACCGCGCGGGCGGCCACGATGCCCGCGCAGATGGCGGCGGAGGAGGAGCCGAGACCACGGCCGTGCGGGATGCGGTTGGCGCAGACGACTTCGAGGCCGCGCGGCTGGCCGCCCAGCAGGTCGAAGGCGGTGCGCATGGAACGTACGAGGAGGTGGCTCTCGTCCCGCGGCAGGGTGTCGGCACCTTCGCCCGCGATGTCGATGTTCAGGCCTGAATCGGCCACGCGAACGACGACATCGTCATAGAGCCCCAAGGCCAGCCCGAAGGCGTCGAAGCCCGGGCCGAGGTTGGCACTGCTGGCGGGAACGCGCACCCGTACGGCGGCGGCGCGGAACGCTGGACCGGCCATCTTCCGATGACACTCCTTGTGACTGTGCGAGACGGGATCTTCGCTGGCTCGCTGTGAATGTACTGGAGAACGTACGACACCCGAAGGCCCTGTGGGCAGCACCGCGGACATATGCGCGGCGGCGGATGTAAGTACAGCCTATCGAAGGAAGGTTCTTCTCCGACATAGGGCGCACAGCAGGCGCACGATGCGTGTCGCGGGATCCGGCCGGATCCGGCCGGTTTTCTGCCGGCTTTCCGCCGGTTTTCGGGCCGTACGGCCCGAGTTGCCGGATTCCTCAGCCTTCGAAAGACTTCCGGAATCCGGCAACCCGGTTACTGCGGTACCGCTGGGAGCGACGGCCGGCCGCACTTCCTGGTCGGCCCTCCGCGGCTCCCGGTCAGACGAGACCGAGGCGGATGGCGGCGGCCTCGGCGTCGACCGGAATGGTGATCGGCTGCGGAGCGCCGGCGACCGCCCAGTCGGGGTCCTTCAGGCCGTTGCCGGTCACGGTGCACACGATCTTCTGGCCGGGGTCGACCAGACCGAGGTCGACGGCCTTGAGCAGGCCGGCCACCGACGCGGCCGAGGCGGGCTCGACGAAGACACCCTCCTGGGCGGCCAACAGGCGGTAGGCGGACAGGATCTGGCGGTCCGTCACCTCGTCGATGAAGCCGCCCGACTCCTCCCGGGCCTGCAGGGCGTAGTCCCACGAGGCCGGGTTGCCGATGCGGATCGCGGTGGCGATGGTGTGCGGCTCCTTGACGACCTCGCCGCGCACGATCGGCGCGGAACCGGAGGCCTGGAAACCCCACACACGGGGCGTACGGGAGGCCAGGCCGTCGGCCTTGTACTCCTTGAAGCCCTTCCAGTACGCGGTGATGTTGCCGGCGTTGCCGACGGGCAGCACGTGGATGTCGGGGGCGTCGCCGAGCGCGTCCACGATCTCGAAGGCCGCCGTCTTCTGGCCCTCGATGCGTACCGGGTTGACGGAATTGACCAGCGCCACCGGGTAGTTGTCGGACAGTGCGCGGGCCAGATCAAGACAGTCGTCGAAGTTGCCGTCGACCTGAAGGATCTTGGCGCCGTGGATCAGGGCCTGGCCCATCTTGCCGAGCGCGATCTTGCCGCGGGGCACGAGGACGGCGCAGACCATCCCGGCGCGCACCGCGTAGGCGGCGGCGGAGGCCGACGTGTTGCCCGTGGAGGCGCAGATGACGGCCTTGGCGCCGTCCTCCTTGGCCTTGGTGATCGCCATGGTCATGCCGCGGTCCTTGAAGGACCCGGTGGGGTTGGCCCCCTCGACCTTGAGGTGTACCTCGCAGCCGGTGCGCTCGGAGAGCACCTGGGCGGGGACGAGAGGAGTGCCGCCCTCGCGGAGCGTGACCACCGGAGTCGTGGCCGTGACCGGCAGGCGGTCCCGGTACTCCTCGATGATGCCGCGCCACTGGTGGGTGCGATTGCTGCTCATGGGTCCTTACTCCCCTTCAACACGCATGATGCTGGCGACACCGCGGACGGTGTCCAGCTTCCGCAGCGCCTCGACGGTCCCGGAGAGGGCCGCGTCGGGCGCACGGTGAGTGACGACGACGAGGGAGGCCTCGCCGTCCTTCCCCTGCTGGCGGACGGTGTCGATGGAGACACCGTGCTCCGCGAAGGTGGTCGCCACCTGGGCGAGGACGCCCGGCTTGTCCGCCACATCGAGGCTGATGTGGTAGCGGGTGACGACATCCCCCATGGGGCTGACCGGCAGCTGGGTGTACGCCGACTCGCCCGGCCCCTTTGCCTCGGCGAGCTTGTTGCGGCAGACGGCGACGAGGTCGCCGAGGACCGCGGACGCGGTCGGCGCACCGCCCGCGCCCGGACCGTAGAACATGAGCCGCCCGGCGGCCTCCGCCTCGACGAACACCGCGTTGTACGCCTCGCGGACGGAGGCGAGCGGGTGGGTCAGCGGGATCATCGCCGGGTGGACGCGGGCGGTGACGGACTCGCCGTCGGCGGCGCGCTCCAGGATGGCGAGGAGCTTGATGGTGCAGCCCATGCGCTTGGCGGACGCGAAGTCGGCGGAGCTGACCTCGGTCATGCCCTCGCGGTAGACGTCGTCGAGGCGGACCCGGGTGTGGAAGGCGATGCCGGCCAGGATCGCGGCCTTGGCGGCCGCGTCGTAGCCCTCCACGTCGGCGGTGGGGTCGGCCTCGGCGTACCCGAGCGCGGTGGCCTCGTCGAGGGCCTCCTGGTAGCCGGCGCCGGTGGAGTCCATCTTGTCGAGGATGAAGTTCGTCGTGCCGTTGACGATGCCCATCACCCGGTTGATCTTGTCGCCCGCGAGGGACTCGCGCATGGGGCGGACCAGCGGGATGGCTCCGGCGACGGCGGCCTCGTAGTACAGGTCCAGCCCGGCCGCCTCGGCGGCGGCGTGCAGCGCCGCGCCGTCCTGGGCGAGCAGCGCCTTGTTCGCCGAGACGACCGAGATGCCGTGCTCGAAGGCGGTGGTGATCAGCGTGCGGGCCGGCTCGATGCCGCCGATGACCTCGATCGCGACGTCGATGTCGCCGCGTTTGAGCAGCGCGGTCGCATCGGTGGTGACCAGGGCCGGGTCGATGCCCTCGCGCACCTTGGAGGGGCGGCGCACGGCGACGCCCGCGAGCTCGACGGGCGCGCCGATCCTGGCCGTCAGATCGTCGGCGTGCGTCGTCATGATGCGGGCAACTTCCGAGCCGACCACTCCACAGCCCAGCAGCGCCACCTTCAGCGGACGCGTACGCATCATTCGACCTACGCCTTTCGATCTTCACATCAGTACCTGTTGCGCGGTTTGCACCCAGGTGTGAACCAGTCTCACTCAATGGACAACAGTTTCCACCCTCGGTCCATTGAGTGAGACACCTATTCCGGGGTCCGGGGGGCCTCCCCCAGAAGAATGCGTATCAGCCGACGTCGAGACGCAGGAGATCCTCCTCCGTCTCCCGCCGGACGATGACACGCCCCTGGCCGTCGCGCACGGCGACGACGGGCGGGCGGAGCACGTGGTTGTAGTTGCTCGCCATCGAACGGCAGTACGCGCCGGTGGCCGGGACCGCCAGGAGGTCCCCGGGGGCCAGGTCGGCGGGCAGGAACGCGTCCTTGACCACGATGTCGCCGCTCTCGCAGTGCTTGCCCACGACGCGCACGAGCATGGGCTCGGCGTCGGAGGTCCGCGAGACGAGGGTGACCGAGTACTCGGCGTCGTAGAGGGCCGTCCGGATGTTGTCGGACATCCCGCCGTCGACGGAGACGTACGTCCGCAGGCCCTCCAGCGGCTTGATCGTCCCGACCTCGTAGAGGGTGAAGGCCGTCGGCCCCACGATCGCCCGTCCGGGTTCGACGGAGATCCGCGGGGCGCGCAGGCCGGCCGCCTCGCATTCGCGGGCGACGATCTCGTGCAGGGCCTTGGCGATCTCGTGCGGCTCGCGCGGGTCGTCGGCGGGGGTGTAGGCGATGCCCAGCCCGCCGCCGAGGTCGATCTCGGGCAGCTCCACCCCGTGCTCGTCGCGCACGGCGGCGAGGAGGCGTACGACGCGCTTGGCGGAGACCTCGAAGCCGGCCATGTCGAAGATCTGAGAACCGATGTGGGAGTGGACGCCGAGCAGCTCCAGGCTGTCGTGACCCAGCGCGCGCCGTACGGCCTCGGCGGCCGACCCGTCCGCGACGGCGATCCCGAACTTCTGGTCCTCGTGCGCGGTGGCGATGAACTCGTGGGTGTGCGCCTCCACGCCCACGGTGACGCGGATCTGCACCGGCTGGCGCACGCCGAACTCGCGGGCGATGTGCGCGACGCGGGCGATCTCCTGGAAGGAGTCGAGCACGATCCGGCCGACGCCGGCCTCGATGGCGCGGGTGATCTCCGAGGTGGACTTGTTGTTGCCGTGGAAGGCGATCCGCCCGGCCGGCATCCCGGCGGCGAGCGCGGTGGCCAACTCCCCTCCGGAGCACACGTCGAGGTTGAGCCCCTCCTCCTCGAGCCACTTCACGACGGCCTTGGAGAGGAACGCCTTGCCCGCGTAGAAGACGTCGGCGTCCGGCCCGAAGGCGTGCGCCCAGGCACGGCAGCGCGCCCGGAAGTCCTCCTCGTCGAGGAAGTAGGCGGGCGTCCCGAACTCCTCGGCGAGACGGGTCACTTCGACGCCGCCGACGGTGACGACCCCCTCGGCGTTGCGGCTGACCGTGCGCGCCCAGATCTTCTCGTCGAGCGCGTTCAGGTCGGCGGGCGGCGGGGAGTAGTGGCCCTCGGGCATGACGTCGGCGTGGCGGGGCCCAGCGGGGTGTGCGGAACGGCTCATCTCGACATTCTCTCTTCGCAAATCATCCGGAACGCAGGCGAATCACATCGGATCCCATCCGATCACATGCGGTTCGCGGCATCACAGGTGGTGGTCGGGCACGTCTATGCCGAGCAGGGCCAGGCCGCCGGCCAGCACCGTCCCGGCGGCTTCGGCAAGGGCCAGCCGGGCACGATGGGCGGCCGAGGGTTTCTCGTCCCCCTGGGGCAGGACGTGGTGCTGGAAATCGAGCAGGGCGTCGGCGATCACGACGAGCTGCCGGACGAGCCGCTCGGGCGCACGGTGGTGCGCGGCGGCTTCGAGCACGAGGGGGTGGTCACGGAGGGCGCCGAGCAGCGCACCGGCGATGGCGGCGGGCACCTGCGCGGGCGCACCGGGCTCAGCGCACTCGCCGGGCTCACCGATCTCGCCTCGGAACCCCAACTGCCCGGCATTACGGGTCAGCGCCTGCGCCCGGGAGTGGGCGTACCGCACCCGGAAGAACTCGCTCGACTCGTCCTGGACGAGCAGCGACGCGGAAAACACGGGGGTCTCGGCGGCGGGAACGCTGAGCATCGCCCAGGCGGCGGCGCCGGCCCCGTACGCCGCGACCACGTCCCCGTCCCGCTTGGCGACGGGTGCGACGCGGGCACCGGCGGCACGCTCTCCCCCCAGGCCCTGACTGCTCGCGATGCGCTGCACGGCCGCGTGCACGACGCGCTCGCGCAGGGCCGCGCCGGGGGCGTCGAGGAACTCGGGGGTCTCACGCCCCTGGGGGGCGAAGCCGTACAGCTCCCCACCGGCCCGAATGCCCCGCACCAGCTCTCCGACCGAACTCTCGGCGAGTACGAAGTTGAGGAACCCGGCGCCGGTGATCTCCACCCGCTCGATCCCGGGCAGGTCCGCCAGCCGCGGGGCCAGTACCTCGGCCACTCCACGGGGCGCGACTCCGGCACCCTTCGCCACCCCGAACGCGACGGGCGAGGCGTAGTCCCCCGCTCCCCCGGGCCGGGTCCGCTCGACGACGACCCGCTCGGGTACGACCACACCCGCGGGCAGCTCCCCGTCCGCGACGGCGCGGCGCAGGGCGCGCACGACGGAACGGGAGAGGTCAACGGGGGTCACGTGACCAGCCTAGGGGAGAACCCCCCACGTCACGCGAAGGGTTTCGCCATGTGAACAGCGGGCCCCGACGAAAGGGTCGGAAGGGCCGGAAGCACCTGCGGGGTCATCCCCTGCCCCTCCCGGCGGGAGCACCCTCCCTCTCCCTCCGGTCGCGGCGCTCGATGAGCCGGTGCACGACCCGCACGAGCTCGGCGGGCTCGAAGGGCTTGGCGAGGAAGGCGTCCACGCCGGCCGCGATCCCGGCCTCGACCTCGTTCTGCGTACAGGCACTCACGATCGCGACGGGCAGGTGCCGCGTCCTCGGGTCGGCCCGCAACTGCGCGGCAGCCCCGAACCCGTCCAGGCGGGGCATGACCACATCAAGGGTGATCACATCGGGGCGCACGTGATGAACGACGTCCAGGCACTCGGCACCATCGTTCGCGGTCACGACCTCGAAGCCCTCCAGCTCGAGATTGACCTTGATCAGCTGCCGGATGACCTTGTTGTCGTCGACAACAAGCACCCGGCCCGAGGCGCCCGACACAACTCGAGAGTAGGTCCGCCCCGGCCCCCGCGTCCGGGTTTTTGCCACTTCCACCCCCTCCGGGCGACCCACGTCCCCCTCCCCGTCAATCCGTTCCTGATCACCGTCCGGAAGCTGGTAGTGTTCAACCCGTCGCCGCAACACCAGCGACAGCGCCCCCGTAGCTCAGGGGATAGAGCAACGGCCTCCGGAGCCGTGTGCGCAGGTTCGAATCCTGCCGGGGGCACTTCGCAGGAAGTGCCCAAAGACCCCGCCATCAGCCCTAACGCTGAGAACGGGGTCTTCGCGTATGCGCAGGCAACTGGCCTGCTGCGCACCCGTATGACGACCTCTGCGGCCCATTCGTGGACAGGATCTTGGCGGTCGCCCCAGGTCAGCGTCGGGAACTCCGAAGGCCCCCGGACGGCTCCAAGAGCCTCGCAGCGTTTACTCGCTCACGCTCATTCGGGTCGCGGGAGACAGGTCCTCGATCCGGCGATTGGCCGCCTCCGGGCGCCCGTCGAGGCCCTTCGTGTATCGACTGAGCAGCACCTCCACGCTTTTGCCCGCGCGCTCGGCGATCTCGGTCGGGTCGACCTCGGCGTTGAGCCACGTCGGGAGCGGCGAGCGCCGAAGGCCGTAGAGCCCGAGGTGGCCGCGGCCGACGACAGGATCCGCGCCTCCTGCCACACCCCAGTGTTAGGTGGAAGTGGACGCTCCCCGGCCTCGCTGAAGAACAGCCTGCAGTCCTCGGCGGTCTCGAAGTTGCCGGGGGGCGCCTGGAGAATCACACGCGCTGCAGAGGGATCCGCACCCGGCGCACGTCCTCCGTGAGCCTGATCTTCAGCCCAGGGTCGTCCTGGCTCTCCCCCGAAGCGGTCCACTGCTTGGCCGAGTCCGGTGGAGGAGTCCCCTACCGCACCCGGCAACTGGAAGATCAGATCCAACCCGCACCCTGCGCTGGAACGGCGGTCGGTGCTTGCCTGTACGTGGCAGCCCTACGGGATCGCCGCGGGCGAGGATCCTTCCGGCGAGCCGACGGGGCAGGCCGTCTTGCCGCAGAGCATCCGGTGGTACTCCACGTACTTCTCGCCGATGGCGTGCTTGGGGTCTTGCCGCAGCCTGAAAATGACCTCGTCGCTACCTGTCTTGCGCACATCCCACTGCGTGTCGATGTAAATGGCCAGCCGGTCGAACTGCTTGTGGTGATTCGGGCACAGGCACAGCATGTTCTGGACGGTGTCCGGCCCGTCGTGCGGGCTACCGAGCCCCTGAATGTGGGCCGCTTCGCTGTAGTTGCCAGAGCGTAGTTCCACAGGTTCGGAGCAGACCTGGCAGATGTCCTCGTGGAGGTCTTTGACCGCCTTCACCCATTCCTGATTGCGTGCGATGCGGGTACCGCTCACCGGTCGACGCTCTGCCGGGCCGGCCACACCGTCGGCTTCGCCCGGCTCGCCGACTCCTGGCTCCTCATCGGATTCGCCGCTCGCCGTGAGGTAGCCACCGAGTCCGGCTCTGGCCAGGAGCCGGGCACGGTCCATGTCGGCGAAGTACGTTTCGCAGAGGACGTTCACCGCTTCCGCGCGGACCCGTGCCTGCGCAAGCAGACGAGCCGCCTCGCTGGTAAAGCCGGCCATCACCCCAGCGTCGCGCAGAGCGCCGGGGGGCGGCGTGGAGCCTCCCGTCTCGATACCGTGCACCTCCCAGATCCCACTGGTGCGCAGGTGCCAGAACGGGTACTCGGGACTCACTTGCGAGCCTGGGCGGCCGAATTCACCGAGCAGCGGTCCGACCCCCTCCTTGAAGAGGCCCCAGTCCGCAAGGCGGTGCTCCTTCGCCGTCGCCCGACCGATGGCCCAGAGCAGCGCCAGCGGCTTGTGCAGGGAGGGCCCCTGCGACTGGGTGGCCGTCCGCAGGCTCCTGAGGGCGCGTATGAGCTCCCTGCTCCCCAGCTTCGTAGGCGGCACAGGCGGCCGAGTCTTCGACTCCCGAGGGTTGGGCAGGACGATGGGTTCGGCTTCCGCAGCGGACCATGGCTCGCCATTGCTCCCGATGTACCGAAGCCGATCGGGGGCAGTGACCAGGGTGAGGCTGCGGAGTGGTGACTGGACGCCGAGATCCTCGAGTACCGGGCCCGCCTCTGCCTTGAACTCGACCACATCGCCGAGAGCAATGATGTGCTCCCAGGTAGCCCCGGTCTCCTCGTCCTTCCCCCACAGGGCTTCGGCCAGAGGTGCGTGCCGGAGCCGCGCCAGAATCGTGGCCCTGGCGATGAAATTCCAGCTGGAGTAGAAGAGCACCTGGTCGCCGACGCGGTGCTCGCGAATCGCCCTGGCCTTGTCATTGCCTTGCACCGCGGCGGGAGTCGCCCCCCAGAACTTCGCGGGGCCGTCCGAGAAGATCTCTCGCAGTACGGCGGCGTGCTCGCCGAGCACGTGCTCGTACTCGGCGAGCTTCACCCCCGTCTGCACCGTCTTCCGGAAGTGCGTTGGTCCCCCGTTCCTGCTGCCACGGGGCTGCAAGAGCCACTGCACCCCACCCGCACCAGCCACTCCATCGTCGGGCCGCCCCACCTCATGAATCGACATGATGATCAGATTATGTGGCGGGTCTGACGGAGCAGCCCGCCTTGATCGAATTCCCCCGACAGGCACCCCTCCCGAACCTCACCCGTTACGATTTGAGTCGAGGCTTACACCCCCGAACAGCGAGAAAACCACCAAATCGACACAAAGAGGGAATCGCATATGCGGGACGGCCGGTGGGTGACGGTCACCGAATCCGAGTTTCCGCATGAGCGTCGGGGCCTGGAGGCCATCCGCGAGCAGCTCCGGGACCATGACCCGTGGCGTGCCTGGTCGAACTTCACCTTCACTGCCGCCAGCGGGCACGTCCGCGAAGTGGATCTCCTCGTCGTCGCCCCCGGCGGCGTCTATCTGATCGAGCTGAAGGACTGGCACGGCTCGGTCGAGTCCCACAACGGCACCTGGCTGCAGACCCAGCCGGGCGGCCGTCAGCTCGCCCACAGCAATCCCCTGCACCTGGCCAACAAGAAGGCCAAGGAGCTCGCCGGCCTGCTCCGGCCCCAGGTCGACCGGGTGTGGGTCTCGGAAGCGGTCTGCTTCACCGACTCCTCCCTACGCAACCGGCTGCCCGCGCACGACCAGCACGGCGTGCACACCGTGCCCCAGCTCATCCAGATGCTGGAGAAGCCTCCGGCCGAGGAACGCCGCCGCATCGACGCCCCCAAATCGCGCGAAATCGCGGCCGCCCTCGAGCGCATCGGCATCGCGCGCAGTGACGCCGAGTTCAAGGTCGGCCCCTACCTGTTGAACCGGAAGTCCTTCGACTCGGGTCCCACCTGGGCCGACTACCTGGCCCGGCACACCGACCTGCCGGAGGCCGCCCGGATCCGGGTGTACCTGCGCGAGCGCGGCTCCGGCTCCGAGCTCCGTGCCTCCGTGGAGCGGGCGGCCCGGCGTGAGGCGGCCGTACTGCGCCGCTTCCGCCACCCCGGCGTCGTCCAGCTCAAGCAGTACGACCCCACCGGCCACTCGGCCGGCCCGGCACTGATCTTCGACTACGACCCGCGCACCCTGCGCCTGGACGAGTACCTGATCCAGTACGGCGACAAACTGGACGTCCTGACGCGCATCGCCCTTGTTCGCCAGCTCGCCGAGACCCTGCGCTCAGCGCACGGCCGCAAGCTCTACCACCGCACGCTGGCCGCCCGTGCGATCCACGTGATGCCCGGCGGACGCGCGCCCCGCAAGGACGCCGAGGAGTCCGGCTGGCTCACCCCCCACCTGCAGATCTCGGACTGGCAGGTCGCTGTCCAGCGCAGCCGCGAGCAGAGCGGTGGAAGCGGCGGTGGCGCAGAGCGGTTCGCCCCTACGACGTTCTCCCTGGCCGGCGGGCACATCGCCGAGGGTGCCGACCCCTATCTGGCGCCCGAGCTGACCGCCCCCAAGGCCGACCCCGTCGCGCTCGATGTGTACGGCCTCGGCGTGCTCACGTACCTGCTCGTCACCGGGAAGGCCCCGGCGGCAAGCCAGGCCGAACTGATGGCGCGCTTCGAGGCGGGCGAGGGCCTGCGCCCCAGCGCGGTGGCGGACGGGCTCTCGGAGTACATCGACGAGCTGGTGCAGGCAGCGACCGCGTACAAGGCCACCGTCCGGCTACCCTCCGTTGACGACTTCCTGGAGATGCTGGAGGTCGTCGAGGAGTCCCTCACCGGGCCCTCTCCGAGCACCCAGCCGGTCCTCGTACGGCCTGCCGTACCAGCGGAGCCCGAGAAGGACCCGCTGGAAGCCGTGGCCGGAGATGTACTGGCCGGACGCTGGCGGGTCCACCGCCGCCTCGGTACGGGCTCCACCAGCCGCGCCTTCCTCGTACTCGATCTCACCGCGGACCCCGATATCCGCTTCGCCAAGAAGCTGGCCGTACTCAAGGTCGCCGTGTCGGAGCGCAGCAATGCGGTGCTCCGGCGCGAAGCCGAGGTCATGTCGAGCCTGCGCCCCGATTCCCGGGTCATCCGGCTGATCGACCCGGAACCGCAGGAGATCGGCGGCCGGACGGTCCTCGTCATGGAGTACGTGGGTGATGAGCGTGAGGTCGGAAGCGCCCCGGCGGAGCCCGGCGCGTCCAAGAACCGCCGCCGCGAGGAGACCGTCGCCCGCCAGCTGCGCGAGTTCGGCCGCCTGTCGGTGGACCAGCTCGAGGCCTACGGCGACTACCTGTTCGGGGCGGTCGACTTCCTCGAGGGCGAGGGCGTCTGGCACCGCGACATCAAGCCGGACAACATCGCGATCCGCGTCCGGCCCAACCGCACGCGTGAGCTCGTACTGATCGACTTCTCGCTCGCCGGGTACCCGGTGAAGGAGACCGAAGCAGGTACGGACGGCTACCTGGACCCCTTCATCGGCACGCTCACCGACCGCTCGGTGTACGACGCGCACGCCGAGCGGTACGCGGTGGCCGTCACCCTGCACGAGATGGCCTCGCGCGAGCTCCCTGTCTGGGGCGGGGGCAAGCTCCTCGCCCGGCAGACCGATGCGGAAGAGGAGCCGTACCCGACGATCGCTGCGGACGCCTTCGACCCGGCGGTCAAGGACGGCCTGGTGGCCTTCTTCCGCAAGTCCCTGCACCGGGATGCGGCGGAACGCTTCAGCGACCTCAAGCCGATGCGGGACGCCTGGAAGAAGATCTTCCTGGCGATGGACGAGGCGAAGCCCTCGACCAAGCGGTCACGGCATGAGACAACCGGGGCGGGTGCCTCCGCCGATGCCACGATCGCCGAGGCCGAGGACGAGACGGCGGAGGAGCAGCGCGAGCGGCTTGCCTCCCAGGTCGAGCGCGGCACCTTGATCTCCGGTGCCGGGCTGAGTCCGGCCGCCGAGTCCTTCGTGTACAACAGCCTGCAGGTGAACACGGTCGGCGAGCTGGTCGACTACAGCCAGCGGACCCTGGTCAACGCGCCGGGCCTCGGCGCGAAGACCCGCAAGGAGGTCCTCGGCCGGATCAAGCAGTGGCGGCAGAAGCTGACCGCCCAACCGGCCGCGCCGCTCACCCCCGAGGGCCGCAAGGCGGCGAGGGAAGAGCTGTCGGCCGCGGAGGCCGCGGTCGCCGTGGCGGCCGCGGAGGGCGGGGCCGCGAACGAGCTCACCACGCGCGCACTGCGGACGGTCAGTCTCGACACGCTCGCCACCCTCTTCGTACCGGAGCTGAAGAAGGACGGCTCGAACCGCAACGAGTGCGACATGGTGCGCCTGCTGCTGCGGCTGCCGGACGAGCGGGGCTCGATGCCCGAGATCGGGGTCTGGCCCAAGCAGAAGGACGTCGCGGAGGCCCTGCACCTCTCGCCGGGCCGTATCCCGCAGATGCTGAAGGTTCAGCGGGGCCGCTGGAAGCGCCACCCTGCCGTGCAGGCGCTGCGCGGCGAGATTCTGGAGCTGCTGGGCGAGCGCGGCCGGATCGCCTCGACCGCCGAGATCGCGGACGCGCTGGCAGTTCGGCGTGGCACGGAGTTCCAGGAGCGCGAGCTGCGCCGGGCGATGGGACTGGCGGCGGTGCGCGCCGTGGTCGAGGTCGAGCAGCTCATCCCGGACGAGAGCCACTTCCGCAATTCCCCCAACCGGGATGCGACGGACAAGGGCATGCGCGGCGGCCTGCTGGCCCTGGAGGTCATGGACGAGGACGACCCGGAGACCCCGTCCGCCCCCGGTCTGCTGGACTACGCGCAGCGGCTGGGCAAGCAGGCCGACCGCCTGGCGAAGCTGGACACGCTGCCGACGGCGGCGACGGTGCTGGGCGCGCTGGGCGACGTACCACTGCCGAGCGGGCTGGTGGAGTGGGACGACCGCCGTACGGTGGAGCTGGCCGCGGCGGCTTCGACCGACGCGGCGGCAACCCCGCGCCTGGAGCTGTACCCGCGGCGGCTTCCTCTGGTACGGGCGCTGCGGCTGACCCAGGCGGGCCTGGTCCGGCTGATCTCGGGGGTTCCGTGGGAACGCCAGCCCGGCCTCACCGGCGACGAGATCCACGAACGGGTGCGGGCCCGGTTCCCGGAGCTGCTGGACGCGAAGGGCGGCCACTCGCTGCCGACGGCCGGCCCGCTGACGAAGGCGCTGCAGGGCGCAGGCTTTGACCTGGAGCTCTCCACCCGACAGGGCACCCGGACCCTGCGGTACCTGCCGAAACAGCGCAAGGACGCCACGACGTTCATCTCGGTGGGCGACCAGCGCCAGCCGACGGCTCTGCTGTCGGCCCACAAGTACGCCGACGACTTGCAGCTCGCGGAGGCCTTCGCGTCGGAGGAGCGGCTGCTTTCGTCGGCACAGCGGGACGGTTTCCGGGTGCTGACGGTCCGGATGAGCCGTACGCCGGATGCGGTGCGGTCCCTGATCGCGGAGCGGCTGGGCGCCGAGCCGGTCTCTGTGACCGAGTTCTTCCTGGATGCTCTGCACGAGCTGGTGGATCCGCGTCCGAAGCCCTCGTGGGAGACGATCCTGCGGGCGGATGCGGCGGAGCCTGGTTCGAAGGCGGCGCTGAAGTTCGCGGAGTACTCCCGTACGGCGTGGGGCACGGTCGAGCCGCGGCTGTCGGAGCGGCTGGCTGCCGATGTGCGGGTGCCGCTGCTGCTGACCGATGCGGGTGCGCTCGCGCGCTACGACGCGATGGCGGTACTGGACCGGCTGGCGGAGCGGGCGCGGGGCGGCGGGCGCGGGCTGTGGCTACTGTGCCCGCAGAGCGACCCGGCGCGGGCGCCGCGGCTGGGGACCACGTCCGTGCCGTATCAGGCCGGACTGGGTGAGTGGATCCCGCTTCCGGATGAGTGGGTGGACAACCTGCACAGGTCTGGGGCACGGTTTTCTGTTGGTGTTGGCGAAGGAGACGAGGCGCAGTGATCGACCGCAAGGCGTTGTTGGCTGACCTGATCAAGCAGGTCAAGGCGGTCGAGGCGGACCTCGCCGAGCAGGTCAAGGACGGCGAGGCCGTCCTGAAGCCGCTGAAGGCGGAGCACGCGAAGGCGGCGAAGGCCGACGCGGGGGGTACGCCTGCGTGGCCAGTCTGGCTGGAGTCGCGCGCCGCCGGCATGCAGGAGGACCAGGCGGACCGGGTCCGGCTGGCGGAGTCGGGTGCCGGGCGTCTGCGTGCCGAGTACGACCGCGCGCGGGAGCTGGAGCGCACGGCCGCGACCTGGAACGCGTGGCTGGACGAGCGGGTCACGCAGGTCGCGGTGGCGTGGGTGCTGGGCACCGTCTTCGTCCGCTTCTGCGAGGACAACCGGCTCATCCCGGACCCGTACCTGACAGGTGCGGAGCCGGAGCGGCGCGACCTGGCGGAGGCGCGGTACGCGCAGTACGTCGAGGAGGAGTCGAACCCGACGTTCCGTGGGTGGCTGGAGCGGGCCTTCGCGGAGCTGGGTGCGGGCGAGGCCGGCAAGCTGCTGTTCAACACGCGCCGGAACCCGCTGTACCAGATCCCGCTGTCGCACGACGGTGCGCGGAAGCTGGTGGAGTTCTGGCGCGAGCGGGACGACGCGGATGTGCTGGTGCACGACTTCACCGACCCGCTGAACGCGGACGGCACGGAGGGCTGGGACACCCGCTTCCTGGGTGACCTGTACCAGGACCTGTCGGAGGCGGCGCGAAAGACGTACGCGCTGCTGCAGACGCCGGAGTTCGTGGAGGAGTTCATCCTCGACCGGACGATGGACCCGGTCGTACGGGAGATGGGCGGCCGCCTCCCTGAGCTGAAGATGATCGACCCCACGTGCGGGTCGGGCCACTTCGTGCTGGGCGCGTTCCGCCGGATGGTGCGGCTCCTGGCGGAGAAGCAGCCGGGCATGGAGCTGCACAAGCGCGTACGGATCGCGTTGAACGCGGTGCACGGCGTCGACATCAACCCGTTCGCGGTGGCCATCGCGCGGTTCCGCCTGCTGATGGCGGCGATGGCAGCGGCGAACATCCGCACGCTGGCGGAGGCTGGGCGTTACGACTGGCCGGTGCACTTGGCGGTGGGCGACTCGCTGATCAAGGCTCGGCAGCTTGAGTTCGGGCTGCGGGGCGGGACTGGGCAGGGCGAGCTGGAGCTCGTTGCGGAGCAAAAGGACGAGCTTGCAGAGTTCTCGTACACAACAGAAGACATACACGAACATAAAGGAGTTCTCAGCCCAGGGCGATACGATGTAGTGGTCGGTAACCCTCCTTACATCACAGTGAAGGATCGGAAGCTGAACGCCCTCTACCGGGATCTCTACAAGTCCTGTGCGGGGAAATATGCACTATCCGTGCCATTTGCTGAACGATTCTTCCAGCTAGCCAAGGTGGGCGACCCGAACGGCCAGGGGTACGGGATGGTCGGACAGATCACATCCAACTCGTTCATGAAGAGGGAGTTCGGAGCCAAGCTAATCGAAGAATACTTCGCCCACAAAGTGGAACTGGCCGAAGTTATCGACACATCCGGCGCCTACATCCCCGGTCATGGCACACCCACGGTAATCCTCGTGGGTCGACGACGATCTGGCCGCGAGCGCACGGAGACAATTCGCACAGTCAGGAGCGTCCGCGGCGAGCCTTCCGCGCCGACCAGCGGCGAGAAAGGGCTGGTATGGCAGAGCATCGTCAAGCAGGTGGATTCTCCGGGGGCGGTCAACCAATGGGTATCGGTTGACGACCTGGCAAGGGATCGCTACTTCGGGAAGCAGCCCTGGATTGTCACAGATGGCGGCTTGGAGCTCTACGAAGAGATTACAAAGAATAGCGCAACCAAGCTATCCGGACTACTCTCTCGAGATATTGGATTCGCCAGCTTTCCCGGGCAAGACGATGCATTTATCAGCACTCCGGGGGCACTTCAGAGGCTTCAAATCGTCAGCCCCGTCGCCAAGCAGATCATCATCGGTGAAGTAGTTCGCGATTGGGATAGTCACTGCGTCGAGAGCGCGATCACTCCCTACGGAAACGACCTCAAACCCCTACCCTTCGATCCCCAAAGTGCTTGGGGACGCGTTCTGTGGACGACAAAGAGTTTGCTCCGCTCAACCGTCGACTTCGATGGCCAGTCACAGCAAGCTCTCGGAAAGGCTTGGTGGACTTGGTATCGCTGGGTAGCCGAGCGATACGAAACGCCACTATCGATCACGTTCGCTTTTGTGGCATCCCACAATCATTTCACCCTGGACCGCGGCGGAAAAGTATTCAATCGCTCCGCTCCCGTAATTAAGCTGCAAAACCCCGCCCAGGAGGATCATCTCCGGCTAGTCGGCCTTCTGAATTCCTCAACCGTCTGCTTCTGGATGAAGCAGGTTAACTATGCCAATGGCGGGGATCCCATGGGGGGCGACGGGGCACGCGTCAGCGCGCAGCCCTGGTCTGAGCGCTACCAATTCAATTCTAATCCACTTAAAGAATTGCCTCTCCCTGGCACATTTCCTCAAAAGCTCGCAACAGAACTCGACGGCCTCGCGCAAGAGCTTGCAAGTAGCAGCCCGCTGGCCCTTGGTTCAGCCATCAGCCCAACTGCCGCCAAACTCCGTGAAGCCCGAGCTAATTGGAAGTCCACACGCAGTCGGATGATCGCATTGCAGGAGGAGCTGGACTGGCAGGTGTACTCGCTGTACAAGCTGCACTCCGAGGATCTGCGCGCGCCCGAGGCGGACGTGCCCGAGCTGGCGCTTGGGGAGCGGGCGTTTGAGATTGTGCTCGGGCGACGGGTTGAGGCTGGCGAGGCTTCCTGTGAGTGGTTCAAGCGGCATGGGTCGACGCCCATCACTGAAATCCCCTCCCACTGGCCGGACTCCTACAAGGCCGTGGTGCAGAGGCGAATCGACCTCATCGAGAGCAGCCGCGCCATTGGCATGGTCGAGCGGCCCGAGTACAAGCGTCGTTGGGCGACCGAGGGCTGGAACGTGCTCCAGGAGCGCGCCCTGAAGTCCTGGCTGCTTGACCGGATCGAGAACCGGGACCATTGGTTCGACGAGAACGGTCAGCCGGCCATCCTCGCCCTGCACCAGCTCACCGATGTCCTCTCCCGCGACGAGGACTTCGTATCGGTCGCCGAGATCTACGCTCCCCGCAAGGAGCTGGCGACCGTCGTCTCCGAACTCCTCGCCGACGAGCACGTCCCCTTCCTCGCCGCTCTGCGCTACAAGCCCGCCGCGCTCAAGAAGCGTGCGGACTGGGAGCACGTCTGGGATCTTCAGCGGCAGGAGGACAACGCCACAGAGGAGTCCGAGAAGCGGAAGATCCGGGACTCGATTCCGGTGCCTCCGAAGTACACCTCGGCCGACTTCCTCAAGGCTTCCTACTGGAAGGCCCGCGGCAAACTCGACGTGCCCAAGGAGCGCTTCATCTCCTACGCGACCGGCGCGATTTCTGGCACGCCCACCCTCTTCGGCTGGGCCGGCTGGGATCACCGTGAGCAGGCTCAGGCGCTATCGACGTACTTCACTAACCACGACGAGTTGTCCACCGAGGAACTCACCCCGCTCCTCGCTGGCCTCCTCGAGCTCCAGCCCTGGCTCACCCAGTGGCACGACGAGTTCGACGGCCTCTACGGCGGCTCGCCCGCAGCTTTCTTCGAGGGCTACCGATCCGCAAAACAGGGCGAGCACGGGCTGACCGACGACGACCTGCGCGTATGGCGGCCCCCGGCCGCCGTACGCCGGACTCGCAAGGCCGCCAAGGGTTGATCAATCCGGTGCGTCCTCCCCGCTGCTCCTCGGGGAGGACGCACCGCAGCCCCGCACCGTCAACGGTTCCGCGGCAGGCACCCTGAGCGATGGGCCCTCGTCCAGGCCGAGTACGACCGCCAGTCCGCCCGTTGCATACCGCTCCGCGCGCACGCTCCGTACCGTGCGCCACTCGCCCCACACGCGGACCGACTGTCCCGTTCGGACCGTGACGGCCGCCATCTGCGTCACCTCCGGTCCGGCTCTGAGGTCCGGCGCCTTCAGCTCCGCCCAGATCGTCTTCCCGATTCCGCCCGGGCGAGGGCTGACACCCCAGCGATGCGTGAGTGCGTCCACGATCAGCAGGCCTCGTCCGTCTGTGTCGTTCGGGTCCGGTGAGCGGATTTCGGGCCGTCCCTCCCCTGCGTCGCTCACCTCCAGCCGGAGCAAGCCGTCCGCCGTGGAGTGCGCGATTCGAACGCCCACCTGCCGGTCACTTGGCACACGCACGCGCAGCGCGTTGGTCAGCAGTTCCGAGAGGACAAGCTCCGCGGTCTGCAAAGCCTCCTCGCCCGCGCCCCAATCCAGCAGCACCGCATGCAGCGCTGCTCGCGCTCTCGGCACGCTGCGCGGACGCCGGGACAACCGGAATGCAACTTCGTTGAATGTGGCCATGGTGCAACCCCCTGAGGGTCGGCGAGCCACCGGCGCCCAACGGCCGGTGCCATGGCTAGCAGAATGGACGAGCACCTCACGAATCTGCAACGTTGCAGAGCGACTTCACATCAATCTTCGCCCTTTCGAGTTAAGCGCACTCCCTGGAGGCGGCAACTCTGCTAGACGTGTTGCCATGCTGACGAAGAGCACGACCACCAGCCCCTCGACCGTCCTCGGGCGCCAACTCGGCGACGAGTTGCGTCGTTTGCGCGAGGCAGCCGGACTGACGACTGCGGAGGCCGCAGAGGCACTCGACTGCACCAAGGGCAAGATCAGCCGTATCGAGAACGGCCGAGTGGCCGTGCGGCTGCCCGATCTGACCGCGATGCTGCACGCGTATCGGGTCTCGGATGCAGACACGCAGACCAGGCTCAGCACGCTGGCCCGAAAGGCCAACCGTCGGCGCAGGGAAGGCTGGTGGAACCAGTACGGACCCGTCCTTGCCGACACCTATCGCGACTACATCGCGCTGGAAGCAATGGCAGGATCAATTCGGACCTTCCAGGCGCAGCTCATCCCTGGCCTTCTGCAGACACCCGACTACATCCGCGCAGTCACTGTCGCCTCCCAGCAATGGCAGACCGGGGACGAGATCGAGCAGTTCGTCCAGGTGCGGCTCGCCCGCCAGGAGCGTCTCGGCGGAGACTCCCCGCTACACCTGTGGGCCGTGCTGTCGGAGGGCGTACTCCTGCAGCAGGTTGGCGGAGGAGCGGTCATGCGCGCACAACTGGAGCGCGTACTCGCCGCATCCGAGGCGCCCAACGTGACCGTCCAGGTACTGCCGTTCGCACGCGGGGCCCATGCGAGTATGTTCGGCCCATACGTAGTGCTGGGCTTCCGCGAGGAAGGTGCGCTGGACGTAGTGCTGGCGGACAACCCAACCGGATCCATCTGGCTGGAGCGGGAAGCTGAGGTCTCTCGCTATCAGGACCTGTTCGACGCCGCACGCACCTCCGCACTCTCGCCCTCGGAATCCCGTGCTGTCATCGAGCGCAGGGCCAAGGAGCACAGAACATGATCAACGGACGCCACAAGACGCCCGATCTGACAGTCGCGAACTGGCGCACGAGCACGTTCAGCGGCGGCAACAACGAGTGCGTCCAGGTCGCCGACAACGTCCCTCACCTCATCCCCGTCCGCGACAGCAAGCGTCCCGCCGGCCCCGTGATCGGCTTCGCGCCCGCCGCCTGGTGCGCCTTCGTCGCGCACCTCCGCGACTGAGCCGCCTACAGAACCCGGCTTCACACCACCCACCGGTTACGATCGAGGGTGGGCCGCAGGCCGTCACCGCGTCAACACCGGTCGACCGACACTCCCCGATGTCCCGTGCACACCGCACGTGACATCTCGCGTGCTGCCGCCCGCACGAGGACGACGTAGGCACCGGATAACAGGAGACGCGAGACAGACATGGCTTCGACCGCCCCCACGGCCCCCATGCTCCGCGACGTCATCGACATCAAGACGTCCATCTCGACCTCCGACTTCGTCCTGAAGCTGGCCGAGGCGGTTACCGATGAGGGCACCGAGAGCGCGCTGCGCGACTACGTGGTCACCGAGCGGCTCCTCGAGAACTTCGACGACGCCCTGGGGCTGATCAAGGCCGCCCTCGACGGGCATACCTCGAAGGCTGCCTACCTCCACGGTTCCTTCGGTTCCGGTAAGTCGCACTTCATGGCCGTCCTGCACGCCCTCCTCCGTCGTGCCCCGGCCGCTCTCTCCCGGACCGACTTCGATCCGATACTGGCCAAGCACGAGTGGCTGAGCGTCGACCGCAAGCAGTTCCTGCTCGTCCCGTACCACATGCTCGGCGCGAAGTCCCTGGAGCAGCGCGTTCTCGGTGGGTACGTCACCCACCTCAAGCGGCTGCACCCGGAAGCCCCCGCTCCGCAGGTCTACCGGACCGACTCGCTCTTCGCCGACATCCGCTCCCACCGGGTACGAATGGGCGACGAAGCCTTCATCAAGGGCCTGGCCGGCGCCGACGGGGACAGTACAGCGGTAGCTGCCGACGACGACGGGGACGACTGGGGCGACGCCTTCGCCTGGACACCCGAGCTCCTCGACACTGCCCTCGATGCCGAGGAGTTCGACGGCAGCGAGGAGGGTCTCAACCTCGTCAGCCCCTCCACCCCCACCGAGCTGCGCGCGAAGCTGGTCCACGACGCGAGCGTCACCTGGTTCCCCGGCTTCACCCAGAACGCCGGCGAGGACGAGCACGGGTTCATTTCCCTCGACGCAGGTCTCGCCGTGATCGCCGAGCACGCGAAGTCGCTCGGCTACGACGGCCTGATCCTCTTCATGGACGAGCTGATCCTCTGGCTCGCCAACCGCATCCACGACGAGAAGTTCATCTCCCGCGAAGTCGACAAGATCACCAACTTCGTGGAGGGTGCGGACGCCCGCCGGGCCATCCCGATCGTGTCCTTCATCGCCCGCCAGCGCGACCTGCGCGAGCTGGTCGGCGAGGAGACCTCCGGCGTCGCCGAAGCCGCGATCCAGGCCAGCCTGAACCTGGCCTCCGGCCGGTTCGACAAGATCACGCTGGAGGACCGAAACCTCCCGCAGATCGCGAACGCCCGCCTCCTAAAGCCCAAGGACGCCGAGGCGGCCGCCAAGCTTGACGCGGCCTTCGCGAAGATCAAGCGGGTCGGACCGCAGGTGTGGGACGTCCTGCTCGGCTCCGACGAAGGGACCACCGGGGCGGACGAGGACTCGTTCCGGCTGACGTACCCCTTCTCCCCCGCCTTCATGGACACCCTCGTCCACATCTCCTCAGCTCTCCAGCGCTCCCGTACCGGTCTGAAGCTGATGGGCCAGCTCCTCGCCGATCACAAGGACGACGCGACCCTCGACCAGCTCATCCCCCTCGGTGACCTCTACCCGGTGATCGCTGACGGCGGCGACAAGCCGTTCGTGGACAGTCTGAAGGCCGAGTTCAAGGCGGCCGACAAGCTGTACCGCAGCAAGCTCCGTCCGCACCTGCTCGCCACGTACGACGTCACCGAAGAGGACATCGAGCGTTACCGGCACCGGCCGACGAGCTTCACCGACCAGCAGCTGATCAGCCGCTGCAAGGGCTTCATCGGGGACGACCGGCTGGTCTGTACGCTGCTGCTGTCCTCCCTCGCCCCCAGCGTCCCCGCCCTGCGCGATCTGACCATTCGCCGCCTCGGCGCGCTCAACCACGGCTCCGTGGTGTCTCCCATCCCGGGTGCCGAGGTCGGAGTCATCAAGGCCAAGGTCGACGAGTGGGCTGCCCGCTTCGCCGAGATCACGGCCACCGGAACCAAGGCCAACCCCGGCGTACGGCTCGAGCTGGCCGGCGTCGACGTCGACTCGGTCATCGCCAACGCCAACATCAACAACAACCGGTCCAACCGCCAGGCCCTCGCCAAGCGGCTCCTGGCGGAAGAACTCGGCCTGAACCGCCTGGACCAAATGGGCGCGGACGAGCTCCGGCTGATCTGGCGCGGCTCGAACCGGACAGCCGAGGTGGTCTTCCTCAACCTCGCGGACCCCGAAACGCCGGATCACGAGTTCGCCCCCGGTCAGGAAGGCCAGTGGCGGTTCGTCATCGACCTTCCCTACGACGAGGGCACCTACCGGCCGCGCGACGATTCCAACCGCATGCAGAAGCTCCGAGAGCGGCCCGGCGTACCGGCGCGCACGGTCGCCTGGATCCCCACCCACCTCTCGAACGCGCGGTACCAGGACTTCCAGCGCCTGGTCACCATCGACTACGCACTTGCCGACCAGCGGCGCTTCGACCAGTACGCCCAGCACCTCAACGCCGACAACCGGGCCCGCGCCAAGGGCCTGCTCGAAGGCCAGCGGGAGGCCCTCAGCAAGACGGTGAAGGCCGCCTTCAAGCAGGCGTACGGCTGCGCGCAGAAGACTTCCGCCGATGTCGACGTGTCCTTCAACGACCACTTCGAGTCGCTGATCGAGATCCCCGAGCTGCGCGTCTCCATCGGTCAGTCCCTCGGCGACGGCGCCCGCCACATCGCCGCGAAGCTGCTGGCCCAGCAGTACCCGGCTCACCCCGACCTCGACCCCGACGGCACCGGCACCGCCGTGAAGCCCTCCGACGCGAAGACCGTCTTCGGCTACATCCGCGCCGCCGTCGAGGCAGGCGACCGACAGGCCGAGATTCCCGCCAAGGACCGCACCGCGATGCGGCGCATCGGCGTGCCGCTGAACCTCGGGCAGCAGAAGGAGGCGTACTTCCGGCTGTCCACCCGCTGGGTCGAGCACTTCGCGCTCCAGGCCAAGACCAGCGGCGGTCCCGGGGACCTGAGCGTCGTCCAGCTCACCGACTGGATCGACCGGCCCGAGGCGATGGGGCTGGACACCTTCCTGGCCAACCTCATCATCGCGTCCTACGCGGAGATGGACGACCGGGTGTGGGTCCGGGGCGGATCTCCGCTCGACCCCTCCCCCGGCCCCCTGGAGATCAAGCCGGTCGACGGCCTTCGGTCCCAGCCGCTGCCGGATGTGGAGACCTGGGAAGAGGCCGGGCGCCGGTACTGGGAGATCTTCGGCGAGAAGCCTCCGACCTTGCGGCGAGGCCGGATCGTCAGCCAGTTCTCCCGGCAGATCAACGCACAGGTGCGCCGCTTCGGGGAGCATGCGGCAGCGCTCGTCGACGAGCTGGAGAAGCACTCCGTGCTGCTCGGGCTGGACGCTACCGACGAGTCCGGCCGACTGGCCATCGCCCGGCGCTCGCGCGATCTGCTCGACCAGCTGAAGAGCCTGGACATCGGGGCGGCCGGCGGTACGGCCCAGGCGAAGAAGATCATCACGGCCTTCGCCACCTTCGAACTCGGCCAGGTGACGGCCAGCCGCTACGGCGCCTCCATCAAGCAGGCCGAGTCGGTGGCCGACGCCCTGGCCCGGGCCGCCTGGGACATGCTGAAACTGGCCCCCAAGTACGGTGCCCAGGGCGAGGCCGTCCTCGAAGCGCTGCGCGGAGCCGCGCAGGCCGACCAGCGCACCTCGAACCTCAAGGACGCCCTGCTAGAGGCGCGCCGCGCGATCGTGAGCGTGATCGACCGCAGCGAGACCGCCAACGCTCCGGCCCGCCAGCCCCAGGCTCCGGTAGAGCCCTCGCCTGGGTTCCCGGCCAGCCCCAACGAGATCGACCTCAACACCGAGACCAGCCACCCGCCGGTCCCGACCTCGCACCCCGAGCCCGGCAAGGCCTCCCGGCGCTCCGGTGGTGGCCGTACCAAGGCTGCCCAGGCCGCCGCCCAGCTGCGCGCCGAGCTGGCCGAGCTGCTCGCCGCCGAGCCGGACGCCACCGTAGAGATCACCTGGCGGGTGGTGGAGTGACCCCGCCGGGCGACACCACCAGTGCGGTACGCCTCAACAGCGCCACCATCACCCAGTACCTGGCCTCCCAGGCCACCCGCCTCAGGCCCGGCAAGCGCCGGAGCGTGCTCCTGCGCGCCGCTGCCGTGTGGGACGGCCCTGCGGTGCTGACCTGGGCGGATACGCGCAAGGCTCAGGTCCGGACCGCCCCCTCCGCGCTCGCCGTGTACGAGCTGGTCCTCGGGCACGTCGCCCCGGAAGCCGCCGGGCCCGAGGTGCTCGTCGTCCTGACCGACCGCGAGGAGGCCGAGCTCGGTCCCGACCTACTGGCCAAGGTGCACCGGCAGCGGGTCAACGCGGTCGACACCTGGGACGTCGTACGCGAATCCTTCGCCGCCCGCGGCACGGACACGCGACTGCTCGAGGACAACTGGGCGGCCGAATCCCTGCTGGACGCCACACCGCCAGGCGGTTGGCCGGCGCTGCGCGGAGGCATGCTCTCCCGGCGCGACGCACTGACCTCGCTCGCCCTGCGCAGGCTCGGCATCGGCCGGTACGACCCCGACCTGGACCTCGACACCTCAGGATCGGTGGGCAACGACGACACCCTGGACGTACCGGCCCTGCTCACCTGGTCCCTCGTACCTGGCGGGCCGGACCGCTTCCTTGCTCTCCGTCCGCCCGAGCGTGACGGCCTGAAGCGCTTCCTCGGCGGCGACGACCAGGCCGGCGAGGCCGGACAGGCGCTGTTCGCGCTGGTCTCGGCCGAGCACGGTGCTGACGCGGTCGCCTTCGGTCTGCTGTGCGCGGCGCTGTGGGAACATGCCGACGCGGCCGCGGACGCCGATGTCTACCGGGCCCGCGGCCGTGCCGAGCGCTGGTTCGGCGAGGACTTCGCCGTACGCGAGGACGCCTTCGACTCGCTCGCGATGAAGTTCGGGCGGGCCTGCGAGGCCTTCGTGTCCGGACTGCTGATCGCCGGTCGCACGGGCACCCCGGAGGGCGACGCGTCTGCGGCCCGGGCGCGCCGGCTGCACACCATCGTCCTGGACCGGGCTGCGGCCCTGGTCCAGCAGTTCGGCGCCGAGATGGCGGAGCGCAGGAGTCCGCTCTTGCGAGCCGGGCTGGAAGCCCGGTTCGCAGCGGTCGGCGAGGCGCTGCTCTCCGGTTCGCCGGAGCAGACGAGCACGGCGCTGGACGCACTCGACGCCCACCGCCTGGCTCCCGGCACGGACGAGCAGATCCGCATCGGCCGGGCCCGGATGGCGCTCCGGCTGATGCAGTGGCTTGCCATGGCTCCGAAGAGCACGGCGCCGACCGTCTCGGCCGCGGTGAGCCGTCACATGGCCGAGACCGGCTGGGTGGACATGGCGCTGGAGCACGTCCAGGCCGGCGGGGATCCGGATCCGGTGCTGAAGTCCTCGTACGACCGGCTGTGTGCCTCGGTGCGCACCGCGCGGCGCGAGATCGACCGGGAATTCGCCCTCGCGCTGTCCGAATGGACCGCGAGCGGCCGGGATCCCGGTGCGATGCTCACGGTGGAGACCTTCCTCCCGCGCGTGGTGGCGCCGGTGGCCAAGACCGGGAAGCAGCGCGTGCTCCTGCTCGTCCTCGACGGCATGAGCGCGGCCATCGCAGCCGAGCTGGGTGAGGAGCTGCGCAAGCACTGGTCGGAGTACGACCCGCTGCCCGGCACCCACGACGAACCCCAGCGCCGCGCGATGGCGGCCGCGCTGCCCACCGTCACCGCGGTGTCCCGGACCTCGCTGTTCGCGGCCCGGCTGATGCGAGGCACCCAGGCCCAGGAGAAGCAGCTCTTCCCGGCGCACCGGTTCTGGGGCGACGGCGACGCCGCGGTGTTCCACAAGGACGACCTCCGGGCGGACACGGGGGGCGAGTGGCTGGGGCCTGAGCTGCTCGAATCGCTGTCGAGCGAGCGGACCCATGTGGCCGTCGTCCTGAACACGGTCGATGACCGGCTGTCGAGCGAACAGAAGCTGGGCGACGGTGCCTGGAGGCTGTCCGACATAGGGGCTCTGCGGGCCCTGTTGCGACACGCGGCCGCCCAGGGACTTGCCGTGATCCTCACCAGCGACCACGGGCATGTCATCGACCGGTACGGCGTACGGATCCACGCGACCGGTGTGGAATCGGCACGGCACCGCGCACCCGGAGAGCCGGTGTCCGACGTCGAGGTGCGGCTGGCCGGGCCCAGGGTGGTGGCGCCGGAGTCGGGCGGTGAGATCGTCGCACTGTGGGATCCGGATGCGCGTTACAGCGCTCAGCGGGCGGGGTACCACGGTGGCGCGGCGCTGGCCGAGTTCACGATTCCCGTGCTGGCGTTCCTACCGTTCGGGGCGACCCCGCCCAAGGACTGGCGGGAGCTCGGCAACCAGCAGCCGCCCTGGTGGCAGCTGGGTGCACAGCCCCCCGCGCTGCAGCAGCCGACGATGGTTGCCCCTGCCCAAGCAGCGGCAAAGAGGCCGACGAAGCGCACGAAGGGCGAGGCCGAGCTCGCCAAGAGCCACGACTCGCTGTTCGATATGGCGCCGGTGCCGGACACGACGGGCGAAGCACTGTTCGGTGTCGCGCCCGTCTCCCCGGACGATGCGCTGGTGGCCGCGCTGCTGACATCCGAGGTCTTCGGGTCGCAGGTGGAAATGCTGGCCCGCAAACCAGATCTCGGACGCGTGGAGCAGGCGGTACGGACGCTGCTCGACGCAGGCGGCACGCTGCCGATGACGGCGCTGGCGCAGCGGGTGAATCTTCCGTCTTCGCGCCGGGTGGAGGGCTTCGCGGCGGTGCTTCGGCAGCTGCTCAACTACGACGGTGTGCAGGTACTGGAGACGCTGCCGGACGGACGGACCCTGCGACTGAGTACTGCCCGACTGCGGGAGCAGTTCGAGCTGAAGTGACGGGGTGGGGTCACCAGTGATCTGGCGACCCCACCCGCCTCAGATGTCCTGCACGTAGTGGCGGAGCAGCTGGCAGAACTTCCGCAGTTCCTCGTGGTGATGATCAGGCAGTGGCTGCGGGTCGAAGTGCGCAATCTTGTTCCGGATCGCTCGCACCCGGTCGAGCTTTCGAACGAACTGAACGCGGTCCTCACCGGGCCACTGGAGGGCGTGCCAGTTGAGGTCTGCCTGCGGGCGGAGCGACTCCTTCTGCTGCTGTCCGTCGAGCAGTTTCACATAGTCGCCGAACATCAGGTCCGAGATCTGTCCGGTCTTCCGGTTGTTCGGCTGGATGGCTCGGATGGCATCGGGGTCGATGGCCTTCCCGAGGCATTTGCGCAGCCGCATCTCGATCTCGCCGATGAGGAAGAACGGCCTCGCAGTCGCGGCGAAGCGCTCGGTGATGTCCGCGGCCGTGACGATCCCGCGGATCGCGCCGTCGTTCCCGCGGATCAGGGCATACCCATGCTCACTGATCATGGGCAGCAGAGAGAAGAAGTCCTGGTTGTCCTGGGCGACGGACCAGTCACCGGGAGCCTCGGACGCATTGGCCACGGTCGGCGGCAGGCCGAACTCGTACATCCTGGCCACCGACCTCCAAGTGACCACTCCGTGGAGAACGTTCTGCCCCTCGATGATGGGCACCTGCGAGAAGTTGTTGTGCCGCATCAAGTGCGTGACGGTTTCCAGCGAAGCGCTTGGGGGCTGGGCCATCAGCCCGCCGCCGGGCGGGAGCACGTCGCCGATGTTCAGAGGGCGCTGCGGCAGCAGGCCCTCCGCGGTGTCGTCCAGATCGGCGTCGGTGTCCGACTCGTCACTGTCCTGGACCACGGTCACCGGGGTGCCCAAGGCCTGGACGAACACCTCGGCGTGATGGCCGCAGGTCGCGAAGTACGGGACGGTCGACAGACCTGCCGCGTTCAGCGCCGCCTCGACGGCCAGCACGGTGGACGGGTCACGGCGACGGGCACCGAACAGTGCGAGGAGATCCAGGACCGGAAGCTCCTTGCCCTTGAGATCCCGGAGCTGCTGCTCGGAAGGGGTGCTGGGCATATCAGTTCTCACCGTCCCAGCCGCCGCGGAAGACCGTCCCCTTGCCCATGGCCTGCCGGACCAGGTCCAGCAGCTGCTTAGCCCGGTTCTCGTAGAACAGGTCGAAGTCCATCTTGTGCAGGGTGGCAGGGTCGATCAGGTGGGTGGCGATGACATCGTCGAACCACTCCTCGCGGAGCCCGGACTCAAGCTGCAGTGCAGTGAGGTACGAAGCCGGCGGTCCGATCATGCTGCGACTGGCCCGGAAGGACAACGGCGTCTTGTTGACGATGGAGTTGGTCTTCTTGCCGTGCTGGCCGGTCGCCCACGCCTTGGGGAAGATCTGCCGGACGTCGACGCTCTGGGCCACGATCTTGTCAGCGTTCAGCGGTGCTTCGGTGAAACACCAGTCCACCGCACCCTGCTTGATCAGGAGCGCGTAGATCCCCTTGTAGGCAGCACTGTTGCGGGTGGTAAGGCTGTCGAGCCGCTCGTTGAGGAACGCGGCCTCCCTGACCGTGTCGGGGATGATGCCCGGTTCCCGGCGGATCCACCCGACGAGCTGTTCCACGTCCCGGGTCATGCGCCGCTCGATGGACGCGCCGTACATCTCGCCCAGGACGCCGTTCCAGTACCACTGGGCGATCTTCTCTTCGCCGTCCGCGGTATCCGTGCTTTCTCCGACGATGGCGCGTACCGCGGCCAGCGGCACGAGCTGCGGGCGGTACGGCAGGTCGCCGCCCCGCACGATGCACTGGCCCTGCAGGAACGAGCCGACCCAGGCGAAGGCCTCGGCGATCCGCGGCGCCAGCCGCCTGAAGTCGGCCAGCGGCAGTTCCAGGAGGTCGCGTCGCTTACAGGAGAGGGAGGAGCCCAGACCGGCCTGCTTCCGCTCCCAGGTACGCAGCAGAGCCACCGCCTGCAGGAAGTCGCTGCTGCTCAGACCATCGTCCAGGCCTGCTTCGAGGCTGCCGAGCACCGGATGGCGCGAGGCGAGGTCTGTCTTGATCCGCAGCCATTCCGCGGGCAGCTGGTAGTAGTCGTTGAACTCCTCCACGTGGGCCTGGTCGCCCGCGTAAGTGGCGGTGAGCAGCTCGAACACGTTCAGAGGGATACCACCCGTGTTCACCCGCTCGAACACGGCGCAGACCGCACCCATGGTGGTCGTGGCCGGCAGGTTGATCATCGGAACGTTGAAGGCCTGGACGTGGTTGAGGACGAGGTCCTCGAACTGCGACCAGTGGTCCCAGTTGGAGCCGTCCAGCTGAACGTACGCCCGGTGCCACGCATTGACGCGCTTCGTGTCGAAGACCACGTTCAGCGGGAAGTATCCCGCCTGGCACTCCTTCTCCGTCGTACTCAGATCGAGTACACCGCGGCCGAGGCCGTCTGCCTTGAGGATGCGGTCCTCCGGGACGGAGACGATCGCCTCATCGCGCTCCGAGGGCACGCCGATCGCCTTCGCGATGTCGATGTAGTACCAGCGCTTCAGCGGCTTGTTGCGGTCGTCGACGGTCTCCACCGGCGCATCGCGGTAGAGCGCCTGGAAGAGCGAGGTGAGTCGCTGCTGCCCGTCCAACAGGAGTAGATCGGGCGTACTCGAATCCTCGCCGACGCCATCAAGCGTGCGGGTCCGGAATTGCGGTGCGCCCCCCGTCTGCAGCGTCATCGCGACGCCCAACGGGTAGTCGAGCGTCACCGTGGCGATGAGCGCTTTGATGCGCTCGTCCTCCCATTTCCACTCGCGCTGAAAATCCGGAAGCTGCAGGGCTCCGGACGCGATCTTCTTCAGAAGATCCTTGAGTGTAGGACTGTCAAGCGACACGCTGATCTTCCCCCACCTGGTGCATTAGTCGTGCAGTCCGCAATTGCACCAACGTGATCACGCCACCGTCAACCGACATTCCGGACTCCATCAGAACGGCAGGGATGGATTCCAGCCACCCTCCCGCCACCCACTCTGCGGGCTCCGTCCCCTGCTCCCCCGTGCCCAATGAAACACTGGTCAGGTGAGCACCGACCAGCCGATCCGCCCAGCCGCCGTGAGCGCCGCCCGCCGCCGGGACGTCATCGACGCCCTGCGCCGCGGCGCCGTACCCGAGAGCGGGCTCGACCTGCTGGCGACCGGACTGG
Organism: Streptomyces sp. GQ60; assembly: GCF_059758875.1. Lineage (NCBI taxonomy): Bacteria > Bacillati > Actinomycetota > Actinomycetes > Kitasatosporales > Streptomycetaceae > Streptomyces > Streptomyces sp. GQ60. The sequence goes on along the minus strand of NZ_JCAXEG010000001.1, from coordinate 871,970 downwards.
ACCGGTTCGAGTCCGCCCTCGACGGCGAGCTCGACGCCGTGGCCGACGGCGCCTCCGTCTTCAAGGCGGTGCGCGGCGAGTACGGGTCCGGAAAGACCTTCTTCACCCGATGGCTGGGCGAGCGGGCCAAGCGGCGCAATTTCGCAGTCGCCGAGATCCAGGTCTCCGAGACCGAGACTCCGCTGCACAAACTGGAAACGGTGTACCGGCGGCTGACTGAGCGGCTGGCCACACCCGGTTTTCCGCCCAGCGCCCTGCGCCCCGTCGTAGACGCGTGGTTCTACGCGCTCGAGGAGGATGCACTCGCCGCAGGCGTGTCCGACGAGGAGCTCTCCGCCGCGGTGGACCAGCTCACCACAGCGCGGCTCGCCGAGGTGTCCCGGCACGCGCCCTCCTTTGCCGCAGCACTACGCGGCTATCGTCAGGCTCAGGACGAGGGCGACGAGGCCACTGCCGCGGCGGTGATGGCGTGGCTGGGCGGCCAGCCGCACGTTGCCGCATCTGCCCGTCGGGCGGCCAGCGTACGCGGCGACCTCGACCACTTCGGCGCATTCGGCTTCCTGCAGGGGCTGCTGACCGTGCTGCGCGATTCCGGCCACGCGGGGCTTTTCCTCGTACTGGACGAAGTGGAAACGCTCCAGCGGGTCCGCTCCGATGCCCGCGACAAGGCGCTCAACGCGCTGCGTCAGCTCATCGACGAAGTCCACTCGGGACGCTTCCCCGGTCTCTACCTCGTCATCACCGGCACTCCCGCCTTCTACGACGGCCAGCAGGGCGCACAACGCCTGGCTCCCCTCGCCCAGCGGCTCGCCACCGACTTCACCACCGATCCCCGGTTCGACAATCCACGCGCCGTGCAGATCCGGCTGCCAGGCTTCACCCTGGAATCCCTGATCTCCCTCGGGATCACCATCCGCGACCTGTACGCGAACGGCTCCACGGTGCCCGCGCGAGTCGCCTCCCACGCCGACGACGCCTACGTGGCGGATCTCGCCCGTGCGGTGGGCGGAGCGCTCGGCGGGAAGGTCGGCGTGGCTCCCCGGCTCTTCCTCAAGAAGCTCGTGGGCGACGTACTGGACCGCATCGACCAGTTCGAGGACTTCGACCCGCGCAAGCACTACGCCCTCACCGTCAACGCATCGGAGATGAGCCCAGTGGAGCGCAACGCTGCAGCCGCCCGGGCCGACGATGTCGAGCTGGACCTGTCGTGACCGACGGTACCCAGGGCCACGACCCGCTTGACGCATTGCACTCCGGCCTGGTCCACCACATCGTCAACTCTCTTAACTGGCCGGGCCTGCGACCTCTCCAGGAAGAGTCGATCACGCCGCTCATGGAAGGCGCCGACGCCGTACTGCTCGCGCCCACGGCCGGCGGCAAGACGGAGGCCGCCGTCTTTCCGCTGCTGTCCCGGATGGAACTGCAGGGCTGGACCGGCACGTCGGTGCTCTACGTCTGCCCCCTCAAGGCACTTCTGAACAATCTGCTCCCGCGACTCGAGACCTACACCACCTGGCTGGGACGCAGCGCTGCCCTCTGGCACGGTGACGTAGCGCAATCACGGCGTCAGCGCATCCTGCGGGAGCGGCCGGATGTCCTGCTGACGACCCCCGAATCGCTCGAAGGAATGCTGGTCAGCGCGAACGTCGACCATCGGGCTTTCTTCTCGGGCCTTCAGGCGATCGTGGTCGACGAGGTCCACGCCTTTGCCGGCGATGACCGCGGCTGGCACCTGCTGGCCGTGCTGGAACGGCTGGAGCGCGTCGTCGGGCGTCCGATCCAACGCGTCGGCTTGTCGGCCACCGTGGGGAACCCCGAGGAGCTGTTGAACTGGCTTCAGGGGTCGGCGTCCGGCAAACGGCCTGCTCGGGTGGTTGCACCGCATCTGCGGGAGAAGACACCCGCATTGCCGCCGCCTGGTGACGTGCAGCTCGACTACGTAGGGTCGCTGGCCAATGCGGCAACGGTCATCACGGCGTTGCACCGAGGCGAGAAGCGGCTCGTGTTCTGCGAATCCCGGCGCCAGGTGGAGGAACTCGGATCCAGCCTGCGGGCAAAGGGGGTGACCACCTTCCTCTCCCATGCGTCACTGTCCGCAGACGAGCGGCGACGCGCCGAGGAAGCCTTCGCCGAAGCACGCGACTGCGTGATCGTCTCCACCAGCACCCTGGAGCTCGGCATCGACGTCGGAGACCTGGACCGGGTCATCCAGATCGACGCCCCCGGCTCAGTTGCCTCCTTCCTGCAGCGGATCGGCCGTACCGGCCGCCGGCCCGGCTCCTTGCGCAACTGCCTCTTCCTCGCCACCGACAGCAGCGGACTGCTGTCCGCGGCCGCCCTGCTGCTCCTATGGAGCCGCGGCTGGGTCGAGCCGGTCACCGCGCCCCCCGAGCCCCGGCACATCGCCGCACAACAAATCCTCGCCCTATGCTTGCAGGAGCATCGCATCGGCGACCGGCTGTGGCAGGAGTGGTGGGGCGGACTCGGCCCCTTCGGTCCGTCCGCCGAACCGATCGTGCGCCACCTGGTTTCCGAGGGCTACCTCGACCAGGACGGCGGCATGCTCTTCATCGGGCCCGAGGCGGAGAAGCGGTTCGGATACCGCCACTTCATGGACCTCACCGCGGTGTTCACGGCTGCCCCCGAGTTCACCGTGCTGGCCGGCCGCACGGAGATCGGTACGACCGATCCGGTGCTGCTGACCGAGGAGGTCGCAGGTCCGCGCCGGCTCCTGCTCGCCGGCCGCAGTTGGCAGGTGACGTACATCGACTGGTCGAGGCGCCGCTGCTTCGTGGAGCCGGTGGACGGCGGGGGACGAGCCCGCTGGGGTGGCCTGGGTATGGCCCGCACCACCTCGTACGAACTCACGCGCGCGGTACGCGAAGTGCTGCTCGGGGAAACTCCTCCCGTCGTGCTCACGCGTCGCGCACTGGGGGCGCTCACCCAAGCCCGGGAGGAGAACGGCGAACTCGTCCACGCCGAGGGAACAGTGATCGTCCGGGGAGGCCGCGACACCAACGTCCGCTGGTGGACATGGGCCGGATACCGGGCCAATGCCACCCTCGCCGCCAGCCTTGGTCCGGTCACCGATCCACTGCAGCGCCCGACCGCCGCGTACCTGCGACTTCGCGAGGACATCACGCCGGATGAATGGGTGAAGGCCACGACTGATGCCTCCGAGCAACTGTGCTTGCCCGCGGTGGACTCCCGGGCGCTGACCGGCCTCAAGTTCAGCGCGGCGCTACCGCCCCGGCTTGCGGAGGCCACACTCGCTGCCCGCCTGGCAGATCTCGGCGGCGCTGCCGCCGTGCTACGAGAACCGGCCAGGATCGTTATTCGTACGCACCCGTAGAAGGTCGCCCGACCGTAGCCGGGCCCGTCTCGACATGCACTCCCGGCGTGGGCGCCGAGGGCTGCGGCGCGACGTCTGGCCCCCTGCCTCCTATCCGGTCGTGGTCAGCGCTGCGGCGAGCGTGCGGGCGCTGGCCGGGCCACCGCGGCGCTCTTCGCCGTACGGCGGGTGGGCCTGGTCCAGAGTCGGGAGGAGGCTCGGTGCGCGGTCGGTGGGGGCGCGGTCGAGGAGCGTGGTGCCCGTCTCGGCTTCCTGGGTGGGGGCGTAGCCAGCCGTGCGGAGGGCTGACAGCGTCTCCTCCGGCGGGGCTGTGGAGATCAGGACCGTGGGGGCGATCCGGCGTAGGCGGAGTTTGGTCAGGGCTCGGGACTGGGCTACCTCGGCGATCAGGGCGGTGTCGTCCGAGCGGATGCAGCAGGCCGAGCGGACCACCTTGAGTCGTCCGTGGGTGCGGGCGGTGTCCTTGATCGTGTAGGCCAGTGGTTGGGGAAGGGGGGTGTCGCGCTCGCTTGCCGCCGTGAGGCGGTCGAGGAGTTCGTCCGCGCTCCAGCCGGCGTCCAGGGACCGGCGGATGGAGGTTGCCGTGATGCGCCAGACCACCGCGTGGCCCTCGGACTCGATGTCTCCGACAGCGGAGAGCAGGTCTGCCAGGGCGGGCGCGGGTGCGCCGGTGACCGTGGCGGTCAGGTCGCTCTGGAACCGGGCCGTGTAGCTGGGCTCGGGCAGCGCTGCGTACAGCTCCTCGCGGAGGGTGGCCACCGCCTTCGCCAGGGCGGGCCGGAGGGCGAGGTCTTCGCCCAGGCCCTCCGAGCCGCGGGCGGACGGGTCGGCGCCCGCGCCGGGCACTGCCGGGTAATGGTGGGCGGCTCCTGCCTCCAGCAGCCGGCACAGGGCCCGCCCGGCGGGGGTGAGCGCGCCGTGGGCCACCACGCCGAGCAGGGCCGCCTCTGTCAGGGTGGCCGCCATGCGGTCGAGGACTCCGTCCAGGCCGGTCAGCTCCCCCGTGGCGTCTGCGGCCAGGTGAGCGCGCAGGGCGGGCTGGAACCATGCGGCCAGGGAGAGCAGTTCGGTGTATCCGCGCGCGTTCGCGGTCAGCCCGTGTCCGTCGGGGAGGACGGCGAGCGCTCGTAGGACCCCGGTGCGGAGGGTCACGGCGTCCTCGTCCTGCGGACTGACGAGCGCGACTGGGGTCTCGTCGGGGTCCGGCCAGTGGCTGAGTACTGCGGGGACCACGGCCCAGGCGGCGAGGAGCGACAGCAGTTTGCCCGCGGGCGGAGCGGCGGCCCAGGCGTCGTAGCGGTCGCTCGGCAACAGCCGGGCGGAGGGCTTGGGGGCCTTGGGGTTCCGGCGGCCGCGGGAAGAGGGGGCCGGTTCGTCGTCACGGGGCGCGGCCAGTCCGGCGTTCACCGCGAGATCCAGCCACAGCCGGGTGCCGGCCTCATCGGCCCCGGCCGCCTTGGCCAGCCGCCGGGTGTCCCGTACGGCGATCCCGCCCGCCTTGCGGATCGCGACCGGCTGGGTGGCCAGCGCCCGCAGGACCAGTTCGGCCCGCCAGGCGGCCGCCGCGGCGGCCGTGCCGCCCTCGCCCTGCCAGCCGGACGGCAGCGGCGCGGTGGCGGTGAACTGCTCCGGTTCCAGCCGGGGGCTGGGTGCCGCGCCCCCTCGCGGAGCGCGCGGGCGACCTCGTACGGAAGTTCCACGAGGTCTAGCCCGGAGGGGATCAGTAGTCCGCGCCCGGCCAGCCAGTCGGTGCCCTCGTCGCCACTGCCGCCCTCCCGGAAGACGTACCTGGCGTCCGGGCCCGCGTACTGCGACCCGTACCGGCCGACGAAGCAGTGGGTCCGCAGCAGCGGCGGGCCGGGTACCAGGTGGTCCAGCAGCTCCAGCGCCCGGACCGGGGCGTCCGCCACCAGTGCCCGCACGCGGGCGGGATCGGCGAGCAGAGCGGTGATCAGCTCCTGGGCCTGGTCGCGGGTACGGCCCGCGCCCTCGCCGAAGAGGGTTGCGGCGATCCGCTTGATCTCGGGGGCGTTGTAGGCGGTGGTCAGCAGCCGGTCGGCTGTGCGCCCGTAACCGTCGAACCCGGCGGCGCGGACGTGCAGCAGTGGTGGGAGTGCCAGTTGGCCCTTGGGCGCGGGAAGCAACAGCGCGCGCTCCCGGAGCCGGGCGAGCGTGCGTTCGGCCCGCTGCCGCTTCTCCCCCGGCTCGAACCAGGACGCTACGTCCCGCTCGGGCACCCATCGGTCCGCGGGTTCCACCGGGTAAACGGGCTTCCGCTGTTGCCAGGGATACCGGGACCCGTCCTCGACCTCGCCACCTGCTACAGGGCCGTGCCGCTCCAGGGCAAAGGCGGCGATGGAAGCGAGCAATTCGAGTTCTCCGGCCGTGCCCGCCATCAGGCCCTGGCCCACCGACTCGTCGGTGAGCAGGTGTTCGCCGAGCTCGCGGAAGGTGGTGATCCGTCGGTGCCCGGCGGCGAGCGGCAGATCCCGCTCCTCCAGCAACGCGGTCAGCCGCTGAGGATCCAGGGTTCCCAGCCATTTCACAAGGGCGGTACGCGCATTCACCCGGCCAGGTTAGCGCCGTCCGGTTACCCCGCGGGAGTGAACCGGACCCGTCACCTCGCCGCCGCGCAGACGGGCTTCGACGTCCGGAAGGTTCTGAGAATGCAGGCGATGTCTTCCGCCCCTGGCCGCGTGTCCGGCTCGGCACCGGGCACGGCGAGCGTGTCTCGTACCAGGACGTCGTACTCACGTCGGCCGAACGGCTGCGACTCCAGCCACTTCATCGAGCCGTTGAAGTGAACCGGCCCTGCCACGGGTTCGCGGTCGGCTCCGATCAGGTCGATGTCCGGGTTGTTCTACCGGTTCCACCAGCCGCCGACCGCCTCCGTCTGCGGCCACATCTCGTCGGGCAGCAGCCGCAGCAGCGACGCGCGGACGACCGGCTCGACGGCCCGGCCCCGCCATGTCGTCCACGACCGCTCGATGCGCTCCAGCGCCAGATCACCGCGACCGCGCTCGATGAGCGGGATCCGCGTTGCAGAAAAGCCAGCCGGAACCGCAGGTACGGATCGGCGATGCGATAGCGCTTGTTCTTGCTGTCCGCCCTGACCGAGAGCGGCAGGTCAGCGGCCAGTACTCGCTTGGCCAGCAGCGTGTTCAGCAGGAGAGACAGCGTGCCCGAGGGCAGCGCGCCCGCACCGCCGGCCTGTGCCGCAATGGTGGAGAAGGTCCGCTCGCCACTGCCGACCGCTTCCAGGATTGCCCGCGAGTGGGACGCCTCGGGAAACTCCCCCAGCAGCAACAGTTCGCCCGCCACCAACAGCGGGGCAAGCGGGTTGGACACAGCCTCGCGCAGAAACTCTCGGCGGCCCATCCCCGGCCGCCACGACTGAACGATCTCCGGGAACCCTCCAGTGATCAGCAGCGCGTCCACCGCTTCCGCCGCGTCAAGGCCGGTCATCGCCTGCACATCCCGCACCTCCACACCCCGAGCAACCAGCCAGCGGCGGGGCTCGGGAGGTGGCCCCGCATCAGCACGCAACTGCGGACGGTCATGTAAGGGGCGGCGCCGGATGCGATGCCAACGTGGGGCGCAGCCCAGCCGCACCGCTATCCCCCTGCCCGCCGGAGCATCGCTTATCAGTGCGCCCCACGGGGTCCGCCAGCTCTGGTCAGCTCAGGACGTTCGGACATCGGGCACGGCTTTTCGGCGGGGGCGCCCGGGCATGGTTCAACTTTCAGTAACGTCGATGGTTGAATTTGAAATGCCTCCACCGGGTGCGGCCTCATTAATCACAGAGGATACTAATCGAGGGGCGCCGCTCACGGGAGGCGCGAAATGAGCAGTGAACCGGGCGTACGGGGAAGCAAGCTGCGAAGCCACGTCGCTTGGTGGCTCGGAGTATCGTCGGCGATTGTCGGAATATTGGCGTTCTTTTTGACACAGTGCGCCAACAAGTCTCCATCTTTCAATGAATGGAGGAACAAGGCAATCGCTGCATGCAACCAGGAAGTGCCCGGAATAGTCGAGGCCGACTGGAAGTCCATAAACGCATTTGGGCGATTGGAGCCCGAGCACCCAGTAGGCTCGGTCGAGCGCGAACAAGCAGCATCAGCTGCACGCCAATTCGGTACGGCCGTTTCGCACCTTGTGGGGACGTGGCGAGCACTAGAACAACCCGATGAGCGCCAAGAGGAAATTAACACCATGTACGACAACGCCCTGGCGCTGGCAATCACCTATGGAAGTTCGGCGGAAGCGATTCGATCTAACACATACAAAGATGAGCTGTATCAAGACGAAGAGAGTGCAAGAGTTGACCTGAGGGGTAGCATAAAGAATCTCGATCTGGAGAATGGGTGCTCAAGCATGGCTGCATGAGACCCAGCCGCACGTTCGTGAACAGCCGGCCGTCCTCGGCGTGCAGAGGCGGCGGGATCGGCACCGGCCGGTCTCCTTGGCCTAACTGGACTCCAGCCCTCGCTTGTCGTGGCGCTCCCCGCTGTCCGTCCACTGGCGGACACGGGGTGCGGGTCCCGGAGGGTGAGAGTCCGCCATCCTTTCTCGGGTAGGTGACACTCCGAGTTCCTCATCCCCACCCCTCGCTCGGGCAGAGGGCTGCGAAGTACATCACCGCATAGAAGGCCACCAGTCTGCGCCCCTTCTTTCGGTCCTGGGGAAGACCGGCAGGGCCCCGCATGATGTGAACGGCGGGGGATCGAACCCAAGCTGCTCCCCCAGGCACTCGATCACCACGTGCGGGGAGTTGTCGGCAGCGAAATGGGCGCCTGGTACCGCGGGGTCGATGCCGGCGACGATCGCGATCCGGTCCACGGAAGCAGGTACGGCGGGAAGGTCCGCGGTGATGGTTCGACCGCTGAGGACGACACCGTCCTGCGCGGGGTGGTTGTAGAAGACCAAGTCATCGTCGTTTCGAACCTTGCCGTCCTGCGACAGGAGCACAGCACAGACGTCGATCGCGGCTCCGGGTGCGGTGATCGTGACTCCGCAACGCCCGTTGCGAAGAGGGGCATTGCCGCCCTTGGGGAGTGTGACTGGCATGGGCAGCCTCCTGATGGCGAGCCGCTCAGAGCTCAGTCGATCCGTTCGGGGCAGTCTTGCCGAGGCAGAAGGGCTCCCGGGGCCAAACCGGTAAAGCCAGGGGCGGAGTGCTGTGCGGCATGGTGAACCTGTGGGTCGTCGAGGTGCTTCGCCGGCGAACGGGGACCGTCCTCTTCTCGTGGCTGCCGGGGTCGCGCCCTCCTCTGGTTCCGGTGGTCCGTACGAAGGACGTGGGGCTGGGTCTGTGGGTTTTGGGGGGTGGGGGGCGGGGATGCGCGTGCGTAGGTTGGAGGTGAGGCCACTTCGGGTTGCCGGTCTGGGGCCCTGTGGCGTGCTCTCACGGTGAGGATGGGGCAGCGCGGATGCGTGACTTGGTGGAGACGGCGCGGCAGTGGGTGGCCGAGGGGCGGGTCGGGTTCCTGGCCCGGCCCGTGACCGAGCAGGGGTTCGGGCCGCGGGATCCGGCCGGGGCCGTGCTCGTGGATGCGCGCGGGGAGTGCGTCGGGGCCCTGTACCGCGGGGTGTTCGACGCCGAGCTCGTTGCCGAGGCGGCGGCCATGGGGGCCGGGGAGACCGCGCGGGTGTGCGAGGTTTCCGTGGGGGCCGGCGAGGCTGTTGAGGCCAAGCTGACGTGTGGTGGGCAGGCGGAGGTGCTGTTGCAGCCGCTGAGCTCGGTTCCCGGTGAGTGGTGGGAACTGCTCGGGCAGGGGGTCGGCGTCGCGCTCGTGACCCAGCTCAACGAGCGGGCCGATCAGGCCGTCAGTGTCGTGGTGCGGGGGGCCGATCAGCCTTCCGGTGACGCCGAGCGGCGGGCCGGCGAGCTGCTGCGGACGCGGCGGCCCGGCCGGGACGCGCTGTACGCGGGGTCCGGGCTGGTGCTCGTGGAGGCGTACCCCTCGGCTCCGTACGTGGTGATCGGCGGGGCCGGGGAGCTGGCCGAGGTCATCGAGGCGCAGGCCCGGCTGCTCGGGTGGGAGGTGAGCGTCGTCGTGTCCGCGGGCGAGGCCGAGAAGCTGCTCGAGGCGCGGAGGGACGCCGCGTGTCTGGCGATGCTGAGCCATGATCCGGACTTCGACGTGCCGACGCTGCGCACCGCGCTCGCGCTCGGGATTCCGTACGTCGGCGCGCTCGGCTCCCGCAAGACGACCGCGCGGCGCCGCGAGGGGCTGCTGGCGGCCGGGGTGAGCGAGGAGCGGCTGCGGACGGTGCACGGGCCGATCGGGCTGGATCTGGGCGGGCAGACCCCGGCGGAGACGGCCCTTGCCATCTGTGCGGAGATCCTGGCGGTGCTCGGGGGGCGCGAGGTGCGTGGGATGCGGGACGCGGACGGACCGCTCAAGGGATAGCCGGGGGCGCGCTCCGGACCCATTCGCCCGTCGGCCGAGTGAAAAGGGGTGGATGGGGGGAAACTGGTAGGTATGGACACGACTCTGACCTACATCGCGGTGGAAGGCGCCACGCTGACCGACATCGTCTGGTTCCTGGCCGTCGGACTCATCGTGGTCGGCGTTCTGCTCGGCGGCTTCAGACTCGGCCAGCGGGTCCGGGCCAAGGAGCCCCCGCCCCCCAGTCCCGCGAGCCAGCCCCAGCTGCCGGACGGCGGCGCCGTCCACGAGGTGCGCGAGGAGCGGGACTACGTCGACTTCCCCGAGAGCGGGCTGCGCCCGCACGACATGCAGGGCTACGGAAACTTCGGCTCCACCACCTCGCTCCATCCGGAGGAGTCCCGCGCCCGGCGGGAATCGGGCCACCGGCACGTCGAAGGGCCGGGCCCGCACCCGCAGCCCGGATCTCCGCCCAATTCGGGGCGGGGCGCTCACGACTGATCCGCGGCACGGACGACTGACCCGCTGACCCGTGGCGAACCCCGCCGCGGGTCACAGGTCTGTGCGCAGGCGCAGTACCTCCGGGGGCGGGTGGCGGGTCGAGGCGTGGCGGACCTCGGCCGTCAGGGGCGGATCCAGGGGGTGGAAGGGGACCTCGCCCAGGCCGATGGCCGTGACGGTGGCGCCCTGAGAGGTGCGCGGGGTGCGCCCGGCCACCGCCGCCGCCACCTCGGCGCGTAGCGCCGCCGTCAGCGGGCTCGACACCAGCGGGGTCTCGTCCCCGACCGGCAGGACCAGGACGAGGGCGAGCGGGCGGCGGGCGGTGCCCGTGTAGCCGACCACCGCCGCGTCGCGGACGTTGGTGTGGCGGAGCTTCTGCCAGCCCCGGCGGCCGGCGGGGTAGGGCTGGTCCAGCCGTTTGACGACCAGGCCCTCGATGCCGCTGGCGGGCAGGGTCTCGTACCAGGTCTCCGCCAGCTCCGGGTCCGTGGTCATCGGGACCGGCTGGAGCGGCGGGCCCAGGGGCAGCAGGAGGTCTACGAGGAGGGCGCGCCGGCGTTCGTAGGGGCGGGCGCGCAGGTCCAGTCCGGCGAGTTCGAGTACGTCGAAGGCCGCGTACGAGGCCGGCAGCGTCTGGGCCAGCACGGCGGCCCGCGCGGCCGAGGCGGCGGCCGCCCGGCGCTGTACGAGCGCGAAGTCGGTGCGGCCCGCGTGCCAGACCACCACCTCGCCGTCGAGCACCGTCCCGGCGGGCAGCTGGTGCGCGGCCGCCGCCAGGTCGGGGAAGGCCGCGGTGACGATGCGGCCGGAGCGGGCCTGGAGGGCCACCCCGTCGGCGGTGCGGATGACGACGAGGCGGTGGCCGTCGAACTTGGGCTCGTACGCGAGACCGGGCGCGCGCGGCAGGGAGCGTACGGCCACGGCGAGCGCGACGGTGATCACGGGAGTCGCCCGGCCAGGGCGGGGTCGAGGAGCGGGGCGAAGAGGTCGCCTTCGCGGGCCAGCCGGGGGGCGATGTCGTCGGCGAGGAAGACCAGGTCGGAGGGGTTGCGGCAGGACTCGACCTCCGCCCAGGAAACGGGGGCGGAGACGGTGGGCAGGGTGCGGGCGCGCAGGGTGTAGGGGGCGGCCGTGGTCTTCGCGGCGGCGTTCTGGCTGTGGTCGACGAAGACCTTCCCGGCGCGCAGCGCCTTGGTCATCCGGTGCACGACGAGGTCGGGGAGCTCGCGCTCGGCCTCCTGGGCGAGTGTTTTGGCGTACGCCGACACGCGCTCGGAGGGGGTCGGTTCGAGGGGTACCGCCAGATGGAGGCCCTTGGAGCCGGAACTCTTGGGGTAGGCGTGGAGGCCGTCGGCGGCCAGCCGGTCCCGGAGCCACAGGGCGGCGGCGGAGCATTCGACGACGGTGGCGGGGGGACCCGGGTCGAGGTCGAGGATCAGGCGGTCGGCGAGGGCGGGGGCGCCGGCCGGCCACTGGGGGGTGTGGAATTCGACGACGAGGTTGGCGGCCCACATGAGGGTGGGCAGGTCTGCGACGACGACCTGTTCGGCCCGGAGGTCCTCGGAACGCGGAACCGGGGTGGTCTTCACCCAGCCGGGGGTACCGGGCGGCGGGTTCTTCGTGAAGAAGAGCTGTCCGTCCGGGCCGTCGGGATAGCGCAGGAAGGACACCGGGCGGTCGTGGATGTGGGCGAGCAGGGTGCCCGCGACCGTGGCGTAGTAGTGGAGGACCTCGCCCTTGGTGAAGCCGGTCTCCGGATAGAGGACCTTGTCGAGGTTGCTGAGCGAAATGCGACGGCCCTCGACCATGGTGATCGGCGTCATACGACGAGATTGCCACGAAACGGGAGAAACCGTGCGATCGAGTCACTGCCGGTTCGGCATGGACCGCCGGTTCGGCATGGACCGCCGGTTCAGGCGGAGGCCCGCTTGGTGGTCTTCTTGGCCGCGGTCTTCTTCGCGGTGGCCTTCGCCGTGCTCTTCGTGGCGGCGGTGGTCTTCTTCCCACCGGATTCCTTCGGTGATGCGGCGGCCTTCTTGGCCGCCGCGGAGCCCGTCGCCTTCCTGGCCGGCGCCGCCTTCTTCGCCGGGGCCTTCTTCGCGGTCTTGCGGACGGGCAGGGTCCGGACCTCGGCCTCCGTCTCCTCGGTGGCGCCCCGCTCCCCGCGCGACTCCTTGGCCGCGCGGACGCTGTTCTCCAGAGCGGCCATGAGGTCGATGACCTTGCCGCCCGTCGGGGCGGCCTGCTCCTCGTGCGGTAGCTCGACCCCCTGGAGCCTGGCTTCGATCACCTGCTGGAGGGCTTCCTGGTAGTCGTCGTGGAGCGCGGACAGGTCGAAGTCCTGGGACAGCATGTCCATGAGGGACCTGGCCATCTGCAGTTCCTGGGGCCGGATCGTGACCTCGCCCTCCGGCGCGACGCCGGCCGCGGGCCGGACCTCGTCGGGCCAGAGGCACGTCTGGAGCACCAGCGTGTCCTCGTGCACCCGCAGCACGGCGAGCGACTCCCTCGACCGGATGGCGATCTTCGTGACGGCGATCTGCCCGGCATCGGTCAGGGCCTGCTTGAGCAGGGCATACGGCTTGGCGGCCGCGCGGTCGGAGGTGCCGACGTAGTAGGCCTTGGAGAACATCAGCGGATCGATGGTCTCGGCATCGACGAAGGCCAGCACGTCGATGAGCTTCTTGCTGGGGAGGGGGAGGTCGGCGAGGTCTTCGTCGGACAGCATGATCATGCTGCCGTCCGGGGCCTCGTAGCCCTTGCCGATCTCGGCGTACGGAATCTCGACGTCCTCGGCTTCGCACACCCGCCGCAGCCGCACCCTGGAGCCGTCCTTCTCGTGCACCTGCCGGAGCGGGATGTCGTGCTCCTCGGTGGCCGTGAAGAGCTGGACCGGGATCGTGACCAGCCCGAACGATATGGCCCCCTTCCAGGTCGCTCTCATACCGGCACTCCTTCCCTGGGGTCCTCAGGCTAAGTCGAGGCCGGGCGACGCGACACTCGGCGGACGGCCACCCGGCCACCCGGCCGCCCGGCGGTCTCAGCGCCAGTCGGCAGGCCCTCGTACACGGCCCCGGTGAGTGCGCGGCAGGCACCGCGGCAGGCGGACGGGATCGGGGCCGTGCGAGAAGGTGAACAGGCCAGGGCGGCGGTTGCCCCCTAGGTGTCGAAGCAGTCCATGACCGGGTCCATGAGGCGTGCTCTCCTTCTCGGCCTTTCCGTTTCATCACACCACGGGCGGCACCGCATGGCGAAGCGAGCGGTCCGCGGGCCCCGGAGTCCCGTCCTTCGCCCGTTCCCCGGGCTCCGCCCGGCTGAAGGGCAGCGGGGGCGGCGTGCGTCAGTGCCAGGTCCGGCGGTCTCTGGCCGTGGTGAAGAGGGCTTCTACGTCAGGGGGTTTGAGGGTGGTGGGGGCGTTCCTCAGGAAGGGGGGTGTGGTGGTCGGGGTGAGGACGCGGACGTCTCGGAGGGTGGGGGTCACGTCCAGGCGGGTCGCGTCCACCACGGCCAGGACCGGGGTCACCGGGGTCGACAGGGCGCGGGCCGCGTACGTCGCCGCGCGGCGGGTCTCGCGGGGGTCCGGGGTGGGGTCGGCGCGGCCCACCGTGAGGAGGAGGTCGCCGATCGCCGCGCGCTGGCGGCGGCCCTGGACCGTGCGGATGCAGAAGACTCCGGGCGGGCCGATGAGCAAATGGTCCGCGACGGAGTGGATGGAGTGCAGGACCTGCCAGTCCTCCGACTCGGCCATCGCGTCCAGTACGTCGCCCATCCGCTGCCTCACCGTGAGGTGCTGGCGGAGCCGGTGCCGGGCGCGGGTGCCCGCGGGGCCGTACGTGAGGGCGCCGAGCAGGGCCTCCCCCGGGCGGTTCGGGGCCAGGTCCTCGTCCGGCGGGAGGGACAGGCGGCGCAGGTCCTCGGCCGTGGGGACGGGTGGCGGGCCGATGGCGACGGTTCCGGTGAGGTAGGGCCGTAATGCCGTCAGGATCTCCTCGCGGCGCTCGTCCGCCAGCACGCTGATCCGGTTGGCCCGCCGGTCGTACCAGGCCACGGCCCGGCCGTCGGGCAGGTTCACGTACAGCCGGCCGCGGCCCGGCCGGCCGCTCGGCAGTACCTTCAGTCCCCTCGGCGCCATCGCCCTCACCCCCGCCGTCCATGGGAGCAGCCCGGGCGCCCCGCGGCAATCCCCCGGTGGGGTCCGGGCTGCGGCGCCCCTCGTGCCGCGGGTGCCGTGTAACGACTCCGTCGGGTCGCTGAGGCTTGGCTGTTACAGAAGCAACGGGTTACCGCAACGGCCGGTGCATACGTTTGTCCCACCTGGACGCACCAGGGCCTGACCTGCACCGAAGGACGTCCCGTGAACCCCGTGAGCCGCAGCCGCCGCACTCTCGTACGCGCCGCCGCCGTGGCCGTGGGTGCCGGCACCCTGCTGGCGTTCCCCGCGGCGGCCGCGCTCGCCGACGGGGTGCCGTCCGCTTCCTCCGCGCAGGGCGTGACCGCCCCGCGGACCCTGGTCAAGACCCTGTCCCTCGCGGACGGGGTCTCCACCGCGAAGGTGTACCGCGTGGCCAAGGACGCCTACCAGGCCGAGGTCCTCAACCCCGACGGCTCCATCGCCGCCACCCTGACCAGCCGTGACGGCAGCACCGGCTTCGGCGACGCGGGGCGGATGCACCTCGCGCTGCGGTCCGACGGCCGGCTCAGCTCCTGGGCCGGGGGCGAAAGCGGGGGCGGGGGCGGGAGCGAAAGCGGGAGCGGGAGCGATACGGAGGACTCCGGCGGCTTCCCCGGTACGGCGAGCCCGGCCGGGCACAAGACCGCGCACCGTGACGGCCGGGTCGTCTCCGCGGCCGCGCCCCTGCGCTCCGGTACCGGGACCGTCGAGGCACTGGGCCTGAACACGCTGGCCGACGGTCCGGGCGACGGCATGCTGCTGCTCGCCGCGGGCGGCGGCATCGCGGCGGTCGGCGCCGCCGGCCTGGGCTTCGCGATGCTGCGCCGCGGGCGTACGGACGCGTAGGCCCCGCCTTCCCGCAGCACGGGGCGCGGCGGCGCCCCCGCCCGTGCGCACGGGCGGAATCGATGCGCTCTGCCTACGGTGGACAGGCACATGCTCATGGGAGAGGAGGGTCGACGGGTGATCGGATCCGTTCCCTCCCGCAGTCCCGGACACCGGGGGCGGAGCCGGCGCCGGGGCGTCCGGGCCGCTCTGCTGGCCGCCCTGCTGCTGCCGACGGCGAGCGCCTGCGGTGACACCGGCGGGCTGGCCGGTGCCGGGGCGACCCCGACCGCGAGCGGGCCCGTACACCTGTGGCCCGGGCGCGCGGGGGCCGTCGTACCGCCTGCCGATCCCGGGGGCGCGCCGCCCGAGTACGTACCCGGGGTCGCGCCCGTCCAGGACCAGAACGTGCACGGGATCGACCCGGTGACCCTGGTGCAGGCCGAGCTGCGGGCTCACCCGAACGTGCGGACCGGGCCGGACGGGATGCCTCCGGAGACCATGGCCGCCATCGAGGAGTGCGGGGCGGACGGGTCCGATCCGAAGAAGTGTCCGGTGCTGACGCCGTACTACCGGGACCTCACCGGCAACGGCAAGGACGAGCTGATCGTCGGCATCGAGTACCCCGAGCAGCAGATGTCCGTACGCGTGTACACGGCGGACGCCGAGGGCCGGCTCAACCGGATCATGGCCACCACCGACACGGTCATCAGCGTCGAGCTCGCCGGACGGGACGTCATCCTGCGCGTCCCGAGCGGCAACGCCGGCTACGAGGTGAACACCACCTGGTCCTGGGACGAGACGCAGCGCTCGATGCTGCCGACGTGGGAGCAGGTCGTACGGGCACCCGGGCACCACGCGAACCCCACGCAGGGCCCCGGCTCGGGAGTCTCCTCGTGAGGCTCCGGCTGCCCGCGTGGACGGCCACGCTGACCTGGAAGTCGGCCTGTTTCATCGTGGTGATGTGCTGCTCGCTCGCGGCGGTGCTGGGCGTGCTGGTCCACGTGGAAGTGACCCGGCAGACCGTCGCGACGGCCCGGGAGAAGGCGCTCGGCAAGCTGAACGACGCCTCGCGCGCCTACGAGGCGGGCGAAGTCCTGCCGCCCGGGTCCGGGCTGGATCCGGCCGGGCTGCCGGAACGGCTGCGGGCGCTGGCCCTGTCCGGGCAGCGCGGAACGCTCGTGGCCGACTACGAGGGCCGGCAACTGATGTGGGCGGCGGCCCCCGCCGACGGGAAGGCGCTGGCCACCGCCGTCGACTACGGGCAGAGCGCGCGGACGATCAGCGGGCTGGACAACGCGATCATCGGGTCCTCGGTGCTGGCGATCGGCGGAACCCTGCTGGTGGGCGCCTTCGCCGTGACCCGGGTGACGCGGCGGCTGCACCAGACGGCGACGGTGGCCCGCCGGATCACCCAGGGCGACCTGGACGCGCGGGTCGGACCCCCCAGACGCATCCGGACGAAGGACGCCTCGCGGCACCAGGACGAGGTGGCGACGGTGGCGGCGGCCCTGGACACGATGGCGGCCAGCCTGCAGGCGAAGCTCCAGCGGGAGCAGCGGTTCACGGCGGACGTCGCGCACGAGCTGCGCACCCCGCTCACCGGTCTGCAGGCGGCGTCGGAGCTGCTGCCGGAGGGGCGGGCGACGGAGCTGGTGCAGGAGCGGGTGCGCACGATGCGGCAGCTCACGGAGGACCTGTTGGAGATCTCCCGGCTCGACTCGGGCAGCGAGGTGGTGGAGACGGACCTGCACCAGCTCGGGCGCCTCGCGCGGCGGGTGGTGCGGGCGTCGGGCACCGATACGGAGGTGGTCGTGACGCGGGACGCCCACGTGGAGACGGACCGGCGGCGGCTGGAGCGGGTGCTGGGGAACCTGGTCGCCAATGCCCACAAGCACGGGCGGGCCCCGGTGGTGGTGACGGTGGACGGGCCGGTGGTGACGGTACGGGACCACGGTGACGGCTATCCCGAGTACCTCGTGTCCCACGGGCCCCAGCGCTTCCGTACCGGCGACGGGAGCAAGGGGCACGGGCTGGGGCTGACGATCGCGGTGGGACAGGCGGAGGTCATCGGGGCCGGGCTGGTGTTCCGGCAGGCGGCGCCCGCCGAGGACGGGGCGGGCGGGGCGGAGGCCGTACTCACCCTGGTCGAGGCCCGGCTGCCGTGACGTGACGCCCGGCCGCCGCTCCCCCGGCTGCGCCCGGCCGGGCCCCCGGTCCCTCATTCCCCCGGCGGGGTCGGCTTCGTCCAGGGCCAGCGGAGCTTCGGCTTCTGGCCGCCCGGGGCGTAGACGTACTTCCAGCCCTTCTGGAGGCCCAGGCGCTTGGAGTACCCCGCCGGGACCCGCTCGTAGAGGAGCACCGTGGGGGCGCCGCCGTCCGGGGCGGGGACCGGGATCTCGTACCACTTCGACGGATGGCCGGTCGGGCCGAGGAGGATCGGGAGGGTCCGGCCGTCCATCGGGCCGCCCTCGAAGGGGGTGTGTTGGCTTCTCACCCCTCCAGTCTCACAGCTTCTCGGAAATCACAGCAGGTGGGCCGCCTCGGAGACCACGGGGATCACCCGGCGGGCCAGGACCCCGACCGGACCGTCGGCCGATTCGAGCGCGAGGGCGGCGCGGGCCGCCGCGGCCGTTTCCGGGTCGGTGGCGGCCGTGGCCGTGAGGAGGGCGATGAACTGGTCCACCAGCCAGTCCCGGAGCGAGTCGATCTCCGGCTGCTTGCCCTCGTCGATCCAGATCAGCGAGGCGGCCTCGACGGCCGTGATCCACGTGCGCACCATCATCCGCAGGCGGGGGCCGGGCGCCGGCACGCCCAGGTGGAAGAGGATGGCCTCGGCGGCCGCCCGGCGGATGCCGTCGACGGTGGCGGTGGTGCGGGAGGTTTCGACCACGCTGCCGCCCTGGAGGAGGGCGGAGAAACCGGCGTCGTGCTCGTCGACGAAGGCCAAGTACCGGTCCAGGGCCCGGGAGAGCCGCTGGGTCAGGGGGCCGGCCTGGGGTTCGGCGAAGCAGAGCCGCAGGACGTCGGCGGCCGAGCGCAGGGCGGCCTCGTAGAGCTGCTGCTTCCCGCCGGGGAAGTAGCGGTAGACGAGGGGGCGCGAGACGCCGGCGGCCTCGGCCACGTCGTCCAGCGAGACCTCCTCCGGCGCCCGGTGTGCGAACAGCGTCAGGGCCGCGTCGAGGAGCTGGGCCCGGCGCTCCTCGACGCTCAACCTGCGGTACGCCCGTACGGCTGTCATGTCCGCAGGGTAGCCGCACGCCGGGGCCTTGGGGCGAGGGGTGTTCAGGCGAGGAGGCCGGAGCTCTTCCAGAGCTTGCGGCCGACTCCGCGCATCACGCCGATGTCGTCCAGGAAGTCGGTGAGCCGCTTGGCTCCGGTCTGCATGACCTCGCGGCGGTGGCCGCTCGCCTTGACCTGGGCGAGCGCCTCGCGCCGGTCGAGGCCGATGTTGTCGTAGACCCCGGGGTTGACGAAGGCCTGCGAGAAGACGCGGGCGGCCTGGCCGCAGCTCACGCGGGTGAGTTCCTGCTCCCAGCGCGGGGCGGTGAGCATCTGGCGGCGCAGTTCCTCGCGGGCGTAGCGGACGTGGCGCGCCTCTTCGATGACGTGGATGCGGGTGACTCCGCGCACGAGGGGCTGGACGCGCTCGTCCGGGAAGGTCAGGCGCTGCATCCAGTCGAGGACCTCCTCGCCGAGGAGGGTGCAGGCGAAGGAACCGGGGGTGGTGGAGACGGTCTTCAGGACGCGGGCGAGGTTGTGGTTGGCGCGGGAGACCGGGTACGCGGGGGCTCCGTCCGTCTTGATCATGCGGGCGAACATCATCGAGTGGCGGCACTCGTCGGCGATCTCGGTGAGTGCGTACCGGACGTGATTGCTGGTCAGGGACTTGTCGTAGATGTGCCGGACCAGGAGCTGCATGAGGATGATCTCGAACCAGATGCCGATCGAACCGAGGGCCGCCGCCTCGTGGCGGGAGAGTTCGATGCGCTGCTCCTCGCCCATCTTCTTCCAGAGCGGGGTGTCGTAGAGGGAGAGCAGCTCGGGCGGCCAGTAGTACTTGCCGTCGATGGGCGGGGCGTCCCAGTCGAGTTCCTTGTCCGGGTCGAAGGAGTGCTTCGCCGAGGATTCGAGCAGCCGCTCGGCGATCTGCTCGCGTTCCTTGAGCACGCCGAGGGCGTCGCGCAGCTCGGCTCGTTCGGTCACGGTGGTCATGGCTTCGGACACCTCGTCGTCGAGTTACCGGCGGTCACTTCTTATGAGACTGCCTGTCAGCAAGACCGTCAATCCCTCGCACACGACTTGTTGACCGCGCGTCTACCAACGTGTGACGCTGCCAACTGTCCTGTCCCGTACGGAAGTACGCGGTTACGTGAGACGAGGGGGCGTCAGTGTCGACGCACGAGCTCTACACCAACGATCCGGGCGAGACCGTCTGGCCGGTCCCCGCCTCCGGCAATGCCCGATTCAGCTGGGAGTACGACGGCGGCCGCGAGCGGCTGCTGGCCCTCTACCAGAAGGGCAAGGACAAGCAGTGGGACGGCGCCAAGCGCATCGACTGGGACATCGAGGTCGACCCGTACGATCCCCTGGGCACCCCGGACGAGGCACTTCCGCTGCACGGCACCCGGCACTGGGCCAAGCTCACGGAACGGGACCGCGGCGAGCTGCGCCGGCACTACAGCGCATGGAACTTCAGCCAGTTCCTGCACGGCGAGCAGGGCGCGATGGTGTGCGCGGCGCGCATCGTCGAGTCGGTGCCGGACCTGGACGCGAAGTTCTACTCCGCCACGCAGACCATGGACGAGGCCCGGCACGCGGAGATCTTCGGGCGGTTCCTGCACGAGAAGATAGGGATGCTCTACCCGATCAACGACAGCCTGCAGGGGCTGCTCGGCGACACCCTGCGCGATTCCCGCTGGGACATGCCGTACCTGGGCATGCAGGTGCTCATCGAGGGACTGGCGCTGGCCGCCTTCGGGATGATCCGCGACACCACGAACAAGCCGCTGCCCAAGCAGATCCTGGCCTACGTGATGCAGGACGAGGCACGGCACGTGGCGTTCGGGCGGATGGCCCTGCGCGACTACTACAAGCAGCTGTCGGACGCCGAACTGCGCGAGCGCGAGGAGTTCGTGATCGAGGGCTGCTACCTGATGCGGGACCGGCTGCGCGGGGTGGAGGTGCTGGAGAACTTCGGCATATCGCGCGTCGAGGCGGAGGAGTTCAGCGAGCGGTCGGAGTTCCTGGCGCTCTTCCGCAAGCTGCTGTTCAGCCGGATCGTGCCGTGCGTGAAGGACATAGGGCTGTGGGGTGAGCGGCTGCAGAAGGCGTACCTGGACATGGGCGTCTTCGAGATGGGCAACTCCAACCTGGACCTGCTGATGAGCCAGGACGAGGAGATCGCCGAGGCCATCGACCGGGAGCGGTTCGCGGCCGAGGAGGAGCACCGGGTGGCGGAGGTGGCCGAGGCCATCGCGGAGGGGGCGGCGGGCTAGGCGGCTTCGCGCCGGGCGGCCGGCGGTCGGGCGGCCGGCGGTCGGGCGGCCGGCACGCTAGGCGGTCGGCGGGGCGTCCGGGGCGGGGCCCAGTTCGGGGTCGCGGGTTTCGTGGACCTCCCAGCGGCCCGTCCGGTGCGAGAGTTCCTGCCGTCGCCGCGCGAGCACCACGAAGGCGGCCACGGCCACGGCCGCCGCGAGTACGACCGTCCCCAGCGTGGCGCCCCAGGGCATCGGGGTCACCAACACGAAGACGACGAGGCCGTAGGACGCCAGCAGACCGCCGAGCCAGGGCCAGTGGGCCCCGGGCACCACGGCGGTGGGCGCGGGCGAGAGCACCGTACGGCGCTCCGGGTCCGGCTGTACGGCAACGGCCGGAGCGAGGACCCGCTCGAAATCCTCGCGGCCCATCGTCAGCCACGTCGCCTCGCCCTCGTCGGTGACGAAGACGACCGGCTGGTCGTTCCTGATCAGCCGCCAGTTCCGGGCGCCGCACAACCAGCCCGGCCGTTCCCCCGCGCGGGCCGCGAGGAAGGCGAGCGCGCGGGGCGCGTCCCCCCGGGCGCCCACCAGCACCTGCGAACCGTCCTCCAGTGCGAAGCGCAGCGTGTGGTCCGACGTCACGCGGACCGTGCCGTCCACGTCTCCGAGCGACACGCGGTCGTCGCGCCGGGCCGCGGTGATCCGCGCCCGCACCGCCGGCAGCGCCGCCCCGCCGATCGCGTCCGCGCGGAGGGTCCGGGCGGCGGCGTCGTCCCGTCGGCGCGAGATGAGGGCCAGGCCCAAAACGGCCAGCACGAGCACCCCGCAGGCCAGGACGGCCTGGGCACCCGCGGCCGGCACCGAGAACGCGAACGGGGAGTCCGACTTCACGTACCGGTCGAGGTGGCGGTCGCGCGTGTCCACGAAACCGCCGAGTTCGGGCGCGGTCGGGGCGTACAGCACCGGAACGGGCGTGGTGGCGGGTCCGGTGGGACCGTCGAGCGCCCAGCCCAGGCGGAGCGCCATGCCCAGGTCGTCCTGACGCCCCAGGTATCCGTCCACCACCTCGACCCGCCCGGTACCCACGATGCCGCCGCCCCGGGAGCGGAGGGGCACCTCGAGCGCCACGTCACCGCTCAACCGCGGAATCCTGGGATCCGACGCCTCCAGCCGGTGGACCTCGACGATCCTGCCCTTGGCCACCTCGGCGCCGGCTTCCTGTATCGCCGCTATCCGCCTCAGGTCGCTGCCGTCCGTCCGGGTCGCCAACGCGGCGAGCACGGCAACGGCGGGAAGGAGCACGGTCGCTCCCACCAGCAAGGGCACGAAGGGGGAGTTCCGCTTCCAGGGCAGCCTCGCGGGCGGCGCAGGCACCGGATCGACTTCCCGGGGCGGCGCGATCCGGACCGGCCGGGAACCCGACCACACCCACCCTGCGGCCAGCACCAGGGCCGCCGCCCCGAGGACGATCACCTCCGGCCGGTACACCGAGGTGCTCGCACCGAGCAGCATCCACCACAGCGCGGCCGCCGCGCACAGGAGCGCGGCCCCACCCGAGTACCTGGTCGACCAGGCGTCTCTCCCCATGATCGCGGACAGTACCAATCCGGCCGCAAGCCGGTCGACGGGTAACGCGTTGCGCGGTCACGCCAGACGGATGCGGTGATGACGAGCCGCTCAGGGACTGGACAGCGCCGCCTCCATCACCGCGCGGGCGATCGGGGCGGCCGCGCCGTTGCCGCTGATGTCCCCGCGGACGGCCGACGCGTCCTCGACGACCACCGCGACCGCCACGGCCGGCGGCCGGCCGCCCTCCGGCTTGGCCCAGGAGATGAACCAGGCGTACGGGGTGCCCGCATTGCCGACTCCGTGCTGGGCCGTGCCGGTCTTGCCGCCGACCACGGCGCCGGGGATCGCCGCGTTGCGGCCGGTGCCGTGCTCCACCACCTTCACCATGAGCTCCTGCATCCGCATCGCGGTCAGCGGGGTCATGGCCCGGCCCAGGCTGTGCTGGTCGGCGCGGCGGACCGGGTCGCCGTCGTCCTGCGTCGTGCGGTCCACCAGGTAGGGCGACTTGCCCTCCCCGCCGTTGGCGACGGCCGCCGCCACCATCGCCATCTGCAGCGGGGTGGCCTTGGTGTTGAACTGGCCGATCGAGGACAGGGCCAACTGGTCGGGGCTCATGTCGGTGTCGAAGTTCGACCGCGACACCCAGGCCGGCACCCGCAGCCCCGCGTCGTTGAAGCCGAACCGCCGCGCCGCCTCCGTCATCCCGCGCAGCCCGACCCGCACCCCGATCTTCGCCATCACCGTGTTGCACGACCACTGCACCGCGTCCGCCATCGAGGCGTCGGCGCAGCCCGTGCCGGCGTTCGGCAGCAGGGTGCTGGTGCCGGGCAGGGGGTAGGGGTCCGGGGTCTCGGTCGGCGCGTCCACGTCGGTGACCACGCCCGCGTCGAGTGCGGCCGCCGCGGTCACGATCTTGAACGTGGAGCCGGGCGGGTACGTCTCGCGCAGGGCGCGGTTGAGCATCGGCTTGGCGGGGTCCGCGTTGAGCTTCTCCCAGGCCTCCTTGACCCGCGGGCCCGTGCCGGAGAGCACCGCGGGGTCGTAGGAGGGGCTGCTGACCAGCGCGAGGATCTTGCCCGTGGCCGGCTCCACGGCGGCGACCGCGCCCCGCTTGCCCGCGAGCCCGGTGTACGCGGCCAGCTGCATGTTCGCCCGGATCGTGGTGGCGGCATCGCCTCCGCCCGGGCGGCCGCGCGAGAGCTCGTACCAGAGCGGGAAGGCCGAGAGCCCGGGGTCGGTACCGGAGAGGACCGGGTCCTCGGCGCGTTCCAGGAAGCTGGTCCCGTAGGTCTGGGAGGCGAACCCGGTGACGGGCGCGTAGAGCGGGCCGTTCTTGTACGTGCGCTCGTAGCGCAGCAGTTGGCGGCTGTCCCGGGAGCCGGTGACGGGACGGCCGTCGACGGTGATGTCCCCGCGCGGTTCGGCGTACCGCTCGATGGCGGGGCGTTTGTTGGCCGGGTTGGCGCCGTAGCCCGCGGCCTCCCAGACCTGTACGCGGGTGACGTTGACCAGCAGGGCGACGAGCAGCAGGGCGCAGAAGTACGCGCACCAGCGGATGTAGCGGATCACGCTTCGGCCTCCTCGGCCGGTCCGGGCCTGCGGGCGCTGTCGCTGAGCCGGACGAGGAGCGCGACGATGATCCAGTTGGTGACCACGGAGGAGCCGCCCTGGGCGAGGAAGGGCATGGCCATGCCGGTCAGCGGGATCAGGCCGGTGACTCCGCCGGCGATGACGAACACCTGGAGCGCGACGATCGAGGCGAGTCCGGTGGCGAGGAGGCGGCCGAAGGGGTCGCGCAGCGCCAGCCCGGCGCGGAATCCGCGGGCGACGAGGAGCCCGTAGAGGAGCAGGATCGCGGTGAGGCCGACGAGGCCGAGCTCCTCTCCGGCGGTGGCGAGGATGAAGTCCGATTTGGCAGCGAATCCGATGAGGAAGGACTGGCCGTGGCCGAGCCCGGCACCGAGCAGTCCGCCGGCCCCGAAGGCGAAGAGGGACTGGGCGAGCTGGCCGGGACCGTCGCCGCGCTCGATGGAGGCGAAAGGATTCAGCCAGTCGTCCACGCGGCTGTTCACGTGCGGCTCGAACGTCCCGACGGCGTACGCGCCCACGGCCGCGAGCAGCAGCCCGATCGCGATCCAGCCGATACGGCCGGTGGCCGTGAACAGCATGATCACGAAGAGGCCGAAGAAGAGCAGCGAGGTCCCGAGGTCGCGCTCCAGGACGAGCACGCCGACGGAGAGCAGCCAGATGGCGAGGATCGGGCCGAGGACCCGGCCGGGCAGCAGCCTCAGCTTCCAGAAGAGGGTGCGCCCGGTGAGGGCCAGGGCGGTGCGGTTCGCCGCGAGGTAGGAGGCGAAGAAGACGGCGAGCAGGATCTTGGCGAACTCCCCCGGCTGGAAGGAGAGCCCGGCGAACCGGATCCAGATGTGCGCTCCGTTCACGGCCGGGAAGAAGACGGGCACGAGCATCAGCACGAGCGCCACGGCGACGGACAGGTACGCGTACTTCTGCAGCACCCGGTGGTCGCGCAGCAGCGCGACGACCAGCACGAAGAGCACCATCCCGAGGGCGGACCAGCGCAGTTGCTCTCCGGCGGTGGCGTTACCGGGGGTGGTGGCGTCGAGGCGCTGGATGAGGACGAGGCCGAGGCCGTTGAGCAGGACCGCGATCGGGAGCAGCAGCGGATCGGCGTACGGGGCGTACAGGCGGACGGCGAGATGGGCGACGAGCGCGGCCACGGCGAGGCCGGCGGCGTAGTGGGTGGCGGCCGCGGGGACGTGGCCGGTGGTGGCGAGCCCCACGTAGAGGTGACCGAGGACGGAGATCAGGACGGCGCCGCAGAGCAGCGACAGCTCGACTCCACGACGCTTGGGCGCACGGGCGTCGGGGGGCGGTGGCGGGGCGGGTTCCGTCACCTTCGCCGTCAGAGCGGTCATACGGGAAACGTAGCAAGGAGCCGGGTCGTATGTCCGCTTATGTCATAGTGTGCCGAAGAGTCGTCAGAACTGGTCGGAAGTGAAGTAGCGGATCAGGAGTCTCCCCTCATGGGACCTGCGGAGTTCATCGTCCTGGCCTTTCCGGAAGAACAGCTGCGGGTCGCCGCGGTCGAGGCGGTGATGGGGCTGCGCAAGGCCGGGGTGGTACGGCTGATCGACGGGCTGGTGGCCACCAAAACCGCGTCCGGTGAGGTGCTGTCGGCGGAGTTCGACGAGTTCGTCGAACTCCGGGGTCTGCTCGCCCACCGGGAGGCGGCCCCGCTGATCGGCCCGGAGGACGTCAGGGAATCGGCTGAACTGATGGACCGCGGCAGCTGCGCCCTCCTTCTGGTCGTCGAGCACGTGTGGGCCGAGGACGCCGCCATCGCCGTCCGCGCGGCGGGCGGCCGGATCGCCGGAGCGGTCCGCCTCCCGGCCGACCGGCTGGGGGTGGCCTGATGTTCATCCGCCCCATCGGCTCCGTGGTGAACCCCTCCCAGCGCCCCTCGGGCCACCCCCTGCTGCGCGGAATCCTGGCGCGCGGGTCCTACGTCTGGGACGCCTCCCAGCACCCGGCGGCAGCCGCGGCCCCGACCGCGGCCCCACCCTCCGGCCTGACCCCGACCCCGGCCCTGACCCCGACCCCGGCCCAGGCCCCGGCCCCGGCCCCGGCCCCGGCCCTGCAGCCCGGCCCGGTCCCCTCGCCCCCGGCGGCCCCCTCCGCCCGCCGGGAGCCCGCGGCCGCCGGCCCGGCTCCCCACCCCCGCCCGGCAGCTCCGGGACCGGCCTCCCCCGGAGCCGATCTGACAGACCACCTGACCCAACTGGCCGCCCTGGCCCGCGAGGGCCTGCTCACCCCGGAGGAGTTCTCCGCGGCCAAGGCCCGCCTGCTCGCCGGCTGACCCGGGCCGGGCTCCCCCGTCAGGCAGCCGCGAGGACAGCTGGTCGCCTACTACCGGGGAAGGCCCTTCGGTGCCCCCTCAGGGAGCGGGTGCGCGAAGTCCGGTATGCAGGACGGCAGCCGGGAGGTCTCCATCGTGCCGAAGCCCATGCCGTCGGTCGTACCGCCCCCGGACCCTTCGAGCGGCCTGACGAGCACCAAGGTGTGTCCCGGCTTCACCGTCTCGGAGTTGATCCTCAGTACTGGTTCGTCGGCCTTGGCGTCGAGGACGTCCTCGTACGGCTCCCAGGCCTGACGCTCCTCGTTCCAGACGGGTCCGTCGAACCCGCCGCCGGGCTCCTCGCATTCCGCCGCCGGCTTCCGCTGGATCACCATCACCGGGACACCCAGGCCCCGGAGCTCCCGCTCCAGGCCGGGGAGCCCCTCCGAGTTGAAGAGCTTGACGGTGATGGTGCCGTCCTCGCCCTTGGTCAGCGCGTACGCGGCCGAACCACCCCCCTGGGCCCCCATGACCGGCAACGCGATCGACACCGCGGCCGCCGTCGCCGCGAGCCCGACGATCAGCGGTATCCGGAACCGCCGGGCAGGCGAGCGGACGGCGAAGTCCGCGCGCCCGTCGAACCCCGCCCGGCCGGCGGCTATCGCCACGAGCTCCGCCTTCAGCCGCTCCTCGAACGCGGTGGGCCTGGTGCTCATCGTGCTACCTCCAACTGGTGCGCCGGAACGGAAGTGGGGGTGTCGGCCGGGGTGCGCAGCGCGCGCCGGGCGCGGTGCAGGCGGACCCGGACGGTGGCCTGGGTGACGCCGAGGGCCTGGGCGGCCTCGGCCGGGGTGAGTCCGTCGACCACGACCAGGTCGAGCGCGGCTCGCAGCGGCTCCGACAGTGCGGCATGCCGCTCGGCCAGGGCGCGGAAGGCCCGCTGTGCGTCTATCCGCTCCTCCAGGGCCGCCACGTCCTGGTCGTCGAGCAGCCTGCGGCCGCTGAGCCGCTGTAGTGCTCCTCGCTCGCGGGCTCCCGCACGGGCATGACCGGCCAGCACATTGCGCGCGATCCCGTAGAGCCAGGCGATCGGCACTCCCCTGTCGGGCCGATAGCCGGTCGCGTCCTTCAACGCGGCGAGGAAGATGTCGGCCGTGAGGTCCGCCGCCACGTGGGGGTCGGTGACCCGCCGGGTGACGAATCCGAGCACGGCGTCGATGTGCTGCTCGTAGAACGCACCGAACCCCTCCGGCGTCCGCAGGTCCGGTGGCGGGCGCCCCGCCCCCGTCCACCCGGAGTCCTTCCCCCTCCCAGCCGTCTGCGCGCCGGCCGCCCCCGCGTCGTCCTCGTGTGCGCTGTCCACCTGGTCCCTCCCCTGGTCTCCCGGGCCCCGTCGGCCCCTCACCCGTTACTTGGTGAAAGCCGCATCAAGCGTTTCATCGGGTCCGGCCGGCGGGCTTACGCCGACCGGGTGAGCGGGGCGCCACGGCCGCCCCGGGTGGGCGATTTGTCATACCGCACATGGCAGCATCGGCCGCCAGGAGGTGACCCCATGTCACGACGACGCAGACGTCGGCTGCTTCGCGCCGCGTGCCTCGCAGCAGCCCTCGTCACGGCCGGCCCGTTGCCCCTCGCCCACGCCGAGCCCGCAGCACCCCAGGCACCCGCAGCACCCGAGGCACCGAACACCCCCGCGACACCCGGCATCCCCGCCGCCCCTGGCGCCCCGGACGCCCCCACCACCCCCACCACCGAACCCGTGGGCGTCCTCCTCACCCGCCTCCAAGGCCTCTACCAGCAGGCCGAGCAGGCCGCCGAGGCCTACAACGCCGCCGAGACCGCCCTCACCGCCCGGCAGCGCGAGGAGGCCCGGCTCAGCACCGAGCTCGGCAAGGCCCGTACCGCCGTCACCGACGCCCAGACCACCACGGGCCGGCTGGCGCGCGAGCAGTACAAAGGGGCCCGCGGGTTCTCCCCGTACGCCCGGATGCTGTTCGCCGGAGACCCCCAAGGGGCCCTGGAACAGCGCCGGGTCGCTGAGCGCGAGGGGGCCCGGAGGGCCGCCGCGCTGGACCGGCTCACCCGGGGCGAGCAGCAGGCCGACATCCTCGCCACGGCCGCCCGCAAGGCCCTGGACTCCGAGCAGAAGCTGACCGCCGAGACCAAGGAGCGCAAGGAGGAGGCCGCCGCGCGGCTCAAGGAGGTCGAGCGGATGCTGGCATCGCTCACCCCCGCCCAGCTCACCGGGCTCGCCGCGCGGGAAGCCGGGGACACCGCCGCCGCGCAGCGGGAACTGATCGGTTCGGGGAGGCTGGGCAGCGGCGGCGCGCGGCTCCGCAACCCCACCGCGGCCGGCGGCACGGCCCTCACGTACGCGGCCGCCCAGATCGGGAAGCCGTACGTCTGGGGAGCCGAGGGGCCGGCCTCCTTCGACTGTTCCGGGCTGACCTCGCAGGCCTGGGCGCACGCGGGCCGCGAGATCCCCCGGACCAGTCAGGAGCAGTGGGCCCGGCTGCCCAAGGTGCCGCTGGACGAACTGCGCCCCGGCGACCTGGTGGTGTACTTCCCGACCGCCACCCACGTGGCCCTGTACGTCGGCGACGGCAAGGTCATCCAGGCGCCCCGGCCGGGCGCGAAGGTGAAGGTCTCCCCGATCGCCGCGAACCCGCTGCTCGGCGCGGTACGGCCGGACCCCGACGGGGCGCCGCTGCCCGCCTTCAGCCAGCCGCCGCTGTCCGAGGAGGCGACGGCGGGGGACGACGCCGGTTACTCGGAGGCCGAGGCGCCCGCGACGTCCGCCAGGTAGTCCGCGGCGTCCTCGGGGTCGTAGAAGTACGCGTCGAAGTCGGCCGGGTTGTCGAAGCCGTTGGCGAAGCGGTCCGCCACCGGCTGGAGCTGCCCGGCCGCGCCGAGCAGGTTCAGCACGTGCTCCGGCGGGACGCCGAGCATGGCGTTCGTCCACTGGGTGGCGGGCTTGCCGCTCGTGAACCAGTACTTGTCGAAGGTCGCCTTCATCCACGCCTCGTCGAACGGGTTGTCCCCGTGCATGAGGATCGAGGAGAGGTACGAGGCCGCGCACTTGGCGGCGGAGTTCGAACCCTGCCCGGTGATCGGGTCGTTGGCGACGACCACGTCGGCCACACCCAGCACCAGCCCGCCGCCCGGCAGCCGGCCGACGGGGTTGCGGACGACGGGGGCGTACCGCCCGGCGAGCGTGGCGCCGGCGTCCGTCAGCTCCACCTGCGTCGCCCGCGCGTACTCCCAGGGAGTGAACTTCTCCATCAGTTCCAGCGTCAGCGCGAGATGGTCCGCCGGGTCCTTCACGCCGCCGAAGGCGTCCAGGGGTCCGCCCGGGATCCCCTCCCAGAACAGGATGTCGGCCCGCCCGGAGGTGGTCAGCGTCGGCATCACGAACAGCTCGCCGACACCCGGGACCAGGTTGCAGCGCACGGCCTCCGTCTCCGGGTGCTCGGGGCGCGGAGCCAGCCCGTGCACGTACGACACGGCGAGCGCGCGCTGCGGGGCGTCGTACGGGGAGCGGGCCGCGTCCCGGCCGAACAGCGAGACCAGCTCGCCCTTGCCGGCCGCGACCAGCACCAGGTCGTACGTGCGGGAGAAGAAGTCCAGGTCGGAGACGGACGCGCCGTGGATGACCAACTGGCCGCCGCGCTGCGCGAAGGTGTCGAGCCAGCCGGACATCTTCACGCGCTGGTCGACGGACTGGGCGAAGCCCTTCAGCTTGCCGAGCCAGTCGATGGCGCGGCCGCCGTCGGGGGTGGCGACCGAGACGCCCAGGCCCTCGATCTTCGGCGCCTGCTGCTCCCAGAAGTTCAGCTGGAGGTCCCGCTCGTGCTGGAGCGCCGTGTCGAACATGCACTGGGTGGACATGACCCGCCCGGTGCGGATCTCGTCCGCCGTCCGGTTGGACATGAGGGTGACCTCGTACCCCTTCGCCTGGAGTCCGAGGGCGAGCTGGAGACCGGACTGGCCGGCGCCGACGACGAGTATCTTGCGCATCTGCACGTTCCTCTATTCGGGAGTCGAGTCGAGGGCGTGGCCCACGAGGGTCATCAGGGATTCCAGTACCGTGACCCGGCGCCGCGCGTCCATGATCACGACGGGTACGCGCGCCGGTATGGTCAGCGCCTCCCGCACGTCCTCCGGTTCGTAAGAAGGCGTGCCCTCGAAGTGGTTGACGGCCACGGCGTACGGCAGCCCGCAGCTCTCGAAGTAGTCGAGCGCCGGGAAGCAGTCGCGCAGCCGCCGCGTGTCCGCGAGGACGATCCCGCCGACGGCGCCGCGCACCAGGTCGTCCCACATGAACCAGAAGCGTTCCTGGCCGGGGGTCCCGTACACGTACAGGACGAGGTCGTCGTCGAGCGTGACGCGGCCGAAGTCCATGGCGACGGTGGTGGTGTGCTTGTCCGGGGTCGCCGACAGGTCGTCGGTCGGAGCGGCGGCCTCGGTCATCACCGCCTCGGTGCGCAGCGGCCGGATCTCGGAGACGGAACCGACGAACGTGGTCTTGCCCACCCCGAAACCGCCCGCCACCAGCACCTTCACGGCGACGGGCGCGCGCGAGCGGTCGTACTGCCAGGGCTGTACGCGCTCGTTCGGGTCCGGGTCCGGGGCCGGCTTCGGGTGCGCGTTCGGGGAGAAGAGACCGGTTTCAGAGACGGCGGAGCCCACTGAGCACCCTTTCGAGCAGAGCGCGGTCGGGACGGCCGCTGCCGTGCCCGGTGCCGTAGACACGGATCCTGCCCTGGTCGGCGAGGTCGCTGACCAGGACGCGGACCACGCCGAGCGGGAGCTTCAGCAGTGCGGCGATCTCGGCGATCGTGCGCATGCGGCGGCAGACCTCGACGATCGCCGGCATCTCCGGCATCCGGTCGGGCTTCTGCGGCTCGGACACCTTGCTGTCGAGGGCCGCGACGAAGGTCTCCACGTGCAGGACCTGCGTGAAGCGGGTGCGGCCCCCCGTCAGGGAGTACGGGCGTACGCGGGCGGGACGGCGATCGGCGCCGCGTATCGGCAGCCGGTCGGAGGCCGGACTCCTCACGGGGTGTTCTCCATCGACTGGCGCAGCTCACTGCGGACTTCGGGGGTCAGGACGTGGCCGGCGCGGCCCACGAACAAGGCCATG
This sequence comes from Streptomyces sp. GQ60, assembly GCF_059758875.1. Classification (NCBI taxonomy): domain Bacteria; kingdom Bacillati; phylum Actinomycetota; class Actinomycetes; order Kitasatosporales; family Streptomycetaceae; genus Streptomyces; species Streptomyces sp. GQ60. The sequence goes on along the minus strand of NZ_JCAXEG010000001.1, from coordinate 840,681 downwards.
TGGTAGGCGACGACGCTCATGTCGCAGTCGGGCGTGGCGTGTACGCCGAGGAGCGAGCCGTCGCTGATGGACATGACGAACACGGAACCGTGCTCCATGGCCACCATCGTCTGCTTGACCGAGCCGCCGTCCATCAGGGCGGCGGCGCCCGTGGTGAGCGAGCCGAGGCCGGAGACGATGGTCGCGAGATCGGCGGACGCGCCGCGGGGGCCCTTGGGGCCGGCGGGTGTGGAGGGTGCGGCAGGCGTGTCGGGTGCCACCGGATCGGAGGACAGCAGGAGGAGCCCGTCCGAGGACACGACGGCCACCGAGTTGACCCCGGGGACCTCCTCGACGAGGTCGGTCAGCAGCCACTGAAGGTTGCGTGCCTGGGTGCTCAGTCCGTACGTACTGGGCGCGTTCATGTGCGTGCCTCCTGTGCGGTGTCCCCCCGGTCGGTCTGCCCCTGGTCCTGCGGCGGGTCCTGCGGTGCGTCCTGGCTGGGGGCGTGCGCGAGCTCGGCCTCCACGACGCGGCGCCCGTCCTGGGCGCCACGGTAGAACCCGCCGAGGCGGCGGCGCAGCTCGTCCGCGTCCACCCGGCCCGGCGCCGGGCGCGCCTCGTCCCCGCGTCCGGCGGCGACCACGCGGGGGCTCCGCTTGGGGAGCCCCTTGTCGGTGAGGACTTCCTCCGGCTCGGGCCCGTTCGGGGCCTGGGCGCCGGCGGGCGGATCGGCCTGCGGCGGTACGCGCAACACCTGCTCGGCGGGTGCGTCCGCGGGCGCCTGGGCGGCGGCCTGGGCCTGGGCCTGCGGCAGTACGCGGAACACCTGCTCGGCGGGAACCTCGACCGGTGCCGGGACCCGGAACACCTGCTCCGTGGGCGGCAGCTGCCCGGCCGGCGGCTCGAACGCCGCGGGGGCGGGCTCCGGGGCCACCCGGGCGGGCGGCTCCGCGGCGGCGGCCCGCGCGGTCTCGTGCGCGGGCTCCGGCTCGGGGAAGGCGGCGGGGGCCGGGACCGCCGTGACGGCCGGCTCCGCGGCAGCGGCTTCGGGCGCGGCCGGAGCCGGCTCGGCCGAGAACTCCGGGGCCGGGGCGGCGGGCTCCGCCGAAAGCTCCGGCTCCAGGTACGACTCCGAGGCCGGGTACGACTCCGGGGCCGGGGTCGGCTCCGGGGCCGGGTGAGGCTGCGCGGACGGGGTCGGCTCCGGGGACGCTTCAAGGGCGGGCTCCGGCCGGGCCGGAGCCGCCGGGGCCTCGGGCGTGGCGGCGGCAGGGCCCCGTACGCGCGAGGGGAGGGTGTTCTCGTTGGCCTCCGCGATCACCCCGGGCAGGTGCAGCGCGGGTGCGCCCGGCGCGCCCAGGGTGTGGACCGGCGAAGCCGGCGGGGTGGCGGGCAGCAGCGCCGCCGGTACGACGACCAGGGCCTCCGTGCCGCCGTGCCGCGTGGTGCGCAGCTCGGCGCTGACCCCGTGCCGGGCCGCGAGCCGCCCGGCCACGTACAGGCCGAGGCCCAGGCCGTGTTCCGACTCGGGCTCCTCGTCGTACGCGTCCGGCGTGGCCAGCCGCTCGTTCAGCGTGGCCAGCCGGTCCCCGGTGATCCCGATGCCCTCGTCGACGACGGACAGCACCACGTCGCCGGAGTCCAGCAGCCAGCCGGACACCTTCACCTTGGCGTCCGGCGGCGAGAAGGTCGTCGCGTTCTCCAGCAGTTCCGCCAGTACGTGCGAGATGTCGTCGGCGGCGTGCCCGGCGACCTGCGTGTACGAGGGCAGCACCCCGAGGTCGACGCGCTCGTAGCGCTCGATCTCGCTGACCGCCGCGCGCATGACGTCGACCAGCGGCACCGGCAGGCCCTGCCCGTGGCCGTGTTCCTGGCCGGCGAGGACGAGCAGGTTCTCGTTGTGGCGGCGCATCACCGTCGCCAGGTGGTCGAGCTTGAAGAGGGTGGAGAGGCGGTCCGGATCCGGCTCCTCGGACTCCAGCTCCTCGATGACGGCGAGTTGGCGTTCGACGAGCCCCAGGGTCCGCAGGGACAGCGATACGGACGTCGTCGACATGATGCGGCGGTGCTCTTCCAGCCCCGTCCGCAGCCGCGCGAGCTCCCCCTCCAGCGCCTCGCGCCCGGCCGCGAGCGCCTCGTTGCGGCCGATGAGACGGCGCCGGTCGGCGTCGAGTCCGGCGATCCGGGTGTGCAGGGAGACCGTCTGGTCGCGTACCGCGTTGAGGTGGCGCACCACTTCGGCGAACTCGTCGTTGCGGCCCGTGAACCGGACCGGTTCCACCGAGCCCTCCGGCGTCGCCAGCCGCGCCGCGCCGCGCCGCAGGACCGACAGCGGGCGGGTCAGGGAGCGTGCGATGGCCGTGGAGATGCCGAGGGTGACGAGGAACAGCACGCCGAGGGCGGCGAGCATGACCTCCAGCGCGGTCACGTCGTCGTCGCGCAGCGCAGCGAGCGCGGTGGCGCGCTGGCCGGCGAGGGTGGCTTCCACCGAGCGCATCCGGTCGACGCGGGCGGTGAGGGCCTGTCCGACGGTGCCGGGGTCGAGCTTGCGGTCCGCGGCGGAGAGGGCGGGCCGGTCGGTGAGCCGCTTGAGGTAGTCGTCGGCCGTCTTGACCTCGGGTCCGGTGACGGTGGCGGTCAGGCTCTGGCGTACGTCGGGACGCGCGGCCCGCGCGAAATCGTCGAGCGCGCCCTGCTCCCGTACATGCGCCCGCTGGGCGGCGGCGGTGAGTTCGTCCACGAAGGCGGCACCCGGCTGCCGCTCTCCGCCCGGCACGGACAGCGCGGCGAGCAGCAGTCCGCGGGTGGCGGAGGCCTGCTCCACGGCCTGCCCGAGGGGGGCCAGCGGACGGGTGGTGACGAGGGCGTCCGCGGCGCGCGGCGGGGTGAGCTCGGCGAGCCGGCCGCTCGGTGCGAGGAGTTCGGCGATGACGCCCGAGTAGGCCTGGTGGGCGGCGAGGGCGCTGTCCTTGCCCTGGACGGCCTCGGCGCGGACGGCGCCGACCCGGCCCAGGGCCCTGGCCAGCTCCTCGTCGGCGTCGGCTGTGATCTCGGCGACCTCGGCGAGCTGGCGGTCGGTGCCCGCGGCGCGTTCCTGGACCGCGGCCTGCGCGCCCTGGGCGCCGCCAGGGCGGCCCTTGGCCACGTACGCGGTGACGGCGTCGCGCTCGTCTCCGAGCAGGTGGGCCAGGGTGAGGGTCTGCCGGCTCTGGTCGGCGAGGTTGACCAGGTGCTGCGAGTCCTTCAGGTCCGCCGAGGCGGACAGGACCGCGGGCGCTCCCGCCGCGAGGACGGCGAGCCCGGCCACGGCGACCCCGATGACCAGCCTGCGGCGCACGCGGACGCGGCGCCCTGCGGGAGCGGTCGCGCCGAACGGGCCGTCGGGGGCTCGTCGGTCGGGTGCGGTGCCGTCGGGTGCGGTGCCGTTCGCGACGGTGCCGTTCTTCCGAGGCCGCTTCTTCTGCACCGGTGCTCGCAATCCTGTTTACGTGTGCTGCTCGTGCTCGTTGCCTGGTGGGGCCGGGGTGACGGCCGGTCACCGTATGACGGTCCCCCGCCTCCGTTGTACCGCCGCGCCGTACCGCCGTACCGCTTCAGACCCTCGCAGCGAGTTGGGAGGAGGGCCGCACATCGCCCGCCCGGCCACACGAAGGAGTGAACAGCACGGAAGAGCGGGCGGCCAACTCGGCGATCGGCTGTCAGAGCCCCTCCGTGGACGGGTGGTTGAAAGATCGATGCGGCTTTTGGCAGGATGCCCGCCCACATGTCGAGGGTCACACCGCTGACCCCGGCAGTCCCTTCCCGCCCCACCCGCCCCACTTTGGTCCGGACCTTCCCCGACCCCTCCGACCCCCACGGGCCCCGCGCGGGCAGAATGTCCGTATGCGCATCGACCTCTCCTCCGTGCCAGGCAACCCGGAACGCCCCAACGAGGACTGGATGTCGGCCGCGATCCCCGCCTCGGGCGGCGGGGTCCTGGTCGCCCTCGACGGGGTCACCCCGCCTCCGGGCGAGGTCGGATGCGTGCACGGAGTTCCGTGGTTCGCGGCACGACTGGGCGGCCGATTGACCGAACTGTCCGGATCGCGCCGGGACATGCCCCTCGAACGGGTCCTGGCCGAGGCCATCCGCGCCACCGCGGACGCCCACCGCGACACGTGTGACCTTTCTCACGTCCGGACGCCGCAGGCGACGGTGGTCGTGGTCCGCTGGGACGAGTTCTGGGTCGAGCACCTGGTGCTCTCGGACTCCGTGCTCCTCCTCCAGGCACCCGGAGGCGAGGTGCGCGCGGTCCTCGACGACCGGCTGGACCGGATCCCGCGCGAGCGGCTGCGTACGGAGGCCTCCGCCGACGCGCTGCGCAACGCGGAGGGCGGCTTCTTCACCGCCGCCGCGGACCCGGAGGTGGCCGCCCGGGCGGTGACCGGGCGGACACCGCGTGCGGAGGTACGGGCGCTCGCGGCGCTCACGGACGGGGCCAGCCGGTGGACGGACACCTTCGGGGAGGGCGACTGGTCCGCATGCCTGGCCGTGCTCCGCAAGGAGGGCGCGCAGTCCCTGATCGACCGGGTCCGCACGCTGGAATCGGACCCGGGCCGAGCGCACCGCCGCGGCAAGCGCCACGACGACGCGTCGGCGGCCTACGCGGAGTTGTAGCGGCGCCGAGGTCCCGCCGGCCCCGGTGCTATTCCCCGCTCGCGTTCAACTGGTTGAGGAGCCGCGCCAGTTCCGCCACTTCCCCGCGGTCCCAGTCCGCGAGCTTGCGCATGTACTGCTCGCGCCGGGCGCCCCGGACCCGCAGGAAGCGCTCCCGGCCCTCCGCCGTGAGCCCGACCAGGAAGGCCCGCCCGTCCGCCGGGTCCGGCTCGCGGGCCAGCAGGCCCAGCACCTCCAGGGCCCGGAGCTGTCGGCTCATCGTGGCCTTGCCGACCCCGAAGTACGCGGCGAGCTCCGTCGCCCGCTGCCGGCCGGCGGCTTCCAGCCGTACGAGGAGCCCGTACGCGGCCGGTTCCAGCTCCGGGTGCAGCTCGCGCGCCATCTCCCCGGAGGAGGCGCGGGCCCGTCGGAGGAAGACGGACAGCTCCCGCTCCAGGGCAAGGAACTCCTGGTCTTCGGTCCCGTGCACGGCCCGCTCCTTCGCTGGTGTGTGGGCCACCAGTATTTCGCAGCGGGCACGCCGGGGACCCGGGGCCCCGCCGGAGCGGGAAACCCCGGGCCCGCGGCCCGGCCGGATGCCCGGATCGGGCCGGGATGCCCGGTCGGACCGGATGCCTGGTCGGCCGGGATGCCCGGTCGGACCGGATGCCCGGCAGGCCGGCCGTCCGGATCGGGCCGGCCCTCCGGATCAGGCCGCGGCGGCCACCGGGACCGAGGCCGCGACCAGGGCCAGCTCCAGGACCTGGCGTACATCCGTCACCGGGTGCACCGACAGCCCCGCCAGCACCTCGGCCGGGACGTCGTCCAGGTCGGCCTCGTTCCGCTTCGGGATGATGACGGTGGTCAGTCCGGCCCGGTGCGCGGCCAGTAGCTTCTGCTTGACCCCGCCGATCGGCAGCACCCGCCCGGTCAGCGAGACCTCGCCGGTCATGGCCACGTCCGTGCGGACCTGCCGTCCCGACAGCAGCGAGGCCAGCGCCGTCGTCATCGTGATGCCGGCGCTCGGACCGTCCTTGGGCACCGCGCCCGCCGGGAAGTGGATGTGCACGCCCCGGTCCTTCAGGTCGGCGACCGGGAGTTCCAGCTCGGCGCCGTGCGAACGCAGGAAGCTGAGCGCGATCTGCGCCGACTCCTTCATCACGTCTCCGAGCTGGCCCGTCAGCGTGAGCCCGGCCGCACCCGTTTCGGGATCGGCCAGCGACGCCTCGACGAACAGGACGTCACCGCCCGCCCCGGTCACGGCGAGGCCGGTGGCCACGCCCGGTACGGCGGTGCGCCGCTCGGCCGGGTCCTGCGCGGACTCCGGTACGTGGTGCGGCCGCCCGATGAGCTCCCGCAGGTCCCCGGCGCCGATCCGCAGCGGCAGCTCCCGCTCCCCCAGCTCGTGCTGGGAAGCCACCTTGCGCAGCAGCCGGGCCAGGGAGCGCTCCAGGGTGCGCACGCCCGCCTCCCGGGTGTACTCCCCCGCCAGCTTGCGCAGCGCGTCCTCCTCCAGGACCACTTCCTCCGCGGCCAGGCCGGCCCGCTCCAACTGCCGGGGCAGCAGGTGGTCTCGGGCGATGACCACCTTCTCGTCCTCGGTGTAGCCGTCGAGGCGGACCAGTTCCATGCGGTCCGCGAGGGCCTCGGGGATGGACTCCAGCACGTTCGCGGTGGCGAGGAACACCACGTCGCTCAGGTCCAGTTCCACCTCCAGGTAGTGGTCCCGGAAGGTGTGGTTCTGGGCGGGGTCGAGGACTTCGAGCAGCGCCGCCGCAGGGTCTCCCCGGAAGTCGGAGCCGACCTTGTCGATCTCGTCGAGCAGGACGACCGGGTTCATGGACCCGGCTTCCTTGATCGCCCGTACGATCCGGCCGGGCAGCGCGCCCACGTACGTACGCCGGTGCCCGCGGATCTCGGCCTCGTCGCGGACTCCGCCGAGGGCCACGCGGACGAACTCGCGCCCCATGGCGTGGGCCACGGACTCCCCGAGGGAGGTCTTGCCGACGCCCGGAGGGCCTACGAGCGCCAGCACGGCCCCGCCCCGGCGCCCGCCGACGACGCCCATCCCGCGCTCGGAGCGGCGCTTGCGCACCGCCAGGTACTCGGTGATCCGGTCCTTCACGTCGCTCAGCCCGGCGTGCTCCGCGTCCAGCACGGCGCGGGCTCCCCGGATGTCGTACTCGTCCTCGGTCCGCTCGTTCCAGGGCAGTTCGAGCACGGTGTCCAGCCAGGTGCGGATCCAGGACCCCTCGGGGGACTGGTCACTGGAGCGCTCCAGCTTGTCGACCTCCTTGAGGGCGGCTTCCCGTACCTTCTCGGGCAGGTCGGCGGCCTCGACCCGGGCCCGGTAGTCGTCGGACTCCTCCCCGTCCTTCTCCCCGCCGAGCTCGCGCAGTTCCTTGCGCACGGCGTCCAACTGTCGCTTCAGCAGGAACTCCCGCTGCTGCTTGTCGACACCGTCCTGGACGTCCTTGGCGATGGACTCGGCGACGTCCTGCTCGGCGAGGTGGTCGCTGAGGGCCTTGATCGCGAGCCGCAGCCGGGCCACGGGGTCGGCCGTCTCCAGCAGCTCCACCTTCTGCTCGACGGTCAGGAACGGGGAGTACCCGGAGTTGTCCGCGAGGGCTCCGACGCCCTCGATCTGCTGCACCCGGTCCACCACCTGCCAGGCCCCGCGCTTCTTGAGCCAGCTCGTGGCGAGCGCCTTGTACTCCTTGACGAGCTCGGCGACGGCCCCGGGCAGCGGATCGGGCACCGCCTCGTCCACGCTCTCGCCCTCGACCCACAGCGCGGCGCCGGGGCCGGTCGTCCCGGCCCCGATACGGACCCGGCCGCGCCCCCGGATCAGCGCCCCGGGGTCCCCGTCGGACAGCCGCCCCACCTGCTCGACGGTCCCGAGCACGCCGGTGGCGGCGTACTTCCCGTCGATGCGGGGCACGAGGAGCACCTTCGGCTTGCCACCCGCGGCAGCGGCCTGCGCGGCCTCGACGGCACCCCGCACCTCGGCGTCGGACAGGTCCAGCGGAACGACCATCCCGGGCAGCACGACCTCGTCGTCGAGCGGCAGCACGGGCAGGGTGAGCGTTACGGACGTCGAAGCCATGATGTTCCCTCCGGCAGTGAAGTTGAGCTATGCCGACTCAATGCATGTGCGCGCCCCAATGTTCCCCGACACCCGTTCGCCGGGGGCGAACACGGGAAAAACCCAGGTCACCGCGTATGAAGGCGAGTTCGGGGCAGGGCCGCGCTCTCCGGAGGCCGGACCGAGGCCGGACCGAGGCCGGACCGAGGCCGGACCGAGGCCGGACCGAGGCCGGACCGAGGCCGGAGTCGGAGTCGGAGCCGGAGAGGCCGGGCCAGGAGCGGACGGGGCGGAAGCCGGAGGGGCGGCGGCCGTGGCGTTTCGGTGGCCGGGGATGCCGGGCAGGGGGGCGGCGCGGGCTGTCGGGAGGTCCGGGATCCCGCCCGGCTTCGGGCTGACTGCCTAACTGCCCTGTACGACCGGCCGGTCCGGGGACGGGGTGCCCCACTCGCTCCAGGAGCCGTCGTACACCGCGAGGTCCTCGTACCCGGCGAGGTCGGCGCCGAGGGCGAGCACGCAGGCGGTGACCCCGGATCCGCAGCTGAAGTACAGCCGCTCCCGCGCTCCCGCCGCCGCCCCGAAGGCCGCGCGGAGCTCCGCGGCGGGGCGCATCAGGCCGTCGGGGCGCTGCAGTTCGCCGAACGGGAGGTTGACCGCGCCCGGCATGTGGCCCCCGCGCAGGCCCGGACGGGGTTCGGGGGCGGTGCCGGCGAAGCGTTCGCGGGTCCGGGCGTCGAGCACCGCGGCGGCCGGATCGGCCAGGGCCGCCGAGACGGTGGCCGCGTCCACCAGCAGCCCGGCGCGGGGCCGGGCCGTGAAGGAGCCGTGCGGGCCCTCGTACTCCGGCCGGCGCTGCTCCACCGGCCGCCCCGCGGCGAGCCAGGCCGGCAGCCCGCCGTCGAGGACGGCCACCCGGTCGAAGCCCATGGCGCGCAGCATCCACCAGGCGCGGGCGCTGGAGTAGATCCCGGCGCCGTCGTACGCGACGACCGTACTGCCGTCGTCGACGCCGAGGGCGCGCATCGCCGCGGCGAAGGCGGCGGGGCCGGGCATGGTGTGCGGGGCGGCGGCGGTGTGGTCGGACAGCGCGCCGTCCAGGTCGAAGGGGCGGGCCCCCGGGATCCGCCGGCCCGTGTCGCGGTGTGCCCCGACGGAGGCGTCGAAGACGACGAGTCCGGGTATGCCGAGTCGCTCCGCGAGCCAGGCGCCATCGACGAGCGGACCGGGCGGCACGAGGGAGTCGGGGCGGGGGCGGGCTGCGTCCATGGGGCACCTCCGGCAGAAGTCGGCGGGCCCCGGTGAGGTCGGCGGCCCGCCGCCCATCCTCCCTCCTGCGTTCCCCCTTCCTGCGAACGCTCCGGCTTTCGGCGCGCGTTGCCACGACAGGCGGCCGGGAGGCGAGCCCGACCGGTCGACGCAGACCGCGCTCGCGCACCCGCCGCGGAGTGGACCTGGGAGGGGAACGGCGGGACCGGACCGGGCCGGTGGACCAGGGGAAGGAACCGCAGCCCCGGAGCGGGACCCTCGGCGCCGCCGAGAGCTACGGGCAGTCGCCCGGCCGGGCGAAGAGGGCCACGCGGGCGCCGCGCACGTCCTCCACCGCGCACAGGTCGAAGGAGGAGACCAGGGTCTGGCGCTTCACCGCCTCGGCCGGGTAGCCGTCCAGCGGCTGCCCCACCGGGTCCAGCAGGGCGACCACCCGGTCGACGGCCGGGTCGAGCAGGGCCGCCTGGATCTCCTCCGGAGTCCGCTCCACGCCCTGGAGGCTCCGCGAAGCCGCCGGGGTGCGGGACAGGGCGAGGTCGCGCAGGGCTCCGTAGGCCTCCGGCGAGGACAGCAGCCATTCGCGCCGCCGCGAGGGGAGGAAGAGCACCGCGTCGCCCGGGCGCGCGAGTTCGTTGACGGCCGCGGCCACGGCCCGCGCGTCGTCCTTGCGGCTCTCCGGGGTACGCAGCCACGCGGACCAGCACCCGACGGGGACGAGCAGGACCCCGACCAGCGGCCACACCCACCAGCCCCGCGCCGCGGCGAGCCGCGCTCCCGCGAGGAGGGCGAAGCCGGCGAGCGCGTAGAGGACGTACCGGTCCACGTACCAGGGGTGCACCAGCGAGACCGCGAGCAGCAGCCCGGGCGGCAGCAGCGCCAGCGGAAGGGCGACCCGTACGAGTTCCCGCGCGGCTCCCCGGGCCAGGAGCAGCGAGGCGGCCGCGAGGACCCCGTACACCGCCCAGTCCTGCCAGCTCGGCCGCCCGAGCCAGCCCAACTGCTGCTGCGCCTGCCGCGCGCTGACCAGCGCGAGCGGCAGCAGGGCGGCCACCACGGCTGCGGCCGCGAGCCGCCAGCCACGCGAGCGCCAGGCGGCGAACGCGTGCGCCGGCAGCGCCAATACGGCGAACTCGTGCAGCCAGCACCCGAGCACCAGCACCACGGCGTAGGCGGCCCAGCGCCGGCGCAGCATCAAGTACGTGGCCCAGACGACGGCCGCGGCGACGAGCGCGTACGAGCGCCCCTCCTGGGCGTACATCTGCACGGGCGGCAACACGGCGTACCCGACCCCGGCCAACGACGCGATCCGACCTGCCCGGTCGGGCCGTTCGGGCCCACCGGACCAGTCAGACCCGCCGGCCCCGCCGGCCCAGTCAGGCCCGCCGGACTCCCCGGACCCGACAGGGTCCCCGGACCCGCAGGACCCGTCTTGGTCCCCGGACCCGCCGGACCCGCCGGACCCGTCTTGGTCCCCGGACCCGTCGTGGTCCCCGGACCCGCAGGACCACCCGGACCCCCGAGGCCCCCCGGACCCGACGGGGTCCCCGGACCCGCCGTACCCGTCAGACCCCCCGGACCCCCCGGACCCGTCGGGGTCCCTGAACCCGTCGGGACGGTCGGACCCGTCGGACCCGGCAGACCCATCGGACCGGTTGGGGTCGCCCGGCCTGCCGGACCGGTCGGGGTCACCAGACCGGGGGTCACCAGACCCGTCGGGGCCCCTCGGCCGATCGGACCGGCCAGCCCGGTCAGCCCGGTCGCGGCCGCCGGCCCGCCCGGACCCACCCGGCACGCCACGCATCCACCCCCCTCCCCCGCCGCGCTGCGTCCCCGCGAGGTGGTGGGCCACCGCGGCCACGCCGGACGCGGCGAGGGCGGTGGCGGCCACCGAGGGGAGGCGCAGGGCCCAGAGGCCGGAGTCGGGGGCGCCGGCGTCGCCCGTCAGCGCGAAGACCGCGTGCATGAGCACGTAGTAGAGGCCGTGTACGGCGTCGACCTGGCCGAGCAGTTCCCAGAGCTCTCCGAGCGGCCGGTGCGCGACCTGCCACGTGACGGACTCGTCGCGCCACATGGAGCCGCCCCGCGAGAGGCCCCAGAGGCCGAGTGCGACGGCGGTGAGCGGCGGCAGCCAGCGCCAAAGGGCGAAGCGGCGGATGTCGGCCTCCGAGTGCTATCCGTGCGGGTGGTGCTGACTCCATACTCGGGGTTCGAGCCGGATACCTGCGGGGGTGGGGCGTGCGAGCACGTGGTGGGCGAGTGGGCTGGGCGACAGCGACGGCGGCGCTGGCGCTGGCCGTGGTGGCGGCCTTGGGCGGGTGCTCCTCCGGCGGGCCGGACGACGGAGCCTCACCGACACCGAACGCGAACGCGAGCACGGGCACCGGCGCCGGAACCGGCCCCGCCACGAACCCCCCGTCCGGGACGCCGTCCGCCGGTCAGAGCGCCGGCCAGAGCCGGGACCCGGGCACGGGAACGACCGCTCCCGCCCCGCGGCCCGCGCCCAGTACCTCCGCGCCCGCACCCAGCGCCTCGCCGCCGGCCGCCGGTGAGACGCTCGTCGCGGTCACCCGCAGCGGCGGCATCACCGGAAGGACCAGCACCTTGATCATCAAGGGTGACGGATCGTTCCTCCGGCTCAACGCGAAGGCCGAGACGGTCGACCACGACAAGCTCTCGGCAGCCGCCCTCACGCAACTGCGCACCGCACTCCGGGAGGCGGACTTCCCCCGCCTGCCGCGGATCTCGATGCCCGAGCGGCCGGCCGCCGACGCGTTCACGTACGCCTTCCGGCACGGCGGCTACGAGGTCGCCGCCGCCCAGACCACGCTGCCGCGCCCCCTGAAGGGGGTCCTGAGCGCCCTGCCGCCCTTCGAGCCGCGCTGAGCCGAAAAGGTCGAACGCACCGAGCGGAGCAGGCCGGACGAGCGGAGCGAGCCGAGCGAGCACCGCCACCCCCTACCGCCCCGTCACAGCCCCGTCCCCGCCACCGTGATCTCCCGCAGCCGCCGGTCCAGGTATCCGCGCAGCAGGACCGCCATGTCCACGCCCTCCGGGTCCAGCACCCACTGGATCTGGAACCCGTCCATCACCGCGATGGTCTCGCGGCCGACGGCCTCGCAGTCCGTGTCCGGCCGCACTTCCCCGCGCGCCACGCCCGCCCGGAGCAGGCCGACGCTGTAGCCGAGGACCCGGTCGTAGCGCTGCCGGAAGTACGCGTGCGCGGGGTGGCCGGGGTTCCCCGATTCGCCGACCAGGGTGTTGTACATCCGGACGAGCCCGGGCCGGCGGGTGTTCTCCTCGGCGAGGGCGACCACCGCGGCGAAGTGCTCGGCGACCGGGGGGGCCTCCTCGGCGGGCCCGCTGAAGAGCCGCTCCACGTCGTGCTGCTCGCTCTGCGCCAGAACGGACAGCAGCAGGTCCTCCTTGCCGCGGAAATGGTGCAGCAGGCCGCCCTGGGTGATCCCGCAGTCATGGGCGATCCGGGCGAGCGAGGAGGCGTGGAAGCCCCACTGCGCGAAGTGCTCGACGGCGGTGTCGAGGATCTTCTGGCGACGGGCGTCGCCCACCGCGTAGCCGCCCCGGGCGGCCGCCGCCTTGGGGGCCGTTCGGCCCTTGTCCTGTGCCATGCGGACCACCCTAAACCCGACTGTTTCCGGCCATCCCGATGGAGTGATCCAGCTCACCACGCGAAAACCTAGTGGGTGCGTGGTTTTCGCGCCTACGGTGAAACCGCCCGGTCGGCGACGAGGCCGGCGCGGAGACGCTGGAGCCCTCATGCCGCTCACGCAGGACCCCGGAAGCGCACTCGACGCCACCGACCGCCCCGATCCGGCCGGGCCGGTCACCGCACCGGTCACCGCACGACGCCCTCCCGCAGTCCCTCGTCCCGATGCTCGCGCCGTTCGCCCTCGCCATCGGAGGAGGGGGTAACTACGGCGCCCTCTTCCTCGTCGGCGGCATCGCGGCCGCCGACGGCGCCGCCCTCGTCCAGCTGATCCGCTCGGCGAAGTGACGGCCCTCCCGACCGGGCCCGCGGCCGCCCGGGCAGCCGGCCCCGGCTCTCCGACCGATCAGCGGCCCGCCGTCCCCGCGGCCTCCCCCGCGCACGCTCCCCCGCCCGCCCCCGCGACCGACCTCCTCAGGAGCCCTGCCATGAACGCCACCCCGGCCACCCCGAGCATCCCCACCGGCCCCGCGCCCCTCCCCTACCGGGACGCCTCCCTCCCCGCGGACCAGCGCGTGGAGGACCTGCTCTCCCGCATGACCCTGGAGGAGAAGGCCGGCCAGCTCTTCCACTCGATGCTGATGATGAACCCGGACGGCACCCCGGTCACCGAGACCGACGGCTCGATCCTCCCGTTCACCACCCCCGAGCTGATCGAGGGCCGCTCCCTCACCCACTTCAACCTCCTCGGCAGCTACGGCGCCCGCGAGATGGCGACATGGCAGAACGCCGTCCAGGAGATGGCCGCCGGCACCCGCCTCGGCATCCCGGTGACCCTGTCCACCGACCCCCGGCACTCCTTCACCGACAACATCGGCGCCTCCTTCAACGCCGGTGCCTTCTCCGCCTGGCCCGAGGCCCTCGGCCTCGCCGCGATCGGCGACCCGGAGCTGGTCTTCGAGTTCGCCGACATCATGCGGCGCGAGTACCTCTCCGTCGGCTTCCGCGTCGCCCTGCACCCGCAGATCGACCTGGCCACGGAGCCCCGCTGGGCCCGTCAGTCGGGCACCTTCGGCTCGGACGCGAAGCTGACGGGCGAGCTCGTCCAGGCCTACGTACGGGGCCTGCAGGGCGAGACGCTCGGCGCGGCCTCGGTCTCCGCGATGGTCAAGCACTTCCCGGGCGGCGGCCCGCAGAAGGACGGCGAGGACCCGCACTTCGCGCACGGCAAGGAGCAGATCTACCCGGGCGGGATGCGCGAGCACCACCTGGAGCCGTTCAAGGCGGCCATCGCGGCCGGCTGCTCGCAGATGATGCCGTACTACGGCCAGCCCATCGGCACCGACTGGGAAGAGGTCGCCTTCGGCTTCAACAAGGGCGTCGTCACCGGCCTGCTGCGCGAGGAGCTCGGCTTCCGGGGCATCGTCTGCACCGACTGGGGGCTGCTCACGGACTCGGTGATCTTCGGCGAGAAGCACCCGGCCCGCGCCTGGGGCCTGGAGCACCTGACCACCGCCGAGCGCACGGCCCGCTCGCTGGAGGCGGGCGCGGACCAGTTCGGCGGCGAGCAGTGCCCCGAGGTGGTCGTGGAGCTGGTCCGCTCGGGCCGGGTCCCCGAGGCCCGGATCGACGCCTCCGTACGCCGGCTGCTGCGCGAGAAGTTCGTCCTCGGCCTGTTCGAGAACCCGTACGTGGACCCGGACGCGGCGGCGGAGACGGTCGGCCGCGCCGACTTCGCGGCGGCCGGCGCCGCGGTCCAGCGGCGCTCCCTGACGGTGCTCACCAACACCGGGGAGACCCTGCCGGTCTCCGGCCGGCCGAAGCTGTACGTCAAGGACGTGGACGCGGACGTCGCGGCGGCGTACGGGGACATCGTGTCCGACCCGGCCGAGGCCGACCTGGCGGTGCTGCGGCTGCGCACCCCGCACGAGCCGCGCACGAACATCTTCGAGTCCTTCTTCCACTCGGGTTCGCTGGCCTTCCCCGAGGAGGAGCTCGCCGAGATCCTGTCCCTCCTGGACACCGTCCCGACCCTGGTCTGCATCAACCTGGAGCGGGCAGCGGTGATCCCCGAGATCGCGGAGCGGGCGGCCGCGCTGATCGCGGACTACGGGGCTTCGGACGCCGCCCTCCTCGACGTGGCCTTCGGCCGGGCCGCCGCCGAGGGGCGCCTCCCCTTCGAGCTCCCGCGCTCGATGGCGGCCGTGGCGGCCTCCCGCCCTGACGTCCCGAACGACACCGCCGACCCGGTGTTCCCGCACGGGCACGGCCTGACCCTGTAGCCCTGCGGGGCCGGGACCGCCCTCCGGGCGACCCGGTCCCGCCGGGGCGTACGCGTACAGGCCGACGCCGGCCAAAAATCCTGCCCCGCCTGCGTTTGAGGAGCAGGGGTCCGGGGGCAGAGCCCCCGTGCAGCGGACCCGCATGCGGAACCCGTCATAGCCGGAGCTCAGCCGCTCCTCTACGCTGCACCCCTACCACGCGGGATCTTCAGGGGCGGGACATGGAACAGACGCACACCACCACCCACAACGGCGCCGCGGCCACCCCCGGCGCGCAGCGCCGGGTACTCGTCGTCGAGGACGACCACACCATCGCGGAGGCCATCGCGGCCCGGCTCCGCGCCGAGGGCTTCCAGGTCCAGACGGCCGCGGACGGGCCGGCGGCCGTCGCCGCGGCCGAGAGCTGGCTTCCGGAGCTGCTGGTCCTGGACGTCATGCTGCCGGGCTTCGACGGCCTGGAGGTCTGCCGCCGGGTCCAGGCGCAGCGGCCCGTTCCGGTGCTGATGCTCACCGCCCGGGACGACGAGACCGACATGCTGGTCGGCCTCGGGGTCGGCGCCGACGACTACATGACGAAGCCCTTCTCGATGCGCGAGCTGGCCGCGCGGGTCCACGTACTGCTGCGGCGGGTGGAGCGGGCCACCCTGGCCGCGCACGCTCCGCGCGGGGCCACCCTGCGCCTGGGCGATCTGGAGATCGACCACGCGCAGCGCCGGGTCCGGGTGCACACCGAGGACGTGCACCTGACGCCGACGGAGTTCGACCTGCTGGTGTGCCTGGCCGGGACCCCGCGGGCCGTGCTCTCGCGGGAGCAGCTCCTCGCCGAGGTGTGGGACTGGGCCGACGCGTCCGGGACCCGTACGGTCGACAGCCACATCAAGGCGCTGCGCCGGAAGATCGGCGCCGAGCGGATCCGTACGGTCCACGGCGTCGGGTACGCCCTGGAGACCCCGGCGCAGCCGTGAGCGGCCACCGGCCGCCGGGGCAGCGGCCGCCCGGGGGGCTGCGGCCCTTCTCGCCGTTCTCGATCAAGACCAAGCTGGGCACGCTCGTGGTGGTGTCGGTCTTCATCACCACGGGTCTGCTGATGGTGGCCCTGCGCACGGCCACCGAGGTGCGCTTCATCACGGTGTTCTCGGTGATCGCCTCGATGCTGATCACCCAGTTCGTGGCGCACAGCCTGACGGCTCCGCTCGACGACATGACCACCGTGGCCCGTGCGATATCGCACGGGGACTACACGCGCCGGGTGCGCGGGGCGGGCCGCCGCGACGAGCTGGGCGACCTGGCCGCCACCATCAATCTGATGGCGGACGACCTGGAGGCGGTGGACCGGCACCGCAAGGAGCTCGTCGCCAACGTCTCGCACGAGCTGCGCACTCCGATCGCGGCCCTGCGGGCGGTACTGGAGAACGTGGTCGACGGGGTCTCCGCCGCCGACCCGGAGACCATGCGCACGGCCCTGAAGCAGACCGAGCGGCTCGGCCGGCTGGTGGAGACCCTGCTGGACCTCTCCCGCGTCGACAACGGGGTGGTGCCGCTGCGGGCCCGCCGCTTCGAGGTGTGGCCGTACCTGTCGGGGGTGCTGAAGGAATCGGGCCTGGCGGCCGCCGGCCGGCCGGGGCTGTCCTCCGGCTCGGGCGGGCACACCCGCAACGACGTCCACCTCCACCTGGACGTGTCCCCGCCGGAGCTGACGGCGTACGCGGACGCCGAGCGGCTGCACCAGGTGGTGGCGAACCTGATCGACAACGCGGTCAAGCACAGCCCCCCGCACGGCCGGGTCACGGTCCACGCCCGGGCGGGCGACGCGCCCGGGGGCCTGGTTCTCGAGGTCCGGGACGAAGGTCCCGGAATTCCGGAGGCGGAGCGCCACCGGGTCTTCGAGCGGTTCAACCGGGGCAGCGCGAGGGGCGGCGACGGCGGCACGGGCCTGGGCCTGGCCATCGCCCGGTGGGCGGTCGGCCTGCACGGAGGGCACATCGGGGTGGCCGAATCGTCACGGGGCTGCCGCATCCTCGTCACGCTTCCGGGCAGCTCGCAGGCGCCGGGTTGACGTAGGGTTCGAGTGGGAAGGACATGATCTCGGCCACATGCGCCGGGGTCCGTCAGGGGTGCGAAGCCAGGGGGCCGCAACCGCGGTGCCTCCTGCCCGAACCACGCTTGTTTCCCGCCATTCCAGGTGGTGAAACCCGCCGTTCGATGTGACCTGCGCGACGTAAGTCCCGCCCGGTCTGCATCTCACGGCCCGGGAGGCGTAGCCTTTATTCCCGCTGTCCATACCTTGTGAAGCGGAAGAGGGCGGTTGCCGCCGTGTCGCCACAGTCCCCCAGTAACTCGAGCACCACGACCGAAGCAGGAGAAGGCGGGAAGAACCCCGCCCCAGGCTTCGGCGCGAATGAGTGGCTCGTCGACGAGATCTATCAGCAGTACCTCCAGGACCCGAACTCGGTCGACCGGGCCTGGTGGGACTTCTTCGCCGACTACAAGCCGGGTGGCGCTGTCGCTCCGGTGAAGGCGGATAAGCCCACGGACCGGCCCGCTCCCCCCGCCGCGACGACGACGGACGGCGCCTCCGCACAGGCCGCCACCCCCGTCACCGCCGCGACCCCGCAGGCTTCCGACGCCGTCGTCACGGGGGCGGCCACGCCGGCCACCCCCGGCGCCGTGCCCACGACGCCCGTGCCAGCACCTGCCCCTGTACCTGCCACCCCCTCTGGTGCCCCTGCTGTGACTGTCACCTCCCAGGCCCCGGCCGCCGCCGCACCGGCTGCCCCTGCCTCCCAGGCTCCGGCTCCCGCCGCAGCCCCCGCCGTAGCCCCCCAGAAGGCCGCGCCCCCCGGTGCAAGCACCGCCTCCACCGGAGCGCCTAACGCCGCGCCCACCTCGGAGGCCCCCACGGGCCCCGACCTGGTGACGCTCCGCGGCCCGGCGGCTGCCGTCGTCAAGAACATGAACGCCTCGCTGGAAGTGCCGACGGCCACGTCCGTCCGCGCCGTCCCGGTGAAGCTGCTGTTCGACAACCGCATCGTCATCAACAACCACCTGAAGCGCGCCCGGGGCGGGAAGATCTCCTTCACCCACCTCATCGGCTACGCGATGGTGCAGGCCATCAAGGCCATGCCGTCGATGAACTACTCCTTCACGGAGAAGGACGGCAAGCCGACCCTGGTCAAGCCGGAGCACATCAACTTCGGCCTCGCGATCGACCTGGTGAAGCCCAACGGCGACCGCCAGCTCGTCGTCGCGGGCATCAAGAAGGCCGAGACGCTCAACTTCTTCGAGTTCTGGCAGGCCTACGAGGACATCGTCCGCCGGGCCCGCATCGGCAAGCTGACGATGGACGACTTCACCGGGGTGACGGTCTCCCTCACCAACCCCGGCGGCCTGGGCACCGTCCACTCCGTGCCCCGCCTGATGCCCGGACAGTCGGTCATCATGGGCGTGGGCTCCATGGACTACCCCGCCGAGTTCCAGGGCACCTCGCAGGACACCCTGAACAAGCTGGGCATCTCCAAGGTCATGACCCTGACCTCGACCTACGACCACCGGGTCATCCAGGGCGCGGCCTCCGGCGAGTTCCTGCGCATCGTCGCGAACATGCTGCTCGGCGAGAGCGGCTTCTACGACGACGTCTTCGAGGCGCTGCGCATCCCGTACGAGCCGGTCCGCTGGCTCCGGGACATCGACGCCTCGCACGACGACGACGTCACGAAGGCCGCCCGCGTCTTCGAGCTGATCCACTCCTACCGGGTCCGCGGCCACGTCATGGCCGACACCGACCCGCTGGAGTACAAGCAGCGCAAGCACCCCGACCTCGACATCACCGAGCACGGCCTCACCCTGTGGGACCTGGAGCGCGAGTTCGCGGTCGGCGGCTTCTCCGGCAAGTCGATGATGAAGCTCCGCGACATCCTCGGCGTGCTGCGCGACTCGTACTGCCGCACCACCGGCGTCGAGTTCATGCACATCCAGGACCCGAAGCAGCGCCGCTGGATCCAGGACCGCATCGAGCGCCCGCACTCCAAGCCGGAGCGCGAGGAGCAGCTGCGGATCCTGCGCCGGCTGAACGCGGCGGAGGCCTTCGAGACCTTCCTGCAGACGAAGTACGTCGGCCAGAAGCGCTTCTCCCTGGAGGGCGGCGAGTCCGTCATCCCGCTGCTCGACGCCGTCATCGACTCGGCCGCCGAGGCCCGCCTCGAAGAGGTCGCGATCGGCATGGCCCACCGCGGCCGCCTGAACGTGCTCGCGAACATCGTCGGCAAGTCGTACGCGCAGATCTTCCGCGAGTTCGAGGGCAACCTCGACCCGAAGTCCATGCACGGGTCCGGCGACGTCAAGTACCACCTGGGCGCCAACGGCACCTTCACGGGCCTGGACGGGGAGCAGATCAAGGTCTCGCTCGTCGCGAACCCCTCGCACCTGGAGGCGGTGGACCCGGTCCTGGAGGGCGTGGTCCGCGCCAAGCAGGACATCATCAACAAGGGCGGCACGGACTTCACGGTCCTGCCCGTCGCCCTGCACGGCGACGCGGCCTTCGCGGGCCAGGGCGTCGTCGCCGAGACGCTGAACATGTCTCAGCTGCGCGGCTACCGCACCGGCGGCACCGTGCACGTGGTCATCAACAACCAGGTCGGCTTCACCGCCGCCCCGGAGTCCTCGCGTTCCTCGATGTACGCGACCGACGTGGCCCGCATGATCGAGGCGCCGATCTTCCACGTGAACGGCGACGACCCGGAGGCCGTGGTCCGCATCGCGCGCCTGGCGTTCGAGTTCCGCCAGGCGTTCAACAAGGACGTGGTCATCGACCTCATCTGCTACCGCCGCCGCGGTCACAACGAGTCGGACAACCCGGCGTTCACGCAGCCGCTGATGTACGACCTGATCGACAAGAAGCGCTCGGTGCGCAAGCTGTACACCGAGTCCCTCATCGGTCGCGGCGACATCACGCTGGAAGAGGCGGAGCAGGCGCTCCAGGACTTCCAGGGCCAGCTGGAGAAGGTCTTCGCGGAGGTCCGCGAGGCCGCCACGCAGCCCGCGGTCGCCCCGGTGGCGCCCGCGCAGGTCGCGCAGGAGTTCCCGGTCTTCGTGAACACCGCGATCTCCCAGGAGGTCGTCAAGCGGATCGCCGAGGCCCAGGTCAACATCCCGGACACGGTCACCGTCCACCCGCGTCTGCTGCCGCAGCTGCAGCGCCGCGCGGCGATGATCGACGACGGCACCATCGACTGGGGCATGGGCGAGACCCTGGCCTTCGGCTCGCTGCTGATGGAGGGCACCCCGGTCCGGCTGTCCGGCCAGGACTCCCGCCGCGGCACCTTCGGCCAGCGCCACGCGGTCCTCATCGACCGGGAGACGGGCGAGGACTACACCCCGCTGCTCTACCTGTCGGACGACCAGGCCCGTTACAACGTCTACGACTCGCTGCTCTCCGAGTACGCGGCCATGGGCTTCGAGTACGGCTACTCGCTGGCCCGCCCGGACGCGCTGGTCCTCTGGGAGGCCCAGTTCGGCGACTTCGTCAACGGCGCGCAGACCGTCGTCGACGAGTTCATCTCCTCGGCCGAGCAGAAGTGGGGCCAGACGTCCGGCGTCACGCTCCTCCTCCCGCACGGCTACGAGGGCCAGGGTCCGGACCACTCCTCCGCCCGCCCGGAGCGCTTCCTGCAGATGTGCGCGCAGGACAACATGACGGTCGCGATGCCGACCCTCCCGTCGAACTACTTCCACCTGCTGCGCTGGCAGGTCCACAACCCGCACCACAAGCCGCTCATCGTCTTCACCCCGAAGTCGATGCTGCGCCTGAAGGCCGCGGCGTCGAAGGCGGAGGAGTTCACGACCGGTGCGTTCCGTCCGGTCATCGGCGACACGCGCGTCTCCTCCGGAGCCGGTGATCCGAACGAGATCCGCAAGGTCGTCTTCTGCGCGGGCAAGGTCTACTACGACCTGGAGGCCGAGCGCGAGAAGCGCGGCATCACCGACACGGCGATCATCCGCATCGAGCGCCTCTACCCCCTCCCGGGTGCCGAACTCCAGGCGGAGATCGCCAAGTTCCCGAACGCGGCGAAGTACATCTGGGCCCAGGAGGAGCCGGCGAACCAGGGCGCGTGGCCCTTCATCGCCCTCAACCTGATCGACCACCTCGACCTGGCGGTCGGGGCGGACATCCCGGCCGGCGAGCGCCTGCGCCGCATCTCCCGCCCGCACGGCTCGTCCCCGGCGGTCGGCTCGGCCAAGCGCCACCAGGCGGAGCAGCAGCTCCTCCTGAACGAGGTCTTCGAGGCCTGAGCACTGCGCTTGCCCGAACAGTGGAAGGCCCGGCCCCCTCGAATCACCGAGGGGCCCGGGCCTTCCGGCTTCCCGCTCCGCCCGGCTCCTGGGGCTCCGCCCCAAACCCCGCGCCTCAAACGCCGGAGGGGCTGAATCTGCCCTGCGGGCATCAGCCAAATCCAGCCCCGCCGGCGTTTGAGGCGCGGGTCTGGGCGGAGCCCAGGGAACGGTGGAAGGGCGGGTAGGGGAACTCCGCCCCGCGCAGCGGTCGCCCCGTCAGCCAGCCGCGTACGGAACCAGGTTCGGGTGGGCTTCACACCAATCGGCCCGGGCCCGCTCCACCACCCCGCGGGCCACCGCGTACCGCGTACCCGGCGAGCCCACACCGTCCATGGCCTGCTCGGCCGCCACCATCGAGGCGACGAACACCCGCCCGCCCGCGGTGAGTTCCGGGCAGGCGTCCAAGACGGGCAGTACCGCGGCCACCTGAGCCCGCACCCGTGCGTGCTGCGCCCAGGCCCCCCTGGCCCCGTAGAGCGCCGCGCGCTGCCAGTAGCCCGCCAGCCCGAGATGCGCGTACGCGCCCCGCAGGAGCCCCTCCAGCGGCCGTGGATCGGCCCGCCAGGGCGCCCAGTACCGCGCGGAGCGGTCGGCGGTGTGCAGCGGGACCGCCTCCGCGAGGGCCGCCAGCTTCCCGTGCTGCACCTCGAACACCAGGGTCGCGGCCAGCGCGGGCGGCGGCTGCGGCCGCGCCAGGACGGAGCCCGCCGCCACGGGCAGGGTCCCGCCGTAGGACCGGGCGCTGCCGGACAGCGGGACCACGCAGCGCAGCAGCAGCCCGGCCTCCTCCGCGCGGGCGGTGTCGTAGCGCCGCAGCAGGGTGAGGGCCCCGGACCACTGGGTGTCCCAGCGCTTGTGCCCCTTCGGGGTGAGCCGCCGGGCGGCGGGCACCGTCCCGGGGGCGCGGTACGGGTCCAGGTCGTCGAGGGCGGTCCGCCCGTCGGGCAGCGCGTGCAGGGCCAGCGCCTCCGGGTGGCCGGGGTCCCAGGAGCCCTCGGTCAGGGCGAGCGGGCCGGGCCGGTCCGGGCGCAGCAGTCCGAGGGTGGGCAGGACGAGGCGTCCGTGCGCGGGCCGCAGCGTGATCTTGAAGCCGATCCCGGCGCGCAGCGCGGCGGCGGCGGCGAGCGCCCCGAGGTGTCCGAGGTCGGCGGGCGGTCCGTGCCGCGTGCGCAGCCGCCGCAGCGTCTCCTCGGCCCACACCCCGGTGGCCGGATAGTGCACCACGTCGCCCGCCGCCCGGGGGTCGCGGCGCCCGGCCTCCGCCAGCAGGGCCCAGCGGTCGGCCGCCTCCCCGGAGCGGGCTCCGGGCAGTTCCCCGAGCTCCCGCAGCAGCCGCAGCCGCCGGGCCCGCCGTACGCCGCACACCAGCGCGGTCCCTTCGGCGGACGGCTCGGTGGAACCGAGTGCCCGCAGCACGCCGTCGCTCGGCTCGGGGTGATCCATTCATACCTCCCGCCGCGGACCCTCCATCCCTGCCCTGGAGAGGGGCTCCACGAACGGCGGAAAGCGGTCAGGTCCGGCCCGGCGGACCGGCGGATTATCCTGACGGGACACACCCGAACACCCGACCACCGCACGGAGCCCGACTTGTACTTCACCGATCGCGGCATCGAGGAGCTGGAGAAGCGGCGCGGCGAGGAGGAGGTCACCTTCGAGTGGCTCGCCGAGCAGCTGCGCGCCTTCGTCGATCTGAACCCGGACTTCGAGGTCCCGGTGGAACGCCTCGCCACCTGGCTGGCCCGCCTGGACGACGAAGACGACGAGGACGAGTAGACGAGCGGGACGCTCCGCGCGCGCCGCACCCACGGCATGACGAAGGGGCCCGACCGCACTGCGGTCGGGCCCCTTCGTCATCGTCCCCGCGGGACAAGGCCGATCAGGCTGGAGGGCCTGATCAGGCGGCCTTGGTCTCCCAGAAGATGCGGTCGATCTCGGCGATGAGCTCCAGCGCCTTGGCGCCGGTCGCCGGGTCGTTCGACGCCTTGGCGGCCGAGAGGGCCTTCAGGGTGTCGTTGACCAGGGTGTGCAGCTGCGGGTACTTCTCGAAGTGCGGCGGCTTGAAGTAGTCGCTCCACAGCACGGAGACGTGGTGCTTCGCGAGCTCGGCGCGCTGCTCCTTGATGGTGATGGCGCGCGCGCGGAAGTCGGCGTCGTCGTTGGCCTGGTACTTCTCCTGCACGGCCTTGACGGACTCGGCCTCGATGCGGGCCTGGGCAGGGTCGTACACGCCGCACGGAAGATCGCAGTGGGCGGAGACCTTCGCCTTGGGGGCGAAGAGGCGGGAAAGCATGGAGTTTGTCCTCCTCGTGATCGTCTTCTCAAGGGGGAGATTACTCCGTGAGAAAGACGATTTCGCGGCCGCCCCCGTGGGGTTGGGACAAAAGTCCAGGGGCGTGCCCGGGCCGGTGACCGAATGTACGGAAGAGTGCGGCAGCATGCGGGGTGGCACGAAGAGTGGACGAGCGCGGTCGAGGAGGTCACGGATGGCGGGGAGCACGCGCTCGCGCGGCCGGACGCGGGAGTGGGAGTCGCCGTTGAAGCGGATCGGCACCGTGGAGGTGAGGGGCCCCTCGATGGCGCCGACGCTGGAGAACGGGGACCAGGTGCTGGTCCGCTACGGAGCCCCCGTGCGGGCGGGCAACGTGGTGGTGCTGCGCCACCCGTTCCAGCAGGACCTGCTGGTCGTCAAGCGGGCGGCGGAGCGGCGGCCGGGCGGCTGGTGGGTGCTGGGCGACAACCCGTACAACGAGACGGGCGACAGCACGGACTACGGGGCGGTGCCCGACGAGCTCGTGCTGGCGACGGCGGTGGTCCGCTTCCGGCCGCGCCCCCGGCCGGAGCACGCGGCAGGGGATCAGCGCTCGCTGAGGGCGTGGCTCTCCTGGGCTTCCTCGGCGCTGCGTCCGCTGCGGGCGGACTCCTCGGCCTCCAGCCGCTTGCGGGCGCGGTAGGCGGCGACGTTGGCGCGCGTGGCGCACCGGTCGGAGCAGTAGCGCCGGGAGCGGTTGGTGGAGGTGTCGAGGTAGGCGTTGCGGCAGGGCGGGGCCTGGCAGAGGCCGAGCCGGTCCGGGCCGTGCTCGGTGAGGTGGAAGGCCAGCCCGAAGCAGGCGATCGCGGCGTATCCGGCGGAGGCGTTGGAGGGGTGGTCGGCCAGGTGGATGTGCCAGTTCGGGCCGCCGTGCTCGGCGATCATGTCGTGCCCGGAGACCTGGGGGCTCACCGGGAACTCCATGAGCAGGGAGTTCAGCAGGTCCACGGCGAGGACGTGGTCGCCGCCGTCGGCGGCCTCGAAGACGGCGCGCAGCCGGCCGCGGACGTTGCGGAAGCGGGTGACGTCACCGTCCGTGACCCGGCGGGCCATCTGCACGCTGGCGCCGAAGAGGGCGCGGACGGCGTCCACGGAGGTCAGCGAGTCCTTGTTGCGGGCCGGCTCCTCGGTGTTGACCAGGCGCACGGCGTAGTCCGAGTAATGGGCCAGTTCCACTTGTAGTCCTTACGGCTGCGGATTAGTGTCTCCGGTAACGGCTGAGACATGTTCGAGGGTATTACGCATGGAGGCATTCGTGGCGGATAGAGCACGCTCCGATACGGCAGCAGCGTCCGACTGGCAGGCCTGGCAGGACAGCTGGGACCGGCAGCAGGAGTGGTACATGCCCGACCGCGAGGAGCGGTTCCGGGTGATGCTGGACATGGTGGAGGCCCTGGTCGGCACCGCCCCCCGGGTGCTCGATCTCGCGTGCGGTACGGGAAGTATCACGGACCGCGTCCTCAAGAGGTTCCCGCAATCCACCAGTACGGGAGTCGATCTCGACCCCGCCCTGTTGACGATCGCCCGGGGCCACTTCGCGGGCGACCCCCGCGCCGCCTTCGTGACCGCCGACCTCAAGGACCCCGACTGGCGCGCGGCCCTGCCCCACGACTCCTACGACGCGATCTTGACGGCCACCGCCCTGCACTGGCTGCCCAGCGAGGACCTCGCCGTCCTCTACGGGCAGCTCCCTCCCCTGCTGCGCACCGGCGGGGTGTTCATGAACGCCGACCACATGCCCGACCCCGCCACCCCGCGGATCAACGCCGCCGAGCGAGCCCACCGGCACGGCGGCATGGACCGGGCGAAGGCGGCCGGGGCACTGGACTGGCGCGAGTGGTGGGAGCTCGCGGCCGCCGACCCGGAGCTCTCCGAGCCGACTAAGGCCCGCTTCGAGATCTACGGGGAGCACGCCGACGGCGACACCCCGACGGAGTCCTGGCACGCCGCCACGCTGCGCGGGGCCGGCTTCGCGGAGGCCCGTACGGTCTGGCGCTCGCCGTCCGACGGACTCGTGCTGGCCCTGAAGTAGGCCCCGGCGGCGGGACCGGCCGGGCACGCGCGTGAGGGGCGGTACGGGAATCCGTACCGCCCCTCACGCGTGGGACGCGGCCGTCCTAGAGGACCTTGGAGAGGAAGGCCTTGGTTCGGTCGTGCTGGGGGTTGCCGAGGACTTCGCGGGGGTGGCCGGATTCGACCACGACGCCGCCGTCCATGAAGACGAGGTTGTCGCCGACCTCGCGGGCGAAGCCCATCTCGTGGGTGACCACGATCATCGTCATGCCCGACTCGGCGAGGTCCCGCATGACGTCGAGGACGTCACCGACGAGCTCGGGGTCGAGCGCGGAGGTGGGCTCGTCGAAGAGCATCAGCTTGGGTTCCATGGCCAGCGCACGGGCGATGGCCACGCGCTGCTGCTGGCCGCCGGAGAGCTGGGTGGGATAGTTCCCGCCCTTGTCGCCGAGTCCGACGCGGTCCAGGAGCTTGACGGCGCGTGCGCGTGCGACGGCCTTCGACTCGCCCTTGACCATGACGGGGGCTTCCATGACGTTCTCTATGGCCGTCATGTGGGGGAAGAGGTTGAAGCGCTGGAAGACCATGCCGATGTCCCGGCGCTGGGCCGCGACCTCGCTGTCCTTCAGCTCGTAGAGCTTGCCGGCCTTCTCCTTGTAGCCGACGAGCCGGCCATCGACGGAGAGGCGGCCGGCGTTGATCCGCTCCAGGTGGTTGATGCAGCGCAGGAAGGTGGACTTCCCGGAGCCGGACGGGCCGACCAGGCAGAACACCTCGCGGGGGGCGACTTCGAGGTCGATCCCCCGCAGGATGTGGGCGGGGCCGTAGGACTTGTGGACGGCCTCGGCCTTGACCATCGGCTGGGCGGTCACTTCGCCACCTCCGTACGGCGGAACATGTTCAGGTTGGCCTTCAGCCGCTGGAACGGCGTGGGCGGCAGGGAGCGCAGCGAACCGCGTGCGTAGCGGCGCTCCAGGTAGTACTGGCCGACGCTGAACACACTGGTCAGGGCCAGGTACCAGATGGAGGCGACGAACAGCATCTCCATGATGGCGCCGGCCGTGGACCCGATGTTCGACGAGGCCCGCAGCAGCTCCGTGTACTGGACCGCGGAGACCAGCGAGGAGGTCTTGAGCATGTTGATGAACTCGTTGCCCGACGGCGGGATGATCACCCGCATCGCCTGCGGGAGCACCACGCGGCGCATGGTCTGCGTCTGGGTCATGCCCAGTGCGTGCGAGGCCTCGCCCTGGCCCTCGTCGACGGACTGGATGCCGGCCCGGACGATCTCCGCCATGTAGGCGCCCTCGTTCAGGCCCAGGCCCAGCAGGGCGACCATGAACGGGGTCATCAGCTCGACGGTCTCTTGCTTGTAGATCGGGCCGAGGTTCACGTACTCGAAGATCAGCGACAGGTTGAACCACACCAGCAGCTGCACGTAGACCGGGGTGCCGCGGAAGAACCAGATGTACAGCCAGGCGACCGTGTTGGTCACCGGGTTCTTCGAAAGCCGCATGACCGCGAAGATGATGCCGAGGACCAGGCCCAGCGCCATCGCGGACACGCTGATCACGATGGTGTTGCCCAGGCCGCTGAGGATCGAGGGATCGAAGAGCTTGTCCCCGACCGTCCCCCAGATCACGTTGCCCTGCGAGAAGGCGTAAATCAGCCAGCCCAGCAGCACGACGACGACGATGCCGCTGATCCAGCGGCCGTAGTGCCGCACCGGGATTGCCTTGATGGCCTCGTACGGGGTGCCCGAGGCGCCGGGCCCGGCCGGCGGAGTTGCCGCCGAACCCTTGTCGATCTTGTCAGTCACAGTGACTGCCCTTCAGTGGAGCTAAGGAAACAGGGACCGGCGGGCACGGTCGCCCGCCGGTCCGCACGGGTCACTTGCCTGCGTTGACCGTCGCCGACTGCACGGCGCTGTCCTTGACGTTCCACTTCTCCAGGACCTTGGCGTAGGAGCCGTCCTTGATGATCGCGTCGAGGGCCTGCTTCAGGGCGTCGCGCAGCTGGGTGTTCTCCTTGCTGACGCCGATGCCGAAGAGGCCGACGTCGGCCTGCTGGCCGGCGACCTCGAAGTCGTTGCCGCCACCGGAGGTCTTCGCGGCGTACGCGGCGATCGGGTAGTCGTTCAGGTCGGCCACGGCGCCGCCGGCCTTGACGCGGGTCTGGGCCTCGGCGTCGGTGTCGAAGGCCTCGATGGTGAGCTTCTTGTCACCGCACTTCACGGCCTGGGCCTTGAAGGTGTCCTCGTACGTCGTGCCGCGCTGGACGGCGACCGTCTTGCCGCACAGGTCGTCCAGGGACTTGATGCCCTGCGGGTTGCCCTTCTTGACGAGGAGCGAGACGCCGGAGGAGAAGTAGTCGACGAAGTCGATCCCCTTGCCGATCTGCTTGCCGTCGTCGTCGAGGCCCTTCTGGCGCTTCTCGTTGTCCGTGATGGACGACATGATCGCGTCCTGGCGGCCGGTGTAGATCGAGGTGATCAGACCGTCGAAGCTGCCGGAGGTGAACTCGAACTTCACGCCGAGCTGCTTGCCCATGGCCTCGGCGATGTCGGGGTCGACACCGACGATCTTGCCGCCCTCGGTGTACTCCATCGGCGCGTACGCCGCGTCCGTGCCGACCTTGATGACACCCGCGTCCTGGATCTTCTTCGGCAGGGCGGAGAAGAGCGGGGCGGCGTTGGACTTCGTGGCGTCCCCGGGCCCCTTCTTCTCGGTCTGGTCTCCACAGCCGGTGAGGATCAGGGCGCCGGCGACCGCGATCGCGCCGACCACGGCGATCCGGGACCGGGCGGCGGTCGTACGGCGGGTGGTGCTTGCGGTCATGAGCTGGTTCCTCCGGCAGGTGGAAAGCATCGAAAAGCGGTCGGGCACGCCCCATCGAGTGTCGCGACCTTGTGTGATTAGGGGCATCTTGCCATTCGGACTGAGTCATTCAGGCAGCCCGCCAGGTCAAAATCGGATAACGGCAGCCCCTTCGTACCCAACAGGACTGCGGACAAGGCGCCTCAGAGCCGCACGAACGGCCGTGACCTGGGCCTTTTGCCGCACTATTTACGGCGCGTCTCGCCCATCGGACAGAGAGGTTTGGACTTTTCGCCAAAACCGGGACAAGGAGCTTATGGTCGAGCGGGAATCGACTCGTCTGGGTGAGTGTTCTTCGGGTAGAACAGATCCTTACACCCCTCATCCGGGGCTCAGGGCGCGCGTGCGGCGCGCCCGCGCGTACGAACCTCCCCTTCGCGGAGACGGGCCAACCGTCGATGCGGAGACGGACGCGGTGCCCGCCCACCCCTTAACCAGGAGTGGCCACCCTCAACGATTCAAAGACTTAAGGGGTTAAGACAGTGGCAGCGGAGATCGTCAATCCTCGCAGCGACAGCGTGACGGACAACAACCCGGATGCGGTGTTCGCGCTGCACCGGGGCGGCAAGATGGCCATCGTGGCCACGGTGCCGGTCCACAACAAGGACGACCTGTCCCTGGCGTACACGCCCGGCGTTGCGAAGGTCTGCAGCGCCATTGCCGAGCAGCCCGAGCTCGTGAACGAGTACACCTGGAAGTCCAACGTGGTCGCCGTCGTCACCGACGGTACGGCCGTGCTCGGACTCGGTGACATCGGGCCCGAGGCATCCCTCCCCGTGATGGAGGGCAAGGCCATTCTGTTCAAGCAGTTCGGTGGCGTCGACGCGGTTCCGATCGCGCTCGCCACCAAGGACACGGACGAGATCATCGAGACCGTGATCCGCCTCGCTCCGTCCTTCGGCGGGGTGAACCTGGAGGACATCTCGGCGCCCCGCTGCTTCGAGATCGAGCGCCGCCTCCAGGAGGCGCTGGACATCCCGATCTTCCACGACGACCAGCACGGCACGGCCATCGTGACGCTGGCCGCCATGCGCAACGCCGCGAAGCTCACCGGTCGGACCCTCGCCGACCTGCGCGCCGTGATCTCGGGCTCCGGTGCCGCGGGCATCGCGATCGCCAAGATCCTCGTGGACGCGGGCATCGGCGACGTCTGCGTCACCGACCGCAAGGGCGTCGTCTCCGCCGACCGCTCCGACCTGACGGACGTCAAGGCGGAGATCGCGGGCCTGACGAACAAGACCGGCCAGACCGGTTCCCTGGAGAGCGCCCTCGCCGGCGCGGACGTCTTCATCGGCGTCTCCGGCGGTACGGTCCCCGAGGCCGCGGTGGCGACGATGGCGAAGGACTGCTTCGTCTTCGCCATGGCCAACCCGAACCCGGAGGTCCACCCCGACGTCGCGCACAAGTACGCGGCGGTCGTGGCCACGGGCCGCTCGGACTTCCCGAACCAGATCAACAACGTGCTGGCGTTCCCCGGCATCTTCGCGGGCGCGCTGAAGGTCCGCGCGACCCGGATCACCGAAGGCATGAAGATCGCCGCCGCCGACGCCATCGCCGGCGTCGTGGGTGACGAGCTCGCCGCCGACTACGTGATCCCCTCGCCGTTCGACACCCGCGTCGCCGAGGCCGTCACGGCCGCGGTCGCCGCGGCGGCGAAGGCCGACGGCGTGGCCCGCCTGGCGTAGTCACTGCGCCGGTTGTACGAGGTGGGGCCCGGCCGAACCATTCGGCCGGGCCCCACTTGCGTTCCCGGCCCACCGGCGTTCGCATCCGGTCCGAGGCCGGCCGCATCCTGCCGGCAGGGGACGGCCCCGCAGGGCCCGGCCCTGTGTGGCAAGCCACCCGGCCGGGCAGGGGCCGGCCCTGGATCCCCGGGCTACCGAGCGGTAGCCTCGCGGCCATGTTCGCTGCCTACGCTGCCCGAATCGACCGTGACCAGCCGCTGAGCGGCCTCGAGCTGGGCGATCTCCCCGCCCCGCAGGCCCGCCCCGGCTGGGTGACCGTGAACGTCAAGGCCGCCTCCCTCAACCACCACGACCTGTGGTCGCTGCGCGGAGTCGGCCTCGGGGAGGAGAAGCTCCCCATGATCCTCGGCTGCGACGCCGCCGGGATCGACCAGGACGGCAACGAGGTCGTCCTGCACTCCGTCATCGGCCAGACCGGCCACGGGGTCGGCCCCGACGAGCCCCGCTCGATCCTGACCGAGCGCTACCAGGGCACCTTCGCCGAGCAGGTCACCGTCCCCGCCTGGAACGTCCTGCGCAAGCCCGCCGAGCTCTCCTTCGAGGAGGCCGCCTGCCTGCCCACCGCATGGCTCACCGCGTACCGGATGCTGTTCACGAACGCCGGCGTCCGCCCCGGCGACTCGGTCCTGGTCCAGGGCGCGGGCGGCGGGGTCGCCACCGCCGCCATCGTGCTCGGCAAGGCGGCCGGCCTGCGGGTCTTCGCGACGAGCCGGGACGAGGCCAAGCGCAAGCGCGCGGTCGAGCTGGGCGCCCTGGAGGCCTACGAGCCCGGGGCGCTCCTCCCCCACCGGGTGGACGCCGTCATCGAGACCGTCGGCGCCGCCACCTGGTCGCACTCGGTCAAGTCGCTGCGCCCCGGCGGCACCCTGGTCATCTCGGGCGCCACGAGCGGGGACCGCCCGGCGCACGCCGAGCTGACCCGGATCTTCTTCCTGGAGCTCAAGGTGGTCGGCTCGACGATGGGGTCGAGGGACGAGCTGGAAGACCTGCTGTCCTTCTGTGCCGCGACCGGGGTGCGGCCCGTGATCGACGAGACGCTGCCCCTGGACCGGGCGCGCGAGGGCTTCGAGAAGCTGGAGTCCGGCGACGTGTTCGGAAAGGTCGTCCTGACCGTATAGCCGCAGCCCCGGCCGCAACCGCTCCCGTCAATGTGGGTTGACACTTCCCGTGCGTCAACCTACATTGACATCCATGACGGAAGCTACCGATCTGGCCGAGCGCGCCGGTGACCGTGACCCGCGCGTGGGCCTGCGTGCCGTGGCCGCCCTCCGGCGACTGCTGGAGCAACTCGAGGCCGTACAGGTGCGCGGGGCCCGCGCACAGGGCTGGTCCTGGCAGGAGATCGCGGCCGAGCTGGGCGTCAGCCGGCAGGCCGTACACAAGAAGCACGGGAGGCTCTGATGTTCGAACGCTTCACCCAGGACGCCCGCTCCACCGTGACGGGCGCGGTCACCGAAGCCGAGCGGACCGGGGCGCAGCGGGTCGGCGAGGAGCACCTGCTGCTCGCCCTCCTCGCGCTGGGCGCCCTCGACCCGCTGGGCATCGACCGGGCCGCGATCTCCGCCGACCTGGCGGCGGCCCGCCGCCGGGGCGGCATGTCCAAGGCGGACGAGGAAGCCCTCGCGGGCCTCGGCATCGACCTCACGGAGATCGTCTCCCGCATCGAGGAGACCCACGGCGAGGGCGCCCTGTCGAACCCGGCCCCCCGGCGCCGCTCCGGCCGCACCCGCTTCAGCCCGGGCGCCAAGAAGGTCCTGGAGCAGTCCCTGCGCATCGCCCTGGGCCGCAAGGACCGCCACATCTCCACCCTCCACCTGCTCCTCTCCCTCCTCTCCCGCCCCGGCACGCCCGCCGAGGTCCTCACGGACCACGGGGTCACCTACGCGGGAGCCGAGGCGGCCCTGACGGACTGAGGAGCGGCCGCACTCCCCTTCCGATTGCTGCCGCCTACAACCATTGGCGGGGCCGGTGAGTCTCGTACTCCGAAAAGAACGTTTCTCCAGGGGGTTGTCCGTGAAGTTGTCCCGAATCGCCGCAGCGATCACCACCGCCGCTCTGGCCCCGGCCGTCCTGCTCGCGTCCCCGGCCTTCGCCACCGACCAGGTGCCCACCGCGCCCGCCGATACGACGGCTCCGACCGCACCCGACCAGGGCGCGGCCGACCAGGACGGCAAGGACCAGGCCGAGCAGGACCGCCAGACCATCCTCGCGATCATCGCCGACCCGATGGCCAGCAATTACATGAAGGAAGCCGGCCACAAGGCCATCGCCGACGGCCCGGCGGCCATGCGCAAGTTCATCGAGACCGACCAGCACGCCATCCGCCGGGACGACTACCGGGTGCTCATCACCCGTCTGGCGAACGACGCCGGCCCGGGCCTGATGGCCGGGATCGATCAGATCATGCGGAGCGACGCGACCCTGGAACAGCTGCGCCACTTCTACGAGGTCACCCAGCACGAGCTGCGCGATGACGACAACAAGGTCGAAATCTCCAGGCTGATCGGCACCGGCGGCCCCAAGGTGAGGGAAAAGGGCAAGGAGGCCCTCAAGGGCACCCCTGCCGACCGCATCGCCTTCCTGAAGACGGGGCGGTACCTCGCGCAGGCCTCCGACGACCGGGTCGAGCTCGCCCGCATCGACGAAGGCTGGGACGGCCCCCTCCTGAGCGGGGCGATCAGCGAGATCCTCGACCGTTCCGCGACCCCCGCCGAGCTGCGTCACTTCCTTGAGGTGACCCAGTACGAGCTGCGCGACCAGGACAACCGGGTCGCGATCGAGAAGATCATCGACGGTGGGGGTCCGGAAGTGGTCAAGGCCGGCCGCGCCGCGCTGGCGGGCACCGCCGCCGACCGCACCGAGTTCCTGAAGACGGGCCAGCACGAGGCGCGCGCCAAGGACAAGAAGGCCCAGGAGGAAAAGGAGAAGGAGAAGGAGGGCCAGAAGGAGGAGGGGAAGCAGCCGGCCCCGACCACCCCCACCCCCAGCCCCGGCGCGGGCTCCTCCGGCACCGGGACCGTCGGCGGCAACACCGCCACCACCCCCCAGGGCGGCAGCGGCCCCCTCGCCAACACCGGCGCCGGTGACTCCGGTTGGATCGCGGGCGGTGCGGGCACCGCGCTCGTCGCCGGCGCGGGCCTCCTGCTCGCCGCGCGCATGCGGCGCGCCGCCTCCGCGCGCTGAGCCGAGCCGAACCGAGTCGAGTCGAGTCGAGTCGAGTCGGGCTCAGCCGGCCTGTCCCTGTGGGCCGAGGGCGGCGGCGATGCGTTCGGCCGCCTCGGACAGGTGGGTACGGGCCCGCGCCAACTGCTCGTCGCTGATGCCCCGGTCGCGGGCCGCGTCGCGGATGTCGTCGCGGAAGCGGTCCAGCAGCCGGTCCAGGTCACGGGCCGGGTCCCCCGTCGCCGGCACGTCCCGCGCCCAGTCCGTGTCGGGCGCGGGCGCCGGGGCGGCCGACGGAGCGGGGGGCGCGGTGGGGGCCGTCGTCGAGCCGGATCCGCCGAGCCAGGCTCCCGCCAGGCTGCCCAGGACCCCGCCCGACTTCGCGAACTGCTCCTGGAGCTGCCCCGCGATGCGCTGGACCTCCTCGCGGGCCCGCTCCTGGGCCTCCTTGGCCTGCCTGCGGGCCTGCTGGGCCTCTTCCCGGGCCCGGCGGCTCTCGTCCTTCGCCCGGCGCGCCTGTTCCTTCCACTCGGCCTTGGCCTTGCGGAGCTCCTCCTTGGCGGCCTTCCAGGACTCGTCCTCCACCTGCGTGGCCGACGCACTGGCGGCGGCCCGCATCTCGCGCCGCAGATCGCCCGCCGCACCACTCACGTCGGCGCGGATCTCGGCGGCCAGCTCGGAGACCGAGTCGCGGATCTCCAGTTCCAGGTCGGCCAGTTCGCCGCCGCGGTCGGCCAGTTCGGCGCGGCCCGCGTCGGTGATCGAGTACACCTTGCGCCCGCCTTCGCTCGCGTGCGTGACCAGGCCCTCGGTCTCCAGCTTGGCCAGGCGCGGGTACACCGTGCCCGCGGAGGGCGCGTACAGCCCCTGGAAACGCTCCTCCAGCAGCCGGATCACCTCGTACCCGTGGCGCGGGGCCTCGTCCAGCAGCTTGAGGAGGTAGAGGCGGAGGCGGCCGTGGGCGAAGACGGGCGGCATGTCAGAGCACCTTCTTGTCGAGCGCGAGAGGGTCCGGCCCGGCCGGTTCGGTCGGGGAGGCCTCGGCGGGGCGGCGCAGCAGCGCGATGGAACCGGAGACGGTGGTGGCGCGCAGGGTGCCGGTGCCGGCGCCCAGGGTGCCGGTGATCCTCTTGGCGCCCAGCTGGCCGGAGACCCGCAGGTCCTCGAACGCGTTGGAGACGCCGCCGGTGGCGGTGTTCGCCTCGACCCGGGCGTCGGCCGGATGCGGGAGGCGGATGGCGACCTGCCCGGAGACGGAGTTGAGGGAGATGTCGACCGGCCGGGGCGCGGGCCGCTCGTCGAGGGCCAGGTCGATCAGCATGTCGCCGCTGACCGAGTCGGCCCGTACGTTGCCCGCGGCGCCGTCGACGACCGTCAGGCCGCCGGACACCGAGTGGAATCCGAGCTCGCCGGTCACGGACTGGGCCTCGACCCCGCCGGAGACCGTGTGCGCCTTGACCCGGCCGGACAGGCCGACGAGCGTGGTGTCGCCGGAGACCCCGTGGATGTCGGTGCCGCCGTCGATGCCGGAGACGAAGACGGTGGCGCTGACGGTGGCCAGCTGCACCCGGGTGGCGGCCGGGACCGTGAGGGTCACGGTCGCGCTGCGCTCCCAGGCCTTGCGGCCGGAGTCGGAAGCGGACCAGGCCTTCCAGGGCTTGCTCTCGAACCACTGCTTGAGCCCCTGCGAACCGTTCCAGGGGAGGTCCTCGTAGGAGATGGTGAGGGTTCCGCCCTCCTGCACCACGTGCAGGGGAGGCC
Source organism: Streptomyces sp. GQ60 (assembly GCF_059758875.1). NCBI lineage: Bacteria > Bacillati > Actinomycetota > Actinomycetes > Kitasatosporales > Streptomycetaceae > Streptomyces > Streptomyces sp. GQ60. Next base: position 805,572 of record NZ_JCAXEG010000001.1, on the reverse strand, counting down.
CGTCGACCTCGGACACCTCCAGGCGGGCCGGACCCTCGTCGGCGACGACGTTGACCGTGCCGCCGGCCACCCGGACGCGGACCTCGGTCACCGGCTCCTCGAAGGCGAGCTTCTGCGGTTCGGCGACCGACCATGTCGTCTGCGGATTCTGCGCTGCCTCAGCCATGGTGCTGATCCTCCTCGGCGTACGTGCACGCAACATATCGCGTCTTCTGACCAACACGATATATCGCGGTTGCGGGAAGTCAAGCACGTCAGGATGATCCAAAATCCCCGCTTTGCGCCGGTTTGGATTAGCGTGTGGGCATGTCGAACTCCCAGACCACGACGGGTGGACTCCTGCTCTGCCGCGCAGAGCCCCTCGCCGCCCGCCCCGCCGCGCACATCCTGCGCGAACGCCTGCTGTTGGCCCCCGCCGGGGAGTGGAGCGTGCTGGTCCCCGAGGCCAAGCCCTGGCTCGGCGGCACGGAGTCCGTGGCCGAAGTCCTGGCGGGCTGGGGTGCGGCGGTCGCGCTGAGCTCCGACCGGCCGGTGCTGAGCCTGTGGTGGGAAGAGGGCCGGACCGGCTTCGTGCTGTCCTCCGGGTTCCGCCGGTCCGCGGCCTACGCCTGGGACGCGGCGGGCCGTCCGCACGGCGAGCCCGACGCCCCGAACTCAGACGCCATGCGGACCCTGGCGGCCCGGCTCGGACTGGACCCGGTCCTGGACCTGGAGGAACTGGAGCACCTCACCCGCCCCGACGCGGCGGCGGACGGCGACGCCCGGCTGCTCGGCGTCATCGCGCTGCTCGCCCGCGCGGGACTGGCGCTGCCGGCGGGTCTGACCCCGGGCGAACCCGCCGACCGGCTGCGGGAGGCGGCCCGGGTCGCGCAGGGGGCGGAGCGGGTGGAATGGGCGGGCTGGCGCGACACGGTGCGGGCGGAGCTCGCGGTGGTCGAGGACAGCCCCCTGGGCCCGTGGCTCCGGGGCCCAAAGGCCCGCCTGGCGGGCGCGGCCCAACTGGCCGCCGGAGCCCCCCTCATGATGTGGGCGGCCCGCCGCCGAAGCCCGGGCTGGCTCGCCGCGGGCACCGTCCTGGTGGCCCACGGCGCGGCCGCCCTGGCCTACGACCGGGCCCGCCGCCCGGCCTAGCCCGTCCGCCCCCCTAAGGCGAGCAGCCCCCTACGACGCCAGCAGCGGGCTCGCGTTGCGGCGCAGCCAGGCGCGGTAGGGCGGAGTCCCCAGCGCCGCTTCGCGGTAGGCCGCGCGGAGGTCCTCGTACACCCCCTCGGACATCTGGGCGTGCACCCCGGGGCGGGTCGCGAGGAGGAGGCGCACGGCGAGCGGATCGCCCGAGAGCGGCCGGATCGCCATGTCCTCGCGCGGTCCCGAGGTGGGCTGGCAGGGGGCGACGGCCTCGCCGGAGACGATCAGCGAGGCGGCCGTGTGGTAGTCGGCGTGCAGCAGCGGCGGGTCGAGGCCGGCGCCCGCGAGGACCCGGCGCAGGCCGTCCCACTCGCCGTCCACCGACGGGTCCACGGTCCACCGGTCGGCGGCGAGGTCCCGCAGCTCCACCACGGCCCGCGCCGCCGCGGGATGGTCCCGGGACATGGACACGAACTGCGGCTCCCGCTCCATCAGCACCCGTAACTCCAGCCCGGCCGGCACCCGCAGCGGGCTGCCCTCCACCTCGTGCACGAACGCCACGTCGAGCCGGCCCGCGGCCGTCATCCGCAGCAGCGCGTTGGCGGACACGTCGACCACCAGGTCGGTCTCCGTGTCGGGCAGCCGCCGGTGCAGCCGCCGCAGCCAGCCGGGCAGGGCGCGGCTGGCCGTCGAGCCGATCCGCAGCCGGGGCCCCTGGGAGAGCGCCCGGGCCTCCGCCACGAGGGCGGCCATCTCGGCCAGCAGCGGCCGCGCCCGCCCGAGTACGCTGCGCCCGAAGGGAGTCGGCCGGCACCCGGTCCGCTCGCGCAGGAACAGCTCCCCGTCCAGGGCGCGTTCGATGCGCCGAAGCTGGGTCGTCAGTGAGGGCTGGCTCACGCCGAGCTGCCGGGCGGCCTTGTGCAGGCTGCCGGCGTCGGCGATGGCGCACAGCGCGCGCAGGTGCCTGACCTCAAGCTCCATGCCCCGAGAGTAGGCCGGGGCGAGCCGACCGCACCAGTAACCGGTATCCCCTCGAATCCCGCCATTCTCTTGGGAGTCGGGCTTCCGAAATCCCCCCGATAACCCGGCGCTATCGGGGTCTGGCATCATCCGCCGGCCACTCCCGCTCCCGCAGACTCCGGTACCGAACGACCCCCCACCGCACCGGATGAGCAGGAGTCCCCCACATGCGCCACTCCCGCAAGACCACCCTGTCCGCCGTCGGCCTCGGCATCGCCGCCGTCCTCGGCGCCGTCGTCCCGGGCGCGACCGCCACGGCCTCCCCCGGCGCCGGCGGCCCGAACACGTACGCCGCGTACGAGCAGTCGAAGGAGAACCAGGCCGCCAACCGCGCCTTCTTCGAGGCCGTGCGGCGCTCGGTCGCCGAACAGCGCGCCGCGTCCCCCGGCCTGGCGGCCGTCACGGTCACCTACAACACCCGCAACGCGCCGAGCTTCCGCACCCAGATAGCCCGCTCCACGCAGATCTGGAACAGCTCGGTGGTCAACGTCAAACTGCAGGAGGTGTCCTCGGGCGGGAACTTCGCGTACTACGAGGGCAACGACTCGCGCGGTTCCTACGCGAGCACGGACGGCCACGGCAGGGGCTACATCTTCCTGGACTACCGGCAGAACCAGCAGTACAACTCCACCCGCGTGACCTCGCACGAGACCGGTCACGTGCTCGGCCTGCCGGACCACTACTCGGGCCCGTGCAGCGAGCTGATGTCCGGCGGCGGCCCCGGCACCTCCTGCCAGAACGCCACGCCGAACTCCGCCGAGCGCTCGCGCGTCAACCAGCTCTGGGCGAACGGCCTCGCCGCGTCCGGTCTGGACACGAAGGGCTAGGGCCTCTCGGGCTAGGCCCCGTCGTCCCGGGGCCCCTCGGGCTCGTACGCCGTGCACTCCGGGTTCTTGCAAGGACCCGGAGTCCATGTCGGGACGAAGATCCCCAGGGACTTGCGCCGTCCGACCATCGTGTCGACGGGGCTCCCGCAGACCGGGCACGACTGCTGCTCGTGTCCGGCCTGCGGGGCGACCGTCCCGCGCTTGTGCTGTTCCCGCTGTTCACCGGCCATACCTCCACGGTAGGCCGGTTTCGCCGCTTCGGCGGGTCAGCGCTTGACCGCGTACGAGGTGACGACCTGGCCGCCGCCCAGGGCCTTGAAGCCGGTCAGCTCCAGGGGCCGGGCCCCGAACCCGGCGCGCGACATCGGCATGCCCGTGCCGACGAAGACCGGGTAGGTCTTCACGACGAACTCGTCGATCTCGTCGATGAGCTGCCCCGCGAGGTCGGCCCCGCCGCACAGCCAGATGCCGAGCCCGTCCTCGGCCTTCAGTTCACGGACCTTCTCCACCAGATCCCCGCCGATCAGCCGCACCGCCGGGTCGAGCGTGGTGGTGAGCGAGCGCGAGACCACGTACTGCTCGCGCAGGTGCCCGTACGGGCTGGTCAGGCCCTGCTTGAGGCCGGGCTCGTAGGTACCGCGGCCCATGAGCACGGTGTCGAAGTGCCGGGCTTCGGCGTCCTCGATCCCAAGCTGGGCGCGTCCGGGGGTGGAGATGGTCTCCGGGTACTCGGCCTTGAGGAAGTCGATGAACTCGCCGTCGAGGTAGCCGTAGATGAAATCGGCATCGCCATCCGGGGCCCCGATGAAGCCGTCGACCGAGGTGGCGATGAAGTACGTGAGCTTGCGCAAGCGATTCTCTTCCGTTCGACAGTGCACCCCCATCGAGGCACGTCGGCCAAAGTACTTCAGACGAAGTGGTCTCGCAAGGGGGTGCACGGGGATCGGCTACTGCGGCTTGCGCCACATCGGCCACATCAGCGGGCCGTCCGGCAGCCGCACCGCCTCGCCCGTGAACTCCCAGCCCAGCCGCTCGTACAACCCCTTGCTGCGCTCGCTGCTCGCCTCCAGGTACGCCGGCACGCCCTCGCTGTCGCAGCGCTCCAGCACCGGGCGGATCAGCTCCGTACCCAGACCCTCGCCCTGCCGCGCCGGGGCGACCGCGATCATCAGGAGGTACTCGTGCTCCTCCGCCACGGGGTGCACCGCGCCCGTGAGCCGGCCCACCAGCTCGCACCGCTCGTTGTCGGGGTCGGCCACGGCCCGCATCTTCGCCGGGATCTCGTCCTCGACGTGCCCGCCCTCCGGGTCGGCCGCCGGGATCCGCAGCCACAGCGCCGCCGCGGAACCGTCCACCGCGTAGTCGATCCGGCCCTCGGCCAGCGCCACGTCCACGAAGACGCCCAGGAACTTCCCGTGCACCGCCGCCCGGTGCTCCGGGTCCGGAAACACCCAGCTGCTCACCGGATCGGTGCGGAAGGCCTCGTCGAGCAGCCGCGCCACGGCGTCCCGGTCCGACTGACCGGCTTGACGTATCTCCAGCCCCATGGGTCACACCCTTCACTTCACTCACGCGTCAACAACCGTGAGTGATCCTAGAGTTGCCCCACCGACGCAGAAAGGCCCGTTCCGGCACCGTGCGGTGCCGGAACAGGCCTCCGGGGTTCCCCCTCCCCTACGCGGTCACTTCGTACGCCGTGTCACGAACTCCGCGAGCGCCAGCAGTCCGCCCGCCGCCCCGAGGTCCGGGACGGCCCGCGACAGCTGCTGCACCGCCCGCCCCATCCGGTCGGCGGCATGGGCCTGCGCCCAGTCCCGCCCGCCCGCCCGCTCCACCGCGGCGGCCGCCCGGCCCACGTCGCCCCCGGTCATGGGACCCGCGTACAGCGCGGCCAGCTCCTCCCCCGCCTCGGTGCCCGAGGTGAGGGCGGCCACGACCGGAAGGGACTTCTTGCGGGCCAGCAGATCGGCCCCGGCGGGTTTTCCGGTGTGGCCGGGGTCCCCCCAGATGCCGATCAGATCGTCGATGAGCTGGAACGCCAGCCCGGCCTCCCGGCCGAAGGCGTCCATGGCGTCGACCTCGTCCGGACCGGCCCCCGCGTACAGCGCGCCGAGCGCGCACGCGCAGCCCAGCAGGGCCCCGGTCTTGGCCGTCGCCATGGTCAGGCACTCGTCGAGCGAGACGCTGCGGCGCTGCTCGAAGGCGCAGTCCGCCTGCTGGCCGGCGCACAGCTCGACGATGCAGGCGGCGAGCCGGGCCGAGGCCGCCGCCGAGGCGGGGTGCGGGTCCTCGGCGAGCAGCTGCAGCGCGAGCGCCATCATGGCGTCGCCCGTGATGATCGCGTCCGGTGTCCCGAAGACCGTCCAGGCCGTCGGTCGGCCGCGCCTGCGCGCGTCCTTGTCGATGACGTCGTCGTGCAGCAGCGTGAAGTTGTGGGCCAGCTCCACGGCCACCGCCGCCCGTACGGCGTGCCCGGTGTCCCAGGCCCCGCGGTCCCCGTGCAGGGCCTGCGCGGCGGCGAGCACCAGGGCGGGCCGGATGGCCTTGCCGGCGCTGCCCGCCGCCGGGGTGCCGTCCTCGTGCTCCCAGCCGAAGTGGTACATCGCCACGCGCCGCATCGAGCCGGGCAGGCTCTCCACGGTCCGGCGCAGCTCGGGGTTGACCGTTTCTCTCGTCCGTTCCAGCAGGACGGCGGCTTCCTGCCCCTCGCTGGTGGTGATCGCCTCAGTGGTCGACATGGCGTGTGCGCTCCGTCCTGTCCCGTCCTGTCCCGTCCCCGTCGCTCCGGCGCCGGGCGGCTCAGCTCCAGCGGGCGATCTCGACGTTCTCCAGGACGCCGAGCGCGTCCGGCACCAGCACCGCGGCGGAGAAGTAGGTGGTGACCAGGTAGGAGATGATCGCCTGCTCGCTGATTCCCATGAACCGCACCGAGGTGCTCGGCTCGATCTCGTCCGGGATCCCGGGCTGGTGCAGGCCGATCACGCCCGACTCGTCCTCGCCGGTGCGCATGCACAGGATGGAGGTCGTACGGGCGTCGCTGATCGGGATCTTGTTGGACGGGAACATCGGGACCCCGCGCCAGGCCGGCACCCGGTGCCCGCCGATCTCCACCGACTCGGGATACAGCCCGCGCTTGTTGCACTCGCGCCCGAAGGCGGCGATGGCCTTGGGGTGGGCCAGGAAGAACTTGGAGCCGCGCCGCATGCTGAGCAGCTGGTCCATGTCGTCGGGGCTGGGCGCGCCGTCGTGGGACTGGATGCGCTGGTCGTAGTCGGCGTTGTGCAGGAGGCCGAAGTCGCGGTTGTTGAGCATCTCGTGCTCCTGGCGCTCGCGCAGCGCCTCGACCGTGAGCCGCAACTGCTGCTCGGTCTGGTTCATCGGCTGGTTGTACAGGTCGGCGACGCGGGTGTGGACGCGCAGAACCGTTTGCGCGATGGAGAGTTCGTACTCGCGCGGCCGGGCCTCGTAGTCCACGAAGGTGCCCGGCAGCACGGCCTCGCCCGCGTGGCCGGCGGAGAGGTCGATCGCTGCCTCGCCGTACTTGTTGGTGCGCTGCTCCGGCAGGGCCCGTACGGAGTCCACGTGCGCCCGCAGCGAGTCGACCCGGTCGGCGAGGATCTGGAAGTCCTGGCGGGAGAGGACGAGCACGGTGCCGGCGGTGGCGGTGCGGGCGGTGTACTCCCAGATGGCCTCCTCGTCGACGAGGGCGTCCTCGCCGAAGAAGGCCCCGTCGGCGACGGTCTGCAGGACGGCGTCGTCACCGTAGGGACCGGGGCCGATCTGGTCGATGCGCCCGTGGGCGAGCAGGAACACCTTGTCGGCGGGGCTGCCGAAGGAGGTGAGCTCCTGGCCCGGCTCGAAGTCGATCTGCTGGCAGCGCGCGGCGAGTTCGGCCAGCGCGTCGGGGTCGTCGTAGTCGCGCAGCACCGGGAGCTCCCCCAGCTCCGCCGGAATCACCTGCACCTGCGTGCCGGTCTTGACGAACTCCACGATGCCGTTGCCGACCGAGTAGCTCAGCCGCCGGTTGACCCGGTACGTGCCGCCCTGGACGGGCACCCAGGGGAGCATCTTCAGGAGCCACCGCGAGGTGATCTCCTGCATCTGCGGCGCGGACTTGGTCGTGGTTGCCAAGTTCCGCGCGGCCGCCGTTCCCAGACTGCGCTGCGGTGCCTGGGCCTCGGATTCGGAACCTGCCTGGACCGACATGAATTTCCCCTTCGATCACTCCATGAATCTGCGGGAGGAGCCTTTCAGCACGGACCGTGGTGGGACCATTACACAAAAGGGTGGGACTACTCCGTTCGAGGCTGGGCACTCTCTTGAGTTCAACTTCCGCCCCACGAGGAACTTGGACCCCACCCGTTTCAGCCATCCCGCGCGAGGACCACCGCTCCCGCCGTTTAAATTTGCACGCAGGATGCAAGTTTTCTACGCTGGCCCCATGCGGCTGACCCGATTCACCGACCTCGCCCTGCGCGTCCTGATGCGCCTGGCCGTCGCCGACGCGGACCTTCCCACCACCCGCGACGTGGCGGCGACCATGGAGGTTCCGTACACCCACACCGCCAAAGTGGTCGCCAAGCTGCAGCATCTCGGCCTGGTCGAAGCCCGTCGCGGACGCGGCGGCGGCCTCACCCTGACCCCCGCCGGCCGCGCCGCCTCGGTGGGCGGGCTGATCCGCGAACTGGAGGGCGCCGGCGACGTCGTGGACTGCGACGGCACCACCCCGTGCCCCCTGCGCGGCGCCTGCGTCCTGCGCGGGGCGCTGCGCCGGGCCCAGGAGGCCTTCTTCGCCTCCCTGGACCCGCTGACGGTGAACGACCTGGTCGCGGCCCCGACCGGTCCGCTCCTGCTGGGCATTTCGGGCGGATCGCCGGGGGCCGGAAGACCCTGAGGGATGGGGCCGGATGGCCGGTTCACACCGGCACTGGGCCCGCATAGCGTGAGACGCACGGACCCTTCGAACACAATTCCGTATCGGAACGAACGCCCGACTCCCTGCCCGTAAATGCGCATCCAGTATTCAAATTCTGCGCCCCCACCCCGACCCCAGGAGCCACCGATGCTTTCCGAGAAGTCCGCCGCGACCGTACGAGCCACCCTGCCCGCCGTGGGCGCGGCGATCGGCGACATCACGGAGCTCTTCTACGGAAAGCTCTTCGCGGCCCACCCCGAACTGATCCGCGACCTCTTCAACCGCGGCAACCAGAACGCGGGCCTCCAGAAGCAGGCCCTCGCCGGCTCCATCGCCGCCTTCGCGACCCACCTCGTCGAACACCCCGACGCCCGCCCCGACGTGATGCTGAACCGCATCGCCCACAAGCACGCCTCCCTCGGCGTCACCCGCGAGCAGTACCCGATCGTCCACGAGCACCTCTTCGAGGCGATCGCGGAGATCCTCGGCGAGGCCGTCACCCCCGAGGTCGCCGAGGCCTGGGACGAGGTCTACTGGCTCATGGCGAACGCCCTCGTCACCATCGAGGAGCGCCTCTACGCCGAGCAGCAGGTCCTCGCCGGCGACGTCTGGCGCACGTGGACGGTCGCCGCCCGCGTCGAGGAGACCGCGGACTGCACCACCTTCCACCTCACCCCGGCCGACGACTCCCCGGCGCCCGGGTTCAAGCCGGGCCAGTACGTCTCCGTCCAGGTCGAACTCCCCGACGGCGCCCGGCAGATCCGCCAGTACAGCCTCTCCAGCGCCCCCGGCTCCCCGATCCGCTCGATCACCGTCAAGCGGGTCCACGGCCCGGCTGCCGACGGCCCCGACGGAGAGGTCTCCAACCACCTGCACGCCGAGATCCGGACCGGCGACACCCTGCGCGTCTCGACCCCCTACGGCGACCTGGTCCTCCAGGACTCCGCCTCGCCGGTGATCCTCGCCTCGGCCGGCATCGGCTGCACCCCGATGCTCTCGATGCTGGAGCACCTGGCCGAGACCGCGCACCCGGCCCCCGTCACCGTCCTGCACGCCGACCGCTCCCCCGCCGACCACGCCCTGCGCACCGACCACCGGGCCCTGACCGACAAGCTCACCGACGCCACGGCGCACTTCTGGTACGAGGCCGGCGCCGAGCCGGGCGACCACGAGGGCCTCCTCGACCTCACCGCCGTCCCGGTCGCCCCGGGCACGAAGGCCTACCTCTGCGGCCCCCTCCCCTTCATGCGGGTGGCGCGCGAGCAGCTGATCGCCAAGGGCGTGGCGCCCGCCGACATCACCTACGAGGCCTTCGGCCCCGACCTGTGGCTCGCCTCCGCGTGAGCCGTGCGCCCGGTGCGCGCCCTTGCGACGGAATGACCGCCTCCACTAAACGTTGAGTAACCACTCGGCTACTCACAGCCCAAGGAGGCGGTCATGTCCGCACCCCTGTCCGCGAAACGGTTCCTCGACGTCCTGCGGGCCGAGGGCCTGACGGTCGTCGAAGTCGGCGCCTGGCGCACCCACAACCGCAACCACAAGGGCCCCTGGGGTCCCGTGCACGGGGTGATGCTCCACCACACCGTCACGCACGGCACCGCGAACACGGTCCGGCTCTGCCGCGACGGCCGCGCGGACCTCCCCGGCCCGCTCTGCCACGGAGTGATCACCAAGGACGGCCGGGTCCACCTGGTCGGCCACGGCCGCGCCAACCACGCCGGCGCGGGCGACTCCGCCGTCCTGGCTGCGGTGATCGCGGAGAAGCGCCTCCCACCCGACCAGCACGCCGACACCGACGGCAACCGCCACTTCTACGGCTTCGAGTGCGAGAACCTCGGCGACGGCGAGGACCCCTGGCCGGCCCCCCAGCTCGACGCGATGGCCCGCGCGTCGGCCGCCCTGTGCCGCGCCCACGGCTGGTCGGCCCGCTCGGTCATCGGCCACCTCGAATGGCGCCCGGGCAAGATCGACCCGAAGGGCTTCACGATGGCCTCGATGCGCGACCGCGTCACGGAACGCCTGAAGTAGCCCCGGAGCGGAAGTCCGGAGCAGACCCGCTCTGACGTGCGACGGAACGGGCGGGCGCGGCACACAATGTACGGGTGAACCGCCCCGCGAACCCCGACATCCTCTTGCGACCCCGCCCGCCGTCCCCGTTGCAAGAGGTCCGCGACGAGCGGTTCGACGCGCGGGGCGTGCGGCTGCTGCTCAAGCGGGACGATCTGGTCCATCCGGAGCTTCCCGGCAACAAGTGGCGCAAGCTCGCGCCGAATCTGCGGGCCGCCGTCGCGGGCGGATACCCGGAGCTCGTGACCTTCGGCGGCGCCTACTCCAACCACCTCCGGGCCACCGCCGCGGCCGGCCGGCTCCTGGGGCTGGCGACCGTCGGGATCGTACGGGGGGACGAGCTCGCGGGGCGGCCGCTGAACGACTCGCTGGCCCGGTGCGCGGCGGACGGCATGCGGCTGCACTTCGTGTCCCGGTCGGCCTACCGGGACAAGGCCGGGCTCCCGGCGCTGGCGGGCGCGGAGGGGGCCTACGTGATCCCCGAGGGCGGCAGCAACGCGCTCGCGCTGCACGGCTGCGCCGAACTGGGCCGCGAGCTGCGCGGTGCCTGCGACGTGGCCGCGGTGGCCTGCGGGACCGGGGGCACGCTGGCCGGACTGGCGGCGGGGCTCGGCGCGGGCCGGCGGGCGCTGGGGGTCCCGGTGGTCGGGGGCGGGTTCCTGGAGGCGGAGATACGTTCCCTCCAGACGGCCGCGTTCGGCGGTCCGGCGGGCGACTGGTCGCTGGCCGAGGGCTACGCCCACGGCGGCTACGCCCGCGTCCCCGCCGAGCTGGCGGAGTTCGCGGCGGACTTCGAGTCCCGCCACGGCCTGCCGGTGGAGCGGATCTACGTGGCGAAGCTCCTCTGGGCCCTGCTCGCGATGACCCGCGCGGGCGCCTTCCCCCGCGGCACCACCCTGGCGGCGGTCGTCACGGGCCGCCCGTAGCCCAGGAGGCGGCTCCGCACCGGCCGCACCGGGCCCCGCCACCACCGCGGCCCCGGCCCGCTGCCGCGCCAGGGCCTCAGAGGGCCGCGGGCAGGGCCGCACACCGCCGCCCGCTCGCCCTCAGCCCGCTTCCTCCCGGTACGCCGCCGCCTCCTCCAGGTCCAGGCGGCGCAGCAGGGCCCGGAGCATTTCGTCGTCGATGCGGCGGGCGTCGCGCAGGGAGACGAATACCTCGCGCTCCGCCTCGATCATCTCCCCCGCCAGACGGCGGTAGACGTCGTCCGCGGACTCGCCCGTGACCGCGTTGACCTCCCCCAGCCGCTCCCACACGGCGTTCCGCCGGCGCTCCAGGACCGTCCGCAGCCGGTCCGCCAGCGGGGGCGGCAGCGCGTTCGCCGGGGAGTCCAGCAGCTCCGCCAGACGGTCTTCCGCGGCCTGCGAGGCCTCGCTCTGGGCCTGGGCCTCCGCTAGGGTCTCGGCGTGCGTGTCCTTGGGCGGCAGCCTCAGCAGCCGGATCAGCGGCGGCAGGGTCAGGCCCTGGACCACCAGCGTGCCGATCACCGTCGTGAAGGTCAGGAACAGGATCAGGTTCCGGTGCGGCACGCTCATCGGCACGGAGAAGGCGATGGCCAGCGAGACGACGCCCCGCATGCCCGCCCATCCCACGACGACCGGGGCCTTCCAGGTCGTCTCCGGCTCGCGCGCGCGGATCCGCTGCGAAAGCCTCGGCAGGAACGTCGCCGGGAAGACCCACGCGAAGCGGGCCGCGACCACGACGAGGAACACGACGACCGCGTAGCCCGCCGCCGCCGTGCCCTCGTACTCCCCCAGCCCCTTCAGCACCACCGGCAACTGGAGCCCGATCAGCGCGAAGACCACCGATTCGAGGATGAAGGCGACCATCTTCCAGACCGCCTCCTCCTGGAGCCTTGTCGCGAAGTCGACCTGCCAGTTGCGGTGCCCCAGGTACAGCGCGACCACCACGACCGCCAGCACTCCCGACGCGTGCACCCGCTCGGCGGCCGCGTAGGCCACGAAGGGGATCAGCAGCGACAGGGTGTTCTGCAGGAGCGGTTCGCGCAGCTTCCTGCGCAGGACGTGGATCGGGACCATCAGCAGCAGGCCGACCGCGACCCCGCCGACCGAGGCCAGCAGGAACTCCTGGATCCCGCCCGCCCAGCCGGCGCTCGCGCCGACCGCCGCCGCCAGCGCGACCTTGTACGCGGTGATCGCGGTGGCGTCGTTGACCAGGGACTCACCCTGGAGGATGGTCGTGATCCGGTTCGGCAGCCCGAGCTTGCGGGCGATGGCCGTCGCCGCGACCGCGTCGGGCGGAGCGATGACCGCCCCCAGCACCAGCGCCACCGGCAGCGAGAGCCCCGGCACCAGCAGGTACGCCGCGTACCCGACGGCGACGGTCGCGAAGAGCACGTACCCCACCGAGAGCAGGGCCACAGGCCGTAGGTTCGCCCGCAGGTCCAGGTACGAGCTGTCGACCGCGGCCGTGTAGAGCAGCGGCGGGAGCAGCAGCGGCAGCACGATGTGCGGGTCCAGCCCGTACTCGGGCACCCCCGGCACGTAGGCCGCGGCCAGTCCGGCGGCGACCAGCAGCAGCGGGGCCGGTACCGGGGTCCGGCGGGCCAGGCCCGCGACGACCGCACAGCCGGCCACCAGCGCCACCAGCGGCAATACCTCCATCGAAGATCATCCTCGCTTGAGTCATGTCATCCCGGGCGCCCGCACCTCAGTACGCTGGCCATCATGAGCGAGTGCACCCACGTTCCCGAACTGCCGCGCCCCGAGCCGGTCCCGCTTGCCCAGACCTGCCCCGAATGTCTGGCCCTCGGCAGCCATCCCGTGCAGCTCCGGATGTGCCTGGGGTGCGGGCACGTCGGGTGCTGCGACTCCTCGCCCCACCGGCACGCCACGGCGCACCACCGGGAGACCGGGCATCCCGTGATGCGCAGCTTCGAACCGGGCGAGACCTGGAGATGGTGTTTTGTCGACGGTTCGATCGTCTGAACCGGGGTAGATCAACCCTCCGCCGGTTCCCCTGATTTGGACCCGCAGACCCCTAGCCACTGTGCGTCCCCATGGGCTTACCATCAGTCACTGGTCGCAGGCACGGCCCTCGGGCCAGCTATGTGCAGCTAAGTTCAAAGGGGTTCTGCCCCCACCGACAGGGGTGCCGCGACACGATCGCCCGGATCGCGATAGCGTCACCGGCGAACAGAGCTCGTACCACCTTGGAGGTGAGGGTGTCCCAGATCGCAGGCGAGCCCGGGACCCAGGACTTCGTGGAAGTCCGGCTGCCCGCTGCGGGTGCCTACCTGTCTGTGCTGCGAACGGCCACGGCCGGCCTCGCGGCACGTTTGGACTTCACCCTCGACGAGATCGAGGACCTCCGCATCGCGGTGGACGAGGCCTGCGCGATCCTGCTCCAGCAGGCCGTGCCCGGCTCCGTCCTCAGCTGCGTCTTCCGGTTGGTCGACGATTCGCTGGAGGTGACCGTCTCCGCCCCGACCACCGACGGCCGGGCGCCGGAGCGTGACACGTTCGCGTGGACGGTCCTCTCGGCACTCGCCGGGAAGGTCGAGGCCACGGTCGAGGAGAACAAGACGGTGAGCATCAGCCTCTACAAACAGCGCGGCGCGGGGCCAGGCCCGGCGTGAGCGGCGGGGAGGTCCCGGTGCGGGGCGGGGATCGGCCCCGGGTAGGACACGAGGTCGACGGCGGCATTCCGGAGCAGCAGCACGCCCGGCCGCACCCGGCTGACACGGACGCGGAAAACGGCTTTTTGGACTCGGCGGAGCGACGGGCGGGCCCTGTGAGCGAGAACCAGCACGACCAAACACTGCCGGTCCAGCCACCGGGGGCCGCTGCCACGGCCCCGCCGGCGGCGCCGGCCGCGGACACACCACTGGCCCCGGACACCTCCGAAGCCCTGCGGGCTCCGGTGTTCACGGCGCCGGTACCCCTGCCGGATCCGCGCGACCGCAGCGGTGCCCGGGCCCTCTTCATCGAGCTCCGGGCGCTGCCCGACGGCTCGCCGGAGAAGGCGGAGCTGCGCAACCGGCTCGTACGGATGCACCTGCCGCTGGTCGAGCACCTGGCCCGGCGCTTCCGCAACCGCGGCGAGCCGCTGGACGACCTGACCCAGGTGGCCACCATCGGCCTGATCAAGTCGGTGGACCGCTTCGACCCGGACCGCGGGGTCGAGTTCTCCACGTACGCCACGCCCACGGTGGTCGGCGAGATCAAGCGCCATTTCCGTGACAAGGGCTGGGCGGTACGGGTCCCCAGGCGCCTGCAGGAGCTGCGGCTCTCGCTGACCACGGCGACGGCTGAACTGTCCCAGCAGCACGGCCGCTCCCCCACGGTGCACGAACTGGCCGAACGGCTGGGCATCTCGGAGGAGGAGGTGCTGGAGGGCCTGGAATCGGCCAACGCCTACAGCACGCTCTCGCTGGACGTCCCGGACACCGACGACGAGTCGCCGGCGGTCGCGGACACCCTGGGCTCGGAGGACGAGGCGCTGGAGGGCGTCGAGTACCGCGAGTCCCTCAAGCCGCTGCTCGAAGGACTGCCGCCGCGGGAGAAGCGGATCCTGCTGCTGCGGTTCTTCGGCAACATGACCCAGTCGCAGATCGCCCAGGAGGTCGGCATCTCCCAGATGCACGTCTCCCGGCTGCTGGCCCGCACCCTGGCCCAGCTCCGCGAAAAGCTCCTGGTCGAGGAGTAGGAGAGTCGCCCGCCGGGCTATCGGGCCCGTTCCGCGGGCCCGATGCCCAGCGCTTCGGTGGCCTTCGGGTTCACCAGGAGGGCCGTGACGGCCACCGCAGCCAGGGCCAACGCCACGGCGGCGACCTTCATCGACCCTCCCGCGGTCCACAGCATCCAGGCCACCGGCAGCGACATCAGCTGGGTGATCAGCGCCGGACCGCGGCTCCAGCGGCGGCCCAGGACCAGACCGCGCGCCGCGACCAGCGGCAGCGCGGCCAGGACGAGCAGAGTGATCCCGCCGGTCCCGGCCTGCACGGCGTCCGCGTCGCCGACGACGGCCATGTAGAGATCGGCGACGCCGGGACCGGCCAGGGCCAGCCCCTCCAGCGCGGCGAGCGCGGCGGCAGCGGTCAGCCTGCGGGGCAGCGGGGCGGGGACGGCGGACTCGGTGGGGCTGGGCTTCGTACTCACCCCAGCAGGGTAGCCGCGGCCCTCCCGCACCCGGAGGGGACGGCCAGTATGGGCGGCACCGGAAGGGGTCGGTAGGCTGACGCCCATGCGTGCACTCCTCGTGGCCAACCCAGCAGCGACGACGACCAGTGCGCGCACGCGCGACGTCCTGACCCATGCGCTCGCCAGCGAGATGAAGCTGGAGGCGGTCACCACCGAATACCGTGGCCACGCCCGGGACCTGGGCCGCCGGGCGGCCGAGACCGGGGTCGACCTGGTGGTGGCCCTGGGCGGTGACGGCACCGTCAACGAAGTGGTCAACGGGCTGCTGCACGAGGGCCCCGATCCGGACCGGCTGCCCGGGCTCGCGGTGGTCCCCGGTGGCTCCACCAATGTCTTCGCCCGCGCGCTCGGCCTGCCCAACGACGCGGTCGAGGCGACCGGCGCCCTGCTGGACGCGCTGCGGGAGCGGCGCGAGCGCACGGTCGGCCTGGGGCTCGCGGCCGGCACCCCGGGCACGGAGGACGAGTCGGTCCCGGCGCGCTGGTTCACCTTCTGCGCGGGCTTCGGCTTCGACGCGGGCGTGGTGGGCCGTGTCGAACAGCAGCGGGAACGGGGCAAACGTTCGACCCATGCCCTGTACATGCGACAGCTGATGCGCCAGTTCTGGGAAGAGCCCCACCGCCGACACGGCATGGTGACACTGGAGCGGCCCGGCGCGGATCCCGTGAGGGACCTGGTGCTGTCGATAGTGTGCAACACGTCACCCTGGACATACCTGGGCAACCGGCCGCTCTACGCCTCTCCGGAGGCGTCGTTCGATACCGCACTTGACGTATTGGCACTGAACCGTTTGTCAACTCCGGCCGTCGCTCGCTACGCGACACAGCTCCTGACCTCGACTCCTGAGCGCGGCCCGCACGGCAAGCATGCGGTGTCTCTGCACGATCTGACGGACTTCACCTTGCATTCGAAGGTGCCGCTTCCGTTCCAGATGGACGGAGACCACCTCGGGCTGCGCACCAGCGTTCGGTTCACAGGCGTACGCCGTGCACTGCGTGTGATTGTGTGAGCGGAAGGGCCGAAAGGCCTTTCACTCGAACGTTTACACGCCGGTCCACCCCTAGGAAGTAGGGCTGTGACCTAGTAGACACCGACGAATCAAAAAAAACTTTCCGGAAGGGGTTGTATCCCCGTCCGAGGTTTGCGAATCTCTACATGGCGATCGGGACAGCCCGCAGAACCGGCACCCACACAGACCGCCAGAACCCCTCCACGAATCTCCGGCAGCCCAGGGCGAGTTTTTCCCCAAACTGGGCGGCCTCCCTTCCCTCACGAAGGGATTCGTGAAAGCGTTCACATTCACAAGCAACCTGCCCGCAATACAAGGAGATGGAGCAGCCATGGACTGGCGTCACAACGCCGTTTGCCGCGAGGAAGACCCGGAACTCTTCTTCCCCATCGGCAACACCGGTCCTGCGCTGCTGCAGATCGAGGAAGCCAAGGCCGTCTGCCGCCGTTGCCCCGTCATGGAGCAGTGCCTGCAGTGGGCGCTCGAGTCCGGTCAGGACTCCGGTGTCTGGGGCGGTCTCAGCGAGGACGAGCGCCGCGCGATGAAGCGCCGCGCCGCTCGCAATCGGGCGCGCAACGCAACCGCCTGACGTCGACTTTCGAGCCTCGAGCCGCAGCGCGTAGTACCCATATAAGCGCTCAGCAACGTGCTCTCGAACCCCGTACCGAAAACCATTCGGTACGGGGTTCAGTGCTGTCCGGAGCCCGACCCCTGCCGATGACGTCACCCTGAGTCACGGGCACGGCGCGCTACTTCTGCGGGCTGGCCGGGATGTCGAGGACGACCTTGGTGCCGCGCGGCGCCGACGCGACCATGTCGAAGGTGCCGCCGAGCTCCCCCTCCACCAGGGTCCGTACGATCTGCAGCCCGAGGTTGCCGGCCCGTTGGGGGTCGAACCCCTCGGGCAGACCGCAGCCGTCGTCGACCACCGAGATCAGCAGCCGGGCGTCGTCGCGACCGGTGCCCGAGCGGGCCGCGGACACCTCCACGGTGCCTCCCTCGCCCTGCGTGAAGGCGTGCTCCAGGGCGTTCTGGAGGATCTCCGTCAGCACCATCGACAGCGGGGTGGCGACCTCGGCGTCCAGGATTCCGAAGCGGCCGGTGCGCCGGCAGTCGACCCTGCCCGGGGAGATCTCGGAGACCATCGCGATCACCCGGTCGGCGATCTCGTCGAACTCGACCCGCTCATCCAGGTTCTGAGACAGCGTCTCGTGCACGATCGCGATCGAACCGACGCGGCGGACGGCTTCGTTCAGCGCCTCGCGCCCCTGCGGCGAATCCATGCGGCGGGCCTGTAGCCGCAAGAGCGCGGCCACGGTCTGGAGGTTGTTCTTGACCCGGTGGTGGATCTCCCGGATGGTCGCGTCCTTGGTGATCAATTCACGTTCGCGACGGCGCAGTTCCGTGACGTCGCGGCACAGGACGAGCGAGCCGATCCGGGTGCCCTTGGGCTTGAGCGGGATCGCCCGCAGCTGGATGACCCCGCCGCTGCCCTCGGCCTCGGTCTCGCGCGGGGCCCAGCCGCTGGCGAGTTTGACCAGGGCCTCGTCCACCGGGCCGCGCGAGGGCGCGAGTTCGGAGGTGATCGTGCCCAGGTGCTGGCCGACCAGGTCGGAGGCGAGGCCGAGCCGGTGGTAGGCGGAGAGCGCGTTCGGGGACGCGTACGTCACCACGCCCTCGGAGTCGAGCCTGATCAGGCCGTCGCCGACGCGCGGGGAGGCGTCCATGTCGACCTGCTGGCCGGGGAACGGGAAGGAGCCCGCCGCGATCATCTGGGCCAGGTCGGAGGCGGACTGGAGGTAGGTGAGCTCCAGCCGGCTGGGTGTACGCACAGTGAGCAGGTTGGTGTTGCGTGCGATCACTCCGAGGACCCGGCCCTCGCGGCGCACGGGGATCGACTCGACGCGGACCGGCACCTCCTCGCGCCACTCGGGGTCGCCCTCGCGCACGATGCGGCCCTCGTCGAGCGCGGCGTCGAGCAGCGGGCGGCGGCCGCGCGGGACCAGGTGGCCGACCATGTCGTCCTGGTACGAGGTGGGGCCGGTGTTCGGGCGCATCTGCGCGACGGAGACGTACCGGCTGCCGTCGAGCGTGGGAACCCACAGCACGAGGTCGGCGAAGGAGAGGTCGGAGAGCAGCTGCCACTCCGAGACCAGCAGGTGGAGCCACTCCAGGTCGGTTTCACTGAGAGCGGTGTGCTGGCGTACGAGGTCGTTCATGGAGGGCACGTGGCGAGCGTACCCCGGGTACGGGCCATGACTTTCCGCAGCGCGATACTCCGGAGTATCCAGGAGACCCCGCTTCCGCGTAGGCTTGGAGGAAGTGACGGGAACCAGGGTCACGTCATTGGATGGACAGAACAGATTGGTCTAGTCCACAATTACATCAAGCTTCCGCCCTCCCCGCACAGGAGGACGGATCGAGGTAACCGCGCGCTCTGCCCTGACCGCGCGTCACCTCCCACCGGCCGTCGGGCACCGCACACCCGTCGGCCGTGAGTACTCCGGGCTACGGTGCCGGGCGGGCTGAGGGTCCCGTTCGGCACCGTGGCCCAGAGGAACGTGCGGCCCGGGCGGCGCGTCCCCCGGAAGATGCGTCCCGGCAGACGGCCCCTACTGCGGCCAGGCCCGCAGGGCCAGCTCCGCCACCGCCTCCAGCTCCTCCCGGCCCGCACCGTCGCGCGACTGCTGGGACATCCCCTGCAGCACCGCTCCGGCGTAGCGCGCCAGCGCCCGGGTGTCCGTACCGGCCGGCAGTTCTCCCGTGGCGACATCGGCCCGGATCCGGCTCTCGAACGCCACCAGGTTGGCCTCGCGCCGTACGCGCAGCGCCTCCGCCACCTCGTCCGACGTGGTGTTGACCGCCGCGCTGATCACCATGCAGCCCGGCGGGTGGGCGGGGTCGGTGTAGACCTCCGCCGCCTCGCGCAGGATGCGCCCCACCGCCGCGCGGGCGGTGGGCTCTTCTGCGAGGGCCGCGGCCGCGAAGTCCCCGTAGCGGCCGCCGTAGACCACCACGACCTCGTCGAAGAGCTTGCGCTTGTCGCCGAACGCCGCGTAGAGGCTCGGGGCGCTGATTCCGATCGAGGCGGTCAGGTCGGAGATCGACGTGGCCTCGTAGCCGCGCTCCCAGAAGGCGAACATCGCCTTGTCGAGGGCCGCGTCACGGTCGAAGGAGCGGGGCCTGCCGCGCTGTCCGGTCACCATGACCTCATTCTATAGCGGTCGCTACGAAACTTGGTCGCGGTGGCTGCGGATACAACGCGGGCCGCCGGGGAGGCCGTGGGCGCCCTCGGGGCGGCCCGGGGCCGCGCCTTCGCGGTAGGGGCGGAGCTCGGCGTTCCGGGTGGCGCCGAGGCCCTCTGGGGGGCGTACGCGGCCCCATCCGCCGGTCACCGAGGGGGCCGAGGCCTCCCGCTCCGCCTTCGACCGGCTCCGCACCCCGCAGGAGGTCGCGGACGCGGTCGCCTTCCCGGCCTCCCCGGACTCCCGCCGGGCCACGGGCCGGCACCTCGCCATGACGGGCGGGCTCCAGCTCTCGCCGCTGCAACGGGCCCCGGTCCGGGAGGCCGGAGCGGCGGATCCGGCCCACCATGGAGTGTGCGAAGACCCGGCAACGGGGCCTCGCCTCTGCTAGATTGGTCTATACCACAACGTCACACTCCAGATCGGCAGGCCCCGCGTGGAAGTTGTCATCGTCCCGGACGCCAAGGCAGGCGGCGAGCTCATCGCGGAGGCCATGGCCGCCCTGGTCCGCCGCAAGCCCGACGCCCTGCTCGGCGTGGCGACCGGCTCTACCCCGCTGCCCATCTACGAGGCGCTCGCCGCCAAGGTCAAGGCCGGACTGGTCGACGCCGGCAAGGCCCGCGTCTGCCAGCTCGACGAGTACGTCGGCCTGCCGGCCGGGCACCCGGAGTCCTACCGCGCCGTCGTCCTGCGCGAGGTCGTGGAGCCGCTGGGCCTGTCCGAGGCCTCCTTCATGGGCCCGGACGGCTCGGCCGCGGACATCGTCGGCGCCTGCGACGCCTACGACCGCGCGCTGGCCGAGGCCGGCGGCGTGGACCTCCAGCTCCTCGGGATCGGCACGGACGGGCACATCGGCTTCAACGAGCCCTGCTCCTCGCTCGCCTCCCGCACCCGCATCAAGACGCTGACGGAGCAGACCCGCGTGGACAACGCGCGCTTCTTCGACAACGACATAGAGCAGGTGCCGCACCACGTCATCACCCAGGGCATCGGCACCATCCTCGACGCCCGCCACCTGGTCCTGCTGGCCACCGGCGAGGGCAAGGCCGAGGCCGTCGCGCAGACCGTCGAGGGCCCGCTGTCCGCCCTCGTACCGGCCTCCGCGCTCCAGCTCCACCGCCACGCCACGGTGGTCGTGGACGAGGCCGCCGCGTCCAAGCTGAAGCTGGCGGACTACTTCCGCCACACCTACGCCAACAAGCCCGCCTGGCAGGGCTTGTAGGACGTACCGGTACACGACGAAGGGCCGGGCCCCCTCAGGGGGCCCGGCCCTTCGTCGTGGAAATCCAGCCCGTCGGCGTGTGAGGCGCGGGGTCCGGGGCGGAGCCCCGGCAGCCGGCCCGCAGGGGCCCGCTAAACCCCGGCGATGACCTCAGCGGCAGCGCGCCCGCAGACCCGGGCCGCCCCGTGCGTCGCGATGTGCAGCGCACCCCGCGGCTCGGCCCGCGGCAGGCCCATCTCGACCACGATCGTCTCCGGCCGCGCCGCGACGAGCGCGTCCAGGGCCTCGGTCATCCAGGGGTGCCGGTGCGCGTCGCGGACCACCGCGACGACGGTGCGGTTCCCCGCTGCGGCCAGGACGTCCGCGGCGGTCGAGCCCTGCGGGAACACGCCCGACTCGGTGCCCGGGATCAGCGCGGACACTTCCCCGGCCACCCCCCACGGGGTCTCGTCGCCGACCGCGATGTTCGCGACGGGGGCGAGCGTGGCGATGTACGGGGCGTTCACCGGCGAGGCCGCCTTGGGCGAACCCGTCACGACCACCGCGCGGCGGGCGGCCGCCAGTCCGATGCCGGGCGCGCTGCTCCCCTCCGGCCGCGCGCCCTCGCGGACCCGGCGGGTCCACTCCGCCAGCGACCGGACCCGGGCGGCGGCCTCGGCGAGCCGCTCCTCGGGGAGCGAGCCCTCGCGCACGGCCGCGACCAGTGCGTCGCGCAGGCTCAGCACGGTGCCCTCGTCGGCGAGCCCGCCGCCGACGCAGATGGCGTCGGCTCCGGCCGCGATGGCCAGCACCGAGCCGCGCTCGATGCCGTACGTCCCGGCGATGGCGTTCATCTCCATGCCGTCGGTGACGATGAGGCCCTCGTAGCCGAGCTCCTTGCGCAGCAGACCGGTCAGGATCTGCGGGCTGAGGGTGGCCGGCCGGGTCGGGTCCAGAGCGGGCACCAGGATGTGCGCGCTCATGACGGCCTTGGTGCCGGCCTCGATGGCGGCCCGGAACGGTACGAGTTCCCGCGCGACCAGGGTGTCGAGGTCCACGTCGATGCGCGGCAGCGCGTGGTGCGAGTCGACGTTGGTGTCGCCGTGGCCCGGGAAGTGCTTGGTGCAGGCGGCGACGCCGGCGGCCTGGAGGCCTTCGACGTACGCGGCGGTGTGGCGGGCGGCGAGGTGGGTGTCGGCGCCGAAGGACCGTACCCCGATGACCGGGTTGTCCGGGTTGGAGTTCACGTCGGCGGACGGGGCCCAGTTGAGGTTGACCCCGCACTCGGCGAGCCGGCGGCCCAGCTCGCGGGCGACGTCGCGGGTCAGGTCCACGTCGTCCACGGCGCCGAGGGCCAGGTTGCCGGGGAAGGAGGAGCCGCCCCGGACCTCCAGGCGGGTGACGTCGCCGCCCTCCTCGTCGATGGCGACGAGGACGTCGTCCCGCTCGGTACGGAGCTGCGCGGTCAGCGCGCCGAGCTGCTCGGGCGAGGTGATGTTGCGGCCGAAGAGGCCGACGGCGGTGAGGCCTTCGGCGACCTGGCGCAGCAGCCAGGCGGGGGCGGTGGTGCCCTCGAAGCCGGGCTGGAGGACCGCGAGGGCATCTCGGGTCAACGTGTCTGTGCGGTGCGCAAGGACAGTCATGGGCCGTTATCCCTTCACGGCGCCGGCGGTCATGCCGCCGACGGCCTTGCGCTGGAGGAAGACGAAGATGAGCAGGACCGGGACCGCGAAGAGCGAGGACGCGGCCATCGTGGCGCCCCAGTCGTTGCCGAAGGCCGTCTGGAACTGGGTCAGCCACAGCGGCAGGGTCTGCGCGGTCTTGTCCTTGTTCAGGATCAGGACCATCGCGAACTCGTTCCAGGCCGTGATGAAGCCGAAGAGCGAGGTGGACATCAGGCCGGGGGCCAGCAGCGGGAAGATCACCTTGCGGAAGGCCTGGCCGCGGGTGCAGCCGTCGATCTGGGCGGCCTCCTCCAGGGTCACCGGGACGGCGGCGATGAAGCCGCGCAGGGTCCAGATGGTGAAGGGGAGGACCATCACGAAGTAGATCGCGGTGAGCAGCGGGAGGCTGTTCAGCATCTCGGAGTCGCGGGCGATCATGTACATCGCGATGACCATGACCTCCCAGGGCGCCATCTGGGCCATCATCACCGCGAGGACCAGGCCCTTGCGGCCCTTGAACTTCATGCGGGCGATGGCGAAGCTCGCGGCGAGGGCGACGAGCAGGGCCAGGGTGACGGCGCCGATGGTGACGATGAAGCTGTTCGCGACGTAGGTCCAGAACAGGTCGACCCCGGTGGCCTTGGTGAAGTTCTCCATCGTCGGGGCGAAGACGAAGACGGGGTCCTTGGAGAGGATCTCGCTGGACGGCTTGAGGGCCGAGGAGAACATCCAGTAGACGGGGAAGACGAAGAGGACGGCCAGCAGCAGGGCGCCGACGTTCTTGGCGACGGCCGCGGGACGGATCGGCCGGCGGTTGCGCAGCTGCTGGGGCTTCACGGACGGCGCGGGCTTCGGGGCGGTGGTCGTGCTCACTGCTCCTCCTCCTGCTTCAGGATCAGACGGAAGTAGAAGGACATGACGACCACGAGCATCACGATCGTCAGGACGGAGATCGCCGCGGCCAGACCGTAGTGGCCCTGGCTCTGGCCCTCTACGTACGCGTAGATCGTCAGCGTCTCCGAGGCGCGGTCGGGGCCGCCCTTGTTCATCGCGTAGATCTGGGTGAAGGCCTTGAAGATCCAGATGACCTCAAGGAACGTCGTGACCAGGAAGAACGACTTGAGGTTCGGGAAGACGACCTTCCAGAACGTCTGCCAGCCGTTGGCCCCGTCCATGCGCGCGGCCTCGTACAGCTCGCCGCTGACCGTGGTCAGGCCGGCGTACATGTTGAGGGCGACGAAGGGGATCGAGCCCCAGGCCAGCAGGACCGTGATGATCACCATGGTGGACAGGCCGGTCTCGAACCAGTTGTGCTGGTCGTAGCCGGCGAAGCCGAAGGTGCGCATCAGCCAGTTCATGACGCCGTACTGCTCGTCGAACAGCCACTGGAAGACGGTCACGGAGGCGACGATCGGCATGGCCCAGGCCATCACCAGCGCCATCGACAGGACCAGGCGCATCCACTTGCCGAGCCGGTTCAGCAGGAGCCCGATGAGGCTGCCGATCACCATGATCAGGAAGACGTTGCCCGCGGTGAAGAGGAAGCTTCGGACCACCACGGTCCAGAACTGCGAGTCGCCCAGCAGCTGGGTGTAGTTCTCCACGCCGTTGAACGGCGCCTTCCGCTGGATGAACTCGATCTTGTCGACCTTCTGGAACGACAGGATGATGTTCTTGATCAGCGGGTACAGCAGCAGGGTCGCCATGCTGAGCACGGCGGGCCCGATCAGGAGGTACGGCATCCACCCTGAGGGGAGCGACTTTCTGCCCCCGCGAGGAGACTGGGACGCTGCCTTGGCTCCGGTGGGCGGCGGCGTCTTGGCCGGCCCCGCGGACTCGTGTGGTGCGTCCTGTGGAGCGGAGGTCGCCGCTCCCTGGGAGTGCACGGTCATGTCTGGGCTTCCTCGCGGTTGACTGTGGCGACTCGCACCCGCTACCCCGCTCGGAGCGGGCGGTGCTTACGTCTGTCAATGCGCGACCGGGGGCGAGGTGGGCGCTCTGGGCGCCCACCGCGCCCCCGGTGCGTTCAGTACTGGTACTGCGGGTGCTGCGGGGTGTTACTTGTTGATGCGGCTCGCGATTTCCTTGTCCGCGTCCGCGCCCGCCTTGGCGGCGTCGTCACCCTTCAGGACCTTCGTCATGAACTCCTTGATGGGGTTCGGCTCGGTCTCGACGTTCGCCCAGCCCGGGGTCACCGGGGTGATGTTGCCGTTGACGCCGGCCTTGGCCATCGCCTCGGCGAAGGAGCCCGCAGCCGGGGTGAAGTTCGCGCCGGCCTGGTTCGGGAGCAGCGCGCCCTTCGTCTCGGCGGCGTACTTGGTCATCTGGTCCTTGCCTGCGGCGAGGGCCAGCCACTCCTTGGCGAGGTCCTTGTTCTTGGAGCGCTCGGCGATCGCCAGGTTCGAGCCGCCGAGGAAGACGGTGCCCGGCTTGTCGGCGGTCTTGCCCGGGATCGGGAAGTAACCGAAGTCGGCTTCCTTGCCCGCGTCCTTCAGCGCCTTCTCGGCACCGCCGGCCTCCCAGCCGAGGCCGATCCAGGAGGCGACGCCACCCTTGGGAACGACGTCGGTGGACTGCTGCGGGTTCGCCTCGTCCTTGTCCTTCGGGGCGGTGGAGAAGGACTGGAGCTTCTTGTAGAACTCCATCGCGGAAGCGGCCTGGGGGGTACCGAGACCGCCCTTCCACTTGTCGCCGTCCTTGGTGGCGAGGTCGCCGCCCTCGTCCCAGATGAGACCGGCGAGGACGTACCAGCTCTGGCCGGGCAGGTAGATCGGCTGCGAGGCCGGGTCGGCCGCCTTCAGCTTCTCCAGACCGGCGACCCACTCGTCGCGGGTCTTGGGCGCCGTGACGCCGGCCTTCTCGAAGGCCTTCTTGTCGTAGATGACGACGCGGTTGGCCGCGTACCACGGAGCGGAGTAGAGCTTGCCGTCGATCTCGGCCGAGGCCAGACCGCTCTTCGCCCAGGCGTCCGCGCCGAGCTTGGACTTGTCCTTGGTCAGGTCGGCGAGACCACCGGTGACCGCGTAACCGGCGGTCTGGGTGTTGCCGAGCTCCAGGACGTCCGGCGGGGTGTTCTCGGAGAGGGCCGTGGTGACCTTCTCCTGGATGCCCTTCCAGGGCTGGACCTCTACCTTGACCGTGACACCGGGGTGCTTGGCGGAGAACTCCGCGTTGACCGCGTCGATCCAGGTCTTCGGTGCGGAGCCGTCCATCACCCAGACGGTGATCTCCTTGGCGCCACCCGCGTCGGCCTTCGGCTTGTCGTCGCCGCCGTTGCCGCACGCCGCGACTCCGACCATCATGCCCGCGACACTGACCGCCGCGATGAGCTTGCGCTTCACGCCACCCTCCTCAGGGATGCTGCCTGCAACTTCCCTTGCCCGCCGCGGTGACTCAAAAAGCACCAAGTACTGCCCGTGGGGCTGGGATCTGATCCATATTGGTGTAGACCAGTAGCTGGAGCTTGGCCTAGACCTTTAGGGGTGTCAAGGGTCTAATGAGCGGGTGCTCGGTCCGTTATCGGACCGACACCTGGGGGAGGGAGGAGGCCCGCCCTCCCTCCCGTGTCACGATGTGACCGCACATATCGGAGGAGCCGGTGACGGCAACGAAACTGGAGTCGGGAAGGCGGGCGGCGATGGCCACCGAAGGGGCGATCACGGAGCCGGACAGCGGGGCGGCCACCCGCACGGCACGCGTGCCCAAGTACTACCGGCTCAAGCGCCACTTGCTCGATATGACCGAAACCTTGCCACCAGGAACGCCGGTGCCGCCGGAGCGCACGCTCGCGGCCGAGTTCGACACGTCCCGCACCACGGTGCGACAGGCTCTCCAGGAGCTCGTCGTCGAGGGGCGGCTGGAACGGATTCAGGGCAAAGGAACCTTCGTCGCCAAGCCGAAGGTCTCCCAGCCGCTCCAACTCTCCTCCTACACCGAGGACATGAGGGCACAGGGCCTGGAACCCACCTCCCAGCTCCTGGACATCGGCTACGTCACGGCCGACGACACCCTCGCCGGCCTCCTCAAGATCGCCACCGGCGGCCGGGTCCTGCGCATCGAACGCCTCCGCCTGGCCAGCGGTGAGCCGATGGCCATCGAGACCACGCACCTGTCGGCCAAGCGCTTCCCCGCGCTGCGCCGTTCGCTGGTCAAGTACACGTCCCTCTACACCGCCCTCGCCGAGGTGTACGACGTGCGCCTCGCCGAAGCGGAGGAGACCATCGAGACCTCGCTGGCCACCCCGCGGGAGGCCGGACTGCTCGGCACCGACGTCGGGCTGCCGATGCTGCTGCTTTCCCGCCATTCGCTGGACACCGACGGGGAGCCCGTCGAGTGGGTGCGTTCCGTATACCGCGGCGATCGTTACAAGTTCGTCGCCCGACTCCAGCGCCCCGTCGTCTGATTCGTAGTTGACTCTCGTTCCGCTATGCGGACGGGGGCTTACGCCCAGCGGGCGGGTCCCCGTAGATTCCCTGCGCCATAACGCAGATGATCGACGAGGGGACGACGGATCATGACGGAACCAGGACCGGAAGCAACGGAGCCGGATGCGGCACGGGCGATACGGGACGCGGCGAGTCCGGGCACCACGCCGGGCTCGCCTTCTCCATCGGGCGCCATGACCCCCAAGGCCGTGGCCGCGTGGGTGCTCGTCGGGCTCGTGGGGGCCATCGGCTGGGGCGTGCTGGCACTCTCGCGCGGCGAGGAGATCTCGGCCGTCTGGCTGCTCGCCGCCGCCCTGGGCTCGTACGCGATCGGCTACCGCTTCTACGCGCGCTTCATCGCGAACCGCGCCCTGAAGGTGGACAAGACCCGCGCCACCCCCGCCGAACGCCTTGACAACGGTGTCGACTTCCACCCGACCGACCGGCGGGTGCTTTTCGGCCACCACTTCGCCGCCATCGCCGGCGCCGGACCGCTCGTGGGCCCCGTTCTCGCCTCGCAGATGGGCTACCTGCCCGGCACCATCTGGATCGTCGTCGGCGTGATCTTCGCGGGCGCCGTCCAGGACATGGTCACGCTCTTCTTCTCCACCCGGCGCAACGGCCGCTCGCTCGGCCAGATGGCCCGGGACGAGATCGGCCCGGTCGGCGGCGCCGCCGCGCTGGTCGGCGTCTTCGCGATCATGATCATCCTGCTGGCCGTGCTGGCCCTGGTGATCGTCAACGCGCTGGCGCACTCCCCGTGGGGCGTCTTCTCCATCGGCATGACCATCCCGATCGCCCTCTTCATGGGCTTCTACCTGCGCGTCCTGCGCCCGGGCCGGGTCACCGAGGTCTCCGTCATCGGAGTCGCGCTGCTGCTGCTCGCCATCGTCGCGGGCGGCTGGGTCGCCGAGTCCTCCCTGGCGGACACCTTCACCCTGGAGAAGGAGACGCTGGTCATCTGGATGGTCGCCTACGGCTTCGTGGCGTCCGTCCTGCCGGTGTGGATGCTGCTCGCCCCGCGCGACTACCTCTCCACCTTCATGAAGGTGGGCACCATCGCGCTGCTGGCCCTGGGCGTGGTCATCGCCATGCCGACACTGAAGATGCCCGCGGTCACGGAGTTCGCCTCGCGCGGCGACGGCCCGGTCTTCGCCGGCTCGATGTTCCCGTTCGTCTTCATCACCATCGCCTGCGGAGCCCTGTCCGGCTTCCACTCCCTGGTCTCCTCGGGCACCACCCCGAAGATGATCCAGAAGGAGACCCAGGTCCGGGTCATCGGCTACGGCGCGATGCTGACCGAGTCCTTCGTCGCCGTCATGGCGATCATCGCGGCCTGCATCATCGATCCCGGCCTGTACTTCGCCATCAACTCGCCCGGCGGGGTCGTCGGCGCCACCGTCGAGACGGCCTCCCAAGCCGTGACGAACTTCGGCTTCGCCATCTCCCCCGAGGCCCTCACACAGGCCGCGAAGGACGTGGAGGAGAGCAGCCTGCTGTCCCGTACGGGCGGCGCGCCGACCTTCGCACTCGGAATGGCGGAGATCTTCTCGGCCGTCATCGGCGGCACCGCGATGAAGGCGTTCTGGTACCACTTCGCGATCATGTTCGAGGCCCTGTTCATCCTCACGACCGTGGACGCGGGCACCCGGGTCGGCCGCTTCATGCTCCAGGACACCCTCGGCAACGTGCACAAGTCCTTCAAGGACGTCAGCTGGAAGCCGGGCGTCTGGTTCGCCAGCGCGGTGGTCGTCGGCGGCTGGGGCTACTTCCTCTGGGTCGGCGTCAAGGACCCGCTGGGCGGCATCAACCAGCTCTTCCCGCTGTTCGGCATCGCGAACCAGCTCCTCGCGGCGGTCGCCCTGGCCGTCTGCACCACCCTGCTGATCAAGTCCGGCCGGCTCAAGTGGGCCTGGGTGACGGGCGTTCCGCTGGCCTGGGACCTGGCCGTCACGCTCACCGCCAGCTACCAGAAGATCTTCTCGGACAACCCGAAGATCGGCTTCTTCGCCCAGCGGGACGTCTACCAGGACGGCATCGACGCGGGCAAGGTCCTCAAGCCCGCGAAGAACATGGACGAGATGCACACCGTGGTCACCAACGCCACGGTGGACGGCGTCCTGTCGGTGTTCTTCGCCCTGCTGATCATCATCGTGCTCGTGGACGCGGCCCGCACCTGCCTCAAGGCCATCCGCAAGCCCGAGTCGGTCACCATGGTCGAGTTCCCGTGGACCGAGTCCAAGCTCGTCGCCCCGGCCGGGCTCATCCCGACCGCCGAGGAGCGCGCGGAGCTCGCCGCCGCCGGCCTCGACTCGGGCGGAGGCCGCGTCAAGGAACCGGTCGCGTGACGCGCCTGCGCCACGTGCTGGGCCGCGCCCGGTACTTCGTACGGGAGTTCTCGGGCGAGGCGGCCTACGACCGCTACGTCGCCCACGCCCGTACGCACGACCCGGACGCGCAGGTCCAGTCCCGCCGGGAGTTCGAGCGGGCCCGTACCGACGCCCGCGAGGGCGATCCGCGCGAAGGGTTCCGCTGCTGCTGAACCGGTGGGCCAGGAAGGGCCGCCCCGTCTCCGCCGTCCCGGCGGGAACGCGGCGGCCCTTTTCCGCGCCCCGGCCGTCCTGGCGCACACTCGGGCCATGGACATCACCATCAGGACGGCGGCGGCCGCCGAATACGAAGAGCTCGGCGAGATCACCGCACGGGCCTACCTCGACGACGGGCTGCTGGACTTCGCCGAGGACGACCCCTACCTGAGCCGGCTGCGCGATGTCGCCGGCCGGGCCCCCGACGGCGAGGTGCTCGTCGCGGAGTACGAGGGCACGCTGCTCGGCGGCGTGACCTTCGCCCCTCCCGGCAGCCCGCTGTGCGACATCGCGGGCGCCGGCGAGGCGGAGTTCCGGATGCTGGCCGTCTCCGCGGCGGCGCGCGGACGCGGCGCCGGGGAGGCCCTCGTACGGGCCTGCGTGAGCCGCGCCCGGGAGCTGGAGGGCGTGAGCCACCTGGTGCTGTCGACCACGGAGAAGATGCTCGGGGCGCACCGGATCTACGACCGGCTGGGCTTCGTACGGACTCCGGAGCGGGACTGGTACCCGGTTCCGGGCCTCCCCCTGCTCACCTACCGCCTGGAGCTCTAGCGGTGCACCGCCCCCGAGGAGCGACACAACATGTGGGGGCTACCGCAAGCACCGGCCCCCACATGTATGCTCATGCTCGCTGTCGCCGCAGGGGAATCCGGCGAGAATCCGGAACTGTCCCGCAACGGTATGAAATGCACCGACCTGTTCGGTGCATCCGCAAGTCCGAGGACCTGTCGACAGTGCGCCCGGCTCGACCGAACCGGGTGCAGACACGTCCGGGCCTCGCGGTTGGGCCGGTGGACGCCACGTGGCGCACGCGCACTGCCCTGCCAGGCACGCGCTCCCCCACGTGCGCCCCCTCGCGCCCCGCACCAACGGTGTTCCCGGAGCCGAGCGAGGGAGAGCTCCCCCCGTGACCATCGCGCCTTCCGCACCGCGCGCCGAGTCCGACCCGTCCGCCCATGAGGGTCCGGGGGCCGCGCTCCTGCGCACGCTCACCGAGCTGACCGCCGACCTGCCCGACACGGACCCCGGCCGGGTCGCCGCCGCCGCACTGCGCGGCCGCAGCGCCGCCGCCGACGAGGCGGAGCTCCGTACGCTCGCCACCGAGGCGGCCGCCGGACTGATCTCCGAGGACCCGGCGTACTCCCGCCTCGCCGCCCGCCTGCTGACGCTGGCCGTGCGCGAAGAGGCCGCCGGCCAGGGAGCCACCTCCTTCTCCGGATCCGTCGAGGCCGGCCACCGCGAGGGCCTGATCGCCGACCGCACCGCCGGCTTCGTACGCCTGCACGCGAACCGGCTCGACGCGCTGGTCGAGCACGCGCTCGCCGAGGGCGCCGACGACCGCATGGGCTTCTTCGGCCTGCGCACCCTGCACAGCCGCTACCTGCTGCGCCACCCGATCACCCGACAGGTCATCGAGACCCCGCAGTTCTTCATGCTGCGCGTGGCCTGCGGCCTCGCCGAGGGCGACGGCGTCCAGGCCGTCGAGGAAGTGGCCTCGCTGTACCGGCTGATGAGCCGCCTCGACTACCTGCCCTCCTCCCCCACCCTCTTCAACTCCGGCACCCGGCACCCGCAGATGTCCTCCTGCTACCTGCTGGACTCCCCGCTGGACGAGCTCGACTCGATCTACGACCGCTACCACCAGGTCGCGCGCCTCTCCAAGCACGCCGGCGGCATCGGCCTCTCGTACTCCCGCATCCGCGCCCGCGGTTCCCTGATCCGCGGGACGAACGGCCACTCCAACGGCATCGTCCCGTTCCTGAAGACCCTCGACGCCTCC
This sequence comes from Streptomyces sp. GQ60, assembly GCF_059758875.1. Lineage (NCBI taxonomy): Bacteria > Bacillati > Actinomycetota > Actinomycetes > Kitasatosporales > Streptomycetaceae > Streptomyces > Streptomyces sp. GQ60. Next base: position 774,548 of record NZ_JCAXEG010000001.1, on the reverse strand, counting down.
GTCGCCGCCGTGAACCAGGGCGGCCGCCGCAAGGGCGCCGCCGCCGTCTACCTGGAGACCTGGCACGCGGACATCGAGGAGTTCCTGGAGCTCCGCGACAACACCGGCGAGGACCAGCGCCGCACCCACAACCTGAACCTGGCGCACTGGGTGCCGGACGAGTTCATGCGCCGCGTGAACGCCGACGCCGACTGGTCGCTGTTCTCCCCGGCCGACGTCCCCGAGCTGGTCGACCTGTGGGGCGACGCGTTCGACGCCGCCTACCGCGAGGCCGAGGCGGCCGGCCTGGCCCGCAAGTCCATGCCCGCCCGCGACCTCTACGGCCGGATGATGCGCACCCTCGCGCAGACCGGCCAGGGCTGGATGACCTTCAAGGACGCCTCCAACCGCACGGCGAACCAGACCGCCGAGCCGGGCACCGTCGTCCACTCCTCGAACCTCTGCACCGAGATCATCGAGGTCACCAACGACGGCGAGACGGCCGTCTGCAACCTCGGATCGATCAACGTCGGTGCCTTCGTCGTGGAGGGGGAGATCGACTGGGAGCGCCTGGACGAGACCGTCCGCACCGCCGTCACCTTCCTCGACCGCGTCGTGGACATCAACTTCTACCCGACCGAGCAGGCCGGCCGCTCCAACGCCCGCTGGCGCCCGGTGGGCCTGGGCGCCATGGGTCTCCAGGACGTCTTCTTCCAGCTCAAGCTGCCCTTCGACTCCCCCGAGGCGAAGGCGCTGTCCACGAAGCTCTCCGAGCGCATCATGCTCGCGGCGTACGAGGCCTCCTGCGACCTGGCCGAGCGCAGCGGCCCGCTGCCCGCCTGGGAGCAGACGCGTACCGCGCGCGGCGTGCTGCACCCCGACCACTACGACGTCGAGCTGAACTGGCCGGAGCGCTGGGACGCGCTGCGCACCCGGGTCGCGACGACCGGCATGCGCAACTCCCTGCTCCTCGCCATCGCCCCGACGGCGACCATCGCCTCCATCGCGGGCGTGTACGAGTGCATCGAGCCGCAGGTCTCCAACCTCTTCAAGCGCGAGACCCTGAGCGGGGAGTTCCTCCAGGTCAACGGCTACCTGGTGCAGGAGCTCAAGCGGCTCGGCGTCTGGGACGCCCAGACCCGCGAGGCGCTGCGCGAGTCCTCCGGCTCGGTCCAGGGCTTCGGCTGGATCCCGGCCGAGGTGCGCGAGCTGTACCGCACCGCGTGGGAGATCCCGCAGCGCGGACTGATCGACATGGCGGCGGCCCGTACGCCGTTCCTGGACCAGTCGCAGTCGCTGAACCTGTTCCTGGAGACGCCCACCATCGGCAAGCTCAGCTCGATGTACGCGTACGCCTGGAAGCAGGGCCTGAAGACCACGTACTACCTGCGCTCCCGCCCGGCGACGAAGATCGCCCGCGCCGCCTCCGCCAGCACGGTCCCGGCGGCCGCCACCCCGCTCCCGCAGGCCGTCGACGCCGACGCGCTGGCCTGCTCCCTTGAAAACCCCGAGTCCTGCGAGGCCTGCCAGTAATGTCCAACGCCACCACGACCGCGTCTGTCAAGAACCTGCTGGACCCGGGCTTCGAGCTCACCCTCCGCCCCATGCGCTACCCGGACTTCTACGAGCGCTACCGGGACGCGATCAAGAACACCTGGACCGTCGAGGAGGTCGACCTCCACTCGGACGTCGCGGACCTCGCGAAGCTGACGCCCTCCGAGCAGCACATGATCGGCCGCCTGGTCGCGTTCTTCGCGACGGGCGACTCGATCGTCTCGAACAACCTCGTGCTGACCCTGTACAAGCACATCAACTCCCCGGAGGCGCGCCTGTACCTGTCGCGCCAGCTGTTCGAGGAGGCCGTGCACGTCCAGTTCTACCTGACGCTGCTCGACACCTACCTGCCCGACCCGGACGACCGCGCGGCCGCCTTCGACGCCGTCGAGGAGATCCCCTCGATCCGCGAGAAGGCGCAGTTCTGCTTCCGCTGGATGGCTGCACTGGACGGAGAGGGGGTCGAGAAGATCGACCGCCTGGAGACGGCCGCCGACCGCCGCCGCTTCCTGCTGAACCTGATCTGCTTCGCGGCGTGCATCGAGGGGCTGTTCTTCTACGGCGCCTTCGCTTACGTGTACTGGTTCCGCTCGCGCGGCCTGCTGCACGGCCTGGCCACGGGCACCAACTGGGTGTTCCGCGACGAGAGCGCCCACATGAGCTTCGCCTTCGAGGTGATCGACACGGTCCGCAAGGAGGAGCCGGAGCTCTTCGACGACGCCCTCCAGCAGCAGGTCACCGACATGCTGCGGGAGGCCGTCGAGGCCGAGCTGCAGTTCGGCCGCGACCTGTGCGGTGACGGCCTGCCGGGCATGAACACCGAGTCGATGCGCGAGTACCTGGAGTGCGTCGCGGACCAGCGCCTGGTCCGCCTCGGCTTCCCGCCGGTCTACGGCTCGCAGAACCCGTTCTCCTTCATGGAGCTCCAGGGCGTCCAGGAGCTGACGAACTTCTTCGAGCGCCGCCCGTCGGCCTACCAGGTCGCGGTCGAGGGCACGGTTGACCTGGACGAGGACTTCTAAGACTTGATCCGCAATTCACCAGAGGGTGAGCTGCGGGTTGCAGCCGGGGCGGGGTCCGGGCTTTCCGGCGTGGTCACGCTTGGGGCGTGGCTCATCCGGGGTCGCTCGGTCCCGCCTTCCGGCGGTTCGGGGAGCAGAGGTTCCACGGCGTTGCCGCGGGACTGCCACGCGGCCAGCACCCCGAGGGGTGTTCTGGCACGGTGTGGTTGACTCCCGCAGGGCTTCTTCCAGCCCTTCTGCATAAACGATCTGTGCGTGCCGGGACGCGGTGGTGTCCAGGTACGCGGTCTTGGGGTCGTCCGCGTCGTTGAAGCGGACGAACGCGGCCAGGGCGGCGGACACCATGTCGCGCTTGCCGACGAGGCCGCACGCGATGCACTTGTGCTCGCGGTCCCGCAGCGACTTGTTTACGCGCTCGCCGCACAGACAGTGCTGCGACAGGGCCGTGGACCAGGTGGAGGCCCGGACAAGTCGCCCGCCCGCAGCCTGGCACTCACGCTCAAGGGCGGCGATGAGCAGGCCGGGGGTGGTCTGGGACAGGCGCTGGCCCCACAGCCGGTACCAGGTGCGGATGTCGCAGTCTTCCACCACGAGCGTGGGGCCGTGGACGGCGATGATCTCGCGAGCCACTGCGCGGGCGCGGTGGCGTCGGTGCTCCGCCATCGAGGCGGCGTGTTCGGCCTGGCGGGCGCGCAGGTCCCGGTAGCCGGTGGAGAGCTGATCGCGGCGGAACGCCTGCTTGGGCACCCCATCGACACGTGCGGCGCGGGCACCGCCGGGCACGGCGACAGCCTTGGGCGTCAGACCCTTGGCCGCCCGGCGCTCGGCGCGCCGGGCCTGCTTCTTCGACAGCCCGTACTGCGCGGTGTTCGTAGCCCGGCGGGAGCGCTCCAGGGCCCGTGCACGACCGCGCCGCTTCTTCGCCTCCCGCCCCAGCAGCGCCCGCTCCTCCGGACCGAGGGTGATCTCGGTGGAGGCCGGAGCACCGTCGGCGGGATCGAGGCTGACGGGCAGGGAGATGACAGATACGTTCGAGACATTGCCGTCCACCCCGCCGATCCGATCCAACGCGGCGGCCTGCTTGCGCATCTGTCGTACGGCCGGGGCGGTATAGCCGGAGCCGAGGATCATCAGGTGCGCCTCGTACACCCAGCCGCCCGGCGCACTGGCTTTGCGGCGGCGCACAAGATCGACCTTGTGCCAGCGGCCGGGGCTGGCGAGGAAGTGTTCGACACGTGCCCGCTGTCCGGGCTCCTGCGGGATACGCACGGGCAGTACGAGGTCACCACGGCCGGAGTCGGGCCCGCCCGCGAACACCACGGCGAGCGGACCCGTGTGATCCCACCAGGTCGCCTTCCGCATGCCCGGCTTCCCCGACGTCGTGGTCTTGCCGGTGGGCATGACGCCGGACGGCGTGGCCGGTACTGGCATCCGGCGCGGCTGCTGAAGCGCGTGACGGCCCCCACCGACGTAGGCCATGGTGTGGCCGTGGAGCGTACCGGCCAGGCGGAAGGTCTCCCACTTGCGGTCGGTGGTGTGGGAACGGGCACTGCCGGGGATACGGGTGAAGTCGTACCACCTGCCCGTCTTCGGGCGACCGTGCCGCTTGCCGGTGGAATCAGGGAACAGGTGGCGCTGAACCCCGTTCCAGGCCTCGTCGGCCATGTGCATGGCCAGGGCCTTGGAGGCGTGGTGCTTCAAGTGCCCGGACGATTCGAGGTGCTTGTACGCGGAGTGCTCCAGGGCCTCACGGGACAGGCCGAGGCGCTGCCGGACCGTCTTCGCCCCGTCGCGGGCGCGCTCGTGCTTGGCAGCCCAGTAGGCATCGACCTTGGCGCGGGCATCACGCTGGACAGCCCGCTTGACCGACCACATCGCCCCGAACAGCTTCTCCAGCCGGGCTAGTTCGGCGGGGTCGGTGACCGCAAGCGGCAGCACCATCACCGACACGACCCCGTCGTCCGGCTTCCTCCACTTCGGGGCCTTGTTCTTTCCCCGGAACCTGCGCGTCTGAGCAGCCCGCACCACCGTCACCCCCGTCGCAGACTAACTGAAGACCAGCACGGTAAGTGAGCAATTGGTTACTTCAAGCAGACCGCGCAGGCTCAGGATCACCGTCCAGCACGTCTACAACCTCAACGGCGGTCGCACCCCCGCCCCGGCTATATCCGCCGCACCCCGGCCCTCGCCGCCCGACGCCGTCACCCCCGCGCCGCCGCCTTGGGTCCTGTGCGTGCTTGCGTCGGCCGCGCTGACCGCGTCGGTGCGGATGCCGATCCGCACGAAGAGGAGGCCGACGGGCCGGCACCCCGTCTGGACCGTGACGGCGACGCGGGATCCGGAGCTCGGATGACCCCCGTCGGCCGGACCGGCCGGACCGGCTCGGTCCGCTGACCGGCGGCACGGATCTGCCGGTCGAGGCGGCGCTCGCGCAAAGCCCCGTCAAGGGAGGGGGCCAGCAGGAGGGCGGCGACGGCGAGAACGGTCAGGTAGCTCAACAAGGTGTTCATGACTCCACTCTCGCCAGGGCGGCCGAAACCCGACAGTGGCAGGACTGTCACAGAAGAGCGAATTACTGCCACACTGGGGTGATGCTGAAGCCTTGCCCCCTCCACAACGTGGCCGTGGCCGTGGTGAACGGGGTCACCCCCTTCGAGATGGGCATCTTCTGCGAGGTCTTCGGGGTCGACCGCAGCGCCATGGGCCTGCCGACCTACGACTTCGCCGTCTGCGCGATGGAGGAGAACCCGATCACCGTGGGCGACGGCCACTACCGCCTCACGCTCCCCCACGGACCCGACCGGCTGGAGGAGGCGGATCTGATCTGCCTGCCCGCCGACCGCGGGGCCGCCACCCGGGTGTACCCGGAGCCGCTCCTGGAGTCCCTGCGGCGGGCCGTCGACCGGGGCGCGCGGGTGCTGAGCGTGTGCAGCGGGGCCTTCATGCTGGGCGCGGCCGGGCTGCTGGACGGCCGGCGGTGCACCACGCACTGGATGCACGCCCCGGCCCTGGCCCGCCGCTTCCCGCGGGCCAGGGTCGACCCGGACGTGCTCTACGTGGACGAGGGCCCGGTGATCACCTCGGCCGGCACCGCCTCCGGGATCGACGCGTGCCTGCACGTCGTCCGGCAGGAACAGGGCGCCGAGGTGGCCAACACCATCGCCCGGCGGATGGTCGTACCGCCGCACCGGGACGGCGGGCAGGCGCAGTACATCCAGCGCCCGCTGCCCCGTACCTCCTGCGACACGGTGGGCGAGGTGATCGGGTGGATGGCCCGCCACCTGGAGGAGGAGATCACGGTCGAGCAGCTCGCGGAGCGGGCCCACATGTCCGCGCGGACCTTCGCCCGCCGCTTCCTCCAGGAGACGGGGACCACCCCGTACCAGTGGGTGCTGCGCCAGCGGGTCCTGCTGGCGCAGGAGCTGCTGGAGGCCACCGACGAGACGGTGGACGCGATCGCGGGGCGCTGCGGGTTCGGCACCGCGGCGGCCCTGCGCCACCACTTCCTGCGGACGCTGAGCACCACTCCGAACGCCTTCCGGCGCACCTTCAGGGGGCCGTCCGCGGCCTGATGTCCGACCGACTTGATGAAGTGGTCGGGAAGCCCTTCCCTTCTTGATCGTTTTCGCCCTACCGTTTGCTCGTTCGCATACGACAGGGGATCCCATGACTCGCACCATCGGGGCCGCCGGCCGGTACCCGGCCACGCCCGACCCGAGCGACCTCGGCTGGGACTAGGCCCGTACCGCTCCACGCGAAAGGCGCCCCGCTCCTGACCAGGAGCGGGGCGCCTTTCGCGTACGTGAACACGTACGGGAACGCGAACGTCATCGAGAAACGTCGGCTACGCGTTCGGAACCGTCTCGTAGCGCGGGGTGCCCTCTTCCATCTGCCGCAGCGCGTCCTTGCGGTCCCGCTTCGAGAGCCGGTCGATGTACAGGTAGCCGTACAGGTGGTCGGTCTCGTGCTGGAGGCAGCGCGCGAAGTAGCCGGTGCCCCGCACCTTGATCGGGTTGCCCTGCGCGTCCTGGCCGGTCACCTCGGCGTAGTCCGGGCGGGCCAGCGAGGCGTAGGCGGTCGGGACCGACAGGCAGCCCTCGTTCGAGTCGTCCAGGATCCGGGCGGCCGCCGGCAGCTCGACGAGCTTCGGGTTGATCACGACGCCCGTGTGGCGGTTGCCGTCGTCGTCCGGGCAGTCGTAGACGAAGACCTTGGCGTCGACGCCGATCTGGTTCGCGGCGAGGCCCACGCCCTCGGCGGCCTTCTGGCTGGCGAACATGTCGTCGATCAGCTGCGCCAGCTCGTCGCCGAACTCGGTGACGTCCTTGCACTCCCGGTGCAGGACCGGGTTGCCGACCACCGTGATCGGGCGGGCGGTGCCGCGCTCGCGGTGGGCGAGCTCGCGCGCCTCACAGTCCTCGGTGTCGACGACGTACCCGTCGTTCACAACCTCGACCTCGACCACGTCGTTCTCCTGCTGCGCCATGTCCGCCGTACGCCTTCCGTAATTCCACCAGTCACCGATGTGCCGGTACAGACTACGGCCCCGGCTCAGCAGACTTCTTCGAGATCCCGCCACTCCCGGCTGTCCGGACTGTCCGCGACCCAGCCGTCGAGCAGCCCGCGCACCAGGCCCGCCGGCGCCGCGATCCCACACTCCCGCTCGGGCACCCAGAGGGATCCGGACCCGGTCGTGCGGTGCCCCAGCGGGCCGGGGTGGCCCGGTTCGCTGTGGTCGTGCGGGTCGAGCTGCTCGCCGTCCCCCTCGCCGCTCGGCATCGCGCTCTCCGAGCAGGTCCGGCACAGCAGCCGCACCGAGGAGGACCAGTCCTCCGCGGCGAAGCCGGCGTCGGAGGCCAGCTGCTCCAGGGCGTTGCGGTCGGCCTCGGTGGCCGCTTCCAGGAGCACCACCCAGGTCGGCACCGGCGAGGGCGCCCACAGCTCGATCTCGTCGAAGACGGGGTACGAGGGCCCGGCCGCGGTGACGCGCTCGCCGTGCGGGACGCCGTCGTGCAGGACGACCTCGCCCCAGCGCCGCCCCGAGGAGGGCAGCGGGATCGACAGGACCTCCATGCGGGCCGGGTCCAGCCTGCGGCCCCAGACCACCTCGGCCTCGCCCTCGGGCGACAGCCGTACGGCCGCGCTGCCGAGCTCCATGCCGACCGGTTCGCCGTTGGAGTGACCGCCGCCACCGCCCGGGCCGTGCGGGTCCCCGGGCACCTTGAGCCCGTACGCCTGCCACGCCCGGCGGGCGAGCGGCCAGTCCTGCAGCGCGGTCGCGGCGATGCCCACGTTCCACCAGTCCGGGGCGCCGGTCTCCCGGTCGAGCAGGGCCACGGCACGCAGCCCGGCGGCCCGGGCCTGCTCCCAGTCGTGGCGGAACTTGTGGAGCAGCGCCAGGTTGAACCAGGACTCGGACAGCCAGGGTTCCAGGTCCGCCGCTCTGGTCAGGAGCGCGCCCGCGTCCTCGTACCGACCGTCGCCGATCAGCGTGAACGCGCGGTCGGTGGCCTGCCGCCACGAAGCGGAGGGCCGATGCCGTACCTTCCCGAAGATCCTCACGATTCCCGCCTGCCGGACACTCTTGCTCGGGACACTCCTGCTGCGAACACTCCTGCTGGGAACACTCTCACTGGCATCCAACCATGCCCACTCGGACAGCCGCTCATTACCCATGGGTTACCCAGGCGGGACGGGTCCGACTCTGGCACGTCCGCCCCGTGCGAGCACCCTGGCGAGACATTCCACGACTTCCGGCTGATAGTCGCGCCCGGTCCCCAGGCGCAGCCGCTCCAGGGCCTCCAATGAGCCGCCCGGGTGACGGGCACCGCCGACGAGGTCGTCGTACGCGTTGACCGCGCGCACGATCCGGGCGGCGACGGGCTGGTCGAGGTACGGGTCCGCCTGCAGCTCCACCACGACCGCGACCTCGGCCGGGACCCCCGTCTGGCGGGCCACCTCCCCGCCGAGCCCGGCGATCCGGCGGGCCTCCGCCTCGGGCAGCTCGGCGGTGGCACCGGCCGGGACCGGGTCGACGAGGGAGAGCTGCCCGATGTCGTGCATGAGGGCGGCGTACTCCAGCACCGTGAGCTCCCGCTCCGAGAGGCCCAGCTCCCGCCCCACGGCGCAGCTCAGCGCGGCGACCCGGCGGGAGTGGCCGGGCCGGGTGTAACCGGCGATCTCGGTGGCGCGGGCGAGGGAGGTGATGGTCTGGCGGTAGGTGGTGCGGATGGCGGTGATCCGGTGGAAGGACATCTGGGTCAGGAGCAGCGGCACGCTGAAGACGGGCACCGCCCACAGGCCCGCGACGGCGACCCCGAGGGCCATGACCACGCCCGTGGCGCAGATCGCGGAGCCGATGCCCAGCTGGGCGCGGAGCTCGTCGCGGAGCAGCGGGGCGAACGGCCAGCCGGTGCGGGCCCCGGCGAGGGCGGCGCCGAGGACCGCGTCGCACAGGGCGGTGAGCCCGAGGAGGAAGACCAGGAAGAGCACGAGGTACGGGCCCTGGCCGACCCAGTGCTCCAGTCGCCCGGAGTTGTAGAGCGGCTGGAAGCAGACGGCGGCGAAGGTGACCGTGAGGACGCGGCGGGCCAGGTGGTCGAGGGCGGGGCCGCGGCCCCGGGCGATGTGCGGGACGATCCCGAGGAGTGCGGCCGTGACGACCACGGCGACGATCTGCAGGACCCCGTGGTGCGTGGGGGCGCCGGCGTTCTGCCCGAGCAGGGCGTACGCGAGCGCCCCCGCGGATCCGAGCGGCGCGGGCTGCTGGCGCGCGGCGTCGCCGCTGTCCCGGCGGGCCAGCTCGCCGATGGTGATCAGCGTGCCGAAGGCGAGGGCGTTGCCCGGCTCGACCAGGCCGTTCCACACGGTGTGCCCGAGCGCGGCCACGGTCAGCACCGCGGCGGCTCCGCGCACGCTGCCGGCGGCCCACCCCCTCACGCCTTCGCTCCCGCGGCGGGGGCGGACGGGGAGCCGGGGGCTCCCGGCGCCTCCTCGACGGCCGCTCCGGGCTCGGCGGCGGGCGCCGGCGCGCAGTGGCAGGGGTCCCCGGCAGCGGCGGCCGGGAGCGCGCTTCCGGCCCCTCGGGCCTGGGGCGCGGTTCCGGCCGGGGCGGCCTGGGCGGGCAGTCCGGTCAGCGCCGCACCGGCTGGCACGGCCTCCCGCACGGTCCCTGGGGCCCCGGCGGCGGGCACCTCGCCACCGCCGGCCGGGATCACCTGGAGGTCGTCGTCCGAGGTCACCTTCGGATGCCAGCCCTGGCGGCCGATCGCGTCGACCAGCGCCCGCACCATCTCCGGGTCGAACTGGGCCCCGGCGCACCGTTCCAGCTCGGCCAGCGCCACCGGGACCGGCCGGGCCCTGCTGTACGACCGGGTCGAGGTCATCGCGTCGAAGGCGTCGGCGACCGCCACGACCCGGGCCAGCACCGGGATCTGCTCCCCGGTCAGGCCGTACGGGTAGCCGGAGCCGTCCACCCGCTCGTGGTGGTGCAGGATCGCCGCGCGGGCCTCTCCCAGGAACCCGATCCCGCGCACCATCTCGTGTCCGTACTCGGGGTGGAGTTCGATGATCCTGCGCTCTTCGGGGGTCAGCGGACCGTCTTTGCGCAGCAGCCGCGTCGGGACGCCGAGCTTGCCCACGTCGTGCAGGATCCCGGCGATGCGGACGACCTCGAGGCGTTCCTCGCCCATGCCCAGCTGGCGGGCGATCATCGCCGAGGCCTGGCCGACCCGCTCGCTGTGGCCGCGCGTGTAGCGGTCCTTGATGTCGACGGCCTGGACCAGCGCCCGGATCGTGGCCTGGTGGGCGGCGCGCTCGCGGTGGTACTGGGCGAAGACCCAGCAGGAGATGTACATCGGCAGCAGGACGAGCAGTGCGGCCGGGAGTCCGTACGGGCTGCGCCACATGACGGCCATCATCAGCCCGGCGAGGCCGTGCACGCAGTGCGGGGCGAGGGACCGGGTCGGCAGTCCGCGCCAGGCGGTGGTGGCGGGCCGGCGTTCGGCGGCGGCCAGGATGCCGCCGTCGAGGGCGGTCAGCACCAGGCAGAAGGCGACGGCCGCGGCGGCGGCGGGCAGCATCACGTACGGGAAGTCGGCGACCCAGGCGGCCGGGCCCGCGGGCCCGGCCGGGTCCGGCGGCCCGGTCCCGCCGAAGGAGCCTCCGCCCAGCGCCTCGGTCCCGCCCAGCAGCCCGTACACCTGCCCGGCGGTCCAGGCGGCTATGGACTGCTGCGCCCCGTGCCAGACGCGCCGCACCCAGGCGGGCCGCGCCGTCACGGTCCCGGCGAGTCCGCCGGGCAGCGCGACGAGGGCCGCGGCCGCAGGAGGCAGGAGGAACACGGCGGCCAGCACCACGGGGAAGAAGGAGCCGAGCCCCTCGGGCACCCGGCGGCCCATGAGCGGGCAGATTTTGACGAGTTCGCAGCCGAGGTAGAGCACGGAGAGCAGGCCGACGGAGGGCCACGGGGTGGCGGAACCGGTGACGGCGGGCGTGACGCACGCGCAGGCCGCGAGGACGGCGCACAGGACGTAGGCGCGCGCCAACGGCGGAAGTACCCGCATGGCGCTCTCCTCCCCATGAGCCGTGCAAGTCAGGTACGAATCAAACCAGTACCGAATGGGGAGAATAAGTGGGCCCGGGAGCGAGGTGGGCCACATTTTCGCATTGCGCCATGCGGACGCCCCCGGATTACCACCTTCGGGTGAAGGAAGTGCCCTTCCGGGGGCGGCTGTTCGGGATTGTTCAATCGGGTACCGCTTCACCGGCGCGGGTGGCCGGTTTTCGGCTTTTCAGCCCGACGCGGATCCCGGCATCGGCTCGACGACCGCCGGCGCGGGCGGCCCGGCCGTGATGTCATGATCCGGCACGGCCTGCCCCGAACGGATGAGCTCGATCCGTCCCATCACCTTCGAGCGCAGGTCGGTCGGCACGTCGTCCGACCCGCAGCAGCGCTTGACCAGCTTCTTCACGGCCTGTTCCAGGCCGTACTTCTCCAGACAGGGATTGCACTCGCCGAAGTGCGCCTCGAACTTCGTGCAGTCGCTGTCGGGCATCTCCTGGTCCAGGAACTCATAAAGGTGGTCCAGGACCTCGGAGCACTCCGTCTCGTGCGCATCTCCGCAGCTCATGAGCCCGAGCCTTTCAGGTCGTTCGACTCTCCCGCGCCGGCCGGGACGAGCCCGCGCTCACGGGCGTAGTCCTCAAGCATTCCACGGAGTTGACGGCGGCCACGGTGCAGTCGCGACATGACCGTACCGATCGGTGTACCCATGATGTCCGCGATCTCCTTGTACGCAAAGCCCTCTACGTCGGCAAGATAGACCGCGATGCGGAACTCCTCCGGAATGGCCTGGAGCGCTTCCTTCACATCGGAATCGGGCAGGTGGTCGAGAGCCTGCGACTCGGCGGAACGCAAGCCCGTCGACATGTGCGACTCGGCGCGCGCGAGCTGCCAGTCCTCGATCTCCTCCGCCGCACTGCGCTGGGGTTCGCGCTGCTTCTTGCGGTACGAGTTGATGAAGGTGTTGGTCAGAATGCGGTACAGCCACGCCTTCAGGTTGGTGCCCTCGCGGAACTGGTGGAAGGACGCGTACGCCTTCGCGTACGTCTCCTGGACCAGGTCCTCGGCGTCGGCCGGATTGCGCGTCATGCGCAGGGCGGCCGAGTACATCTGGTCGAGGTAGCCGAGGGCGTCCCTCTCGAAGCGCGCATTGCGCTCCGGGGTCGTCTCCTCCGCGTGGCCTTCGTCGGTCCCGGCGACAGGACCCACCTCCTCCGACTGCGTGGCGACTCCGAAAGCGGACCCGCTCGAATCGGAGAATAGTCGACCATCCCGGTCGCCCGCCGCCCGAGCCGAGCCGCGCTTGGGCGCGGGCAGCACTGTCCAGTCCAGGTCAGCGGCCTGCGGACGGTTCTGGCTGATGACCTGGGTCATGCGGTGCCTCTCCTCCGACGTCTTCCCGTACGTACCGACATCCGGGACAACAGAAGGCCGCTGCGGCACATTCCCGGGCGGGGCACGGGTTTCGGGACCAACGTCACAACGGCAGCCGGCCGAGCCACCCGGCCACCGCCCCGGTGATCACCGCCAGTGCCTCCTCCTGGGTGGGACCGGTCCTCTTCGGCACGGCGAAGCCGTGGTCCCCGCCCTCCACTTCCACCAGCTCGTACGGGGCTCCGCGCGCTCCCCGCGCCGGGAACTCCTCCGGCAGCCCGAAGGCGTCGCGGCCGCCCTGGACCACCAGCGCCGGCCGCCCGGCGCCCAGCAGCTCGTGCGCCCGGGACTTCTCCGGCCGGCCCGGCGGGTGCAGCGGAAAGGCCAGCGCGAGCACCCCGGCCGCGCCCAGCTCCGCGGCGGTCCGGCAGGCCACCCGGGCCCCGGCGCTGCGCCCGCCCGCGACGACGGGCAGCCCGGGCTCCGCGAAGGCGGGCCACAGGGCGCGCCAGCCCTCGTCCAGCACCTTGGGCGCGGCGGCGACCTTCTTCCCCGCGACCCGCCAGGGCTGTTCGGCCAGCGCCACGGTGACCCCCAGGGCGGGCAGGGCCGCGGCCAGGGCCTCGAGGTCCCGGGCCTCGATCCCGCCGCCGGCTCCGTGGCCCAGGGCGAGCACCAGGCGCGCCGTGCCCGCCGGGGCCGGGTGCCAGGTGACGCGGGCCTCGCCCGCCGGGGTGTCGACGCTCTCGGTGCGCGGGCTGCTCATCCCCCGATCATGCCGGTCGGCGACGGCCGCCGGGGGGAGCGCCGGGCCGTCAGAAGAGCGTGCCCTCCTCCGGCCCTTCCAGTTCCTCCAGCAGTTCGGGCCCGTTGTTGCGGACGTTGCTCGCGGCCGTGGACACCGGATAGGCGCGCATGAGCCCGCCGGGCGGCGGGGCCAGCAGGGCCTGGAGCTCGTCGGGGTCGGTCCGCGCCGGGTCCAGCCAGGCGTCCCACCGGTCGGGGGTGAGCATCAGCGGCATCCGGGGGTGGATGTCGGCGAGCGAGCGCGGGCCCTCGGCGGGGGCGACGCCGAGCGGACCGGTCTCGGCCTCGGCGGTGATCACCGAGCAGGTCGCCCACCAGGCGAGCGGGTGCTCGTCGGGCAGGGTCCGGTCGCGCCAGAACTCGTATATCCCGGCCATGGCGAAGACGGAGCCGTCGCTGGGGAGGACGAAGTAGGGCTGCTTGCGCGCCCGCTTCTTCTTGCCCTCGGTTTCGAGCTGCCGCTCGTCGTGGGCGGTGACCCACTCGTAGTAGCCGTCCGCGGGGATGATGCAGCGGCGCTGCGCGAAGGGGCGGCGGAAGGACGGCTTCTCCGCGATGGTCTCGGACCGGGCGTTGATCATCCGGGCGGCGCCGTCGGGATTCTGCGCCCAGGAGGGGACGAGGCCCCATTTGAGGACCCTCAGCTGGCGAACCGGACGCGGGTTCGGAGCGTCTTTCAGTGGACGGTCGAGGACGACGTGGACCTCTTTCGTCGGAGCCACGTTCCAGTCGGGCGCCAGAGCCTCTTCCGGCTCCCACCGCTCCACCCCGAACACCTCGGCCAGCTCCTCCGGCCCCCGACTCGCTGCATACCTTCCGCACATGGCTGCCACACTGCCATGTCACCCGATTGCCACCGCAAGGAGTCCGCCACCTCATGAACACCAGCACCACGGCCGGCCTGTGGGACCGGCTCACCGGCATACAGGCGGCGCCCGACCAGTGGCTGGTGATCGCGACGGGGCTGGCGGCGCTCGTGGCCGTGGGCCCCCGGCCGGTGTGGCGGCTGTCGCGCAACGCGATCACCATCGCGCACGAGGGCGGCCACGGGCTGCTGGCCCTGCTGACGGGCCGCAGCCTGGACGGGATACGGCTGCACTCGGACACCAGCGGGGTCACCGTCAGCCGCGGCAAGCCCACCGGCCTCGGCATGGTCCTCACCGCCGCCGCCGGGTACACGGCGCCCTCCCTGCTCGGCCTCGGCGGCGCGGCCCTGCTCTCGGCGCACCGGATCACCCTGCTGCTGTGGGCGGCGACCGCCCTCCTGCTGGCGGTGCTGGTGATGATCCGCAACGCGTACGGGCTGCTGTCGGTGCTGGCCACGGGCGCCACCTTCGTACTGGTCTCCTGGCTGGCCCCGGCGGACGTGCAGGCGGTCTTCGCGTACGCCGTGGTGTGGTTCCTGCTCCTCGGCGGCGTCCGGCCGGTCTTCGAACTGGGGGCCAAGCGCCGGCACGGCGGGGCGCCCGACTCCGACGCGGACCAGCTCGGACGGCTCACCCATGTGCACCCGGTGGTGTGGCTGCTGCTCTTCCACGTGGTGGCGCTCTCCTCCCTCGTCGGCGGCGGCCGCTGGCTGCTGTCCCTCTGACGGGCCGGCGGGTGTCCGGCCGCCGAGACTCCCAGGTGATCAAGATCTGCGGCGATGGGAAGCCACTAAAGTGGTGGCCATGACCGAGACCCCCGCGCTCCCCGCCCTCTGGCCCGCCCCGCTAGCCGACGCCGCCGTCCGGGCCACCGTCACCGTGCCCGGGTCCAAATCGGTCACCAACCGCGCCCTCGTGCTCGCCGCGCTCGCCTCCGAGCCGGGCTGGGTGCGCCGCCCGCTGCGTTCGCGCGACTCCCAGCTGATGTCCGACGCGCTGCGCGCGCTGGGCGTCGGCATCGAGGAGACGGTCTCGTCCAGCTCCGCCGGCGAGGGCGACAACGGCGAGGCCTGGCGGATCATCCCGGCCGCGCTGCACGGCCCGGCCACGGTCGACGTCGGCAACGCGGGCACGGTCATGCGCTTCCTGCCGCCCGTCGCCACCCTCGCCGCCGGCGACATCCGCTTCGACGGCGACCCGCGCTCCTACGAGCGCCCCCTCGGCCAGGTCATCACGGCGCTGCGCACGCTCGGCGCCCGCATCGACGACGACGGCCGCGGGGCGCTGCCGCTGACCGTCCAGGGCGGCGGGGCCCTGGAGGGCGGGACCGTCGAGATCGACGCGACCAACTCCTCGCAGTTCGTCTCCGCGCTGCTGCTCTCCGCCCCGCGCTTCAACCAGGGCGTCGAGGTCCGGCACGTGGGCACCAACCTGCCGTCCATGCCGCACATCCGGATGACGGTGGAGATGCTGCGCGCGGCGGGCGCCCAGGTCGACACCCCCGAGTCCGGCGGCGAGAAGAACGTCTGGCGGGTCGCCCCCGGCGCCCTGCTCGGCCGCGACCTGGTCGTGGAGCCGGACCTGTCCAACGCGCAGCCCTTCATGGCGGCGGCCCTGATCACCGGCGGCACGGTCACCATCCCGGACTGGCCGCGGCGCACCACGCAGCCCGGTGACGCGCTGCGCCGGATCTTCACGGAGATGGGCGGCTCCTGCGAGCTGACGGACGCGGGCCTGGTCTTCACCGGCTCCGGCAAGATCCACGGCATCGACGTGGACCTGGGCGAGGTCGGCGAGCTCACCCCGGGCATCGCGGCGGTCGCGGCGCTGGCCGACTCGGAGTCGGTGCTGCGCGGGGTGCAGCACCTGCGGATGCACGAGACGGACCGGCTGGCGGCGCTCACCAAGGAGATCAACGGGCTGGGCGGCGATGTCACGGAGACCGCGGACGGTCTGCGGATCCGCCCGCGCACGCTGCACGGCGGCACGTTCCACACGTACGACGACCACCGGATGGCCACGGCCGGCGCGGTGATCGGCCTGGCGGTGGAGGGCGTGCTCATCGAGAACGTGGCGACGACCGCGAAGACCCTGCCGGACTTCCCGCAGATGTGGGCGGACATGCTCGCCCGGGCCGAAGCGGCTCCGGCAGGCGTGGGAGCGTAGGGCCCGTCATGCGCAGGTACGGGAAGCACACCGACGAGGACGACATCCGCCAGCGGCCCAACCCCAAGGGCAACCGGCCGCGTACGACCATCCGCCCCAAGCACGAGGACGCGGCCGAGGGCTTCGTCCTGACCGTGGACCGGGGCCGGCTCACCTGCCTGGTCGAGGACCGTCCCGTGCACGCGATGAAGGCCCGCGAGCTGGGCCGCAAGGCGGCGGTGGTCGGGGACCGGGTCTGGATCGTCGGCGACCTGTCCGGCAAGAAGGACACCCTCGCGCGCATCGTGCGGATCGAGGCCCGCAAGTCCGTCCTGCGGCGCACGGCCGACGACGACGATCCGTACGAGCGCGTCGTCGTCGCCAACGCCGACCAGCTCGCCATCGTGACGGCGCTGGCGGATCCGGAGCCGCGGCCCCGGATGATCGACCGCTGCCTGGTGGCCGCGTACGACGCCGGGCTGGAACCGCTGCTGGTGCTCACGAAGTCCGACCTGACCTCCGCGGACAAGATCCTGGAGATCTACTCGACCTTCGGCCTGAACTACGTGGTCACCAACCGCGACGAGCTGGCAACGGGTGACGCGGCCGACCGGGTGCGCGAGCACCTGAACGGCCGGATCACCGCCTTCGTCGGCCACTCCGGCGTCGGCAAGACCACGCTGGTGAACTCGCTGGTCGCCGAGGGCCGCCAGCGCGCGACCGGCGTGGTCAACGCGGTGACCGGCCGCGGCCGGCACACCACCACCTCGGCGCTCGCGCTGCCGCTGCCGGGCGGGGACGGCTGGGTCATCGACACCCCGGGCGTCCGCTCCTTCGGCCTGCACCACGTGGACCCGTCCCGGGTGATCCTGGCCTTCCCGGAGCTGGTGCCGGGCACGGAGGGCTGCCCGCGCGCGTGCAGCCACGACGAGCCGGACTGCGCGCTCGACAAGTGGGTGGAGGACGGCCACGCGGATCCGGCGCGGCTGTACTCTCTGCGTCGGCTGCTCGAGACCCGGGAGCGCCGCGAGGGCGACTGACCGGGCGGGGCGAGTGATCGATGGCCGATCGACCGGCGGGGTTTGTCGGCCCCGATGTCTGGTAAATGCATACTCGCACCAAGTGACGCTGGGGCCCGGCCCGTGAGCGCGTCACACGACGCGGGGAGGCATACGCCATGGCGTGGCTGCTGGTCGTGGTCGCCGGGATCCTGGAAACGGGGTTCGCGGTCTGCCTCAAGCTGTCGCACGGCTTCACCCGGCTGTGGCCCACCATCGCCTTCGCGTGCTTCGCGCTCGGCAGCTTCGGCCTGCTGACCCTGGCGCTGAAGAAGCTGGACGTGGGGCCCGCCTACGCGGTGTGGACCGGCATCGGGGCGGCCGGTACGGCGATCTACGGGATGGTCTTCCTCGGGGACCTGGTCTCCACCCTCAAACTCGTCTCGATCTCGCTGGTGATCCTCGGCGTCATCGGGCTCCAGCTCTCGGGCTCGTCCCACTGAGGCCCGTCACACCGAGCAGGGGCAACAGCCCGGCGTGGCCCGGCCCCGGCGGCTCGGCCGGGGCGATCAGGTAGGACAGCGCGAGCCGTACGGCGAGCTCGCACCGCTGCGCCCCCTCCGGCGCCCCGAACGCGGCGCCGGCCCGCTCCCGGACCCCGCGGATCAGCTCGGCGGGCCCCAGCGCGGGCAGCCCCGGCCGGACCCCGCGGCCGGCCGGGACGGGTAAGTTGCCGTTCCAGCACCCCGTCAGCAGGGCCCGCACGAGGGGCCGCTCCCGGCCGGCGCGCACGGTCCACTCGACGACCGCGGCCAGTCGCTCGGCAGCAACGCCCGAGGAGGCCAGGGCCCGCTCCACCCCGTCGAGGTACCAGGCGGCGTCGCGCCGGACCAGCGCGTGGCCCAGGCCCGTCTTGCCCGCGAACTCGTTGTAGAGGGTCTGCCGCGAGACCCCGGCGGCGGCCGCCACGTCGACCATCCGCACGGCAGGCCACGGGCGCGCCGCGAGCGCCGCTCCCGCCGCTTCGAGCAAGGACTCCCGGGCCGTCGGCACCGTCGCCTCCCCTGTGACGTCTCCGGTCGACGTCTCCGCCAGAGTTGACGGACCGACAGATCCTGTCAAGGGTGCCCGTGCCGCTCCGTGGACGCCCGCCACGGCGGCGCGGCCGCCTGGGTAGGGTTCTGGCATGCCCGAGTATGACGATGACCTGCGCCTTGCCCTCGAACTCGCCGACGCGGCGGACGCCGCCACGATGGAGCGGTTCCGCGCCCTCGACCTGAAGGTCGAGACCAAGCCCGACATGACCCCGGTGAGCGAGGCCGACACCGCCACCGAGGAGATCATCCGGGCCGGGATCTCCGCCGCGCGGCCCTCCGACGCCATCCTGGGCGAGGAGTACGGCCTCAAGGGCGACGGCCCGCGCCGCTGGGTCGTGGACCCCATCGACGGTACGAAGAACTACGTGCGCGGCGTTCCGGTGTGGGCGACGCTGATCTCCCTCATGGAGGAGCAGGCCGACGGCGCCTTCCGCCCCGTGGTCGGCGTGGTGTCCGCGCCGGCGCTGGGCCGCCGCTGGTGGGCGGCGCGCGGCCGGGGCGCCTTCACCGGCGGTGCGCTCGGCGAGACCACCGCGCTCGGCGTTTCCAAGGTCGCCACCCTGGGCGACGCCTCCTTCGCCTACTCCTCGCTGAGCGGCTGGGAGGAGCAGGGGCGGCTGCCCGGCTTCCTGGATCTGACCCGCGCGTGCTGGCGTACCCGCGGCTACGGCGATTTCTGGCCGTACATGATGGTCGCCGAGGGCTCGCTCGACCTGTGCGCCGAGCCGGAGCTGAACCTGTGGGACATGGCGGCCCTGGCCGTCGTCGTGGAGGAGGCCGGCGGCCGCTTCACCGGCCTGGACGGGGTGGACGGCGTACACGGCGGCAACGCGGCGGCCTCGAACGGGCTGCTGCACACGGAGATGCTGGACCTGCTGCACCCGCGCGGCTGACGCGTACGGGGCGGGCGCGCGCCGGCCGCGCCCGCGGCCCGCGCCGTACGCGCCGAAAGCGCCCCTTACGCGCCTCCTTGCTGGCTTCCCGCGGGCGTGGGAATCTGAGACTCCTCCGCTTGTGCGCTTGTGAAGGACTTCTCTAAGTGCGGCCCTTCGTGCGCACCCACCCAAGCGGGGGGACTCACCAGGAGGTGGCTCTCTTCATGCTCGTCCGCGACGCCATGAGCACCGTGATCCTCACCCTCGGACCCACTCACACCCTGCGGCAGGCGGCCTGCCTGATGTCCGGCCGGCGCGTCGGCGCGGCCGTCGTCCTCGACCCCGAACACAGCGGCATCGGCATCCTGACCGAGCGCGACATCCTCAACTCGATCGGCGCGGGCCACGATCCCGACCGGGAGTCCGTGGGCGCGCACACCACCAACAACGTGGTCTTCTGCACCCCGGACGCCACCGTGCAGGAAGCCGCCGAGGCGATGGCCCACGGCGGCTTCCGTCATCTGATCGTCCTGGAGCACGGCGGCCCGGTGGGCATCGTGTCCGTACGCGATGTCATCCGCTGCTGGGCCCCGGCGCGGCGGGGCACCGTGCCCGCCTCCGTTCCCGCCTAGGAACGGCCGACGGGCCGGCGCCCCCTCTCGGGAGCACCGGCCCGTCGGCCTGCTACGGCAGGCGCCCGTCAGGCGCGGAGGGCCTGGACCGCGGCGTCCAGACGCTTGCCGAAGTCACCGTCCGCCTGGCGGAAGTTGTTGATCGCACGCTCGACGATGTCGTCGCGCGAGACCTTGGCGATGAAGCCGGAGAGGTTCTCGATCAGACGGGTCTTCTCGTCCTCCGAGTACAGGCGGTAGAGGTTGCCCGCCTGGACGAAGTCGTTGTCCTCGGAGTGCGAGGGCGCGGCGTGGTTGCCCGTGCCACCGGTGACGGCGGAGGAGACCCACAGCGGACGGTCCGTCTGGTGCGGGCCGCCGAAGCTGTTCGGCTCGTAGTTCTTCGCACCCGCGTGGCGGCCGTCGTACAGGTAGCCGTCACGGGAGTTGGTGCGCGCCTCGGTGGCGTGCGGGCGGTTCACCGGCAGGTGGTCGGCGTTGATGCCGACACGGTAGCGGTGGGCGTCGCCGTAGCCGAAGAGGCGGCCCTGGAGCATCTTGTCCGGGGACGGACCGATGCCGGGGACGAAGTGCGCCGGGGAGAAGATCGACTGCTCGACCTCGGCGAAGACGTTCTCCGGGTTGCGGTTGAGCTCCAGCTTGCCGATCTCGATCGGCGGGTAGTCCTCGTGCGGCCACACCTTGGTGAGGTCGAACGGGTTGAAGCGGTACTCGGCCGCCTCGGCCGCCGGCATGATCTGGACCTGCACGGTCCAGGACGGGAACTCGCCGCGCTCGATGGACTCGCGCAGGTCGCGCTGGTGCGAGTCGGGGTCCTCGCCGGCGAGCTGGTTGGCCTCGGCCTGGGTGAGGTTCTTGATGCCCTGGTCGGTCTTGAAGTGGTACTTGACCCAGAAGGCCTCGCCGGCCTCGTTGTTCCACTGGAACGTGTGCGAGCCGTAGCCGTTCATGTGGCGGTAGGTCGCCGGGATGCCGCGGTCACCGAACAGCCAGGTCACCTGGTGGGTGGACTCGGGCGACAGACCCCAGAAGTCCCAGACGTTGTCCGCCTCCTGCGAGCCCGTGTACGGGTCGCGCTTCTGGGTGTGGATGAAGTCGGGGAACTTGATGGCGTCCTTGATGAAGAACACCGGGGTGTTGTTGCCGACGAGGTCGTAGTTGCCCTCTTCGGTGTAGAACTTCAGGGCCCAGCCGCGGGGGTCGCGGACCGCGTCGGCGCTGCCGAGGTTGCCGGCAACGGTGGAGAACCGCAGGAAGGTCTCGGTCTCCTTGCCGACCTCGGACAGGAACTTCGCACGGGTCCACTGCGAGACGTCACGGGTCAGCGTGAACGTGCCGTACGCACCGGCGCCACGGGCGTGCACCACGCGCTCCGGGATGCGCTCGCGGTTGAAGTGCGCGAGCTTCTCCAGCAGCAGCTGGTCCTGAACCAGAACGGGTCCGCCGATGCCGGCGGTCTCGCTGTTCTGGTTGTCGGCGACCGGAGCTCCGGCCTCCGTGGTGAGCGGTCCCTGCGTCACGTGCGCCTCCTGCGTAAATTTGCTGCAAACCTGTCCTGCGCCCTACGTAAACGATCCTACGATGGACTTTGTCTAAGTCAAGCCGACATCCAAGTCGAAACTGATTCGGGAGTTACACCGAATCCCCTCGCTGTTAGGCTGGCGTGCATGAGTGACCTGCTGGAACGACTTCGCGGACGCGGATGGCGCATGACCGCACAGCGGCGCGTCGTGGCCGAGGTGCTCGACGGTGACCACGTTCACCTGACGGCCGACGAGGTACACGCGCGCGCCGTGGACAGGCTGCCGGAGATCTCCCGCGCGACCGTCTACAACACCCTGGGCGAGCTCGTCACCCTGGGCGAGGTCCTGGAGGTTTCCACGGACCGGCGCGCCAAGCGGTACGACCCGAACGCCCACCGCCCCCACCAGCACCTGGTGTGCGCGCAGTGCGGGGCGATCCGCGACGTGCACCCGGCGGGCAACCCGCTGGCCGACCTGCCCGACACGGAGCGTTTCGGCTTCGTGGTGTCGACGGTCGAGGTCACGTACCGCGGGGTGTGCCCGAACTGCGCCGGGGCCTGAGGAACGAGGACACGAAGAAGGCCCGGGAGCTCACGGAGCTCCCGGGCCTTCTTCTTTCTCGTCTTCTCGTCTTCGCCTTCAGAAACGACCGAAGGCCCGGATCTATGGGATCCGGGCCTTCGAGCCTTCAGTAGCGGGGACAGGATTTGAACCTGCGACCTCTGGGTTATGAGCCCAGCGAGCTACCGAGCTGCTCCACCCCGCGTCGGTAAACCTGACTCTACGCGAGCACGGCGAGCAGATGCAAATCGGATAACGGCTCGGCTCCGGCAGCCGTCCGCACCCCTACGCGGACAGTTCCTCCGCCAGGGCCTCGCGCAGCCGGGCCGCCCGCTCGGAGACCTCCGCGGGGCCCAGTTCCATGGCGCGCACGCACCACTTCTGCCCCTCCGTCAGGTCTCCCTGGCGGGCCGCGAGCAGCCCCAGCCGCAGCGCCGCCCGCCCGTGTCCGGCCACCGCCGCCCGGGTCCACCACAGCGCCGCCTCGGGCTCGTTGCCCTCGCGCGCCAGCAGCAGCCCCAGGTTGAACGCGCCGTTGCGCGAGCCGGCCTCCGCCGCCTCCCGGTACCACCGGGCCGCGGCCCCCAGCTCGCCCCGCGCGGCGGCCAGCATGCCGACCCGGACCTGCGCCCGCCGGTGCCCCAGCTCCGCGGCCCGCTCGTACCACTCCTCGCTCTCGGTGCGCGCGGCTCCGCCCACCGGTTCGCCCAGGGCCACCGGCTCGGGCGGCGGGGCCAGCGACTCCAGCAGCGCGGCCAGCCGGAAGGCGGCCTCCGCGCTGCCGCCGCCGGCCGCGCACCGCAGGTGGCGTTCCGCCGCCCGCTCCTCGCCGTCGCGGACCAGCGCGATGCCCACCTGGAGCGCCGCGTCGGTGTGTCCCGCCGAGGCCGCCCGCTCGTACCACTTCAGGGCCGTGCGGTCCTCGTCCCGGCTGGCGAAGAGGATCCCGAGGTTGAAGGCGGCGTCCACGCTCCCCGCCTCCGCCGCCTTCGAGAACCACGGCTCCGCGCCCTCCGCGTCACCGCCCTGCAGCAGCAGGATGGCCAGCGCGTTGGCCGCCTCGCGGTGTCCCGCGTAGGCGGCGCGCCGGTACCACTGCTCGGCGGGTCCGGTCCGCTCCTGGGCGGCGCAGAGCAGCGCGAGGTTGTACGCCCCGTTCTGGTCGCCCGCGTCCATCGCGGCCCGGTACCACTTCTCCGCCGTCTGGGTCTCGCCGCGCGCGGCGTGCAGTGCGCCCAGCGCGTTCGCCGCGTTGCCGTCGCCGTCCTGCGCGGCGCGCAGCCACCACGTGGCCGCGTTCTCCTCGTCGCCGGCGTCGCGCAGCAGGAAGCCGAGCGCGCAGGCCGCGCGCGCCTCACCCTGCTTGGCGGAGGTCAGGTACCAGCGCCCGGCCTCCTTGAGTTCCCCGCGCGCCTCCAGCAGTGCGCCCAGGTGCAGCCCGGCGCGCCGGTGCCCGCGCGCGGCGGCCTGCCGGTACCACTGCTCGGCCTCGGTCGGGTCGCCCTTCCTCAGGTGCCGGGCGAGCCGGTACGCGGCCTCTCGGTGCCCCTGCTCGGCGGCAGCGCGGAACCACCGCTCGACGCCCTTGTCCCCGCGGTGCTCCAGCAGGTCGGCGAGGCCGTAGGCCCCCAGGGCATGACCGGATTCCGCCGCCTGGCGCATCCAGTACTCGGCGGCGGGCTCGTCGCCCCGCTCGCGGTAGTGGCGGCCCAGGGCGTGTGCGGCGGGGGCGGATCCGGCCACGGCGGCCACGCGCCACCAGCCGGCGGCCTCTTCGGGGTAGCCGCGCTGGTGCAGCAGTACGCCCAGGTTGTTGGCGGCCGCGCGGTCGCCCGCCCCGGTCGCCCCGCGCAGGTACGGCTCGGCTCCCGCGAGGTCGCCGCGGCGCAGCAGGAGCGCCCCGAGTACGCTCATCGCGCCCGGGTCACCCTTGTCGGCGGCGACCCGGTGCCGGGCCTCCAGCGCGGCGTCGCTGGCCGCGTCGGTCAGCGCGAAGACCGCGTCGTCGAACAACGCGTCGACTGACACGTCCGACACGTCCGGCGTGGCCGGCGCCGCGGCCGTGGTCCGTACCGGCCGCGTGGTCATCGCGGTCCGCACGTCAACGGCCTGAGCCGCCCCATCGGCCTCCGGTTCCGATTCGGAGTCCGCCCTCACAAACCGCCCTGTCTCCAGCAGAGTTGACCTGTCCCCCATAAATCCCATCGTCGCATCACCTGCTACCCGCGTACACCTGGTATGTCGCAGTCAGTGAGGTCACTACAGCGTTTTGTCGACATGCCCACAGAGAGACAAGTCAAACACGCTCACACCCCAACTCACCCACCCCAGTGACCCCGCGTCGGCGAAAACCTCGATCGGGCATGACGAAGGCCCGGATCCATCGGATCCGGGCCTTCGTCTTCAGTAGCGGGGACAGGATTTGAACCTGCGACCTCTGGGTTATGAGCCCAGCGAGCTACCGAGCTGCTCCACCCCGCGTCGGTAAACCAACAGTAGCACGACGCGGGGTGGAACCATTACCGCTATCCGCTGGGCGTGGGGGTGGGCGCGGGCGCCACCACCTTCGCCTCGGCCTCGATGGCCCGCTTCAGCGCGGCCTGGAGGTCGCCCTGCGCCTTTCCGTACGCCGCCCAGTCGCCGGCCTTGAGCGCCTTGTCGGCGTCCTCGACCGCCTTCTGCGCATCGGCGAGGGCCGCCTTGACCGTCGGGTCCTGGCTGGTCGGCGGCGGGGTGGTGGTCCCGTCGCCCGGCGGGGTCGTCGGCGGGGTGGTCGGCGACTCGGCCCCGAACACCACGTTCAGCGCCTTCTCCAGCGTGTCCTCGAAGGCCGTCTGGTCCCCGTAGGTCACCAGGACCTTCTTCAGCAGCGGGTACTTGAGGCCGCCACCGCGCACGTACACCGGCTCGACGTAGAGCATTCCCTTGTCGAGCGGGACCGTGAGCAGGTTGCCGTACTCCACCTGGGAATCGCCCCGGCTCAGGATGTTGATCTCCTGGGCGATCTCCGGCTTGGAGTTGAATCTCGCCTGCACGAGCTTCGGGCCGTCCACCGGGTTCTGGGTCGGCAGCTTCAGCAGCTGGATCTTCCCGTAATCGGCGGTCGTGGGGTCGGCGTTGACCGCCATGAAGGCGCTCAGGTTGTCCCTGCCGTTCGGCGTGAGCGTCGTGGTGAGGGAGAAGGCCTGGTTGGGGTCCTTCTGGCCCGGCATCTTCATGGAGAGGTAGTACGGCGGAACCGCCGTCCCCGCCTTGGTGGTCGGGTCGTCCGGCACCGCCCAGACCTCACTGCCGCTGAGGAAGGTCTGCGGGTCCGTGACGTGGTAGCGGGTCAGCAGCTCACGCTGGACCTTGAAGAGGTCCTGCGGGTAGCGCAGGTGCTCCATCAGGGTCGGCGAGATCTCCTTCTTCTCCTCCACCGTGCCGGGGAAGGCCTTCATCCACGTCTTGAGGACCGGGTCCTTGGTGTCCCACTGGTAGAGCTTCACCGTGCCGTCGTAGGCGTCGACGGTGGCCTTCACCGAGTTCCGGATGTAGTTGACCTGGTTCTCCTGCGCGACCACGGCGCGCTGGGAGTTGGTCAGCGAGTCCGCCGTCGTGTCCCCGAGCTGGGTGCGGGACGCGTAGGGGTAGCCGTTGGTGGTGGTGTAGGCGTCCACGATCCACTGGACCCGGCCGTCGATCACCGCCGGGTACACGGCTCCGTCGATCGTCAGCCACGGGGCGACCGCCTCGACCCGGGCCTTGGGCGTGCGGTTGTAGAGGATCTTCGACTTGTCGTCGATGGCGCCTGAGTAGAGGATCTGCGGCTCGCTGAAGGCCAGCGCGTACGCGGCGCGGTTGACCGGGTTGCCCAGGCTCACCCCGCTGTCGCCCTGGTAGGTGGTCTCCTTCTCGCCCGAGTCGTTGGCGTAGTCGAGCTCCTTCTGCGGTCCGCCGACGATCGAGTACTGCTTCGTCTGCTCGCCGTAGTAGATCCGCTGCTCGTACGTCCCGAGGTCGCCCTGCGCCGGCAGGCCGGACTCGGTGAACAGGGGCTGCCCGCCCGGGGCCACCTCGGTGCCCTTGGCCGCGACCACGCCGTATCCGTGGGTGTAACGGAAGTGGTCGTTGATCCAGTTGTTCTTCGGGATGCCCGCGAGGTTGATCTCACGGAGCCCGATGACCGTGTCCTGGCCCTTGTACCGGTCGACCGCCAGCGTGGCCGGGAAGCCGTAGTAGCCCTTGTTCTGCTGGAGCTGCTGGAAGGCCGGCGACACGATGTTCGGGTCGAGCAGGCGGATGCTCGCCGTGGTGTTGGCGTCCTGGCGGAGCTTCTTCTTGTCCGCCTTGGGGTCCGGCAGGCCCGGGTAGTCCGTGACCGAGGCGTCGGCGACCCCGTAGGCGTCGCGCGTCGCCTTGATGTTCTTCTGGACGTACGGCGATTCCTTGGCCTGCTCGTTCGGCTGGACCTGGAACTTCTGCACGATCGCCGGGTACAGGCCGCCGATCAGGATCGCCGAGAGCACCATCAGGCCGAAGCCGATGACCGGGAGCTGCCAGGTGCGGCGCCACAGCGTCGCGAAGAACAGCACCGCGCAGATCGCGGCGATCGCGACGAGGATCGTCTTGGCCGGCAGGTAGGCGTTGGCGTCGACGTAGCGCAGACCGGTCCAGTTGTCCGCGGCCTTGAAATCGCTGGACTTCACCGCGAGGCCGTACCGGTCGAGCCAGTACGCGACCGCCTTGAGCGTGACGAAGAGGCCGAGCAGCACCGACAGGTGGCCGGTCGCCGCGGCGGTGGCCCGCGCACCGGGGCTGGTGACGCGCAGTCCCCCGTAGAGGTAGTGCACGACGGCGGCGGCGATCACCGAGAGCACGACGGCGGCGAAGCCGAAGCCGAGCAGGAACCGGTACCAGGGCAGGTCGAAGGTGTAGAACGACACGTCCAGGTTGAACTGGGGGTCCTTCGTGCCGAAGGGCACCCCGTTCACGTACATCAGCCAGGTCTTCCACTGGCCCGCCGCCGAGGCGCCCGCGATCAGGCCGACCAGTGCGGAGATGCCGAGCAGCAGCCACTTGCGGTACGGGGCGACGGTCATCCGGTAGCGGTCGAGGCTCTGCTGCTCCAGCGACATCGCGCTGAGCGGCGGCCGCAGCCGGTGGGCCAGCCAGATGTTCAGCCCGACGGCACCCGCCATCAGCAGGCCGAAGACGGCGAAGAGGCCGACCTTGGTCCACAGGGTGGTGGTGAAGACGGTGGAGTAGTTGACGGAGCGGAACCAGAGCCAGTCCGTCCAGAACCCGGCGAACATGATGAACGCCATGGCCAGGACGGCCAGCACGCCCAAGGTCATCAGAAGAGTCCGGGCGCGCCGGGACGGGCGGCCGACTCTCATCCGTGGCCCGGAGGGGCCTCCGCCGCGGTCCGGCATCTGGAAAGCCAAGGTGCGCACCTCGAAAGTCGCTGTGTGTAAGTGATGCTGAGATTTTTCAAAGCATGGGCCCCCGATCGTAGAGCCCACTCATGCAACTTACTGAGGCTTTAGTCAGTTCCCGGTATCCGGGGGAAAGCAGGCAGGATGTTGCCATGTCCAACCTTTCGCCGTCCCCCGGCACCCCTATGGCGGCAAGCCCGCTGACCCGTGCCGTCCTCGAAATCGACGAGTACGCCTCCACCCTCGGCTGGGACAAGCCCGCCCGGCTCTTCGCCCTGGTCGACACGGCCAAGCTGCGCAAGGAGGCGCCGGGCGTCGCCCGCCAGCTCGGCCTCGACCAGGACGACACGGGCAAGAACCAGCTCACCCCGATCGAGCAGGACGAGGTGCCTGCCGGAACCCCGCTGGACAAGTTCCTGGGAACCATCGCCTGGCCCCCGTCGATCCTCGGCTGCGCGCTGACGGTGGAGCGGCTGATGCTGCCGCCGTCGGCGGAGTCCTCCGTACCCGAGGGGCTCAGCGACAAGCAGCTCGCCAAGTGGGTCGCCGCCCACCCGGACCGGCAGGAGGTACGCCTGACCGTGGGCGTCCTGCGCAACGGATCGCGGGAGTCGGCCGTGCGGCTGCGGGACAAGGACTCGGCGAACGAGGTGCTGACCGGCGCGACGCTGGTGCCGGGGCTCGCCGAGGCGCTGGCCGCGACCTTCCTCGACTAGCGGGTGGGGGCGGCCGGGCCGGCGCGGCCGGCGGGGCCGCCGAAGAACACGGTCAGGGCTTGGCGCACTGCGTCAGCCCGGCCGTGTCCCCCTTGCTGATCTTCTCCAGCGACTTCACGGCGTCTTCGATGGTGGAGACCTTCACCAGCGTCAGCCCGTCGGGCACGTCGAGCGCGGCGGAGGCGCAGTTCTCGGCGGGCGTCAGGAAGTACTGGGCACCGGCCTGGCGGGCGCCGATGGTCTTCATCTGGATGCCGCCGATCGGGCCGACCTTGCCCGCGTCGTCGATGGTGCCGGTGCCGGCGACGAACTTGCCGCCGGTCAGGTTCTCCGGGGTGAGCTTGTCGACGATGCCGAGCGCGAACATCAGGCCGGCGCTGGGGCCGCCGACGTCGGCGAGCTTGATGTCGATGGTGAACGGGAAGGTGTGGTCGGTACCGGCCCGGATGCCGACGATGGCGTGACCGTCGCCCTCCGCCTTGCCCGCGATGATCGTGACCTTCGTCGTGGCGGTGGGTTCGCGCTGGGCCTTCTCGGCCTCGGCGGCCGCGGCGGCGGGCACGATCGTGAACTCGACCGGCTCGCCGGGCTTGTGCTTGGTGACCAGCTTGGCCACGTCCTCGGGAGCCTTGACGGGCGTCCCGTCCACGGCCTTGATGACGTCTCCGGCGTGCAGTTTGCCCTCGGAGGGGCTGCCCTTGACCACGGAGGCGACGATCACGCGGGCGGCGACCGGGATGCCGAGCTGCTTGAGGGCGGCCACCTTGGCGCTCTCCTGCGACTGGCTGAACTCCTCGGCGTTCTCCTGCGTGGACTCCTGCTCCGTCTTGCCGTCCGGGTACAGGTTCTCGTGCGGCACGACGATGTTGTCGCCCGCCGCCCAGCCGTACACGGCCTCCAGCAGGTTCATGTCGTAATCCGCGCCGGTGACGCGGACCGTCGTCATGTTCAGGTGCCCGGTGGTCGGGTACGTCTTGTGCCCCGAGATGTTCAGGACGGGCTCGCCGTGCGAGTCCCCGAGCGTGTTCACGGTCGGGCCCGGGCTCATCTCGGAGTACGGGGCCTTCATGAACACTCCCACGCAGAGCAGCGCGAAGAGCATGAGGGTGGAGGCGAGCATCGTCGCAGTGCGGCGTGGCATGGATCGACAGTACGTGACGGCCCTGACGAGCGGCCCCCGGGGCCGGTCCGTACGGGGGCCCGGCACCGCGTCAGACGGAGTCGACCGTGTCCTTCTTGTGGTGCGCGTCCGCCTTCGCCGCACTCGGGTCGTTCTGGCCCATGACCTCACGGAACCTCGCGTAGCCGGCGAGCTCGGATATGTCGCCGGCCGTGCGGTCGCGTGCCGCCCAGCTGCCCCATATCGCCGCTCCGATCGCGGCGAACAGTGGAATCAGCAACCACGCCAAAGACGCCATGGGCGTGTCTCCCTACCCCGAAGTACGTGTTGTTGGTGGCTTCAACGCTGCTGCCCGGGAGGGGGTTACGCAAATCGAGGGCGTGTTGCGCGTCCGAACGGGGCAATCCAGCGGGCCCCGGCCCCTGTCTCAGCAGGCGCCGACCCACTCCTCCGTGCCGTCCGAGAAGGTCTGGTGCTTCCAGATCGGGACCTCGTGCTTGAGGTCGTCGATCAGCATCCGGCAGGCCTCGAAGGCTTCGCCGCGGTGCGGGCAGGACACGGCGACGACGACCGCGAGGTCGCCGACGGCCAGGTCGCCGATGCGGTGCACGGCGGCGAGGGCGCGGACCGGGTACTTCTCCACGACGCGCTCGGCGACGCGGCGCATCTCGGCCTCGGCCGAGGGGTGGCAGGAGTAGCCGAGCTGGTCGACGTCCGCCCCGCTGTCGTGATCGCGCACGGTGCCGACGAAGAGCGTCGTCCCGCCGGTCGCATCGTCGCCGACGGCCTGGAAGACCTCGTCGATCGAGAGCGGGGTCTCACGGATTTCGAGCAGCCGGATCGGGTCCGGAGCGGCGTGCTCGCCGGGGTGATCGAAGTGCGGTGCCATACCCTCCATCGTGCCCTAGCCGTCGACCCGGCGGAATAGCAGTTTCACCATGTCCCCACGGGCCGGCTTGGGAGCCTCCTACAGGAACGTCCTGGTCACGGCGCAGGCCGATCCCAGCCGTGCCGGCACATCCGGCCCCGCCGACGTGTGAGGCGCGGGGGGGTCCGGGGGCGGCGCCCACGGCGAGGGCGCCGCACCGGAGGCCGCGCCCCGGCCCCGCCCGGGGTCAGATGCCCCGGCGCCGGCGCGCTGCGCGGATCGCCGCGGCGGCACCGAGCAGCGCGACCGTCGCACCCGCGGCCCCCGCCGCGGTGGCGTCCTTGCGCCCCAGCCGGCGCCCCGCGACGGTGTGCCGCCCCGCGACCTCCTGGAGCAGCTCCGCCAGCACCTCCTCGTTGGTCCAGCGCGGCCGCCACCCCGCCGCGTGCAGCCCGCTGACGCTGACCACCCACGGGTGCATCGTGTAGGCGAGGTCGCCCGCCGGGGACGGGGTGAGGCCGATCCGGTGCAGCCTGGCCGCCGCGCCCAGGGCCACGGCCGACGGGAGCTCCATGCGGCGGATCCCGCTCAGCTCCTCGACCTCCTCCTGCTCCAGCCAGCCCTCGCAGCCGACCGCCAGCTCTCCCTCGACCTTCTCCAGGGCCGCGTACTCCAGCGCGCTGACCAGGTCCTCGACGTGGCAGAACTGCCAGGTCGGCCGGGAGCCGGCCACCACCAGCAGCCGCGGCGACTCGAAGTACCGGGTCAGCGCGGTGTCCGTGCCGCCGACCAGCACCGCCGGGCGGACCACGGTGACGTTCAGGCCGGGGTGCGCGCGCGGCGCCCGTCGGCCCAGCCGCTCGATCTCCAGCAGGTCGCCGACGCCGGTCGCCTCGGCGGTGGCGCGCAGCTCGGCGTCCTCGGAAAGGGGGATGTCGTTGTCCGGCAGGGCCCCGTAGACCATGGCCGAGGTGCAGAGCACGACCCGGTGCACTCCGGCCGCCGCGGCGGCGGTGAGCACGGTCTGGGTCCCCCGCACGTTGTACGCCGTACGGGCCGCCGGGTCCGTCTCCAGGTCGAGGTCGAGGGCGAGGTGCACGACGACGTCCGCGCCGCGCAGCTTCTCGGCGATCGCGGGGTCCCGTACGTCCAGGAGGTGCCACTGCGCGTCGGTGCAGTCCCCGCGCCGCTCGTCGATCGCGACGACCTGCTTGACCTCCTCGGACGCGGCCAGCCTGGTCACCAGCGCCGCCCCGACCCCGGAGGCGGCGCCGGTCACGGCGATCACGGGGCCTCGGCGCGCGGAACCGCCCGGGTTTCGCGTCCGGCGAACGTCCGGGGCGTCCTCGCCGTGCTCAGGGCGGTCTTGCGGGCCCTGTTCGTCCAAAGCGTGCGGATCTGGGGAACTCACCAGGCGTCTCCAGCGGTTGTCTTCAGTAGGACGCGCCGTGACGCGGACCCACCAGTTGATGTCCATCCTGCCGCAGCCCAGGAGCCAGCGGAGCACCGAGCCCGTAAGCGGGGTCTGGTGTCTACGCTGGGTGGTGTTGTCGACCCATTGCCCGCCGGCTCCCGCCGGCGGCCCTACGAGCCGAGGAAACCCGTGAGCGACACCCCATTCGGATTCGGCCTTCCGCCCGAGGAGCCGGACAACGGCGACGAGGGCAAGAAGAAGGGCAACCAGGGCGGCCAGGGCGGCCCGACTCCGTTCGGGTTCGGCACGGGCCTGCCCGGCGGCTCCGGCGGTCCGGGCGACGCCGACAACCCCTTCGCCGCCATGTTCGGTTCCATGAACCCCAACGACCTCGGCGCCGCCTTCCAGCAGCTCGGCCAGATGCTGAGCTACGAGGGCGGTCCGGTCAACTGGGACATGGCCAAGGACATCGCCCGCCAGACCGTGGCCCAGGGCACCGCGGACGGGGTCAAGGACGCCAGCGTGGGCATCGCCGAGAAGTCGGCGGTCGAGGAGGCCGTGCGCCTCGCCGACCACTGGCTCGACGACGTCACCTCGCTCCCGTCGGGCGCCGCCACGGCCGTGGCGTGGAGCCGCGCCGAATGGGTCGAGGCGACCCTGCCGGTGTGGAAGGAGCTCGTGGACCCGGTCGCCGAGCGCGTCGGCGCGGCCATGGGCGGCGTCCTGCCCGAGGAGATGCAGGCCATGGCGGGCCCGCTGCTCGGCATGATGCGCTCCATGGGCGGGGCCATGTTCGGCCAGCAGATCGGCCAGGCCGTGGGCACCCTCGCGGGCGAGGTCGTGGGCTCGACGGACGTCGGGCTCCCGCTGGGCCCGGCCGGCAAGGCCGCCCTGCTGCCGCTGAACATCGAGCGCTTCGGCAAGGACCTGGGCGTCTCCTCCGACGAGGTACGGCTGTACCTGGCCCTGCGCGAGGCCGCCCACGCGCGGCTCTTCGCGCACGTGCCGTGGCTGCGCTCGCACCTCTTCGGCGCGGTCGAGGGGTACGCGCGGGGCATCAAGGTCGACACCTCGAAGCTGGAGGACGTGGTCGGCCAGCTCGACCCGTCGAACCCGGAACAGCTTCAGGAAGCCCTCCAGGGCGGCATGTTCCAGCCGC
Source organism: Streptomyces sp. GQ60 (assembly GCF_059758875.1). Classification (NCBI taxonomy): domain Bacteria; kingdom Bacillati; phylum Actinomycetota; class Actinomycetes; order Kitasatosporales; family Streptomycetaceae; genus Streptomyces; species Streptomyces sp. GQ60. The sequence goes on along the minus strand of NZ_JCAXEG010000001.1, from coordinate 741,858 downwards.
AGGACACCCCCGAGCAGAAGGCCGCGCTGGCGCGCCTGGAGACGGCGCTCGCGCTGGTCGAGGGCTGGGTGGACGCGGTCGTGCACGAGGCCGCCAAGCCCCGGCTGACCTCGGCGGACGCCATGCGCGAGACCATGCGCCGGCGGCGCGCCTCGGGCGGCCCGGCGGAGCAGACCTTCGCGACGCTGATCGGCCTCGAGCTGCGGCCGCGCCGGCTGCGCGACGCCTCGCGGCTGTGGGCGTCGCTCACGGACGCGCGCGGCGTGGACGGGCGCGACGGGCTGTGGGAGCACCCGGACATGCTGCCGACCGCTTCCGACCTGGACGACCCGGACGGGTTCGTGCACCGCGAGCAGCTGGACTTCTCCGAGATCGACAAGATGCTGGGCGAGGCCGCCCAGAAGCGCGAGCAGGACGGCGACGACAAGAAGTGAGCCTGCACGAAGACGCGGTCCTCGTCCTCAAGGGCTACGAGGGCCAGCCCGAGCTGCGCGACGTCTACCTGGAGCACCTCTCCGCCCATCCGGACGGGGTCTACAAGCCCTGCCGGGCGGGCCACGTCACCGGCAGCGCGCTGGTGATCGACCCGGAGCGGGAGCGGGTCCTGCTGACCCTGCACAAGAAGCTGGGCATGTGGCTCCAGATGGGCGGGCACTGCGAGCCGGGTGACGCCACCCTCGCCGACGCGGCCGTGCGCGAGGCCCGCGAGGAGTCCGGCATCGGCGCCGGGCTGACCCTGCTGCCCGGCGGCCCGGTGCGCCTGGACCGGCATCCGATCCCGGCGCCGTGCAACTGGCACCTGGACGTGCAGTACGCGGTGCTGGCGCCCGCGGGGGCGGTCGAAGCGATCAGTGACGAGTCGCTGGACCTGCGCTGGTTCTCGTACGCGGAGGTGGCGGAGGTGGCCGACGCCTCGGTGGTGAGGCTGCTGGAGGCGACCCTCGCGCGGCTCTGAGCCGGCGGACACGGGGAAGGGGCGGCCCCGCCGATGCGGGGCCGCCCCTTCCGTCCGTCCGTACCCGGACCGCTTCCGGTCAGTTCCAGGCGTTGTTCTGGTTCTGCGCGTGGGCACCCTGCTGGCCCATGCCGAACTGGGCGGCAGCGCCCTGCCCGATCTGGGCGTTCTGCGGCGGGAGCACCTCGCTGGGCTGGACCAGGGCGAAGCCGGTGCCGAGGAAGCTCAGCTCCCAGCCCTCGCCGGTGTTGCCGCGCCGCCGCCAGACGCCGGTGGAGTGCGTCTGGGCCTGCATCTGCACGCGCAGCGAGGTGGACCAGGCGACGATGGCGTCCGCGTCGGCGTTGACGTACTTGTCGGGCGTGACCTGCATCATCAGCGGCTGCCCGGAGGTCATCAGCGCGACCTTGCCGCGGCCGGTGATGTTGAGCTGGTACTTGCCGGAGCCGGAGATCCCGTACTGGCTGTCCACCGCGATGGCCTCGGTGTGCAGGGTGGAGTCCAGGGCCAGCACGTAGCTGCTGTCGACGGTGAGGCCTTCCTGGTCCACGTCCACGACGTGGACGTACTGCGCCAGGTTGGCGAGGTAGACCGTGCCCTGCCCGGAGCAGCGCATCAGGTCGAGGCCCTCTCCGGTGCTGGCGCGGGCGGTGCGCTGGGTGGTGCTCTGGTACTCGCCGTCGAAGTCGATGATCCCCTGGTAGGCGACCATCGCGCCCTTGCGGGCGAGGACGTCGTCGGAGCCGCTCAGCGAGACCCGCAGCAGCTGCGGGTTCTGGACGGCGTACCGCTCCTGGGACTGCGCCTCGGCGTGGGCGAAAAGTGAGCTCTGCATGGTGTGTCTTCTCCCCCTCAGCCCCGGGCCCGGAGCCGGTCGGTGCTGTCCTCGCTGGGCTGTACGACGACGATGCCCTGGCCTGAGAAGGCCATCTGGTAGGCCTCCCCGCTGCCCCGGCCGAGCATGGACGAGGCCTTGAAGCTCCGCTTGCCCTTGATCTTGAGGTTCGGGGACCAGGCGACGAGCGCGTCGGGGTCGACGTAGGTCTCGTCCTCGCCGCGGCCGCAGTCGACCACGATCGGCGTGCCGCGCGAGGTGATCGCGACCCAGCCGGTGCCGGCGACGGACACGTTGAACAGGCCCTGGCCGGCGAACTTGGCCATGCCCTTGACCCGCTCGACGCCCCACTGGAGGTGGGCGTCGAAAGCGAGCAGGTTGGTGCCGTTGACGGAGAGCGAGTCGTTGTTGAGGTTGATCACGACGACGTCCGCGCCGTAGTCGGCGAGGTAGAGCAGGCCGTCGCCCGTGCACTTCATCAGGGGGGCGCCTTCGCCGGTGAGCCACTGCGAGGCCATCTGGCGGACGGCCGGCGGGTTGGGCTCGTACTGCACGAAGCCCTCGTAGGCGACCATCGATCCGGTGCGCGCGAAGAGGTCCTGGCCGCTCTGCATGGCGACCTTGAGCATCGCGCGGCCGTGGTTCTCCATGCGGGCCGTGACGGGGGTCGGGGCGTAGCCCGCGAGCTGCTGGTTCATTGCGTTCATGGCATTCATGTGGGGCTCCCTCAGACCTCGTACGGCTGGACGACGATGAAGTTGCCGGGGGCGCCGCGGAACTGGAGGTTCACGGTCTCCCCGCTGTGGCCGGGGTAGGCGTTGCGGCGCAGCCGGACCTGGCTGGAGATGATCACCTGGGAGGCGGCGGACCACGCGACGATGGCGTTGCTGTCCGCGAAGGTGGTCGGGGTGACGGGCAGGACGACGGGCACGCCGTGCGTCTTGACGATCACCGTGCCGGTGCCCTGGAACAGCATGGTGAACAGGGCGCCGCCCGGGATGCCGTGGCCCTCGATGCGGCGGACCTCGTGCTGGAGCGACTCGTCGAAGGCGAGGACGCTCTCCGCGGAGACGCAGATGCCGTCGCCCTGGAGCTCGATGGCGTGCAGGTGGGCGCCGGTCTCCGCGAGGAAGACCTGGCCGCGGCCCGAGCAGCGCATCAGCTGCATCTCCTGGCCCGTGGCGTTGCCGACGACGCGGCCGGCGAAGCCCGCTCCCTTGTAGCTGAAGTCGACCTTGCCCTGGTAGAGGACCATGCTGCCCTGGCGGGCGAGGACGGCCTGGCCGCCCATGGACAGGTCGACGCGCATGAGCTGCTGGTTCTGCGGGGTCCAGCGGGCGCCGGTGGGGGCTTCCTTGTACGGCTGCAGGGCGGCGGCGAGTCCGGCGCCGGCGGCGGGCACCGCTTGCGCGGGCTGGCCGTAGCCCTGGGGCTGCTGGCCGAAGCCGGGCTGCTGGCCGTACGGGGGCTGCTGCTGGCCGGGGACCTGGCCGTACGAGGGCTGCGGCTGCTGCCCGTACGGCGCGGGGGCCGGGGCGGGCGGCGGAACCTGCCCGTAGGGCGCGGGGGCGGGCGGCGCCAGGGGGGCGCCCATCGGGGCGGCCATGGTGGGGGCCGTGTGGGCGGGCTGCTGGTACGGCGCGGGGGCCGGGACCTGTGCCGGTGCGGGCGCCGGGGCCTGGGCGGGAGCCTGGGCCGGGGCCGGTGCCTGGGCCGGGGCGCCGAAGGAGGGCGCGGGGGCCGGGGGCTGCGCCTGGGCGGGAGCACCGAAGGAGGGCGCCGGGGCGGCGGCCTGCGGGGGCGGCGCGAAGCCGGGCGCGGCGGCCGGGGGCTGCGCCTGCGGTGCGGGCTGCTCCTCCTCGGCGACCTCGCCGCCGAAGTTCTGGAGCAGCGCGGCGAGCCCGCCGTCGAAGCCCTGGCCGACGGCGGCGAAGCGCCATACGTCCTTGAGGTAGAAGTCGCCGATCATCAGCGCGCGCTCGGTGCTGAACTCCGAGCCCGTGAAGGAGTAGCGGACGACCTCCTCGCCACCCGCGACGATGCGGATGTAGCCGGGGCCGATCTGCGACATCTGCCCGGCGCCGTCGATCGAGGCGGCGAAGGAGAGCTTGTGGATGTTGGCCGGAATGCGGTCCAGGGTCACCCGGAAGGATTCCGTGTCGCCTGCCTGCGCGCCGAGCTGCTGGATGGACGCTTCCGGCGACTTCGGCTGGTTGAAGAAGACGAAGTAGCGATCGTCCGAGAGCTGTTCGTTGGCGTCGAGGCCGAAGCAGCTGATGTCGATGGCGAGTCCGGGCCCGGCGATCTGGACACCCACGTAGAGGTCCGTGCCCGCCGTCAGATCACTGATTTTGGCCTTGTGACCGCGTTGGAATTCCCTGGCCATACGTAAGACCGTCCCCCATCCCGACTGTGAATGCGTGCCGCTCAGGCTAACGGCAACCTCGGACATCCGGCCAAGTCGGTACCGACCCGGTACATATCACGAGGCGTGACATCCCTGGCATATAAGGGGCAAATGCGGATCATTCTTCGCGGGCGGCCGGGACTTTGGGAAGGCGTTCGGCGGCGACGACTCCTTCGAGGTACCCGCGCGCCCGCTCGGTGCGCGGGTACGCCTCCAGCAGCTCCCAGAAGCTGGGCCCGTGTCCGGGCACGAGGAGGTGCGCCAGCTCGTGCAGCAGCACGTAGTCGACGACGTACTCCGGCATCCCCTGGATGCGGTGGGAGAGCCGGATGCTGCCTTCGGCCGGGGTGCAGGAGCCCCAGCGGGTGTTCTGATTGGTGACCCAGCGGACCGAACGGGGGCGGGCGCGGCCGCCGAAGTACTGCCCGGACAAACGCTCGGCCCGCTCGGCGAGTTCCGCGTCCCCGAGGGTGCGCTTGCTCTCCTGCGCCGCCAGCTTGTCGAGCATGACGCCCACCCAGCGCTGCTCCTCGGCCTCGGACATCCGGGCAGGGATGAGGACGACCGTACGATCACCCTCGCGGTAGGCGGATACGGTCCTTCGGCGGCGCGCGCTCCGGCGGACTTCGACGGCGCGCTGTGGTGGATCGGCGGACACGCCACGACCGTACCCGCTCGCCCCGGCGGAAGTCCCGCCCCTCCGGGCGTCGAACGCGAACCGATGCGCGGTCGGCGGTACGGGCACGCCAAAAGAACCCCCATCATTCATTTCATATACCTAATACCCCTCACCTGTGGACAAACTTGCGCAGGTCTTTCGCCGGCGGGGCAATCTTGCGGAAAGCGACGCGGACTCGAGGGAATGCGGCGCGCGAATCGAACCGCGAATCGAGGGAGGGCCGTGATGTATCCGAAGGTGAAGCCGGCACTGGCACGGGCCTGGCGGGATCTGCAGACGGTGCAATTCGGGGTGACGCCCGCCCACGCGGTCGTCCTCGGCCCGGTGGACACCGCGACGGGCACGCTCCTCGACCTGATCGACGGGACACGGGGCATGGAGCTGCTCCGGGCGGAGGGCAAGGGGATGGGGCTCCCGGACGGCCGGGTCGACGAGGTGGTGCGGAGGCTGGCGGCGGCCGGGCTGCTCGACGACGCCACGGCGGGCGGCCCCCGCGCCCAGGCCGTGCGGGACCGGCCGGAGGCATTGGAGCGGCTCGGCCCGGACCTGGGGTCGCTGTCCTTGGTCCGGCCCCGGCCGGGCGGGGACTTACAAGGGGTCGCCGCCCGCAGGGTGATACGGGTTCAGGTGCGCGGGAGCGGCCGGGTGGGTGCGGTGATCGCCTCGGTCCTCGCGGGAGCGGGCATCGGCAGGGTCGAGGTGCTCGACGGGGGACGTACGCAGCCGGCCGACGTGGCGCCGGGCGGTCTGGGCCCCGGCAGCGTGGGACGGCTGCGCGCCGAGGCCGCGCGGACGGCGGTCCGCGACGCGGCCCCCGGACGCGGGCCGCGGACCGGGGAGAGCGAGGGACCGGAGCCGGGGCTTGCCCTGGTCGTGGTCGCACCCCGGGACGGACTGCAGTCCTGGGCTCCCGATCCACAGACGGCGGCCGACTGGATCACCACCGGCACCCCCCATCTGTACGCCGGGGTACTGGAGGGCACCGGTCTGGTGGGACCGCTGGTCCTCCCCGGAGCCACGGCGTGCGCCGGCTGCATGGAGCGCGACCGGATCGAGCGCGACCCGGCCTGGCCCCGCATGCTGGTCCAGTGGCGCTCGGCCCACCGCCGCCGCGGCGCGGCCGCCTGCGATCTCGGCCTCTCCACCGCCGTGGCCGGCCTGGCGGCGGCCCACGCCCTGTCCTTCCTCGACGGCGAACTCCCCGCCTCCACCGCGACCCGCTGGGAGGCCTCCCTCCCGACCCTCACCTGGCAGTCCACCCCGGTCCACCCACACCCCGACTGCCCGTGCGCGGCGGCCAGGGTCCCGGCGGGTCAGGGGGTGGGGGCATGAGGGGGCTATGGCGGAGGCACGGCCGTGAGCCGGTCCTCAAGTACCAGGCAGAACCCTTCGATCCGGGGCTCGGCCGACGGGATCACGGGGACGAGGCTGCGGAGGTTGACGATCAGCGCGTGCAGGCGCCCCGGAGTCGGAGCGGCTTCGAGAAACTCCGCGAGGCGCCGGCCCGCTCCCAGTCAGGCAGCAGGCAGGGCGAGCAGGAGGCTGTCCGCCTGAGGGCGTCCCGGAAGGCGCTGACCTCGCCCTGTCTGCCGATGAATCCGACGGATCGGCGTCGCCGGATCGCTTCCTGCCTCGAAGGCCCCCGACCCGTCATCCCCCCGTCCCTTCCACCGGCATTGCGCGGCCCGCTCCACCGCCGTGCTGTCCCATGGGTGTGGCCCGCGTCTGCCGACCGGTGGATCGCCGCCTCGTTCCGGGCAAGAGACTCGGACGGGGTGGGCGTTGAGGGTCATGACAGGATGCCTTTGGCCGGGAAGGCCTTCGGGGGACTCCCCCGAACCGCCGCTTGCGGCTCAGCTGTCTGGGAATTGGAGGGGCGCATGTCTGATCTTCCCCGGAAGGCGGTCACCCGTACCGTCAAGCTGGCCGCGCTGCCGCTCGGCATAGCGGGCCGGGCCACCTGGGGGCTCGGCAAGCGGATCGGCGGCAAGTCCGCGGAGATAGTGGCGCGTGAGCTCCAACAGCGCACCGCCGAGCAGCTGTTCCGTGTTCTGGGAGAGCTGAAGGGGGGCGCCATGAAGTTCGGCCAGGCGCTCTCGGTCTTCGAGTCGGCGCTGCCCGAGGAAGTCGCGGGGCCCTACCGCGCCGCGCTGACGAAGCTCCAGGAGGCGGCCCCGCCGCTGCCCGCGGCGACCGTGCACCAGGTGTTGTCGGAGCGGCTCGGCGCGGACTGGCGGGAGCTGTTCGAGGAGTTCGAGGACAAGCCCGCCGCGGCGGCCTCGATCGGGCAGGTGCACCGGGCGGTGTGGCACGACGGCCGCCAGGTGGCGGTCAAGGTCCAGTACCCGGGGGCCGGCGAGGCCCTGCTGTCCGACCTGAAGCAGCTGAGCAGGTTCGCGGGGCTGCTGGGTCCGCTGATCCCGGGCATGGACATCAAGCCCTTGATCAAGGAGCTGCGCGACCGGGTCTCGGAGGAGCTGGACTACGAGCTGGAAGCCGAGGCGCAGCGCACGCACGCGGACGCCTTCGACGGCGACGAGGACGTGGTCGTGCCGGACGTGGTGCACCAGGGCGACCAGGTGCTGGTGACCGAGTGGATCGAGGGGACTCCGCTGTCGGAGGTGATAGCCGACGGCACCCCGGAGGAGCGCGACCGCGCCGGACAGCTGCTGGCCCGGTTCCTCTTCTCCGGCCCCGCGCGCACCGGGCTGCTGCACGCCGATCCGCACCCGGGCAATTTCCGGCTGGTCTCCGGGGCGGACGGCCGGACGCGGCTGGGCGTACTGGACTTCGGGACGGTCGACCGGCTGCCGGGCGGCTGGCCCAAGCCCATCGGCCGGTCGCTGCGGATGGCGCTGGACGATGATGCCGAGGGGGTCTACGGCCACTTGCGCGCGGAGGGGTTCGTGCGCGAGTCGATCGAGCTGGAGGCCGAGGCGTTGCTCGACTACCTGAGGCCCATGCTCGAACCGGCGGAGGCCGAGGAGTTCACCTTCACCCGGACGTGGCTGCGCGGGCAGGCCGCGCGGATCGCCGACCCCCGCTCCCCCGCGCACCAGTTGGGCCGGCAGATCAACCTGCCGCCCTCCTACCTGCTGATCCACCGGGTGACGCTGAGCACCATCGGGGTGCTGTGCCAGCTCGGCGCCACGGTCAGGCTCCGCGATGAACTGGACACCTGGCTGCCGGGGTTCCGGACCGACGAGGGCTGAGCGGGGCGGCGCGGTCCCGGGCGGCGCTCACCACCAGGCGGAGTCGAGGCGGCCTTCGATGGCGCGGAGGTTCGCACGCGCGCAGTCGACGCAGAAGTACTGTCTGGTCCCGTTCTCCACGGAGCAGGTCCAGGTGGGCGGGGCGCCGGCCGGGGACTGGGCGCCGCAGCGCGCGCAGACGACGGGCGGGGCCTCGGTTCCCGGCGGTACCGGGTGGGGAGTCGGCTGGTCCACCTCCAGACGATATCCCCGCGAGGGCCGGCGGGCGGTCCGCAACGCACCGGAGGGACCGGCCCGTTCGGGCCGGTCCCTCCGGTGGTTCTCTCGAGCCTTCTCAAGCTCGATTAGTGCATGACGGCCATGGCCAGCGCGCGCCGGGCGCGCAGCGAGACGCGCTCGGCTCGGCGCTGCATGCGCCGCGCGGCGACCACGCGCAGGGCGCGACGCTCGGCGTCGACCTCACGCATGCGGTCGTCCATATGGGCACGAGCCATGGCTTCTGGGATGAGTTGCATTTCGCGGGTCCTGTTCTGACGCGAGGTGATCGCGCCGGCGGTGATGAAGGCTGCGGTGGCGGAGCCGTGCGGCTGCTCGCTCGTGGTGGCGTGGGGGGACATGAGGGCCTGCTTCAGGGGGTCGTGCGTGAGGGGGCGGTCGATGGTTCCGTTGGCGGTCATGCCGCGACAACCGGGTTCTTGCGCGGACGGCCACGGGGACGCTTCCGGGCGACGACGACACCCTGGACGAAGAGCTCGCCTCCCCAGACACCCCAGGGCTCGCGGCGCTCCAGCGCACCGGCGAGGCAGGCCTCGACCAGCGGGCAGGTGCCGCAGAGGGACTTCGCGTACTCGACGTCGGCCGGGGACTCGGCGAAGAAGACCTCGGGGTCGTAGGTGCGACAGGCGACGGGTACGCCGAGGTTCTCGATGGCGTCGTCGAGCGCGGTCAGCGCGGTGAGGGGAGTCAAGGTGGAGTCCTCCGGGACTGCGGGCGGGGAGAGGGTCTGGGTCTTCGGTACGGACGGGGCGTGCGCTTCGAGTTGCACGGTGTTTTCTTCCTCGTCTTGTTCGGCTAGTCGTTCCGGCCGGTCGGCCGGGGGCGGCTGGGGTACCTCGCCCCTTCGGTCCGTCGTCCCTGTTCGGGGACAAACAGAAGGGCCGCGGATCCCGGGTGGGGTTCCGCGGCCCTGAAGGCGCCGGCCTGATCGTCAGATCAGACTGGATCACTCCAGGGTTCGAGCCCGCGGTAGGCCCACATCAGGTGGTGCTGCTGCTTCGTCTGCTTCGGCTGCGCCTTGAATCCGGCACTGTCGGCACCGGCTGCGGCCGCAAAGGCATAGGCGCCATGCGCCTGGGCTTCTGCTGCCAGTACTGCCACCGGTGCCTGGGTCGGTCGCTCATTGCGCTCACTGACCAGCAGCGCGCCGGACGCGGCGGGCCGGACGGTGCTGTCGGCGCACATGGCGGACAGACCGGTGACCGGCAGACCGGTACCCGTGAGGGCAAGGAGCGTGGAGGAGCCGAGCGTGCAGGAAGCGACGACCGAGCGATCGGTCATTTCGGTGGTGGTGATGAAGCTGGTCACTGGTTTCGCCTCCTCTCGGCGTCTCGGGGACTTCGGCCCGGAGGCCTGGTCCCATGCGTATTCGGATAAGTACAGCACGGATCAGGGGCTTCGGAGAAGCCACCGTTTCCGTTGCTAAGAACCTATGGGGCTTCGCTGGGCATGTGCAAACTATTTTTCCGACGAGTTTCTACGCGTCGTCAGAATCTTCCGTCCCAGGGTCCCCACCTGCACAGATGGCCAGCACGTCGGCTCCGTACCGCTCGAGCTTGCGGGCGCCCACTCCGGAGATCATCGAGAGCTCTCCCTCCTGTGAGGGTGCGGCCTCCGCGATGGCCATCAGCGTCTTGTCCGTGAAGACGCAGTAGCCGGGCATGCCCTGCTCCTTCGCCTGGACGGCGCGCCAGTCGCGCAGCCGCTCGTAGAGGCCTTCGTCCATGTCCGACGGGCAGTCCTCGCAGCGCATCAGTTTGAGCTCGCCGGCGTCGGTCAGGGTCTTGCGGCAGACCCGGCACACGGCGGGGCCGCGGCGGCCCCGCTTGCGGGCCCCTGGCTCGATCGGACCGCCCGGTCCGCTTCCCGGCGCCAGGGAGCCCGGCCTCAGGCCGTTCAGGAAGCGGCTGGGGCGTCGGGACCCCCGGCCGCCCGGAGTCCGCGAGAGGGCCCAGGAGAGCGTCAGGTGGTGCCGGGCGCGGGTGACGCCGACGTAGAGCAGCCGGCGCTCCTCCTCGACCTGCTCGTCGGTCTTCGCGTAGGTGATCGGCATCATGCCGTCGGTCAGGCCCACGAGGAACACGGCGTCCCACTCCAGGCCCTTCGCCGCGTGCAGCGAGGCGAGGGTGACGCCCTGGACGGTCGGGGCGTGCTGGGCGGCCTTGCGCTCGTCCAGCTCGACCGTCAGGTCGGCGAGGGTCGCGGAGGGCCGGCTGCGGGCGAAGTCCTCGGCGAGCCGGACCAGCGCGGCCAGCGATTCCCACTGGTCGCGGACGGCTCCGGAGCCGGCGGGCGGTGCGCTGGTCCAGCCGGTGGAGCTGAGCACGGCCCGGACCTGGGATCCGAGCTCCACGACGTCGTCGAGCAGCCGGTCGTTGCCGCCGGAGCGGGCGGCCCCGCGCAGGGCGAGGATCGCCTTCTGCACCTCGGCGCGCTCGAAGAAGCGCTCGGCTCCGCGCAGCTGGTACGGGACTCCGGCGTCGGCGAGGGCCTGCTCGTAGATCTCGGACTGGGCGTTGATGCGGTAGAGCACGGCGATCTCCCCCGCCGGGACGCCGGCCGCGACGAGGTCGCGGACCCGGTGGGCGACGCCCTCGGCCTCGGCGGGCTCGTCGGGGTACTCGGCGTAGACCGGGTCGGGGCCGGTCTCGCGCTGGGAGACCAGCTCCAGGCGGTGCTCGGCGGCGCGGCCCTTGGCCTGGGCGAGGAGCCCGTTGGCGAGGTGGACCACCTGGGGGGTGGAGCGGTAGTCGCGGACCAGCTTGACGACGGTGGCCTGCGGGTACTTGGTGCGGAAGTTCAGCAGGTGGTCGGGGGTGGCACCGGTGAAGGAGTAGATCGTCTGGCTGGCGTCGCCGACCACGCAGAGGGTGTCGCGCTCGCCGAGCCAGAGGTCCAGCAGCCGCTGCTGGAGCGGGCTGACGTCCTGGTACTCGTCGACGACGAAGTGCTGGTACTGGGTGCGGATCTGTTCGGCGATGTCGTGGCGGTCCTGCAGGATGCCGACGGTGAGGAGCAGCACGTCCTCGAAGTCGATCATGCCGCGGTCGCGCTTGAGCTGCTCGTACGTCCCGTAGATCTGGGCGATCTCGGCCAGGTCGCGGGGGGCCTCGCGGCCGGACTTGCGGGCGGCGGCCGGATAGTCGGCGGGCACCGTCTGGGTGACCTTCGCCCACTCGATCTCGCCGGTGACATCGCGCAGCTCGCCCCGGTCGAGGCGGATGCGGCAGCGCGCGCCCGCCTCGGCGACGAACTGGATCTTGCGCTCCAGCAGCCGGGGCACGTCGCCGCCGACCGCCTTGGGCCAGAAGTACTGGAGCTGGCGCAGGGCGGCGGAGTGGAAGGTCCGCGCCTGCACCCCGCCCGCGCCGAGCTCGCGCAGGCGGCCGCGCATCTCGCCGGCGGCCCGGTTGGTGAACGTGACGGCCAGCACGCTCGCCGGCATCAGCTGGCCCGAGCGGACCCCGTAGGCGATGCGGTGGGTGATCGCCCGGGTCTTGCCCGTGCCGGCTCCCGCGAGCACGCACACCGGCCCGCGCAGGGTCGTCGCGACCTCGCGCTGCTCCGGGTCCAGGCCCAGGAGCACCGCGTCGGCCGAGTCGGCTCCGGCCGTGAAGGATGAGGAGTGCGTTGCTGCTGTCACCCCGCCATGCTGCCAGGTCTCGTGAGGAGGCCGGGAAATTCGTCCACAGGCCGACCGCGTTCGTGGGACGGGATCATCGTCGTACCGGAGCCGGACCCGGGTCGGAGCCGGGGGCGGGGAGCGCCGAGGGGGCCGGGAATGGGCGCGCGGTCCCGTACGTTCAAGCACTCGGGCCAATCGGACCAAGAGCACCCACGAATGGAGAGCGCAGCATGCAGGACGCGGGAACGGTCACGATGTACAGCACGACCTGGTGCGGCTACTGCCGTCGGCTGAAGAGCCAGATGGACCGGGAAGGCATCGCCTACACCGAGATCAACATCGAGCTCGACCCCGAGTCCGCGGCGTTCGTGGAGAAGGCGAACGGCGGCAACCAGACGGTTCCCACCGTCCTCGTCACGTCCTCCGCCGGCAGCGAGTCGGTCATGACGAACCCGAGCCTGGCCCAGGTCAAGCAGGCCCTCGCCGTCTGATGTGCTGAACACCACGTAGGGAAAGCCCCCGCCCAGGCGGGGGCTTCTGCGTTCCAACTGCCCTGTTAGCGTTGGCTCTTGACCACGGGGAGGAGACGGCCGATGACTGCGACCACGTTTCGCGTCGGCGGGGATCTGGAAGTGCGCAGGCTCGGGTTCGGGGCCATGCATCTGGCCACGGACCCCGGCCCGGGCCGCGAGAACTCCCTCGCGGTGGCCCGGCGGGCCGTCGAGCTGGGCGTGACCCTGATCGACACCGCCTACATGTACGGCTGGGGCACCAACGAGGAGCTGCTGGCCGAGGCCCTGCACCCGTACCCCGACGGGGTCCTGGTCACCACCAAGGTCGGAGTCGCCCGCCCGGCGGGCGAGTGGCAGCTCGACGGGCGGCCGGCCGCGCTGCGCGAACAGGTCGAGCAGGCGCTGCGCCGGCTGCGCGTCGAGCGGATCGAACTGGTCCAGCTGCACCGCCTCGACCCGCAGACCCCCCTCGCCGACCAGATCGGCACGCTGCGGGACCTGCGGGCCGAGGGCAAGATCGGCCGGATCGGCCTGTCCGAGGTCACCGTCGGCGAGCTCGACGCGGCCCGCGAGATCGTCGACATCGCGAGCGTGCAGAACCGCTACAACCTGCTCGACCGGGAGCACGAGGCCGTGCTCGCGGCCTGCGAAGCGGCGGGCATCGCGTTCCTGCCCTGGCGCACCGTCGCCTGGGGTCTGTCCGGGGCGACGGCCGAGATCGCCGCCGTGGCGGCCGAGACCGGCGCGACCCCCACCCAGGTCGCGCTCGCCTGGCTGCTGGGCCACTCGCCGGTCGTCCTCCCGATCCCGGGCACGGCCCGGATCGCCCACCTGGAGGAGAACCTCGCCGCGGAAAGCCTCCGGCTGACCGGAGCCCAGCGCGCCCGCCTCGACAGGCTGGCCGACCCGCAGGCCGACGGCGACGGCGGCGCACTCGCCTGAGTCCGCCCGGCGGTGCTCACCGGGGGGCGGTCCGTGTGACGCGCCACAGGCGCCGGGGAGGTCCGCCGGCCGTGCTCGCGCTGGACCTCGGCCAGTCCGGGCGCCCGCATCCGTATCCGTATCCGGTTCCGACGCCGGTTCGGACTCAGACTCCGACACGCCGGCGCCTCCTGACCGGGCCGGCTGCGAGCACCGGCCCCGTCAGGTCACCCCAGAGGGCCGACCCCGCCGGTCAGGCGGTCGTGGCCGGCTTCGGGAGGGGCTTGCCGTACCAGAGTTCGACCAGGCGGGCCGCGATGGAGATGCCCGCCGGCGCGAGGACCTCGCCGGTCTCGATCGCCGTGCGCAGGTCGTCGCGGGAGAACCAGCGGGCCTCCTGGATCTCGTCGCCGTCGACGGTGATCTCGGAGGTCACGGCACGCGCCGTGAAGCCCAGCATCAGGCTGTACGGGAACGGCCAGGGCTGGCTGGCGACGTAGTCGACCTCGCCGACCTTGACGCCCGCCTCCTCCCACACCTCGCGGATGACCGACTGCTCGATCGACTCGCCCGGTTCGACGAACCCCGCGAGGGTGGAGAAGCGGCCCTCGGGCCAGTGCACCTGGCGGCCCAGCAGCGCGCGGTCCTGGTCGTCCGTGACCAGCATGATCACGGCCGGGTCGGTCCGCGGGTAGTGCTCGGCCCCGCAGCCCGGGCAGCGGCGGATGTGCCCGGCGGCGGCGACCACCGTGCGCTCGCCGCAGCGGGAGCAGAAGCGGTGCATGCGCTGCCAGTTCTCCAGGGCCACCGCGTGCACCATCAGTCCCGCGTCCCGCGCGGAGAGCAGCATTCCGGCCTCGCGCAGGCCGGCCGGGCGGGCCGACTGGTCCATGCGGCCGGGCAGCGAGTCCTTCTGCAGCGCGAAGTACCGTACGCCGTCCTCGTCGGTCCCCAGGAAGTACCGGTGGGTCTCGGTGACCGGGGCCTCGAAGGCCGGGGTCGTCACGATGGCGGTGCCGCCGTCGGGGGTGTCGTCGATCAGGACCTGGCCGCCCGAGACGACGAAGACGCGGGTGCTGGGGTGGCTCCACGCAGCGGCGAGCCACGCCTCGTCGAGGCGGTGGTGCGCGGCGCGGTCGATGCCGCTGGGCGCGGCCAGCGAGATCGGGCGCTCGGACTCGGTATGGGTGCTCACAGGTACTTCCAACTCCCCCGGTGGCGGGACACAGGCAGGCTCAGCAGGACGGACGGGTGTGCGGTGGCAGGTGCGGGCGTCGTCAAGCGGACGCCGGCTTCCAGTGGGCGGCCAGGTCGCCCCAGAGGTACGCGGCGGTCTCGACCCCCTTGGTGAGCAGGTCGAGCTCCACCTTCTCGTTCGGCGAATGCCAGCCGTCGGAGGGTACGGAGATCCCGAGGAAGAGCACGGGGGCGTTCAGGACGTCCTGGAGGTCGGCCGCCGGACCCGAGCCGCCCTCGCGGGTGAAGCGGACCTTCTGGCCGAAGGCCCTGCCCATGGCGCGTACGACCGACTGCAGCGCCGGGTGGTCCAGCGGGGTCAGGCACGGCCGGGTCGGGGCGCCGAAGGTGATGGCATGCCGGATTCCGGCCGGGACGCGCTCCGCGACCCAGGCCGTGACGGCCGTCTCGACCTCGTACGGGTCCTGCCCGGAGACCAGGCGGAACGACAGCTTCAGGTGCGCCGAGGCGGGCACGATGGTCTTGCCGCCGGGTCCCTGGTAGCCGCCGCCGATGCCGTTGACCTCGGCGGTCGGGCGGGCCCAGACGCGCTCCAGCGTGGAGTAGCCCGCCTCGCCCGAGGCGGCGTACGACTTGGCCGTACGGAGCCACTCGCTCTCGTCGAAGGGAAGCTCGGCGATCAGCGCCCGCTCCGCGTCCGTGAGCTCGGCGATGTTGTCGTAGAAGCCGGGGATCGTGACCCGCTCGTCGGCGTCGTGGAGGGCCGCGACGAGGCGGGCGGCGACGGTGGCCGGATTCGGCACGGCGCCGCCGAAGGCACCCGAGTGGATGTCCTGGTCGGGGCCGAACAGGTCGATCTCGCAGTCGGCGACGCCGCGCATGCCGGTGCAGACGGTGGGGGTGGTCTCGGACCACATGCCGGTGTCGGAGACGATCACGACGTCGGCGGCGAGGCGCGCGGCCTCGCGCTCCACGAGGGCGCGGAAGTGCGGGGAACCGGACTCCTCCTCGCCCTCGACGATCAGCTTGAGGTGCACGGCGGGGGCGGACGCGCCGGTCGCGGCGAGGTGGGCCCGGACGCCGAGGGTGTGGAAGAACACCTGGCCCTTGTCGTCCGCGGCGCCGCGGCCGTACATCCGGCCGTCCTTGATCACCGGCTCGAACGGGTCGGTGTGCCAGCCGTCGGCGAGGGCGGCGGGCTGCACGTCGTGGTGCCCGTAGACGAGGACGGTGGGGGCGGCGGGGTCCGCGCTCGGCCATTCGGCGAAGACGGCGGGGGCGCCGTCCGTCGGCCAGACCTCGGTGACCGGAAAACCGGTCTCCTTGAGCTTCGCGGCCAGCCAGTCGGCGCTGCGCCGTACATCGTCCGCGTGCTCGGGCTGGGCCGAGACGGAGGGGATGCGGAGCCAGTCGGCGAGGTCGTCGAGGAAGGCGGCGCGGTGGGTTTCGATGTACGTGCGGACGACGCTGTCCGCCGGGGTGTCGCTCATGGCCACGAGCCTAGCCGTCCGTTCGATGGTCACTTTCCGTGTCCGTTTTGCCTTGGAGGATCTGCTCAAGGCGAGCGCGGTCGGGGAGGTTCCGGGGGCGGATCGCGCGGCCGCTTCGGACGTGGAGGAAGACGCCGGTGACGTCGGCGAGGGGGGTGTTCGTGGCTTCGGCCCACGCCAGGCGGTAGACGGCCAGCTGGAGGGGGTCGGCCTCGGTGGTGCGGCCGGTCTTCCAGTCGACGATCTCGTAGCCGCCGTCGGGGGCGGTGGGAGTGGCGGGCGTGCGGTACACGGCGTCGATCCGGCCGCGGATCACCCGGCCGGCGAGGGTGAGCTGGACCGGGACCTCCATGCGGTACGGGGTCCGGTCTGCGTACTCGCTGCGCTCGAAGGCCGCCTTGAGGGAGTCGAGGTCGGCCTCGTCGGCGATGTCCTGGTCGGAGCCGTCCCCGGTGGGGGCTCCGGGGAGGTCGGTGAGGGGGTCGAGGACGTCGAGGTGGGGCAGCGGAAGCTCCTCGAAGCGGGACTCCACCCAGGCGTGGAACCGGGTGCCCTGGCGGGCGGCGGGCTGCGGGGGCTTGGGCATGGGGCGGGCGAGGTCGCGTACGAAGCCCTGCTCGTCGGAGGCGAGGCGGAGCAGTTGGCTGGCGGAGAGCGCGGGCGGGAGCTCCACGTCGCGGACGGCTGCGCGGGCTCGGCGGAGTTCGCCCTCCAGGGCGTCGAGGTCCCGGTCCCAGGAGGCGATGGCTCGGGCGTCTTCGGAGGTGAGGCGCGATGCCTGGCGGGGGCCGGGGTCGGGGCTGGGCCCGTCGCCGTCCTCGGGCCAGAGGTCCTCGCCGGGCGCGGCAGCGTGCGGACGGGGGGTGGGCGCGGCCCCGGCCCGGTCCCCGTCGCCGTCCTCGGGCCACAGGTCGTCGCCGGGCGCGGCAGAGTGCGGCCGCGGGGTGGGATCGGCGGCGTCCTCCGGCCACAAGTCGTCGCCGGGTGTGGACGGGTGCGGACGGGGGGTGGGATCGGCGGCGTCCTCCGGCCACAGGTCGTCGGGGGTCGGGGCTTCTTCTTCCCCCACCCCGCCCCTTCCCGAAACCGGGGCCGCGCCCCGGACCCCCTGCGGGGTTCCGCCCGCGGCGGCGGGCACGGCCGTGCCCGGGCGTCCGGCGGGCACGCCCCGGCCCGGCCCGGCCTGCGGCCAGGTGGCGGCCACGGCGGCGGGGTCGTCGGCCGGGTCCGGCCACGGGGCCGGGGGTTCCTCGTCGTAGGCGGGGTCTTCGCAGTGCGGGGGCCAGAGGTAGGGGTCCTCCGCGAAGTCCGGGTGCTCGCGGGCCTCCGGGTACTCCGGATCCTCCGGCGTCCCCGGGTAGCTCGAGTTACCGGGCCGGCCCGGCTCGCCCGAGTAGCCCGAGTAGCCCGGGTGGGCCAGCTGGGCCGTGTGGCCCGGCTGACCCGCGTGGCCCGAGTGGCCTGGCTGACCCGAGTGGCCCGAGCGGTCCGGTTCGCCCGGCTCGCCCGAGCGGTCCGGGGGGCGCGGGGGGGTTCGGGGTTCTGGTGGGGGCGGGTGGAGGTAGGACTCGACCAGGGTGGCTGCTGCGCGGCGGAGGGTGAGGGAGGCGGGGTCCAGGGGGAGGGGCCAGGAGTGGTCCGGGGTGGAGGTCGTGGACAGGGACGGGTTCTCCGCGTCGGCCGCGGGGGCGTCGGCCCAGGCTTCGATCTCGCCGTGGCCCGCGGCGCAGTGTTCGTACAGGGCGGTCAGGAAGCCGGACGGGCCGCGCGGCTTCCTCTGCGTCGGGCCCCACCAGTGCCCCGAGGCCAGGAGGAGGGAGCGCGGGCGGGTGAAGGTGACGTAGCCGAGGCGGAGTTCCTCGACGGCCTTGTGGGACTTGAGGGCCGACTTGAAGGCGCGCAGGCCCGGCGAGGTCCATTCCGGGGTGGGCGGGAGGGTCGGCGCGTCCCCGCGCAGGGCGTACGGGAGGACCTTCGCGTACGAGGTCCAGGCCTCCGGAGCCTTCTCCTTCGGGAACGAGCCGGCGGAGAGGTCGGGGACCACCACCACGTCCCACTCCAGGCCCTTGGACTTGTGGGCCGTCAGCACCTTGACGGTGTTCTCGCCGCCGGGGAGGGCGTGGTCCAGGCCCTTCTCGTACTGGGCCGCCGTGCGCAGGAAGGCGAGGAAGGCGAGGAGGGAGGCCTCGCCGTCCAGGGAGGCGAAGCCGGCCGCCACGTCCATGAAGCTCGACAGGGTCTCCCGGCGGCGGGCCGCCAGCGCGTGCGGGGACGAGGCCAGCTCCACGTCGAGGCCGGTCGTCGCCAGGACGCGGTGGAGGACGTCCATCAGCGGGTCCGAAAGAGAACGGCGCAGGTCGCGCAGTTCCTGGGCGAGGTGCGCGAAGCGGACCCGGGCGGCGGCGGAGAAGGGGAGCTGGTCGGGGGCGGACTGGCCCGCGCCGTCCAGGAAGGTTTCCAGGGCGTCGGCCAGCGACACGATCTCCGCCGGGTCCACGCCCTCCACCGCCGCCGCGAGGCGGTCGTCATCGGAGGAGGAGGAAGAAGAGGAAGAGGGGCGGGAGATCAGGGTGCGGGCGCGGCGGCCCAGCAGGGCCAGGTCGCGGGCGCCGATCCGCCAGCGCGGCCCGATGAGCAGCCGGACGAGCGCGGCGTTGGCGCCCGGGTCCTGGAGGACCTCGCAGACGGCGACGAGGTCCGCGACCTCCGGGAGGTGGAGGAGGCCGGACAGGCCGACGACCTCGACCGGGACGTCCCGTTCCACGAGGACCGCCTGGAGCCGTGCGAAGTCCCCGCCGGAGCGGCACAGTACGGCGATGTCGCGCGGCTCGGTGCCGGTGCGGACCAGGTGGGCGACGGAGTCACCGATCCAGTCGAGCTCCTGGGCGTGGGTCTCCAGCAGGGCGCACCGGACGGAGCCGTCGCGCTCCGCGCCCGGTGCGGGGCGCAGGGCCTCGACGCCCTCGTGCATGGCGCGCAGCGGGGCGGCGAGCTCGTTGGCCAGGTCCAGGAGGCGGCCGCCGCTGCGCCGGTTCTCGCTGAGGGAGAAGCGGGTGGCGGGGCGGCCGTCGGCGTACGGGAAGTGCTCGGGGAAGTCGTCGAGGTTGGCCACGGAGGCGCCGCGCCAGCCGTAGATGGCCTGGCAGGGGTCGCCGACTGCGGTCACCGCGTGCCCGGTGCCCCCGCCGAACAGCCCGGACAGCAGCAGCCGCTGTGCGACCGAGGTGTCCTGGTACTCGTCGAGCAGGACGACGCGGAACTCCTCGCGCAGCAGGGCGCCGACCTCGGGCCGGGTGGTGGCGAGTCGGGCGGAGAGGGCTATCTGGTCGCCGAAGTCGAGGAGGTCGCGGGAGCGTTTGGCGGCGCGGTAGCGCTCGGTCAGCTCCAGCAGTTCCAGGCGTCCCCGGGCGGCCTCGGGCACCTTGCGCAGGTCCTCGTTGCTCAGCTTCGCGTCCGCGAGGGCGGAGAGGAGCTCCGTGTCGTACGCGCGCAGGCGCTCCGGCGGTACGAGGTGCTCGGAGAGTTCTCCGTCGAGCGCGAGCAGGTCGCTGACCAGGTCGGGAACCGACTTGGTCAGGGACGGGTAGGGCCCGGGGGCCTCGCGGAGCACGCGGGCGGCGAGCTGGAAGCGGGTGGCGTCGGCGAGCAGCCGGGCGCTGGGCTCCAGGCCGATGCGCAGGCCGTGGTCCTTGAGGAGCTGTCCGGCGAAGGCGTGGTACGTGGAGATGCGCGGCTCCCCGCCCGCCGAGTCCGCTTCGGCCGGGGAGGGGTCCGGATCGCTGATCCCGGCCCGCGCGAGGGCGGTCCGTACCCGCTCGGCGAGCTCGCCGGCGGCCTTGTTGGTGAAGGTCAGGCCGAGGACCTGTTCGGGCGCGACCGCGCCGGTGCCGACCAGCCAGACGACGCGGGCGGCCATGACGGTGGTCTTGCCGGAGCCCGCGCCGGCCACGATGACCTGCGGGGCGGGCGGGGCGGTGACGCAGGCCAGCTGTTCGGGCGTGAAGGGGATCCCCAGGAGCTCCTTGAGCTGCTCGGGATCGGTGAGGACGGGTGCGGCTGCCTGCGGCGCTCTTGCGGGCGGGGCGAGCTGCGGGGAGGGCGGGACGGACGGACGCGCGGACACCTGAAAAGGCTAGCCGCCCGCACCGACAGTCCCCGCCGCGCGGGCGGGGGAGCGGGTGGCCGCACGGACCGTGCAGTGCGGGCCGTCCCTGCGGGGCGGATTCCCCTACCCGCCCTTCCACCGTTCCCCGGGCTCCGCCCGGACCCCGGTCCTCGCGCGCCAGGACGCACTGAAGGGTGTCCACCCCGGGGGTCCGTTCCAGGGGTCCACGCCTCGGGTGCTCGGCCGCCGGTCCGGCATCCGCCAGGCCGCCTACTCCACCGTCTGGCGGCCCTCCGGGCGCGCGCTGCACGAGGCGCGGAAGGAGCAGTGGTCGCAGTGCTTGCCGAGGGCGGGTGCGAAGCGCTCGTCGAGGACCCGGCCGGCGGCCGTGGCGAGCAGGTCGCCGACCCATTCGCCGCCGGCGCCGCCCTCCAGGGCATGCTGCGCCTGGATCTTGGGCACCGTGTCGCCGCCGTCGCGCTGGGCGGCGCCCTGGCGGAGCTGTACGAGTTCGGCGCCGCCCGGTGCGGGGCGCAGGCCGTCGAAGACGTCGTCGACGGCGCCTTCGCGCACGGCGAGCTGGTACACGGCGAGCTGCGGGTGGCGTTCGACCTCCTTGGCGGTCGGCGCGGACTTGCCGGTCTTGAAGTCGACGACGTAGGCGCGGCCCTGCGCATCCGCCTCGACGCGGTCCATGGAGCCGCGTACCCGGACGGCGTACTCCCCCGCTTCGAGGGTGACGTCGAAGTCGTGCTCGGTGGCCACGGCCGCCCGGCCCCCGCGGTCGGTGGTGTGCCAGCGCAGGAAGCGCTCCAGGGCGGCGCGGGCGTTCTCCTTCTCCTGGCGGGACTTCCAGGGGGCGTCGAAGGCGAGCGAGTCCCAGACGGAGTCGAGGCGTTCCATGAGGACGGCGAGGTCGGCCGGGGTGCGGCCGGAGGCGACCTCGTCGGCGAGGACGTGCACGACGTTGCCGAAGCCCTGGGCGGCGGTGGAGGGGGCGTCGGCCTTGACCTCGCGGCCCAGGAACCACTGGAGGGAGCAGGTGTTCGCGAGCTGCTCCAGGGCGGAGCCGGACAGGGCGACGGGGTGGTCCCGGTCGCGCAGCGGGACGCTGCTGCGGGTGGGCTCGTACAGCCCCCACCAGCGCTGCGGGTGCGCGGCGGGCACGAGCGGGCGGTCCTCGTCGTCGGTGAGCACGGCGAGGCGGGCGAGGCGTCGGGCGGCGGCGTCGCGCAGCGCGGGCGAGGCGTCGGGGTCGACGGTGGTGGCGCGGAGTTCCGCGACGAGCGCGGGGACGGCGAGGGGGCGGCGGGGGCGGCCGGTGACGTCCTTGACGGGGACGCCGAGTTCGGTGAGCAGGCGGGAGGGCTGGTCGCCGTCCTCGGCGGGGGCCTTTACGGCGGTGACGACGAGGCGGTCGCGGGCGCGGGTGGCGGCGACGTAGAAGAGGCGGCGCTCCTCGGCGAGGAGCGCGCCGGGGGTGAGGGGTTCGGCGAGGCCGTCGCGGCCGATGCGGTCGGCTTCGAGGAGGGAGCCGCGGCGGCGCAGGTCGGGCCAGAGCCCTTCCTGTACCCCGGCGACGACGACGAGTCCCCACTCCAGGCCCTTGGAGCGGTGCGCGGTCATGAGGCGGACGGCTTCGCGGCGGGTGGCGCGGGCGGTGAGGGTGTCTCCCGCGATGTCCTCGGCTTCGAGCTGTTCGAGGAAGTTGAGGGCGCCGCGGCCGCCGGTGCGTTCCTCCGCGCGGGCTGCGGTGTCGAAGAGCGCGCAGACGGCGTCGAGGTCGCGGTCGGCGTTGCGGCCGGCGGGGCCGCCGCGGCGGGCGCTGCGCTCGAGGCGCTGCGGCCAGGGGGTGCCGTCCCAGAGGGTCCACAGGACCTCCTCGGCGGTGCCGCCGCCGGCGAGGAGTTCGCGGGCCTTGCGCAGCAGCAGGCCGAGGCGTTGCGCTCCGCGGGCGTAGGCGGGGTCGTGGGCGACGAGCCGCTCGGGCTCCGCGAGGGCGCGGGCGAGGAGTACGTCGGAGGGCGCGGGCGTGCGGACCCCGGCGGCCCGCTCCTCGTCGCGCAGGGCGCGGCCCAGGCGGCGGAGGTCGGCAGCGTCCATTCCGCCGAGCGGCGAGGACAGCAGCACGAGCGCGGCCTCGACCCCGATCCACGCTTCGCCCGCGGCGTCGCCGGGGGTGGGCTCGTCGGCTGCCGCGGGCTCGCCGGGTCCGGGCACGGCCTCGGCACCGGGCCGACGGGTGCCGTCTTCGGCGGCGGAGGGCGTTTCCCGCCCGCCCGCCCCAGAGTCGCGAGCAGGCTCGCTCACACCGGCGCCTGCGGCCCCGGCCCCCACTCCGTCGGACGGCTCGTCCTCGGCCGCGGCCGGGGCGCCGGCGGAGCCGGGTGCGGGCTTCGGGCCTGACAGCCCGGCGGAGGACGGCCCCAGGGCGCGGGTCGGCTCGCTCACGACGGCGCTCTCGGCACCGGCCCCGGCCCCCACTCCGTCGGACGGCTCGTCCTCGGCGGCGGCGGAGCCGGGTGCGGGCTTCGGGTCGGACGGTTCGGTGTCGGATGCCGGGGCGGGGGCGGGTGGGGGCTGGGCCGTGTTCGGGGTCGTGGATTCGGCGAGGGTGCGGAGGGCTGTGAGGAGGGGGGATATGGCCGGCTCGTGGCGGAGGGGGATGTCCGTGCCGTCCGTTTCGGCCGGGACTCCCGCCGCGATCAGGGCGCGGCGCATCTGCGGCAGGGTGCGGCCGCCCGCGCGGACCAGGACCGCCATGTCCTGCCACGGCACGCCCTCCTCCAGGTGGGCCCGGCGCAGGATGTCCGCGATGTTGTCCAGTTCCGCGCCGGCCGTGGGGTACGTGAACACCTCGACGCGGCCGCCTTCGCGGGTCGACGCGAGCGCGCGGTGGGCCCGTACCGCCGCCGAGGGCAGGCGCGGCATCGGCATGCGGGCGGTCAGGTGGCGGGTGGCGGCCAGGAGGACGGCCGAGGACCGGCGGGAGACCGTGAGGGCGCGGACCTCCGCTCCCGGGAAGGAGGTCTCGAAGTCCAGGATGTTGTTGATGTCCGCGCCGCGGAAGGCGTAGATCGACTGGTCGGGGTCGCCGAAGGCGGTCAGCCGGCCCGCCGGACCGGCCAGCGCGCGCAGCAGCCGCAGCTGCGAGGCGTCCGTGTCCTGGTACTCGTCCACGTAGATCACGTCGTACAGGGACGACAGCGACGGGGTGCGCTCCGCCAGGAGGACCGCGCGGTGGAGGAGTTCCGCGTAGTCCAGGGTGCCCTGGAGGTCGAGGACGTCCAGGTACTCGGCGAGGAAGGCCGCCGCCGCCTTCCAGTCCGGCCGGCCGAGGCGGGACGCGAAGTCGGAGAGGGCCGCCGGGCCCAGGCCCAGCTCGCGGGCGCGGGCGAGCACCGCGCGGACCTCGTCGGCGAAGCCGCGGGTGGTCAGCGCGGCCCGCAGGTCGTCCGGCCACCGGATCGAGCGGATCCGGCGCTGGCCCTCCAGCAGGGTGCGGACCATGACGTCCTGCTCCGGGCCGGAGAGCAGGCGCAGCGGGTCCGCGAACAGCTCGGCGTCCTGGTGCGAGCGGACCAGTCCGTAACAGAAGGAGTGGAAGGTGGTGGCCTGCGGGGCGCGCGCTCCGCCGAGCCGCAGGGCGGTCCGGTCGCGCAGTTCCACCGCGGCCTTGCGGCTGAAGGTGAGGATCAGGATGCGGGCGGGGTCGGTCCCGGACTCCACGCGGGCCGCGACCGCCTCGACCAGGGTGGTCGTCTTTCCGGTGCCCGGTCCGGCCAGGACCAGCAGCGGTCCGCCGGTGTGCTCAACCACCGCCCGCTGCGCTGCGTCCAGCACAGGGGGATCCACCCGTTCCGCGCCGGTACGCACCAGGCGGTACGCGTCCGGGGTCCGCGTACGCCGCCGCTCGGTGCGGTGGCCGTCGGAGGAAGAGGTGTTCACGTGGGGTGCCGGTCCTGGTGGGTCTGCCGATGCGGCGGTCGCTGCCGCAGCGGTTGCTGCTGCTGTGGTGACGGCCCGGGCGGTGGCCGTGGCCGAGGCCTGAGCCTGAGCCGAAGCGGTGGCCGAAGCCGAGGCCGAAGAGGCAACGCTACGGCAAGGCGCGCGGCACGCGCAGTTTCCCCGGGACTGCCGTCCTCACTGCCATCCGGTCCCGCGCGTCCCCCGTACGGGGCTTCGCACGTCCCTTCGACCACCCCTCCGGGCCGCACATGGCGGAAGCTGTCACATGTGACCTTCGTCCCGCGCGGTGTCCCCGCCGGACCCGTCCCAGCGCGCCCGCCGCATGTCGAGCCGCGGTTCGCCGTCGCCGGTGAGCCGCAGCGGCGTGGCCTCGGCGCGGTAGTTCTCCAGCGCCCGCCGCTCGCTGCCGGGCAGCGGACGGCCGTCCGCCCGCACCACGCGCCACCAGGGCACCGCTCCCCCGTACAGCGCCATGACGCGGCCCACTTGGCGGGGTCCTCCCTCGCCGAGCCACTCCGCGACGTCGCCGTACGTCATCACCCGGCCGGGCGGAATCCGCTCGGCCGCCTCCAGCACCCGCTCCGCGTACGCCGGCAGCTCTTCGCTCATTCGGCCCATGGTGCCGCACCGGACCGACACGGAGGCGGCGAGGGCGTGGAAGCCCGTGTTCCGAACCGGCTCGCACCCTGCTGCCCGCCGCGGCCGCCGGTCCGTGCCACCATCTTCCGGGCGGTGACGCGTGATACGTGATCAAGAAGAGACGGAAGTGACGGGAAGGGAGCAGGGTGTGAGTCCTCCGGACGGCGCGGCGACGAACGACGGCGCGCGCCCAGACGAAGGCCCGCCACAGGGTCGCGAGGACAGCGCCCCCGCGGACCTGCCGCCGGCCCCGGCTCCCCTCCCGGCCCCGACCGCGGCCGCCGCCCCGACCGCGGCCGCCGCCCCGGCCCCGGCCTCCGAGGACGTCGAGACCCCGCACGGGCACGCCCCGACGGCCGCCGACCAGGTCGAGGTCGACGAACCGCTGCTCGCCGCCCGCGTGCACCGCCCCTCCGACCTCGTACGCCTCCTCGTCGGGGTCCTCGGCATCGCCCTGGTCATCGGCATCGCCGCCTTCGCCCACGGCACCACCGCGGGCCTGGAGGCCGACATCAGCAACGGCACCGGACAGGCGCCCGACATGCTGATCAAGGTCGCCGGGCTGGTGTCCAGCATCGCCGTGCTCCTCGTCCCGGTGGCCTTCGCCATCGAGCGGCTGATCAAGCGCGACGGACTGCGCATCGCCGACGGCGTGCTCGCCGCCGTCCTCGCACACGGGGTCACCCTCGCCACCGACCTCTGGGTCTCCCAGGCCGCGTCCGCGACCATCCAGGAGGCCCTCACCCGCCCCACCACGCTCGACGGCGCCCTCACCGATCCGGTCCACGGCTACCTCGCGCCCGTCATCGCGTACATGACCGCCGTCGGGATGACCCGGCGCCCCCGCTGGCGGGTCGCCCTGTGGGTGGTCCTGCTGCTGGACGCCTTCGCGATGCTGGTCGGCGGCTACACCACTCCCCTCTCGATCATCCTGACCGTGCTGATCGGCTGGAGCGTCGCGTACGGAACCCTGTACGCGGTCGGCTCGCCGAACGTCCGCCCCACCGGGCAGAACCTCCTCGCGGGCCTGCGCCGGGTCGGCTTCCAGCCGGTCAGCGCGATGCGCGCCGAGTCCCCGGAGGGTCCCGACAGCACCGAGGTCAGCGACCGGGGGCGGCGCTACCACGTGACCCTGGAGGACGGCCCGCCGCTCGACGTCACGGTCGTGGACCGGGAGCAGCAGGCCCAGGGCTTCTACTACCGGGTCTGGCGCCGCCTCACGCTGCGCGGGATCACCACCCGGCGCAGTCTGCAGTCCCTGCGCCAGGCTCTGGAGCAGGAGGCGCTGCTCGCGTACGCGGCCATCGCCGCCGGAGCCAACGCGCCCAAGCTCATCGCCACCTCCGAGCTGGGTCCGGACGCCGTGATGCTCGTCTACGAGCACCTGGGCGGCCGGAGCCTGGACTCCCTGGCCGACGAGGAGATCACCGACGAGCTGAGCCGCAACGCCTGGCAGCAGGTACGGGCCCTGCAGTCCCGGCGGATCGCGCACCGCCGGCTGACCGGGGACGCGCTCGTGGTGGATCGTTCCGCCGGCGGCGGGGAGGCGGGCACCATCACCCTGACCGATCTGCGCGGCGGCGAGATCGCGGCCGGCGACCTCGTGCTGCGCATGGACATCGCGCAACTGCTCACCACCCTCGGCCTGCGGGTCGGCGCCGAGCGCTCGGTCGCCTCGGCGGTGTCGGTCCTCGGCCCGGACGCGGTGGCGGACTGCCTGCCGCTGCTCCAGCCGATCGCGCTGAGCCGCTCCACCCGGGCGACGCTGCGCAAGCTGGCGCGGGAGCGGTCGGACCGGGAGCGGGAAGCGGTACTGGAGTCCTCGCGGGCGGCGAAGGCGGCGCGCGGGGCGGACTCCGCCTCGACCTCGGCGCGCTCCGCCGTCGAGAAGAAGGCCGAGAAGAAGGCCCTGGACGATGCGCTCGACGGTGCCCGCGAGGAGGATCTGCTGAGCCAGATCCGCCAGCAGGTGCTGCTGATCCGCCCGCAGGCGCCGGTGGAACCGGCCCGGCTGGAGCGGATCCGGCCGCGCACGCTGGTGTCGTTCATCGCGGGCGCGTTCGGTGCGTACTTCCTGGTCACGCAGATCGCACACGTCGACTTCGGCACCCTCATCGCCGAGGCGCAGTGGGGCTGGGTCGGGGTGGCCCTCGCCTTCTCGGCGCTCACCTATCTCGCGGCGGCGATGAGCCTGCTGGGGTTCGTGCCCGAGCGGGTGCCGTTCCTGCGGACCGTAGTGGCCCAGGTCGCCGGATCCTTCGTGAAGCTGGTGGCTCCTGCGGCGGTCGGCGGGGTCGCGCTGAACACCCGGTTCCTCCAGCGGGCCGGCATCCGGCCGGGGCTGGCGGTGGCCAGCGTGGGCGCCTCGCAGCTCTTCGGGCTGGCGAGCCACATCCTGCTGCTGCTGTCCTTCGGCTATCTGACGGGGACCGAGAAGACCCCCGAGATGACCCCGTCGAGGACGGTCATCGCGGGGCTGCTGACGGTGGCCGTGCTGGTGCTGGTGGTCACGGCCGTGCCCTTCCTGCGGAAGTTCGTGGCGACCCGGGTACGGGCCCTGTTCGCCGGAGTCGTCCCGCGCATGCTGGACGTGCTCCAGCGGCCGCAGAAGCTGCTGGCCGGCATCGGCGGGATGCTGCTGCTGACGGGCTGCTTCGTGATGTGCCTGGACGCCTCGATCCGTGCCTTCGGGGGCGGCGAGGCCATCAGCTACGCGAGCATCGCGGTGGTCTTCCTGGCCGGCAACGCCCTGGGTTCGGCCGCTCCGACGCCGGGCGGCATCGGAGCGGTGGAGGGCGCGCTGACGCTGGGCCTGGTCGCGGCGGGGCTGGACGGCCAGGTGGCGTTCTCGGCGGTGCTGCTGTTCCGCGTGGTGACGTTCTGGCTGCCGGTGCTGCCGGGGTGGATCTCCTTCAACTTCCTGACGCGCAAGGAAGCCATCTGAATCCGCTGGAGCCCCGTCGGCGCCCTGCCTAGGGTGGCCGGATGAACGGGTTGAACGGGACGAGCGGGTTGAGCGGCACGAGCGGGTTGAGCGGGATACGGGTCGTGCCCGACCAGGGCGAGTGGCGCGGCGGGTTCGAGGAGCGGGTGCTGGCCGGCTACCGGGCCGCGGGATGCTCGGAGCCCCTCTCCCGGGCCCTGCTGGAGCGGGTGCTGAAGGGCGTCGACGGCTGGACGGTGGCCACCGACGGCGCCGGGTGGATCGCGGTCGGGATGTCCGAGGACGACGGGGCGACCGTGGGCCGGATCCACGACCTGACGGCGCCGCCGGGGCCGGCCGCGGCGGCCGCCCGCGCGTGGGCCGAGCGGTGGTGCGCCGAGCGGGGCGCCGGGCGGGTGGAGACCCGGCTCACCGGCGCCGCCGAGGGCTCGCACGCGGTGTTCGCCGACTACCCCGTGCGGGGACAGAACCGGATGCGGGCCGCCGCCGAGCGGCCGGCCCTGCCGCCGGGCCTCACCGTCCGCCCGCTGACCGGGGCGGAGTACCCGGGCTGGTACGCCGGCGAGGAGGCCGCGTACGTCGCGGACATCGTCCGGGCCGGAGCCCTGACCCCGGAGCAGGCCAAGGCCAAGTCCGACGCGGACTTCGCCCGCTACCTGCCGCAGGGCTACGAGACCCCCGGGCACGCCTTCTACGCGCTGGAGGCCGACGGGCAGGTGGTCGGCACGGGCTGGGTGAAGCACGGCCACCTGCCGGGCGTCACCTTCGGCTTCTCGCTGGAGGTGTACGAGGAGCACCGCGGCAAGGGCTACGGCCGCGCCGCGATGTCCGTCGGCGAGTGGGCCGCGCGGCAGGGCGGCGACGGGGCGCTGATGTTCAACGTCTTCGGCGGCAACGAGGTGGCGATGAGCTTGTACGACCGCACGGGCTTCGCAGTCCTGGACGAGTTCCGCTCGCTCCCCCTCTGACGGGGGCTCCGCGGCCCGTCAGAAGATCAGCAGCAGCGAGGCCAGCAGGGCCGCCGAGCCCACGAGTTCGACGGCGCCGACCACCGGGGCCTTGAGCCCGCGGCCGGGGAGAGCGGCGGCCCGGGCCGGGTAGGCCGCGAAGGGGAGGGCCAGCCACGGGGAGAGGCAGGCCGCCAGGGCGGCGGCGACGCCGTGGTAGGCCACCGAACCGCGGTAGTGCGTACGGGAGTTCCGCTCCCTGATCATCGTCTTCACGTACGGGACCGTGCCCGCGAAGTACAGCAGGCAGGCGGCGGCCGGCGCCCACGGCGGCCCGCCCCCGCCCAGCCGCGCGGCGACCAGCAGCATCCCGCACGCCGGGACCGCCGCGACCAGGCCGTTGGCCAGGGCCCGCTCCCGGTTGTGCCGCGCGTACCAGGTGTTCACGGCCAGGAAGGGCGCCGCCGCCGCGCCGGCGAGCAGCAGCCGGGGGTGGAGCACCGCGAGCGGGATCCCCGCCAGGGCGGCCGCCGCGCCGAGGACGAGGGCCGGGCGGACGTGCCGCCGCGCCACCTCCGGGCGCCGCGCGGCGACCCGGCGCAGGCGCAGCCACTGCTGGCCGTGGAAGACCGCCGCGTAGCCGAGCAGCCAGGCCGCGAGGAGCGGGGCGTGCTGCCATCCGGGCCGCGGGGAGAGGAACGCACCCGCGAGGAAGGGCACCGTGAGCATCGCCCACGCCCCGTGCTGGTCCGGTATCCAGGAGGCCTTTTTCGGCGGCACGCTCCCCAGCCTTCCACTCGGTATGGTCCAAAACTGGTATTCGGGCTCGTAATTTTCCGGCCGCGCAACGAAGTTGGGCCCTGCCAGCGTGACATCCGCTCGACCTGTGAAAGACCGGAATTAGGTCACGCCGGTACGGGACCTTTGTCATCGAATTCGCCTCCGCACCGGGCGTAGCGTCGTGTCCGGGTCATCTTGCCCTTGGCCCCGCACCGCCTTCATTACGGCCTGGAGGGTCGCCTTGCACGAGCGCCACGTACGCCACGGACGCGACGGACACCAGGACGCCGCCGAATCCCTGATCAAGGCGGGCAGCTTCTTCAGGACCGCCGAGGTCTCCGACGACCTGCGGTCCGTCCACCACACCGGCGGCCGCGCCGCGGAGGCCTTCTACCGGGACCGGTGGAGCCACGACAAGGTCGTCCACTCCACGCACGGGGTGAACTGCACCGGCTCCTGCCGGTGGAAGGTCTACGTCAAGGACGGGATCATCACCTGGGAGACCCAGTCCACCGACTACCCCTCCGTGGGCCCCGACAGCCCCGAGTACGAGCCCCGCGGCTGCCCGCGCGGCGCCTCGTTCTCCTGGTACTCCTACTCCCCCACCCGGGTGCGCTACCCGTACGTGCGCGGGACCCTGCTGGAGATGTACCGCGAGGCCAAGGCGCGCCTCGGCGATCCGGTCGAGGCGTGGGCCGACCTCCAGTCCGACCCGGTCCGCCGGCGTGCGTACCAGCGGGCGCGCGGCAAGGGCGGGCTGGTCCGGGCGACGTGGGAGGAGGCGACGGAGATCGTCGCCGCCGCGCACGTGCACACGATCAAGGAGCACGGCCCGGACCGGGTCGCCGGCTTCTCGCCGATCCCGGCGATGTCGATGGCCTCGCACGCGGCCGGCGCCCGTTTCCACTCGCTCATCGGCGCGCCGATGCTGTCCTTCTACGACTGGTACGCCGACCTGCCGGTCGCCTCCCCGCAGGTGTTCGGGGACCAGACGGACGTCCCGGAGTCGGGCGACTGGTGGGACGCCGCGTACCTGATGATGTGGGGCTCGAACGTCCCCGTCACGCGCACCCCGGACGCGCACTGGATGGCCGAGGCCCGTTACCGCGGCCAGAAGGTCGTCACCGTTTCCCCGGATTACGCGGACAACACCAAATTCGCAGATGAATGGATGCACCCGCACCCCGGTACGGACGGTGCGCTGGCCCTCGCGATGGGCCATGTCATCCTCAAGGAATTCTTCGTCGACAAGCAGACCCCCTTCTTCACGGACTACGTCCGGCAATACACGGACCTGCCCTTCCTGGTGTCCCTCAAGGAGACCGAACAGGGCCTGGTTCCCGGGAAATTCGTCACCGCCGCCGATCTCGGCGAAGCCACCGAGAACGCGCAGTGGAAGACCGTCCTGATCGACGACACGACCGGCGCGGCCGTCGTCCCGAACGGCACGCTCGGCCACCGCTGGGGCGAGAACGAGAAGCCCGAGTGGAATCTCGACCTCGGCGACACCGTCCCGCGCCTGACCCTCCACGGGACCGCCGACGAGAGCGTGGAGATCGCCCTCCCCCGCTTCGAGGACGACGAACAGGGCGTGGACCAGCACGGGAAGCCGCGCGGCACGATCCGCCGCGGCGTGCCCGTACGGCGCCTCGCGACCGCCGCCGGGGACCGGCTCGTCACGACCGTCTTCGACCTGATGCTGGCCCAGTACGGGGTCGGCCGCGAGGGCCTGCCCGGCGTGTGGCCCACCGGCTACGAGGACGCGAGCGCCCCGGGCACCCCCGGCTGGCAGGAGTCGCTGACCTCGGTCCCGGCGGCCCAGGCGGCGCGCGTGGCACGGGAGTTCGCGCAGACCGCCGAGCAGTCCCAGGGGCGCTGCATGATCCTGATGGGCGCGGGCACCAACCACTGGTTCCACTCCGAGACCATCTACCGCTCCTTCCTGGCGCTGCTCACCCTCACCGGCTGCCAGGGCCGCAACGGCGGCGGCTGGGGCCACTACGTGGGCCAGGAGAAGTGCCGTCCGGTCACCGGCTGGGCCACCCTCGCCGCGGCCTCCGACTGGTCGCGTCCGCCGCGCCAGATGATCGGCGCGGCCTGGTTCTACCTGCACACCGACCAGTGGCGCTACGACACCCTGCCGGCGGAGGCGCTCGCCTCCCCGCTCGGCACCGGCGCCTTCGAGGGGATGACGGGCTCGGACTGCCTGGCGGCGAGCACCCGGATGGGCTGGATGCCCTCGTACCCGACCTTCGACCGCAATCCGCTGGAGCTCGGCGCGGCCGAGGACCCGGTCGGGGAAGCGGTCCGGCAGCTCAAGAGCGGCGAGCTCGGCTTCGCCGGCGAGGACCCGGACGACCCCGGCAACTGGCCGCGCGTGCTCAACGTATGGCGGGCCAACCTGCTGGGTTCCAGCTCCAAGGGCAACGAGTACTTCCTCAAGCACCTCCTGGGCACCCACTCCAACCTGCCCGAGGACGGGCCGCGCTGCACGCCCAAGGACGTGACGTACCGGGAGGAGGACGTGGAGGGCAAGCTCGACCTGCTCATGTCCATGGACTTCCGGATGACGTCCACGACCCTGCTGTCCGACGTGGTGTTCCCCGCGGCCACCTGGTACGAGAAGCACGACCTGTCCTCCACGGACATGCATCCCTTCCTGCACGCCTTCACCCCGGCCGTGGACCCGCCCTGGCAGGCCCGCTCCGACTACGACGCCTTCAAGGGCCTGGCCGAGCGCTTCGGCCAGCTCGCCGAGACCCACCTGGGCGTGCGCAGGGACCTGGTCGCCACCGCCCTGCAGCACGACACCCCGGGCGGCGAGATGGCCCAGCCCGGCGGGGTCGCGCTGGACTGGTCGAAGGGCGAGTGCGAGCCCGTACCGGGCCGGACCATGTACAACCTGGCGGTCGTGGAACGGGACTACGGGGCGGTCGGCGAGAAGTTCGCCGCGCTCGGCCCGCTCGTGGACGAGCTCGGCGTGACGACGAAGGCGATCACCTTCGACGTGGGCGAGGAGGTGGCCTACCTCGGCGCGAAGAACGGCACGGTCCGCGGCGGCGTCGCCGACGGCCGCCCGCGCCTGGAGACCGCCCAGCAGGCCTGCGAGGCGATCCTCTCCCTGTCCGGCACCAGCAACGGCCGCCTCGCCACGCAGGGGTTCGAGACGCTGGAGAAGAAGGTCGGCACCCCGATGGCCCACCTGACCGCCGAGGCCGAGGGCAAGCGGATCACCTTCGCCGACACCCAGGCCCGCCCGGTCCCGGTGATCACCTCGCCCGAGTGGTCGGGCTCCGAGGCCGGCGGGCGCCGGTACACGGCCTTCACCGTCAACACCGAGCACCTCAAGCCCTGGCACACCCTCACCGGCCGCCAGCACTTCTTCATCGACCACGACTGGCTGCACGAGGTCGGGGAGTCCCTGCCCGTGTACAAGCCGCCGCTGAACATGCACACCCTGTACGGCGAGCCCGAGCTCGGCACGGTCGACGAGAAGGCGAAGTCGGTGGCCGTCCGGTACCTGACCCCGCACAACAAGTGGGCGATCCACAGCCAGTACCAGGACAACCTCTACATGATGACGCTGGGCCGCGGCGGCCAGACGGTGTGGATGTCCCCGCAGGACGCCGAGGCGATCGGGGTCGCGGACAACGACTGGATCGAGGCGGTCAACCGCAACGGCGTGATCACCGCCCGCGCGATCGTCTCCCACAAGATGCCGCCCGGCACCGTCTACATGAACCACGCGCAGGAGCGCACGGTCGGCGTCCCCAAGACCGAGAAGACGGGCCGCCGCGGCGGCATCCACAACTCGCTGACCCGGGTGATGCTCAAGCCCACCCACCTCATCGGCGGTTACGCCCAGCTGACCTGGGCCTTCAACTACCTCGGCCCGACCGGCAACCAGCGCGACGAGGTGACGGTCATCCGCCGCCGCGACCAGAAGGTGGAGTTCTAACAACATGCCCCCTCGCGAAGCGAAGATCGGACGGGTTATGGCACAGGTCGCGATGGTCATGAACCTCGACAAGTGCATCGGCTGCCACACCTGCTCGGTCACCTGCAAGCAGGCGTGGACCAACCGGCAGGGCACCGAGTACGTCTGGTTCAACAACGTGGAGACCCTCCCCGGCCAGGGCTACCCCCGCCGCTGGGAGGACCAGGAGAAGTGGAAGGGCGGCTGGGAGCGCACCCGCTCCGGCAAGCTCCGCCTCAAGGCGGGCGGCCGCCTCGCCAAGCTGGGCAAGATCTTCGCGAACCCGGACCTCCCGGAGATCGACGACTACTACCAGCCCTGGACCTACGAGTACAAGAACCTCACCGAGGCCCCGGCGGGCGACGACCTGCCCACCGCCCGGCCCGTCTCCCAGCTCACCGGCGAGCCCATCGACAAGATCGAGTGGGGTCCGAACTGGGACGACAACCTCGGCGGCGCCCCCACGCACGCGCCGCAGGACCCGATCATCGAGCAGATCCGCGACGAGGTCGGCGAGAAGATCCGCTTCGAGTTCGAGCAGAGCTTCATGTTCTACCTCCCGCGGATCTGCGAGCACTGCCTCAACCCCGCGTGCGTCTCCTCCTGCCCCTCCGGCGCGATGTACAAGCGCGAGGAGGACGGCATCGTCCTGGTCGACCAGGACCAGTGCCGCGGCTGGCGGATGTGCGTGACCGGATGCCCGTACAAGAAGGTGTACTTCAACCACCAGACCGGCAAGGCCGAGAAGTGCACCTTCTGCTTCCCGCGCATCGAGGTCGGCATGCCGACCGTGTGCTCGGAGACCTGCGTGGGCCGCATGCGCTACCTCGGCGTGATGCTCTACGACGCCGACAAGGTGGCCGAGGCCGCCGCGGTCGAGGACGAGCACGATCTGTACCCGTCCCAGCTGGAGTGCTTCCTGGACCCCGCGGACCCGGCCGTGATCGCCGCCGCCCGCGCGGCCGGCATCACCGACGAGTGGCTCGACGCGGCCCGCGACTCCCCGGTCTACGACCTGATCGCCACCTACCAGGTCGCCCTCCCGCTCCACCCGGAGTACCGGACGATGCCGATGGTCTGGTACGTCCCCCCGCTCTCCCCCGTCGTCGAGGCGGTCGCCGCCACCGGCAGCGACGGCGAGGACGCCGGCAACCTCTTCGGCGCCATCGAGGCGATGCGCATCCCGGTCGAGTACCTCGCCGCGGTGCTCACCGCCGGCGACACCGTGCCGGTGGAGGCGGTGCTGCGCCGGATGGCCGCGATGCGCGCCTACATGCGCCGCGTCAACCTGGGCGAGGAGCGGGACGAGTCGATCGCGCGGGCCGTCGGGCTCTCCGGGCAGGAGATGGAGGACATGTTCCGCCTCCTGGCCATCGCCAAGATCGAGGACCGCTTCGTGGTTCCCAGCGCGGCCCGCGCCGAGGCCGACGCGCTCGCCGACTCGCACCCGCTGAACGACGGGGACGCAGTGGACCAAGCCTGCCCCGTCGGCGCCCTGCCCGAACCCCGCGTGATGCTCAACCTCGGCGACACCAGGAGGCGTTCGTGACCCGGGACCCGATGAGCGGCGATGCGCTGGTGCGGCTGGTCGCGGGCTGCGTGCTGCAGTACCCCGGCGACCACTTCCACGACGAACTCCCGCGGCTCCGTGCGGCCCTCGCCGGGGCGCCCGCCGAACCGGCCGCGCTGCTCGGCGCGTTCCTCGACGAGGCCGGGCGGCAGACCCCGATCGAGCTGTGCGCCCAGTACACCTCGACCTTCGACACCCGCAACCGGCGCTGCCTCTACCTCACCTGGTGGGTCGACGGGGACACCCGCCGGCGCGGGCTGTCCCTGGTCCGGCTCAAGCGGATCTACCGGGACTTCGGGCTGGAGTTCGCGGGCGAGGAGCTGCCCGACTTCCTGCCGGTGGCCCTGGAGTTCGCCGCCCGCGAGGAAGAGGCCGGCACCCGGCTGCTCCAGGAGCACCGGGCCGGGCTGGAGCTGCTGCGCCTGGCGCTCACCGAGTCCGGGTCCCCGTACGCCCGGATCCTGGAGGCCGTCTGCGCGACGCTGCCCGGGCCCTCCCCCGAGACCAAGGCGGAGGCGAAGGCCCTCGCATCGAGCGGGCCGCCGCAGGAGCTGGTGGGCGCGGGCTCGGCACTCGAACCCTTCGGGCCGGGCCTCGACATGCCGGCCGACCTCCCCGTCCGGGGCCCGACCGAACTCCCCTGGCCCACGACGGCTTCCGCCGCCTCCGTAGCTTCCGTAGCTTCCGTAGCTTCCGTAGCCTCCGAAAGGATGCCCGCCTGATGGACCTCCTCCTGTGGGGCGTACTGCCGTACGTCTCGATCGCGCTGCTGATCGCGGGCACGGTCTGGCGGGCCCGCTTCGACAAGTTCGGCTGGACCACGCACTCCTCGCAGCTGCACGAGTCGCGGCTGCTGCGCATCGGATCGCCGCTCTTCCACTTCGGCATGCTCTTCGTGGTCGTGGGCCACGTGGTCGGCCTGCTCGTCCCCAAGAGCTGGACCGACGCGGTGGGCCTGAGCGACCACGCGTACCACCTGATGGCCCTCTCCACCGGCACGGTCGCGGGCCTCGCGGCCGCCGTGGGCATCGGGATCCTGGTCTACCGGCGCTTCAAGGTGCCGGCCGTGCGCAGGGCGACGCTGCGCAGCGACCACCTGACGTACTCGTTCCTGCTCGGCGCGATGATCCTCGGGCTGACGGCCACGCTGCTGAACTCGGCCGGCATGACGGACGGTTACGACTACCGCGACGGCATCTCCCCGTGGTTCCGCAGCCTGTTCACCTTCACCCCGGACTACCAGCTGATGGCGGGCGCCCCGCTCGCCTTCAAGATCCACATCCTCTTCGGCTTCACGCTGTTCGCGCTGATCCCGTACTCGCGCCTGGTGCACATGTTCTCGGTGCCGCTGAAGTACCTGTTCCGGCCGTACGTGGTCTACCGCAAGCGGGACCCGAAGCAGCTCGCCAACCGCCCGAGCAAGCGCGGCTGGGAGCGCGTCTCGTGACCCGGCGCCCGGGCCACGGGGTCGTCCGGAGCCCCCGCCACGCGGTCTCCGACCGGCCCTTCATCGTCATCTGGGAGGCCACCCGGGCCTGCCCGCTGGCCTGTCTGCACTGCCGGGCCGAGGCGCAGACCCTGCGCCACCCCGAGGAGCTCGACGGGGCGGACGCCCGCCGGGTGATGGACCAGATCGCAGCCTTCGGGAAGCCCGGGCCGCTCTTCGTGATCACCGGCGGGGATCCCTTCCAGCGCGCCGACCTCACCGACCTGGTCGCGTACGGGACCTCCCTCGGCCTGCGCGTCGCGGTCTCCCCGTCGGGTACGCCGACGCTGACCCGGGAGAACCTCGTGGCGGTGCGGGAAGCGGGGGCCATCGCGCTCTCGCTCTCCCTGGACGGTTCGACGGCGGGGCGCCACGACGCCTTCCGGGGCGTGCCCGGGGTCTACGACTGGACGCTGGACGGCTGGCGGGCCGCCCGGGAACTCGGGCTCAAGGTCCAGATCAACACCACGGTCAGCCGCGACAGCCTGGAGGACCTGGCCGACATCGCGGCGCTGGTCAAACGCGAGGGCACGATGCTGTGGTCGGGATTCATCCTGGTCCCGGCCGGCCGCGGCGAACAGCTGGACTCCCTGACCGCCGCCGAGACCGAGGACGTCCTGCACTTCCTGTACGACTGCGGGGCGGTGATGGCCACCAAGACCACGGAGGGCCACCACTTCCGGCGGGTCGTGCTGCAGCGGACCGTCCTGGACGCGCGCGGCGAGCGACCCGTCCTGGGCGCGCTCTACGAGCGCCTCTCGGCCCGGGCCCGCGAGCTGGGGGTCTTCGACGGGGAGCGGCGGGCCGTGCGCCGGCCGCCCATGGACGTCTCCTCGGGCCGCGGCTTCGTCTTCATCTCGCACACGGGCGAGGTGCACCCCAGCGGCTTCCTGCCGCTCTCGGCGGGCAACGTGAAGAACCACCCGCTGACCGAGATCTACCGGGGTTCGGCGCTCTTCACCAAGCTCCGCGACCCCTCGCTGCTGCGCGGGAAGTGCGGGGCGTGCGAGTTCAAAACGGTGTGCGGGGGGTCGCGCTCACGGGCGTACGGCTTCACGCGCGACGTGCTGGAGGCCGACCCGTACTGCGCGTACGAGCCCGGCAGCTTCCCCCATCCGGAGGACCTCGCCGCTTTGGCCGAAAGCATGAGGCGCTGACTCACCCCGTTCCCATACGTTTCATAAGGGAACATATCGGCCACAGGAGAACACATGCGTTCAGTGATCGTCATCGGTGGCGGGATCAGCGGTCTGGCCGCCGCGTGGCAGTTGCGCGGCCAGGCCGATGTCACCGTCCTGGAGAGCCACGCCGAGGTCGGCGGGAAGCTCCGGACCGGCACCATCGCCGGCATCACCGTCGACGAGGGCGCGGAGTCCCTCATGGCCCTGCGTCCGGAGGCCGTGGAGCTGGCCGCCGCCGTGGGACTCGGCGAGGCCCTCTGCGATCCCGCGAAGGCCGCCACCGCCATCTGGACCAACGGCGCCCTGCGCCCGCTGCCCGCCGGACACGTGATGGGCATCCCCACCGACCCCTCCGCGCTGGTCGGCACCGGGCTGCTCTCCCCCGAGGGCGTCCTGCGCGTCGCCGCCGAGGAAACCCTGCCGGCCACCCCGCTCACCGAGGACTGCTCGGTCACCGCGTACCTGGCCGGACGCTTCGGCCAGGAGGCCGTGGACCGGCTCGTCGAACCCATGCTGGGCGGCGTCTACGCCGGTCTCGCCGATCGGCTCTCGCTGCGCGCGGCCATGCCCCGGATCGCGGCCCTCGCGGAGCAGGGCGCCCCGCTCCTCCCGGCCCTGCGCCGGATGCGCGCGGCGGGCGCCCCCCGCTCGGGGGCCGTCGCCGTCCAGGGCGTCGTCGGCGGCACCGGGCGCTTCCCGGCGGCCGTCGCGGAAGCCTGCGGGGCCCGCATCCTCACCGGGACGACGGCCCGCTCGCTCCAGCGGGTGGCCGACGGCCGCTGGCGCGTCCAGGCGATGACCGGCGACGGCGCGCTGACGATGGAGGCCGACGCGGTGATCCTGGCCCTCCCCGCCTTCGCGGCCGCGGAGCTGCTGCGCCCGCACTCCCCGATCGCCGAGGCCGAGCTGTCCTCGATCCCGCACGCGTCGACGGCCGTCATCACCATGGCCTTCTCCCGCGCCCAGGCCCACTTCCTCCCCCGGGGCAACGGCTTCCTGGTCCCACCGGCCGACGGCCACACCCTGAAGGCCGCCTCCTTCCTCTCCAACAAGTGGTCCTGGCTGCACGACTCGGCCCCCGAGACCTTCGTGCTCCGCGCCTCCATCGGCCGCATCGGCGAGGACGAGCTGCTCGGCCGCCCCGACCGCCACCTGGTGCGCTCGGCCATCACCGAGCTCCACCACGCGGTGGGCCCCATGGGCGAACCCGTGGCCACCCGCGTCACCCGCTGGGACCGGGGCCTGCCCCAGTACGGCGTCGGTCACCGCGAGCGCGTCGCCCGCATCCGCGAGGCCGCCGGGAAGCTCCCCGGCATCGCCCTGTGCGGTGCGGCGTACGAGGGCGTGGGCGTGGCCGCCTGCGTCGCGACGGGGCGCGCGGCGGCCAAGCAGGTCCTGGCCCAGCCGTAGGGGCCAGCCGTAGGGGCCAGCCGTAGGGGCCAGCCGTAAGGACCAGTTGTAGGGGCCGGTCGTACGGCCCAGCCGCGGTGACCGGCCGCCCGTCAAACGGCCGCCGGTCACGGCCGTAAGGCCCGGCCATCGAGCGCGGCCTTCGTATCGGGCCGGTATCAGCGGGCGCTCGGCTCTTCATCTGATCGGGCCGCGTGGCCGCGATGAAGGGAATCACGGCTTCCGCGGCCCTATCGTTCCCTATCGGTACCCGTCCGCTCAGGTACCCGTCCGCCGAACAGGAGCCTCCGCCGTGTCCTCCCCCACTCCGGCTGCCGCCGCCCCGCGACCCGTTCGCGTGCTGCTGGTGGAGGACGACGAGCTGATGCGACGCTCGTTCACCGTCTCCCTGGAGCGCTACGGGTACACGGTGCGGGCCGCCGCCGACGGACTCACCGGCCTCGAATCCTTCCGCGACGAGGACTTCGACCTGTTGATCCTCGACGTGATGCTGCCCGGTCTCGACGGCATCGGCCTGTGCCGCAAGGTCCGGGAGACCAGCCTGGTCCCGGTGCTGATGATGTCGGCGCGCGGCGACGGGCTGGACATCGTCGCCGGTCTGGAGGCCGGGGCGGACGACTACGTGGTCAAGCCCGTGGACACCAACGTGCTCGTGGCCCGCATCCGCTCGCTGCTGCGGCGCGCCACCTACGCCCCTGCCCCGCCGGACGGACAGGGCGGACAGCCCGGGCGAGCGACAGCAGGGGCAGGACCCGCCGAGGGGGAGCTGCTGTCCTTCGGGGACCTGACCCTCCACACCGGCGGCCTGGACGTGGCCGTCGGCGGAACCCCGGTGGCGCTCACCCCGACCGAGCTGAAGCTGCTGCTGGAGTTCGCCGCCCACCCGGGCATCGTGCTGGAGCGGCACACCCTGCTGCGCAACGTCTGGGACTACGGCTGGGACGGCGACAGCCGCGTCGTGGACCTGTGCGTGCAGCGGCTGCGCGGAAAGCTCGGCCGGGACCGGATCGAAACGGTCCGCGGCTTCGGCTACAAGCTCAAGCGCTGAGACCGGTGGCCCCCTTCGAGAGGCCGCGGCCGGGCCGCGTCCCCCTGCGCTGGAAGATCGCCGCCCTGGCCGCGGCCACGGCCTGCCTGGTCGCGGTGGCCGTGGGCCTCCTCGTACACCTCTGGACCGCACGGGACATCCGCGAGCGGTCCGACATGCGGGCCTCCAACTCCGTGTACACGGCCATGGACACCTACCGCCGCACCGGCACCCTGATCGACGGCGCCGAGCTCGATCCGCCCGGACTGCCCGCCGCACTGCGGAGCCCGGACGACGACGCTCGGCACACCGCCTTCGACGGGCACGTCGAAGGAAATCTCGGGCCGTCCGCCTGGGCCGCCCAGCGCGTCGGCGGACCTGGCAGCCCGGTGCTCGCCGTCCGCGTGAACATGAGCCCGGAGTTCTACGATCTGTACCGGCTCGACCTGACCATGACGGTGTCCTCGCTGATCGCCCTCGCCGCGGCCACTCCCCTCGCGGTCTACGGAGCCGGGCTGCTCGGCCGCCGGCTGAGCCGGGTCTCCGAGACCGCGAGCCGGATTGCCGCCGGGGACCTGGACGCCCGTACCGGACCCACCCGGGGCCGCGACGAACTCGACGACATCGCCGCCACCGTCGACCTCATGGCCGACACCCTCGGCCGGAAGCTGCGCGACGAGCGCCGGTTCACCGCCGACGTGGCCCACGAACTGCGCACGCCAGTCGGCGGTCTGCTGGCCGCCGCGGACCTGCTGGCGCCCGGGGAGACGGAGGACCTGCTCCGAGCCCGGGTCCGCGATCTGCGCGGGCTGGTCGAGGACCTCCTGGAGATCTCCCGGCTGGACGCGGGCGCCGAACTGCCGGTCCACGCCCGGGTCCCGCTCGGCGCGGTCGTCTCCGAGGCCGTGACGCGCACGGGCCTCGCCACGGAGGTCGACGTCGCCGAGCAGGCCGAGGGCGTGGAGACCGACCCGCGCCGCCTCGAACGGATCGTCGGCAACCTCGTCGTCAACGCCCACCGGCACGGGGACGCCCCGGTACGGGTCACCGTCGAGGGCCGCACGGTCGTCGTGCGCGACCACGGCCCCGGCTTCCCCGCCGAGCTGCTGAGCCACGGCCCGCGCCGCTTCCACACGGGCCGGACGGAGCGCGGCACGGGCCACGGCCTGGGCCTGACCATCGCCGTGGGCCAGGCCCGGGTGCTCGGCGCCGAACTCGACTTCGCGAACGCCCCGGACGGCGGCGCCGTCGCCACCCTGCGCCTGCCGGCCTGACCTCCGCCGGCCCGCCGGCCCGCCGGCTCGTCGGGTACCGGACCGATACACACCGGAGCGGCCGCCGATACCCGGCGGCCCGGGCCCCGATACATCGCCCGGACACCCTTCGAAGTGCAGCTTCCCGCGCCCGAAGAGGAGTCCCCCGTGACCGCCGCCCCCCATGCCCCGCACCCGCTCCACGCGCCGACCGGCATCGCCGCCGCCACCACCGGCCTCTCGAAGGTCTACGGCAGCGGCGAGACCCGGGTCGTCGCCCTGGACGGCGTCGACATCGCCTTCCGCGAGGGCGAGTTCACCGCGATCATGGGCCCCTCCGGCTGCGGCAAGTCCACCCTGATTCACTGCGCCGCCGGGCTCGACTCCTTCAGCTCCGGCTCCGTCCGCATCGGCACCACCGAGCTGGGCTCCCTGAACGACGAGCAGCTCACCCGGCTGCGCCGCGACCGGATCGGCTTCGTCTTCCAGGCGTTCAACCTGCTGCCGACCCTGACCGCCCTGGAGAACATCACGCTGCCGCTCACCATCGCCGGCCGGAAGCCCGACCGGCAGTGGCTGGACCACGTGGTGTCGATGACCGGCCTCTCCGACCGCCTCGGCCACCGTCCCGGACAGCTCTCCGGCGGACAGCAGCAGCGCGTGGCGGTCGCCCGGGCCCTGGTCTCCCGTCCCGCGATCGTCTTCGGCGACGAGCCCACCGGAAACCTGGACTCCCGTGCCGGGGCCGAAGTCCTCGGCTTCCTGCGCGATTCGGTGCGCGAGCTGGGCCAGACCGTGGTCATGGTCACCCACGACCCCGTCGCCGCCGGCTACGCCGACCGCGTGGTCTTCCTCTCCGACGGCCGCCTCGTCGACGAGATGACCCGGCCCACCGCGGACCGCGTGCTGGACCGGATGAAGGCGTTCGACGCCCGCTCCCGTACGAGCTGACCCCGCCGCGCTCCCGCACCGAACCAGCCGCCCGCCCGCTCCCCCGGGCCCGCCTCCCAGGATCCGCATCCCATGTTCCGTACCGCCCTGCGCAACGTGCTCGCGCACAAGGCCCGCCTGTTGATGAC
Organism: Streptomyces sp. GQ60; assembly: GCF_059758875.1. Lineage (NCBI taxonomy): Bacteria > Bacillati > Actinomycetota > Actinomycetes > Kitasatosporales > Streptomycetaceae > Streptomyces > Streptomyces sp. GQ60. Next base: position 699,383 of record NZ_JCAXEG010000001.1, on the reverse strand, counting down.
CGCGTTCGCGGTCATGCTCGGGGTCACCTTCGTCACCGGCAGCCTCGTCTACGGGGACAGCCTGAAGCAGGCCGCCGTCGACCGGGCGAGCGCCGGCTACGACCGCATCTCCCTCAACGTCGCACCCCACACGCTCCCCGGAGCCCCTCCTGCCACCCTCGACGCCCGCACCTCGGCCACCCTGGCCGAGGTCCCCGGGGTCGCCGCCGTCGCGGGCCGGGTCAGCGGCTTCGCCGCCGTCGCCGACCACGAGGGCCGGCTGCTCGGCAACGGCACGTTCCGCAAGGGCGGCAACTTCGCCCCGGCCGCGAACGGAACGGACCCCGCCTACCGGTTCACCCGGGGCACCGGACCGGCCGGTGAGCACACGGTCGCCCTCGACGAGGCCAGCGCCGCCCAGGGCGGCTACCGCGTCGGCGACACCGTGCGCGTCGGTACGGGCACGGGCGCGGCCTCGTACACCCTCAGCGGCGTCTTCCGCACCGACGCCTCCAAGCTCCCCCCGGGCGGCAGCCTGGTCCTGTTCGCGGACGCCACCGCCCAGGGGCTGTTCCTGCGGCCCGGCCAGTACACGAACATCGAGATCACCGCCGCACCCGGCACCGACCTGACACAGCTGGGCGCCCGGGTCGACACGGTGATCCCCAAGGACTCCACCGCCATCACCGGCGCCCGGCTCGCCCGCCTCCAGGCCGACCTCGCTTCCAGCGACAGCGACACCATGAGCCAGATCATGCTGGGCTTCGCGGCGGTCTCCCTCTTCGTGGCCACCTTCCTCATCTCCAACACCTTCACCATGCTGGTGTCCCGGCGCACCAGGGAACTGGCCCTGATGCGGGCCGTCGGCGCCTCCCGCAAGCAGGTGCGCCGGATCCTGCTCACCGAGTCCGTCCTGGTCGGACTGATCGCCTCCGTGGCCGGCATCCTGGCCGGCACCGGGGTCGCCGCGGTGCTCCAGACCCTCTCCTCCTCCGCCGCCGACGGCCCGGCCGCCCCGCTGGTCCTGCTCCCGGCCACCGCGGGCATCGCGCTGATGGTCGGCACCGCCCTGCCGGTGATCGCCGCGTGGGTTCCGGTCCGCCGGGCCATGGCCATCCCGCCCGTCGCCGCGCTCGGCGCCGCCGAGCCCGCGGCGCCCGCACGGGCCGCCTCCCCGCGCACCGGCCTCGGCGCCGCCCTGGCCCTCACCGGCACCGCGGCCGTGCTCTACGGGGCCCTCACCACCGGCAAGGACGCCCGGACCGTCATCGGCCTCGGCGCCGCCCTCACCCTGGCCGGGGTGATCACCCTCATCCCGCTCCTGTCGCGGCCCTTCACCGCCCTGCTCCGGCCGCTGCTGGTCCGCGTCAGCCCGGTGCGGGGCGACCTGGCCGCCCGCAACACCGTGCGCGATCCCCGCCGTACGGGCGCGACGGCCGCCGCGCTCGCCATCGCCCTCACCCTCGCCTCGGGCCTGTCCGTCCTCGGGGCCTCCGCCACCCAGTACCTCGACGGCGCGACCACCCGCGACCTCACCGCCGACTACCTGGTGAAGGCCGCCCCGGGCGGCCAGCGGATGACCCCCGCCACCGCCGGGCTCCTCAGGGCCGAGCTCCTCAAAGCCGAGTTCCTCAAGAGCGTGCCGGACGCCTCCTCCAGCCCGCTCAACCAGTCCACCGGGTACCGGATCGGCGGCGCCTCCTCCGTCCTGACCGGCGTCGACCCCGCCACCATCGGCCGCCTCCTGCGCTACGAGGTCACCGAGGGATCCCTCGACAGCCTCGCCCAGGGCAAGATCGCCGTGGCCGACTTCAAGGCCCGGGCGAACGGCTGGAAGGTCGGCCAGAGCCTGCCGCTCGAACGGCAGGGCAAGCGGGGCGAGGTCACCATCGGGGCCGTCTACCGGGCGGACCAGCAGAGCAACCTGCTGCCCAGCATCACCGCACCCGACTCCCTGGTCGCCCGCTACGACGCGGCTCCGCACACCGACGCGATCGTCGTGGCCACCGGCGGCGGACCCGGCCGGGCCGCCCTCGCGGGCATCACCAGGGCGCTCGGCGACAACCCCGCGCTGTCCGTCCTCGACAAGGAGGCCGTCCGCGCCGAGGACACCAGCGGCATCGGCGACCAGCTGAACGTCTTCTACGCCCTGCTGAGCATGGCCCTGGTGATCGCCGCCCTGGGCATCGCCAACACCCTCGCGATGTCCGTGCTCGAACGCCGCAAGGAGATCGGCACGCTCCGCGCCCTCGGCCTGGACCGCGCCGGAGTCAGCCGGATGATCCGCATGGAGGCCCTGCTCGTCGGCGGCCTCGGCGCGGCCGTCGGCACGGTCATGGGCGTGTTCACCGGCTGGGCGCTCGGCCGCACCCTCCAGGAGAGCGTCGTGGGCTACGCCCTGGTCATCCCCTGGGGACGGCTCGCCCTCGGGGTGCTGCTCGCCCTCGCCGGCGCCCTCCTCGCCTCCCTCTGGCCGGCCCGCCGGGCCGCCCGCGTGGACATCCCGGCGGCGACCGCGGCGCACTGACCATCCGTCCGGCCACCACCACCTCCTTCTCCCCCGCCCCCGCCCCCGCATGACCCGTATGGGTCAGCGCGGGGGCGCGGCGCGCGAGGCGCGCAGAGGATGAAGACATGCCGACACACGCCCTCCGGGTCGCCGCTGCCGCCGCCACTGCCGCCGCACTGCTCGCCACCAGTGCCTGTACCGACGGCGGAGGCAGCGAGAAGAGGGGCAAGGACGGCGCCGCGCAGGACATCAAGAAACCCGAGTGGGGCGAGTGCGAGGCGCCCACCGCGGCCCAGGGCGGCGGGCAGGTCCCCGGCAAGGACTGGCAGTGCGCCGTCCTGGACGTTCCCCTCGACTACGCCGAGCCGGAGGGGGAGACGATCCCACTGGCCCTGATCCGGGCGAAGGCCCGTGATCAGGACAAGCGGATCGGCTCGCTCGTCTTCAACTTCGGCGGCCCCGGCGGCTCCGGCATCACCAGCCTGCCCGGCGCGGCGAAGGAGTACGCGGCCCTGCGCGACCGGTACGACCTGGTCAGCTTCGACCCGCGCGGGGTCGGCGGCAGCGCGCCCGTCCGCTGTGAGGACGACAAGCAGCTGGACGCGTACTACGCCTCCGACTCCAGCCCCTCGACGCCGGAGGAGGAGAAGGCCTTCCTCGCCACCGGCCAGAAGTACCGGGACGGCTGCGAGACGAAGTCCGGCAAGGTGCTCCCCCACGTGGGCACGGAGAACGCCGCCCGCGACCTGGACCGGATCCGCCAGGCCCTCGGCGACGAGAAGCTGCACTACTTCGGCATCTCCTACGGCACCGAGCTCGGCGGGGTCTACGCCCACCTCTTCCCCAAGAACGTCGGCCGTGCCGTCTTCGACGCCGTGGTCGACCCGACCAAGAACTCCGAGGAGGGCGCCCTCGGCCAGGCCAAGGGCTTCCAGCTCGCGCTCGGCAACTTCGCCCAGGACTGCGTGAACCGCGGCGATTCCTGCGTCCTCCAGGGCAGCACCGCCAAGGAGATCGAGGCGAACATCATCAAGCTCCAGAAGGAGTTGGCGGCCAAGCCCGTCCCCGGCTCCGGGGACCGGCTGCTCACGGAGGACGCCGCGACCAACGGCATCGCCTTCGCCCTGTACTCCAAGGAGGCCTGGCCCCTGCTGGAACAGGGCCTGGACGAGGCCGAGGGCGGCCAGGGGCAACTACTGCTCGCCATGTCCGACGCCCTCAACGGCCGCGACCCGAAGGGCACGTACAGCAACATCGGGTCAGCGAACACCGCCATCAGCTGTGCCGACTCCAAGGACCGCTACACCCTCGCCCAGACCAAGGCGAAGCTGCCCGAGTTCCGCGCCGCCTCGCCCGTGTTCGGGGACTTCCTCGGCTGGGCCATGATGGGCTGCACCGACTGGCCCGTCGACGGCGCCTGGAACACCCCGGACGTCTCCGCCCCCGGCTCGGCGCCCATCCTGGTGATCGGCAACACCGGTGACCCGGCGACCCCGTACGAGGGCGCCCGCAAGATGGTGGAGCGGCTCGGCCCCGGCGTCGGCGTGGAGCTCACCTTCAAGGGCGAGGGGCACGGCGCGTACAACAGCGGCGACCCCTGCGTGCAGCAGGCCGTCAACGCCTACCTGCTCGACGGGAAGGTGCCCGGCACGGGCACCGTCTGCACGGCCTCGCAGTCCCCGGCGCCGACTTCGTCCGTCTAGACGGTCCGGGCAAGCCGGAGGGGCCGCACCCCGCGCGAGCGGGGTACGGCCCCTCCGGGTGACTGCCGTGGACCGGCCGGCTAGTAGACCGGCTTCTCGGGCTCGATCTGGTGGACCCAGCCGATGACGCCGCCGCCGACGTGGACCGCGTCCGCGAAGCCCGCGGACTTCAGGACCGCGAGGACTTCCGCACTGCGGACACCCGTCTTGCAGTGCAAGACGATGCGCTTGTCCTGCGGCAGGTCCTGGAGGGCGGTGCCCATCAGGAACTCGCCCTTGGGGATCAGCTTCGCGCCGGGGATCGAGACGATCTCGTACTCGTTGATCTCGCGGACGTCGATGATCTCGATCGACTCGTCGTTGTCGATCCACTCCTTGAGCTGCTTGGGAGTGATCGTCGAGCCGAGCGCGGCCTCCTGGGCCTCCTCCGACACGACGCCGCAGAAGGCCTCGTAGTCGATGAGCTCGGTGACGGTCGCGTTCGGACCGCAGACCGCGCAGTCGGGGTCCTTGCGGACCTTGACCTGGCGGTACTGCATCTCCAGGGCGTCGTAGATCATCAGGCGGCCGACCAGCGACTCGCCGACGCCCGTGAGGACCTTGATGGCCTCGGTGACCTGGATGGACCCGATGGACGCGCAGAGCACGCCCAGCACGCCGCCCTCGGCGCAGCTCGGGACCATGCCCGGCGGGGGCGGCTCCGGGTAGAGGCAGCGGTAGCACGGACCGTGCTCGGACCAGAAGACCGAGGCCTGGCCGTCGAAGCGGTAGATCGAGCCCCAGACGTACGGCTTGTTCAGCAGCACGCAGGCGTCGTTCACGAGGTAGCGCGTGGCGAAGTTGTCCGTGCCGTCGACGATGAGGTCGTACTGGCTGAAGATCTCCATCACGTTGTCGGCTTCGAGCCGCTCTTCGTGGAGGACCACGTTCACGTACGGGTTGATGCCCAGCACGCTGTCGCGGGCCGACTCGGCCTTGGAACGGCCGATGTCCGCCTGGCTGTGGATGATCTGGCGCTGCAGGTTCGACTCGTCGACCTCGTCGAACTCCACGATGCCCAGCGTGCCGACGCCGGCCGCGGCCAGGTACATGAGGGCGGGCGAGCCGAGGCCGCCCGCGCCCACGGCCAGCACCTTGGCGTTCTTCAGGCGCTTCTGCCCGTCCATCCCTACGTCGGGGATGATCAGGTGACGCGAGTACCGGCGGACCTCGTCAACGGTGAGCTCAGCAGCTGGCTCAACCAGGGGTGGCAGCGACACGGGAACTCCAGGGTCATCCCCACGGCAGTGGGGAGCATTTAAGGGTTGTTCTATCCCGTAACAGTGCCACGCCCGTCTTCATTCCAAGACACCCGTCCCGATCCGCGAGACGATTTCGTCCCAGTACGCGGGCATCGAGGCCCAGGGGTCCCGGTCTGCGGCCCCCCGCCGGTCAGTGAACCAGATGGTTCCCGCGCCCTGCCAGCGGGCGATCCGCAGCGCCTCCTCCAGGTGGGTGCGCGGTACTCCGTGCACGAGGTGGCAGAACGTCTCCGGCGGGTGGTCCGCCGTCCACTCCGCGACCTGCGACCAGCGGTAGTCGGCCCAGGTCCCGGAGAAGGTGACCAGCTGGTCGGCGGTCTCCGCGTACCCCTCGCAGGGGTGGGTGCCGTGTCCGAGGACGATCCGCATGCCCTCCCCCAGTCCCCGCAGGGTGTCCACGACCCGGCGCACGGAGGCCAGCTCCGCCTGCCCGGCCGGGGCGTCCGCGAGGTAGAAGCCGTCGGCTCCGTACCAGTCCCTGAAGCGGTGGGCGTCGGAGACGAGCTCCCCGAAGCACCGCTCACCGTCTCGCATCGCGAGATGCCCGAGGACCGAGCCGCCCGCCCGGCGGAGCTTCGCGGCCGCCTCCGTGCAGTGCGGGTCGGGCCGGCCGCCCGGCCCGTCCGTGACGTTGAGGACGGCCCAGTGCAGCGGGGTGCCGGGCCGGGTCAGCTCGGCCCACTCCACCGGTGCCAGCAGCGGGTGGGCGTACCCGGGGACGCCCAAGCCGATCCGGCCCGCCTCGATGGCGGCCTGGCCGGCGGCCGGCGGGGTCGTCAGATGCGGCACGCCGCCTCCATCCAGATGTCCGCGAGGGACTCCTCCAGATTGATCCGCGGCCGCCAGCCGAGCCGGTCGCGGGCGGTACGGACATCCGCCTGCTGCCAGGCTCCGCAGCCGTCCGGGTAGGGGTACGGGGGCTGGGCCGTCGCGGCCGCGAGCTGCTCGGCCGTGGCCTCGGAGCGCGGGGAGCCGATGGCGGAGAGCCCGGCGGGCCGGCCGGGGTGGCCGTGCGCCTGCGGGTGCTGGGCGTGCTGCGGTACGTCGATCTCGTGCAGCGAGCCGCCGTATCCGGCGACCCGCGCCAGCACGCCGGCCGCGTCGCGCAGCCGGACCGCCCGGCCGGTGCCGATGTTGACGACGCCCTGGGCCGCCGACAGCGAGGCGGCGTGCACGGCCCGCGCCACGTCCCGTACGTCGACGAAGTCGCGCTGGACGCCGAGGCCGCTGAGCTTGAGCTCGCCGTCACCGGACTGCATCGCGCGCCGCATGGCCTCGGCGAGCCGGCCGAGGGGGGACCCCGCGGGGGTGCCGGGGCCGACCGGCGAGAAGACCCGCAGGACGACGGCGTCCAGCCCCGAGCCGAGTACGAGCTCGGTGGCGGCCAGTTTGCTGACTCCGTACGGCCCGCCCGGTCTGGGCACGGCGTCCTCGGCCGTGGACGAACCGGGCTGGCTGGGCCCGTACTCGGCGGCGCAGCCGAGCTGGACGAGCCGGGCGCCGCAGCCGCTGCGGCGCAGCGATTCGCAGATCGTGGCGACGGCGACGGTGTTGTGCCGGGTGAGCTCGCGGGCGCCGCCCCGGGTGGCTCCCGCACAGTTGATGACGACGCCCGGGTGGACGGCGTCGAGGAACCGGGTGAGCGCGCCGGGGCTGCCGGTGGCGAGGTCGAACCGGACGTCGGCGTCGTCGCCGCGGCCGAGCGCGGTGAGCTGGACCGCGGGGTCGGCGAGCAGCCGGTCGGCGACGTAGCGCCCGAGGTATCCGTTGGCTCCGATCAGCAACACCCTCATCGCGCGGCCCCTTGGTTGGTTGGCTGGCCGGTCATTTCCTGTTTCTCCTTGGTGGATGGGTGGATCGGGGTGGGGGGGTACGGCGCTTCGGTGTCTGCTTCCGAAGGAATCAGGGCCGCCGCGCGTGCGCGGAGGCCCGCGACAGCGCGAGGACGGCGGGTACGAGGACCCCCGCCGCGGCGGCGAACGGCGCCGCCGGGACCGGGAGCAGGGCGAGTACGAGGGCCAGGGCCGCCCCCAGGGCTCCGCGGGGGGCTCCGTGGCCGAGCAGCAGCCGGGTCAGGAAGAGGAGCACGGCGATCGGTACCGCCACCGACGGGGGAGTCCCGGCCAGCGCGGCCGCCCCCGCGGCGGCCGCGGCGTACAGCACGAGCGTGCCGACGAGCAGCGGCCTCACCCCGTCGGCGAAGTCCTCCAGGGCCCGGCTCCCCGCGAGCCGGCGCCGGGCGCGGGCCGCGAAGACGGCGCCGGCCAGGTGCCCGGGGGCGACGGCCACGGCCAGGGCGATCCCGAGCGGGGTGCCGTGGCGGTGGACGGCCCAGCCGAGGGCGGCGGCGGCCAGCAGGTACACGGCGACGGGGAAGCGGCCCCCGGCGGCCCGGGCGGGCCGGCCGAGCGCGGCGACGGTGACGAGCACCGAGAAGGCTCCGGCCCAGGGCAGGCCGGCGGCGGCCGCGCCCAGGGCGAGGGCCCCGGGCAGCAGTGCGTAACCGAAGCCCCGTACCGCCCTGGCGTGGACCGGGATCCCGGCCGGCGGGGCGGGCGGGGTGCCGTCGCGGGGTGTCCGGGCGTAGAGCTCCTCCGCGAGGGAGAAGACGTCCCGGTGGCGGAACCGGGCGGCGGTGCGGTCGGTGATGCCGTGCGCCTCCAGCCCGGCGGCGATCTCCAGCGGGTCGACGGCGTGCTCGCAGAGCTCCCGGTGGCGGTGGAGCAGTGCCTTGACGGGATCCCCGCCGGAGCGGGCCCTGCGGGGCGCGGGCGGAGTCGGGTCCATGGGGGGGACGGCTTCGTCCAGGGGCACGGTCATGCGGGGGCCTCCGAATTCGCCGCGGGCACCATGACGCGGTCCGCGTCCGGCCCGGACCCGTCGGCGGGACCGGGCGCACCGGAGCCGCCCGGGCGGGCGTCCGGGGCGGGGGCGTCGGCCGCGGCACCCTCCGGGGTACCGGCGGGCCGGGCCCCGCCGGGGGCCCGGGGGCCGGTCGGGGCGGGGGCGGGCCCGGCGGACGGGGTGGGCTCCGGGTGCGGGGTGGCCCAGGTGGGGGTGGCCCAGTGGCCCGGGACCCGGGCCTCGGGCGGCTGCTCGAAGGGCACCCCGGTGCCGTCGGGGCGGGCCGGGCCGCGGGCGAGGAGCCGCAGGTAGGACTCCTGGAAGGCGGCGACGTTCTGCTCGACGGTGAAGAGTTCGAGGGCCCGGGCCCGGGCGGCCGAACCGAGCCGCTGGGCCCGCTCGGGGTCCCGCAGCAGCGAGACGCAGGCCTCGGCGAGTGCGCGCGGATTGCGCGGCGGCACCACGAGCCCGGTCCCGCCGATCACCTCGACGACGGCGCCGACGTCGGTGGACACGGTGGCCCGGCCGCAGAACATCGCTTCGGCCAGGGTGATGGGGAAGCCCTCGATGACGGAGGAGAGCACCACCACCCGCCCGGAGCCGTACGCGGCGGCCGGTGACGGTGCGTCGGGACCGCCGATCTCCTCGAAGGTGACCGGGTTCTCGCCGACCGCGTGCGCGTCGGCGGCCTCGTCGGGGAAGAGCTGCGCGGCGAGCGAGCGGCAGTCGGCCAGGTACCCGTGCCCGACCGCCTGGTTCCCCGCCCCGGCCGCACCGGCGGCCCCCGTCCCGACCGGCGTCGCGAAGATCCGCAGCCGCGCGCGCGGTTCGGCCCTGCGCACTTCGGCGAAGGCGTGCAGCAGGGCGATCAGGTCCTTGGCGGGGTCCACCCGGCCGACCCAGACGAGCGTGTGCGGGTCCCCGCACGCGGGGTCCTCGCCGATTCCGGCGAATCGGTCCGCCTCCATCCCGGGGTAGACCGTGCGCAGCCGGTCCCGGGAGGCGCCGCAGCGTTCCTGCCAGCGCCGGGCGTGCGCGTTGCCGGGGGTGAGCAGGTCGGCCTGGGCGTAGATCTCGCCGGCCAGCCGGGTGTGGAAGGCCGCGAGCAGGGCCCGTACGGCCGGCCGCTCGTCCCGCGCGGAGTGCGCGGAGTGGGCGAGGTAGTGGGCCCGTAGCTGGACCCCGTACTCGGTGACCAGGAGCGGCACTCCGAAGAAGCGTTTGGCCAGGAGTCCGGGCAGCGCCGCCACCCCGCCCGCGGCCGCGTGGCAGACGTCGACCTCGCGCAGGTCCTCGTACCAGTCCAGGGACAACGGCCGCAGCATCCGCTCCAGTTCGTCCACGAACTCCAGCAGGTCCGCGACCTGTGCCCGCTGTACCGCCCTGCTCGCCTCCGGGGCGCGGCAGGCGGACTCCACCGCCCGTACGGCCGTCTCCGAGCGCAGTGCCGCGCACAGCCCGCCCTGTTCCCAGGCGAGCCCGGCCAGCCCGTACAGCCCGTCCGCGAACCGCGCCGGGTCGGCTCCGCAGACCCCGCGGACCAGTTCCGTGAAGGCGGCGGCGAAGCGGCGCCGCTCGCGGCGGCGGTAGCTGCGCCCGTCGTCGGCCGGTGCCCACAGCGGGGCGGTCCGCACCCGGGTGACGTGGGAGGGCAGCGGCACCCGGCCGCGCTCCTCCTGCTCGGCGCTGCGGCTCAGGGCGTAGAGCTCGAACTCGTGCTGGGGAAGCCCGCGCACGAGCCGGTCGCACCACAGCCTCGCTTCCCCCGTCGCATACGGATAACCACCTTCCGTGAGCAGTCCGATCCGCACGAGTGGCACCCCCGATCTCCCGTTTCAGGCGGTCTCCGTCGGTCCGGCGACCCGCCGGGTACGAACTCAAGCGGATATGCCGAAGGCGCGACGGACGGTTGTCCGTCGCGCCACCGGAAGGGGTGAAGAGTCGTAACTTTCCCGTACGGTTCGCGTTCGAGCGCGCTAAGAACGTCAAGGAATACGAGTGGCGGGCTACGAGGCCCCCGCGAGCACTCCCCCGGAACGGCGCCGCCCGAGCCGCCGGGCGGCGGCCAGGGCCGGGTCGAGGGACTGGACGGCGGCCAGCAGCTCCCGGGTGTAGGCGTGCGCCGGCCGGTCGTAGACCTCGTCGACGGGGCCCTCCTCCACGATGACCCCGCCCCGCATGACGGCGACCCGGTCGCTGACCTGCCGCACCACGGCGAGGTCGTGCGCGATGAAGACCAGCGCGATGCCGAGCTCCCGCTGGAGCTCGGCCAGCAGGGCGGTGACCTGCCCCTGCGTGGTCACGTCGAGGGCCGAGACGGGCTCGTCGCAGACGATCAGCCGGGGCCGGGGCGCGAGGGCGCGGGCGATGCCGACGCGCTGGCGCTGGCCGCCGCTGAACTCGTGCGGGTACCGGTCGTAGTGCGCCTCTTCCAGCCCCACCCGGACCAGCAGTTCACCGACCCGGGTCCGGATCGCCCGCTGGTCCTCGTCCCCCGCCGCGCGCAGCGGGTCCGCGATGGACTCGCCGATCGAACGGCGCGGATTGAGCGAGGACACGGGGTCCTGGAACACCATCTGCACCCCGGGCACGACGCCGACGCTCTCCACTCCACCCCGCCGGACCTGCCCGGAGCTGGGCTCCAGCAGCCCGACGAGCATCCGCCCGAGCGTGCTCTTGCCGCTGCCGCTCTCCCCGACGATCCCCAGCGTCTCCCCGCCCCGCACGCACACCGACACCCCGCCGACCGCCTCCACGCGCCGCTTCCCGCGCCCGAACTCCTTGCGCAGCGAAAACGCCTCGACGACGGGCGACTCCGGCTGCTGCGGCGCCACTTCTGCCACGCCCGAATCCGCTACGCCCGAATCCGCCACGTCCAGCCCCGCCGGCGTGCGGGGCACGGGCACGGGCAGCGCCCGTACGGCCACCCCCGGCCGCCCCACCCGCACCGCGTCGAGCCGAGGCACCGCCGCCAGCAGCGCCGCGGTGTACGGATCGGCCGGAGCGGAGAGCACCGACTCCACCGAGCCCCGCTCCACGACCCGCCCGTCCCTCATGACCAGCACCGCGTCCACGTTCTCCGCCGCCACACCCACGTCGTGCGTGACCAGCAGCAGCCCGAGCCCCCGCTCCTCCCGCAGCCCGTGCAGCAGGTCGAGGATCTGCGCCTGGACGGTGACGTCCAGCGCCGTGGTCGGCTCGTCCGCGATCAGCAGCTTCGGCTCGCACGCCAGCGCCATCGCGATCAGGGCCCGCTGCCGCATGCCCCCGCTGAACTCGTGCGGCCGCGCCCGGGAGCGGCGTACCGCGTCGGGTATGCCCACCCGGTCCAGCACCTCCACCGCCCGCGCCCGGGCCTCCCGCCGCGAGGCGGAGACGTGCACCCGGTACACCTCGGCGATCTGGTCGCCGATGGCGTAGTACGGGTCCAGTGAGCTCAGCGGGTCCTGGAAGACCATCGCGGCGACTCCCCCGCGCAGCTCCCGGAGCTCCGCCGGGGAGGCCGCGCCCACGTCGGTGCCGCCGACCCGGACGGCGCCGCCGAGCCGCGCTCCGGTCCCGTGGTGCAGCCCCAACAAGGCTGCCGCAACAGTCGACTTGCCGCTTCCCGACTCCCCCACGACGCCCAGTGCGCGGCCGGGCTCCAGGGTGAAGGACACCCCGTCCACGGCCCGTACGTACTCCCCCGGCCGGCCGACCGGGAAGTCGACGGTGAGGCCGGCGACGTCCACCAGAAGCGCCTTCTTCGCGCCGGTCATGCCGGCACCACCCTTCGGTCCGCGACGGCGTACAGCACGTCGGCGACGACACCCGCGATCACGACGGCCGCGCCGATGGCGAGGACCACGCCCACCACCACGGGCAGGTCCACCACCCGTACGCCGTCGATGAGGGTCTTGCCGAGCCCGGGGATCCCGAACAGCGACTCGGTCAGCACGGCGCCGCCGATCATCGTGCCGAAGTCCACGGCACTGAGCGCGATCACCGGGGCGACCGCGCCCCGCACCGCGTGCCGGGTCACGATGGCCCGCTCCCCCACCCCGTAGGCGCGGAAGGTGCGGATGTGGTCCTCGGCGAGCGTCTCCAGCGTGGAACTGCGGCTCAGCCGGGCGTACTTCGCGCTCTCGAAGAAGCCGAGGGTCACCCACGGCAGCAGCAGGTTCCACGCCCACTGCTCGGGGTCGTCGCCGAGCGGTACGTACGTCGGGAAGGGCAGCCACCGCAGGTAGGCGCAGACGGCCATGAGCAGCAGCAGCCCGAGGATGAAGACGGGGGTCCCGGTGGCTGCGAGGGTGACCAGGGTCAGCGCCCGCTCGGTGAACCCGCCCCGGCGCAGCGCGGACAGCAGTCCGGTGCCGACGCCGATCACGAGCCAGATCACCAGCGCGCCCGGTGCCAGCGACAGGGTGGCGGGGAGCCTCTCCAGCAGCAGCTCGGTCACCTGCTGGTCGTTCTGGTACGAGAATCCGAGGCAGGGCGCCTCGCAGTGCAGGACGGTCCCGGCGCCGCCGGAGGAGTCCCGGAGGCGTCAGCGACAGAAGATGTCGGCCACCCTGTGCGCGGTCACACCAAGCAGCGCCGGCTCAATGGCGGCGCTCGCGGTGGTGGTGTGCAGGTGCGACATGCGGAGAACAATGACCGGCCATCGGACGGCTTGTCAACGCCGGTGATCAACTTCCCGGATACGCCCAGGGGTTGGGCTTGCACTGGATGCCGTTGATGTCCAGCGACTTCGTCTGCTGCTGCATGATCGGGGCGAGGGCGCCGGGTGTCCGGCAGCTCACGTGACCGTGGCCGAGCCGGTGGCCGACCTCGTGGTTGATCAGCATCTGGCGGTAGGCGAACATCTGGTCCGCCCCGTACGTCGCCGAACCCTGCGACCAGCGGTAGGCGTTGATCATCACGCGGTCGGTCGACGCGGAGTCGCAGGAGACGTTGTCGATGGTGGTGTCGAGCCCGGACTTCTTGCACCAGACGCCGGTGGTCCCGGGGCTGGCGAGCGTGATCACGAAATCGGCCTCGCCGCCCGGCACCCGCTCGAAGGTCTTCGTACCGCCGTGGCCCCAGCTCCGGTCGTCGTTCAGCGTGCGGTGCACGGCCTCGGCGAACAGCTGCGGATCCAGGCCGAGTCCCTGCTCCACGTCGACGCGGTAGCGGACCACCTTCCCCTTGCCGGGCCCCTGTGCGACACCGGGCACGGTGTCGAAGGCGCCGGAGCCCCTCAGCTTCTCGTCGATCGGGAACCGCTGCGCCATCTTCTGGTCGTACGAGAGCTCCGGCGCGGCCTTGATCGCCGCGGAGGCGTCCGGGGTGGGCCGGCCGTCGGAGCGGGAGACGGCGGAGTTGCCCTGGGCGGTGTGGCTGTTGCCCTCGTCGGCGGCGCGCACGGTGTTCTTGCCGCTGTCGCCGTCGGAGGCCGCCTGGCCCGCGACGACGACGGCGAGCACGACGGTGACGGCCGCGGCGGCCATCCCGGCGTACGTACGGCCCTTGACGCCGCGCTCGGCCGCGGGCGGCTCCTCCTCGGCGGGGGCGACCGGCGTGCGCGGCGCGGGGATCCGGCGGTGCGAACCCGTCGCGGTGAAGGCGTCCTCGGCGACCTGGACCGCCCGGCGGGAGCCGCTCGTGGCGAGGGCGTCGTCCTCGGCGACCTGGACCGCCCGGTAGGAGCCGCTCGCGGTGAAGGCGTCCTCGGGGACCGGGATCCGGCGGTGGGATCCGGTCGCGGTGAAGGCGTCCTCGGCCACCGGGACCCCGCGGTGGGAGCCCGTCGCGGTGAAGGCGTCCTCGGCCACCGGGATCCGGCGGTGCGATCCCGTGGAGGTCATCGGCGAGTCGAGGGTGACCTGCGGGAAGCCGGCCGCGGGGGTGCCGAAGGCCGGCGTTTCGTAGGCCGGCGTTTCGTAAACCGGGGTGCCGTGGACCGGGGTTTCGTAGACCGGGGTGCCGTGGACGGGCGCGTCGTGGACCGGGGCTCGGTAGACGGGCGGGGTGTCGCGGACCGGGGCCCCGCGCCAGTCCCCGTAGACGGCGCCGGTACCGGCGGCCGCGCCCCAGGCTCCGCCGGGCTCGTGCTGTTCGGGATGGCCGCCGCGCGTGCCGGGCACCGGCTCGTGGCGCGGCGGTGCCGCGTACCCGCGAGGGGCGGCGGACTGCTCGGCCCACCCGGCCGGGGCCTGGGCGGCGGCCCGGACACCGGCCCGTTCGGCCGGCTGCGGATGGCCTGAGCCTGGGCCGGGAGCCTGGACCGGCTCCTTGCGACTATGTCGTCCCACGTCTCAGCCCTTGCCGTCCTCGTCGGTGTTCACGGTGTGCCCCGGCACGGCCGGATCCGGCACGCCCGGGTCGGGCTCGGCGCCGTGCCCGTCGGTGGCGTCCAGCAGCTCCCGGAAGGCGGTCGCGACCACCTCGGGGTACTCCATCATCGCCACGTGCCCCGCCTCGGGAAGGGTGAGCAGCCGCGAACCCCGGTAGGCCGCGGCGGCCTTGCGCGCCATACGGTACGAGACGAGCTGGTCCCGGCCACCGTAGACCAGCAGGGTCGGGGCGAGCACCCGTTGTGCCTGGCGCCACAGTCCGTGCTGCCCGCCGAGGGTGTACGCGTCGACGATGCCGCGCGAGGAACGGGTCAGCGCGTCCCAGAAGTACGGCAGCGCGAGCCGCCGTTCCATTTCCTCGACGGCCGCCTCGAACACCTCGGGCTTCACCCGGGAGGGGTCTCCGTACAGGAGGTCCGTCAGCCCGCGGGTGCGCCGCTCGGCGCTCAGGCCGCGGGTGAGCCGGTCGAGCACCCCGGCCATGCCGGGTACGGCGAGCAGCGCCGTCGGCACGGCCGACCTCTGCACGCGCAGTTCGGGCAGCGCCGGGGAGACCAGCGTCAGCGTGCGCACCAGGTCGGGCCGGACGGCCGCGACCCGGGTGGAGACGGCCCCGCCGAGGGAGTTCCCGAACAGGTGCACCGGTCCGCGCCCGGCGGCGTCGAGGTGGCGGATGACGACGCGGGCGAGCCCGGTCACCGAGTAGTCCCGGTCGGCGGGCGGCGGGGACCAGCCGAAGCCGGGCAGGTCCAGGGCCTCGCCGTCGACGGAATCGGCCAGCCGCGCCATGAGCGCGGACCAGTTCTGCGAGGAACCGCCGAGCCCGTGGACGAAGAGCGCGGGCGGCAGGCCGGCCCGGACCGGCGGGCGTACCCGTACGTTCATTTCCAGCCCGGGCAGCCGGTCGGTGCGCAGCTGCTCCCCGTCGGCCACCCGCGCGGCTCCCACCTGGGGAGACGGCGCGGCGGTGGACCGTACGCCCGGCAGCTCGGTCGAAGACATGGGGCAATGTTAC
Source organism: Streptomyces sp. GQ60 (assembly GCF_059758875.1). NCBI lineage: Bacteria > Bacillati > Actinomycetota > Actinomycetes > Kitasatosporales > Streptomycetaceae > Streptomyces > Streptomyces sp. GQ60. The sequence goes on along the minus strand of NZ_JCAXEG010000001.1, from coordinate 683,715 downwards.
GAGACGATCACGCGGCTCCTCTTGTGTTCGCCGTCACAGACGCTTGCGGAACCGCCTAGCGGGGTATGCGCGATCCTCCTAGGCTCGTAGATGGAAAGGGGTTCTCCATGACTGTCGACCCTGCGGAACCGGACACCTTCCAGTCAGAGGTGCGGGAAGCCCTCGATGTGGAAGCCCCCGAGGCGGACGCGGCGGAGCAGAACACCGAGTTGAATCCGAGCGAGGACGATCCGCTGACCCCGGTGGGCCAGCGCGAAGCCTCCGACGGGGACGCCGCCGAGCAGACCCGGGTGGTGACCCTGGACGAGGACGATTACCGCTGAGCAAGCGCTGACCAGCATCTCCGGCGGGTAACCGGCGGTCCGTACCGCGAGAAAACTCGGCTTGAACCCTCCAGATTCGGTTACCGAAAAGTACGATGGCCGCGCGACGCAAGGCGCACAGTGTTCTAAAGAAAGTGGGAGGCGGCGTGACAGCCATCGAGCAGACCGAGGCAGCGCGTCCGCGGGGCACGCGACTTCCGCGCCGGGCCCGGCGCAACCAGCTCCTGGGCGCCGCCCAGGAGGTCTTCGTCGCGCAGGGTTACCACGCTGCGGCCATGGACGACATCGCGGAGCGTGCCGGAGTCAGCAAGCCGGTGCTCTACCAGCACTTCCCGGGCAAGCTCGACCTCTATCTGGCGCTCCTGGACCAGCACTGCGAGGCCCTGCTGCTCGCCGTGCGCACCGCGCTCGCGTCGACGAGCGACAACAAGATGCGCGTCGCCGCGACCATGGACGCCTACTTCGCTTACGTCGAGGACGAGGGCGGCGCCTTCCGGCTCGTCTTCGAGTCGGACCTGACGAACGAGCCGGCGGTGCGCGAGCGCGTCGACCGCGTCTCGCTGCAGTGCGCCGAGGCCATCTCGGACGTCATCGCCGAGGACACCGGACTGTCCAAGGACGAGTCCATGCTGCTGGCCGTGGGCCTGGGCGGGGTCTCGCAGGTCGTGGCCCGGTACTGGCTGTCGAGCGAGAGCCCGGTCGCCCGGGACACCGCGGTGGGGCTGCTGACCTCCCTCGCCTGGCGGGGAATCGCCGGCTTCCCGCTGCACCCGACGGACGCCTGAGCGGTGTCCGCCCGGCGTCGGCCCTGCTTTCCGGGCCGGCCCCGGCGGTCTCCGCCGGTCTGACCGGCGGCTGTTCGCTGCGAGCGTTTTCGCCGCGCGGCGGACACGTCCCCTCTCCGGGCTAATGTGGACCGGGTAACGGCGCGGCTGATCGCGCGAACCGGACCGTCGGAGGGACAAGGCCGTGGAGGTCAAGATCGGCGTGCAGCACGCACCCCGGGAGATCGTGCTCGAGAGCGACCTGAGTGCCGAGGAGCTGGAGAGCATCGTCACCGCCGCCCTCTCCGGCTCGGTGTCGCTGCTGAGCCTCACGGACATCAAGGGCCGCAAGGTCCTCGTGCCGTCCGACCGCCTGTCGTACGTCGACCTGGGCGAGCCCAGCGTGCGCAAGGTCGGCTTCGGCGCGCTCTGAGCCGAACGCTCCGACGCTGCGAAGGACCCAGAAGTAACCGGCAGCACCCAGAAGTACCGAGAACGGCCCGGTGGACGAATCCGCCGGGCCGTTTCCGTTTCCTCCGCTTCGGGTAGGAGCGCTGTGAGACACGACCCCCCGGTTCGCCCCGGTACGTCCGCCGTTCGAGAGGAACCCCCATGCTGCTGATCGAGGCGCTCGGCTCCGCTCTCCTGGGCCTCGCCCTGGCCGGAGCGGCCGTCCGTACGCTCGGCCGGCGGCTGCCCTCCCCGCGGACGGTCCTGGTGAGCGGAGTGGCCGGTGCGCTCTTCGGCGCCTATCTGACGCACACCGCGCTGGGACCCGGCCACAACACCCTGTTCGCGACGTTCATCGGCGGCGCGCTGGTCTCGGCGGTGGTCCTGTCCCTGCTGTTGCGGCCCGCCGACCGGACCGGGAGGCCGTCCCCCCGGGCTCCGTTTTCGGTTCCGACGCGGGGCTAGACGGCCCCACTGACCCATGACACCGGCCCCCGCACGGAACGTCCGCGCGGGGGCCGGTGTACGTACGCCGGGGGGCGGGGACTACGCCGCCAGGCCCAGGGCCGCCATGCGCTTGGTGTGCGCCTTGGTGATCCGGGCGAACATCTCGCCGACGGCCGCCAGGTCGAAGCCGGCCGCCATCCCGTCCACCCCGCCGACCAGCATGGTGGAGAGCGCGTCACGCTCCGCGACCACGCGCTGCGCCTGCGACAGGGCCTCGCCCATCAGCCGGCGGGCCCACAGCGCGAGCCGGCCGCCGCAGCGCGGGTCGGCCTCGATGGCGGCGCGCACCTTCTCCACGGCGAAACCGCCGTGGCCCGTGTCGTCGAGCACGCTCACGACGAGCCCGCGGGTGTCGGTGTCGAGGTGGGTGGCCACCTCGCGGTAGAAGTCACTGGCGATGGAGTCGCCGACGTACGCCTTGACCAGGCCCTCCAGCCAGTCCGACGGCGCGGTCTGGCGGTGGAAGTCGTCGACGCCCTTCGCGAAGGGCTCCATCGCGGCGGTGGCGTCCTCGTCGATCGCGGTGAGCCGGTCGCGCAGGCGCTCGAAGTGGTGGAACTCGGCGGAGGCCATCTTCGCGAGCTCGGCCTTGTCGCCGAGGGTGGGCGCGAGCTTCGCGTCCTCCGCGAGGCGTTCGAAGGCCGCGAGTTCGCCGTACGCGAGCGCCCCGAGGAGATCCACCACGGCGGCCCGGTACTGCGGCGAGGCGGAGGCCGTGGCCCAGTCCTGGGCGGCGATGCCGGCTGCCTCGGCGGGGGCGCTTTCGTCGGCGGGCGATGCGTTTTCAACGGTCGACATGCTCCGCACAATAGCTCGCCGAAAGGCACCATGAACCACCTGCTCAGTCCACGTAAACGCGCCTACCTGGTGAATTCACCCGACACAGCTGCGAGATTCCGGGGTACAGTGGTAATGCGCCTGCCGAACACTCGGCGGGCCATCCGAATGAGGATGCCCGGTCGGTGGCCCGATCGGCTCCACCCGACCGCCCTCGGCGTGATGCGTACGTTCATACGTACCGCGTCCCACGAGGGGCCCCCTCAGCGGCATAAAGCGCCTGAGCGATGGCTCGTGGTCCCGCGCAGCTTCGTACGTACGTAGTAGTACTGCAAGCCCGGCACGGTACGACCCCCTTCGCCGCCTCGCGCCGCGTCTCACAGAAGAGGCAGCACCCTGACTACGTTCCGAGACCTCGGGATCTTTCCCGAGACGGCCGAAGCCCTTGAGGCCGTCGGCATTGTGTCCCCCTTCCCGATCCAGGAGATGACCCTCCCCGTCGCCATGTCCGGCACGGACGTCATCGGCCAGGCCAAGACCGGTACCGGCAAGACGCTCGGTTTCGGCCTCCCCCTGCTGGAGCGCGTCGTCGTCCCCGCTGACGTCGAGGCCGGCCGTTCCACGCCGGATCAGCTCACCGACGCCCCGCAGGCCCTCGTGGTGGTTCCGACCCGCGAGCTCTGCACCCAGGTCACCAACGACCTCCTCACCGCGGGCAAGGTCCGCAACGTCCGCGTCCTCGCCATATACGGCGGCCGCGCGTACGAGCCGCAGGTCGAGGCGCTCAAGAAGGGCGTCGACGTCATCGTCGGCACCCCGGGCCGCCTGCTCGACCTGGCCGGGCAGAAGAAGCTCGACCTCTCCAAGGTCAAGGCCCTCGTCCTCGACGAGGCCGACGAAATGCTCGACCTGGGCTTCCTGCCCGATGTCGAGCGCATCATGAGCTACCTGCCGGCCAAGCGTCAGACGATGCTGTTCTCGGCGACCATGCCGGGTGCGGTCATCGGACTGGCCCGCCGGTACATGACGCAGCCGACGCACATCCGCGCCGTCTCCGAGGACGGCGAGGGCGCGACCGTCGCCAACACCACGCAGCACGTCTTCCGTGCGCACAACATGGACAAGCCGGAGCTCGTCTCCCGCATCCTGCAGGCCGAAGGCCGCGGGCTCGCCATGATCTTCTGCCGCACCAAGCGCACGGCGGCCGACATCGCCGAGCAGCTCGAGAAGCGCGGCTTCGCCTCCGGCGCCGTCCACGGCGACCTGGGCCAGGGCGCCCGCGAGCAGGCGCTGCGCGCCTTCCGCAACGGCAAGGTCGACGTGCTGGTCTGCACCGACGTCGCCGCGCGCGGTATCGATGTCGAGGGTGTCACCCACGTCATCAACTACCAGACGCCCGAGGACGAGAAGACCTTCCTGCACCGTGTGGGCCGCACCGGCCGCGCGGGCAAGAAGGGCATCGCCGTCACCCTGGTCGACTGGGATGACATCCCGCGCTGGCAGCTGATCAACAAGGCGCTGGAGCTGGACTTCCACGACCCGGTGGAGACGTACTCCACGTCCCCGCACCTGTACGAGCTGATGAACATCCCGGCCGGCACCAAGGGCGTCCTGCCGCGCGCCGAGCGCACGCGGGCCGGCCTGAACGCCGAGAACCTGGAAGACCTGGGCGAGACCGGCGGCCGCGGTGGCCGTGGCGGCCGCGACGGTGGACGTGACAGCGGTCGTGACGGTGGCCGCGACCGTGGCCGCGATGCCGCTCGCGACGGTGGACGTGACGGTGGACGTGACGGTGGCCGCGGTGCCGCCGCCCCGGTCGCCGAGGAGCGTCCCGCCCGTACCCCGCGCCAGCGCCGCCGCACCCGTGGCGGCTCGGACCAGGGCGCCGAGCTCCTGACCCCGGTGACCACCGAGGCGGCTCCGGTCACGCCGGTCACCCCTGTCGCCGCGCCCGCCGCGGCGGCGGCGGCGGTCCAGGCTCCGGAGGCTCCGGCCGCCGACGAGGCCCGCAAGCCGCGTCGTCGCCGGACCCGGTCGGCCGCTCCGGCCGCCACCTTCGTCGCCCCCGCGACGGCTCTGGAACCGCTGGCCCCCTTCGTCGTGGAGCCCGAGCCCGACTTCCAGATGGCCCCGATGGTGGAGCCGGTCCGCGCCCCGCGCACCAGCGCCCCCCGGAACAGCGCCCCGCGTGCCCGCGCCCCCCGCAAGGCCGCGGCCGCTCCGGCCGCCGCCCCGGTGGCCGAGGTCGTCGCCCAGGCCGCCGTGGTCGAGGCTCCGGTCGCTCCGGCCGTCGTCGCCCCGGCCGTGGTCGCCGAGGAGGCCCCGGTCAAGCCGAAGCGCACGCGGACCCGCAAGGTCGCCGCTGCCGCCCCGGCCGCCGAGGTCGTCGCCGAAGCCGCCGCTCCGGTGGCGGAGGAGGCTCCGGTCAAGCCGAAGCGCACCCGCACCCGCAAGGTCGCCGCCGCCGCCCCGGAGGCTCCGGCCGCCGAGGCCGCCGCTCCGGCCGAGGAGGCTCCGGCCAAGCCGAAGCGCACGCGGACCCGCAAGGCCGTCGCCGCGGTGGAGACCCCGGAGGCGTAACGCCCTGCCGATGGCCCCGGTCCCCTTTCGAGGCCGGGGCCATCGGCGTACCCGGGGCCGGATGAAGCTCCCGTACGGGCGTACGGGCCGGTAACCTCGGGCCATGAGCAAGCCGCCGACCCTCACGCTCCCGCCCGCAGCCCGCGCGTACCGCCTGGCCACGGACCGTGGCGAGTTCGCCGTGCACGAAGCCGTGCCCGCCGGGCCGGCCCGCGCCACCGCCCTGCTGGTGCCCGGCTACACCGGCAGCAAGGAGGACTTCCTCGGCCTCCTCGGGCCGCTGACCGCCGCCGGATACCGGGTGGTCGCCGTGGACGGCAGGGGCCAGCACGAGAGCGGCGGCCCGCGCACGCAGGGCCCGTACGCCCTGGCGGAACTGGCGCGGGACGTCCTCGCGCAGACCGCCGCCCTGGGCGCGGCCGGTCCGGTGCACCTGCTCGGGCATTCGCTGGGCGGGCTGATCGTCCGGGCGGCCGTGGTGCGGGACCCGGCCCCGTACGCCAGCCTCACCTTGCTGAGCAGCGGCCCGGGCGCGGTCTGCGCGGACCAGCAGGGCCGTACGAAGCTGCTGATCTCGGCGCTGGAGGCGATGGGCGACGACATGCCGGGCATCTGGGCGGCCATGCGCGCCATGGATCCGCGCGACGCGCCCCCCGAGGACCCCACCCTCGCGGCCTTCCTGCGCGCACGCTGGCTGGGGACCGCCCCCGAGCAGCTGATGGTCACCGGCCGGGCTCTGATCGAGGAGCCGGACCGGATCGACGAGCTCGTCGCAGCGGCGCCGGGGCTGGCGAAGCTGGTGCTGTCCGGGGAGTCGGACCCGGTGTGGCCGGTGTCGGAGATGGACGCGATGGCGCACCGGCTGGGCGCGGCGCGGGTGGTGATCCCGGGGACGGAACACTCTCCGAACGCCGAGGATCCGGCGGCCACGGCGGCGGCGCTGGCGGCGTTCTGGAGGGCTGCCGAAGCGGCCTCTGACGCCTCCGAGACCCGTTAGTAGTTAGACAAGGAAAAAATTTCCTTAGCGTAGGGAATGTTTGCGGCTTACACTTCGTTAACCCTGTACAAGGAGAAACACTGACGAAGGGAGAAGCCCCATGCGCTTCGAGATTCTGCGCCTGGACGACGTCGACGGATCTGCCGTGGACAGCACCGTCGTGGACGCGGCCTCCGTCAACCGGATCGTGCAGCAGGCCGCGGCCGTCGGCCAGCGCATCCTGATCCGACCGGCTGAGACCGTGTCCAACTGACCGCGTCCAACCCCCACCGCGTCCACCCGACGCCCGGCGCCCGGCGCCGCATACTCCGAACGCCCCCGCACCGATCCCGGTGCGGGGGCGTTCGCATGCGCGGCGGGTGGGGCTACGCGGCCTCGATCACCTGGAGCACACCGTTGATGATCTGCTGGACCGCGATCGCGGAGAGCATCATGCCCGCCAGGCGCGTCACGAGGACCACGCCGCCGTCCTTGATGACACGGATGATGACGAGCGAATAGCGCATCACCACCCACAGCACGATGTGCATCGCGACGATCGCGGCCCATACCGAGAACTGACCGGTGACCCCGTCGGCCTTCTGCACGGCCAGGATCACCGAGACGATCGCGCCGGGCCCGGCCAGCAGCGGCATCCCGAGCGGGACGAGCGCGACGTTCACGTCCTTGGTCTGCTTCGGCTCGTCGGTCTTGCCGGTGAGCAGGTCGAGGGCGATGAGCAGGAGCAGCAGCCCGCCCGCGATCATCAGGGCGGGCACGGAGACGTGCAGGTAGTCGAGGATCTGCTGGCCGCAGAGACCGAAGACGGCGATGACGCCGAAGGCGACGCAGACGGCCTGCCAGGCCATGCGGCGCTGCACCTTGGCGGGGCGGCCGGAGGTCAGCGCGAGGAAGATGGGCGTGATCCCCGGAGGGTCCATAATCACAAAAAGCGTGAGAAAGAGGGATCCGAAGACGGCGAAATCGAGCACAGTGATGCCTTGCAGGAGAGGGGTGTCACGAAAAGGGGGCGGCGGAGCGGGAGGGGCGGCGGCAGTCGTCAGCCGCGTACGCGTCCACCGGCGCCGGGAACCGGGAACGCCCCGGTGGCACGGCGGGTGATCTCGCCGTAGATCTCGGGGTCGGTCGTGTACTCCCCGAGACGGCAGGTCTTGCGGCTGCCGTGGTAGTCGCTGGACCCGGTGGTCAGCAGACCGAGGTCGCCGGCCAGGCCGCGCAGGCGCGCGCGGGTGGCGTCGTCGTGGTCCATGTGGTCGACCTCGATGCCGTCGAGGCCGGCCGAGGCGAGGGCGGCTATCGCGCTCTCGGGCACGCAGGTGCCGCGCTTGACGGCGCCGGGGTGGGCGAAGACGGTGACCCCGCCGGCCGCCTTGACCAGGCGGATCGCGTCGAAGGGGTCGAGCTCGTGCTTCTCGGCGTACGCGCGGCCGCCGTCGGCGAGCCAGTCCGCGGTGAACGCGTCCGACACGGTGCGCACGACGCCCAGCTCGACGAGCACGGCCGCGATGTGCGGGCGCCCCACGGAGCCCTCACCGGCGATCCGGGCCACCTGCTCCCAGGTGATCTCCACCCCGAGGCCCCGCAGCTTGCCGATCATGGCCTGCGCGCGCGGGGTCCGGTCGTCGCGTACGAGCTCCCGCTCCCGGAAGAGCTCGGGCTCCTCGGGGTCGAAGAGGTACGCCAGCATGTGCACGCCGATGCCGTCGAGACGGCAGCTCAGCTCGGCGCCGGTGACCAGGGTCAGCCCCTGGGGCAGCGCGGCGATGGCTTCGTGGTAGCCGGCGACGGTGTCGTGGTCGGTCAGCGCCACCACGTCGAGCCCCGCACCGGCGGCGTTGCGCACCAGCTCGGCGGGGGTGTCCGTACCGTCCGAGGCCGTGGAGTGGGCGTGCAGATCGATGCGCACAGCCGGACTCCAGGGTTCACACGCGGACGGGGGACACTCCAGGATACCGTCCGCTTTTCCCGGCGCGGGCCCCCGGAGCGCCGCCGGGGCGGCCCGGGCCCGGAACCGCCGGACGGAGTCCGGCGCAGCGCCGCGAAGCCGGGGAGGCCCGCCAGGGCCGAGCCGCGCGAGCTGCGCGTCAAGAGGACAGAATGCGGGGGCTCAGGGCTCCGCAGGGCAGCAGCTCCACCTCGGCTCCCGCGTCGCGCAGGTCCGTCAGGACCAGCTCGTCGTACATCAGCAGGCCCGACTGCTCCGGCCAGACGATCGCCCACAGCCACAGCCCGCGCGCCTCCCCGGCGAAGACGGCCCGGTCCTCGGGGACGCCGGTGACGTGCCAGAGCGGCGTGGGGCGCCCTGCGGCGACCACCTTGGCGTGCGGCGGGGCGGAGACGTCCATGTAGCGGCCCGGGTCGGGGGCGTCGAGGCCCGCGAACCGCGCGCCCAGGCCGACGCCCAGCTCCTCGGCGACCAGCAGCAGCTCCCCGATGCCGCCCAGCGGGCCGGGACCCGAGCAGGCCACGGCCGTGGCCCGGCCGCCGTTGCGGTCGTCACCGGCGGAGGCGATCCCGGTGAACAGCCACCCGACGGGCAGCGGCCAGGGCATCCAGACCGGTACCTGCGCCCGGTTCACCACCACGCCCAGGCCTTCGACGCTCGGCGGGATCACGGGCTGCAGGGGATGGACGGTACCGTGCACCGCGCACTGCCAGGAGTCGGCGAAAAGACCGGGCGCCCTGACCCGGCCACCACACTTCGGGCAACTCGGTTCGCCCCTCATAGGAAGCCACGCTCCTCCCCGCCGCGCGCGCCGTCAAGATGCGATCACCCGTCCGGGCGGCCGGGCGGCCCGGCGGCGGCCGGATGCTCAGTCCAGTGCGACTGCCGTACGCAGAGGGTCCCGCAGATCCGTCCCGCGCGCGAGCCAGCGTTCCTGCAGGGCGGCCGCTCCGTGGACCCGCTTCCACGCGGCCTCGTTCGCCGTCATCGGCAGGAGGGGGAAGAAGGAGACGGGGTCCATGGGGTCGTCCAGTTCGAGGTCCTCCACCAGGCCGCCGGGCTCCGCCACGAGCACGGAGGTGAACGGCGCCCCGTCCCACAGCGGTTCGCCCACGTCCAGTGAGGCGCCGGGCGCCACGATGAGTCCTTCCACCTGGGGCGACGCCGCCAGCACGGCCAGCGGCCGCAGCAGCCTGTCGGTGGGGGCGAGCCCGCCCCGTACGGTCAGGACGAGCTCCGCGCGCGGGCCGCGGACCGGATCGGCGACCACCGCCGTCGGGTCGGTCATCGGCTGGGCGGACATGCCGAGGGTCGCGTACCGCACGAGGTCGCCCTCGGTGAAGCGGAGGACCTCGAAGCGGTCGGTGCCCAGGAAGGTCACGGCGGCGCGTGCGTCGGGTTCGCCGAGGGCGGCGCGCAGCCGGGCTTCCACAAGGGCCAGAATTTCTGCCATGGAGCGAGCATAGAACTCGTATCAGCCGGGTAAAGAGCGGCTCTTGACCATCCGTCGGCTGATATCGTTGACCGCTGGTCGGGGACGCTCTCAGAAGAGAAGTTTCAGTGCCCCGGCGACAGGACGTCCCTTACGGGGGACCGGCCGGAGGAGGTGGGGCTGCGGTGCATCGAAGTCGATCGCACAGTACGTGCGGTACCCATCGCTCTTCCCCTTCACCGACGGGCGCGCCGCGCGCCCTTTGATCCGCGCGTCTTTGAATCGACACGTCGGATCGGTCGAAGAGCGACGGAAGAACTGTGTCCTCCCGTCCTGATCCTTCCGCCTGCCCGCCCGGACCGCCGACCGGGCGGGCGCGCCATCCGGAAGGACCTCCCACCCGTACGGTCCGCAGCCGTGCGCGCGAAGGAGCCTGCCATGTCGATGCTGCCCTACCTCCGTGCCGCCGTCCGCCCCGCGCTGCGCAGGTCCACCCCGGCACAGCCCGGCTACGACACCACCCGCGACCCGTCCGCCAACAGCGCGGTGGTCGACTGCGCCGTCTACCGCGACGGGCGGCGCGACGGGCGCGCGCAGGGGGCCTCCTGCCTGACGCCCCGTGAGGCGCTGCGCGAGGTCCGCGAGGACGGCGGTTTCGCGTGGATCGGCCTGCACGAGCCGACCGAAGCCGAGTTCGCCGGGATCGCCGCCGTGTTCGGACTGCACCCGCTCGCCGTGGAGGACGCAGTGCACGCGCACCAGCGGCCGAAGCTGGAGCGCTACGACGACACCCTCTTCACCGTCTTCAAGACGATCCACTACGTCGAGCACACCGAACTCACCGCCACCAGCGAGGTGGTGGAGACCGGCGAGGTGATGTGCTTCACCGGCCCCGACTTCGTCATCACCGTCCGGCACGGCGGCCACGGCTCGCTCAAAGGCCTGCGCCACCGCCTCCAGGACGACCCGGCGCTCCTCGCCAAAGGCCCGTCCGCCGTCCTGCACTCCCTCGCCGACCACGTGGTCGACGGGTACATCGCCGTCGCCGCGGCCGTCCAGGACGACATCGACGAGGTGGAGAGCGAGGTCTTCGCCGCCCCCGCCAAAGGCAGTGCGCGCGGCGGCGACGCGGGCCGCATCTACCAGCTCAAGCGCGAGGTGCTGGAGTTCAAGCGGGCCGTCTCCCCGCTGCTGCGCCCCATGGAGCTGCTCAGCGAGCGTCCGATGCGGCTGGTGGACCCCGACATCCAGAAGTACTTCCGGGACGTCGCCGACCACCTGGCCCGCGTGCACGAGCAGGTCGTCGGCTTCGACGAGCTGCTGAACTCCATCCTCCAGGCCAACCTGGCGCAGGCGACCGTCGCGCAGAACGAGGACATGCGCAAGATCACCTCCTGGGCGGCGATCATCGCCGTGCCCACGATGATCTGCGGCGTGTACGGGATGAACTTCGAGCACATGCCGGAGCTCCAGTGGCGCTACGGCTATCCGATGGTGATGGTCGCCATCGCCGGGACCTGCTTCACCATCCACCGGGCCCTGCGCCGGAACGGCTGGCTGTGAGGGGGCGGGGGGCGCTGGCTACCCTGTGCGCATGACTCTCAGCGCGCTCGATCTGGCCCTCGTCGAGGAGGCCACCAAGAAGTCCGGCCTCATCTGGGTCCGCGGCTCCGGGGCCGACCGCGGCCTGTGGCACGCCTGGGTGGACGGCGCGGCGCACGTGCTCGGCGACGGGCCCGGGGAGCAGCCGTTCCCGGGGCTCGCGGACGGGGCGGCGGCCGAGGTGACCGTGCGCAGCAAGGACAAGGGCGGCCGGCTCGTCGCGTGGACGGCGACCGTACGCGAGCTCGTGCCCGGCAGCGAGCCCTGGGAGGCCGCGGCGGCCGAGCTCAAGGGCAAGCGGCTCAACGCGCCCGACTCCGCCGAGATGACCGAGCGCTGGGCGCGCGAGTGCCGGCTGCTGCGCCTGGAGCCGGAGTCGGTCCGGGCCACCCTCCCCGAGGGTTCCCTCGCGGCGGCTCCCCTGGGCTCCCCGGCGACGACCCGCCGGCCCATCCCGGCCGGGCTGCCGAAGCTGCTGCTGAAGCGGAAGAAGGCGGCCCGCTAGGCCGCCTCCGGAGCCGCCGGTCAGCCCTGCGGGTTCGCGCCCTGGCCGGAGCCGCCCGCCTGCTCCTTGGTCGTGGGCAGCTCGGAACCGTAGTCCACCGTCTGGTCCGGCGCGGGCGCGGTCAGCTCGACCGGCTTGCCCCATTCCGCGAGGGTCACCCGGCCGGCGCCGCCCGCGCGTTCCATGAGGAGCGGGTAGGGGGTGCCCTCCAGGGAGACGGAGAGTTTGCCGCCCTTGCCCTGGTCCGCCGAGACCTGGACGGCCCGGGTGGGCCCGACCTTGGTGTAGTCCTCGCCCTTGGTGAGCTTCCCCTCCAGCCCGAGCAGCCCGTCGAGCATGACCTGCATGTCGGTGAATCCGCGGAACTGCTTGTAGGAGGGGTCGCCCTCGGGCACCTTGACGAACTTGTCGCCGAGCTTGCCGGCCGCCTCGGACTGGCCCCAGAACGCGGCGCTCGCCTTGAGGTAGAGCTGCTCGCCGACCCGCAGCAGCTGGAAGGTGCTGTCGTCCTGGGACTTGACCTCGCCGGAGCCGCCGTCCGCCCCCAGCCGCATGTCCAGGGTGAAGGATTTGCCGCCGCTGACGAGCGTGCCGGAGAGGTGGACCGACCGTGCCCCGGTGACGGCCGTCTTCGCCTTGTCCTCGATCTGGTCGGCGGACAGCTTGCCGACCCCGTTCGTCCCCTCGTCGGGATCCGCCCCGCACCCCGTGCCGACGACGGCCAGGCCCGCGCACAGGGCACTGACGAAGGCGGCCCGGCGCAGCCGCAGGGCGGGGAAATAGGCGGTCACGGGCGGGTGCCCCTCTCGTTGCGTCGGCGAGCAGCTGGCAGCGTACCCGCCCGTCACCGGGGCTCCGCGCGGCGCCCGCGCGCAGCTCGTGGGGACGCGCGTGCGGAGGCCGCGCGGGCACTCCCCCGGCGCCGGCGGATCACGGGGGATGCCCGGGCGGACGGCCCCACCAGGAGGTTGTGTGCGGTACGGGCTAACCTGAGGGACGGCAGTACCGGTGATCGACGGATGACGCAGCTCGTAGGAGGCGCTCGGATGGCGGCAGGCGCCCCACGGATCTTCGTCTCGCATCTGTCGGGTGTGCCCGTCTTCGACCCCAACGGCGACCAGGTGGGCCGGGTGCGCGACCTCGTCGCGATGCTCCGCGTGGGCGGCCGGCCGCCCCGGCTGCTCGGCCTGGTGGTCGAGGTCGTCAGCCGGCGCCGGATCTTCCTGCCCATGACCCGGGTGACGGGCGTCGAGTCCGGCCAGGTGATCACCACGGGCGTGGTCAACATGCGGCGCTTCGAGCAGCGCCCCACCGAGCGGCTGATCCTCGGCGAGCTGCTGGACCGGCGGGTGCGCCTGGTCGCGGACGACGAGGAGGTCACCGTCCTGGACGTGGCCATCCAGCAGCTTCCGGCCCGCCGTGACTGGGAGATCGACCGGATCTTCGTACGGAAGGGCAAGTCGGGCGCGCTGCGGCGGCGCGGCGAGACCCTGACCGTGGAGTGGTCGGCGGTGACGGGCTTCTCGCTTGAGGAGCACGGGCAGGGCGCCGAGAACCTGGTCGCGACCTTCGAGCAGATGCGTCCCGCGGACGTGGCGAACGTCCTGCACCACCTGACGCCGAAGCGGCGCGCCGAGGTGGCGAGCGCCCTCGACGACGACCGGCTCGCGGACGTCATGGAGGAGCTGCCCGAGGACGAGCAGGTGGAGATCCTCGGGAAGCTGAAGGAGGAGCGCGCGGCCGACGTCCTCGAGGCGATGGACCCGGACGACGCGGCCGACCTGCTCTCGGAGCTGCCGGAGGACGACAAGGAGCGGCTGCTGACGCTGATGCGGCCCGACGACGCCGCCGACGTGCGGCGCCTGCTGTCGTACGAGGAGAACACCGCGGGCGGTCTGATGACCACGGAGCCGATCGTGCTGCGGCCCGACGCGACGGTCGCCGACGCGCTGGCCCGCGTACGGCAGTCGGACCTGTCACCGGCGCTGGCGGCGCAGGTGTACGTCTGCCGGCCGCCGGACGAGACGCCGACGGGCAAGTACCTGGGCACGGTGCACTTCCAGCGGCTGCTGCGCGATCCGCCGTTCACCCTGGTCAGCTCGATCGTGGACACCGGCCTGGCACCGCTGCGGCCGGACGCCTCGCTGCCGGTGGTGACCAGCTACCTGGCCGCGTACAACATGGTCGCGGTCCCGGTCGTCGACGAGAGCGGCTCGCTGCTGGGCGCGGTCACCGTGGACGACGTACTGGACCACCTGCTGCCGGACGACTGGCGGGAGACGGACTTCCATTCGGAGGGCCCCGGGGGTCCCGAGGATTCCGAGCGTGCGGAAGGGGCCCTCCGTGGGGACTGAACGGGGGCGCGGCGAGCAGCCGCGCGAGCGGCGCAGGGAGCAGATCCGGGAACGGCGCGAGCAGGCGCGGACGCAGGCCCGCGAGCACGGGCTGGCGGAGGCGGCCGCCGAGCGGGCGGAACGTTCTTCTTTCGAGCGCGGCGAGCGGGCGAAAGCCGGCCAGTCGACGGGCGCGAGCGCACTGTCCCGCTCGCGCACGCGCCTGGATCTGCCGCGCCCGGCCCGGCGTCGGCTGCTGCCCGAGTACGACCCGGAGGCCTTCGGGCGGCTCTCGGAGCGGGTCGCGCGGTTCCTCGGCACGGGCCGGTTCATCGTATGGATGACCGTCGTCATCATCATCTGGGTGCTCTGGAACATCTTCGCGCCGGCCGACCTGCGCTGGGACGAGTACCCCTTCATCTTCCTGACCCTGATGCTGTCGCTGCAGGCCTCCTACGCGGCCCCGCTGATCCTCCTGGCGCAGAACCGGCAGGACGACCGGGACCGGGTCAACCTGGAGCAGGACCGCAAGCAGAACGAGCGCTCGATGGCCGACACCGAGTACCTGACCCGGGAGATCGCGGCCCTGCGGATGGGTCTGGGGGAGGTCGCCACGCGCGACTGGATCCGCTCGGAGTTCCAGGATCTGATCAAAGAGATGGACGAGCGGCGGCTATTCCCCGCGGAGAGTGACGAAGGCGACCGCTAGCGGGCTTTCCTGAGGCCCGCCACCGCGCCGTACCATCGGGGCATGGCTACCGACACAAGCTCCGCCTCCGCCGCTGCCTTGCCCGAACAGGACGCGATCCTGGACGCGCTGGCGACGGTGAACGACCCCGAGATCCACCGGCCGATCACCGAGCTGGGCATGGTCAAATCGGTGGAGATCGGTGACGGCGGCGAGGTCGCCGTCACCGTGTTCCTGACCGTGTCGGGCTGCCCCATGCGCGAGACCATCACCAGCCTGGTCACCGAGGCCGTGCAGCGGGTCCCCGGCGTCACTTCGGTCGACGTCACGCTGGACGTGATGAGCGACGAGCAGCGCAAGGACCTCGCGGCGACCCTGCGCGGCGGCACCGCCGAGCGCGAGGTCCCCTTCGCCCAGCCCGGCTCGCTGACCCGCGTCTACGCGGTCGCCTCCGGCAAGGGCGGCGTCGGCAAGTCCTCGGTCACCGTGAACCTGGCGGCGGCGATGGCGGCCGACGGCCTCAAGGTCGGCGTCGTCGACGCCGACATCTACGGCCACAGCGTGCCGCGCATGCTCGGTGTGACGGGCCGCCCCACCCAGGTCGAGAACATGATCATGCCGCCGTCGGCGCACGGCGTGAAGGTCATCTCCATCGGCATGTTCACCCCGGGCAACGCGCCCGTGGTGTGGCGCGGTCCGATGCTGCACCGGGCCCTCCAGCAGTTCCTGGCCGACGTGTACTGGGGCGACCTGGACGTCCTGCTGCTCGACCTGCCGCCGGGCACGGGCGACATCGCGATCTCCGTGGCCCAGCTCGTGCCGAACGCCGAGATCCTCGTGGTGACCACCCCGCAGCAGGCGGCCGCCGAGGTCGCGGAGCGGGCCGGATCGATCGCCGTGCAGACCCACCAGAAGATCGTCGGCGTCGTCGAGAACATGTCGGGTCTGCCCTGCCCGCACTGCGACGAGATGGTCGACGTGTTCGGTTCGGGCGGTGGCCAGAAGGTCGCCGACGGCCTGACCAAGACGGTCGGCGCGGCGGTGCCGGTGCTGGGCTCGATCCCGATCGACGTCCGCCTGCGCGAGGGCGGCGACGACGGCACCCCGGTCGTGCTGTCCGACCCCGACTCCCCCGCCGGCGCGGCCCTGCGCGCCATCGCCGGCAAGCTCGGCGGCCGCGCCCGCGGCCTGGCGGGCATGTCCCTGGGGATCACCCCGCGCAACAAGTTCTGACACGAGACGTTCCGGCACACGAGAACGGGCCGGTGGACGGAATTCCGTCCACCGGCCCGTTCGTGCGTCCTACTCGTACGCCGCCAGGTCCTCGATCACCGAGAAGCCGAGCCCGTACGCGCTCATCCCCCGGCCGTACGCGCCCAAGTGCACCCCGCTCCCGGTCGATCCGGCGAGGACCCACCCGAACTCCGACTCGCGGTAGTGGAACGCCGTCGGCTCCCCGTCCACCGGCAGCGACAGCGTCGACCAGTCCGGCCCGGCGAGGTCGTCCGCGAGCTCCCACGCGGCCTCGGTCTGCTGGTCGAGCCAGTCGTCGCGCAGGCTGTGGTCCATCTGCCCCGGCCAGCTGTAGGCCAGCAGCCCCGAGCCGGCCAGCCAGGCCGCCGAGGAGACCGAGGTGGCCTCCAGGACTCCGGTGCCGTCGGCGGTGCGCCGCAGCGGGTTGCTGGCCACGGTGACGACCACCGCGAAGCGCTCCTTCTCGCCGGTGGCGATCTCGCCGCGGGCGGAGGGCTCGTCCCCGTGACCGGTCGAGCCGTGCTCCACGCTGCCGTCGGCGCCGGCGGCGACCTGCATCAGCCAGCGGGGGCCGGTGAAGGCCCCGTCCAGCCCGTACCAGGGGAAGTCGGCCCGCAGGTACCCCTCGGCCGCCCGGCGGGCGGCAGGGACGGGCGGGGCTGCCGCGTCCGGGGACTGCGGAGGGTCCTGGGGTGCGGGCGTCTGCGCCTCGGCGGGCTGCGTGCCTACCCGGCTACTGCTCGTCGTCTCCATCTGAGCGGCCTCTCGTTCCGTGGGATCCGGAACGGCCCACCCCCCTCGGGCGTCCTGGGTCCGGACTCAAAGGAGGATAGCCACCCGACCGCGGTTCACCGGGCAGGCGGGCGCGCGCGTGGTCCCGGGTGGCGTCAGGTCGCGTCGGCGTCGTAGCGCGTGCGCTGCTCCTGCGCCGGGGTCACGGGCTTCTTGACCATGTCCGGTCCGGCGCCCGCGGCGGCCGCGGGAAGGCCGCCGCCGACGGCACCGGCCGCGTCGGATTCCTTGCCGTTGACCGCGTCGGTGACGTCGTTGAGTTCCTTGCGGAGATCGAAGCTGCTCCGGATCTCCTTGAGGTCCTCGTTCTCGGTCAGCTGCTTGCGGATGAAGTTCTTCGGGTTCAGGTCCTCGAACTCGAAGTCCTTGAATTCCGGGCCGAGCTCGGAGCGGATGTCCTGCTTCGCACTGTCGGAGAACGCCCGGATCTTCCGGATGACGCCCGTGACGTCCTGGATGACCTTGGGCAGCTTGTCCGGGCCGAAGATGAGAATGGCGAGCACCACGATCGTGACCAGCTCGAGTGCGCCTATGTCGTTGAACACCTTGCCCCGCTCCTCGGCTCTCTTCACGTCAGGCCTGTCACACGGTACCCGGCCGGGTCCGCGGGCCAATACACCAGGACCGGCTGATTAGGGGACCGGTTCTGCTTTCACCCGCCCGTCATGATCCGTTCGCCGATCCGAGGACGACTTCCAGCGTGCGCTCCCGGCCCTCGCGCAGCACGGTGAGGGTGAGCCGGTCGCCCGGACGGTGGGCCCGGATCTTGATCACGAGCTCGTCGCCGCCGTGCACCCGTACCGCGTCGACCTTGGTGATCACGTCTCCCGGCCTGATCCCCGCGCGGGCTCCGGGGCCGCCCGCGGGGACGGCCGGCTTCCCGTCCGCGCCCTTCTCCCCCACCCGGGCCCCGTCCCCGGTGTAGTCCATGTCCAGGGTGACGCCGATGACGGGGTGGGTGGCGCGGCCCGTGCGCATCAGCTCCTCGGCGACGCGCTTGCCCTGGTTCACCGGGATGGCGAAGCCGAGGCCGACGCTGCCGCGCTGCTGTCCGGAGCTGTCCTTGCCGTCGCCTCCGCGGATGGCGCTGTTGATGCCGATGACCTGGGCCTTGGCGTCGAGGAGCGGTCCGCCGGAGTTGCCGGGGTTGATGGGGGCGTCGGTCTGGAGGGCGTCGACGTAGCTGACGTCGCTGCCGTCGCCCTTGTCGCCGCCGGCGGTGATGGGGCGGCCGGTGGCGCTGATGATGCCGGCGGTGACGGTGTTGGAGAGGTCGAAGGGGGCCCCGATGGCCACGACCGGGTCGCCGACCTCGACGTTCTCGGAGTTGCCGAGCGCGAGCGGCCGCAGGCCCCGTACCCCGTCGACCTTGACGACGGCCAGGTCGTACCCGGTGTCGCCGCCGACCAGCTCGGCGGTGACGCTCTCGCCGGTGCTGAAGGTGACCGTTATGGTCCGGGCGCCGTTGACCACGTGGTTGTTGGTGAGGATGTGGCCCTGCCCGTCGAGGACGAAGCCGGTGCCGGTCGAACTGCTCTCCGCGCCGCTGACGTGCAGGGTGACCACGCCGGGCAGCGCGGCGGCGGCGATCCCGGCGACGCTGTCGGGAGCCCGGCCGCGGTCGGCGCGGGCCGCCTGCGGGAGTTCGAGGCGGGTGGCGGCCTGCCGCTCGGCGAGGACCCCGGCGTAGCCGCCGATGCCGCCGGCCAGGAGGGCGATCCCGACCCCGAGGGCGATGCCCTGGCGCAGCCTGACCCGGCGCGGGCCGGCCCGGCCGTGATCCACCGCCTGGAGCGGCCGCGCGCCCCAGGGGTCGTACCGCGGCTCCTCGCCGGCGGCCGCCTGCGGCACGGTCCGCGGTACGGGTGCCCCCGGCGCGGCGACCGGCTCCGCGGGCCGGCTCCACCACTGGGGCACCGGGGCGGGGGCGGGGTCGGAGGCCGGCGCGGTCACCGGATCCCCGTCCGCGTGCGCCGCGGACCGCGGGGGCGGTACGGATGCCTCGTGCCCGCCGACGGGACCCGCGGGGCGGCTCCACCACCGGGGCAGGACGGTGGGGACCTGATCCGCCGCCGGATCGGTCTGCTGACTGTCGGACATGGGCGCTCCCCGCCTACCTGTCGGTCTCCGCCGGCCGCCCGGGGCGGCGCGTCTGGCGGAGATTCAACCAGGTTGCCCGGGTCGCCCGCCCCGGCGGGCATACCGGCGGGGCGGGCGGGCGTACCTGCCGAGGCGGCCTGGCGCGGCCCCGACGGCTACCGGTACAGGGACACCGGGCGGGCGGAGGCGGTCGGGCGGGACGGCGACGGCGAGGCCGCGAGGGGGGCGACCGGACGGAGCGTCGGGACGGCGCCCGGTTTCGGCAGCTGGTTCTCCCGGGCCACGGCGTCGACCACCGGGACCACGGGTCCCGTTCGCGCGGCCGGGGCCTCGCCCCGGGCATTGGGCTCGACCGCTTCCATCGGCAGCGAGCCGCCCAGCGCGATCGCGGCGAGCGACACCGCACCTGCGGCCACGAACGCGAAGCGGCGCCGCTGACGGCCCACGTCGTGTATCCGGAAGCCCTGCTGCGGCGGCGCGGCGGCGGCCTCGGGCGGCGCGTAGCCGAAGGACGCGAAGGGGTCGGCTCCCGCCGACGGGCCGTAGGGGCCGACGGGCCCCGAGGGGCCCTCGGAGCCGCCTCCCGGCAGTCCCTGCAGCCGCGCCAGCAGCCCCGCCGACAGCGGAGGAGGCGCGCTCTCCACGAACATGGTCTTCAGACGCCGCTGCGCATCCGCCTCGGCCTTGCACTTGGGACACGTCGCCAGGTGCGCCAGCACCCGCTCGCGCGCGTCGTGGCCCAACTCCCCGTCCACGAGGGCGGCGAGCCGGTCGCCCAGGTGCCGTTCGGCGGAGGAAGCCTCTTCGGCGGGCGACGGGGACGGACTGATCCCGCTCACTCGGCTCCGCCCTCTCCCCCGGCGCCGGGGGCACCCACGGCCACACCGGCCAGCGCGCGCTGCTCCGCGCGGGCCTCGGGAGACCGGTGCTTGAGCGCCTTGCGCAGGTGCGAACGGCCCCGGTGGATACGGCTGCGCACGGTGCCGAGCTTCACGCCGAGCGTGGCGGCGATCTCCTCGTACGACAGGCCCTCGATGTCGCAGAGCACCACGGCCGCGCGGAACTCGGGCGCGAGGGTGTCCAGCGCCTGCTGCACGTCCGCGTCGAAGTGGGTGTCGTGCAGCACCTGCTGCGGGGACGGCTCACGGCTCGGCAGCCGCTCGGCGGCGTCGTCGGCGAGGGCGTCGAAGCGGATCCGCTGCTTGCGGCGGACCATGTCCAGGAAGAGGTTCGTGGTGATCCGGTGCAGCCAGCCCTCGAAGGTGCCGGGCGTGTACGTGGACAGCGAGCGGAAGACGCGGACGAAGACTTCCTGCGTCAGGTCCTCGGCGTCGTGCTGGTTGCCCGTCAGCCTGTAGGCGAGGCGGTAGACCCGCGCACTGTGGGTGCTGACGATCTCCTCCCACGAGGGAGGGGTCCACGCCTGGGAGCCCGCATCGGCGGCGAAGGTCGCGGTGGTTGCGGTGTCTACGGTGCGGAAACGGTCAGCAATGTTGGTCACGGATTTCGGCTCACCGGCCGACCAGAAGAGGCGTCGGAGGACACCCCCACGATCCACAGGCGCAGCCGCACCTCCCCTGTCGGCTCTGGTGGTGTCCAGCGGAATCCCTACCATAGCCACCCCTCCCGTCAGCTCTGGATAAGCTTTTTTGCAGTAACTTTGCACGGGCTCCGGGCCCCGGGCCCCTCTTGCGTCTCTACTGCTCTCAACGCCCGGTCCCATCTGCGGGTTCCCGACTCCAGCGGATACAGTCACCGTTGCGCCAACTATGGGGACAGGAGAGGGTCATTACCGGCAACCGGCAGACGAGCTGGGCGTTCGCCGACGCGTTTGTCGCCGAAGACGACGCTCTGCGATGGGCCCGCGACCGGTCCAG
Source organism: Streptomyces sp. GQ60 (assembly GCF_059758875.1). Lineage (NCBI taxonomy): Bacteria > Bacillati > Actinomycetota > Actinomycetes > Kitasatosporales > Streptomycetaceae > Streptomyces > Streptomyces sp. GQ60. The sequence goes on along the minus strand of NZ_JCAXEG010000001.1, from coordinate 662,789 downwards.
GGAAGCGGGACTTCGATCCGTCTCCCCCGGCACCGGGGCCGCGCTGCGCCTGCTCGCCGCCACCGCCGACGCGAAAGCGGTCGCCGAGATCGGCACCGGAACCGGCGTGTCCGGCATCCACCTCCTGCACGGAATGCGCGCCGACGGGGTCCTGACCACGGTGGATCCCGAGCAGGACCGGCAGGCCTTCGCCCGCCAGGCCTTCCGCGCCGCCGGCTTCGCCGGCAACCGCGCCCGCTTCATCCCGGGCCGCGCCCTGGACGTACTGCCCCGGCTGGCCGACGGCGGATACGACCTCGTCTTCTGCGACGGGGACCCGTCCGAGTCCCTCGACTACCTCGCTGAATCGTTGCGCCTGCTGCGCCCCGGCGGCCTGGTCTGCTTCGAGGGAGTCTTCTCCGACGGCCGTACGGTCGACTCCGCGGCCCAGCCGGTGGAGGTGCTCCGCGTCCGCGAGCTGCTGCGCACCGTCCGCGAGACCCCGGCCCTGGAGGCCGCCCTGCTCCCGGTGGGCGACGGCCTGCTGTGCGCCGTCCGGCGCTGAGCCCGCCGGCGTGACCGCGTAGCCGCATCGGCCAACCCGGGCCGGCTCGGGCCGGGTCCGGGTCCGCGTCCGGGTCCGCGTCCGGGTCCGCGTCCGGGTCCGGGTCCGGTCAGCGCAGCAGCGCGAAGGTCAGCGCGGCCGTACCGCCCAGCAGTGTGCCGGCGAGGAGCTGCGCGGGGGTGTGTGCCTTCAGGACCAGCCGGGACCAGCCCACGCCGGTGGCGATCAGCACCGCGGGGATCAGCGCCGGCCCGAAGACCAGCAGCAGGACCATCACGGTGCCGCCGGCCACCGACATGTGGATGGATATCTGCCAGCCGACCGTCACCAGCAGCGACGAGACGAGACCGACGAGCATCGCGACGACGAGCGCGAGGACCTCCGCCGGGGCGCCGAGCACGCGCAGGAGGGTGATTCCGGCGACGACCGAGACCAGGCTCAGCCCCATCGGTACGACCCGCTGGCGCCTCACCCGTATGTGCTGGTCGGTCAGCGCGCCGCGCCGGACTCCGAGCAGGATGATGCCGATCGGTACCACTCCGCAGAACAGGGCCCCGAGCAGACCCCAGCCGAGACCGGTCCACGACCCGGTGCTGTGCCAGCCGATCAACAGGAGCTGGGCCACCACCAGGTTCGCCGGCGCCAGGACCTCCGTGAGGACCCGGGCGGCCTTCTGGCGGGGCGTGCAGTCCGCGAAGGCGGGCGGAGCGGGCGGGGAGAAGGTCACGGCGCGGCTCCGGCGATCACGGTGGCGGTGTCGTCTCGACCTAGATGTCGATGTCGATGTCGGTCCCGGGACCGGTCCCGGGCACAACACTGCCCCGACCGCGTATCGCGGCCGGGGCAGTGCAGAGAATGCAGCGAAAGTACTGTCAGCGCCCCTGGGGGATCAGCCGACGACCTTCTTCAGGGCGTCACCCAGGGCGTCCGCCTCGTCCGGAGTCAGCTCGACGACGAGCCGACCGCCGCCCTCGAGCGGTACGCGCATGACGATGCCCCGCCCCTCCTTGGTGACCTCGAGCGGGCCGTCGCCCGTCCGCGGCTTCATGGCCGCCATGCTCGTTCCCCTTCCTGAAACCAGTTCATCGTCAGCCGACGGCCCCATTCAGGCGCCTAATACCCGGCATCGAACACATTGCTTCCAGGCCATTATCCCGCATGTCAGGACCCGATGACCAACATCGGCTGGGAACGCTTGTGCAACGCGCTTGACCAAAACCACTCATTTCGGGGACACGCCTGCGATACTTCGCCGCTGCGGCACGAGTCCGCCCTTCCGTTTATTTGACGCACATCACATGTGCGACGCCGGTCCGGTCCGCCATGCTGGCCCTTGCACCGGCCGGTACCGGCCGGTAGCCAGCCCGCGACGAAGGGGGACCCCCGCCATGGCCGACAGCGTGCTCTACGAAGTGACCGACGGACTCGCGACCATCACGATCAACCGTCCCGAGGCCATGAACGCCATGAACACCGAGGCCAAGGTCGCCCTGCGCGACGCGGCCCGGGCGGCGGCCGCCGACCCCGCGGTACGGGCGGTCCTGCTCACCGCGGCAGGCAACCGGGCGTTCTGCGTGGGCCAGGACCTCAAGGAACACGTCGGGTTCCTGGCGGCCGACCGCGAGCACGGCTCCTCGCTGACCATGAACACGGTCGCGGAGCACTACAACCCGATCGTCCGGGCGCTGACGGAGATGCCGAAGCCGGTGGTCGCGGGCGTGAACGGCGTCGCGGCGGGTGCGGGCTTCGGTTTCGCCCTGGCGGCGGACTTCCGCGTGGTCGCGGACACCGCCTCCTTCAACACCTCCTTCGCGGGGGTCGCCCTGACGGCCGACTCGGGCGTCTCGTGGACGCTGCCCCGCCTGATCGGCGGCTCGCGCGCCTCCGACCTGCTGCTCTTCCCCCGCTCCGTGAAGGCCCAAGAGGCCCTGGAACTCGGCATCGCGAACCGCGTGGTCCCCTCGGACGAGCTGGCGGCCGAGGCGCTGGCCGTGGCCCGGCGGCTGGCGCAGGGGCCGACGGTCGCCTACGCGGCCCTGAAGGAGTCCCTGGCGTACGGGTCCTCGCGGTCGCTCTCCGACGCCCTGGACCACGAGGACGTGCTCCAGGCCCGGGCGGGGGCCTCGGAAGACCACGGGATCGCCGTCGACGCCTTCCTCGCGAAGGAGGCTCCGCGGTACCTCGGCCGCTGAGGCACCGACCCGCCGGACGGGTGGCGGGCACCGCTGCGCGGGGCGAAGTCCGCGCGGCGACCCTCCGCCCCGGACCCCGCGGGTCAGGTCAGGTCGCGGGCCACGCAGCGGGCCAGGTGGTCGTTGACCAGGCCGCAGGCCTGCATCAGGGCGTAGGCCGTCGTGGGGCCCACGAAGCGGATGCCCGCCTTCTTCAGGGCTTTGGCCAGGGCCGTGGACTCCGGGGTCACCGCCGGGATCTCGGTGGTGCTCTTCGGGGCCCGCCCGGACGCCGGGGCGTGGGACCAGATCAGGGATTCCAGCTCGCCCTCCCCCCACCCGGCCAGGGTCTTCGCGTTGGCGAGGGCCGCGTCGATCTTGGCCCGGTTGCGGATGATCCCCTCGTCGGCGAGGAGCCGTTCCGCGTCCGCCGGCCCGAACTCCGCCACCTTGGCGATCTCGAAGCCGGCGAAGGCCGCCCGGAACCCCTCGCGGCGGCGCAGGATCGTCAGCCAGGACAGCCCCGACTGGAAGGCCTCCAGGCACAGCCGCTCGTACAGCGCGTCGTCCCCGTGGACGGGACGGCCCCACTCCGTGTCGTGGTACGCGATGTACTCCTCGGTGGCCAGCCCCCAGGGGCACCTCAGGCCCCCGTCGGGGCCTGCGAGCACTCCGCTCACTGCTCGGCGGCCTTGGTCAGGTCCACGGAGCCCTCGACGGGCGCGGCCGGGGCCGCGGCCGCGGCGGTGAGCTCGGCGATCCGGGCGTCGCGCTCGGCCAGCTCCGCCGCCAGCCGCTCCAGTACGTCGTCCACGTCCGACATCCGGTAGCCGCGCGGAGCCATGGGCAGGCGCAGCTCGTCGATGTCCGCCCGTACGACGGGGCGGTTCTCCGGCAGGGCGTCGGACAGCCGGTCGGGCTCGGCCTCCGGCAGCACGGCCTCGGACCCCCCGCCGGCCACCGCGAGGGTGACTCCGGCGACGACCACGACCAGCGCGATGAGCAAGAACGCGAACACGATCAACTCCCCTGAGAGACTCCGGCCACCAGGTTAAGGTCGCAGGCGAGGCGCAAGGGCCGCCGAAGGAGGAAAGAGCAGGATGCTGCGACTGGGCAGGCGCGAGTTCGACGACCACGAGCCGGTGATCATGGCCATCGTGAACCGGACCCCTGACTCCTTCTACGACCAGGGAGCGACCTTCCGCGACGAGCCGGCCCTGGACCGGGTCGAGCGGGCGGTGGCCGAGGGCGCGGCGATCATCGACATCGGCGGGGTGAAGGCCGGTCCCGGCGAGCACGTGGACGCGGCGGAGGAGGCCCGGCGCACGGTGGGCTTCGTCGCCGAGGTGCGCCGCCGCCACCCCGACGTGGTGATCAGCGTCGACACCTGGCGCCACGAGGTCGGCGAGGCGGTCTGCGAGGCCGGTGCCGATCTGCTGAACGACGCGTGGGGCGGGGTGGACCCGAAGCTCGCGGAGGTGGCCGCACGCCACGGCGCGGGCATCGTCTGCACCCACGCGGGCGGGGTCGAGCCGCGGACCCGGCCGCACCGGACCGAGTACGAGGACGTGATGGCCGACATCCTGCGCGTCACGGTCGGCCTGGCCGAGCGGGCGGCGGCGCTGGGCGTACCCCGCGAGTCGATCATGATCGACCCGGGCCACGACTTCGGGAAGAACACCCGCCACTCCCTGGAGGCCACCCGCCGCCTGACCGAGATGGCGGAGACGGGCTGGCCGGTCCTGGTCTCCCTCTCCAACAAGGACTTCGTCGGCGAGACCCTGGACAAGCCCGTGAAGGAGCGCCTCCTGGGCACCCTGGCCACGACGGCCGTCTCGGCCTGGCTGGGCGCCCAGGTCTACCGCGTCCACGAAGTCGCGGAAACCAAGCAGATCCTGGACATGGTCCGCTCGATCCAGGGCCACCGGCCCCCGGCGGTCGCCCGCCGGGGGCTCGCCTGAGCCACGGTCCGCTCCGTCCGGGGCCACCGGCCCCCGGCGGTCGCCCGCCGGGGGCCGGCGCAGCCGTCGGCGGGTCCTACCTGCCGACTTCCTTCGTCACGAGCGCGATCGCCTCGTCCACGTCGTCGGTGACGTGGAAGAGGTAGAGGTCCTTCTCCGAGGCCTTGCCCTGGGCGATGACGGTGCCCTTCAGCCAGTCGATGAGCCCGCTCCAGTACGCCGTGCCGAACAGCACGATCGGGAAGCGGGTGATCTTCTGCGTCTGGACCAGGGTCAGGGCCTCGAACAGCTCGTCGAGGGTGCCGAGCCCGCCCGGCAGGACCACGAAGCCCTGGCTGTACTTCACGAACATCGTCTTGCGGACGAAGAAGTAGCGGAAGTTCAGCCCGAGGTCGACGTGCTGGTTGAGCCCCTGCTCGAAGGGGAGCTCGATGCCCAGGCCCACCGAGATGCCGTTGGCCTCCCGCGCACCCTTGTTGGCCGCCTCCATCGCGCCCGGGCCGCCGCCCGTGATCACCGCGAACCCGGCCTCCACGAGCGCGCCGCCGATCCGCACGCCCGCCTCGTACTCCGGCGAGCCCGCCGGCGTCCTGGCCGAGCCGAACACGCTGATCGCCGGCGGCAGCTCCGCCAGGGTGCCGAAGCCCTCGATGAACTCCGACTGGATGCGCAGGACCCGCCACGGATCGGTGTGCACCCACTCGGAGGGCCCGGCCGAATCCAGCAGCCGCTGGTCCGTCGTACTGCCGGCCTGCACCTGGCCCCGCCTCCTCAACACCGGCCCGAGCTGCTGCTCCTCGGGCCGACGACGAGCGGACCCTTCAGGGTTGCCCATGATGTGCTCCCTCCTGCTGATCGTTGGATCAGGTTAGGCGCACCGGGGTGACGACCAACGGAACTCGGCGGGTTACTGGCGTGGCCGGAAGGACTCATCGAACGAACAGGCTCTCGACAACTCACTGAAACCGATGAGGAACGAGCGATCGCCACAGAGACTCATGTCCGAGCCCATAGCTTCACATCCCATGAAGCTGGTGGTTCAGGTGAAGCTCCTGCCGACACCCTCGCAGGCGTCCGCACCGGCCTCTACCCTGCGCGCCTGCAACCAGGCGGCTTCATGGGTGGCGGAGTCGGCCTTCGAGCAAAAGGTCTTTCGGAACTTCGATCGCCGGAAGCGCACGTACAGCGAGGTCAAGGCCCGTTGGGGGCTCGGTGCACAGGCGGCGCAGCATGTGATCAAAAAAGGTTGCCGACGCATACACGGCGCGGATCGCGAGCTCACGAGCGGGTAACCTCGGCCGGCCAGGCTCCGCTCGGCACCGCCGTGCGACGGACAAACCGCTCGCCTTCCGTTCGACAGCCGCTCAGCCCTACGACGACCGCATGCTCTCGTGGCAGACCGACTCACACACGGTTTCGATCTGGACCACGGCCGGACGCCTGAAGCGGATGGCGTACACAGGCAGTCCCACCCAGCTCGAGATGGTTGCCGCGCATCGCCGCGGTGAATCGGACCTGATCCACCGCGACGGGTCGTGGTACCTCTCCGCCACCTGCGACGTACCCGAAGCCACTCCGAACGGGCAACCCACGGACTTCCTCGGCGTGGACCTCGGCATCGTCAACATCGCCACGACGAGCGACGGCGAGATCATGGCTGGGCGGCGACTCAACCGCCTACGGAAGCGTGACGGGGACGTCCACACCAAGCTTCAACGCAAGGGGAACGAATCCGCCAAGCGGCGCATCCAGCGCAGGCGCCGCAAGGAGTCCCGGCGGACTCGGGACGTCAACCACAAGATCGCCAAACGCATCGTGGCCGAGGCTGAACGCACCGGGCGCGGCATCGGTCTGGAGAACCTGACCGGGATCCGCGAACGGGTACGGCTGAGGAAGCCCCAACGGGCCGTGGTGCACAGCTGGGCCTTTGCCCGACTTGGCGGCTTCATTGCCTACAAGGCCCGCCGGGCGGGTGTGCCGGTGGTGTACGTCGATCCTGCGTACACCTCCCGCACCTGCTCCCAGTGCGGCCACGTCGACAAAGCGAACCGGGTCTCACAGGCCAGCTTCGCCTGCCGGTCCTGCGGATTCGTTGATCACGCAGACCGCAACGGCTCCCGCAACATCCGCGCCCGCGCGCAGATGCTGTGGCGAAGCGGGGCCGACTCAACGGTCCCAGCCGTCCCGCGCCAGCGGGACGGCCGGACGCGGACGGTCACACCACAACCAGTGATGCGCCGTAACGCAAGCCCTACCGCCCAGGCTGCGGGGTGCTGAGCCAGGTTCGGAGTCGTTCCTCGCAGTGGAGGATCGCCTTCGTTTCCACGCGCTCGTCGGCCTTGTGGGCCAGCAGGGCGTCGCCCGGGCCGTAGTTGACCGCCGGGACGCCCAGTGCGCTGAAGCGGGAGACGTCCGTCCAGCCGAACTTCGGCATGGCATGTCCTCCGACGGCCTCCATGAAGGCGGCGGCGGCCGGGTGGGAGAGGCCGGGGAGGGCACCGGGAGAGAGGTCGTCGACCACGAACTCGGCGATGTCGCAGTCCGCGAAGACCTCGCGGACGTGGGCGATCGCCTCGTCCGTGGTGCGGTCGGGGGCGAAGCGGAAGTTGACCGTGACCGTGCAGGCGTGCGGGATGACGTTGTTGGCGACGCCGCCGTCGATGCGGACCGCGTTGAGGCCCTCGTGGTACTCCAGGCCGTCGATCACGGGCTTGCGGGGTTCGTACGCCGCCAGCTTGGCCAGGATCGGGCTCGCCGCGTGGATGGCGTTGGAGCCCATCCAGCTGCGCGCGGAGTGGGCGCGCTCGCCGGTCGTGCGGAGCAGGACGCGCAGGGTGCCCTGGCAGCCGCCCTCGACCTCGGCGTTGGAGGGTTCGAGGAGGACGGCGAAGTCGCCGGTCAGCCAGTCGGGGTGGGCTTCGGCGACCTTGCCGAGGCCGTTGAGGTCGGCGGCGACCTCTTCCTGGTCGTAGAAGACGAAGGTGAGGTCGCGGTTCGGCTCCGGGACGGTCGCCGCGATGCGCAGCTGCACGGCGACGCCCGACTTCATGTCGGTGGTGCCGCATCCCCACAGGACGTCGTTCTCGTCGAGGCGGGAGGGCACGTTGTCGGCGATCGGCACGGTGTCGAGGTGCCCGGCGAGCACGACGCGTTCGGCGCGGCCCAGGTGGGTGCGCGCGACCACGTTGTTGCCGAAGCGGTCCACGGTCAGGTGCGGCAGGCCGCGCAAGGCGTGTTCCACGAGGTCGGCGAGTACCTTCTCGTCGCCGCTCACGGAGGGGATGTCGACGAGCCGGGCGGTCAGCTCGGCGGCGTCCAGGGTGAGGTCCAGCTCGGATTCGGACATGGAGCTGACCCTAACGCCCCGGGCTGCGGCGAAGCCTTGTCCGTCCGGCCGATGGACGCGTCATGTGGCTCAAGTACGGTGGGCGGCGTGCCGCAGACCGATCACCCCCGCCCTCGCCGCCGCCGTCGCCCGCTCCGCTGGGCCGCGGGCTTCCTGGTCCTGGTCGCGGTCGCCGGGTACTTCGTCGTGCAGCGGGCGTCGAACGGCGGTGGCGGCGTGCCCTACTGCACGGCTTCGGCCGACGGGAAGAGCGCCGCGAAGGGCTCCGGCGACTACGACGAGATGTCCCCCGAGCAGGCCGCGAACGCGGCGGCGATAGCCGCCGTCGGGGTCTCCAAGGGGATGCCCGACCGGGCCGTGACCATCGCGCTGGCGACCGCCATGCAGGAGTCGGCCCTGCGCAACCTCGACCACGGCGACCGCGATTCGCTGGGGCTGTTCCAGCAGCGGCCCTCGCAGGGCTGGGGAACGCCGGAGCAGATCATGGACCCCGTGTACTCGGCCGGGATCTTCTACGACCGGCTGGCCGAGATCAAGGGGTACTCGCGGCTCCCGCTGACGGTGGCGGCGCAGAAGGTACAGCTGAGCGGTTTCCCGCAGGCCTACGCGAAGCACGAGCCGGACGCCACCGTGCTGACCTCGGCCTTCACCGGCGGCGGCCACCTGACGTGCACCGGGCCCGCGCCCGCCCGTCCCGGTGATCCGGCGAAGGTCCGGGCGGAGCTGACCCGGCTGCTCGGCAAGAACCCGCTGTACACGCTGCCCGCGAATCCGGGCGGCGGGGCGGCGGGGCGGGAAGGCGGGGCCGCCGAGTCCGAGGTGACCCTGGTGGCGAAGGCCGGCGGCGGGGATCCGGCGGCGCGGGCCGGCCAGGTGCTCGCGCAGTGGGCGGTGGCCAGCTCCCGCGAGCTGGGGATCACGCGGGTCTCGTACACCTCCAAGTCCTGGGTCGCGGGCGAGGACGGCGACCGGTGGCGGGAGCGGGGCGCCGCGGGTGCCGGGAACAGCGCCGGGGATCCCGGCGCCGCGGGTCCGGGACAGGTACGGATCTTCGTGCGCGGCTGAGCTGCCGGCGACCGAGCTGCCGGTGGCCGAGCTGCCCGCGACCGAGCTCCCCGTGGACGGGCGTGCGACCCGTCCCCCGTACGGGGGTGACCCGTACGGCGGACACGGAGGTCCCGGCGGGCGTACAACCGCAGGTCGGAGCGGGTTCCGAGCGGTCGGCCCGGAAGCCGATTAAAAGATCCGTTACCGATCCTTTACCCACCGGCTCCGCAACTCGCGCCCCCCTCCGAGCGGTTGTCACGGCGTACTCAGCCGCTACCGCTTAGGAGCAACATGTCCCTCCCCCTGACCCGTCGGATCGCCCGTGCCGCGCTGCTCCTCGCAGCCGGGGCAGCGCCCGTGGTCGGTGCGGCCGGCGCGGCCAGCGCCGCGGGCCTGGAGTCCGTGCCGCAGCTGGGCGCGCTCACCGCGCCGGACGCGACGGTCGACGCCGCGGGCGACACCGCCACCGACGCCGTGCCGGACGCCTCCACCCTGCCGGCGCCCGCGCCCGCCGACGAGGTGACCGGCGCCGCCGGCAGCCTGCTGGCCGGGCTGCCGCTCGCCGGCGGCGGGCTTCCGGGCGGTGGCCTGCCGGGCGGGCTGCCCGGCGGCCTCCCGGGCGGGCTGCCCGGCCTCGGCTAGCAGCCACCGCCAGAAACGCCGAGGGGCCCGGGAGCACGAACTCCCGGGCCCCTCGGGCCTTCTGCGCGTACGTCCGCGAAGCGGGATACGCTACGGCGCCAGCCGCTTGACCGCCGCCGCGACGCGCTCGTCCGTGGCCGTGAAGGCCACGCGGACGAAGCGCGCGCCCGCCTCGCCGTAGAAGTCGCCCGGCGCGACCAGGACGCCGAGTCCCGCCAGGTGGGCGACCGTGTCCCAGCAGGGCTCGTCCCGGGTCACCCACAGGTACAGGCTGGCCTCGCTGTGCTCGACGCGGAAGCCGTGCGCCTCCAGGGCCGCGCGCAGCGCCTCGCGGCGGGCCGCGTAGCGCACCCGCTGCTCCTCGACGTGTACGTGGTCGCCCAGGGCCGCCACCGTGGCCGCCTGTACGGGGGCCGGGGTCATCATGCCGCCGTGCTTGCGGATCTGGAGCAGTTCGCCCAGGACTTCGGAGTCACCGGCGATGAAGGCCGCCCGGTAGCCGGCCAGGTTGGAGCGCTTGGAGAGCGAGTGGACGGCGACGATGCCCTCGTACGAGCCTCCGCAGACCTCGTCGTGCAGGACGGAGACGGGCTCGGCCTCCCAGCCCAGTTCCAGGTAGCACTCGTCGCTGAAGACGAGGATCCCGTGCTCGCGCGCCCAGGCCACGATCCGTACGAGCTCCTCCTTGGCGAGGACCTTGCCGGTGGGGTTGGACGGGGAGTTGAGCCACAAAAGCTTCACGCGGGCCGGGTCGAGATCGGTGGTGGGGTCGTCGTAGACCACCGGCTCGGCGCCGCACAGCCGCGCGCCGACCTCGTACGTCGGGTAGGCCAGCCGGGGGTAGGCGACCTGGTCGCCGGCGCCCAGGCCGAGCTGGGTGGGCAGCCAGGCCACCAGTTCCTTGGAGCCGACGACCGGCAGGACGTTGCGGTGACCGGCGGCGCTCGCGCCGAGGCGGCCGCGCACCCAGCCGGTGATCGCGTCGCGCAGGGCGGGGGTGCCCCACACCGTGGGGTAGCCCGGGGAGTCCGCGGCCTCGATCAGGGCGCGCCGGATCAGCTCCGGCACCGGGTCGACGGGGGTGCCGACGGAGAGGTCGACGATCCCGTCCGGGTGGGCCGCCGCCGTCGCCTTGTACGGCTCCAGCTTGTCCCAGGGGAAGACGGGAAGACGGGCTGAGACTGCGGCCACGGTGCGATCTCGCTTTCCGAGTGTCACGTGCTTTCCAGGATGTACGTCGTACCGGTGACTCTGACCGTGCCGGTCAGAACACCTGCCGGTCGGAACACGTGCCGGTCAAAACACCTCGGTCCCGTGCGGCTGCGAGCCGTACGGGACCGAGGGACGCGCAGGGGGCGGTACCCGACCGTCAGTGGTCGGTCGGGTTGATGTCCGCCGGGAGCGCCGCGATGAAGGGGTGGTCGCGCTCGATCAGGCCGAGCTTGGAGGCACCACCGGGCGAACCGAGCTCGTCGAAGAACTCGACGTTCGCCTTGTAGTAGTCCTTCCACTCCTCCGGGGTGTCGTCCTCGTAGAAGATGGCCTCGACCGGGCAGACCGGCTCACACGCACCACAGTCGACGCACTCGTCCGGGTGGATGTACAAGGACCGCTGGCCCTCGTAGATGCAGTCGACGGGGCACTCTTCGATGCATGCCTTGTCCTTGACGTCGACACAAGGCTCCGCGATGACGTAGGTCACGCTCTCGTTCCTCCTCATAAGGGCTTTCCATATCGCGCGGGAGCGCGGCGTCGTCGATGCCCGCCTCTAGTATCTCCGTTCCCGGGCACGATCCGAACAGGAGGGGCGGACAGAGCTGTGGAAATAACTGCCGGTGGACGGCTGGAGATCCGGATTACACCCGCTGACGTGGGTAAACGTGTCTCTGTGCGACGGGTGGAGCACAGCTCGGCCGGAACCCCTTCCTTCACGGACACCGTAGGGGTTCTCACATCCTGGAACGCGGGTGTGGTGACGATCACACGAAAGACCGGCGAGTCCGTCCGCATCGCGGAATCGTCGCTGGTCGCGGGCAAGGTCGTACCCGCCGCTCCGGCCCGCCGCAGGGGGCCCGCGGCCTCCTTCGAGGAGCTCGCGCGGGTCTGCGCTCGGTCCTGGGTGCCGCTGGAGAGCGAGCCGCTGGGCGAGTGGACGCTGCGCGCGGCCGGCGGGTTCACCCGCCGGGCCAACTCCGTACTGCCGCTCGGGGATCCCGGGGCGCCGCTGGACGAAGCACTCGCGCGAGTGACCTCCTGGTACGCCCAGAGGGGTCTTCCGGCCTACGTCCAGACCGCCACCGGGGCCGCGGGCACGCAGGAGCCGCTGTGCGCGGAGCTGGAGGACCGGGGCTGGGTCCGCGAGGTGTCGGCGGAGGTCCGTGTCGGCGGGCTGGCGGCGGTCGGGGACCTGGCCGTGGACGAGTCGGTGGTCGCGGGCGTACGGCTGACCCGCGCTCCGGACGAGGACTGGCTCGCCCGGTACGGGCGGGTGAAGGACCCGGACACCGCCCGCCGGGTGCTGGCGGCGGGGCCCTCGGTGTGGTTCGCCTCGGTACCCGGCCGGGCGATCGGGCGGCTCGTGGTGGACGGCCGGTGGGCCGGGTTCGCGGCCGTCGAGGTCGACCCCGAGCACCGGCGCCGCGGCCTCGCCTCGGCCGTGATGGCGGCGCTGGCCCGGCGCGCGCTGGAGGAGGGCGCTTCGGCGGCCTGGCTCCAGGTGGAGAGCGACAACACCGGGGCGCGGGCGCTGTACGAGGACATGGGCTTCGGGACGCACCACTCCTACCACCACTACCGCCGGGCGGCGGCGTGACCTCGCCCTGGCGGGAGCGTTTCGCCGCCGAGGCGCGGGCGGAGCGGCCCGACCTGGCCGCGCTGTGCCTGCTGCTGGCCGCTGAGGGGGACCCGGAGCTCGACGAACGGGCCATGGACTGGGCGCAGATCGAGCTGGACCGGCTGGCGGGGATGCTGCCGTACGGGCTGCGGGGCGCTCGCGCGTGGGCCTCGGCGGTGACCGAGCTGCTGGGCGGTCGGCTCGGCTTCCACGGCACCCCGGCCGACTACGACCGGCTCTCCTCCTCGCTGCTGCACGAGGTGCTGCGGCGGCGCCGGGGGCTGCCCATCCTGCTGTCCGTGGTCTGGCTGGAGGTGGCCCGGCGGGCCGGGGCCCCGGTGTACGGGCTGGCCCTGCCGGGGCACTTCGTGGTGGGCTTCGGGGATCCGGAGGAGGGTGTGGTCGTCGACCCCTTCGCGGGGGGCGCCTCGCTGGGGGCGGGTCCGGCGGAGCTGGCGGCGGGGCCGCGGACCGCGGCGCGCACGATGGACATCGTGCTGCGGATCCTGAACAACATCCGGGCGTGGGCCTCGTCGCGGCCCGAGCACTCGGGGGTGGCGCTGTGGGCGCTGGACCTGGCGCTGCTGCTGCCCTCGCATCCCGCGGCGCTGCGGTACGAGCGGGCGAAGCTGCTGGTGGAGCGGGGGGAGTTCGCGGCGGGGGCGGCGGAGATGGAGTCCTACGCGGTGGTCGTGGACGTGATCGATCCGCCGTCGGCGGTGCGGATCCGTGCGGAGGCGTTGGCCGCCCGGGCCCTGCTGAACTAGGCCGTCCCTTTCGGATCTTGCCTGGCCCGCGAGCGCCGGACGGCTGAGAAGGGCCGGAACGGCCGGAGCCCCTCCCCCGTGTGGGGAGGGGCTCCGGTCCGTTGTGGTCAGCTCGGGTTGGTGTCGATGACCGCGGTCCGCTCGGCGGTCGTCTTGCCGCGCAGCGCCTTGCCGAGGACTCCGGCGACGTCCTGCGGGGTGACGGCGGTCTTCTCGCCGGTGCCGCGCATGATGAGGACGCCGTCGAAGGTGTTCCCGTAGGCCGTCTTGAGGGCTTCCAGGTCGTACTTCTCGACGAGGTGGCCGTCCACGGCCTGCATGCTCAGGATCTTCGGCAGGGACTTGGCGCCGAGGGGGATGGACTTGGCGCCCGCCTTGACGAGGACCGGAGCCGACATCGCGGGCTGGGCGAACTCCCTCATGGCCCGGTCCAGTTCCGCCTGGTCGACGACCGGGTCCTTGGTGGCGACCGGGAGGTCGACCGGGGCGGCCTTGCCTCCGGCGACCATGTCGCGGAAGGCCTTGGTGACCATGCCGACGGAGGCGTCCACGTCGAGCGTGGAGCCCGGCTTGCCGGGGACGGCGACGGCCTTGCCGGTGTCGAAGGTGATGGTGCCCTCGGTGGCGGAGCCGGCGGTGCCGGCGAGCTCCTGGAGGGCGACCCGCAGCTTCTCCTCGTCGGTGGGCATGACGGCCTCGGCGGTGCGCTCGCTGCCGAACAGGGAGCCGATGACCGTGACGGGGTTGTAATCGCTGCCCGCCGCGTTGCGGACGGTGGTCTGGCTGTCCAGGCTCAGGCCGGCCTTCTCGGGCTTCAGCTCGACCGGCTTGCCGCCGACGTTGAGCTGGAGCGGGGCGGCAGCACGGTTGCCGAAGGCCGTCTGGAGCTTGGCGACGGCCTCGTCGCGGGTGCCGCTGATGTCCACGCCGAGGACGGTGGTGCCCTTGGGGACGTCGGAGTGGTTGAGGAGCAGGCCGGCTCCGTAGGCCACGCCGAACAGCGTGAAGAGGGCTCCGCCGAGCAGGACCAGCTTGCTGCGACCCTTCTTGGCGGGCCGGGCCGGGGCCGGCGCGGGGGCCGGGGGCCGGGGCTTGGCCTTGTTCGCGGGCGCCGGGGCGGGCGCGGACAGCGGGTGTCCGGCGGAGTCCAGCTCCGGGCCGGGCCAGCTCGGCTCCGTCCCGCCCACCGGTACGGAGCCCAGCGCGGGCCCGCCGGTCGGTCCGTTCGGGCCGCGGCCGGGGCCGGGCCAGGCCGTGGGGGGCACGATGGGCGCGCGCAGTGCCTGGGTGACGGGGTCGGCGCCGGGGCCGCCGTACACGGCGCCGGGGCCGGACGGCGGCCCGGCGGGACCCGCTCCGGGGCCCTGCGCGGGGCCCGCGGGGGCACCCGTACGGGGACCGCCGGGGCCTCCGGGTCCGCCGGGCGGCGCGGGGTAGCCGGGTCCGCCGGGCGGCGCGGGGTAGCCGGCGCCCGGACCGGTGCCGGGGCCGGGGCCGCCGGGGCCGGGGCCCATCGGGGCACCGGGGCGCGGCGCGGCGGGACTCTGGGTGAAGCCCGGCGGGGTCCCGTCGAAGCGCGGGCCGCCGGCCTGGGCCGGGGCGGGGCCGGGCATCGGACCGGAGCCGGGACCGGGACCGGGACCGTTCGGGCGGGAGCCCATCGGCGCTCCGGGGCCGGGGCCCATCGGCGCAGCCGGGCCGGGGCCCATCGGCGCGGCCGGGCGCGGCGCGGCGGGACTCTGGGCGAAGCCCGGCGGGGTCCCGTCGAAGCGCGGGCCGCCGGCCTGGGCGGGGGGCGGAGCCTGAGCCGGTCCGCGCGCCGGAGCCGGACCCTGGGGCGGTGCCGGGTTGGGCACGGGGGCGGGCGGGGAGCCCGCCTTGCGGGGTGCGAACCAGTTGCTGGTCGGGTCCTCGCCCTGACCCGGCTCCGGCGCGGCCGCCGGGGCGGCGGGCTCGGGCTCGGGGGCGGCCTCGGCTTCGGGCATGGGCTGGCGAACGACCACGGGCGGAATCGGCCGCGAACCCGGGATGTTGATCCGGATCCGGGTCGTCAGCTGGGTCTCCGTCTTCGGCCCGTCGGAATCGGGTGTGGACGGCTTCGCGGGCGGTGCGGTCACTGAACTCTCCTCCGGGATGGTCGCCGCGCCCGGACCGGGGGGCGCTGTCGTGGACGGATACTGGCCTGATCCATACGGCGGCGTACCCGAGGGGTAGGCGGCTCCGCCGCGCCCTTGGGGCCCGGAGGACGGACTGTCAGTTTCACGGCTCAAGGCAGGTTCTCCCGATCGGCTCCGCCGCCCGTCATAGCGTGCGCGGGCAGCTCGGCGGCCGGTCCACCATACTGGCCGCCGCACGCGAGCACCCGGCCGCCGGGAACGAAGGGTTCCCCTTGACCCCCCGAACGCCCCCTCCGCACACCCTCTGAGCGCCCGTCGCCCGGCTGCCGGAGGACCGCGCGGGCACCGGCCGAGCCGCTCGTCAACGTGTCGTGCGCGGCCGACGCCGTGTCACTTGGCGTTCTGGGCGGCCGAAATCGGCCGGTCCCCCAGACTGCCCATCGTGGCGCAGATCACAGCGAGCACGACTCCGCCCAAAAGGTAGGCGTACATGCCGATTCCGGACGAACCGAGCAGGAAGTCCCCCTCCGGCCGCGGGACACCGAGGATCACGTAGGCGAGGAACCAGCCGACGGTGGCCGCCCCCACGCCGATGCCGGTACCCAGGGCGATCCTGCCTCCGAGGAACAGGCCGAAGAGCGCGAGCAGGGCGAGCACCAGTCCGCCCGGGAACCACAGGTCGACGACCAGCCAGCCGGCCACGCCGGTCAGCGCGCCCGCCACCAACAGGCCCAGCAGGGCGGCGATCCGCCCCGGGTTCGACATGGTCCGCGGCGGCCCGCTCATGCCCGCACCCCCGCGAAGAGGTCGCGCTCGCGCTCGCCCGCCGGGGCGCCCGGCCGGCCGGCGGCCAACTCGTAGTACTCGTGGGTGAAGAGCGGCTGCGCCAGGTCGTTGGAGAGCGCGAAGAAGGGTCCGTCCACCGCGATCTGGGTGGCATGGGCGCGCATCGCGGCGGTCTTGGCGGCCACGAACGCCTGCTCGGCGGCCTCGTCCCCGCCGATCTCGGCGGTGATCCGCTCGTCGTCGACCACGCCCGGCACGTCGTCCGGCGCGGCCGGCGCCGGGAAGGGCACCTCGCTCCCGGCCTCGCGCAGCCGGGCGAAGCCCTCCTCGACGACCGTGCGCGGCACGCGGTTCCAGTAGAACTTCGCGATGGCGTGCGGTGCGCCGAGGTCGCGGCGGTACGCGGCTTCCGCGGCCAGTTCGGCGGCGCGGGTGGCCACGCGGTGGGCCTGGATGTGGTCGGGGTGGCCGTAGCCGCCGTCCGGGTCGTAGGTGACGAGGACCTGGGGGCGCAGTTCGCGGATCACCTCTACGAGGTACCCCGCGGCCTCGTCCACGTCGGCGGACCAGAAGGCGCCGGGCCTGCGGTTCTGTTCGGCGCCCATCATCCCGGAGTCCCGGTAGCGGCCGGGACCGCCGAGGAAACGGTGGTCGGCGACGCCCAGTTCCTTCATGGCGTCGGCGAGCTCGCCGACGCGGTGGGCGCCGAGGGTGTCGTCGCGGTCGGCCGTCAGGTGGGCGAGCCCGGGCGGGATGACCTCACCCTCCTCGCCGAGCGTGCAGGTCACCAAGGCGACATGGACGCCCTCGGCCGCGTACTTGGCCATGGTGACGCCGTTGTTGATCGACTCGTCGTCCGGGTGCGCGTGCACGAGGAGGAGCCGACGGGCGGGAAGACCGTTCATGGGGGTAACCCTACGAGAAACGGCGGCCCCGCCCCCGGACCCGGAACGCCGCTAGAACTTGAGGCCGCTGATCATGCTCGCCACGTTGGACGTCAGCTGGGAGAGCGTCGGAGCCACGGTCGAGCTCGCCAGATAGAAGCCGAGCAGTACACAGACCACTGCGTGACCCGCCTTCAGGCCCGAACGCCGGACCAGCAGGAAGACGACGACTGCCAGCAGCACCACGGCCGAGATCGATAGTGCCACGGCGTTTCACCTCCACGTCGAGCGGACATCGGGTTCGCGTACTCGCAACTCGGTGCTCGGCAGAGTCATACCCACCGTGCGCTACGGATCATAACTATCCGTACCACCACATCGATCGATTCCGGCAGCACGAGGGGCGCACGCCGCGCACGTCCGGGGTCACAGGAGTGCCGGCCGGGGCGGCTGTACGCCTCCCCGGCCGGCTGTCGGCACCCGCACGGCCGCACGGGATCCAGGCTGCACGGCCCAGATCTCGGGACAGAAACGGTCAAGTTGCCTGCATGTAAACCGAGTTGCGAGGAACCGGGTGCCGTTCACAGCTGTGGCGCGAAATGAGCGGTGCCGGGAGCCCTCGGCTCACTCCTTGGTCGGCGGAACGGGTGGCGGTACGGGTGGCGGTACGGACCGCGGGCCCGGCGGAAGGGCGGCCCGCTCGGATGCGAAATGGCAGGCCGAGGGGTGGGCGGCCGGACCGCCGGGGAGAAGGGCCGGGATCTCCAGGAGCGGGACCTCCGACGCGCAGCGCGCCTCGGCCTTCCAGCAGCGGGTGCGGAAGCGGCAGCCCGACGGCGGGTTGGCCGGGGAGGGCACGTCGCCGGAGAGGATGATCCGGTCGCGGCCCGCGCGGGCCGAGGGGTCGGGGACCGGGACGGCGGAGAGCAGCGCCTGGGTGTACGGGTGGGTGGGGTGCTCGTAGATCTGCTCGTCGGTGCCGATCTCGACGATCCGGCCCAGGTACATGACGCCGACCCGGTCGGAGATGTGCCGGACGATCGAGAGGTCGTGCGCGATGAACACGTAGGAGAGGTCGAACTCGTCCTGGAGGCGCTCCAGGAGGTTGATCACCTGGGCCTGTACGGAGACGTCGAGGGCGGAGACCGGCTCGTCGGCGACGATGATCTCGGGCTGGAGGGCGAGGCCGCGGGCGATGCCGATGCGCTGGCGCTGGCCGCCGGAGAACTGGTGCGGGTACCGGTTGATGTACTCCGGGTTGAGGCCGACCACGTCCAGGAGTTCCTGCACCTTGCGGCGCCGGTCGCCCTTCGGCGCGACCTCGGGGTGGATCTCGTAGGGCTCGCCGATGATGTCGCCCACCGTCATGCGCGGGTTCAGGGAGGTGTAGGGGTCCTGGAACACCATCTGGATGTTGCGGCGCACGGCCTTGAGGGCCTTGGCGGACAGCTTGGCGAGGTCCTCGCCCTTGTACGTGATCGCGCCCGCCGTGGGGCGTTCCAGGTTGACCAGCATCTTGGCGACGGTGGACTTGCCGCAGCCCGACTCCCCGACGATGCCGAGGGTTTCGCCGGCCCGCAGGTCGAAGGAGACGCCGTCGACGGCCTTGACGGCGCCGACCTGCTTCTTGAAGAGGATGCCCTGGGTCAGCGGGTAGTGCTTGACCAGGTCCTCCACCACGAGGATGGACTCAGCCACCGAGGCACTCCTTCCAGAAGAAGCACGCACTGGCGCGGTCCGGTGCGACCGCGGCCAGCGGCGGTACGTCGGTGCGGCAGACGGCCCGGGCCATCGGGCAGCGCGGGTTGAAGGCGCAGCCGGGCGGGATGGCGAGCAGGTTGGGCGGCAGGCCCTTGATCGCGTAGAGCTCCTGGCCCTTCTGGTCCAGGCGCGGGATCGAGTCCAGCAGGCCGCGGGTGTACGGATGCGCGGGGCGCTTGTAGATCTCGTGGACGGGGGCGGTCTCGACGATCCGGCCGGCGTACATGACGGCGATCTTGTCGGCCACGTCGGCGACCACGCCGAGGTCGTGGGTGATCAGGATCAGGCCCATGTTGAGCTCGCGCTGGAGCTCCGCGAGCAGGTCCATCACCTGTGCCTGGACGGTGACGTCCAGGGCCGTGGTCGGCTCGTCCGCGATGATGAGCGAGGGTTCGAGGGCCATCGCCATGGCGATCATGATGCGCTGGCGCATGCCGCCGGAGAACTGGTGCGGATAGTCCCCCACCCGCTCCCGGGCCGCCGGGATCTTCACCCGGTCCATCAGCTCGACCGCCTTGGCCCGGGCGTCCTTGCGGGACATCCCGCGGTGGACCTCGTACATCTCGCCGAGCTGCGCGCCGACGCTCAGGACCGGGTTGAGGGAGGACAGGGCGTCCTGGAAGATCATGGCCATCTCGGCGCCGCGGACCTTCCTGCGCTCCTCCTCCTTCATCTTCAGCAGGTCCTGGCCCTTGAAGAGGATCTCGCCGCCCGCGATGCGGCCCGGCGGCATGTCGAGGATGCCCATGACGGCCTGGGCGGTGACCGACTTGCCGGAGCCGGACTCGCCGAGCACGGCGAGGGTCTCGCCTTCGGCCACGGAGTAGTTGACCCCGTTGACGGCCTTGGCGACTCCGTCCCGGGTCTTGAATTCCACGTGCAGATCGCGCACTTCGAGCAGCATGTGCGGGGCTCCTCAGCGCAGCTTGGGGTCGAGGGCGTCGCGCACCGCGTCGCCGAGCATGATGAACGCGAGCACGGTGACGCTGAGCGCGCCCGCCGGGTAGAGCAGCATGTGCGGGGCGTTGCGGATCTGGGAGGCGGCGTTGGAGATGTCGATGCCCCAGGAGACGGTGGGCGGGCGCAGGCCCACGCCGAGGAAGGACAGGGTGGCTTCCAGGGCGATGTAGGTGCCGAGCGCGATGGTGGCGACGACGATGACGGGTGCGACGGCGTTGGGTGCGACGTGCCGCAGCAGCATCCGGCCGTTGCCGGCGCCCAGCGCCCGCGCGGCCTGGACGTAGTCGTTCTGTTTGGCGGTGATGACCGAGCCGCGGGCGATGCGGGCCAGTTGGGGCCACCCGAGCAGCACGATGAAGCCGACGACGGGCCAGACGGTGGTGCTGGTGACCACGGACAGGAAGACCAGGCCGCCGAGGACCACGGGGATGCCGAAGAAGATGTCGGCGACCCGGGAGAGCAGCGCGTCGCTCCAGCCGCCGAAGAAACCGGCGAGCCCGCCGAGCGCGGAGCCGAGGAGGGCCGCCCCGAGGGTGGCGCAGATGCCCACGGTGATGGAGGCGCGGGCCCCGTAGACGGTACGGGTGTACACGTCGCAGCCCTGGGTGTCGTAGCCGAAGGGGTGGCCCGGGGAGGAGCCCTGCTGGGATTTGGACAGGTCGCACTGGAGCGGGTCGCCGCTCGCGATGAGCTGGGGCCAGATGGAGATGACCACGAGGAAGAGGATCAGCAGCGTGGAGACGAGGAAGACGGGGTTGCGGCGCAGCTGGTGCCAGGCGTCGGACCACAGGGAGCGGGCCCGTCCGCCGGAGGCGGCTGATGGATGCAGCTCCTGGGGGCCTGCGGGGGCTCCCCCGAGCTCCTTCTCGAGGCTTTCGCCCTCCTCCAGGGCGAGATCCATGGCCCCTCCCTGGCCGGTGGGGGCGATGGACTCGTGGGGTCCGGGTCCCAGCGGATCGTAGGCGGGGCGCTCGGGGTCGGGCTCAGGCATAACGGATCCTCGGGTCCAGGACCGCGTAGAGCAGGTCGACGAGCAGGTTCGCCAGCAGGAAGACGATGACGAGGATGGTCACGAAGCCGACCACCGTCGGGGAGTTGTTGCGCAGGATGCCCTGGTAGAGCTGGTAGCCGACGCCGTGGATGTTGAAGATCCGCTCGGTGACGATGGCTCCGCCCATCAGGGCGCCGATGTCGGTGCCGATGAAGGTGACGACGGGGATCAGCGAGTTGCGCAGCAGGTGGCGGGTGACGACCCGGCGCCGGGGCAGGCCCTTGGCCACGGCGGTGCGGACGTAGTCGGCCTTGACGTTCTCGGCGATGGAGGTCCGGGTGAGCCGGGTGACGTAGGCGAGGGAGACCAGCGCGAGCACGATGCCGGGCAGGATCAGCTCGCTGAAGGGGGCGTCCGGGGAGACGGTGGGGCGGACCCAGCCCCATTTGACGCCGAAGACGAACTGGAGCAGGTAGCCCGTCACGAAGGTGGGCACCGAGATGACGACGAGGGTGAGCACCAGCACGCCGCTGTCGATGGACTTGCCGCGCTTGAGGCCGCTGATCACGCCGAGGGTGATGCCGACGACGATCTCGATGGCGATCGCGACGACGGTCAGGCGCAGGGTCACCGGGAAGGCCGAGGCCATGAGTTCGGTGACCTTCTGGCCGTTGAAGGCGGTGCCGAAGTCGCCCTGGAAGATCTGGCCCATGTAGTGGAGGTACTGCTTCCACAGGGGCTGGTCGAGGTAGAGGTCCTTGCGGATGCGCGCGGCGGTGGCCGGGTCGGGGGCCTTGTCTCCGAAGAGGGCGGCGACCGGGTCACCGAGCGCGTACACCATGAAGAAGATCAGGAACGTGCTGCCGATGAACACGGGGATCATCTGGAGCAGTCGCCGGATCACATAACGTCCCATGGACTGCTCCAGGTTCGATCCGAGGGCGGTCAGCTGACCTTGATCTGGTCGTACACCGGGACGCTGAACTGGTTGAGCTTCACGTCCGAGACGCGCTCCCCGTAGCCGGCGCTGCCGTTCTGGTACCAGAGCGGGATGGACGGCATCTGCTCGGCGAGGATCTTCTCGGCGTCCTTGAACGTTGCCGTCGCCTTGTCGGCGTCGCTCTCGCGGTTCGCCGCGTCGATGAGCTTGTCGAACTCCGGGTTGCTGAACTTGCCGTAGTTGGAGGACGCGCCCGTGTAGTAGAGCGGCTCCAGGAAGTTCTGGATCAGGGGGTAGTCGGCCTGCCAGCCGGAGCGGAACGGGCCGGTCAGCTTGAAGCCGCTCTGCTGGTTGCGGAAGTCGGCGAAGGTGCCGATCGGGTTGACCGTGCAGACCGGGCCCTCGCCGAGCGCGTTGTTGATGCTGTTGCAGACGGCGTCCATCCACTCGCGGTGCGAGCCGGTGTCCACGTTGGAGGTCAGCGAGACCTTGCCGCCGGGCAGTCCGCCGCCCTCCTGGATGAGCTTCTTGGCCTCGGTGGGGTTGAAGGAGCAGGCCTCGCCGCACGCGGTGGCGGAGAAGCCGCCCTTGTCGCCGAGGGCCGGTGAGGTCCAGTCCTTGGCCGGGGTGCGGGTCTCGCGGAAGATCTGCTTGGTGATCTCGTCGCGGTTGATCGCCATCGAGATGCCGCGGCGGACCTTCTCCGTGCCCTCCTTGCTCCACTGCGGGTCGTACAGCGGGAAGGTGAGGGTCTGGATGATGAGGGCCGGCTGGTTGATGTAGCGGTCGCCGAGGTCGTTCGCGACGTTCTTCAGCTGCTGGGCCGGGATGTCGTCGACCAGGTCGAGGTTGCCGGAGATCAGGTCGGTGTAGGCGGTGTTGTTGTCGGTGTAGACCTTCAGGTCCACTCCGCCGTTGACCGCCTTGTCCTCACCCGGGTAGGCGTCCCACTTGCGCAGCTTCATGCCGGTGCCCTTGGTGTACGAGTCCACCGTGTACGGGCCGTTGCCGACGGGCTTCTTCAGCCAGCCCTCGTGGTCGGTGAAGAAGGCCTTGGGCAGGGGGGAGAACGCCTGGTAGCCGAGGGTCTCGGGCCAGGTGGAGAACTTCTCCTTGAGGGCGACCGTGAAGGTCTTGGGGTCCTTGACGACCAGGCCGGACATGGTCTTGGACTTGGGGTCGCCCTTCTCGGGGTGGACGTCCGCGTAGCCGACGATGTCCGAGAAGAACGGCGAGTTGTTCTGCTTCTTGGTGACGTCCGCGCCGTAGTTCCAGGCGTCCACGAAGGACTGCGCGGTGACCGGCTCGTCGTTGCTGAACTTGAAGCCGTCCTTCAGCGTGATCGTGAAGTTCTGGCTGTCGGTGGTCTCGATCTTCTCGGCGAGGAAGTTCTTCGCCTCGCCGGTCTCCGGGTCGTACCGCTTGAGCCCCCGGAAGATCATGTCGAGGACCTTGCCGCCCTGCACCTCGTTGGTGTTGGCGGGCTCCAGCGGGTTCTGCGGGTCACCCCACGAGGAGCTGACGATTCCCGCTTCGCCGCCTCCGCTGTCGCTTCCGCCGCCGCAGGCGGTCGCCGCGAGGGCGACGGCCGCCGCGCATGCGGCCCACTTGGCGTGGGTGGCTCCGCGCATGGAGTGCCTCCTACTGGATCCCAAGACTCACTTAGGGCCCAATGTCACCCTATGTACGGTCCGGCACACTCCGCGTTGGACCGATTGCACCCTCGCGTCGCTCGCCTGTCACCCCTGCGAGTGCACGGCGGGCCGTCACAGCGGCCGCTCCCAGGTGTCCACCGCGTAGTGCGTCCTCATGCCGTGCGCCTCGTACAGCGCGAGCGCGCCCGTCGCGTTGGCCGCGTCCACGCCGAGGCCGACGGTGGCGCGGCCGCGTGCGGCGTAGGCGGCGAAGCCGTGGCGCAGCAGGAAGCCGCCCACACCCCGGCCGCGGGCCTCCGCGCGGACGCCGAGGTGGCCGATCCAGCCCATGCTGGTGCGGTCGTCGCGGGTGAGCAGGACCCCTGCGTCGCCGAACGCGGGCAGGCTCGCGATCCACACCAGCGACCAGTCCAGGCCGCGGCCGTCGATGTGGTCGAGCCAGGGCTCGTACGGGCGCTCCACGTGCCCGAAGTGGTCCGCGAAGGTCTCCTCGATCAGGGCGTGGGCGCGCCGGCGCTCGTGCTCGCCGCCGTCGCAGGGGCGCAGGGTGAGCCCGGCGGGCGGGGCCGGGGGCACGTCGGCGGGGCTCAGGGCGCGGGTCAGCACGCGGTGGCGGCGCACCGTGCGGTAGCCGCGGCCGGGCAGCAGGCCTGGGTCGAGGGTGCGCCCGCCGCTCGGCGCGAGCCACAGGTGGGGGCGCGGGGCTCCGGCGGCCAGCTCGCGGGCCCTGGCCTCCACCAGGTCCAGCAGCCGGGCGGCGGCCGTGCGGCGCCCCGGCAGGACCCGGAAGTGGCAGTCGACGCGGCCGGGGCCGGAGTCGGCCCACACCAGGGCGTAGCCGAGGAGCCGGCCGCTCTCGAAGGCGAGGAAGGAGTCCGCCACCAAGTCGACGTCGGGGTGGTGCAGATCGGCCTCGACGGCGCCGAGGTCGGTCTCCGGACGGCCGATCTCGATCCGGTCGATGGCGTTGAGGAGCCCGCAGATGTCCCCGGCGTCGGAGGGCCCGGCGGGCCGTACGGTGAGCATGGCGGCCATCAGACCACGGCGGCGGTCGGGGCGGCGTCAGCCGGCTGGCCGGACGGCACCGGACCGGCGCCGGACGGCCGGACCGGCGGCCGACCAGCCGGGACCGCAGCACGACGGAGCGCCCGCCGCCGGAGAGGTCCGGTGACGGGCGCCCTGTGCTGTCGCTACGGGAGGTCAGACGGCCAGAACGGCCTTCTCCTCCGCGAAGTGGCAGGCCGACTCGTGCGCGGCCAGCGACTTGACGCCCTGGAAGCGCTCCGGGATGGCGAGCAGCGGCTCCTCCACGGAGCACTTCTCCTCGGCCTTCCAGCAGCGGGTGCGGAAGCGGCAGCCCGACGGCGGGTTGGCCGGCGAGGGGACGTCACCGGTGAGGATGATCCGCTCGCGGCCCTCGCGGGCGGCCGGGTCCGGCACCGGCACCGCGGAGAGCAGCGCCTGGGTGTACGGGTGGGTCGGGTGCTCGTAGATCTGCTCGTCGGTGCCGATCTCGGCCATCTTGCCGAGGTACATGACGCCGACGCGGTCCGAGATGTGCCGGACGATCGACAGGTCGTGCGCGATGAAGATGTAGGAGAGGTTGAACTCCTCCTGCAGCTTCTCCATCAGGTTGATGACCTGGGCCTGCACCGATACGTCGAGCGCGGAGACCGGCTCGTCGCAGATGATGATCTCCGGGTTGAGCGCGAGGCCGCGGGCGATGCCGATGCGCTGGCGCTGGCCGCCGGAGAACTGGTGCGGGTACCGGTTGATGTACTCCGGGTTCAGGCCGACGACGTCCAGGAGCTCCTGCACCTTGCGGCGCCGGTCGCCCTTGGGGGCCACCTCGGGGTGGATGTCGTAGGTCTCGCCGATGATGTCGCCCACCGTCATGCGCGGGTTCAGCGAGGTGTACGGGTCCTGGAACACCATCTGGATGTTGCGGCGGACGGCCTTCAGGGCGCGGCCGGACAGCTTGGTGATGTCCTGGCCCTTGTAGAAGACCTCGCCGGCGGTGGCGCGTTCCAGGTTCATCAGCAGCTTGGCGACGGTGGACTTGCCACAGCCGGACTCGCCGACGATGCCGAGGGTCTCGCCCTGGTACAGGTCGAAGGAGATCCCGTCGACCGCCTTGACGGCGCCGACCTGCTTCTTGAACAGGATTCCCTGGGTCAGCGGGAAGTGCTTGACCAGGTTGCGGACCTGGAGGATCGGCTCGCGCACGGGGGCGTTGGTGAGCTCAGCCATGGAGCTGCTCCTTCCAGAAGTGGCACGCGCTGTGACGGCCGGCCAGTTCGGTGCCGTCCTGCTCGCTGACGGCCGTCAGGACGGGGATCTCCGACCGGCAGACGTCCTGCGCGGCGACGCAGCGCGGGCTGAACGAGCAGCCGGAGGGCAGGCGCAGCAGGTTCGGCGGCAGGCCCTTGATCGCGAAGAGCTCCTGGCCCTTCTGGTCCAGGCGCGGGATCGAGTCCAGCAGGCCGCGGGTGTACGGATGCGCCGGGCGCTTGTAGATCTCGTGGACCGGAGCGGTCTCGACGATCCGGCCGGCGTACATGACGGCGATCTTGTCCGCGACGTCGGCGACCACGCCGAGGTCGTGGGTGATCAGGATCAGGCCCATGTTGAGCTCGCGCTGGAGCTCCGCGAGCAGGTCCATCACCTGTGCCTGGACGGTGACGTCCAGGGCCGTGGTCGGCTCGTCCGCGATGATCAGGTCGGGCTCCAGCGCGATCGCCATGGCGATCATGATGCGCTGGCGCATACCGCCGGAGAAGTGGTGCGGGTAGTCGTCGACCCGCTCCTTCGCCGCCGGGATCTTGACCTTGTCCATCAGCTCGATGGCCTTGAGCCGGGCGTCCTTCTTCGACATGCCCTCGTGGACGCGGAACATCTCGCCCAGCTGGTAGCCGACGGTGAGCACCGGGTTCAGGGAGGACAGGGCGTCCTGGAAGATCATGGCGATCTTCCGGCCGCGCAGCTTGCGCCGCTCCTCGAAGCCCATCTTGAGCATGTCCTGGCCGCGGAAGAGGATCTCGCCCTGCGGGATCTTGCCGGGGGGCATGTCGAGGATGCCCATGATGGCCTGCGCCGTCACGGACTTTCCGGAGCCGGACTCGCCGAGCACGGCGAGGGTCTCGCCGGCGCTCACGCTGTAGTTGACGCCGTTGACTGCCTTGGCGACACCGTCGCGGGTGTGGAACTCGACGTGCAGGTCGCGCACTTCGAGGAGCGGCGTCTGCGGGTCCCCGTCACGCGGGGAGGGAAGGCTGGAGGTGTTGTCCATGGTGATCACTTACGCCCTCCTCAGCGCAGCTTGGGGTCGAGGGCGTTGCGGACCGCTTCGCCGAGCATGATGAAGGCGAGGACGGTGATGCTGAGGATGATCGAGGGGTACAGCAGGATGTACTGCGCCACTCGGATCTGTGCGGAACCGGTGGAGATGTCCACGCCCCACGAGATGTTCGGCGCCGCGAGGCCCAGACCCAGGTAGGACAGGGTCGCCTCGGCCGCGATGTAGCCGCCGAGCGCGATCGTGGCGACCACGATCACCGGTGCCATGGCGTTCGGCAGGATGTGCCGGAACAGGATCCGCGAGGTGCCGGCGCCGAGGGCCTTGGCGGCGTGCACGTAGTCCGCCTGCTTCACGGTGATCACCGCGCCGCGCATGACGCGGTTGATCTGCGTCCAGCCGAGGAAGGCCAGGGCGAAGACGACCGTCCAGACCGTGCGCTCGGTGAAGGCCTGGAGGACGACCATCGCGCCGAGCAGGAACGGGATGCCGAAGAAGACGTCGGTGACGCGCGACATGATCGCGTCCGTCATACCGCCGAAGTAGCCGGAGAGCATGCCCGTGATGCCACCGACGATGGTGACGATCGCGGTGACCGCGACGGCCACGATGATCGAGGCCCGGGTGCCGTAGATGAGGCGCGCGTAGACGCTGCGGCCCTGACCGTCGTAACCGAGCCACTCCGGCGAACCGACCTTGGACAGCTCGGGGTGCTGGAGGAAGTGGTTGACCAGGTCGCCCTTGGTGGGGTCGGCACTGGTGAACCAGCTCGGGAAGGCGGAGATCACCAGCAGGATGAGGATCAGCACCGAGGAGACGAGGAAGTACGGGTTGCGCCGCAGATCGGCCCAGGCGTCGCCCCAGAGGCTGCGCGCCTTCTCGGCCTTCACCGGGTCCACCGGGGCGACGGCTGCCGAGGTGTCCTCGGGCGTCGCGGCTTCGGTCTTGGTCATGTCAGGCATACCGGATCCTCGGGTCCATGACCGCGTAGAGGAGGTCGACGAGCAGGCTGGCTATGAGGTAGACGACGACGAGGACGGTGACGACACCGACCACGGTCAGTCCTTCACGGCGGAGGACCGAGTCGTAGATCAGACCACCGACGCCCTTGACGTTGAACAGGCCCTCGGTGACGACCGCTCCGCCCATGAGGGCGCCGATGTCGGTGCCCAGGAAGGTCACCACGGGGATCATCGAGTTGCGCATCAGGTGCACACCGATGACGCGGCGCTTGGGAAGACCCTTGGCCACGGCGGTGCGCACGTAGTCGGCGCGCAGGTTCTCGGCCATCGAGGTGCGGGTCAGGCGGGCCACGTAGGCGAGCGAGAGCGATCCCAGCACGATGGCCGGCGCGAGCAGCTCGCCCCAGGTCTCGTCGTTGCTGACGGTGGGCTGGATCCAGCCGAGCTGGAAGGCGAACACCGCCTTGACGATGAAGCCGAGCACGAAGACCGGCATCGAGATGATCAGCAGGGTGAGGATCAGGACCAGGTTGTCCACGAGCTTGCCGGCCTTGAGGCCGGCGACGATCCCGAGGGTCAGGCCGAGAACGATCTCGATGGCGAACGCCAGGAAGGCCAGCCGGAGCGTCACCGGGAAGGCGGCACCGATGACGTCGGTGACCTCACGGCCACTGCGGATCTGGGTTCCGAAGTCGAAGTGGAACAGGATCCCGGAGATGTAGTCCCAGTACTGCACGAGGATGTGCTTGTCGAGGCCGTGCTCGTGCCGCAGTGCGGCGAGCGTGGCGGGGTCTGTGCCCTTGTCCCCGAAGAGCCCGGCCACGGGATCGCCGGGCAGGCTGTAGACCATAAAGAAGATGAGCAGGGTCGTCCCGAAGAAGACCGGGATCATCTGGAGCAGTCGTCGTGCGACATAGCGCCCCATCATGCCTCCGTAGAAGATGCGGCAGGCGCAGCCGGACGGGCCCTTTCGCCACGCACGCGCGTGACGGATCGTCACTGCGTCGCGAAAGGGCCCCCCGGGCGCTGCATGTAGGCCCGGATGTGGGCCGGCTCCCCGCCGGCCCACATCCGTCGAAAGGAATTACGCGGTAGGACTTACTTCTTGACCTCGACCAGGTCGAGGATCGGGTCGCCGTCCTGGGCGTACTTCACGTTCTGGACCTTCTCGGAGAAGCCCGCGTTGACCTTGTAGTACCAGAGCGGGATCGACGGCATGTAGTTGACGAGTTCCTTC
Source organism: Streptomyces sp. GQ60 (assembly GCF_059758875.1). Lineage (NCBI taxonomy): Bacteria > Bacillati > Actinomycetota > Actinomycetes > Kitasatosporales > Streptomycetaceae > Streptomyces > Streptomyces sp. GQ60. The sequence goes on along the minus strand of NZ_JCAXEG010000001.1, from coordinate 633,890 downwards.
TCGATGGCCTGGTAGGCCTTCACGGACTCGTCGAGCGTCGCGGCGCTGTCGGCCGCGGCGATCTTGGCGTCGAGCTCGGGGTTGGTGAAGCCACCCTGGTTGCCGCCGGCGCCCGTACGGAACAGGTCGCTGATGAAGTTGGCGTTCACCGGGTAGTCGAGGACCCAGCCGGAGCGGTAGATCGACTTGACCTGCTTGGACTTGCGGGCCTGGAGGTCGGCCTGGAAGTCCGGCTTGGCGTCACCGGTGCACTTGACGCCCGTGGCCTGGGTGATGCTGCCGCAGACGGCCTCGACCCATTCCTTGTGACCGCCATCCGAGTTGAACTGGATGAAGATCTCGTTGTTCGGGACGCCGCCGCCCTCGGCGATGAGGGCCTTGGCCTTCGCCGGGTCGAACTTGGTGACGTCACCGGAGCCGGTCGGCGTGTAGCCGAGGACGCCCTTGGCGACCCAGCCGGTCGCCGGCTCACGGGTGCCCTGGAGCACGGTCTTGGTGATGGTGTCGCGGTCGATCGCCATCGACAGGCCCTGGATGACCTTCGGGGAGACCTGCTTCGGGGTCTTCCACTGGTCGGCGTAGTACGCGATGGCCAGCGTCTGGACGGCGGAGTACGCCTGGTCCACGGCGCGGTCACCGAGGTCGGCACGGTAGACCGGGAGGTCCTTCGGGCCGATCTGGCGCAGGACGTCGAGGTTGCCCGCCTTCAGGTCCTCGTACGCGGCCTCGACGCCGGTGTAGTTCTTGAGAATCACACCGCCGTTCTTGGCCTTGTCTTCGCCCTTGTAGTCGTCGAAGCGCGTGAGCTCGATCTGCTTCTTGTGCTCCCACGACTTGAACTTGTACGGGCCGTTGCCGACCGGCTTCTCACCGGCGGCCGCGGGGTCCGCGTAGAACGAGGCGGCGAGCGGGGAGAAGACCTCGTAGCCGAGCTTGTACCCGAAGTAGGGCACCGCGTTGGCGAGCTCGATCGTGAAGGTGTTCTCGTCGACGATCTTCAGGCCTTCGAGCGCCTCGGCGGTGGGCTTGGCGCCCTCGGCCTCGGGGTGAAGAGCCTCGAAGCCCTTGATGTCGGCGAACCAGGACGCGTTGCCCTGCTTGTTGTTGATGTTCGCGGCCCAGTTCCACGCCTTGACGTAGGACTCGGCGGTCACCTTGGTGCCGTCGTGGAAGGTCCAGCCGGGCTTCAGCTTGACGGTCCACAGCTTGCTGTCGTCCGTCTTGACCGACTCGGCGTTCACCATGACGAGCTTGCCGTCGGCGTCGTAGTCGACGAGCTGGGAGAACAGACCCGACATGGCGATCGAGCCGTTGGACTCCATCGTGTCGGCCGGGTGCAGGAGCTTCTCCGGCTCGCCCACCTCGATCGAGAAGATGCCGTTCGGGTCAACTTCACCCGTGGCGCCGGCCTTCTCGCCACCTCCGCCACAGGCAGTCGCTGCCAGGGCGACGACAATCGCGCCCGCTACCCACTTGGCGCTCTTGGCACCGCGCATGGGTTTCCTCCTCATGAGTCCACTGTCTGATGTGAAGGACACAGGTTCGCTTCGCCGACACCCCTGACGGCGATAGGACCGGTGTCCCGAGTGTGCTCGTGAGTCGACGCTCCCCACAGCGTGTGACCCATTGACCCGAGCTCAATGGAGCCATCCTCGGGGACGTCCTGACCGTAAACCACACTTAAGTGGTCTCGTTTTCACAACATCGCACTACGGCTAAAACCCGAAATCCGGACAAACGGATAGGAGACAGACATGAACGAAACGGACTGTTAGCTCTTCTTCCGGAGTGTCACGGTCGGTATGCGGACATCGGACCGAAACAATCCGCTTGACAAAAGCGAACAGCCCCCTTCGTCACGGTGTGCGTGACGAAGGGGGCTGTTCACAAAAGCGCGTACCGGGCGGACCCAGGTGTGACCTAGGTCCTACGCGACTACTTGCCGGACTTGGCGCGCGACGCGGTGCGCGAGCGGTCCTTCTGGTCCAGGACGACCTTGCGGATGCGGACGGCCTCCGGGGTCACCTCGACGCATTCGTCGTCGCGGCAGAACTCCAGGGACTGCTCCAGGGAGAGCCTGCGCGGGGGCACCACGTTCTCGGTGTTGTCCGCGGAAGCCGCACGCATGTTGGTGAGCTTCTTCTCCTTGGTGATGTTCACGTCCATGTCGTCGGCGCGCGAGTTCTCGCCGACGATCATGCCCTCGTACACCTCGGTGCCGGGCTCGGTGAACAGGACGCCGCGCTCCTGCAGGTTGATCATCGCGAACGGCGTGACCGACCCGGAGCGGTCGGCGACCAGCGAACCGTTGTTACGGGTCACCAGCGGGCCGAACCACGGCTCCAGGCCCTCGTGGATCGAGTGGGCGATGCCCGTGCCGCGCGTACCGGTCAGGAACTCGGTACGGAAGCCGATGAGGCCGCGGGACGGGACGACGAACTCCATGCGGACCCAGCCGGAGCCGTGGTTCGACATGTTGTCCATGCGGCCCTTGCGGACGCCCATGAGCTGCGTGACCGCGCCCATGTGCTCCTCGGGGACGTCGACCGTCATGCGCTCGACCGGCTCGTGCACCTTGCCGTCGATCACCTGCGTGACGACCTGCGGCTTGCCGATGGTCAGCTCGAAGCCCTCGCGGCGCATCTGCTCGACCAGGATGGCGAGCGCGAGCTCACCACGGCCCTGGACCTCCCAGGCGTCGGGACGCTCGGTCTCGAGGACGCGGAGCGAGACGTTACCGACCAGCTCGCGGTCCAGACGGTCCTTGACCTGGCGGGCGGTGACCTTGCGGTCCTTGACCGCGGACTTGGCGTCCGCGCCCTTGCCGCTGCCGCCGCGGCCGACCATCGGGGAGGTGTTCGTACCGATGGTCATCGAGATCGCCGGCTCGTCGACCGAGATCAGCGGGAGCGCGATCGGGTTCTCCGGGTCGGCCAGGGTCTCGCCGATCATGATGTCGGGGAATCCGGCGACCGCGCAGATGTCACCCGGGCCCGCCACCTCGGCCGGCTTGCGGGTGAGCGCCTCGGTCATCATCAGCTCGGTGATGCGGACGTTGGAGATGGTGCCGTCACGCTTGATCCACGCGACGGTCTGGCCCTTGCGGAGCTCGCCCTGCTCGACGCGCACCAGCGCGATGCGGCCGAGGAAGTTGTCCGCGTCCAGGTTGGTGACGTGGGCCTGGAGGGGGGCCTCCTCGTCGTACACCGGGGCCGGGACGTGCTCCAGGATCGTGGAGAAGAAGGGCTCCAGGCTGTCGCTGTCCGCGGGGACGGTGCCGTCCTCGGGCTTGGTCAGCGAGGCCACGCCGTCACGGCCACAGGCGTAGACGATCGGGAACTCGATCTGCTCCTCGTCGGCGTCCAGGTCGAGGAAGAGGTCGTACGTCTCGTTGACGACCTCGTCGATCCGGGAGTCCGGACGGTCCGTCTTGTTGATGCAGAGGATGACCGGCATCTTCGCCTGCAGGGCCTTGCGCAGGACGAAGCGGGTCTGGGGCAGGGGACCCTCGGAGGCGTCCACCAGCAGGACGACCGCGTCCACCATCGACAGACCGCGCTCGACCTCACCACCGAAGTCGGCGTGGCCGGGGGTGTCGATGATGTTGATCGTGATGGGCGCCCCGCCGTCCTTGGGGTGGTACTTCACCGCCGTGTTCTTGGCGAGGATCGTGATGCCCTTCTCACGCTCCAGGTCGTTCGAGTCCATCATGCGGTCGTCGAGGTGCTGGTGGGCGGCGAAGGCACCGGCCTGCTTGAGCATGGCATCGACGATGGTCGTCTTGCCATGGTCGACGTGGGCGACGATGGCGACGTTACGGATGTCGTGGCGCGTGGGCACTTCGGCGCTTCTCCCGGGATCGTGGATGGCGACGCGTACGGTCCGGCACGCGCGCCTCGACCGGGCGGAAAACCTGCCACGGCCTTACCCCATCGTACGTCGGATGGAGGGAACCGCCTGCCGGGGGGTCTGTCAAGAGGCCGGACGACTGAGCGCGACCGAGTCTTGGGTGGGGGAACTCGGCGGGACTCGATGGGGTAATGCCTGCGGAAACACGCGGGTCAACGGGTACGTACGACCTTGCCCGCCGGTGCTCCGACGGGCAAGGGACTTGAGTCACATCTGAGCTTGCGGCGCCCCGCTCAACCCGGGATGCACCCGTTCGTCATCACTTCTTCGCCTTCTTGTCCTTCGCCGGCTTCTTCCAGCCGATGTCCTGGTAGCGCGGGGCCCCCAGGCCGAAGGCGCCCGCGTTGGCGAGGCCCGGCTTCACCGCCACCAGCTCGGGGCGCTGGTAGAGCGGGATGGACCCGGCCGTCGCCCAGATCCGGGCGTCCGCCTTGCGCATCAGCTCGCGGGAGGCCGCCTCGTCCAGCTCGCCCAGCGCCTGGTCGAAGAGCTGGTCGATGTGGTCGGTGCCGACCCGGGTGTAGTTCTGTTCGACCAGCAGCGAGCCGTCGGCGGCCGGCTCCGGCTTGGCGAAGATGGGCCGGGCGTCGGTGGCCGGGTAGGCGGTCGCGGGCCACGAGTAGAGCGCCAGGTCGTACTGGCCCGAGGCGATGTGGTCCTTGAAGAAGCTCTCGTCGGCCACCTTGCTCAGCTCGGTCTGCACGCCGACCTTCTGGAGCATCTGGGAGATCCGCTCACCGACCGTGCGCAGCGCTTCCGAGCCGGGACCGGCCGGCAGGACGAAGCGCAGGGTGAGCGGCTTGCCGTCCTTGGCGAGCATGTTGCCGGAGGTGCGTACGGCCTGCTTGGCGGGGGCGGGGGCGGTGCTCGCCTGGTCCGCCGGTTCGGCGGCGGCCTCGGCGTCCAGGGCCGGGCTGCGCTTGCCGTCGACCACGGACTCGTCCACGGCGTCGTCCACCGCGTCGGCCTGGGCTTCGGCCTGGGCGCGCAGGTGCTGCTCCTGGAGGGCCGCGAAGGGGGCCGGGGCGAGCACCGGGGAGGGGCGGCTCAGCCCGCTCGCGGAGAAGGCGTCGGCGTCGACGATCTCCCCGTCCGGGGCGGAGCGCTCGTACCGGCCTTCGGGCAGGTCCAGGCCGGCCGGGGCCCCGGACCGGCCGTCGCCGTTGCGCTCGTCGTCCTGGCCGACGATGTACAGGCCGTCGTTCCCGGTGCCCGGCCCTGCCGGGGTCTTCGAGTCGTCCGTCTCCTTCTCGGCCTCCGGGCCCGCCTTCGCGCCCGCCGGCTCGGTGAGCTTGCCGCCGCGGCGCCAGCCGGCGTCCGCGAGCAGGGCCTGCGAGGCCTGGGTGTCCTGGCCGCCGAGGGCGCCGCTGTTGTCGGCGTACGCCTGCTGCCCGGCCAGCGCGAGGTGGCTGCCCACCGGCTTCGCGGGCAGGCCCAGCGGCTTCAGGACGATGTCGGCGAGCGCCTGGCGGTCCAGGGCGCGGGCCACGGCGCGGCGTACCCGCTCGTCGGCGAGCGGGCCGCTCGCGCCGTTCATGGCGAGCTGGGTGTAGGCCGGCTCCAGGGACTTGCGGACGGTGAAGCCGCGCAGGGCGGTCTGCTCCTCGGCGTACCGCTTCACCGCCTCCGCCTGCTTCTGGCGGGTGGCCTGCGCCTCCTGGGCCTTGTCCTCGTCCGCCCCGAAGGCGAGCGCCCACGACAGGGTGGCCTGGGCGGGGGTCACCGAGGCGGCCGGGCCGTGGGCCCCCGCACCCCCGGCGCCCTTGGCGGCCGCCCGGCGGGCCAGGGCGATCCGGTCGGCGCCGGTGCGGTCGATCTCGGCCAGGTCGAGCTTGCCGGCGGCCAGCGCGGCCGGGCGCTCGGAGCGGGGCACGGCGGTGAGGACCAGGGTGTCGAGCTTGGCGGGGCTGCCCCACCAGCGGGGGTTGCGGGTCAGTGAGGCCGTACCGGTCTTCTTGTCGACGGCTCCCAGCCCGAAGGGGCCCGCGGTGACCTTCAGGGTGCCCCGGGCTCCCTCGTTGAAGCTCTCCGGGGTGCCGGTGACCTGCTTGGGGTAAAGGGGGCTGAAGAGGGAGCGCCAGTCGGCGTACGGCCTGACGAAGGTGACCTTGACCTCCAGGTCCGTCTTGCCGCGCTCGATCTTCTCGATCCGGTCGTAGCCGGCGTTGCGCGCCGTCCAGTACGCGGAGTCCTTGCCGTTCAGGGCCCGCCACTGGGCGACGAAGTCGGCGGCTCCGATCTCCCGGCCGTCGCTCCAGACCGCCTGCTGGTTGAGCTTGTACAGGACGACCTGCTTGGGCTCCCGCTCTACGACTTCGGCCTTCTCCAGGTAGTCGGGGTTGGCCACCGGCCGCCCCTTGCCGTCCAGCACGAACAGGTGGGGCAGGACCGCCCCGGCGATCCGGTTGGTGGTGGCGTCCGCATCGGCCTGGAAGGCGTTGAGCGTGCCCGGCATCGAGTCCACGGCCCACCGCAGCACCCCGCCGTCGGCGACCTTGTCGCGCGCGGCCGTCGCGATGTCCTGCCCCGCGGCGGCCGGACCGCCCTCGTCTTCACCCGCGCCGCAGCCCGCGAGCAGCGGCAGTGCAAGAACTCCCGAGGTCAGGAGCGCCAAGGACCTGCGCCTTCTCTGGGACATGGGTGGTACCTCCGGGACGGGGCGTGGGGGGAGCCGTGAAAGGGGATGTTTTGATCACGTTCGGCGGTATATGGAGCTGATCACACTGGGTGCCGAAACCCACTGAAATCGACACCCCGCCGCACCCACCGCAGCCGACCCTCGCCACGCCGCGAACCCCACCCGTGCGGACCAATCCGGCTTGCGTTCCGGGCGGGCGTTCCCCCGTAAGAGGGATGAAAATGGGGGCAGGGAGGGGCGCACAGTTCGCGCCTGCGCGCCCGCAATCGCTGCACGTCCCTTCACAACCGGGGACGGGAGGCGCGACACTCGCAGGCGCACATGAGCGCTGCCACCGCACCCAAGCGGAAGTGAGGGCAAATCATGTCCCTGCAAGACGATTTGACCGCCGTACGGCGCAACCTGAACGAGCTGGTCCGCTCTGTGGAGCAGCTGGAGAGGGACGTCAAGAACACGGCCCGGCAGGCACCCTCCGCCCCCCGGCCCCCCGGCGAGGGCGGAATGGTCAGCGTCCCGGACACCCCGTACGACAGCTCGCTGTGGACGGACGCCGACGACGAGGGTCTCGGCGCCCGCGACCGCCGCGCCCCCTGACCCACCCCTTCCGCACGCCCCACCGGGCCCGGTCACCCGCAGCGACGGCGGCCGGGCCCCCGGGGCACCCCTCATCACTCCACCCGGAGTCCCTCTTGGCCACAGGCACCCAACCATCCCCCCAGCGGCCCGGCGGCGTCCACGACGCCTCGCGGGCCGCGATCGAGACCCGGCACCTGCGGACGGACCGGTGGTGGCTCTCCCCCGCCGGCACCGCGGCCGGGCTGCTCGCCTTCATCGTCTACTCGACCTGGCGGGCCTTCGCCAACGCCGACTACTACGCGGCGCCGTACGTCTCCCCGTTCTACTCCCCGTGCCTCGCGGAGAACTGCCAGGACATGCGCGGCGGCCCGAACCTCGACCTCTTCGGCAGTTGGTGGGGCCTGTCCCCCGCGCTGCTGATCCTGGTGTTCCCGCTCGGCTTCCGGCTGACCTGCTACTACTACCGCAAGGCCTACTACCGGGGCTTCTGGGCCTCGCCGCCCGCCTGCGCCGTCGCCGAGCCGCACGCCTCGTACAGCGGCGAGACCCGCTTCCCGCTGATCTTCCAGAACATGCACCGCTACTTCTTCTACGCGGCGGTGCCGGTCGCGGGCATCCTCACCTACGACACCGTGCTGACCTTCCGCGACGAGCAGTACGCGTGGGGCCACATGGGCCTCGGAACGCTGCTCTTCGTCGTCAACATCGCGCTGATCTGGGCCTACACGCTGTCCTGCCACTCCTGCCGGCACATCATGGGCGGCCGCCTCAAGCACTTCTCCAAGCACCCGGTGCGCTACCGCCTGTGGGGCTGGATCAGCAGGCTCAACAACCGCCACATGCAGCTGGCGTGGGCCTCCCTGATCAGCGTCGCCGCGTGCGACTTCTACGTCTACCTGGTGGCCAGCGGCGCCTTCTCCGACCCGAGGATTTTCTGAGATGGCTCAAGTGGAACGACAGCAGTGGGACGTCGTCGTGGTCGGCGCGGGCGGCGCCGGGCTGCGGGCCGCGATCGAGGCGCGCGAGCGGGGCGCCCGTACGGCCGTGATCTGCAAATCCCTCTTCGGCAAGGCCCACACCGTGATGGCGGAGGGCGGGATCGCCGCCTCCATGGGCAACGTCAACGAGGGCGACAACTGGCAGGTCCACTTCCGCGACACCATGCGCGGCGGCAAGTTCCTGAACCAGTGGCGGATGGCGGAGCTGCACGCCAAGGAGGCCCCGGACCGGGTCTGGGAGCTGGAGACCTGGGGCGCGCTCTTCGACCGCACGCCCGACGGGAAGATCTCGCAGCGCAACTTCGGCGGGCACGAGTACCCGCGGCTCGCCCACGTCGGCGACCGGACCGGGCTGGAGCTGATCCGCACCCTCCAGCAGAAGATCGTGCAGCTCCAGCAGGAGGACTTCAAGGAGTACGGGGACTACGAGGCCCGGCTCAAGGTCTTCCAGGAGTGCACGGTCACGAGGATCCTGAAAGACGGCGAGAGGGTCTCCGGGACCTTCTGCTACGAGCGCGAGACCGGGCGGTTCTTCGCCCTGGAGGCGCCGGCGGTGGTGCTCGCCACGGGCGGGATCGGCAAGTCCTTCAAGACCACGTCCAACTCGTGGGAGTACACCGGCGACGGCCACGCGCTGGCACTGCTCGCCGGGGCGCCGCTGCTGAACATGGAGTTCGTGCAGTTCCACCCGACCGGCATGGTCTGGCCGCCCTCGGTGAAGGGGATCCTCGTCACCGAATCGGTGCGCGGCGACGGCGGGGTGCTGCGCAACAGCGAGGGCAAGCGGTTCATGTTCGATTACATCCCGGACGTGTTCAAGGAGAAGTACGCGCAGTCCGAGGAGGAGGGCGACCGCTGGTACGAGGACCCGGACCACAACCGGCGCCCGCCCGAGCTGCTCCCCCGCGACGAGGTGGCCCGCGCCATCAACTCCGAGGTCAAGGCCGGGCGCGGCTCCCCGCACGGCGGGGTGTTCCTCGACGTGTCCACCCGGATGCCGGCCGAGAAGATCAAGCGGCGGCTCCCGTCGATGTACCACCAGTTCAAGGAGCTGGCGGACGTGGACATCACCGCCGAGCCGATGGAGGTCGGCCCGACCTGCCACTACGTGATGGGCGGCATCGCGGTCGAGTCCGATACTGCCGCCACCCTCGGGGTGCCGGGCCTGTTCGCCGCCGGTGAGGTCGCGGGCGGGATGCACGGCTCGAACCGGCTCGGCGGGAACTCCCTCTCCGACCTGCTGGTCTTCGGCCGCCGGGCCGGGCTGCACGCGGCGCAGTACGCCGCGCGGGACGCCCCGGCCGTCGGCGGGCGGCCCGAGGTGTCCCAGGCGCAGATCGACGCGGCGGCCGCGGAGGCGCTGGCCCCGTTCCACGCCGCCGAGGGCGCGGAGAACCCGTACACCCTCCACCAGGAGCTCCAGACGGCCATGAACGACCTCGTCGGGATCATCCGCCGCGAGGGCGAGATGGCCCAGGCGCTGGAGAAGCTCGCGGCCCTGCGCGTACGGGCCTCCCGGGCCGGGGTCGAGGGGCACCGGCAGTTCAACCCGGGCTGGCACCTGGCCCTGGACCTGCGCAACATGCTGCTGGTCAGTGAATGCGTGGCCCGCGCGGCCCTGGAGCGCACCGAGAGCCGGGGCGGGCACACCCGCGAGGACTGCCCGGCGATGGAGCGCGCCTGGCGGCCGGTGAACCTGCTGTGCCGGCCCGTCGCCCCGGCTCCCGAGGATCCCGCGGCGGACCGGATCGAGCTGACCCGGGTGCGCACCGATCCCATCCGATCCGACCTGCTCGCGCTCTTCGAGAAGGAAGAGCTGGTCAAGTACCTCGCCGAAGAGGAGCTGTACGAGTGAGTACCTACGATGCCGCGTTCCGGATCTGGCGGGGCGACGCGGAGGGCGGTGAGCTGCGCGACTTCACCGTGGAGGTGCACGACGGGGAGGTGGTGCTGGACATCGTCCACCGGCTCCAGGCCACCCAGGCCTCCGACCTCGCCGTGCGGTGGAACTGCAAGGCGGGCAAGTGCGGTTCGTGCAGCGCGGAGGTCAACGGGCGGCCGCGGCTGATGTGCATGACGCGGATGTCGACCTTTTCCCGCGAGGAGACGATCACCGTGACCCCGTTGCGGGCCTTCCCGATCGTCCGCGACCTGGTGACGGACGTGTCCTTCAACTATCAGAAGGCGCGCGAGGTGCCCGCCTTCGTGCCGCCCGCCGGGGTGGCTCCGGGCGAGTACCGGATGCAGCAGATCGACGTGGAGCGCTCGCAGGAGTTCCGCAAGTGCATCGAGTGCTTCCTGTGCCAGGACACCTGTCACGTGGTGCGCGACCACGAGGAGAACAAGGGCGCCTTCGCCGGTCCGCGCTTCCTGATGCGGGTGGCGGAGCTGGACATGCACCCGCTGGACGCGGCCGCCGAGGCGGGCCTGGACCGCAAGCGCACGGCGCAGGAGGAGCACGGGCTCGGCTACTGCAACATCACCAAGTGCTGCACGGAGGTCTGCCCCGAGGGGATCAAGATCACCGACAACGCCCTGATCCCGCTGAAGGAGCGGGCCGTGGACCGCAAGTACGACCCGCTGGTGTGGCTGGGGAGCAAGATCCGGCGGCGTTCGGATCAATAGCCGCCCCCAGCTGTTCACTTCGCAGGGCACAATGCCCTGAACAACGTCGTTGACTTGAATGCTCCCCTCCTTGAAGGGGAGAGGATTCTCTCCCTTTCAAGGTTGCGTGGGGATTCGTGGCTCACGCTGCCTTACGAACCGGCGGTTCGTCGGGTCTTCCACGATCAGCGCCGACCGGGTTCAGACCTGCCCGGACGAGCATCACGCGTGCGGAGTTCTTGTCCCGTGGGGACACGGCTCCGCACGCGGTGCACGTGTAGGTGCGTACTCCCAGCGGCAGTGCGTGCTTGGCTCTCGCTCCGCACCGCGCGCAGTCCATCGTGGAGTACGCCGGATGTACCAGATGCACGGCACGACCGTGCTTACGCCCCATCTCGACCAGAGCCGCTTTGGTGGCACCAATGGCGGCGTCAGCGGCCTTCCTCGCCATGCTGGACTTGGCGAGAAACCTGGGCTTGAAGTCCTCGACGGCGAGGGCGTCGTGGTCGCGGACGACACGCTTCGCCCACTTCCGGGCGGTGTCCTGCCGCTGCCGGGCCACCTTCTTGTACAGCTTCGCCGCCTGCCGCCGGGCCTCCCGGTAGCCCTTGGATCGCTTCTTTCCCTTCGGGGCGCGGCGGCGGGCCATCCTCCGCTGATACCGGGCCAGCTTGAACGCAAGCTTTTGGCCGTGTTCCAGGTGCGGAAGGTCATGGGTGTCGCTGGTGGTGGTCGCGGTCTCCGTCACACCCCAGTCGATGCCGATGACCGCGCCGGTGGCAGGTATGGGTTCAGTTTGTGCGGGGACGACGAACGAGCCGTACCAGTGGCCGACACTGTCCCGGTAGACCCGCACCGACGATGGATCGCCTGGAAGGTCGCGTGACCACACCACCGTCAGGACGATCCCGCCCGCCAGGTGGAGGCGTCCGTCCTTGAGCCGGAAGCCGCGCTTCGTGTAGTTGAGGCTCGGATCAGCGCGGTGTTTCTTCTTCCACCGGGGCATCCCGGCCCGCTGTCGCATCGGTAGCCGGTCCTTGATGTCCTTCTGCGCCTTCGCCCTAGACTTGCCGAAATCCCGCACCAACTGCTGCTGCGGAACGCTCGCACCCGCCCGCAGCCACAGAGTGTTGGCTCGCGCCTCGGTCAGCATCCGGTCGAGCTGCGCCGGACCGCACGTCCGCTTCTCTGCGCCCTCCAAACGGGCCTCGTTTACGGCATGGACCTGCTTCGACTTGGCCACGCACTCGTTCCAGACCCACCGACACCTGTCCCACTCCGCCCCGAGCAGAGCGAGCGCGGTCGACGACACACGAAGGCGGTAGGTGAACCGGGTGACCCCGGCCCCCTCCGCTGTCGCTGCCCCTGATGGTGTCACCACGCCAACGTAGAACCGCAGCGCGCCCCATTCACCAGAACACGAGCACCTCACCCGAACGAGCGACCGACACGCCTGCCGGCGGTCTGACGACGCCGAAATCACATACTCGCTTGAGGAGAATCAACCACGAATCGCCTAGTGGCGATTAGTCTTCCCCTGCCCCGCCAGGCGGGGCACCGGATGCCTCCCTGGCCAGAGCGCCGGAGCATCCGCCGGTTACCCGGTGATGTCAGGGGGCATTCGCGGTGCGGGTGGGGGATCAGCTGGCGGGCCGGTACCGCCTCGAACAGCGGCTCGGCCAGGGCGGCATGGGCGAGGTGTGGCGGGCGCACGACACGGCGCTGGAGCGGGCCGTGGCGGTGAAGGTACTGCTGGAGGCGGCCACGAACGACGAGCTGGTCGCCCGCTTCCGGCGCGAGGCCACGATCGGGGCGCGGCTCCAGCACCCCGGCATCACCGTGGTGCACGACGTGGGCCAGGAGGACGGGCGGCTCTTCATCGTGATGGAGCTGCTCGCCGGTGAGGATCTGCGCACGGCGCTGATCCGGGCCCCGGGCGGGATGCCGGTGGCGGTCGCGCTGGATCTCGCCGCGCAGACCGCCGAGGCGCTGGCCGCCGCGCACGAACGCTCGGTGATCCACCGGGACCTGAAGCCGGCCAACCTCTTCCTGCTGCCCGGGGGCCGGCTGAAGATCTGCGACTTCGGCATCGCGCACTCCTCCGACGCCACGGCCGGCTGGACGGTCACCGGCCGGATCTTCGGCAGCCCGCCGTACATGGCCCCCGAGCAGTGGCGGGGCGAGCGGGTGGACGCCCGGTGCGATCTGTACGCGCTGGGGGGCGTGCTGTACGCGCTGCTGAGCGGGGAGGCGCCCTTCGGGGAGGCCGAGAGCCCCTACGTCCTGATGCGCCGGCACATCGAGGACCCGCCGCTGCCGCTGCGCGTGGCCGGCGCCCCGGTGGCGCCGGAGGTGGAGCGGCTGGTGCTGCGGCTGATGGAGAAGGCCCCGGCGGACCGGCCGGAGTCGGCGGACGCGGTGGCCAAGGAGCTGCGGGCGCTGCTGCGGGCGGGGGCGGGGTCTGCGTTGGGCTCGGAGGTGCCCGTGGGGCGTACGGCCATGACGGCTCCGGGCGGTACGGCGACCTCGGGGGCCCCGGGGTCGCCGGGGGCCGCGCCGTACCGGGCGGATCCGGTCGGGGTTCCCGGGGGTGGCTTCGGGCCGGTCTCCGTGCCCGCGCCGGGCGGCGGGGGCGGATTCGGGCCGATCTCCGCGCCGGACACCGGGGGCGCCTTCGGGCCTGCCGCCGCGCCGGATACCGGGGCCGTGCCCGCTCCCGTACGGGAGTTCGTACGGGAGCTGCTGCTGGAGGTGGAGGAGTCGCTCCGCGTGCTGCCCCCCGGCGGCCAGGCCCGGATCGAGGTGCTGGCCCTCGCCGCCGATGCCGCGGCCCGCTTCGACGGCGGACTCGCCGGGCGGCTGCTGGCCGACGCCGAGGCCGCTGCGTGGGACGGCGGCGACGGGGCGCGGGCGGCCCGGTTGCTGACCGGGCTGGCCAAGGACACCTCCGCCCACGCCCCGGCCCGGGCCCGGCGGCTGCTGACCGACGCGCAGCAGGCACTGTTCACCGTGTTCGGCTCCAACCGGTCGGGCCCGCTGCGCGCGGTGGCGGAGGAGCTGGCCAGGGTCGCTCCGGAGCAGGCCGCGCAGATCGCGGCGGACCACTTCGCGGACGGCCCGGCCGAGAAGCGGCTCGGCGCCCGCGTCGCCACGGCCGTCGCGGCGGCCGATCCCGCCGAGGCCGAACTGAGCCTCGCGCTGATCCAGGACGCGGGGCTGCGCGGGGCCGCCACCTACGACATGGTGCTGGCCGTCGCCCCGAACGACCTGGCGGCGGCCCTGCGGCTGAGCGAGCGCATCGGCTCCGCCGGGGGCCGGCTGCTGGCGCTGTGCCAGGTGGCGCGCGACCGGGCCGAGGCCGCGGACCCGGCGGGCGGGGCCAGGGCGCTGGCGCAGGCCGAGGAGGAGTTGCCCCGGTTCCTGGAGGAGCGGGCGGCCTGGCTGCGCGAGGAGGCCGCGCACCACGCCGAGCAGGGGCAGCTCGTACAGGCGGAGCGGCTGCGGAACCAGGCCGCCCGGCTGCTGCGCCACGCCCCGCAGGAGGCCGCCGACGAGAAGGCCGGCCACGCCCTCGCCTCGCTGGCCTCCGCCCGGGCCCGCGTCGAGCAGGAGGCCCGGCCGCCGCTCGACCCGGCGGTGGCCCGGGAGCGCGCGGGCCGGGCCCGGGACCTGCCGGACGCGGCGGAGCGGGCGCGGGCCCTGGCCCGGATCGCCCGGGAGTGCGTGGCGACAGGCGGGACGCCCTGGCTGGCGGAGGCCGCCGCCGACGCCGGGAGCCCGCCGCCGGCCGGTACGGCGCTCACGGGTCGCGCCGAAACGACCCGCCGCGGGCCCGCGGCGGCCCCCGGGGAAAGGGCGTGGCGCACCGGGGCCCGACCGGCCGACCTGTACGCGGCCGGCGCGCGCATGGTGTGGCGCGAGGGGGCCGAGGTGGGCTGCGTGGGAACGGACGCGGGCGTGACCCTGTGGACGGCGTACGCCGACGAGGGCGCGGCCGCGCCGCCGCTGCCGGGAGCCGGGCAGGTGCTGGTGTCCTGCGCGGCGGACGCCGGCACGGTCTACGTCGAGGTGCGGCGGGAGGGCACGCCGGGGGTGCGGCTGCTGGCGCGCGAGCCGCGGGACGGCCGGGTGCGCTGGTGGCGCGACCTGCCCGGCACGCGGCCGCTGCCCGGCACCGAGGGCGCCGGCCTCCCCGGGTCGCGGCCGCTGCTCGGCGTCGGGCCGGTGCTGGTGCACGGGGCGCCGGGGGACCTGACCGCGCTGCGGGCGGCGACGGGCGAGATCCTGTGGCAGCACCCCGTTCCCGACCCGGCGACCCGCTCCCCCGCCACGGTGGGCGACTGCCTGGTCCTCGCGGACGATCTGCGACTGCGGGCGCTGCACCTGCCGACCGGCCGCCCGGTGTGGTCCTTCCAACGGTCCCGCCCCACGGCGCGCACGCTGCACGATCCGCGGCTCGCCGGGAGCGGCCTCGTCCACCTCCTGGACGAGGGCGCGCTGCTGGCCCTGGACCAGGGCTCCGGCCGGGAGGTGTGGCGCTCCACGCCGGGCCCCCTGGCGCGGGGCCTGCTCGTCGAACGCGGCACGGTGTACGCGGCCTCGCACGCGCCGGAGGGCCGGGACGGCTGGGACGCAGTCCTGGCGCTCGACGCGGAGACGGGCGCGCTGCGCTGGCAGCGCCAGGCGGCCCGGTGCGGCGGGGCAGGGTGCGGGCTCGAACTGCTGGGGCTGCGTCCGCAAGGCCTGTACGTCAAGGTCCCCCAGGGCGGGCGGCGCGGTCTCCTCGGCCGCTCGTCGGACCCGTACGTGGCGGTCCTGGACCCGTTCTCGGGCAGACCGCGCCGGTACTGGGACCACCCGCCGCTGGCCAAGGCCGACGCCCTGCTGATCGGCGACCACCTGGTCCTGTCCCGCCCGGAACTGACGGCGTACGGCCTGCCGTAGCCGGGAGGGCTCCGGGTGCGGGAGGGTGAATCCGCCCATACTCTCCCAAATGTGACTCCGCCGAAAAGCAGGACGCGCAGCAGCACGAAGAGACGCACCACCGCCGGGATACCCGTCCGGACCGGCCTCGCCCTCGCCGCCGGGCTGCTCGCGCTCACCGGCTGGACGACGGCCGCCGCGCCGGCCGCCCGGGCCGACGATCCCGTCACCCTGTCCCAGCAGGGGCAGGTCACCGACCGCGTGGGCGCCCTGGGCGACCGCAAGCCCGAGGTCACCGCCGCGCTGGACAAGCTGTACGCGGACCGGAGGGTCCAGCTGTTCGTCACGTACGTGCGCGACTTCTCCGGCCGGTCCGCGCAGAGCTGGGCCGACGCCACCGCCGAGAAGAACGGCCTCGGCCAGAACGACGTCCTGCTGGCCATCGCCACCGGGGCCCGGCAGTACGCCTATTCGGCCGATGTCGACTCCGGATTCACCGCGGAGCAGCTCGCGGCGGTCGCGCAGACCGCCATCGAGCCGGCCCTCAAGCAGAACGACTGGGCGGGCGCCGCGATCGGCGCCGCCAACGGCTACGACGCGGTCCTGGGCGGACAGCCCGTGCCGGTGCCGGCCGTCGTCCCCGGCGAGGCCGACCCCGGAGGCGCCGCGGCGAGCGGCGGCGAGAGCGGCGCCGGGGACTTCGTCCTCCCGGTGGTCGCGGTCGGCGCGGCCGGCGCCCTCGGGGCGTACGCGTACACCCGGCGCAAGCGCAAGGCGGCGGGCGGCAGTGGCGGCTCGAAGACCACCGGCTGGTCCGGGCAGGGGCCCGCCCCGCTCGCCCTGCCGGAGCTGGACGCCAAGGCCAAGGCCGTGCTGGTGGAGACCGACGACGCGATCCGCACCAGTACCGAGGAACTCGGCTTCGCCACCGCGCAGTTCGGCGAGGAGGCGGTGACGGCCTTCACGCAGGCGGTGGAGTTCGGGAAGGGCGAGCTGACGGCCGCGTTCCGGCTGCGCCAACAGCTCGACGACGCGTACCCGGAGGACGACGCCACCCGCCGCCGGATGCTCGACGAGATCGTGGCCCGCTGCACGGAGGCGAGCCGGCGGCTCGACGCCGAGTCGGAGGACTTCGACCGGCTGCGGGACCTGGAGAAGAACGCCCCGCAGGCGCTCGCGACGGTCGAGAGCCACTTCCGCGCCCTGACGGGCCGTACGACCACGGCGGTCGCCACCCTCACGGCGCTCGGCCGCCAGTACGCGGACTCCGCGGCGGCGCCGGTGGCCTCCAACCCCGAACAGGCCAAGGACCGGCTGCTGTTCGCGACGACCAGCCTCGGCGAGGCGCGCGCCGCGATCGACGCCGGGGACAACGGCAAGGCGGCCGTGCACGTCCGCGCGGCCGAGGGCGCCGTGGACCAGGCGGCGACCCTGGTCGACGCGGTGGAGCGGCGCGCACAGGAACTGGCGGAGGCGGCCGGGAAGCTGCCGGGCGCGCTCAACGAGACGGACACGGACCTCGCCGACGCGCGCGGGCTGCTGACCGGCACCACCGAGGGCTCCTCGACCGCCGATCTGCGCGGCCGGATCAGCCGGGCGGAGGCCGTACTGGCCGACGTGCGCCAGGAGCAGGAGGCCGGACGGTACGACCCACTGGACGCCCTGCGCCGCGTGGAGGAGGCCGACGCGGCCCTCGACGAGGCGCTGGCCGGGGCCCGCGAGCGGGAGTCGGGCCGGCAGCGGGCCGCGGCCCTGCTCGACCAGGCCCTGCTCACGGCCCGCAGCGCGATCGGCGCGGCCACCGACTACATCACCACCAGCCGGGGCGCGATCGGCAGCCAGGCCCGCACCCGGCTGGCGGAGGCCCAGCGCCACCTGGAGCGGTCCGCGTCCCTGGCGGGGTCGGACCCGGCGGGCGCGCTAGCCGAGGCCCAGCAGGCGGACTCGCTCGCGCGCCAGGCCCAGCAGTTGGCCGAGCAGGACGTACGGGGCTACCAGGACCCGTACGGCGGCGGACGGCAGCAGGGCGGCGGCATGGGAGGCGCGGTGCTCGGCGGGATCATCCTCGGCGAGATCCTCGGCGGCGGCCGCGGCGGAGGCGGCTTCGGCGGCGGCTTCGGCGGGGGCGGCGGCGGCTTCGGCGGCGGACGCGGCCCCGGCTCCTTCGGCGGCGGCGGCACCCGCGGCCGCATGGGCGGCGGCGGCCGCTTCTGACGCAGGCGCCTCCTCGCGGGGACTCCCCCTCACCCTCGTCCCCCCTTCTCCCTTCACCCCGTTCCCGGCTTCCCCCGTCCCCAAGGAGACACCGCACATGAGCAAGCAGAGCATCCTCGGCCGCGTCACCCAGCTCGCCAAGGCCAACATCAACTCCCTGCTGGACCAGGCGGAGGACCCGCAGAAGATGCTGGACCAGCTCATCCGCGACTACACGAACAACATCTCCGAGGCGGAGCAGGCCGTCGCGACCACGATCGGCAACCTGCGGATGCTGGAGGCGGACCACGAGGAGGACGTGGACGCGGCCGCGGAGTGGGGCGGCAAGGCCCTCGCGGCGAGCAAGAAGGCCGACGAGCTGCGGGCGTCCGGGTCTGCCGCCGACGCCGACAAGTTCGACAACCTCGCGAAGGTCGCCCTCGGCCGCCAGATGCAGTCGGAGAAGGAGGCGAAGACGGCCGCGCCGACGATCGCCGCCCAGACCGAGGTGGTCGACAAGCTGAAGTCGGGCCTGGACTCGATGAAGACCAAGCTGACGGAGCTGACGGCGAAGCGCGACGAGCTGGTCTCGCGGGCCAAGACCGCGCAGGCGCAGAACACGATGATGGACGCGGTCAAGAACATCGACGTGATGGACCCGACCAGCGACATCACCCGCTTCGAGGAGAAGGTCCGCCGCGAGGAGGCCATGGCCCTGGGCAAGCAGGAACTGGCCGCCTCCTCCCTGGACGCCCAGTTCGAGTCCCTGGACGACCTCGGCAAGACCTCGGAGATCGAGGCCCGGCTGGCCGCCCTGAAGGCGGGCAAGGCCGCCTGAGGGCCTGGGCCGGGCGAGGCGGGCCGTCCTGCGGGGGCGGCCCGTGCCCGTTTCTCACCAGGGGCTGCGGACCCCACCCGGCCCCGCTCACCCGTACATGCTCAGCAGTTGCTCCGCCGAGAGTTCCGTCACCGATTCCGCCACCGCGCCCGGGAGCGGGAGCTCGAACCAGACCGTCTTGCCCCGGTGGGTGCGGCGGGTGCCCCAGCCCGCGGAGAGCAGGCCGACCAGCTGGAGGCCGCGGCCGCCCTCGTCGGTGTCCCGCGCCCGGCGGCGGCGCGGCTGGACCAGGTTGGCGTCCCAGACCTCGCAGACGAGGGTCCGGTCCAGCAGCAGGCGCAGCCGGATCTCGCCCTCGCCGTAGCGCAGGGCGTTCGTGACGAGCTCGCTCACCAGCAGTTCGGTGGTGTCGAGCAGTCCCTCCAGGCCCCACGCGGGCAGCTTCGCCCGGGCCAGCTCGCGGGCCCGGCCCACCGAGCGGGCCTCGCGCGGGAGCTGCCAGTCGCCGACCGCGTCCAGCGGGAGGCCCTGGACCCGGGCCATCAGCAGCGCGATGTCGTCCTCGCCGTGCCGGGTGTCCAGGGTGTTCAGGACGTGGTCGCAGACCTCCTCCAGCGGGCGCGCGGGGTCGGCCAGCGCGTCCCGCAGGCCCCGCAGGCCCTCCTCCAGCGGGTGGGTCCGGGATTCGACCAGGCCGTCGGTGTAGAGCGCGAGCAGCGCGCCCTCGGGGAGCTCGACCTCGACCTCCTCGAAGGGTTCACCGCCCACGCCCAGCGGCATCCCGGTCGGGATTTCCAGCAGCAGCCCGGGGCGGGGCGTACCGCCCTCCTCCACCGGTTCCACCAGCACCGGCGGCATGTGGCCGGCGTTGGCGATGGTGCAGCGCCGGGTGACCGGGTCGTAGACGGCGTAGACACAGGTCGCGAGGTACACCTCCGAACGGTCGGCGTCCCGCGAGTGCAGTGCGGCCCGGGAGGCCTGCTGGGAGCCGCCGGGCGCGCCGAGGCCCCGGGCGATCTCGTCCAGCGCGGTCAGCACCTCCGCCGGTTCCAGGTCCAGCAGCGCGAGGGTCCGTACGGCGGTGCGCAGTTCGCCCATGGCCACGGCGGCCCGCAGCCCGCGGCCCATGACGTCGCCGACGACGAGCGCCGTGCGGTGCCCGGGCAGCTCGATGACGTCGAACCAGTCTCCGCCGACCTCGGTGGCGGCGTTGCCCGGAAGGTAGCGGCAGGCGATGTCGAGTCCGGCGGCCTCCGGGTCGCCCGGGGGCAGCAGGCTGCGCTGGAGCATCAGCGCGCGTTCGTGTTCGCGCCGGTAGAGGCGGGCGTTGTCGATGCACACGGCGGCCCGCGCGGCGAGCTCCACCGCGACGGCCCGGTCGCGTTCGCCGAAGGGCTCGCTGCCCTTCGTGCGGGAGAACTGTGCGAGCCCGACCACCGTGTCGTGGGCCACCAGCGGGACCACGAGCGTGGACTGTACGAGGTCCCCTGACTCGGGTCCGCCGCCTTCCACGAGCCGCGGCCGCGCCGTGCGCAGGGCGAACGCCCCCGGCGAACCCGCCGGATAGCGGTGGACCTCGCCTACGGAGACCAGCGCGCCCGGACCCGACAGCGGCGCGTCCGACACGGCCGAGGAGAAGGCCACCCGCCGCAGCGGTGCCGACGGCGCCCGTCCCGGGCCCTGGCCGGGCAGGCTGGGCACGCCCGGGCCCTGCGGGCGGGCGGGGCGGTCGTCGTCGCCGAGCAGCAGCCCCTGGTAGAGGTCGACGGCGGCCAGGTCGCAGAAGCCGGGGACGGTGACGTCGAGGAGCTCGCGGGCGGTGGTCTCCAGGTCGAGGGAGTTGCCGATGCGGTGTCCGGCCTCGTTCAGCAGGGCCAGGTTGCGCCGGACCCCGGCGGCCTCGCGGGCGGCGAGGTGGCGGCGGGTCACGTCGATGCCGATGCCGGCGACCCCGATGGGGCGGCCGGTGCCGCCGTGGACCCGGTAGAGGTTGATGGACCAGTGGCGGTTCTCCCGGCTGCCGGGGGCGGCGCCGGTGATCTGGAGGTCGTTGACGGAGTCGCCGGTCTCCAGGACCCTGCGCAGCGCCTCGGCCATCCGGTCGGCCTCGTGGGCGGGCAGGTAGTCGTGGACGGTGCGGCCGCGGTGCTCTTCGGCGGCGCCGCCGAAGACGGTCGCGAAGCGGCGGTTGGCGCGCTGCACGGTGAGGTCCGTGCCGAAGAGCAGGAATCCGAAGGGAGATTGACCGAATATCGCCTGCGAGGCGGCCAGATCGGATTCGATGCGGCGCAGCGCGCGTACGTCGACCACGACGCAGAGCGCGGCCCGCTCCGCGGTTTCGGTCTGGGTCGGCATCACATAGATCTCAGCCACCCCGTGCGCCCCGTCGCCGCCGGGGATCCGGAACGGGATCAGGCCCGTCCATTCCTTGCCGTCGAGGATCTCGGCCACCCTGCGGTGTGCGCCGGCGCGCAGCTCCGGGGGCATGAAGGCGTCGACGGGGTCGCGACCGACGGCCTCGGCCGCGGTCAGCCCGAAGAGTTCCTCGGCGCGCAGGCTCCACTGGTCGATCAGCCCGTCGGGCCCGATCGAGAAGGAAGCGACCTTTATGTAGTCATATATCGAGCCAGGCGGGCTGCTGTGCCACAGGGAGTCGCGCCAGGTCTCCCCAGACGCTTCCCCGGGCACACGGGCCTGATGTGCCTGTGCAGGTATCTCGCTCACGCGACCGTCCCCTCCAGCTCACCGCAACCGGACCGGCCATGACCGAAGTATTCAGCACCACGGCGCTCTACGACACGGCCTTCGCGATCACAAAAAGATCCCGTTGTTTTCCAGCCAAGCCTTGTGATCGTCGGCTGCCCCTCACCTTGTTACTCACCAGGAAGAGCCAATTCGAACCACACGGTCTTGCCCGACTTCCCGTGGCGGGTCCCCCAGCGCTGCGCCGAGACGGCCACGAGGTGCAGTCCGCGACCCCCCTCGTCGTCGGGTTCGGCGAGGCGTTCGCGGGGTGGATCCGGAAGCGGATCCGAAACCTCCACGAGAAGCGCCGGACCCGTGGGAGCCTCGGCGGCGGCTGGATTGCGCCGTACGAGCCGGACTCCGATGGGGCCGGAGGCGTACCGCAGGGAGTTGGTGACCAGCTCGCTGACCAGCAGTACGGTGACGTCGCCGACGGCGTCGAGGCCCCAGTCGCGAAGGGTGCCGCGCACCGCGTGGCGGGCGGTGCGGACGGCACCCGGTTCGGCGGGAAAGGCCCATTCGGCGCATTCACCGTCTGTGTCGATCACGCCGATCACTTCCCGGGCCGGCTGGCGACCCCAGTCCGGTTCGAGGGAGAACAGAACCTCGGGTACGAGTACGAGATGGGGATTAATAGCGACATACCCGATATTTGCGGCGCCGTACCACTCGGCCTCCCACCGACCGGCGCACTGTGGCGCAGACGGCGTAGCGCGTGCGCGTCACGCGCCCCGGCGGATCCCGGCGCCGGCATCGACGTCGGCGGCGGCATCGGCGCTCAGCCGGCGCCCGGCCTCGGCGACGGCCGGGCGGTCCTGGTCGAGCCAGTCCACCGAGTCAAGGTCCTCGGGGCGGAGCCAGCGCAGCTCGTCGTGGTCCTCCAGCGGGAGCGGATCGCCCGAGAGCAGCCGGGCCGTCCACACGTGCAGGACCAGGCCGGGCTTCAGCGGCCACTCCCCCGGGATCCGCTCCAGCGCCTCGGTCTCCACGCCGAGCTCCTCGCGCAGCTCACGCACCAGCGCCTCGGGTACGGATTCGCCCGGCTCGGCCTTGCCGCCCGGGAGCTCCCAGCGGCCGGCGAGCTCCGGGGGCGCGCTCCGGCGGGCGGCCAGCAGGCGCCCCTCATGACAAAGGGCTCCGCCCACGACCACTCGTACAGTCATGGACGGAGCCTATGGCAGCGGCGACGGGTGCGCCGCACTGCTCAGTTCCTCGTTCCGGTCCGGCCGGCGGTGCTGTCCTGGCCGAGCCGCTCGATCCAGTAGAGCTGCTTGTGCCCTCTGCTTTCGAGGCTGTCGGCGACCTTCTGGGCCTCGGCCCGGGTGGAGTACCGGCCGACCCGGTAGCGGTTGCCGTTGTCGTCCTCACGTATGACCAGCCACGGGAGCAGGGCACCGCTGTCGTTCATCGCGTTTCACCCTCCGCCGACGTACCTGCCCGGGAAACCGCATTGCGCATATGCCCGAGCCTACGCCCGACCTTTACTCAGCGGATACGGTTTTTCACGAAGAGGTACCTCGCAGGCGTACGCATCCGGCCATGCGTACGAGTGGGCCGTGCGCGCCGGTTCAGAGCCCGCGCACGGTCGGCAGCGGAAGGATCACGGCGGCGCCGGCGTCCGGCTTGCGGCCGGCTTCCCCGCAGGTCGCGGCGAGGGAACGACACAGGGAGCGGATCGGGCCGGAACGGACCGGGCGGTCGGCGATGTCCGGGAGCTCGTACGCGGACGCGCAGACGGCACACAGGTGCGGGGACGCGACGTCCTCGACGGTCACGTCCGGGCCGTCGACCGTGTTCGGCCTGGCCAGGTCGCACTTCCCCGTCGTCGCCGGGGCGATCAACGGGCAGCGGACGAGCGCGAGTCCGGCCGCGATGAAGGCGGAGAAGGCCTCGGCATATGTCCCGAAAAGGCCGAAGAAGACCGAGGAGGGGCAGGCCCGCGTCAACTACCCGGCCCTGAAGGACCGGGCCGGGAGGGAGGGCCCAGCCGGCTGCTGGGCGGCCTCCTCCGTCCAGCACCCTGAGCGGGTACTGCGGGGGCGCGTGACTCCGCCCCGCTGCGCCCCAGCCGCCGCAGGGCGGCACTGACTACCGCCCGGATGCGCCCCCTGGCGGATGCACCCCCTGGCCGGGCTGACAGGCCGGAGTCACCTCACCGGCAGGTGGTACGCCAGGCGGTAGCGGTCGGCCGGGACGATGACGTCGGCGGTTTCCACGGCCCGGCCGGACGCGAAGTACGTGCGTCCGATCACCAGCACCACGTGCCCCGGCACCCCGCCGAGCTGCATGCTCTCCTCCGCGAGGCCCGGCCGCGCCCCGACCTCCTCCACCACGTTGTCGACGACCACGTCGATCGCCGCCATCCGGTCGACGACCCCGGCGCCCCCGAGCGGCCCCTCCTCCGGGAGCATCACCGGCGTCCGCCCGGTCACCGTCAGCGGCTCCCAGGAGGTCGACAGCATCATCGCCTCGCCCGCGTCGCGGTAGACGTACCGCGTCCGCATCACCCGCTCGCCCGGCTCGATGCCGAGCCGTTTCGCGATGTCCGCCGGGGCGGCGGCCTGTTCGCTGCTGGAGTCCCAGGTGCCGCGGGCGCCCGCCTCCGCCTGCTCCTGCCGGAAGGGGGTCGAGGAGCCGCCGGTGCGGTAGCCGGAGCGGGCGACGCGCCGCGGAACGGGTTGTTCGCGTACGTACGTGCCGGATCCGGACCGGCCCTCGACCAGGCCCTCCGCCATGAGGACCTTGCGCGCCTCCAGGGCCACCGTGTCCGAGACCCCGTACTCCTCACGGATCCGGGCCTGTGAAGGGAGCCGGGCGTGCGGAGGCAGGGACCCATCGACGATCTTCCGTCGCAGATCCCCGGCGACGCGCAGATAGGCCGGCTGCTCGCCGAAAGTCACAGGGCCACTCCCATCAGGTTGACAGACAGCTACACCCTGGCAACCGACGGTTGTCCATCGCAAGCAAGGGCCAGAGTTTCACCCGAAGTGATGAAGGCAGGTCACCCAAACCCACGCGTCCCACGCGTTACGCGGACTCCCTCGAAGGACTCCGCGCGGGACCGGGCGAGGTGTCGCCCTCGGACTCCGCCAGCCACTCGGGAACCGTCGTCGACAGCCCGTACGCCCCGCGCAGCGCCTTCTCCACGACGACCGGGAGTGCGGCGACCGCCCGGTCCCACGCGTCGAGGAACGCGTCCCCGGTCCTCGCCCGCGCCGCCTGCTGCCACGCGAGCCGTGCGACATCCAGACGCTCCCGCTGCACCCCGGCCGGACCGGCCAGCTCGGGCCGCCCCTTCACCGTGTCCAGGAACCGCGCCTCGGCGCCCAGCGCCTCGTCCATCGTGCGCGCCCAGCCCCGGTAGGAGGGCAGCGCGTCGGCCACCTCCCCGTCCGGCTGCTCCATCAGCGCCGCGTCCACGCCCCTCATGACCCGGAGGAAGGCCACCTGCTCGGGCGTCAGCGTGCCGGCGTCGTTGCGCAGGCTGCCGCGCTGCTCCCCGTGCTCCGTGCCGATCACGCACACGATCCGCCGGTCCCCGTCGCTCCAGCTCCCGCGCGAGGGTGCGAAGTAGTACATCCCCGCGGACGGGGGCAGGGCCCAGGTGTCCATCGCGTACGCGTCCTGCGCGCTCCAGCAGTCCCGCACCGCGGTGTCCCGCACCTGCTTCACGCCCGGGAACCGGTCTTCGGTCATCGAGGTCGCGGAGGTCACCTCCGCGTCGTGGACCTCGGCGCAGTCGATCCGGTACACGGGGGCGTCCTCGGCGAGCAGGTCCCCGTCCGGCACGTTGAAGCAGTGCCCGACGCGCAGTTCGGCCGCGTCCACGAGGGTGCCCGCCACGGCCCCGTGGGCCCCCGCCCCGCGCCCGGAGCCGCTCCGTTCGCCGAGCGCGTCCACGGCCCGTACGGCCGCGGGGACCGCGACGACGGCGGCGAGGCTCATCACCAGCGACGCCACCAGCCCCCAGACGGCCAGCGCTCGGCCCCGTTCGCCCTTCCTCTTCACCTGCGCGAGGGCCACGAGCGCGAAGACGACGCCCAGCGGCGGGAAGCAGAGCAGCCCGACGAGCAGGGAGGCGAGCGCGAAGCCGTTGAGCGGGGGCGGCCCGTACCCGTACCCCTGCGGGGGCGGGGCGGGCCAGTGGTGCGGGGGCTGGGTGCTCACGGTGCTCCAGGAAGCGGGCGAACGAATGCGCGAATAGTACGCAGCGGGGGCGACCGTCGAAACGGTCGCCCCCGCCGGGTCCATCACGTCCCTACCGCGCCAGGGTCAGAACTGGAGCGCCCAGGAGTCGATCTTGCCGGTGTCGATGTTCGCGTTGTCGTTGACCCGGAGCTTCCACACTCCGTTGGCGACCTCGGAGGAGGCGTTGACCGTGACGGTCTTGACGATGTTGTCCGCGCTGCCGCCGCTGCGGTTGTGCAGGTTGTACAGGGTGCCGTCGGGGGCGACCAGGTCGACCTTCAGGTCACCGATGTAGGTGTGGACGATGTTGACCGAGACGCTCAGCGTGGCCGGGGCGTTGCCGGAGATCCCGCTGACGGTGAGCGGCGAGTCGACGGTGGAGTTGTCGGCGATCGCGTAGTCGTTCAGGTTCTCGAAGCGGGTGCCCGGGTTGGGCGGGGTGGTACCGGTGCCGACGCGGAGCAGGCGGTTCGGGGAACCGGTGCCGGGGCTGGTCACCACGTTCGGGGTCGAGGCGGCGACGAGGCCCGCGGAGATCTGGGCCGGGGTGCTGCCCGGGTTGTCCGCGAGGTAGAGGGCGGCCGCGCCCGCGACGTGCGGAGAGGCCATCGACGTGCCCGAGATGGTGTTGGTGGCCGAGTCGCCCGTGCCCCACGTGGAGGTGATCGAGGAGCCCGGCGCGAAGAGGTCCAGGACGGTGCCGAAGTTGGAGTAGCTGGCCTTGGCGTCCGTGTTGGTGGTGGCGCCCACCGTGATCGCCTCCGCGACGCGCGCCGGGGACTTGGTGGAGGCGTTGGCCGTCTCGTTGCCCGCCGCGACGGCGTAGGTGATGCCGCTGGCTATCGAGTTGCGCACGGCGGTGTCGAGCGCGGAGTCCGCGCCGCCGCCCAGCGACATGTTCGCCACGGCCGGCTTGACGGCGTTCTGGGTGACCCAGTCGATGCCGGCCACGACCTGGGCCGTCGTGCCCGAGCCCTGGTTGTTGAGGACGCGGACGCCGACGATCTTCGCCTTCTTGGCCACGCCGTACGCGGTGCCCGCGACGGTGCCGGCGACGTGCGTGCCGTGGCCGTGGCCGTCCTGGGCGGTGTTGTCGTTGTCGATGGCGTCGTAGCCGTCGGCGGCTCGGCCACCGAAGTCCGTGTGCGTCTTACGGACGCCGGTGTCGATGATGTACGCCGTCACACCCTCGCCGGCCTTGTCCGGGTAGGTGTAGCTCTGGTTCAGCGGGAGGGCCGCCTGGTCGATCCGGTCCAGGCCCCAGGAGGGCGGGTTCGGCTGCGTGGCGTCGACGGTGAACACCCGGTTCTGCACGACCGACTTGACGGCGGGGTCCGCGGCGAGCTTCTTGGCCTGCGCCTCGGAGACCTCGACGGAGTAGCCGTTGAGGGCCGCGCTGTAGGTCCGGTCGATCCTCGCGCCGTACCGCTTGGCCACGGCCTTTCCGCTGTCGGCGGTGGAGCGGGCGGCGGAGTCGTTCAGGGTCACGATGTAGCTGCCGGAGATGGTGCCCTGCGCACCGGCGTTCTCGATGACGCCTTCAGCGGCGAGCGGAGCCGCGGAGGCGGGTAGCGCGAGGGCGGCTCCGAGAGCGAGGGCCAGGGTGGCGGTCGCTCCGATGCCGGTGATCTTCCGGCGGGTGTGACGCGTCGCAGACATCTGAGGGGTCCTCCTCATAGGTGGTGCGTTGCGGGGGGTGCGCGGCCGTCGGGACTGCCTTCAGGGCATGGCTTTTAGCCATGCTCATGTCAAGCAATTCGGCCCAACGATGCGCCGCTGACGAAAGGTTGGCGTAGGAGTCGCTCCACCACAAGAGGACAACGAACACGTAACATCCGTGCCATACCTCAGCCATGAACGAGCAAAGGCTCACCGCACATGACGCACGCACTACCCGGCTACGTCTGCGCCGAAGACGGCACCCGTGCCGACGTGCGGACGGCGCCCTGGTGCTGCCCGGTCTGCGGTGGTCCGTGGGACCTCGACTTCACCCCCGATCCGGCCGCCGCGCTGGATCCCCCGGCGGGCCCCAACTCGCTCTGGCGCTACGGCTCCGCACTGCCGCTCACCGGGGCCTTCGGCGTCACGCTGGCGGAGGGGAACACCCCGCTGGTGCCGCTGGCGGAGCGGGTGCACGCCAAGCTCGACTTCCTGATGCCCACACTGTCCTTCAAGGACCGCGGTGCGGTGATGCTCGCGGAGCTCGCGCGCCGGCTGGGGCCGGAGCGGGTCGTGGCGGACAGCAGCGGCAACGCCGGTACCGCCTTCGCGGCCTACTGCGCGCGGGCCGGACTGGCCTGCGAGGTCTTCGTGCCGGAGGGCACCTCGGCGAAGAAGACGGAGCAGATGCGCGCCCACGGCGCGGCGGTGACGGTGGTGCCGGGCGGACGCGAGGCGGCGGCGGTGGCGGCCCGCGAGGCGGCCGACCTGCCGCGGGTGTTCTACGCCAGCCACGTCTTCAACCCGTACTTCCTGCACGGCACCAAGACGTACGTCTACGAGGTCTGGGAGGCGCTCGGCGGCCACCTGCCCGAGGTGATCGTCGTCCCGGTCGGCAACGGCACGCTGCTGCTCGGGGCCGCGCTGGCGGTGGAGGAACTGGCCCGCCGCGGGGTCCGCCCGCCGACGCTGGTCGCCGTCCAGTCGGCGGCCGTCGCCCCGCTGGCCTCCGCCTTCCACGCGGGCGCCGAGGACGCCGAAGCCGTCCCCCAACTCCCCACCCTGGCCGAGGGGATCGCGATCCCGGCGCCGCCGCGGGCCCGCCAGATCCTCGCGGCCGTCCGCAAGTCCGGCGGGACCTTCCTGACCGTCACCGACGAGCAGGTCCGCGCCGCCCAGCTCGACCTGGCCCGGCGCGGCCTCTTCGTGGAACCCACAGCCGCCGCCTGCTGGGCCGCTGTCGGACCCACCGCCCCCGACGACCCCCTCCGGGGCCGCACCGCGGTGGTCCCGCTCTGCGGCGCAGGCGCCAAGACGGGACTGGCCGCACCGGCCGCCTGACCGGGGGCGGGCGCTGTGCGGTGGCCACGTACCGCCTCGCCTTGCGGTAGCCCTCCGAGGCTGCCTGCCCTCGCCTGGGTTTCCGGCGAGCCATCATCCGCTGATACCCGGCGAGCTTCCCGGCCGACTTCCTGCCGTGCTCGGGATGCGGAAGATCGTGATCGTCGCTGGTGGTGGTCGCGGTTTCCTTCACACCCCAGTCGATACCCAGCATGGTGCCAGTCGCCGGAAGTGGGCACGTCTCCGTCTCGACCACGAACGAGGCGTACCAATGACCGAGGCTGTCGCGGTATATGCGCACGCTCGTCGGGTCGGCCGGGAGGTCACGGGACCACAGCACAGTCAGGCCGATGCCGCCCGCGAGGTACAGGCGGCCTCCCCTGAGGCCGAAGCCGCGCCGGGTGTAGTTGAGGGTGGGACCGGCCAGAGCCCTCTTCTTCAACTTGGGCATTCCCGCACGCCTCTTAACCTGCAGCCGGTCCTTTACATCCTTGAGCGCTCTGGTACGGGACTTCGCGAAGTCGCGGATAATCTGCTGCTGCGGCACACTGCTGCCCTCACGGAGCCATGCGAGCTGGGCGCGGGCTTCGGTCAGCATCCTGTCCAGACGCGCGGACCCGCACTTCTCGCTTTCACGGTGGGCCTTCTTAGACCGGGCGACGCACTCGTTCCAGATCCAGCGGCACCGGTCCCACTCACCCAGCAGTGTGGCGAGCGCGGTGGACGACACGCGAAGCCGGTACGTGTACCGGGCATGCCCGGCACCCTCTACCTGGACCGTTGTCGTCATGACGCGACCGTAGCGCCACGCCGTTCACGTCACTGATCGGATTCCCCCACAATCCCACGAACGAGTGATCCCACACTCGTCGGAGGTCGTGCCGCTCGGCCACGCCTTTCAGCCCTTCGCCGCCCGCTCGTACAGGGCCTTCGCCCGGTCGTCGAAGAGCGCGGCCGTGGAGTCCACGTCGGTGTCCCCGCCGCTCAGCACCCCGATGAGCTGCCCCGGCCGCCCCGGACCGCCGCGGTCGGCGATCCACGGGCTGCCGCTCGTCCCCGTCCAGAACCCGGAGCAGTTGATGTAGAGCATGGCGGGGTCGTCCTCGTCGTGCCGGCTCTGCGTCGTACAGGCGACGGGCTTGTTCTCGGGGTTGTGCTCGGACTCCGGATAGCCGACGACGGTCACCTCCCGCTCGTAGCCGGAGGTCCAGACGGGCTTCGGGGCCTCCCCGTGTCCGACGACCTCCTGCAGGCTGCGCCCCTGCGCGTCCGGTTCGACGCTGAGGAAGGCGAAGTCGGCGGTGTCCTCGCCCCACTTCGACCAGCGCTCGTCGACCTCGACGGAGCGCACCTTCCACACCCCGAGCGGCCGCTGCCCGGAGCCGCCGCCGGAGAACGCGGGGGCGAAGGCGAGCTCGCCGATGGCCAGCCCGTCGTGCGCGGCCTCGCCCGGCCGCCCGTCCTCGCCGGCCGGAGCCACGCAGTGCGCGGCGGTGGCGACGACATTGCCCTGCGGGCTGTCGACGACGCTGGCCGTGCACCAGTGCTCGCCGTTGGCCGTGAGGACGCCGACGGTCGGGAAGGCGAGCACGCCGCGGTCCTCGTAGCCGCCGGAGTCCTCGACGAACGCCACCGCGAGCAGCGCCGCGGCCCCCGCGAGGGCGGCCGAGACGATTCCGATCCCCTTGAGGCCGGGGCTCACCGCTGGGCGGCGCCGCTCGCGCCGCCGCTCGGGGCCGGCCTGGGCTTCGGGGTGGGTGCGGACATCACCTTGCTGATCCACTCCAGTGCGCCCTCCCTCATCCCGCGTACGTACGACTTCCCGTTGTGCTCACCATCCTGGATCACCTGCAGGGTGGTGTGCACGGGACCCTTGCCGTAGTCCTTCATGAACCGCTCGGCCTTGTCCCGGCCGGATTCCGCGGTGCCGATCTGGAAGTTCACGTAGACGGCCGGGCCGCCGGCCGCGATCAGCTTCGCGGCGAGCTTCTCGGGGTTGTTCTCGTCCATGGCCTGCGTGTTCCCCTTCCACAGCGGGGAATCGGGGACGATGTCGACCCCGCTCGCGATGGCCGCCTTGAAGCGGTCGGGGTACTTCAGGACGTGCTTGAAGGCACCGAATCCGCCCGCCGAGGAGCCCATGAAGGCCCACCCGTCGCGGGAGGTGAAGGTCCGGAAATTGGCCTTCGTGAAATCCGGGACGTCTTCGACCATCCAGGTGCCCATCTTGGGCTGTCCGGGGATGTCCGAGGCGTCGAAATGGTTCTTGGTGTCGGCGTTGTGCACCGGCATGACCAGGATGAAGGGCAGGCTCTTGCCGGACTTCGCCCCGTCGCTCACGGCCTGCTGGAGGCCGAGGCCGGGGCCCGTCCCCCAGTAGTTCGTGGGGTAGCCGCGGCCTCCGGGCAGGGAGATCAGGACCGGGAAGGCGCTCTCGGCGTACGCCGGGTCGTCGTACTCCTTCGGCACCCAGACCCACACGTCGCCCGTGAACCCGGACTTCTTGCCCGTCAGGGTGGTCTTGGCGATCTGGGTGCCGTCCGGCAGCCGGGAGGTCCGGACGAACTCCGCCTTCGGCCCGGTCGGCATGCGCACGCCGGGCCCGGTGTCGGAGGCGGTGGAGGCAACGGGCTTGGGCTTCCCGAACGACACGGGATCGCCCACGTCCGAGAAGAGCCCGTAGTGGTGGGCGGCCGCCCCGCCGCCCGCCACGAGGGCGAGCCCGAGCCCCCCGCTGATCAGGATCAGGCGCAGCCGGCGCCCGGGGCGGCGGCCCCCGGTCGTCGCGGCGGCTCCCGTCGCGGCTCCGCCGTCCCCGGCCGCGGCGGCGCCGCCCTCGGGCGCGGCTCCGGCGCCCCCGGTCGTGGCGGCGCCGTCACCCTGCAGGTCTTGGTGCACGGATCGTTCCCGTTCCTTCTCCGGCGCTCCCCGGGAGCGCGGGTTGGACCGTTTGGTCCCCCTCACATCCTTAACAGAGGTAGGAACGACCGGATGGGTTGCCTGGGAGCGGTGGACGTGGCGAGGACCACGCCGGGGGCGCGCGCCGTCCGCGGTGCGCGAGGCGGCCGCTCCCCCGGGCGGGTGCGTCCGATCGCGGTCAGCCCGTCTCGGGCTTCGGCCCCTTGAGCACCTTGCTGACCCACTCCAGCGAGCCCTCCTTCATGCCGCGGACGTAGTGCCAGCCGTTGTGCTCGCCGTTCTGGATGTCCCGGATGGTCATCTTGAGCGGGCCCTTGGCGTACTTCTGCTGGAACTGCGCCATGCGGTCCTTGCCGCTCTCCTTGGTCCCGATCTGGAAGTTGACGTAGACCTCGGGACCGCCCGTGTCGATCAGCTTCTGGGCGAGCTTCTCGGGGTTGTTCGCGTCCATCTCCGCCTGGTGGCCCTTCCAGAGCGGGGAGTCGGGGACGATCTCGCCGCCGCTGGCGATCACGGCCTTGAACTTGTCCGGGTGCTGGAGGACCTGCTTCATGCCGACGAAGGCGCCGGAGGAGGAGCCCATGAAGGCCCAGCCGTCGCGGGACTTGTACGTACGGAAGTTGGCGCGGGTGAAGTCCGGGACGTCCTCGGCGATCCAGGTGCCCATCTTGGGCCGGCCGGGGATGTCGGAGCCGTCGTAGTAGTACTTCGCGTCCGGGTTGAGCACCGGCATGATCACGATGAACGGCAGGCTGGTGCCGGCCTGGACGCCGTCGCTGATGGCCTTCTGGAGGCCGAGGCTGCGGTCGGCCCAGTAGTTGTTCGGGAAGCCGTTGCCGCCGGGGAGCGCGATGAGCACCGGAAAGCCGCTCTTGGCGTACTTCGGGTCGCCGTACTCCTTGGGCGTCCACACCCAGACGTCGCCCTCGAAGCCGGACTTGGCGCCCTTGATGCGGGTCTTGGCGATGATCGTGCCGTCGTCGAGCTTGGCGGTCTGCTTGAACTCGGAGCTCGGGCCGGTCGCCGGCTGCACGTCCGGGTCGCCGGTCGGCGCGGGCGGGCTCGCGGGGGCCTGCCCCGGGCTCCCCTGTGCCGCGTCCGCGGTGACGGGCGGGGTCTTGCCGAAGCTCACCGCGGAGCCGTTGCCGGAGAACCACTCCTGCTTCCAGGCGGCGAAGCCACCGCCGCCGAGGACGAGCACGAGGGCCACGGCCGCGCTGGTCCACAGCACGCGGCGGGAGCGGTCCCGGCGGGGCGGCCGCGGGGGCTCGTACGAACCGGGGCCGGCGGGGGGCCCGGGTATGTGCGGGGGGACGTACGGCTCGTCGCGGTACGCCTCGTCGCCGTGCGCGGGGTTGCCGGCGGGTCGGTACGGCTGGTTCGACTGGTGCGGCGGGTACGGCGGGTACGGCTGGTTCGACTGGTACGGCTGGTCATCGGGCCGCGGGCGCTGCGGGTCCTGGTGCACGAACTTCGCTCCGAACGGTCATGACTGCCCCCCGGTGGGACAGAAGGGACGGGGATCCCCCTAGTCCTGATGTGTGAATCCCCCGGACAGTTCCAAATCAACGCAAAAACATGATCCGAATCCCTGCCGTCCGCAACCTGAACGGCGCCCGCTCCGCCGTCAGCCCCGCAGGTAGGCCAGGACGGCGAGGACCCGGCGGTGGGATTCCTGCGCCGGGGGCAGGTCGAGCTTCATCAGGATGTTCCCGATGTGCTTGCCGACCGCCGCCTCGGAGACGGTGAGCCGGCGGCACACCTCGGCGTTGGAGTGCCCCTCGGCGACCAGCGCGAGCACCTCCCGTTCGCGGGCCGTCAGCCGCTCCAGGGGGTCGCGGCGGCGGCTGATGAGCCGGCGCACCACCTCGGGATCGACCACGGTCCCGCCGGCCGCCACCCGCGCGACCGCGTCGAGGAACTCCTCCACCTGACCGACCCGGTCCTTGAGCAGGTACCCGACGGCCGTCCCGTCTCCGGAGTCGAGCAGCTCGGCGGCGTACGAGCGCTGCACGTACTGGGACAGGACCAGGACGGGCAGGTCCGGCCGGGTCTCGCGCAGCCGCACGGCCGCGCGGAGTCCCTCGTCGGTGTGGTCCGGGGGCATCCGCACGTCGGTGACGACGATGTCGGGCCGGTGCTCGGCGACGGCGGCTTCGAGGGCCGCGGCGTCGCCTACGGCGGCCACCGTGCGGTGGCCGAAGCGGGCGAGCAGGCCGACGAGGCCCTCGCGGAGCAGCACGGAGTCCTCGGCGAGGACCACGCGCAGCGGCTGCCGGGCGGCTCCCGCACGGTCCGCCGGTCCGTCAGGAGCGGCGTGGTCCGCCGGGGTCAGCGGGTCTTCGGTGCCTTCGGAACGCAAGGGATCTCCACACGCAGCAGGGTCGGGCCTCCGGGAGGACTGGTCAGGGTCAGTCTGCCGTCCACGACGGACACCCGGTCGGCGAGGCCCGTGAGTCCGCTCCCCCGCCCCGCGTCCGCGCCGCCGCGGCCGTCGTCGGAGACCTCCACGGTGAGGCGGGTTCCGTCGTGCCGGCCGGTGACGGTGATCCGGCCCGCCCCGCTGTGCTTGGCGGCGTTGGCCAGCGCCTCGCTGACGAAGAAGTACCCGGCGGATTCGGCCTGTTCGGGCAGCCGGCCGGGGAGGTCGAAGTCGGTGTCGACCGGGATCGGCGAGCGGTCGGCGATGTCGGCGACGGCGTCGGGCAGGCCCCGGTCGCTGAGCACCTGCGGGTGGATCCCGTGGACGAGCTCGCGCAGCGAGGTCAGCGCCTGCCCGGCCTCGGCGTGCGCGGCGGCCAGTTGCGCGGCGAGCGGGCTGCCGGGCGGGGCGTCGAGCCGCGCCAGGCCCAGCGTCATGGACAGCGCGACGAGCCGCTGCTGCGCGCCGTCGTGCAGGTCCCGTTCGATGCGCCGGCGCTCGGCGTCGAAGGCGGCCGCCAGCCGGGCCCTGGAGCTGGTCAGCTCGGTGACCTTGACGGCCAGGTCGCCCCGGCCGGGGCCGAGCATCAGCCGGGTCAGGGCCGCGCGGGCCGCCGCCACCGCGCCGAGCGCGTAGAGGAGGAGCGGGAGGAGCAGCAGGCCGACGGCGGCGCACAGCAGGGCCTCGGGGTAGCCGGTGATGCCGTGGATCTTGAGGGGGTTGGCCTGTTCCCCGTCGAGGGCGAGCAGGACCGGGGTGGCGAGGAGGTCGGCCGGGACCAAGAGCGCGGTGCCGACGGCGACCAGTTCCAGCGGCCACAGGAAGGTGGCGGCGAGCACCGCGAAGCCCAGTTCCCGCCAGGTGGCCTGCTCTCGGAAGCGGGTGCCGGCCCACGCCGCGAGCCCCGTACGGTCCGGATCGCGGTGCGGGTCGGGCAGGGGCGCGGAGCCGGGGTCGAGCAGCCGCAGCCGACGGCGCTCCACGGCCGCGAACGGTACGCCGGACAGCGCGAGCGCGGCGAGCAGCGGGAGCCCCACCAGAACGACGGCGAGCACCGTCCCGCAGACGGCGAGCAGCACCAGCACGACGAAGGCGAGGGCTCCGGTGACGCCGCCGCCGAGCAGGTATCCGGCGGCGCGCCAGGGCCGGGCGGAGCGCAGGTACCGGCCGGGTTCCGGGCCGAAGGGGGAAGGCGGCATGGGTTCACGGTAGGCGGCGGGCGCGGGCGGTGCGGTAGGGCTGGCCCTACCTCCGGGACTCGCCCCTGCCCCGCTGACCGGGGGCCGCGCGGCCGGTTGGCTGGGGTCCATGCTGAAGATCGCGTTGAGGTCGCTGCGGCGGCGGTGGATGACACAGGTGGGAACGTTCACGGCGGTGGCCCTGGGGGTCGCGCTGATGACCGTCATGGGGCTGGGGCTGGCCGCGTCGGCGGGGCTGCCGGCGGGGGCCGAGGTGGGGGGCCTCAACTCGATGCTGGGCACCGCGGGCGGGGTGAGCTCGTTCGTGGCGGCCTTCGTGGTGGCGTCGACCTTCTCGTACGCCGTGGCCGCGCGCCGCCGGGAGCTGGGGCTGCTGCGGCTGGCCGGGTCGACGCCGGGGCAGTTGCGGCGGCTGGTGATGACGGAGGCGGCGGCGGTCGGGCTGGCCGGGTCCGCTGCCGGGCTCGTCCTGGGCCGGGAGGGTGCCCCGCTGATGGCCCGCTGGACCGTGGCGCAGGGGCTGGCGCCCGCCGGGTACGCGATCGGGGACCAGACCTGGCCGCTGCACACGGCGTTCTGGACGGGACTGCTGGTCGCGCTCTCGGGTGCGTACGCCGCGTCCCGGCGGGCCGGCCGGGTCGGTCCGCTGGAGGCGCTGCGCGAGGCCGTGACGGACGAGCGGCCCATGACTCCCGGGCGCTGGGTGGCCGGGGGCGGGCTGCTGCTGTGCGCGGTCGCCTTCGTGGGGTGGCGGCTCGGCTCGGACCCGGGCTCGCTGCTCAAGCGCAAGACGTACACCTTGCAGCCGATGCTGCTGATCTCCGCGTGCGGCCTGCTGGCCCCGGTGCTCGTACGGCCCGTCGTACGGCTGCTGATGTGGGTGCCGGTCCGGCTGACCTCCTACGCGGGCCGGCTGGTGCGGGCGAACGCCGGCGCCGGGGTCCGCCGGACGGCCGCGGTGGCGGCGCCGGTGCTGGTGATGGTCGCGCTGACCGGATCGCTGCTGGGCTCCGCCTCGACCATGAAGGAGGCGAAGGCGGTGGAGGCCCGTGCCCGGACCGGCGCGGACTACGTACTGACCGGGGGGCGGCTGCCGGAGTCCGCGGGGATCGCCGGCGTCCCGGCGAAGAACGCCCTCGCGGTGGCCGACACCAGGCTGACGGTGCTGGAGGAGGGGTTCGTGAAGGTGCCGACGGAGGCCTCGGCGGTCGACCCGGCGGCGCTGGCGGAGGTCGCCCGGCTGCCGGTGGTGGCGGGTTCGGTCGCCGACCTGGACGACGGCGGCATCATCGTCACGGAGGAGTGGTGGCAGCACCGGGTCGGTGATTCGGTACCGCTGTGGCTGGCGGACGGCACCGCCGCCCGGCTGCGGATCGTGGCCGTGATGCGGACGGGCACCGGCGACAACGGGGCCTACGTCACCCCGCGCAACGCGCCCGGCGCGAAGGTCTCGCGCATCGAGGTCAGGGCCCCCGCCGCCGCGGCGCCCGCGGTCCGCGAGGCGGCGGCCCGGTACGGGGCCACGGCCCACACCACGGAGGAGTGGCTGACGGCGACGCACCCGCGGACGAACCGCTTCACGGTGCTCGGCTACGTCCTGGTCCTCGGCATCGCCCTGGTCTACACGGCGATCGCGCTGGCCAACACCCTGCTGATGGCCACCTCCGACCGGGCCGGGGATCTGCGCCTGCTCCGGCTGGCCGGGGCCACCCGCGGCCAGGTCCTCGCGGTGACGACGGCCGAATCCCTGCTCGCGGCCGCGGTCGGAGCCCTCCTGGGGACGGCGGTCACCGCGGTCAACCTGGCGGGCATGCGCGCCGCCCTCGCGGTCCTCGGAGTCGACTCGCCCGTGGTCGTCCCCTGGCTCCCGATGGGTGCGGTCGCCGGAGCGTGCGCCGCGCTCTCGGCGCTCTGCACCCTGCTGCCGGCGGCCCGCGCCCTGCGCCGCCGGACGGGGCGGCGCAGGGCGCGGTCGGGTGAAGCGCCCCGCATCGCGGCCGGGTTGGCCTCGGCAGCATCAGGCTGACCGCGACGGTCGCGGCGCTGGCGATGACGAGCGACCGGTCAGGACCCGGTGAGGTGCTCGGGGCGCACCGGCGTCCTGTTCAGCTCGAGCCCGGTCGCGTCGCGGATCGCCGCGATGACGGCCGGGGTGGACGACAGGGTCGGGGCCTCGCCGATGCCCCGCACCCCGTACGGCGAGTGCGGGTCGCCCAGTTCGAGGTAGTCGACCGGGAGCGTCGGCGTGTCGAGGATGGCCGGGAGCAGGTAGTCCGTGAAGGACCCGGCGCAGCAGCTCGGCGACCGGAGCCGGACCCTCCACGACCTGGCCGGTGGGCATGACCGTGCCCTGCTCCATGGCGTTGAGCCGGCGGAACTCCACCGGGTCCATGCCCAGCTTCGCCGCGAGCTTGTCCATCTGGGCCTCGTAGGCGAAGCAGGCCTGGACGGCGCCGAATCCGCGCATCGCGCCGCACGGCGGGTTGTTCGTGTAGAGGCCGACCGCCTCGATGTCCACGTCGTCGATGACGTACGGGCCGACCGAGAGGGAGGCCGCGTTCCCGACGACCGAGGCCGTGGACGAGGCGTAGGCCCCGCCGTCGAGGACGATCTTGCACGTCATGTGCGTGAGCTTGCCGTCCCGGGTGGCGCCGTGCTCGTAGTACAGCTTCGCCGGGTGGCGGTGCACGTGCCCGAAGAAGGACTCGAAGCGGTTGTAGACCATCTTCACCGGCTTGTCCGTGCGCAGCGCGAGCACGGAGGCGAGGATCTGCATCGAGATGTCCTCGCGGCCGCCGAAGGCGCCGCCGACGCCGGCCATCGTCATGCGGACCTTCTCCTCGGGCAGGCCGAGGACCGGGGCGATCTGCTTGAGGTCCGAGTGCAGCCACTGGGTGGCCACGTACAGGTCGACTCCCCCGTCCTCGCAGGGCACCGCGAGTCCGGACTCGGGCCCGAGGAAGGCCTGTTCCTGCATGCCGAAGGTGTACGCGCCGGTGACGACGACGTCGGCGCGCTCACGGGCGGCCGCCGCGTCCCCGCGCACGATGGGCTGGCGGTGCACGATGTTCGGGTGCGGGACGTGGCCGGAGTGGTGGTCGTCGCGGTTCTCGTGGATCAGCGGCGCGCCTTCGGCGAGGGCGGAGGCCTCGTCGGTGACGAGGGGCAGCTCCCGGTACTCGATCTTGATCTTCGCGGCCGCTCGGCGGGCGGTCTCCGGATGGTCGGCGGCCACCAGGGCGACCGGCTCGCCGTGGTGGCGGACCTTGCCGTGCGCCAGGACCGGAGTGTCCTGGAACTCCATGCCGTAGTACTTCATCGGGGCCGGCAGGTCCTCGTAGGTCATGACCGCGTGGACGCCGGGCAGGGTCAGGGCCTCGGAGACGTCGATGGACAGGATTTCGGCGTGCGCGACCGTGGACCGCAGGGTCTGGCCCCACAGCATGTCCTCGTGCCACATGTCCGAGGAGTACGCGAACTCGCCGGTCACCTTCAGGGTGCCGTCGGGGCGCAGCGTGGACTCGCCGATGCCGCCCTTGGTGCGGGCGCCCTGGGTGCCCCGGGTGACCTCGGTGGGGATGCCGGTGGTGGTGCCAGCCATGATCAGACCGCCTCTTCTCGGTGTTCCCGGCGGGCGGCGGCCAGGCGCACCGCGTCCAGGATCTTCTCGTAACCCGTGCAGCGGCAGAGATTGCCGGACAGGGCCTCGCGGATGTCCGCATCGGACGGCTCGCCGACCCGCTCGACCGTGCCCGTGCCCGTGCCGCGACCCCCGTGCGCGGCACGCTGCTCGGCGCAGGCGGCCGGCCCCTCGACCGTCACCACGTCCCGGCCCTCCACCTGACCGGCCGCGACGAGGCAGGAACAGACCGGCACATCGGCGGGGCGGACGGTGCGGGAAGCGCATTCGCCCTGCTCACAGGCGTTCGTGGAGCCGGGCAGACCCAGCCGCTCGCGCAGCAGGTAGCGGCGGAGGGACTCCCTCGCCCGGGCGTCATCCGCTTCTCTCGGACGGCCGTTGACCGTGAGGTCACGCGCATGCTCACGCCACTCCTTCCGCGCCGCGGATCGTCCCGCGGCGGTACGACTCCCAGGTCCGGCCGAGCGCGCGGCGGGCCATGACGCCCACGGCGTGCCCGCGGTGGCTCGCGGTACCGCGCACGTCGTCGATCGGGGCGAAGAAATTCCATGAGCGGCTCTCCTCAGTCGCATGCGGCCAGAAGTCGTCGTCGGCCGCATGCGCAGAAGTAGACCGCGCGCCGCACGGGGCGGGGCAGTCACCGATCGCTCAGAACCGGCTTCTCCGACGGCTGTGGACGAGCGTGCTTTCGTCCATCCGCACCTCGCTGAGCTGCGTCGTTCCCCCTCCCGCACACCGCGCTCCGTGCGAAGGTAGCGATCATGCGGCTACGTGAACTCCTGGACGCCACCGAGCTCGGACTGCTCCTCCTCGTGGGCCATGCCAACGACGACACGGGCACCCCGCCCGGCGACGGCGCCCTGCTCGACCGAGTCGTCACCGCCGTCGCGACCAACGACCTGGCCGACCCCGGCCGCTTCCTCACCGGCGGCGAGCTCGTCCTCACCGGACTCGCCTGGTGGAAGGGGGACGGGGACGCCGAGTCGTTCGTACGCGTCCTGCGCCGGGCGGGCGTCACGGCCCTCGCGGCCGGCGAGGTGGAGCACGGACTCGTCCCGCACGACCTCGTGCGCGCCTGCCGGCGGCACGGGCTCCCGCTGATCGCCGTACGGCCGGAGACCTCGTTCGCCGCGATCACCGAGCACGTCCTGCGCCGATTGCACCGCCGGGACCCCGGCGAGCTCGCCGGCCTCGCCGCCCTGGTCGAACGCCACCGGCGGCTCCTCACCGACCGGGCCGCCCCCGACTCCGTACTGGAGCTGCTGCGGCACACCCTCGGCCTCGACGTGCGCGTCCTGTCCGCGACCGGACGCCAGATCGCCGGAGCCCGGCCGCCGCTGCGCGCCAAGACGGCGGCGGCCCTGGCCGCCCGCTACCTCGCCGCCCGCCGCGCGCGAGAGACGGCCCCCACCACGTCACGGTCGGCGCCCGCCCCTACTCCCTCGTGCCGGTGCCCGCGCCCGCGCCCGCACCCCTGCGCGCACCCGGACCCGGACCGGCCCCGCACGCCGCCGAACTGGGCGACTGGCTGCTCGTCATCGAGGCCGACACCTCCCGCTGGCCGGCCCCCGACCGCGAACTCCTCGACCGCACCGTCGAACTGGTCGCCGACGCCCGCGCCGCCCACGAGCAGGCCAAGACGGCGCGCAACGACCTGGCCGACCGGTCCCTCGCCCTGCTGCACAGCAGCGTCCCGGCCGAGGAGATCCCCATCCGGCTGCGCAGCACCGCGCAGGCCGTGGTCAGCGCAGTCGGCTACTGGCCGCGCTGCCAGTTCGTGGTCGCCGCGGGCGAGTGGCACGGCACCGGCCCCGTCCCCGCCGCGGCCCTGCGCGTCCTCCTGGAGGAGGCCCTGGTCCAGGAGGACGGCCCGGTGCCGGTCTCCACGGAGGACATCGCCGCCACCGTCGACGGGGACCGGGCCGTACTCCTGGTGCTGGTCCCCGAGCCCTCGGAGGCGCACCCCGACCCGGCCCTCGACCACGCCGCCCTCCATCGCAGGCTCTCCGCGGCACTCGCCCGCTGGCTCGGCCCGGCGGACGGCGTCTCCATCGGCGTCAGCTCCCCGGTGGCCGAGCCGGGGAACGCCCGCCGAGCCCTGGAGCAGGCCCACAACGCCCGGCGGATCGCCCGTGCGAGCCCCGACCGGGTGACGGTCCGCGGCCCCGAGGACCTCACCTCGCACATCCTGACCCTGCTCCCCCTCATCCCGGCCGAAGCCCGCCGGGCCTTCGCCACCCGCCTGCTGGGCCCCCTGCGCGATCACGACCGCCGCCACCGGACCGACCTCCTGAACACCCTGGAGACCTTCCTCGACTGCGACGCCTCCTGGACCGCCTGCGCCGCCCGCCTCCACCTCCACGTGAACTCGCTGCGCCGGCGCATCGCCCGCATCGAAGACCTCACGCACCGCGACCTGTCCCGCCTGGAAACCAGGCTGGACTTCCTGGCGGCCCTGAAATCCGGCTGACGGCGGCGGGGACGGGGGCGGGCCGCCGGGGCGGGGAATCCCGTGGTGCCCCGGCGGGACCTGCGACCAGACTGTCCGGGTGAGCGACTCCCACCCCTCCCTCCCCTGCCCCTGCTGCGGCCACCGCGTGCTGGCCGAGATGCCCGGCTCCTACGAGATCTGCCCCGTCTGCTTCTGGGAGGACGACGGCATCCAGTTCCGCTGGCCGGCCACCTCCGTCGGCGCGAACCGGGTCTCCCTGATCGAGGCCCAGCTCAACTACCGGACCTTCGGCGCCTGCGACCAGCACGGCCGCCCGTACGTCCGCCCGCCCTCCGCGGACCAGCCCCTCGACCCCGCCTGGCGCCCCATCGACCCGACGCGCGACTCCTTCGAGGACTGGGACTCGGAGGAACGCATCCCCTGGCCCGACGACCGCTCGGTGCTCTGCTGGTGGCTCCCCACCTTCTGGCGCCGCGACCACCCGGCAGCGCCCCCCTCTTGACGGCGCGGAAAGCTGACGAAAATCATCCGGCCGAGATCGTTGGCCCTCCAGCCCGAGCTTCGGGCCGCTACCGTGAAGCCATGACCGCACTGCCCGACTGGATGCGCCCGCCGCGCGCGGAAGGCTGGTTCGCGGAGGACCTCGACCGCCTCCCCGAGGCGCCCCGCCACACCGAGCTGATCGACGGAGCCCTCGTCTTCATGATGTCGCCCCAGAGGTCCTGGCATGGCCGCCTCGTCACCGCCCTGACCACCACGCTCATGGCGCAGGCGCCGGCCGGCTTCGAGGTCGAGCGCGAGATGACGATCCGCCTGGATGCCCGCAACCGTCCCGAGCCGGACCTCCTGCTGACAGACCTGCCCTACGACCCCGACCGCACCTGGTACGCCCCGGAGGACGTGAAGCTCGTCGTGGAGGCGGTCTCCCCCGAGTCCGCCCATCGCGATCGCACAGTAAAGCTCCGCAAGTACGCGGAGGCCGGCATCCCGCACTACTGGTGCATCGAGGACGAGGACGGGGAACCCGTCGTCCACGTCTACGAGCTCGACGAACCCACCGGCGCCTACGCGCCCGCCGGGATCTTCCGGGGTACCCTCCAGCGCCCCGTCCCCTTCGAGGTCAGCCTGGACCTCGACAAGCTCACACCGCCCCGAAACAGCTGAAAAGTCAGGACCTGCATGTCTGCCAGATCAGCGACGTGGTGTTACTTCATCCGCTCAGACGTTGAAGCGGAACGTTGAGTACAGCCCCCACCTGCGGAAACGCGGTTTCCGCCGCGCGCATTGTGTACACATGGGACACTCGGTACCCTTGAGCTCATGACGCAGCCGCTGCCCATAGAGTCCATCCGCGACGTGCGCGCCCACCTGGCCGAGGTCGTGGAGCGCGCGGACCGCGACGACGTACCCACGGTCATCACACGCCGCGGCAAGGAAGTCGCCGCCGTGGTGTCCATCGAGGTGCTGCGCAAGTACCAGGAATGGGAAGAGCGCGAGATCAACCGGATCATCGACGAGCGCATGGCCAACCCGGCACCCGGCATCCCGATCGAGGACATCATGAGGGAGACGCTGGCACGCAGTGAGTGAGTACCGCACCGTCTTCCGACCCGAAGCACAGGCAGAGCTACGCAAGATCCCCCGCGACACGGCACTCCGCATCCTGGCCAAGCTGACCGAGCTGGAGAGCGACCCCCTCGGTTTCAACACCACCGCTTTGGTGTCCCAGCCTGAGCGTCGCCGGCTGCGAGTCGGCGACCACCGCGTCGTCTACACGATCGACAACGGAGAACTGGTGGTCTGGGTCGTGCACGTCGGACACCGCTCCACCGTTTACGACACCTGACGCCAACTGATTCAACGTCAGAACATCCAGCACCCATCCAGCACGGTGACGACGAAGGGGTCGACCTCCTCGGAGGTCGACCCCTTCTGCCCTGCGCGCTTGACGAATCACCTAGCGCACAGTATCGATCCGCTCAGACGTTGAAGCGGAACTCGACGACGTCGCCGTCCTGCATGACGTAGTCCTTGCCCTCCATGCGGGCCTTGCCCTTGGAGCGGGCCTCGGCGACCGAGCCGCACTCGACCAGGTCCGCGAAGGAGATGATCTCCGCCTTGATGAAGCCGCGCTGGAAGTCCGTGTGGATCACGCCGGCGGCCTCGGGGGCGGTGGCGCCCTTCCTGATGGTCCAGGCGCGGGTTTCCTTCGGGCCGGCCGTCAGGTAGGTCTGCAGGCCCAGCGTGGCGAAGCCGACGCGGCCGAGGGTGGCCATGCCGGGCTCTTCCTGGCCGACCGACTGGAGGAGTTCGAGGGCCTCGTCGTCTTCCAGCTCGATCAGCTCGGCTTCCAGCTTGGCGTTGAGGAAGATCGCCTCGGCCGGGGCCACCAGCGCGCTCTGCTCGGCCTTGAAGGCGTCGTCCGTCAGCTCGTCCTCGTCCACGTTGAAGACGTAGAGGAACGGCTTGACCGTGAGGAGGTGCAGCTCGTGGAGGA
Organism: Streptomyces sp. GQ60; assembly: GCF_059758875.1. Taxonomy (NCBI): domain Bacteria; kingdom Bacillati; phylum Actinomycetota; class Actinomycetes; order Kitasatosporales; family Streptomycetaceae; genus Streptomyces; species Streptomyces sp. GQ60. The sequence goes on along the minus strand of NZ_JCAXEG010000001.1, from coordinate 590,149 downwards.
GGTCGCCCTGCTCCGTGCCCTTCGTGATGCCGTGCGAGAAGAGGGTGTCGCCCGCTTCGAGGATCTTCGTGGCCTTCTCGACGGCCGCCAGGACCGCGACCTTCTCCTTCTGGAGGCGGGACTCCTTCGTCAGGCGCGGCACCGCCTTCTCGATGGACTGGAGGTCCGCGAGGATCAGCTCGGTGTTGATGGTCTCGATGTCGTCCTTCGGCGAGACCTTGCCGTCGACGTGGACGACGTTCTCGTCCTTGAAGGCGCGGATGACCTGGCAGATCGCGTCCGACTCGCGGATGTTCGCGAGGAACTTGTTGCCGAGGCCCTCGCCCTCCGACGCACCGCGCACGATGCCCGCGATGTCGACGAAGTCGACCGTCGCCGGGAGGAGCTTCTGCGAACCGAAGATGCCGGCCAGGACGCCGAGGCGCGCGTCCGGAACGCCGACGACGCCGACGTTCGGCTCGATCGTGGCGAACGGGTAGTTGGCCGCCAGCACGTCGTTCTTGGTCAGGGCGTTGAACAGGGTCGACTTGCCGACATTCGGCAGGCCGACGATTCCGATCGTGAGCGACACGTTGGCGACTTCCCGTAGCTGGAGGGGGCGGCGGCCCGGAGTGGGCCACCGGACAGTTTACTTTCCGTTGAGGGCGCCTCGGATGTACGCGTGTCCGGGCACGCGATCGGCGGCCTCCCCGCCTAGTTTTGAGGGGTGGAGCGATACAAGGCGCGTACGGTACGTCACCCGGCGGAGCGGTCTGCCGAGCGGTCCCCCCAGCGAGCGCCCGTACCGGTGCGCCGGCTGCCGCGGCCCCGGCTGACCGGGCTCGGCGGCGGGCTCTTCGCCTGCGCCGCGATGTTCCTGATCGGCGGCCTCGACTGGCTGCTGTTCGACGCCTCGCTGTTCCTCTACGGGCTGTTCTTCCTGCCCGTCGCTGCCGCCACCGCCCTGTGGGTGCGGCCCGCCGACCTGATCACCGCGCCGATCACCGCCCCGATCGCCTTCGCCGCCGGGGTGTGGCCCGTGTCGGGCGGCTCCGGCGGCTTCGCCGGCGAGGTGATGGGGCTGGTGTCCGCGCTGTCCCTGCACGCCGGCTGGCTCTACGCCGGCACGCTCGTGGCCGCACTGATCACGGTGGTGCGCAAGGCCGTGCTCATCGGCCGCCGACGGATGCCCCGCCGCGTCGCCTGATCCCGGCGGGACCGGCGGCGGCGGGGCGGGCGTCGGCGGGGCCGGGGCCGGCGGCTACTTCGACGCCGCGTGCGCCGCCATCGCCGCGCCCACGATGCCCGCGTTGTTCTGCAGCTCCGCCGGCACGATCCGGGCCCGTACGCCCTCGATCAGCGGCAGGAACTTCTCCGGCTTGCGGCTCACGCCCCCGCCGATGATGAAGAGGTCCGGGGAGAACAGCATCTCCACGTGCGCCAGGTACTTCCCCACCCGGTGCGCCCAGCGCTCCCAGGTCAGGTCCCCGTCGTCCTTCGCCTTCACCGAGGCCCGCGTCTCCGCGTCGTGGCCCTTCAGCTCCAGGTGGCCCAGCTCCGTGTTGGGCACCAGCCGCCCGCCCGTGAAGAGCGCGCTGCCGATCCCGGTGCCCAGCGTGAGCAGGATGACGGTGCCGTCCACCCCGCGCCCCGCCCCGTAGGCCATCTCCGCGACCCCGGCAGCGTCCGCGTCGTTCAGGACCGTCACCGGGCGGCCCTGGAGGCGCGAGGAGAGCAGCGCCGCCGTGTCCACACCGACCCAGGCCTTGTCCATGTTGGCCGCCGACCGGGTCACCCCGCCCGTCACCACCCCGGGGAAGGTCACCCCCACCGGGCCGTCCCAGTCGAAGTGGCGCACCACCTCGACGACGCGGCCGGCCACCCCGTCGGGGGTGGCCGGCTGCGGTGTCAGCACCTTGTGGCGCTCCTGCGCCAGGTCGCCACGGTTCAGGTCCACGGGAGCGCCCTTGATCCCGGAACCGCCGATGTCCACGCCGAAGATCTCCATGGACCCCACCGTACGAAAAGACCCGCCCGAGCGCCCTGCCGGGGAGATGCCTACTTCTGTACGCCCGAACCCGCGCCCGAAGCCGCACCCGAACCCGCGCCCGGCGCCGCCACGAGCTCCGCCGCCTCCGCGCGCAGGTCGCGGCGCAGTTCCTTGGGCAGGGAGAAGACGATCGACTCCTCGGCCGTCTTGACGATCTCCACGTCCGCGTACCCGCGCGCGGCCAGCCACTCCAGCACCTCGTCGACCAGCACCTCCGGCACCGAGGCGCCCGAGGTCAGACCGACGGTGGTGACGTCCTCCAGCCAGGCCTCGTCGATCTCGCTCGCGAAGTCCACGAGGTACGAGGCCTTGGCGCCCGCGTCGAGGGCGACCTCGACGAGGCGGATCGAGTTCGAGGAGTTCTTGGAGCCGACGACGATGACCAGGTCGCAGTCCTTGCCCATCACCTTGACCGCCTCCTGGCGGTTCGAGGTGGCGTAGCAGATGTCGTCGCTCGGCGGCGAGACGAGCAGCGGGAACTTGGTCTTCAGGGCGTCGACCGTCTCCATCGTCTCGTCGACGGAGAGGGTGGTCTGCGACAGCCAGACGACCTTCGACTCGTCGCGGACGGTGACCTTCTCCACGTCGTGCGGGCCGTCCACGATGGTGATGTGGTCCGGCGCCTCGCCGGAGGTTCCGATGACCTCCTCGTGGCCCTCGTGGCCGATGAGGAGGATGTCGAAGTCCTCGTTCGCGTAGCGGATCGCTTCCTTGTGGACCTTGGTGACCAGCGGACAGGTGGCGTCGATCGTCGCGAGCTTGCCGCGCGCCGCCTCCTCGTGCACCACGGGGGCCACGCCGTGCGCGGAGAACATCACGATGGAGCCCTCGGGGACCTCCTCCGTCCGCTCGACGAAGATCGCTCCCTTGTTCTCCAGGGTCTTCACGACGTACTTGTTGTGCACGATCTCGTGCCGCACGTAGACGGGCGCGCCGTACTGTTCGAGAGCCTTCTCGACGGCGATCACGGCTCGGTCCACGCCCGCGCAGTAGCCGCGCGGGGCGGCGAGGAGAACGCGGCGGGATGCGGGAGCGGGGGCGTCAGCAGTCATGGGCTCCATCGTACGGGGGTGTCCAGCAGGGCGGGGGTACCCCGTTCGGCACAAACTGGGTCGAACATCCGCACCGGCCCCACCCCCGGAGGAAAGATGGCGTCCGCGACGGATCCCAGTACGCCGCCCGGTCCGTCCAGCCCGCCGGGCGGCCCGCCCGCCGCCCCCGGCACCTCGCTGCGCCGCAGTCTGGGCTTCCGGGACCTGGTGGTCTACGGGCTGCTCTTCATCGCCCCCATGGCCCCGGTCGGCGTCTTCGGCACCCTCGACGCCAAGTCGCACGGCGCCGTCGCCCTCGTCTACCTCGTCGCGACGGTGGCGATGGCCTTCACGGCCTTCTCCTACGCGCAGATGGTGCGCGTGGCCCCGCAGGCCGGCTCCGTCTTCACGTACGCCCGCAAGGGCCTCGGCGAGGGTCCCGGGCTGATCGCCGGCTGGATGGCGATGCTCGACTACCTGCTGATCCCGGCGGTCGCGTACCTCTTCTCCGGCATCGCCATGAACGCCCTGGTCCCGGAGGTGTCCCGGTGGGTGTGGACGGCCCTGGCGGTGGTCGTGACCACCCTGCTCAACCTGTGGGGCGTACGGGCCGCCGCGCGCGTGGGCTTCGCCGTGCTGGCCATGGAGATCGCGGTCCTGCTGGTGTTCCTGGTCTCGGCGGTGACCGTACTGGCCCGGGGCGCGGAGCACCGGGCCTGGCTCTCCCCCTTCACCGGCGACGGCTCGCTCGGCGGGTTCTCCACGGCCGCCGTGCTCGGCGCGGTCTCGGTCGCGGTCCTGTCCTACCTGGGCTTCGACGCCATCGCCTCCTTCGCCGAGGAAGTGACGGGGGGCAGCGCGAAGGTGGCGCGGGCCGTGCTGTTCTGCCTGGCGCTGGCCGGGGTGCTGTTCATCGCCCAGACCTATCTGGCGGCGCTCCTGAGCCCGCTCTCGGCGGCGGAGCTGGCCGCCGATCCGGGGAAGCAGGGCTCGGCCTTCTACACGACGGTCGAGGCCTCCGTAGGGATGTGGCTGCACGACCTGGTCGCCATCAGCAAGGCCGTCGGGGCGGCCTTCGCGGCGCTGGCCGGGCAGGCCGCGGCCGGCCGGCTGCTCTTCGCGATGGCCCGCGAGCGGCGGCTGCCCCGCGCGCTCGCCCACACCTCCCACGGGACTCCGCGCCCGGCCCTGCTGGTGGCGGCGACGGTCACGCTGATCGCGGCCGTGTGGGCGGCCCGGCGCGACGACGGCCTGGACCACCTGGTCTCGGTGGTCGACGTCGGGGCGCTGGTGGCGTTCACGCTGCTGCACGCCTCGGTGGTCGGCTGGTTCGTGGTCAAGCGGCGGGAGGGGGCTCCGAACTGGTTCAAGCACCTGGTGATCCCGGCGCTCGGCGCCGCCGTGACCCTCGCGGTGATCGTCGAGGCCTCGTGGACGGCGCAACTGGTGGGGGCGGTGTGGCTGCTGGTGGGCCTGGGCGTCCTGGTGGCCCAGCGCGGGCGACGCGCGCGGGACGAAGGCTCCCGGCCCGACGCCGGTGTCGGCGCGGGCGGTTAGCCTGCGTGCATGGGTCTGAATACGTCGGCTGACGCGCCGCTGCCGGTCGGTCAGGTGTCCCGGCTCATCGGGGGCTGGATCGACAAGCTCGGTCAGGTGTGGGTGGAAGGGCAGATCACGCAGCTCTCGCGGCGGCCGGGGGCGGGGGTGGTCTTCCTGACGCTGCGCGATCCGTCGCACGACATCTCCTTGAGCGTGACCTGCTTCCGGCAGGTCTTCGACGAGGTCGCGGACTCCGTGACGGAGGGCGCGCGCGTCGTCGTGCTCGCCAAGCCGGAGTGGTACGCCCCGCGCGGTCAGCTGTCCCTGCGGGCCACCGAGATACGGCCCGTCGGCATCGGGGAGCTCCTCGCCCGGCTGGAGCGGCTCAAGCGCTCCCTCGCGTCCGAGGGGCTCTTCGCGCTGGACCGCAAGAAGCCGCTGCCGTTCCTGCCGCAGCTGATCGGGCTGGTGGTGGGGCGGGCCTCGGCGGCCGAGCGCGACGTCCTGGAGAACGCCCGGCGCAGGTGGCCGGCGGTCCGCTTCGAGGTGCGCAACGTCGCCGTCCAGGGGGTGAACGCGGTGCCCCAAGTGATCCAGGCGGTCAAGGAGCTGGACTCCATGCCCGAGGTGGACGTGATCATCGTGGCCCGCGGCGGCGGCAGCGTGGAGGACCTGCTGCCCTTCTCCGACGAGGAGGTCGTACGGACCGTCGCGGGGGCCCGTACCCCCGTGGTCTCGGCGATCGGGCACGAGCCGGACTCCCCGCTGCTGGACCTGGTCGCGGACCTGCGGGCGTCCACGCCCACGGACGCGGCGAAGAAGGTGGTCCCGGACGTCGGCGAGGAGCTGGAGCGGGTGCTCCAGCTCCAGGGCCGGGGGCTGCGCGCCGTGCGCGGGCTGCTGGACCGGGAGGAGCGGGGGCTCGCCCACGCGCTCGCGCGGCCGGTCTTCGTCCACCCCCAGCGGATGGTGGAGACCCGGGAGGCGGAGGTGGACGCGCTGCTGGCGCGCGGCCGCCGGACCCTGGGGCACCTGCTGGACCGGGCCGATTCGGAGCTGGCGCACACGCTCGCCCGCGTGGTGGCGCTGTCCCCGGCGGCCACGCTGGAGCGCGGGTACGCGGTGCTCCAGCGGGCCGACGGGCACGTGGTGCGCTCGCCCGGGGACGTGGCGGCGGGCGACATGCTGCGGGCGCGGGTGGCGGAGGGGGAGTTCGCGGTGCGGGTCACCGGGGATCCCTCGTAGCGGGTCGTTCACGGGCGGCTCACTTCGCGCTGCCGCAGCAAATTTCGATGTACTACACGAATTGAGGTGGGAGCGGGAATGGCCGAGTCCGATGCGGCGCTGGGGTACGAGCAGGCCCGGGACGAGCTGATCGAGGTCGTCCGCAAGCTGGAGGCCGGCGGCACCTCACTGGAGGATTCCCTCGCGCTCTGGGAGCGCGGCGAGGAGCTCGCGAAGGTGTGCCGCCGCTGGCTGGAGGGGGCGCGTGCCCGGCTGGACTCGGCGCTGGCGGCGCGCGAGGCGGCGGAGGGGGACGGCGGGGAGTGAGGGGGAGTGATCCCGCTCACCGGGAGGCGGATTTAGTTGAATTTTCATCTATATCCGTCGTAATCTCTCGGTATCGCTTCAGCAGTCCCGTACAGAAGTAAGGCTTCCGATGTCTCTCGTTCTCGACGCCGCCGCTCAGGACCTCCTCTTCCGCGAGGCCCGCACCGCCAACACGTTCTCCGACGAGCCGGTGACCGAGGAGCAGGTCCAGGCGATCTACGACCTGGTGAAGTTCGGTCCGACCGCCTTCAACCAGACGCCGCTGCGCATCACCCTGGTCCGCTCCCCCGAGGCCCGCGAGCGCCTCGTCAAGCACATGGCCGAGGGCAACCGGGCCAAGACCGCCGCCGCCCCGCTGGTCGCGATCCTGTCCGCGGACAACGAGTTCCACGAGGAGCTCCCGCAGCTCCTCCCGCACTTCCCGCAGGCCAAGGACGCCTTCTTCGCCGAGCGCCCGGTCCGCGAGCAGTCCGCGCTGGTCAACTCCGCGCTGCAGGCCGCGTACTTCATCATCGGCGTCCGCGCCGCCGGCCTGGCCGCCGGCCCGATGACCGGTCTGGACTTCGCAGGCCTCCAGAAGGAGTTCCTGGACGGCGACCACACCCCGCTGATGGTCGTCAACATCGGCAAGCCCGGCGAGGACGCCTGGTTCGCGCGCTCCCCGCGCCTGGAGTTCGACCAGGTCATCACGACCGTCTGAGCCCCGCCCCGCAGGCAGTGAACGAAGAGGCCGCGCTCCCCGGAATCCGGGGAGCGCGGCCTCTTCGCGTCCTGCCGCGCCCTAAGCGCCCTGCTTGAACTCCAGCGCCGCGGCCATCGCCCCGAGCTGCTCGAAGGAGGCCGTCCCGGTCACCACCGTGACGTAGCCCTGCTCCTGCCGCACGAGGGCGTCGTACTTCTCGCCGTCCCAGCGCTCCCAGACCTGGTCGCCGACCTGCTGGGTCTCCCCGGTGGCCTTCGCCTGCTTGGTGACCTTCTCGACGTACTTCTCCGTGGTGTCCGCGGACTGCTCCACCGCCACGTACTGCTGCTCCGGGTTCAGGAAGCCCAGGTGCCAGGCGCTGGCCTCCTTGCGCACGTACGCCACCGAGGTCGCCCGCCACTCCGGCGACAGCCCGGCGGGGACCGCCACGGGGTACGGGGCCGCGCGCCGGGCCGTGAGCGTTTCGACGCGGTAGTCGACCACCCGCGTCGGATCGGCCTTCTCGTCATGTGGGATGACCAAATAGATCCCCCCGACCACGAGCCCGATCACCGCCAGCGACCGGACCATGTCCACGACCGTCTGCTTGCCTTTCATACCTGCCACGACACCATCGTCCCGCATGCCCCCGGGCGATCACCGCCGGGGTCCGAAAGGCGCGCCACGGGCGGCGCAAGATGTCCGCTCAGGACAATCAGCTGACCGATATGGCGCTCATACGTGACCCGGTCTGCTCAATATGTCGACGTACCGATAGAGTCCAGGGACCCTCACTCCCGGCCGTCGCCGTACAGAAAGGTGCGCTCCGATGACCGAGCACAACCTGCCGCCCCAGCTCGAAGTCTCTCCGGAGGCACCCGACCGCAACCTCGCCCTGGAACTCGTACGGGTCACCGAGGCCGCCGCCATGGCCGCGGGCCGCTGGGTCGGACGCGGTGACAAGCTCGGCGCCGACGGCGCCGCCGTCAACGCGATGCGCACCCTGATCTCCACCGTCTCGATGAACGGCGTCGTCGTCATCGGCGAGGGCGAGAAGGACGAAGCCCCGATGCTCTTCAACGGCGAGCGGGTCGGCGACGGCACCGGTGCCGAGGTCGACATCGCCGTGGACCCCATCGACGGCACCACCCTGAACGCCAAGGGCATGCCGAACGCCATCGCCGTCCTGGCCGCCGCCGACCGCGGCACCATGTTCGACCCGTCCGCGGTGTTCTACATGGAGAAGCTGGTCACCGGTCCCGAGGCCGCCGACTTCGTCGACATCAACGCCCCGGTCTCCGTCAACATCCGCCGCGTCGCCAAGGCCAAGAACATGGCCGTGGAGGACGTCACCGTGATCATCCTCGACCGCCCCCGCCACGAGGGCATCGTCAAGGAGATCCGCGAGACCGGCGCGCGCATCAAGTTCATCTCCGACGGCGACGTCGCCGGCTCGGTCCTGGCCGTCACGGAGGACAGCGGCATCGACCTGCTGCTCGGCATCGGCGGCACCCCCGAGGGCATCATCTCGGCCTGCGCCATCAAGTGCATGGGCGGCACCATCCAGGGCAAGCTGTGGCCCAAGGACGAGGCCGAGCGCCAGAAGGCGATCGACGCCGGCCACGACCTGGACCGCGTCCTGTTCACGGACGACCTGGTCTCCGGCGACAACGTGTTCTTCGTCGCCACCGGCATCACCGACGGCGAGCTGCTGCGCGGCGTCCACTACCGCTCGGAGACCGCGACGACCTCCTCGCTGGTCATGCGCTCGAAGTCGGGCACGATCCGGCAGATCGACTCGACCCACCGCCTCTCGAAGCTCCGCGCCTACAGCGCGATCGACTTCGACCGCGCCAAGTAGGCCACGGGCGGCACGGCACCACGGAAGGGGCGCTCCCGCGTGCGGCGGGGGCGCCCCTTCCGTATGTCCCGTGACGACAGCGCGCGCTACGAGGCTCCGTGCCGCGGGGCGCGCCTACGAGGCTTCGCGCAGCTCCCCCGCCCGCCGCCGCCGGCGGGCCAGCACCACCCGGCGCTCGGCGGCCGTGAGCCCGCCCCAGACCCCGTAGGGCTCGGGCTGTATCAGCGCGTGCTCCCGGCAGGCGACCATGACGGGGCAGCGGGCGCAGACCCGCTTGGCGGCGTCCTCACGGGACAGCCGGGCGGCGGTCGGCTCCTTGGAGGGGGCGAAGAACAGCCCGGCCTCGTCGCGTCGGCACACCGCGTCCGCGTGCCATGGGCCGTCCTCTTCCCTGACCGGCACCCGCGGCTTCGGCACGACCGCCGCCGGGCGCCCCTGAAGACTCTGGACGGCGGCTACCTGCAGGGACTGGCGCGGCGGATGCGGCACGGTCTACTCCTGACGACGTATACGCGAGCGAGAGGCGACGCACCTGTCCCTACCCGCTGTGCGCGCCCCTATGCACCGTGTGCCGCCGATCCGGCCGGTTCGACCGAAAGGTGCTCCCGCCCCGCCCGGCTCCGCACGACCCCGCCCGGCCCCGCCCCCGACACCCGGAGGTCACGCGACGGACGGCGTCCAGTCGGGGCGGCGGCCCAGGAAGGCGAGCAGCGCACCGGCCGGATCGGCGTCCGGCTCGGGCGCGGGGGTGAGCGCCGGGGCGTACGCGAACCCGCGCAGCGGCTCGGCGAGCGCCCGGGCCGCCGGGGTCAGCGCCGTCGCGAGGGCGGGGGTCAGCGGCGAGGCCTGGCCGGTGGCGACCGCGAGGTCCCAGGCGTGGACGGCCGCGTCGAGGGCGGCAGCGGCGACCGCGGTCTCGGCGGGGAGCGTGAAGGGAGGCAGCGGCACCGCCACCTCGGCGGTGCCCGGCTCGACCCCGGCGAAGGCCTCGGCGGCGGCGTCGAGGGCGGGCTCCAGCAACGCGGCGGGGCTGCCTCCCGTCAGGACGCCGGTGGGCGCGAAGGGGTCCTCGGCCGGCCCCGGTCCCCCGGTGAGGCGGCTCGCGTAGGCGAGCTGGTCGCCGGCGGCGTGCTGGAGCACTTGGCCGACATTCCACTGGTCGCACGGCGTCGGCGCGCTCAGGGCGGCGGCCGGCACGGCGCCGACGACGGAGCGCAGCGCCTCGTGCGCCTGGTCGAGAAGGTCCCACCGGGATGCGGTCATGGGCCGACCCTACGAGCACCTACCGGCCGAAGGGGCCGATTTCAGCGCGGGTGGCGGGTCGCGCCGACCGGACCGCGACAGGCCCTGCGGGCCCGGTTGGCCCTGCGGGCCCTGCGGCGGGCCCCTAACCGTCCCGGCGCTTGCGGAGCCTGTTCGCGAGGTCCACCAGCCGGGCGCCGGCCTTGGGGCGGGCCTCGATGCTGCCCAGCAGCGCGAAGCCGCGGACGATCACGACCGGGGCGTGCGGGTCGGTCTCGCCGCGTCCCTCGCCGTGCACCTCGACATTGCCGAGGACCCCGCTGCCGTAGCCGCGCAGGGTGACGTTCTCCGGGACCAGGATCTCGACGTTGCCGAGGATGCTGGTCACGTTGATCTCGGTGACCTGCTGCTCGAAGACCGCCTGGGTCAGGTCGATGCTGATGTCCCCCATGACGGAGATCGCGCGGGTGTGCGCGCCCGGCCGCCAGCGGCCCTTGCGGGAGGAGCTGCTGCACACCGCCACGACCGTCTCGACCGGAGCGCCCGCCGGGGCTCCCACGGCGTACGCGGCCCCCGGCCGGGTGCCCGTGCCGGGCGCGGGCAGGTCCCGTACGAGCACGTCCAGCTCGCCGACCGTCTTCAGCGCGTACAGCGAGTCGAGCCGCTCGGAGTGCTCTTCGGCGTTCAGCCGGCCCTCGGCGACGGCGTCGGCGAGGATCTGCGCGATCCGGTCCCGGTCCGCGTCGGAGGCGCGCAGCCCGGGGGCGGGCGCGGGTGCCGGGGCGGGTGCCGGGGCGGATGGGGGCTGCTTTTCCAGGTCCACGCGACCCAGCATAGCGAGACACGATAGATCGCGATACTGGCCAGTGAGCCTTACCTCACAACAAAAGCCGCCGGAAGAGGTCCTACGCTGGTTACCGCGCTGCCAAACGGTCGTCAGCGCCGTCTGCCGAGTGAGGGAATGACTGCCGTCATGCCAGAGTTTGCGTACACCGACCTGCTGCCCCTGGGCGAGGACTCCACCCCGTACCGCCTGGTGACCTCCGAAGGCGTCTCGACCTTCGAGGCCGACGGCCGTACGTTCCTCAAGGTCGAGCCGGAGGCGCTGCGCAAGCTCGCCGAAGAGGCCATCCACGACATCCAGCACTTCCTGCGCCCCGCGCACCTCGCGCAGCTGCGCCGGATCATCGACGACCCCGAGGCCTCGGCGAACGACAAGTTCGTCGCCCTCGACCTGCTCAAGAACGCGAACATCGCGGCGGCCGGCGTGCTGCCGATGTGCCAGGACACGGGCACGGCGATCGTGATGGGCAAGCGCGGCCAGAACGTCCTCACCGAGGGCGGCGACGAGGCGGCCCTCTCCCACGGCATCTACGACGCGTACACCCGCCTGAACCTGCGCTACTCGCAGATGGCCCCGGTCACCATGTGGGAGGAGAAGAACACCGGCTCGAACCTGCCCGCGCAGATCGAGCTGTACGCGACCGACGGCGGCGCGTACAAGTTCCTCTTCATGGCCAAGGGCGGCGGCTCCGCCAACAAGTCCTTCCTCTACCAGGAGACCAAGGCGGTCCTCAACGAGGCCTCCATGATGAAGTTCCTGGAAGAGAAGATCCGCTCGCTGGGCACGGCGGCCTGCCCGCCGTACCACCTGGCGATCGTGGTCGGCGGCACCTCGGCCGAGCACGCCCTCAAGACCGCGAAGTACGCCTCGGCCCACTACCTGGACGAGCTCCCCACCGAGGGATCCCCCCTGGGCCACGGCTTCCGCGACGAGGCCCTGGAGCAGCAGGTCTTCGAGCTCACCCAGAAGATCGGCATCGGCGCGCAGTTCGGCGGCAAGTACTTCTGCCACGACGTCCGCGTCGTCCGCCTACCCCGCCACGGCGCGTCCCTCCCGATCGCGATCGCCGTCTCCTGCTCCGCGGACCGCCAGGCCACCGCGAAGATCACCGCCGAGGGCGTCTTCCTGGAGCAGCTGGAGCGCGACCCGGCACGCTTCCTCCCGGAGACCACCGACACCGAGCTCAACGGCGGCTCCGCCGCGGGCCTCGCCGACGCCGCGGACGTGGTCTCCATCGACCTGAACCAGCCGATGGAGTCGATCCTCGCGACCCTCTCCAAGCACCCGGTCAAGACCCGCCTGTCCCTGACCGGCCCGCTGGTCGTGGCGCGCGACATCGCGCACGCCAAGATCAAGGAACTGCTGGACTCGGGCGCGGAGATGCCGCAGTACCTGAAGGACCACCCGGTCTACTACGCGGGCCCCGCGAAGACCCCCGAGGGTTACGCGTCCGGCTCCTTCGGCCCGACCACGGCCGGCCGCATGGACTCCTACGTCGAGCAGTTCCAGGCGGCGGGCGGCTCCAAGGTCATGCTGGCCAAGGGCAACCGCTCCCAGCAGGTCACGGACGCGTGCGGCACGCACGGCGGCTTCTACCTCGGCTCCATCGGCGGACCCGCGGCGCGCCTGGCCCAGGACTGCATCAAGAAGGTCGAGGTCTTGGAGTACGAGGAGCTCGGCATGGAGGCCGTCTGGAAGATCGAGGTCGAGGACTTCCCGGCCTTCATCGTGGTCGACGACAAGGGCAACGACTTCTTCCAGAACCCGGCCCCGGAACCGACCTTCACCCACATCCCGGTCCGCGGCCCGGGCCTGTAGCACCGGACCGTACGGTCCGCGGCGGGCGCCGCGGACCGTACGGGGCCCCGGATCACGCTCATTCGAACAGTTAGGCTGGCCCCCGTTCCTTGTTCGACGCTCGGCGGGGGGAAAGCGGCATGCTCACGTATCAGGACGTGATGACGACCGACTACGAGCGGCTGCTGACCGCGGCCGACAAGTGGCAGTCGATGGCGGAGGAGTTCCGCAAGGTCGAGGGCCGCTACCGGGACAGCGTCCAGAAGATCCACATGAGCGGCGGCTGGACCGGCGTGAGTTCGGCCGCGTCCTTCACCAACTTCTCCGCGACCCGGTACGAGTTCCAGGCCGCCCAGACCCAGGCGAAGGCGACCGCCACCCTGCTGCGCAACGGTCACCAGCAGCTCACCGAGCTCAAGAAGACGCTGGAGGGCGCGCGCGACGGCGCGGTCAAGGCCGGCATGAGCGTCTCCGGGACGGGAGTCGTGGCCTTCGACTACGACAAGCTCGACCCGGCCGAGAAGAACGCCGTGCGCCACGACCCCGACTACATGGCGAGCGTCAGGACGGCCGAGCAGTCCTGGCGCGACTACCTCAAGGAATGCGTCAAGGCGGTCGACGAAGCAGACCAGGACCTGCGCAAGGACCTGGAAGCCGTCGTCAAGGACGGCAAGGGCGGCAAGGGCGACGGGACGGCGGGCACCGGCTTCAACGGACAGGCCGACACGGTCGCGAAGGCCGACGACGCGCAGAAGCAGGAACGCCTCGACCTCGACTGGCTCAAGAAGCGCGACGACGAAACCCTCGACGGCTACATGGAGCGGCTCCAGAAGGAGGGCCTGACCCGCCTGACGGGCAACCCGAAGCTGGCGGAGCTGGTCTCCAACGTCAGCAAGGGCACCGTGACGGCCGGCGCGTTCGCCACGGCGCTCACCGCGGTCGGCATGAACTCCTGGAAGCTGCACGGCTACTTCAAGGACGTGAAGGCGGGCAATTTCCCGAAGGCCTTCACCGCACCGGGCACCCTGATCCCGCGCGAGGCCAACGCACGGCTGGCCGGCGCGGCGCCGGGCAGCCTGCTGAGCCGGCTGCCTCCCGGCGTGGCGGGCGTGCTCACCGGCTCCGACGAGGCGGCCATGTGGGGCGGGAAGATGAAGAACGGGCGCTTCTTCCTCCCGACCGCGGCCGAGGCCAACCTCGCGACGGTCGCCAAGCAGGGCGGCGTGGGCAACGCCATGAAGGCGGCCGGTGCGCTGCGCGGACTGGGTGTGGTGGGCGGTGTCGCGGCCACCGCCTACGGCGTGGCGAACCTGGCCACGTACGACGCCGACATGGTCAAGAAGGATCCCGCGAAGTTCGCGTCCGACCTCACCGGCACGGCGTTCAGCGCTTCGATGACCCTGCTGACCGTGGCCCCCACCCCGTTGACCGCCGGCCTGGCCGTGGGGACCGGCATCGCCTACGGCGCCGCGCTCATCTGGGACAACCACGAGGCCATAGGCAACGGCCTGGAGAAGGCCGGGGAGAGCATCGCCAGTGGCGCCAAGAAGCTCGGCAGCGCGCTGAACCCGTTCGACTAGGAGGGCAGGGACATGCACGTCCAGACCACCCCGTTCACGCTGGGCACGTGGCGCAGCCACGGGACCGGCGAACTCGGGCGCGAGGGCTGGCGGGGAGAGTCCCCCGAGTGGGGGGAGATCACCGTGGCCTCGCTGCCCGGGGGGAACAGCGAGTTCGGCGCCACGGAGGTCACCGGCCCCCGGCTCCCCCGCACCGTCTTCCGCTCGCGCGGCATCCGGCCGCTCGGAACCGAGCGGCCCGGCCTGAACGAGGCGACCCTGCGCCTCGGGGGCGCGACGGTGCCGCTGGAGCGGAACCGGTGGGCGGCCACGCACCGGGGTCGCGCCCTGCGCATGCGGTACCTCGGGGACCAGTACCGGCTCTGGGCGGTCAACCGCCGTCAGTACGTCCTCATGCGCGAGGCGGACAACGAGGACCGCGGTGTCACCTTCAGGGTGAAGGAGGTCGGCATCGGCAAGTGGAAGCGGTGCGAGGTGAGCGTGACGGGCCGCGCCCTGGAGGCCGACGTCGCCCTCGCCGTCCTCTTCACCGGAGTCGACCGCTCCGTGCTCACCCGGCGGGGCGCCGTGCGCGCCGCCGTCAGGAAGACCTTCCTCATCGCGGCGGACGCCGCCCAGACCTGACCACCGCCCGGACCTGACCACCGCCCGCCGTGACCACGGCCCCGACCGACCGACGACGCGACCCATGGAGCCAGTGAGCGCATGCCTTCCTACGACCTTTCCCGCGCCCGTTTCCGCCTGAGCGACGAGCACCTCGTCGTCCTCGTCAGCATGGCGACCGGGGAACCCGTACCGGAGGAGTTCCTGGCCCGTCAGGAGGAGTTGCGGGCGTGCGGGCTGATCGACGGGAACGGGTTGCTGGCCCACGCGCTGCTCCCGCTGCTCGACACGTTGATCACCCCGTCCGTGGTCATCTCGCTGGAGACGGCCGGCCGCCAGGGGCAGCTGCACCACGGGCTGCTCATCGGTCAGGACCACGCGGTCTCCCACCAGGCCTGGCCGGGCGCGGACGAGGCGGAGTACGCCTCCGTCGAGCCCAGGACGCTGGTGTGGGCGCTGGCGAGCATGGTCAACCTGCACCAGTCGGACTCCGCGGCCGGATCCGGGACCGTCCGGGACGCGGTGGTCGAGACCCGGCTCGGGACGGTCGAGGCGGGGATCGCCGCCCTGGAGGAGCTCGCCGGCGCCGGCACCGGCGGCTCCGAAGAGGAGTACGTGCGCAAGGCGCTGGCCCGGGCCGGGGCCATCGGCGAGGAACAGACGGCCCTGCTCGCCGACCTGATCACCGCACTGAGGGCGAGCTGGCGGATGACCGCCGCGTGGCGGGGCCGCGACGAGGGCCGGGACGGTGTGGAGGGACGCGGGTTCGCGGTGTGGGACTGCGGCCCGCTGGGCTACTGGCACCGGGAGCTGCCGGCCGAGCCGGTGGCCGCCGGACAGGTGACCCCGGACGTCGGCGTGCGGCTGGTCCGGGTGACGCCGAAGCGGGTCTGGGACCTGATCGCCGACCTGCTGCCGGCCGAGGGCGAACTGCGGACTCCCTGAACGGGGCGCACGGTGAACGGCCGGGCATCCGGTCGCCAAGAGGAAGCTGAAGGGGAGGACGGAGCATGTCGGTGGACTTCGACCACGAGTGGGGACGGGCGCGTGCCGGCGCCGGCGAGGAGCCGGTGGCGACACGGCTGAACGGCCTCGAAGGCCCCCCGGGGCCCGGGGGGCAGGGCGACTTCGGCTCCACCCCGGCCGAGAAGAGGGCGGCGGCGAACACGATCGAGACCGAGCTCGAACCGGACACCAAGAAGGCCGCGGAGCACGCGGACGAGGCGACGACCACCGCGGCCGCGGGCTTCGACGGCTGGGAGACCGCCGCGGGCCTGAAGAAGGTCGCGGAGACCTGGGACGCCCAGGCCAAGAACCTCATGGGCCGTCTCGCCTCCGAGAAGAACGCCCTGCGCGGCGCCTCGGGCCTCTTCGTGCGCAACGACACCGGCCTGGGCGACCAGTTCCGCCCGATCGGCTCCCAGTCGAAGCTGAACGGCCTCTAGGGGAGGTCCCGGGCCCGCGGTGCGATGTCACGAACTGTTCGGCCCCGGGTGCAGCATGCCGTCCCGGGCCGGTCACCGGGCCCGGTTAACGTCTGACCCATGAATCGGCAGTCCTCCCTTCCCCCGGCCCGCGCCACGCGGGTCATCGCCCATCGCGGGGCCTCCCACGAGCATCCCGAGCACACCATGGCCGCCTACCGGCAGGCCATCGCCGACGGGGCCGACGCACTCGAATGCGATGTGCGGCTCACCGCCGACCACCGGCTGGTCTGTGTGCACGACCGGCGGGTCGAGCGGACCTCCGACGGACGCGGGGTCGTCTCCGAGATGACGTACGAGCAGCTGCGCGCCCTCGACTTCGGGGCGTGGAAGGGCCCCGGCCACGCCGGGGCCGGGGTGCTGCTGTTCGAGGACCTGGTGCGGGAGGCGCTGGCCGCGCCCGAGCCCGTCGGGCTGGCCGTCGAGACCAAGCACCCCGCGCGGGCGGGCGGGCGGCTGGAGGCCGAGCTCGTGCGGGTGCTGAGGGAGTACGGGCTCGCCGACGGCTCCGCCGGCCGCGTCGAGGTGATGAGCTTCTCCCGGACCGCGCTGACCCGGATGCACCGTCTCGCGCCGGGACTGCCCGCCGTGTACCTGATCGAGCGCCGGGTCCGGCCGGTCCGTCCCCCGTACGCCACCCACGCGGGCCCGGGCATCGAGCTCGTACGGCGGGATCCGGGGCTGGTGGGCCGGCTGAAGGCGAAGGGGCTCCAGGTGCGCGTGTGGACCGTGGACGAGCCCGAGGACGTGGAGCTCTGCGTCCGGCTGGGCGTGGACACGCTCATCACCAACCGGCCCCGGGACGTACGCAAGCTGCTGCTCGACCTGTGAGCACCCGGCCGGGGTGCGCCGGCCGGGTGTGGGGGGTCGTCTGGGGGTGGGGGTCCTCCGGGTGTGGGGGTCGGGGTCGTCTGATCGCCGGACCCTACGGGGGTAGGAGCCCGGCGCGGGTTACGCGAAGCGCTGGTTGGCCGACCCGTTGCAGGTCTGGAGGCGCAGCGGCTCGTGGGCCGCGGCCACCGTCAGGCACGTGCCCGGGGCGGCGGCGGGCCGGAAGGTGGCTCCGTCGCGGACGAACTGCTGGTTGGCGCCGCCGTGGCAGTTCCAGATGATCAGCGCGGTGCCGTTGCCGTAGTTGGCTCCGGGCGCGTCCAGGCAGCGGTCGTGGGTGAGTTCGACGTGGAGGGACTTCTTCGCGGAGTCGTACCACCAGCCCTGGTTGCGGCCGCCGTGGCAGTCCCAGCCGAGGACCTTGGTGTTGTTGGCGCTGGCGCCTCCGTTGGTGTCGAGGCAGTTGCCCGTCGCCTCGTTCTTGAGCGGCTTGTACAGGTCGTCCCAGGCCCCGGCCTGCAGGACGGGGGTGCCGGTGCTCGCCGGGTCGGCGCAGGACGCCTCGCGCAGGCCGGAGGCGTAGAGCTGGGTCAGACAGGACGCGAAGGCGCCGTGGCCGCGGTAGTTGGGGTGGAAGGACTGGCGGGCGGTGTTCTCGTCCCACGGGAAGTGGTCCCCGAGGTCGAGGTAGAGCCCGCGGGCCCAGCTGTCCTCCATGCAGACCTCGTGGCCGTGGAAGAGCCGCGAGTTGTCGAGGTAGGTCGCGCCCGCGGCGAGGGCGGCCGCGCGCATGCCCTTCTCGAAGGTGGGCACCGCGTAGTTGCGGCCCCAGGTGGCGTCGGAGTCGTAGCCGGCGCAGCCTCCGGGGAGCTTGCCGGGGAAGTCGGGGTTGTCGTTGAAGTCGGGGCCGATCGGGCTGGGGTAGCCCATCACGACCAGCTTGTAGTCGGTGTCGGCGTAACCGGCGTCGCGCATGACAGACTTCAGGTCGCCGATCGTCGACTGCACCTTGGGCTTCAGCCCGTCGACGCGCGCCTGCCAGCCCGGCGCGTACTTCGGCTCGCAGGTGCCCTGGCTGAGCACCCAGCGGGTGACGCAGTCGGTCATGACCGGGCCGAACTGCAGGTCGTCGTTGGCCCCGGCGACCAGCACCACCATCTTGATCTTGGTGTTGCGGGCCTTGATGGCCAGGCTGTCGCTCTGCACCAGCTCGTCGGCGTACTGCTTGCTGCCGCCGATCTTGATGTTGCCCGTGTAGCCGCCGGAGCAGGCCGCGTTGAAGGTGTAGTCGGCCGCGATGCCGGTGCGGTGGATCGCCGCGTCGGGCGACCGGTGGCACTGGTTGGACGGGGTGTTGGTCGCGGGGTCGTAGTTGCCGACGCCCTCGCCCGAGATCTCGCTGTCGCCCAGCGAGATCAGGCCGGTCTTGCGGTCCGCGAGCGGGCGGATCGCGGAGTCTCCGTAGATCTTGACTGCCTCGGCCGCCCGGATGGCCTCCAGCTCGGGCGTGAGGGGGGTGGCCGCGGCCACCGCGGAAGGCACCGCGGTGGTCGCCGCGTGGGCCATGGGGGTGATGGCGGTGACGCCCCCGAGGGCGGCCGCCGCCGCCGCGACGGCGGCGAAGGTAGATCTGAGCCTGATCCTTGATTGCGTACGGGCACGTGCCATGAACGCCTCCCCGATCTCGGTGTTACCCCCGGTATTTACTGGCCGGTAGGCGAGTTGGGAACAGTCCGAACAAGACAATTGCTCAACTTTTTGAGGAGGCACCACAGATGACCGAAGATCAGCAGTCCGTCGAGGCCCCCGGCGACCCCTCCGGGGACTTCCGCACCGAGCACGACTCCATGGGCGACGTACGCGTCCCCGCGCACGCCAAATGGCGAGCTCAGACCCAGCGCGCGGTCGAGAACTTCCCCGTCTCCGGACTGCGTCTGGAGCGCGCCCACATCGAGGCGCTGGCCCGGATCAAGGCCGCGGCGGCGGCCGTCAACGCCCGCCTCGGCGTGGTCGACGAGGACATCGCCGCCGCGATCGTCTCGGCGGCCGCCGAGGTCGCCGAGGGCCGCTGGGACGAACACTTCCCCGTCGACGTGTTTCAGACGGGTTCCGGCACCTCGTCCAACATGAACGCCAACGAGGTGATCGCCACCCTGGCCACCGAACGCCTCGGCCGCGCCGTCCACCCCAACGACCACGTCAACGCCTCGCAGAGCTCCAACGACGTCTTCCCGTCCTCCATCCACATCGCCGCCACCGCCGCCGTCACCCGCGAGCTCATCCCCGCCCTGGAGCACCTGGCCGGCGCGATGGAGCGCAAGTCCGCCGAGTTCGCCCAGGTGGTGAAGGCCGGCCGGACGCACCTGATGGACGCCACCCCGGTCACCCTGGGCCAGGAGTTCGGCGGGTACGCGGTCCAGCTCCGCTACGGCGTCGAGCGGCTGCGCGCGGCGCTGCCGCGGCTGGCCGAACTGCCCCTCGGCGGGACCGCCGTGGGCACCGGGATCAACACCCCGCCCGGGTTCTCCGCCGCCGTGATCTCCGAGGTGGCCGCGGCGACGGGGCTGCCGCTGACCGAGGCCCGGGACCACTTCGAGGCCCAGGGGGCCCGGGACGCCCTCGTCGAGACCTCGGGAATGCTCCGTACGGTCGCCGTCTCGCTCACCAAGATCTGCAACGACCTGCGCTGGATGGCCTCGGGCCCGCGCACCGGATTGGCCGAAATCAATCTCCCGGATCTCCAGCCGGGGTCCTCGATCATGCCCGGGAAGGTCAATCCGGTCGTCCCGGAGGCCGCGCTGATGGTCGCCGCCCAGGTGATGGGGAACGACGCGGCGGTCGCGGTGGCCGGCGCCGCGGGCAACTTCGAGCTCAACGTGATGCTCCCCGTGATGGCCCGCAACCTCCTGGAGTCCATCCGGCTGCTGGGCTCCGTGAGCCGCCTGCTGGCCGACCGCACCGTGGACGGAATCACCGCCAACACGGCCCGGGCCAGGGAGTACGCCGAGTCCTCGCCCTCGGTGGTGACCCCGCTGAACCGGTACATCGGCTACGAGGAGGCCGCCAAGGTCGCCAAGAAGTCCCTCGCGGAGCGCAAGACGATCCGGGAGGTCGTCCTGGAGTCGGGCTACGTGGACCGCGGCGACCTCACCCTGGAGCAGCTCGACGAAGCACTGGACGTGTTGCGGATGACCCGGCCCTGACCCCGGCGCGGCCGCCCCGCACCGGGGTCCGGATCCGGTCGTTTCCCGCCCTCGGACACCTCGGTGACCTGCAGCGCGGCGATCCTCCGGACCCCAGCCCTAAGATCTGCCCATGACAGGTACCGGAGGCCGCGGGGGCGGCAGTGCGCGGAGCTCGGCACGGGGCTCGGCACGGAGCGCGGAGCCCCGTGCCGAGCGGAGTGCGGAGCGGGGCGCCGCGGAGGGCGCCCGCTGGGCGCCCGGGGAGCAGATCCTCTGGCGCTACCGCGACCACGCGCCCGACGCGAAGGGCGCCGTCCACATCTGCCGGCCGGTGACCGTGGTGACCGACACCGACGAGCTGCTCGCGGTGTGGATGGCCCCCGGGACCGAGTGCGTCAAGCCGGTGCTGGCCGACGGGACCCCGGTCCACGAGGAGCCGCTCGCCACCCGGTACACCGCGCCGCGGACCACCGTGCGGTCGCGCTGGTTCGGGGCGGGCGTGCTGAAGCTGGCCCGGCCCGGGGACCCCTGGTCGGTGTGGCTGTTCTGGGAGCACGGCTGGCACTTCAAGAGCTGGTACGTGAACCTGGAGGAGCCGCGGACCCGGTGGTCCGGCGGCATCGACTCCGAGGACCACTTCCTGGACATCTCCGTCTACCCGGACCGCACCTGGAAGTGGCGGGACGAGGACGAGTTCGCGCAGGCCCAGCGGTCCGGTCTGATGGACCCGGAACAGGCCCGGCGCGTGCGCGAGGCCGGCCGCGCGGCGGTGGACGTGATCCGGGCCTGGGGTCCGCCGTTCTCCGAAGGCTGGCAGGATTGGCGACCGGACCCGGCCTGGGGCGTACCGGACCTGCCGGAGGACTGGGACCGCACTCCGGCGCATATGACGTCATGAGACCCTTGATGCGCCCCCGGGAGGCAATCGTAGGATCGTCCTCCGCCGGGGCGTCGGCGGTCAAATGTCGCCAGCAGCACAGCATTTGACCTAGGCCGACGCGATAGCGAGAGGTAACGAGCGGGACGCGGAAACGCGGGGTGATGGTGTCCCCGCCGCTGAGCGGGTATACCGCGACTGACCGAGTTGAGTGCAGCGCACATCGAGCGCAAACGGACGGAATGCCACGCGTGACGGAGTACCCCACCTCTCAGGAGGGCCCCCAGCCGGTTGCCTCCGGCGGTCGGACGGACGAGCCCGGCCACGGCACGGAGGAACTGGGCCACGGCAAGGCCCCGCTCCCGGCGGCCGAGGCCGTACGCACGCATGCGCAGCCCCGGGCGGCGGACCTGCCCCGCCCCCGCGCCACCGCGGAGGCGCCGTCCGCCTCCGACGGGGCCGGGGGGCCCGGCGATTCCGCCGCCGCGCCCGGCCAGGGCGCGGCCCGGGTACGGGCCGGCCGTGACGCGGCCGCGGAGGCGGGCAGCGCCCGCACCCGCGACGCCGAAGCCGCCCACGAGGCGCCGGGCCGGCAGGCCGGCGGCACCGGGGCCGACGCGACCATCGCGCGGCGGGAAGGCGACCGGCTGCGCTTCGTCGGGGCCGCGACCCGGCGGATCGCGCGCGGGATCGACCTCGACGAGATCGTGCTCGGCCTGTGCCGGGCCACCGTGCCCACCTTTTCCGACGCGATCCTCGTCTACCTGCGCGATCCCCTCCCCGTCGGAGACGAGCGGCCCGTCGGACCGGTCGTTTTGAGGCTCCGTCGAACCGACCGGCTCCGGCCGATCGACGAGTTCACGGGAGCGGCGGCCGGAGCCGGCCCGGCCGGCGTGATGACCCCCGACGGCGAGCTCGACTTCAGCCAGCTCGCCCTGGTCGGCCCGCAGGGTGACCTGCCCGCGGCCGAGCTCTGCGAGATCCGCCCCGGCGGGGCGCTGGCCGAGGTGCTGCGCGGCGTACGGCCCGTCTTCGGGTCCTCCGCCGCCGCCCGCGCCGCCCTGCCGGAGCTGC
The DNA here is from genome assembly GCF_059758875.1 of Streptomyces sp. GQ60. Classification (NCBI taxonomy): domain Bacteria; kingdom Bacillati; phylum Actinomycetota; class Actinomycetes; order Kitasatosporales; family Streptomycetaceae; genus Streptomyces; species Streptomyces sp. GQ60. Next base: position 567,939 of record NZ_JCAXEG010000001.1, on the reverse strand, counting down.
TGGGCGCGGACCACCCGGTCCCGCGCGGCCAGCGGGCCATCCTGGCCCCGCTGCGGGGCCGCCGACGCGTCATCGGCGCGGCGGTGTTCCTGCGCACCCCCGAGCGGCCGTCCTTCGAGACGAACGACCTGCTGGTCGCCGCCCAGCTGGCCACCCACACCGCGCTGGGCATCGACAAGGCCGTGCTCTACGGCCGCGAGGCCTACATCGCCGACGAGCTCCAGCGCACGATGCTGCCCGACAGCCTGCCCCAGCCCACCGGGGTCCGGCTCGCCAGTCGCTACCTGCCCGCCGCCGAGACGGCCCGGGTCGGCGGCGACTGGTACGACGCCATACCCCTGCCCGGCAGCCGGGTCGCACTCGTCGTCGGCGACGTCATGGGCCACTCCATGACCTCCGCCGCGATCATGGGACAGCTCCGCACGACGGCCCAGACGCTGGCGCAGCTCGACCTGCCGCCCGCCGAGGTCCTGCACCACCTGGACGAGCAGGCGCAGCGCCTGGGATCCGACCGGATGGCCACCTGCCTCTACGCCGTCTACGACCCGGTCTCGCACCGGATCACCATCGCCAACGCCGGCCACCCGCCGCCGGTCCTGCTGCACCTGGGCGGCCGCGCCGAGGTGCTGCGCGTACCCCCCGGCGCCCCCATCGGCGTCGGCGGCGTGGACTTCGAGGCCGTGGAGCTGGACGCCCCGGCCGGGGCCACCCTCGTGCTGTACACCGACGGCCTCGTCGAGTCCCGGCTGCGGGACGTCTGGACGGGCATCGAGCAGCTCCGCGAACGCCTGGCCACCACCGCGCAGCTGACGGGCCTGGACCACCCGCCGCCGCTGGAGGCCCTGTGCGACGACATCCTGGACATGCTCGGCCCCGGTGACCGGGACGACGACATCGCGCTGCTCGCGGCCCGGTTCGACGGGATCGCGCCCAGCGACGTCGCGTACTGGTTCCTGGACCCGGAGGAGACCGCGCCGGGCCGGGCCCGCCGGTTCGCCCGCCGCGCGCTGGCGCGCTGGGGGCTGGAGGAGCTGGAGGACTCCCTGGAGCTGCTGGTCAGCGAGGTCGTGACGAATGCCGTGCGGTACGCCGAGCGGCCCGTGACCCTGCGGCTCCTGCGTACGGACGTCCTGCGCTGCGAGGTCGGCGACGACTCCCCGCAGCTGCCCCGCCAGCGCCGGGCCCGGGACGACGACGAGGGCGGCCGCGGCCTGTTCCTGGTCAACCGGATGGCCCGCCGCTGGGGTGCCACCCGGCTGAGCAGCGGCAAGGTCGTCTGGTTCGAGCTGGGGTTGCCGGGCACGGCCGACAAACGCTGACCGCTCCGCCGTCCGGGTGGCTCCGGTGCCTACGGGTTGGGCGCCTGGGGGTCCGGCGGTTTCGGCGTCGACTTCGACGGGGTCGGGGTCGGCGTCGGCTTCGACGGGGTGGGGGTCGGCTTCGACGGCGTCGGGGTCGGGGTCGGCTTCGACGGGGTCGGAGTCGGGGCCGACGGCGTGTTGCCGGACGGCGGCGCCGGGGTGGTCGCGGTCTGGCTCGGCGTGGTCGACGGACTGATGCTGGCACTCGGCGACTGGACCTTGCCCATGTCCGCCTCGTCCAGGTCGAAGGAGCCCGTCTTGCCGCCCTTGAGCGCGGCGAGGGTGTACTCCTTCCAGATCGCGGCCGGGAAGCTGGAGCCGCCCGCGCGTCCGCCGCCGGCCGTACCGGTCAGGCTGACCTGGATGTGGGTGCCGGGCTCGTCTCCGAACATCGCGACGACGGTGACCAGTTCCGGGGTGAACCCGGTGAACCAGGCGGCCTTGTTCTGCTCGGTGGTGCCGGTCTTGCCGGCGGCCTCGTAGGCCGAGCTCTTCACGGCCTGGCCGGAGCCGTCCTCGACGACGCCGGTGAGCACCTTGGTGACGGTGTCGGCGGTCTTGCGGCTGATGGCCTGGTCGCCGATGGCGCGGACCGGCTTGTACTCGCGGTCCGCGTGCCGGGCGGACTTGACGATGCTCGGCGTGACCAGCTTGCCGTGGTTGTCGAGGGTGGCGTAGACGCCGGCCATCTCCAGGGTGTCGGCGCTCATGGTGCCGAGCGACATGGCCGGCTGGTCCTCGGGCCAGCCGTCGCGGTCCTGCATGCCGAGCTGGAGGGCGGTCTTCTTCACGTTCTGCGGTTTGACGTCCACGATCATCTGGGCGTACACGGAGTTCACCGAGGAGTTGGTGGCGGACTGCACCGTCATCATCGGGTTGCCGTAGTCGCGGTCGTCCTGGTTCTGCGGGTTGAACGGGACGCTGCTGCCGACCACCGGGCGCTTGCTGGTGCCGTCGTAGAGGGCGTTGGGCGTGATCGGCTTCCCGTCCTGGGTGCTCGCCTTGCCCTCCAGGGCGGAGGCCAGCACGACCGGCTTGAAGGTCGAGCCCGGCTGGAAGTCCTTGCGCAGGGCGTTGCTGGCCCACTGCTCGCTCTGCCCGGTGCCGCCGTACATCGCGACGATCGCGCCGGTCTTCGGGTCCACGGAGGTGGCGCCCGCCTGCACGGCGGCGTCGACGGGGCGGCCCTTGCGGTCGAGCTTGGATTCCAGCTCGTCCTGGACGGCCTTCTCCAGCGCGGCCTGCTTCTTCGGGTCGATGGAGAGGGTGATCTCCCAGCCGCCGGCCTTGAGCTGACCGTCGGTCATGCCGGTCTGCCGCTTGAGCTCCTCGTCGGCGGCCTGGATCAGGTAGCCCTTCTGGCCTTCCATCCCGCTGGGCGCCTTGGGCTTGATCGGCTCCTGGAACTTCATCTCCTGGCGCTTGGCCGGGTCCAGCTTGCCCATCTCGACCATGTTGTCGAGGACGCCGTTGAAGCGGATCATGACCAGCTGCTTGCCGTTCGGGCCGGCGGTCGCCCAGTCGTACTGGCTGGGCGCCTGGAGGACGGCGGCCAGGTAGGCGCCCTGCTCCAGGGTCAGCTTCTCCGCGTCGACCCCGTAGTAGGCCTGGGCCGCGGCCTGGATGCCGTACGCGTTGCGGCCGTAGAAGTTGGTGTTCAGGTAGCCCGCGAGGATCTGGGGCTTCTCCATCTCCTGGTCGACCTTGAGGGAGATGATCAGCTCCTTCAGCTTGCGGGTCGCCGTCTGATCCTGCGTCAGGTAGAAGTTCTTGACGTACTGCTGGGTGATCGTCGACCCGCCGGCCTTGCCCTTGCCGGTGACGGTGTTGAACACGCCGCGGGCGATGCCCTTGAGGTCGATGCCCTTGTCGCTGTAGAAGGACTTGTTCTCGATCGCGATGAAGGCCGTCTGCACGTCCGCCGGGATCTTGTCGATCGAGACGATCTGGCGGTTCGTGGTGCCGACGCGGGCCATGACCGTGCCGTCGGCGAGCTTGTAGACGTTGTTCTGCGTCAGCGCGTCCTTGTTCGGGTTCGGCGGCTCCACATAGAAGTAGAGGCCGACCAGGGCCGCCATGCCGAGCAGCACCGCCCCGAAGAAGGTGCCGAGCACCTTCTTCCAGGTGAAGAAGCGGCGTATGCCGGTCGGCTTGCCGCCCGGTTTCCCGCCCTTGCCCTTGCCGCGCCCGCGCGGCGCTCGTCGCGCACCGCGCTGCTGCTGCGCCCTTCGCGCTTCTGCTCGGCCCATCGCTCCTGCTCCGCTCGATAACCCCCCGACGTCAGCTCAGAAAGCTAACACCGCAGGCTGTGACAAAAACCGGCCACCCAATGCCCATACCGGGCAATTCGGACGTGAGAATGAGCACCCGCCCCACCGGAACCGACGCAGCCGGAGCCCGGGAGGTTGCCGGGCGCCCGGCCACCTTCCCACCAACTGCCGCTCACGAGCCCCCACCCGGCCCCCCACCGGGTGCCGTCCCGCTCCCCTCCCGCCTCCATCCCGCTCCCATCCCGCCCGAAAAAGTGATATCACTTTGCTAAGCGGCTCGACCGGCCGCCACTGAAGGAACGGGGCATTTGATGACGAACACCATGGGCCGCACCGAGACCGGCGTACGGGAGTTCCCCGCGCGGAGCGTGGGCGGCGGCCTCGCGCTGCTGCTCGGCCTGGCGGGAGTGGTGACCGGGGCCGGCCTGATCGCGCTCGGCGCGGTGTCCGGGACCGACGGCGCCAAGGTGGGCCTGATCGCGGCGGGCGTCGTCCTGGCCCTCGCCGCCCTCATCGCCATGGGCGGGCTGAACACGGTCGCGCCGGGCGAGGCCCGCGTGGTCCAGCTCTTCGGCCGCTACCGCGGCACCGTCCGCACCGACGGACTGCGCTGGGTCAACCCCCTGACCTCCCGCCGGCCGCTGTCGACCCGGGTCCGCAACCACGAGACGGCCGTCATGAAGGTCAACGACGCCTACGGCAACCCGATCGAGCTGGCCGCCGTCGTGGTGTGGCGGGTCGAGGACACCGCGCGCGCCGTCTTCGAGGTCGACGACTTCACCGAGTTCGTCGAGACCCAGACCGAGGCGGCCGTCCGGCACATCGCGATCGAGTACCCCTACGACGCCCACGAGGACGGCGGCCTGTCGCTGCGCGGCAACGCCGAGGAGATCACCGAGAAGCTCGCCGTCGAGCTGTCCGCCCGCGTCGAGGCGGCCGGCGTCCACATCATCGAGTCCCGCTTCACCCACCTCGCGTACGCCCCGGAGATCGCCTCCGCGATGCTCCAGCGCCAGCAGGCGGGTGCGATCGTCGCGGCGCGCAAGCAGATCGTCGAGGGCGCGGTCGGTATGGTCGACCTCGCCCTGACCCGCCTCGCGGAGCAGGACATCGTGGACCTCGACCCGGAACGGAAGGCGGCGATGGTGTCCAACCTGATGGTGGTCCTGTGCGGTGACCGTGCGGCCCAGCCGGTGATCAACACGGGCACCCTCTACCAGTGAGCCCCGACGACGGCGCGGACTCCCCCGCCGAGGGGCCGGCGGCCCCCAAGGCCGGGCGGCAGGCCCGCAAGCAGGTGCTGCTGCGGCTCGACCCGCAGGTGCACGACGCGCTCGCGCGGTGGGCGGGCGAGGAACTGCGCAGCGCCAACGCGCAGATCGAGTTCCTGCTCCGCCGCGCCCTGTCCGAAGCCGGCCGCCTCCCCGGCGGGGCGGGGCCCATCCCGCCCCGCGGCCGCCCCCGCGCCTCGCCGGATTCCTGAAGCCGCCTCGGCGGACCCCGGACCGGCCCGTCAGGAAGGCCGGTTCAGCAGGACGAAGCCGTCCTGCTCGGCCACCGTCCGGTACCCCTGGACCCGTGCCCGGTCCAGGGCGAGGGACTCCGCCACCACCGACAGCGGCCACCGCCGCTCCGGCGCCACCCCGGTGTCCACGATGATCCACTCGGGGTCGGGCCGGCTGTCCGCCCAGCCGTACAGGCTGACGCTCGTACGGTTCACCAGGTGCGGGACCAGCCCGTCCGATGCCTGGACCGTGGCCCCGTCCGGGATCCGGTCCATCAGCCGCTGCGCCACGGCGACCCGCGGGTCGGTCCGCCAGAAGGCCGGCTTCCCCAACTGCCCCAGCGAGTGCACCGGCAGCAGCAGCACGCAGACCCCGGCCGCGCCCGCCAGGTAGCGCCGCAGCCCGGCGGCGGTGGTGCCGCGCCGCGCCAGGGCGTCGACGAAGGCGGCGAAGACGATCGGCATCACCGTGAGGGAGTAGTGGTACCCGGTCCCCCAGTGGGCCGGGTAGTCGGAGATCCCCCGCCACAGAAGGCCCGGTACGGCGATCAGCACCAGCGGGGAGCGCAGGGCCAGGAACAGGGTCGGCGCGAGCACCGTCAGCAGCGTGGCCACCTTGGTGTCGGGGCTGACCAGCCCGATCGTGGCCTTGAACAGCAGGTCACCGAAGCCTCCCCCGGCCCCCGCCGCCGCTCCCGATGCCCCGACCTCCTCCGCGCCCCCGCCCAGGAAGGAAGCGTAGAAGTACGAGCCGCTCGGGCTCAGGGCCGGCAGCACCACCGTCATGGCCAGCAGCGTCCACGCCGCCCCCGTCACCGCGAGGGCGACGCCCAGCCGGCGCCCGCCCCGGCCGCCGCGCCACGCGATGAGCCCGCCGATCGCGGCCACGGTCAGCCCGAGGTCCTCCTTCACCAGCACCAGCGGCAGCGCCCAGCACGCGGCGGCGCGCAGCCGCCCGCTGCCGAGCGCGGCCAGCGAGCAGGTCAGGAGCGGGACGGCGAAGGCCCATTCGTGGAAGTCGAACCCGATCGCGTTCGCGAGGCCCCAGGAGAGCCCGTAGCAGAGCCCGGTCACCACGGCGGCCGTGTCGCCCAGCGTCCGGCGCGCCCAGAGGGTCAGCGGGAGCACGCTCGCGGCGATCAGCGCGGCCTGCGCCACGAGGAGGGTCCGCGGTGAGGGGAAGAGCAGGTACAGGGGGGCCAGAACGGCCAGGACCGGGCTGAAGTGGTCGCCCAGGGCGGGGAAGTCCGGCCCCTTGACCTCCGAGACCGGCAGCCGGCCCTCGGCGTAGGAGCGGACGGCCTGTTCGAAGATCGCCAGGTCGAAGCTGTGGGAGTGCAGCCGCGCGTGGGTCCGCAGCGACAGCACCGTGTAGACGAGGAAGAGCCCGCCGGCCAGCGCCCACACCCACCACGGGACCGACCGCGGGGCCTGCGAGGAGGGCTCCGCCCCCGGCTGCCCCGCGGGGCCCGACTGCTGGGGTGGGAGCGCTGCGGTGACGCCGGCGGGAGGTGCGTGCATGGCGGGCCTTTCGGGTGCGGGGCCGATGCCCACAACGTGCCAGCCGCCCCGGGCCCCCGTCCCGATCCGCGCTCCGGACGCCCGCCGGTCCCTACGAATGGGTGCACACCCTCCGGAGATCATCTCTGCACTGCGTGTATACATCGAGGGTATACACCGCGTGTATAGTCGTCGCCATGTCCATCAGTCACGCACTCCTCGGCCTCCTGGAGGCCGGTCCCCGGCACGGTTACGACCTCAAGCGGACCTTCGACGAGAGATTCGGCCACGACCGGCCCCTCGCCTACGGGCAGGTCTACTCGACCATGTCCCGGCTGCTGAGGAACGGTCTGGTCGAGGTCGACGGGGTGGAGAGCGGCGGCGGCCCCGAGCGCAAGCGGTACGCGATCACCGACGCCGGGATCACCGACGTCGAGGGCTGGCTCGCCCAGCCCGAGAAGCCCGAGCCGTACCTCCAGACGACCCTCTACACCAAGGTCGTCCTCGCCCTCCTCACCGGCCGCAGCGCCCAGGAGCTGCTGGACACCCAGCGCGCCGAGCACCTGCGCCTGATGCGCATCCTCACCCAGCGGAAGCGCAAGGGGGACCTCGCCGACCAGCTGGTCTGCGACCACGCCCTGTTCCACCTCGAAGCGGACCTGCGGTGGCTCGAACTCGCCGCCGCCCGCCTCGACCAGCTCGCCCAGGAGGTACGCCGATGACCCCGGCCGGCACGCTGCTCAGCGCCACGGACCTCCGCAAGGCCTACGGCGCCACCCACGCCCTCGACGGCGCCGAGTTCTCCATCCACGCCGGCGAGGTCGTCGCGATCATGGGCCCCTCCGGGTCCGGCAAGTCGACCCTGCTGCACTGCCTCGCCGGGATCGTCACCCCCGACTCCGGCACCATCACCTACGCCGGCCGCGAGCTCTCCGCCATGAACGACGGCGAGCGCAGCGCCCTGCGCCGCGGCGAGTTCGGCTTCGTCTTCCAGTTCGGCCAGCTCGTCCCCGAGCTCACCTGCGTCGAGAACGTCGCCCTGCCGCTCCGCCTCACCGGCGTGAAGCGCAAGGAGGCCGAACGCACCGCCCTGGAATGGATGGAGCGGCTCCAGGTCGACGACCTCGGCCGCAAGCGCCCCGGCGAGGTCTCCGGCGGCCAGGGCCAGCGCGTCGCCGTCGCCCGCGCCCTCGTCACCAGCCCCCGGCTGATCTTCGCCGACGAACCCACCGGCGCCCTCGACTCCCTCAACGGCGAACTGGTCATGCAGTTGCTCACCGAGGCCGCCCGGTCCACGAACGCCGCCGTCGTCCTCGTCACGCACGAGACCCGCGTGGCCGCGTACTCCGACCGCGAGATCGTCGTGCGCGACGGCAAGTCCCGCGACATGGAGCGCGCGGTATGAGCCACGGGAACCCGAAGAACCGCGAGAACCGCGGGAACCACGGCAAACCCAGCAGCCCCGGCGGACCCGGCGGGCAGGGCGCACTCGCCGTCTGGCTCCGCGACCTCGGGCTCGGTGTCCGGTTCGCCTTCGGCGGCGGCCGCCAGGGCTGGACCCGCACCCTCCTCACCGGCCTGGGCGTCGGCCTCGGCGTCGCCCTGCTGCTCGTCACCAGCGCGATCCCCAGCGCCCTGGCCGCCCGCGACGCGCGCGGCGCCGCCCGCCAGACGTTCACCTCGCCCACCGCCGAGCAGCCGGGTCCCGGCACGCTGCTGATCACCGATGTGAACCAGTCGTACCGCTCGCACGGGATCGACGGACGGCTCGTGCAGCCCGAGGGACCCGACGCCCCGCTGCCCCCGGGCGTGCAGGAGTTCCCCGGCCCCGGCGAACTGGCCGTCTCCCCCGCCCTCGACAGGCTGATGAAGACCGGCGAGGGCAAGCTGCTGCGCGACCGCCTCGACGGGAAGATCGTCTCGACCATCGGCGAGGCGGGCCTGGTGGGCCCCGGCGACCTCTACTTCTACGCGGGCAGCGACCGGCTCGCCGAGCTCCAGAAGGAAGCGCCCAACTACATCCAGCGGATCACCGCCTTCGAGAACACCGCGGAGAAGGAGGGCCTGGACCCCGTCCTCACGCTCCTCGTGGTGCTCACCTTCGTCGCCCTGCTGATGCCGGTCGCCGTGTTCATCGGCGCCGCCGTCCGCTTCGGCGGCGACCGCCGCGACCGCCGGCTCGCCGCCCTGCGCCTGGTCGGAGCCGACGGCCGGATGGTCCGCCGGATCGCCGCCGGCGAGGCCGCCGCCGGATCGCTGATCGGCCTCGTCCTGGGCACCGGCTTCTTCCTGGCCGCCCGTCAGCTGGCCCCGGCCATGGACCTCTACCAGCGCAGCGTCTTCCCCTCCGACCTCGACCCGACGCCGTGGCTGGCCGTGCTCATCGCACTGGCCGTACCGGCGGCGGCCGTCGCCGTGACCCTGTTCGCCCTGCGCGGCGTGGTCATCGAGCCGCTCGGCGTGGTCCGTACGGCGACCCCGGGCAAGCGCCGGATCTGGTGGCGGCTGCTGCTCCCGCTGGCCGGACTCGGCCTGCTGGCCCCGTTGATCGGCAAGGGCAACGACAGCGGACAGTTCAACCAGTGGCAGGTCTCGGGCGGCGTGGTCCTGCTCCTCGTCGGCATCACCGTCCTGCTCCCCTGGGTGCTGGAACGGGTCGTCGGCCGGATCGGCGGCGCGGGCCCGGTCTCCTGGCAACTGGCCGCCCGCCGGCTCCAGCTCACCAGCGGCAGCTCCGCCCGGCTGGTCAACGGCATCGCCGTCGCGGTCGCCGGGGCCATCGCCCTGCAGATGCTCTTCGCCTCCACGGAGGACTCGTACACCCGCGAGACCGGCCACGACCCGACCCGGGCCTCGATCTCCGTCATGCAGCGCACCCGCGGCGGGGGCGAGGCCCTCGTGCAGGCCCTGGCCGGGACCAAGGGCATCACCCAGGTCGTCGCGGAGTCCTCGACCAATGCCGGGCGCAGCACGGACATGAGCTACTCGGACACGGCGATCTCGGTGACGACCGGCACCTGCGCCGCCCTCAAGGAGTACGCGGTGCTGCCCTCCTGCAAGGACGGCGACGCCTTCGTCATCACCGGCGGCGGCGCTCCGAGCGGCATGACCGGCGATACCGCCGAGCCGGGCGAGAAGCTGTTCGCCGGGAACATCTTCAAGGACAGCGAGGGCGACGGCGCGAAGCCGGTCGCCTGGACGGTGCCCGCCGACGCCCTCACCGTGCGGGCCCGCAAGGGCCCGATGGGCGAAACGCTGACCGGACTGCTGGTCACCCCGGCCGCCGCCCCGAAGGGCATGGGCGGCTACCAGTCCTCCCGGGTGTACGTGAAGCTGGACCCGAAGGTGCCCGACGCGATGGAGCTGGCCCGCAACGCCGTCTTCAGGGCCGACCCGCTGTCCGTCCCCATGACGATCCAGGCCACCGAGGTCAACGACCGCTACGCCTCCATCCGGACCGGCCTCTTCGTGGGCTCCGCCCTCGTGCTGATGCTGATCGGGGCCAGCCTGCTGGTCTCCCAGCTGGAGCAGCTGCGCGAGCGCCGGCAACTGCTCTCGGCGCTGGTCGCCTTCGGCACCAAGCGCTCCACGCTCAGCCTCTCCGTGCTGTGGCAGACCGCCCTCCCGATCGGCCTGGGCCTGGCCCTGGCCACTGTGGTCGGGCTCGCGCTCGGCACGGTGCTGATGCAGATGGCGGGCGCCGCGATCCGGGTCAACTGGACCGCGGTCCTGTCGATGATCGGCATCGGCGGGGGCGTGGCCGTCCTGGTGACCCTGCTCAGCCTGCCGCCGCTGCTGCGGCTGATGCGCCCGGACGGGCTGCGCACGGAGTAGCCGCCGTACGCCGCCGTACGCGACGCCCTGCGCCCGCCCCTCAGTCCGTCAGCCACACGGGGAGCGGGCGTACGGCTTCGCGCAGCGCGTCGGCGACGGCACGGAACTCCTCCTCGCGGGCCGTTCCCGTCCGCATGGCCAGCGCGATCCGCCGCGAGGGCGCCGGTTCGGCGAAGTACCCGGTGGCCAGGTGCTCGTTGCGGGCGGTCTCCAGGCGCAGCGCGGTGCGCGGCAGCAGCGTGACACCGAGTCCCCCGGCGACCAGTTGTACGAGCGTGGACAGGCCGGCCGCGGTCGTGGTGACGTCCGCCCCGGCGGTGCGTCCCGCGTCGTGGCAGATGTCGAGGGCCTGGTCGCGCAGGCAGTGCCCCTCGTCGAGCAGCAGCAGCCGCAGCCCGCGCAGTTCCTCGCGCGGGATGTCCTTGCGGCCGGCGAGCGGGTGGTCGCGCGGCGCGAGCAGCACGAAGTCCTCGTCGAAGAGCGGCAGTTCGGTGACACCGGGCATCCCGAGCGGAACGGCGAGCAGCAGCAGGTCGAGCCGCCCGCCCGCCAGCCCCTCCAGCAGCGAGGCCGTCTGCTCCTCGTGCACCTGGAGGTCGAGCCGCGGGTAGCGCCGGTGGAAGAGCCCGAGCACGGTCGGCAGCAGGTACGGGGCCACGGTGGGGATCACCCCGAACCGCAGCGCCCCGGTGAAGGGGGCCCGTACCGCCTCGGCCTCCTCCAGCAGCCCGCCCATCGCGTCGAGGACGGCCCGCGCCCGTCCCGCGATCCGCTCCCCGGCGGGCGTGAGCAGCACCTTGCGCGTGGTCCGCTCCAGCAGCCGCACGCCGAGCGCCTCCTCCAGCGCGGCCACGGCCCCGGAGAGCGCGGGCTGACTCATCCCGATCGCGGCGGCCGCGTCGCGGAAGTGCAGCTGCTCGGCCACGACGACGAAGGCGCGGAGCTGAGCGAGCGTCGGCTGCTTCGCTCCCCTGCCGGCGACTGCCACTGATAGGTACCTCCGATCACTTGTCACTAGGTTAGCTATTTCCGCAATCAATGCGGCTGTGTCAGCATGTGAGATACGTCCAACCCCCTCGGAAAGCCCCCAAAAGGGTCACTTTCCTTTCCGCAAGGAGAGCGCGTGCTCACTGTCGGCGACCAGTTCCCCACCTACGACCTGACCGCTTGCGTCTCGCTCGACGCCGGAGCCGAGTTCGCGCAGATCGACCACAAGACCTACGAGGGCAAGTGGAAGATCATGTTCTCCTGGCCGCTCGACTTCACCTTCGTGTGCCCGACGGAGATCGCCGCCTTCGGCAAGCTGAACGACGAGTTCGCCGACCGCGACGCCCAGATCCTCGGCTTCTCGCTCGACTCCGAGTACGTCCACCACGCCTGGCGCAAGGACCACGCCGACCTGCGCGACCTGCCCTTCCCGATGATGTCCGACATCAAGCGCGAGCTCTGCGCCGACCTCGGCATCCTCGGCTCGGACGGTCTCCCGATGCGCGCCGTCTTCATCGTGGACCCGAACAACGAGATCCAGTTCTCCATGGTGACCGCCGGTTCCGTCGGCCGGAACCCCAAGGAGGTCCTGCGGGTGCTCGACGCCCTGCAGACCGACGAGCTGTGCCCCTGCAACTGGACCAAGGGCGAAGGCACCCTCGACGCCGGCGCGCTGCTGGCCGGTGAGTGAGCGATGTCCCTCGACACCCTGAAGTCCGCCCTGCCGGACTTCGCCAAGGACCTGAAGCTGAACCTCGGCTCGGTCATCGGCAATCAGGACACCCTGACGCGGCAGCAGCTGTGGGGCACCGTCCTGTCCTGCGCCATCGCCGCCCGTTCCCCGCGCGTCCTGCGCGAGCTGGAGCCGGAGGCCAAGGCGGCCCTGTCGCCGGAGGCGTACACCGCCGCCAAGTCGGCCGCCGCGGTCATGGCGATGAACAACGTCTTCTACCGCACCCGCCACCTGCTCTCCGACCCGGAGTACGGCAACCTGCGCGCGGGCCTGCGGATGAACGTCATCGGCAACCCCGGTGTGGAGAAGGTCGACTTCGAGCTGTGGTCGCTCGCCGTCTCCGCGATCAACGGCTGCGGCCAGTGCCTGGACTCGCACGAGCAGGTCCTGCGCAAGGCCGGCGTGGACCGCGAGACGGTCCAGGAGGCCTTCAAGATCGCCTCGGTGATCCAGGCCGTCGCCGTCACCCTCGACGCCGAGGCCGCCCTCGCGGGCGAGTGACACCCGGACGTCAACGAAGGGCCCCCGCAGCCGATTCCGGCCGCGGGGGCCCTTTCGCGCACCCCGGCGGCCGGCCCTGCCGCCGGCGTTGAAGTCGTACCAGCGGATGGGCCGGTTCCCGAGGCCGGAGGAGCAGCGGGGGCGGCGGGCCGGTCTGCTTGCCGGGAATCGGATCGCGATCAACGGGGTTGGTGGGTGATGAGCCGTTAATTGGAGGAACATGCGAGCGATTCAGGTGTACGAAGTGGGCGGTCCCGAGGTGCTGCAGGAGGCCGAGGTGGACCAGCCGCGGCCGGGTCCGGGCGAGGCGATCGTCGAGGTCGCCGCATCCGGGGTCAACTTCCTCGACGTCTACCACCGCGAAGGCCGGTACAGCCTCCCGCTGCCCTTCACCCCGGGCGCTGAGGGCGCCGGCACGGTCGTCGAAGTGGGACCCGGCGTCGCTGACGTCGCAGTCGGGGACCGGGTCGGTTGGGTGGAGATTCCCGGCACGTATGCCGAGCGGGCCGTTGTGGACTCCTCCCGGCTGGTGCCGCTGCCCGACGACATCGGCTTCGAGACAGCCGCCGCCGTGCTCCTCCAAGGCATGACCGCGCACTATCTCATCAAGGACGCCTACCCGGTTCAGGGGGGCGACACGGTGCTCGTGCATGCGGCTGCTGGTGGCATGGGGCTGCTTTTGACCCAGCTCATCACCCATCTCGGCGGCAGGGTGATCGGCACGACGTCGACCACGGCGAAGGCCGAGCTGGCGAAGCGTGCCGGGGCCGCCGAGGTGATCCTTTCCTCCGCGGTCGACGATCTCGCAGCCGAGGTGAGGCGGCTCAACGGCGGTCAGGGACTGCCGGTCGTCTTCGACGGCGTCGGCGCGCACACCTTCGATGCGAGCCTCGCCAGCCTGCGAACCCGCGGCCATCTCGTGCTCTTCGGCGCGGCAAGTGGCGCCGTGCCGCCGTTTGATCCGATGCGGCTCGCCCACGGCGGTTCGCTGACCCTGATCCGGCCCAGCCTCGGGGACTTCATCGCCGATCGGTCCGAACTGCTCCGACGGGCCGCCGATGTGTTCGAGTGGGTGCGCTCCAAGGCGCTTGAGGTCACCGTAACGGGCCGCTACGCATTGTCCGAAGCCGCCCAGGCCCACAGCGATCTGGAGGCTCGGCGTACCACCGGCAAGCTGCTCGTCATACCCGATGCGGCCGCTATGGGACGCCGCGAGGAGACGCAGAGCTGATCGCGGGTGACGAGGTCGGGGATCTTGGAGACTGAGATGTCGAGGGCATGGCCGACCGTCATCGCCAAGATCCCCGACAGCGTCGGGCACTCAGCAGGCCAAGATCAAGTTCTGGCGGGTTTCTGGCGCATCTGGGTCACACCCCTTCAAGATCCCTCAGCCGAGACCTGGCCCACCCGTCCACAGCCTCCCGGGACAGAACACCTGGGCCGTCCCTTCCGGATCTTGCCGTCAGGCCTAGCGCCGCAGCTTCGCCATCAGAGCCCGCACGTCCTCGATCATCGCCCCGTCCATCGCGTCCTCGTCCACGCCCCCGGACGCCGCCTCCGAGGGCCCGAACCACTCCACGGTCAGGGTGAAGACCGCCCCACCGTCGAGCACCGTCAGCCGCGTCCCTCCGGCCGCGCGCTGCCTGTCGAGCACCGCCCGGTCGCCGAGGCCCGGCACCTCCCGGCGGTCCCGCGCGTCCACGTGCGGCCACACGTTGCTGCCCGGGCCGGTGGCGAACTCCGGCCCGGGGTCGGTCTTCTTGTGGAGTTCGACCAGCACCTGGGCCATGTACAGGACGCGGTCCTTCTCGTGCTTCGGGCCGGTCCGGCAGTACGCCCAGTCCTGCGCGGGGCTCAGGCTCTCGCTGCTCCCGTCCCCTTCGAAGGCGCGCCCGATGGTCTCGCCCAGCGTCTTGAGCGGCGCCTCCTCGCACAGCTCGGCGGAGTGCCGGTAGTCGATGCGCGGCGTACCGGTGAAACGGTCCTGCACGGCCAGGGTGCCCGCCCAAACCGCCGAGGCGGCCAGCGCCCCGCCCAGCGCCCACCGCCACGGGGCCCGTGGACCCCGTAGCCGCTCGTGCTCGCGCGGAAGGTGCTCCGCGGACCGCTCCGCTCCGCCCGCCGCGTCCCGGTCCCCGTCGATCTCAGGCTCGCCGATCATCCCCGTATCCCCCGTCCCCGCGTCCCCGCGCCCACGGCGCGAACCGCGCTTACCTGCGCAGCGCCTTCATCAGGCCGTGCATGTCGTCGATCATCGCAGCCTGGACCGCATCGGAATCGGGCTTCGGCGGATCTTCCCGAGGGCCGGGTCCGGAGACCGGATTGCCGTCGCCGTCGACCTCGTCCGGGCCGTACGCCCACACCGTCACGTCCACGGTGAACACCGCACCCCCGTCGAGTACGGTCAGCCGCCACGACTCCTGGTACCCCATCTCCCAGATCAGTGCCCGCTCCCCGAGCCCCGGCACCGAGCGCGGTTCCGCGCGGCTCGTGCCGGCCCAGCCCGCGAGCACCGGATCCGCGCCGAACTCCGGGGCGGGGTCGGTCCGTTTGTGCAGGGCCATCGAGGCCTGGACCTCGTACGAGAGCCGGAGACCGGGCTTCTCCCGGGGGTCCATCGAGGGGCTCAGCCCGCAGTACGCCCGGTCCACTCCCGGGTGCTCGAGGAGCTTCGGGGTGGACCGCCACTGGATCACCTCGGCCAGCCGGGCCAGCGCGGGCAGCTTCGCCTCGTCGCACAGGCTCAGGGGCAGCCCGTACCGCAGCGGCGGGCGTTGGTCCTCCGGGGTCGCGGACCACCAGGCCCCGGCCCACAGCGCGGAGGCGAGCAGGGCCCCGCCGAGCGCCCACCGCCACGGGCGGCGGCCGGGCGGCACGGATCCGCCGTAGCGCCCCGATCCGTCGTGGCCCTCCAGCCCCTCCGGCCCCTCCCGACCCTCCAGCCCCTCCCGGACCTCCGGGCCCGGCAGGCCGGACGAGCCGCCGTCGAACTCAGGCTCCGTTATCACCCGTACGTGTCTCCTCCGCCTCGAAAACCGCCTGGCCCAGGGCCGTCGCACCGTGCGGCCCGGGGCCGACCGGGGAGAGCCCGTGGTGGAGCTGCTCGCGGGAGTAGGCCCGCAGGTACCCGACCACGGTGTTGGTGACGGCGACCAGCGGAACGGCGACCACCGCTCCGCCGATGCCCGCGACCAGGCCGCCGGCCGCCACCGACAGCACCACCGCGAGCGGGTGGACCCGTACCGCCCGGCCCAGGATGAAGGGCTGGAGCACGTGGCCCTCGATCTGCTGGACGGCCAGGACCACCAGCAGCACCATCGTCGCGGTGAACGGCCCCTGGGTCACCAGGGCCACGACCACGGCGAGGACGCCGGAGATCACCGCGCCGACGAGCGGGATGAAGGCGAACAGGAAGATGAAGACGGCGAGCGGCACGGCCATCGTCACGTCGAGGAAGTAGAGGCCGAGGCCGATGAACACGGCGTCGATGAGGGCCACCAGGACCGTGCCGCGCACGTACGCGGTCAGGGTCCGCCAGGCGCGCGGACCGGCGCCGGCGACGCCGGGGCGGGCGGCCGCGGGGAGCAGGCCCGTGGTCCAGGTCCAGATGCGCTTGCCGTCGTAGAGCAGGAAGAGCGTGGAGAACATCGCGAGGAGCATGCCCGTCAGCACTTCGACGAGGACCGTGACGCCTTGCAGGCCGGCGGAGGTGATCTGCTCGGTGTTGGTGCCGATGGTCTCGCTGAGGTTCTTCGCGATGTCGTTGATCTGCTTCTCGGTCACGTGGAACGGACTGTCCAGTGCCCAGAGTTTGAGTTCGTTGATGCCTTCGCGCAGCCGGGCGGAGAGCTGGTCGAGGTTGTCCATGACCTGCCAGACCACGAACCAGCCGACCAGCCCGATGACCACGAACCCGAGGATCGCGGTGACGGCCGTGGCCAGGCCGCGCGGCATGCCGAGGCGGCGCAGCCGGACCACGAAGGGCTGGAGCAGTGCGGTGACCAGGAGGGCGGCGGCGAAGGCGAGGACGACCAGGCGGACTTCGCTGATCACCCGCATCAGCACCCACAGCATCCCGGCGAGCAGCAGCAGCCGCCAGCTCGCCTCGGCGGCGACGCGCATGCCCCACGGGATGACGGACACCGGGTCGGGGCGCACGGGGGCGGCGTAGCCGGCGTGTTCGGCGCCCGGGGACGCCGACGGCGGGGAGGCGGGGGCGGGTGGGGCCTGGGCCGGTGGGGCCGGGGACGGCGCGGTGTCCGAGGTCCCGGCCTCGACTTCGGCCCGCCGCTCGGCGAGCCGGGCCTCCACGTGGCTCAGCCTGTTGCCGAGCCGGCCGAGCCAGCCTGTCTTCGCCATGTCGTTCCCTTCCCCCCGCCCTGGACCGCGTGCCGGGGCACACCACGAAAGACCGTACACGCGAGGAGCCCCGCACCGTAGGACGATGCGGGGCTCTTCGAGGTTGAGGCGCGCGGGCGCGCTCTCGTACCGGTGTGTCCGGGTGTGCCTAGTACCAGTTGTTGGCCTGGTGGAAGTTCCAGGCTCCGCACGGGCTGCCGTAGCGGGAGTTCATGTAGTTCAGGCCCCACTCGATCTGCGTGGCGGGGTTGGTGCGCCAGTCGGCGCCCGCCGAGGCCATCTTCGAACCGGGCAGCGCCTGGACGAGGCCGTACGCGCCCGAGGACTTGTTCACGGCCAGGTAGTTCCAGGTGGATTCCTGGTTGATGATCTTGGAGAAGCACTGGAACTGCCCCGCCGGGACCATCTGCTGGGCGATCGCCTTGACCTGGGCGACCGTGTAGGAGGCCTGGGGAGCGAAAGAGGACCCGTCGCGGGAGGCGGAACGGCTGGCGGCCTGCTCCTTCTCTTCACGCTCCCTCTTCGCCTTGTCGTCCGCGGCCTTCTGCGCCTCGGCCTTCTTCGCCTTGGCGTCCTGGGCGGCCTGGATGCGGGCCGCCTCCTCCGCCGAGCGCTTGGCGTCGGTGTCGGCGGCGTGGGCGATGGAGTCCGCCTGCTGCGTCAGGGACGCGTTCTGAACCTGCGCCTGCTCGCCGACCGGGATGTCAGTGAGGAGAGTCGTCCCGGACGCGGTCGTCTCGAGATCGTTCGAGGCGGGGTCGCCAGTGGCAACACCCACGACGGCGCCGACGGTGGTGACAGCGGTGGCCGAAGCCACAGCGAATCCCCGAACCGAGATCCGGCTCACACGGTTTCCTTCCAGCAGCGTCCGCAGTGACCGAGCGGGCGCAATAGTGCCCTTGACGCTGGCCTCCGTGGTGGTGCGGTCACTGGAGGCACGGGCCCGTGGGCAACTCCCTTGCGGGAGTGCCGCGTGATGCTCCGGGCGGCATACGGCGAACGATTGTGGAGTTAGCGGTACTGCGCGCATCTCACGGGAGATACAGGTGTGCCGTATGCGGGGCCTGACGGAAAACAGACTCTGCCGGACCTCGACGCCGCAGGGCAATTCTCCGTTGCGTGGGAAAGGTCACACCTGGCATGTCGTCGTTGGTTCCGGCAAACCCCTGTGCGCGAAGGCGCCGCCCGGCTAGGCTCTCTGGCCTTTGCCGGGCGGCGCCAACTCACCTTCCCGCTATGGGCGTTTTACCTGCTTTGCGGCCCGCGCGGTCCGCCGGGCGGCCCTACAGGTTCTCCAGCATCTCGGTGACCAGCGCGGCGATCGGGGAGCGCTCCGAACGCGTCAGCGTGACGTGCGCGAAGAGCGGATGGCCCTTCAGCTTCTCGACCACGGCGACGACTCCGTCGTACCGGCCGACCCGCAGGTTGTCCCGCTGCGCCACGTCGTGGGTGAGAACCACCCTCGAATTGGCCCCGATACGGGACAGAACGGTCAGCAGGACGTTGCGCTCCAGCGACTGCGCCTCGTCCACGATCACGAACGCGTCGTGCAGCGAGCGGCCGCGGATGTGCGTCAGCGGCAGGACCTCCAGCATCCCGCGGTTCAGCACCTCCTCGATGACCGCGCGCCCGGCGACCGCCGAGAGGGTGTCGAACACCGCCTGGGCCCAGGGGCTCATCTTCTCGGAGGCGTCCCCGGGGAGGTAGCCGAGGTCCTGGCCGCCGACCGCGTACAGCGGCCGGAAGACCATCACCTTCTGATGCTGCCTCCGCTCCAGTACGGCCTCCAGCCCCGCGCACAGCGCCAGTGCCGACTTACCGGTGCCGGCCCGGCCGCCCATCGAGATGATCCCGATCTCGGGATCGAGCAGGAGGTCGAGCGCGATCCGCTGCTCGGCGCTGCGGCCGTGCAGCCCGAAGGCCTCGCGGTCGCCCCGTACGAGCTTCACGTTGCCGTCGGCCGTGACCCGGCCGAGCGCCTTGCCGCGCTCGGACTGGAGGACCAGGCCGGTGTGCACGGGAAGTTCCGCGGCCTCCGGTACGTAGAGCCGCTCCTCGGAGAAGAGGAGGTCCACCTGCTCCCCGGAGAGCGCCAGCTCGCTCATGCCGGTCCAGCCGGCATCGGTGATCGCGAGTTCCGCGCGGTACTCCTCGGCCATCAGCCCCACGGAGGAGGCCTTGATGCGCAGGGGAAGATCCTTCGAGACGACCGTGACGTCGTAGCCCTCGGCCTGGAGGTTGCGCGCGACCGCGAGGATCCGCGAATCGTTGTCCCCCAGCCTGAAACCGGCGGGCAGGACGCTCTGGTCGGAGTGGTTGAGCTCGACGCGCAGGGTACCGCCCAGATCGCCCAGCGGGATGGGTGCGTCGAGGCGACCATTGAGGACCCGGAACTCGTCGAGCAGCCGCAGGGCCTGACGGGCGAAGTAGCCGAGTTCGGGATGGTGCCTCTTTGCCTCCAGCTCGGTGATCACCACGATCGGGAGCACTACCTCGTGCTCGTCGAAGCGGGTGATCGCGTTGGGGTCTGCCAGCAGGACGCTGGTGTCGAGGACGTAGGTCCGCCTGTCGGGCAGGCGGCTCTTTGTGCTGGTCACCACGGAAGGACGTACCCCCTCGGAAGAGGTCGGGCCATGAAGACCGGACCGGTCATCGGCACCCCTGCGCGGGCCGACTTCCGGCCCTCCACTCCGTCCGTGCGAACCGCACGTGCGTCCTGGTGCAAAGGGCCTCCCGGGCGGACGACCCCATGCCGTCCGCTGAGACTCGACACCCGTGGATCGGGCGTCGACCTGCAAGGGATATTCCCCGAATGGGTCCAGCCATGCCATGGCATATGACGGCCGCTCGGTGAATGCCTGGTGAAGGCCTCGCGCGAAGGGTCCCGGGAGGCGGGCAGGGCGTACGGGAAAACGGGGACGGCGCGCCACGGAGGAGTCCGGGCGCGCCGTGAGGTGCCGAGGGGGTGTCAGAGACCCGCAGGTCAGGTGCCGTACGAGGATCCTGCCGGGAGGGTCAGCTGCCGTAGCGCCGGTGGCGGGCGGCGTAGTCGCGCAGGGCGCGCAGGAAGTCGACCTTGCGGAAGGCCGGCCAGAAGACCTCGCAGAAGTAGTACTCGGAGTGCGCGCTCTGCCACAGCATGAATCCGGACAGCCGCTGCTCTCCGCTGGTGCGGATCACCAGGTCCGGGTCGGGCTGGCCGCGCGTGTAGAGGTGCTCCGCGATGTGCTCGATGTCGAGGATCTCGGCGAGCTCCTCGAAGGAGGTGCCCTTCGAGGCGTGCTCCAGCAGGAGCGAGCGGACCGCGTCGGCGATCTCCTGGCGGCCGCCGTAGCCGACCGCGACGTTGACGAGTATCCCGTCGACGTCGCGGGTGGCCTCCATGGCCTCCTTCAGGACGCTCTGGGTCCCGGCGGGCAGGATGTCGAGGTTGCCCACGTGGTGGACACGCCAGCGGCCGTCTGCGGCGAGGCCCCGGACGGTGTTCTCGATGATGTTGAGCAGCGGGCGGAGCTCGACCTCGGGCCGGTCCAGGTTGTCCGTGGAGAGCATCCACAGGGTGACGACCTCGACGTCCGTCTCGGTGCACCAGCCCAGCATCTCGGAGATCTTGTCGGCGCCGGCCTGGTGGCCCTGCACCGTGGTGCCTCCGGACGCCTTCGCCCAGCGCCGGTTCCCGTCCAGGATCACGCCGATGTGCTTGGGCGTCTCGTCATGGTCGATGCGGCCTTCCACCCGGCGTGCGTAGAGCCTGTACACAGGACGGCGTACCAGGTCGCGCAGCTTCACGATCTTCCAGCCCCTCCGAGCGATACCCCCGTGCGGAATGCGGTGGTCCCCCCGAGTCCGCCACAGACCGCCACATTACTGCGCGACGGGATCCGGCACCCAACTCGGTCCTGTCACACGTCCGTGATAGGGAGGACAACGTGACTGAAAACAATCCCTATCGGGCAGAGCCCTCGCGCTACGACTCCATGGAGTACCGGCGCACCGGCCACAGCGGCCTCAAGCTCCCCGCGATCTCCCTCGGCCTCTGGCACAACTTCGGTGACGACACCTCACTGGTGTCCCAGCGGGCGATCCTGCGCCGGGCCTTCGACCTCGGCGTCACCCACTTCGACCTGGCGAACAACTACGGCCCGCCGCCCGGCTCGGCCGAGTTGAACTTCGGGAAGGTCTTCGCGCAGGACTTCGCGTCCCACCGCGAGGAGCTGGTCCTCTCCACCAAGGCCGGCTACCTCATGCACGAGGGTCCGTACGGCGAGTGGGGCAGCCGGAAGTACCTGCTCGGGTCGCTGGACGCGTCACTGAAGCGGATGGGCGTCGACTACGTCGACATCTTCTACTCGCACCGCTTCGACCCGGACACCCCGCTGGAGGAGACCATGGGCGCGCTGGCGTCCGCGGTCCAGCAGGGCAAGGCGCTCTACGTGGGCGTGTCCTCGTACACCGCGGAACAGACGGCGGAGGCGGCCCGGCTGCTGAAGGAGATGGGGGTCCGTCCCCTCATCCACCAGCCCTCGTACTCCATGATCAACCGCTGGACGGAGGACGACGCCCTGCTGGACACCCTGGAGGAGGCCGGCATGGGCTGCATCTCCTTCGTGCCGCTCGCGCAGGGGCTGCTGACCGGCAAGTACCTCAAGGGCATCCCGGAGGGCTCGCGGGCCACCCAGGGCAAGTCCCTCAACCCGGACCTGCTGTCGGACGAGGTCGTGCGCCGGCTGAACGGGCTGAACGAGATCGCGGCGCGGCGCGGGCAGACGCTGGCCCAGCTCGCGCTGAACTGGGTGCTGCGGGACGAGCGGATGACCTCGGCGCTCATCGGCGCGTCGAGCGTCGAGCAGCTCGAAGAAAATGTGGCTTCCCTGTCCGGCGCACCGCTGTCGGAGCAGGAGCTGAAGGAGATCGACTCCTTCGCGGTGTCCACCCCCGGCGCCAACATCTGGGCCCAGCGGGGCTGACCTGCGTCTTTGCCCGGCACTGAGCGGGGACAAAAAACGGGCCGGTCCGTGGGGGGGATACGGACCGGCCCGAGGGGGGGGTTCCACCATAACCCTTCGTAAAGCCTGCTGTGCGCATCACCGCGACACGATTACGCTCCGGAGCCGTCCGGGAGCACTCCGCAGAGCCGGATCGGCCCCCACAGCCCTTACCGGGCCCGGCCGGAGCCCGTACGGGCCAACGGGCCGCCTTCCCTCCCCGGGGTGACCCCCTCGGGTGCGCCGCCTTGACGCCGGAGCCCGGCACGGGCGCCTCCGGTCCCGCCGGCGCGTGCGGCGCGGGAGTCCGGGAGCCGGCCCCCCGGCGACGGCGCCGCACCTCGCGAGGGGCGGGCCGGAGCCGGGGGGCCGGGCCCTAGGGTGGCCGGCATGGGGAACAGGGAACGGTGGCGCGACGGCGCGGCCACGCTCTACGTCGACCCGGGCGCGGCGCCGGGAATGCCCGCGAGGCGGCTGGAGCCTGCCGAGCACGTGGAGCCCGCGGAGCACCTGGGGCCGCTGGAGGGCCCGGAGCGCCTGGAGGTGCCCCTGGAGGTGGCCGCCTCCTACCGGGCCCGCACGCGCGGCCTGCTCGGGCGGGACGGGATCGAGGGGGCGATGCTCCTGACCCCGGCTTCGAGCGTGCACACCTTCGGGATGCGCTTCGCCATCGACGTGGCCCACCTCGACCGCCGGCTCACCGTCATCGCGCTGACCTCCATGGCCCCCGGCCGGCTCGGCCTCCCCCGGCTGCGCGCCCGCCACGTCCTGGAGGCCGAGGCCGGTGCCATGGCCGCCTGGGGCCTGCGCGTCGGCTCCCCGCTCCGGGTCCGTCTCACCACGCGCTAGGCGCCACCCCGCACCGGCGGTAGGTTGGGGCGGTTGAGCTGGGGTGGCAGGGGAGCGGCATGACCGAGAACGTGCGCGTCAAAGCGCTGGAACAGATCATGCCGGCGACCCACGGAGCCGACGAGGACATCGACTGGCAGGCGGCCGAGGCCGTCTGGGGCAGCCGTTTCCCCGCCGATTTCATCGCCTTCATGGGCCGCTTCGGCGCGGGCTCGATCAACGGCGAGGCGAGCGTGCTGCTGCCGCTGCCCAAGCCCGGACTCCAGTGGGACCCGGCGCAGATGGCGGAGGAGACGGCCAACGCCCGCCAGGTCTGGGAGGCGGAGGGCGGCCGGGCCGCCTTCGACGTGGACCCGGAGTCGATCCTCGCCTGGGGCGTCACCGGCGGCTCCGACATCCTCTGCTGGCTGACGACCGACCCCGACCCCGACCGCTGGCCCGTTCTGGTGGTCGGCCGGCACACCGCCGACTCCTTCGCGGTGTACCCGTACGGAATGGCCGAGTTCCTCTACCTGCTGTGCTCCGACGAGTTCGACGTGAGCCCGGTCAGCATCACCTTCTGGGACGGCGGCCACCTCAGCTTCGTGCACTGGCGCAAAGCCCAGCGCCGCTGGCAGGAGGGCCGCAACCCCGAAACGGGCGAGCCCGATCCGTACGCGGGCGACTTCGCGGACTGAGATTCCGCCGCTCGACCGCCCAGCCGTCCCCCACACCCCCTCACGTCCCCCTCCGACCCGTTCCGCCGTGCTCCATGGCCGGAAACGGGCGTTTCGGCATGTCTACGCGCGTCCGAATTGTTGATCACATATCGGAAAACACCATTCTGAAATGCCGCAGTTGGAGCATTGACCACAAGTGCCGACCCAATGGCACCAACCGCCCTCCCTCAGGAGAGAATTCCGGCCAACGGGCCATCGAGGGACACCACAGCCCGGAGTAACTCATAAGTAATAACGGGACTCAAAAGAAAATCAGGGGAATACACCCGTGCGACGAAGAATCTTCAGCGCGGCCGCCACCACGGTCGTGCTCGGTCTGCTGATACCGCTGACCGGCTGCGGCAGCTCCGGCGGAAGCGCTGATGACAGCGGTACCCTCCGCCTCGTCGCCGCCGAATACGGAGACGCCTCGACCAACACCAGTTCCAAGGCGTTCTGGGACAGGGTCACGGCCGATTTCACCGCCTCGAACCCCGACATCAAGGTCCAGGTCCAGCTCCTGCCGTGGGCCGACATCGACCGTGAAGTCTCCCGCATGGTCAAGGCCGGCAACGCCCCGGACATGGCCCTCATGGGCGGCTACTCGGACTTCGCGGCGCAGGGCAGGCTCTATTCCGCGCCCGAACTCCTCTCGGTCACCGCCGAGGCGAACTTCCTCCAACCCCTCGCCGACGCCGGCTCCGTCCGCAACACCCTCTACGGCCTGCCCTTCGTGGCGAGCAGCCGCCTCCTCTTCTACAACGAGAAGCTGCTCACGGACGCCGGGGTCATCCCGAAGGACTCCAAGAACGGCTGGCGGCCCAAGACCTGGCTGGACCTGAAGGCCGCCGCCACTGCGCTCAAGGCCAAGGGCGTGAAGACCCCGCTCGCCATGCCCCTGGGCCCGGAGGAGGCCCACGCCGAGGCGATGATCTGGGAGCTCAGCAACGGCGGCGGTTACGCCGACAGCAGCGGCAACTACAGCCTGGCCTCCGACCAGAACATCACGACCTTCGAGTGGATCAAGGAGAACCTGGTCTCCACCGGCCTGGTCGGTCCCACTCCCCCGTCGCAGCTCAACCGCGCCGACGCCTTCGCCGCCTTCGTGCGCGGCGAGGTCGGCATGCTGAACGGCTACCCCCAGCTCGCCCACGAGGCGCGCGCCAAGGGGATCACGGTCGGCGCCGTCGCGATGCCCGTCTCGGACATGCTGGGCACCGGGGAGGTCCCGCCGAACGTGGGCGTGGCCGACTGGATGATGGCCTTCAAGCAGAACGGCCACCGCGAGGAGATCGGCAAGTTCCTGGACTTCGTCTACCGGGACAAGAACCTGTCGGACTTCGCCGGGCGTTACCACCTGCTGCCGTCCACCGTCTCGGCTTCCCGCATGATGGCCGGGACCGCGGGCATGGACGAGAACGACCAGCAGTTCCTGAACGCCCTGCGCGGTGCGCAGCTCTACCCGGTCAACGACCCGTCCTGGGTGGTCATCAGCGACACCATCAAGCGCAACATCGGCCGCGCCGTGGACCCCGCCGGCGACCCGAAGGCCGTCCTGGAGGAGATCGCCTCCAAGGCGAACGAGGCCAAGAAGGCGCACTGACGCGCCGATGCGCGCCGTACGCACTGATACACGCACACGCCGATACGTACGCGCCGGTACGCACGGGCGCCGAAATACCCCCGAAGGCCCCTGCCGAAAGGGACCTTCGCCCCCTGCCGCGCCCCACCCCGCGCGGCATCATGGCTGATACGGCCTTGATCCAAGGCCGCGGCCCAGTCGCCCGCGAGCGCCCACAAGGCGCGCGGGGCGGCCGGCCCACCTCCTTCACCCTCCCCCTTCGCCCGCCCCCTGCGACTAGCTCGCGCCCTGGTTCTGCGGCGTGAAGGCCGTGCGGTACTGCTCGCAGTCGGAGTCCCAGGGCAGGGTCCCGGTGAGGGTTCCGTAGCCGGTGCGGGTGACCGACCACTCCACCGTGTACTTCCCGGTGTCACACGCGATGCGCTTGCCCCCGGGGAGCTTCGTACGGCCCGTCGCGGGCCGGTCCTTGAGCTCCTGGTGCACCCGTGCCACCTCGGCGCGCCGGGCGTCGCGCAGTACGGCGTGCACGACGATCGCCTGCTTGCCGTCCTTCGTCGTCAGCACCTTCTTGACCCCCTGCGAATCCGCCACCGACCACGCGAACTCGTAACCGGGCTGCCAGGCCAGGGTCTTGGGGTCGCCGACCTTGCGCTCGTACTCCTCGGCTCCCTTGGGGCCGGGGCGGGTGACCGTCTTGTACTGGATGCCGGGGTGGAAGCGGAACTGCGCCTCCACCTTGTGCATGTCGTCCTTGGTCCACATCGACTTCATCGCCTTCTCCCCTCCGCTCGGATCCTGGAGGTACGCCGTGCCGTCCGCGGCGGTGGCCGCGCCCGGGAGGACCGGGGCGAGGGCTGCTGCCGCGGCGGCGGCGAGGACGAGGGCGGCGGTGCGGGTGCGCTTCATGCCCGGACCAACGGGACCCTCCGGCGGGCCGGAACGACGCCGGGCGCCCTTTCACCCGTACGGGATCCGGTCGGGCGGTGGTGGACGAGCCCTACGCCTGGCCGGTCTCGAAGCGGCTGATGCGGCCTCCGCCGGGGGCGATGACGAACCGCCAGGAGGTGCTCATCTCGCCCCAGGTGTCGTTGCGGTAGCCGACGGTCAGGGTGCGGCCGCCGTCGGACTCGGACTGGACGTCCATGTGACCGCCGGAGTCGAAGATCTCCCGGTCGATCCACTCGTGGAGGTCGCGCTCCGTACCGTCGTCGGACATGGTCGCGTCGGCGGTCAGGAGCGCGAGGAAGGCGTCCTTGTCGTGCGCGTTGACCGCGCTGACGAGGGCGCCGACGACGGGGTCGGACAGCTTCCCGGGGGCGATGGCCACGGAGACCTCCTGGTCGGACGTACGGGCGCACGGCGACGGGTGTGGCCGCCGCCGGTACGGGCTTGCGTGCGCGACCAGGGAACACCCCGGGCGCGGTCGGGGCGGCGACCCTCACCCGTTCGCCACCGGACGGCGTGTCAGGCGCTCGGACCGGTGACCACCGGGAAGCCGGTGGGCCGGCCCTGCTCCTTCAGCCAGGCCAGGACCTGGTCGAGGGCCGCGACGCTCTGCGTGCGGTCGCCGCCGCCGTCGTGGAAGAGGACGGTCGGACCGTTGCCGATCTCGGCCTTGACGGTGTCGACGATCGCGGCCACGCCCGGCTTGCTGAAGTCCTTGGTGTCGACGTTCCAGCCGAGCGGGCGCATGCCGTTGGCGGCGGCCAGGGCCCTGCTCTCGGGGGTGAACGCGCCGCCGGGGGCCCGGTAGTACTCCACCTTCGCCCCACCGCCCGCGGCGTCCTCGATCTGCTTCTTCGCGTCGAGGATCTGCTGCTGCTGGTGGGCGAGGGGCTTCTTGTCCATCCCGGTGTCGTGGTCCGTGGTGTGGTCGCAGAGCCGGTGGCCGTCGGCGACGACCTTCTTGACGAGGGCGGGGTGGGCCTTGGCCTGCGGTCCGATCATGCAGAAGACCGCCTTCACGTCGTACTTCCTCAGCACCTCCAGCACCTTCGGGGTCCACCTGGGGTCGGGCCCGTCGTCGATGGTGATGTTGACCGCGTTGCCGCCGCTCTCCGACGCGTGGGCTATGCCGTCCGGGACCTGTCCGCCCGGCTTCCCGGGAGCCTGCGGCTCGGCGTCACCGCCGCCCTTCGCGGGGTCGTCGGTCTGCCGGGAGACGTTCTGGTGGTTGGTGTCGTGGCCCGGGTCGACGAGCGCCGTCACCCCCCACGCGGTCGCGGCCACCGCCACCACCGCTCCGGCGACGGCGATCCGTGCCTTCGTACCCCGCATCTGCGTGCGCGTCATGAACCCCATGTGCTGTCTCAACTCCCCATATCGACGCCGCGTGGACGTCCGCCGTGTGAGCTCGCACTGGTCAGGACGTCGGCCGGGGATGCGGGGTTCCAGCCGAATGGCCCATAAATTTCTGGTTGTAGGACTTTGATCCTTGATCGTCCCGAATTCCGTCCCGACTGAAACCGAGGCGGATCGGGCCGGCCTATACCGGACATCCCAGCCCCAAGAGCCGGGCTCCAGCCGGAGGTTCATCTCCCCATGCACAAGGAAGCAATCACCCCCGTCTTCGCCCATGCGGGGACACCGCGGAGGCGTCGCGGCCGGCCGTCGAGCCGAGCCGACGCCCCAGTCCAGATCGGCGACGCCTTCGACGTAACGGGCGGCAAGGAGCCCCGGGTCTGTCAGCCCCGCCGGCGTTTGAGGCACGGGGTCTGGGGCGGAGCCCCGGGTCTTTCAGCCCCGCCGGCGTTTGAGGCGCGGGTCCGGGCGGAGCCCGGTTTCGGGAAGGGGCGGAGTGGGGGAAGGCCCCGCGCAGCGGCCCCACCCCCACCCGGCCGCGGCCGCGGCCGACCACCGCACCCACCCGCCCCGCCCGCCCCACCCCACCCCCACCCGGGGTACGACGAGGGCCCGGCCCGGAGGATCCGCAGATCCACCGAGCCGGGCCCCGTTCACCCAAGCGTGCGCAGCTCAGCGCACGACCACCGCCCCCGAAGCCACCTCGGACTTGGCCGGACCCCCACCGCCGGAGGCCTCCGCCGCCCCCCGCAGCGGAACCTCCTTCACGAACCAGGCAGCCGCGAAGCCCAGCACCGCGATCCCCGCACCCAGCAGGAACGCCGAGTGCGTACCCGCGGCCACCGCGTGCTGGTACGCATCCCGCACGACCTCCGGCAGCTTCGCCAGACTCGCCGCGTCCAGCTGCGCCGAGCCCGCCGCGGTCGCCGCCTCGGGACCGAGCCGGTCGGTCATCGTGCTGGTGACCTGACTGGTGAACAGGGACCCCATCAGCGCCACGCCGAAGGAGCCGCCGAGCGTACGGAACAGGGTCGCCGAGGAGGACGCGACGCCCATGTCCTTCATCTCGACGCTGTTCTGCGCGACCAGCATCGTGATCTGCATCAGGAAGCCGAGGCCGGCGCCCAGCACCGCCATGTACACGCCGGACATCAGGCGGCTCGTCCCGGTGTCCATGGTCGCGAGCAGGAAGAGCCCGACGACCATGAGCCCACCGCCCATGATCGGGAACATCTTGTACTTGCCGCTGTTGGTGGTGATCCGGCCCGCGATCAGCGAGACGATCATCATCGCGAGCAGCATCGGCAGGAGGAGCAGGCCGGAGTTGGTGGCCGAGGCGCCCTGGACCGACTGCTGGAAGAGCGGCAGGTACAGCACGCCGCCGAACATCGCGAAGCCGGCCAGGAAGCCGATCACGGACATGAGGGCGAAGTTGCGGCTGCGGAAGATGTGCAGCGGCATGACCGGGTCGGCGGCCTTGGTCTCGGCGTAGAGGAAGCCGGCGATGGAGGCGATGCCGACGACGATCAGGCCGATGATCTCGGCGGAACCCCACGCGTACTCGGTGCCGCCCCATGTGGTGAAGAGGACGGTGGAGGTGATGCCGATGGTGAGCAGCGCCGCGCCGAGGTAGTCGATCTTGGGGCGCTCCCCGTGGACCTTCTTGGGGAGGTGCAGCACCGCGGTGACCATGGCCAGGGCCACGGCGCCGAGCGGGAGGTTGATGTAGAAGGACCAGCGCCAGCCCATGTGGTCGGTGATGGTGCCGCCGACCAGCGGGCCGCCGATCATGGCGAGGGCCATCACGCCGGCCATCATGCCCTGGTACTTGCCGCGTTCGCGGGGCGGGATCAGGTCGCCGATGATCGCCATGACGCCGACCATCAGACCGCCCGCGCCGAGGCCCTGGATCGCGCGGAAGCCGATGAGCTGGCCCATGTCCTGGGCCATGCCGCTGAGCGCGGAGCCGATCAGGAAGATGACGATCGAGGTGAGGAAGGAGCCCTTCCGCCCGTACATGTCGCCGATCTTGCCCCAGATGGGCGTGGATGCGGCCGTGGCCAGGGTGTAGGCGGTGACGACCCAGGAGAGGTGTTCCAGGCCGCCGAGCTCGCCGACGATCGTGGGCATGGCCGTGCCGATGATCATGTTGTCGAGCATGGCCAGCAGCATCGCGATCATGAGCGCCATCAGGACGACCCGCACGCTGCGCGGCTTCACCTCCTCCGAGGTGTCCGCCTTCTTCGTCTTTTCCACCATGTTCCACTCCCCTGGCGCATGCGCACCGGCCGTGGGACTTACTTGCCGACCGGCTAGTTCACTACACTGGGGAAGGTAGACCCGTAACTAGCCGGGCGTCAAGTA
Organism: Streptomyces sp. GQ60; assembly: GCF_059758875.1. NCBI lineage: Bacteria > Bacillati > Actinomycetota > Actinomycetes > Kitasatosporales > Streptomycetaceae > Streptomyces > Streptomyces sp. GQ60. Next base: position 538,111 of record NZ_JCAXEG010000001.1, on the reverse strand, counting down.
AGTAGTCAGGGGAGAGTCATGTCCAGCAGCAGTCCGCAGCAGCGTCGCGGCGACACGCGGCAGCGCATCCAGGACGTCGCACTGGAACTCTTCGCCGAGCAGGGGTACGAGAAGACGTCGCTGCGCGAGATCGCGGAGCACCTGGGGGTCACGAAGGCGGCGCTGTACTACCACTTCAAGACCAAGGAAGACATCATCATCAGCCTGTTCGACGACCTGACCCGGCCGATCGACGAGCTGATCCAGTGGGCGGAGGAGCAGCCGCGCACGCTGGAGATGAAGCGGGAGGTCCTGCGCCGCTACAGCGAGGCGATGGCGGGCGGCGCGTCGCTGTACCGCTTCATGCAGGAGAACCAGGCTTCACTGCGGGAGCTGAGCATCGGCGAGACGGTGAAGAAGCGCCTCTTCGCCCTGGTGGAGCTACTCCGGACCGGCCGGGAGGACGCCCCGCTGACCGACCAAGTGCGGTGCGTGAGCGCCCTGTTCACCCTGCACGCGGGAATGATGTTCCTCCAGCACGTGGAGGGGGACCCGGAGGAGACCCGCCAGGCCGCCCTGGAGGTCGCGACGGACCTGATCACCCAGGCCCACCGGGGGGCATAGCCCCTGCGTTCACTCGATCGAACGAACAAGAGCCCGAAAGATTACTCTCCGTAGTCGTGTCGGCTACTTTTGGTGATGTGCGCTGCGGGAGAGCCGCAGTGCCCGAGCCGAAGGCACCGCCGTCATGATGCGTCTCACCCTCACCACCACCGCTGCCGCGGCAGCCGTCTTCGCCGGCGCCCTCGCGCCGCAGGCACCCGCCGCCGCCTCCGCCCCCCTCTCCTACGTCGCCCTCGGCGACTCGTACAGCGCCGCCTCCTTCGTGCGCCCTTGGAACACCGACGGATGCGGCCGCTCCGAGCAGGACTATCCACACCAGGCCGCGCGGCGGCTGAAGTTGAAGCTCACCGATGTCACTTGCTCCGCCGCCGAGGTCGGAGCGGGGCTGCTGGGTCCGCAGTCCGAGCTGAAGGGGCCACCATCCGTGCCCCCACCGGGCGGATGGACCGCCAAACCGGCGCAGATCACAGCCGTTACGGCAGCCGCCGATCTCGTCACCGTCGGCGCCGGGGGCAACTCGGTGGGCTTCTCCGAGATCGTCGAGGCCTGTGTGAAGCGGGGACTGGCCTCTTTCGGTACGGGCAGGCCGTGCACCGATCACTACGTGCGGGGCGGGGGCGCCGCGGAGCTCGACGCCCGGTTCACCGCGCTGGAGGCCGACTTCGCGGCCCTGCTGAAGGAGATCCGCACGCGCGCCCCGCGCGCCGGGGTGGCGGTCGTCGGATATCCGGCCGTCGTGGACGAGTCCGCGGGCTGCGGCTGGGGGTCCTGGCACCAGCTCGGAACGGTCGCCAAGGGCGACATGCCCTGGATCGACAGCCTGGAGCGCCGGCTCAACACCCTTCTGCGGGAGCAGGCCCGGCAGGGCGGGGCGGTGTTCGTGGACACGTACTCCTCCAGCACCGGGCACGGGGTGTGCGCGACCGGCGAGCAGCGCTGGATGTACGGGATCAAGGACAGCCTGACCGGGCCGGGCGATCAGAGCGACCCACCCTCCGAGCTCTGCCGCTCCATCCCGGCCCAGGGCGAGGCCTGCACCGTCCTCCACCCCAACCTCCGCGGCGCCACCCACCAGGCGGACCGCGTCACCGAGGCCCTGACCGCACTGGGGGCGCTCAAAAACCGACCACCGGCGTGACCGGCGAACCGAGGCCCGAGGATCGGAAGTTCACTCGCAACGGGCAATCACCGTTGAAGAGAAGGGGATTTCACGCAGCGACGGGGATGTAGATCGAGTGCCGGGTCACGACCGCCTCCGGTTCGAACCGCGAGCAGGTCAGGGCTCTGCCGCAGCTCGTGGCACCTCCGCAGCTGCCATGCCTCGGCCGACCCCTTGGTCGTGGCCGCCTCGTCATCGGGCGACTCCGATTCCGGGGCCTACTTCTCCTTCGGCGGCAACGGCCGCCCGAACCCGCCGATCGATTTCAGTGGTGACTACGGTCAGATCCGGGTGAACGACCGGCTCCAGGCGGCCGCGGACGAAAGCCGGCTCTATGCCTCGACCTTCCGCCAGGCCCGGAGCAGCCGTGACAACGCCTACCGACTGACCGCCTTCGACCTGGCCACCGGAGAGCCCGTCTGGGGCGGGCCCACCGCCGACGACCGCCTCGACGGCGACACCGGCTACCGCTTCCTCCCCCACGACGGGAAACTCACCGTCCTCACCACGCGAACCCGCAGCTCCCACCACGGCGTCCGGGTCCTCGACGCCGCCACGGGCAAACAGCGCGACACCCGCAGCTTCCCCGAGGACCACGAGACGGTGGACACGCTGTTCGCGTACGGGGGCAGGCTCATCGGCGCCCGCTACGGCTCGCAGACGACACCGTCCAAGCCCTTCACGGCCTACGAAGGCTTCTGACCACCGACCGCCGCCCCTCACCCGGCGGACTCCTCCTGCTCCCGCTCGCCGCCGTCTTCGCAGAAGCTGTCACCGCTGGTCGCGGCGGTCATCGGGGCGGTGCTGCTCGGCGGGGGCCGGCTGAGCCCGGGACGGCGGCGGCCACCGCGTCAGGCCGTCCCTAGCGGGCTTCCCGGGACTCCCGCCACTGCGCGAGTTCGGCTTCGACGTCGAACTCCTCGAGGTGCAGCGGGGGGCCGGGCGGGGGCCTGCGCAGGGCCGCGCGGATCTTGTCGTTGACCTCCGCGAGGAGGTCGCGGACCTGCCGTTCGGTGCGGGCGGCCTTGACCGCTTCCCGGGCGTCCTCCGCCTCCTTCCGGAGCGCGAGCGCCGGCGGGAGGACCGCGAAGCCCTCGCGGTGCAGTTTGCCCTTGATCCACCAGAGCTCGTCGTACGGGGCGTCGAGCGAGGCCAGGGGCTTGCCGAAGCCGGGCAGGCTCTCGATCTCGCCGCGTTCCTCGGCCTGTCTGATCTGGCGGTCCACGAAGGATTCGAAGCTGACACCAGGCGGTTTGCGCTCGGTCACGTTGCCTCCCCAGGGTTCCTCGCCAGCATAACTCCGGGGCCTGGGGTGAGGGTTGCGCACGGTAATCGCCTCCGGCCTCAGGGGCTGCCGGGCGACGGTGGCGGCGTACGTCCTGGTCCGGGCCGGCGGCGGAATTCACGCGGCTGCCGAGTGACCGGTTACGCGTCGGTCACATTCGCATCGCATTGTCGGCTTTTAACTGGTGTTGGGACTTTTGTCCACCGGAAGACCGCATTCGGCGGTCGCCCTCCGGTTCCGTCGCTTTTCCTCGCGGAGGAAACACCCTTGTCTGCTTCCCGCTGCACGTCGGCCGCCCTGGTCGTCGCGGCCGTCACCGCGACCTGCCTGCTGCCGGCCGGGCCGGCTTTCGCCGCCGACTCGCCGCACATCCGGTTCTCCCAGCCGTACGTCCCCTCGATCGCCGCCGGAAAGACCGGCCGCGTGGTGATCGTGGCGGAGACCGGCGGCGATCCGGCGCTCAGCAGCAGCTTCCGGATCACCGCCCCGGAGCGGACGACCTTCCCCGAGGCCCGCTTCTACTGGAACGGAGACCGCGCCGGGGCGTCCTGCACCCGCTCGGGCGACGCACGGCAGCTCACCTGCGACGCCGCCGACCGCGCGGGCTTCGCCTTCCCGGCGGACAGCGGCACCCGGCTGGGCGTACTCGTACGGGTGGACACGGACGCTCCCGAGGGCACGACGCTCGACGGCGGCGAGTGGGCGGCCGGGGCCGGGTCCTCGCCCGGCCTGTACGCGGTGTCCACCCCGGTGACGGGGCCCAAGGGCGACGACGGGCAGGACGGGCACGACGGGAAGCCGGGCCACGACGGAAAGCCCGGTCACCACGGCAAGCCGGGCCGCCCCGGACCCAAGGGCGACAAGGGTGACCAGGGCGAGCGGGGCGAGAAGGGCGACCGCGGCGACCGCGGTGAGAAGGGTGACCGCGGGCCGAGGGGTCCGCAGGGACCCAAGGGCCAGAAGGGACCCAAGGGCGACGTCGGTCCGGCCGGCCCGAAGGGCGACCAGGGTCCGGCCGGAGGCCCCCAGGGCCCGAGGGGCGAGACCGGCGCCCAGGGACCGAAGGGCGACACGGGTCCGGCGGGCGGCCCGAAGGGCGACACCGGAGCGGCCGGGCCGAAGGGCGACACGGGCAACCCCGGCCCGACCGGACCGGCCGGAGTGCCCGGACCGGGCGGACCGCAGGGCCCCAAGGGCGACACCGGTCCGGCCGGCGGCCCGAAGGGCGACAAGGGAGACAAGGGCGACCGCGGCACCACCGGCCCGGCCGGACCGACGGGATCGCGCGGACCGGGCGGACCGAAGGGCGAGCAGGGCAACCAGGGCCCGAAGGGCGACCGGGGCCCCGGCGGACCGAAGGGCGAGCAGGGCGAGAAGGGCAACCGCGGACCGGGCGGGCCCAAGGGAGACCAGGGCCCGAGGGGTCCGAAGGGCCCGAGGGGTCCGAAGGGCCCGAAGGGCGACCAGGGCGACCAGGGCAAGCCGGGCACGTGCAAGTGCGGCAAGGACCACGGCGGCAAGGACCACGGCGGCAAGGGCAACAAGCCCGGCAAGCCGATGGCCCGCATCGTCAGCGACAAGCTGCACGTCCGCACCGGTCCCGGCACCCACTACGGGAAGACCGGCGTGATCAAGCACGGCGCCCAGGTCCGGGTGATGTGCAAGACCAACGGCACTTCGGTCGACGGCAACTCCATCTGGTACAAGCTCGCCGACGGCCGCGGCTGGATCTCCGCCCGCTACGCCGCGAACCTGAACCGCATCCCCACCTGCTGACCGGACCGGACCCGGCCTGACCGCCGGACCCGACCGGGCCCGGCCCGACCACCTTCGGTGCGCACCGAGGCTCCCGAGCCACGGCGCGCACCGAAGTCGTTTCCGCACCCGGACGGACCCTCGGAGGAGGAGCGGGCGGGCCGGGGAGGAGCTGTCAAGCCCCGAAATGCAGGGGCATGACGCCCTGCGCCGGCCCGGGGTTAATGGAGGCATGGGATCACGCAGAGCAGGTGACCCACCCGCACCGTCCGGGGCAAACCCCGCACGGTGCGTCAGGCGGGACAGATTCCCGCTACCGGAAGGTCCGTGTAGGCAAGGACCGTTCGGCTATCCCGTATTTCTGCTCCTAGGAGGCGAACCCTCATGAGTCACATACCCCGCACACGGCGCCTCGTCGTTCTCACGGCCTCGGCCGCCCTGGCCACAGCAGGCGCACTGCTGCCCTCCAGCGCATTCGCCGCGCCGACGACACCGTCAGCCAACACCACAACCGTTTCGATGGCACCCGGCCACGACGGTCAGCGCACCGTCTCTTGCCATTGGCACGGCCACGGCCACCACGGCTGGGGCAAGTGGCACTGCCACTACAAGTGGCAGAACCACAAGCACGGTCACGGCAACAAGGACGGTCACAGCAACAAGGACCGTCACGGCAACAAGCACGGCGGCGGCCCCTGGAACTGGAACTGGAACAACGACGGCCGCGTCCTCGGCGACTGGGCCGGCCTGACGCATAGCAGGTGACCGCACGGGCCGGGCTGGGTGGCACATCCATCCGGCCCGGACTACGCACACGGCTCGCGGGCGACCGCTTCCGGCTCCTCGAAACCCGTGGAAGAAAGTTTCGGCGGCGATGTCGAGAACCCGTGCCCGGCTCCGTCTCCTCAGTGAGAGCGGCCAGAATGGGCCGCACAGCACCGAGGAGACCACCATGGCCAAGTACCTGCTTCTCAAGCACTACCGCGGCGCCCCGGCTCCGGCCAACGACGTCCCCATGGACCAGTGGACGCCGGAGGAGATCTCGGCCCACATCCAGTACATGAGCGACTTCGCGGCGCGGCTGGAGGGGACCGGCGAGTACGTCGACGGTCAGGCGCTCGCCCCCGAGGGCACCTGGGTGCGGTACGACGGCGAGGGCCGCCCGCCGGTCACCGACGGCCCCTTCGCCGAGACGAAGGACCTGATCGCCGGTTGGATGGTGATCGACGTGGACGGCTACGAGCGCGCCGTCGAGCTCGCCGGGGAGCTCTCGGCGGCCCCCGGCGCGGGCGGCAAGCCGATCCACGAGTGGCTGGAGCTGCGTCCCTTCCTGTCGGCGCCGCCCACCATCCCGGAGTGCCCGCACTCGTGACCACGCCGATGGACGAGGCCCTGCTCCGGAGCCTCACCCCGCACGTCCTCGGGATCCTCGTCCGCCGCGGAGCCGACTTCGCGGCGGCCGAGGACGCCGTTCAGGAGGCCCTGCTCGAAGCGGTCCGGGCCTGGCCCGAGGACCCGCCCCGGGATCCGAAGGCCTGGCTGGTCACCGTGGCCTGGCGCCGGTTCCTCGACGCGACGCGGGCGGACACCGCCCGCCGCCGGCGCGAGGACCGGGTGGAGGAGGAGCCGGCCCCCGGCCCCGCGCCCGCCGTGGACGACACGCTCCAGCTCTACTTCCTGTGCGCCCACCCCTCCCTGAGCCCGTCCTCCGCCGTCGCGCTGACCCTGCGCGCCGTCGGCGGACTCACGACACGCCAGATCGCCGCGGCCTACCTCGTCCCCGAGGCGACCATGGCGCAGCGCATCAGCCGCGCCAAACGCACCGTCTCCGACGTCCGCTTCGACCGCCCCGGCGATGTCGCCACCGTCCTGCGCGTCCTCTACCTGGTCTTCAACGAGGGCTACTCCGGCGACGTGGACCTCGCCGCCGAGGCCATCCGCCTCACCCGCGGCCTGGCCGCCTCCATCGACCACCCGGAGGTGTCCGGCCTCCTCGCCCTCATGCTGCTCCACCACGCCCGGCGCGCCACGCGCACCGCCCCCGACGGCAGCCTGATCCCGCTCGCCGAACAGGACCGCACCCGCTGGGACACGGCTCTGATCGCCGAGGGCATCGGCATCCTCCATCCCGCCCTCGCCCGCGACCGGCTGGGCGAGTTCCAGGCCCAGGCCGCCATCGCGGCCCTGCACGCCGACGCGCAGACCGCCGAGGAGACCGACTGGGTGCAGATCGTGGAGTGGTACGACGAACTGGTACGCCTGACCGGCAGCCCCATCGCCCGCCTCAACCGCGCGGTGGCGGTCGGCGAGGCCGACGGCCCCCGCGCCGGCCTGGCGGCGCTGGCGGAACTGGACGCCGCGCTCCCCCGCCACACCGCGGTGGCCGCGTACCTCCACGAACGCGACGGCGACCTGTCGACGGCGGCCCGCCTGTACGCCGAGGCGGCCCGCCGGGCCCCCAACCTCGCGGAGCGCGACCACCTGACCCGCCAGGCGGCCCGCCTGAACTCCGCCGGGCGGCGCGACTGAGCCGTCAGCCGCGTCGCCGTCGCGTCACGCGCGCTTGTACGCCGTGTCCCCGACGATGAGCAGGTCCTCGTACTCGAAGGCCTCGCCCGACGGAGTCTTGCGGTAGTGGAAGCGGCGGACGTCGCGCTCCTCGCCGGTGGCGGCATCGAGGAGGAACAGGTGCACGGCCGGGACCAGGCCCAGGTCAAGGCCTTCGCCGACCGCGGTCAGTCTCCCGTCCTGGAGGTGGAAGACACTGACGTTGGCCTCGAGGTCCGTCTTCCACACCTGCTGTCCGGTGGCCAGGTCGAAGGCGTAGGCGCTGTGCCGGGTGCCGACCTTCTTCACGTAGAAGCCGCCGAGGAGGTAGAGCCTGTTGCCGTCCACCACCTCGTGCGAGCCGTAGGAGGTGATGGTCGGGTTGGGCCGGCCGTCCTTGCCGAACGAGTAGTAGGCCCGGAGGCCTTTCACGACCAGCGGGTCGGCGGAGACCACCTCCGGGCTGCCCAGGCCCCACGTGGACGGCTCCCGGTCGCCGAGCGGGTGGGACCACAGGAGTGCGCCGGCGGCCGGGTCGAAGGCGGCCGCGTGCATTTCGGCGTCCTTCGGGATGATCCTGCCCTGTTCCTTCTCCTTGCCGCCGCAGGCGAGGAGCACGCCGATGTGGCGCACGGCCGGCTTGGCCTGGGCCGGAAGGCAGTCCGGCCGCACGGGAACCGCCCAGCGGGGCGCGCCGGTGCGTATGTCGATGGCGCGCAGTCCCTGGTGGGCGAGCACGGCGAGGCCACCGCCCGCGGTCACCGGAGGATGATCGAAGTCGCTCGGGCGCCTGTCCGCGGGCGCGGCTGGGACGGCGGTGCGCCAGAGCTCGCGGCCGTTCTCCATGCCGACCGCGGCGAGCGTGGTGCACAACTGCCCCTTGTCCGAGGCGGGCCGGTTCTCGTCGTCGCGCGTGACGACCATGACGGACCGGTCGACGTCGGCCGCGGCGGCACAGATCTTGGCGTTGCCCGGCGGCCGGTACTCCCAGACCTGTTTGCCGCTCCCGGCGTCGTAACCGGCCGCCGCGTGCAACCGGCTCTGCACCAACGTGTCGCCGACCAGCCAGTCCTCGCTCCCCATGAGGTCCACCCAACTCCCGACGACCAGGTCGGAGGCCTTGACGGCGGGGGTCTTCCAGGCGACGTCCATCGAGTCGCCGGGGAACCGGCCCGCGACGAAGACGGATGCGACGGCGACGACGCAGACCAGAGCCGCGGTCACCCCGCCCCGCATCAGGATGCGACGGTTCCGGTCCCCGCGCGCGGACGCATCGTCGTTCGGCTCGTCGACGCTCGGCTCGGCGTCGTTCGATCTCGTCGTTTCCGTGGCCATGTTCGCTACTCCCCCTCCGCGTGACGCCGCCGGTCGGCAGACGGGGCGTCACACGGCTCCCCCAGCGCGATGATCATGGACAAGGGCCGGCGGGCGACTGCTCCTCGCGTACGGACCTCACTCCGGCGCAGCCACTGACCCAGCCAGGTACCCGGCGGCCCCCGCCACGGGCAGGCTCGCCCAGGTCCGCGTACCACCCCCGGGCTCCCGGGACTCCCCGAAGCCCCACGCTCCGCCGCAGTCCCGCACCACGGCGGCCATCACCCGCAGGGCGGCCCTGCGGCGGGCCTCGCAGTGGGCGGCGAGGCGGGGGTGGGAGTGGGGCGCGTGCCCGTCGTAGACCGTGAGGCGCAGCGCCTCCTCGCGGTGGCGCAGGGCGAGGTACAGGCTCCGCCCGGGGTCCAAGTACCAGGCCGCGGCGACGAGTTCCCCGACCACCTGCACGGCGGCGGGCACGACCCGGTCGAGCCGGTGGGCGTGCAGCACGGACCGTACGGTGCCGCGCGCGATCTGGGCGCTGTACGGCTCCCCGGGCACGGTCAGGCTGCACGACAGCCCGTCGGGGGAAGGTGGCGAGTCGGCCTCCGGCGAACAGGCGTCGAAGCAGCCGGGGCCGGCGGGCATGAAGGGGCTGAGCATGACGGACTCCCTGTCGTGAGATCGGTTGCTCTCGCGTTTGGTGGGGGCAGTGGCTCGTCGCCGAGGCCGGGTCGAGGCCGAGGCATGCTGCGGCGATGCACTTCCAACTCCCTTGCGTGAGCGGTGCATTACTGAATGTAGCGCGGCACGGGCCATTTTTGGCCCGCCTTGTGCGAGAAGTCAGCCGTTCGTGGCACGAGGGCCCGGCGACGCGCAAGACTGCACCCCATGACCGCGAGGACAGCTCCCACCGAGCGCCAGAAGCGACTGGGGTACGAACTCCGCCGAATGCGCACGTCAGCAGGGCTCTCAGCCGAGTTCACGGCGGGCCTCCTGGGCGTGGACCGGGGCGCGATCTCCGCCATAGAGTCGGGCACCCGCGCCATCTCGACCGAACGGATCCGCACCCTGGCGTGCAACTGCCAGGTCGATGACGAGCGGTACATCGCCGGACTGACGGACATGGCCCTACCCGCCGGCCCGCGATGGTGGGACCGCTACCGAGGCCAGGTGCCGCAAGGCTTCCTGGACATCGCAGAGTTGGAGTCCCGCAGCATCCGGATGCGGGTTGCGTACCCGCTCCACATGCCGGGTCTGCTCCAGACCTCGGACCACGCACTCGCCGTGTTCCGCATGGTCATCCCCGCACTACCCGAGCACGAGGTCGCGCTGCGGCTGGCACTGCGCGTCGAGCGACAGAAGGTCCTGGAGGGTGAGAACGCACCTGCGCTCGTGGCCGTCGTGCACGAGGCCGCCCTGCGGATGAGGTTCGGCGGTGCGGGCGTCCTACGAGCACAGCTGAACCACTTGATCCATCGCTCCGAACAGGACAATGTGACGTTGCTCGTCCTCCCGTTCGAGGCGGGCGGCATTCCGGGAGCGGGACAAACGGTGCTCTACGCGGAGGGGCCGACGGCACAACTCGACACCGTGCAGATCGACAACTCGCACGGGCCCGACTTCCTCCACGCCGAGTCCCAACTGACGAAGTACCGCGCCCACTTCGACCGGATGGAGAAGCTCGCGCTACGCCCGGGGCCCTCCCGGGACTTCATCCGCAGCATCGCTAGCGAACTGTGAGAGGGGACACCGTGACCGACGTGACCTGGGAGGACCCCTTCTGCGGCGAGGGGAACTCCTGCTACCGGATCGGGGTGGACGGGGACGGCAACAGCTACATAGCCCTCTCCGGCCAGGAGGACTCCCCCCTCACGGACACCCGCGAGGCACTGCACCAGCTGATCCGGGACATCAAGGCCGGCAAGGCCGACCACCTGCTGACGGACTGAACCCCGCCCCCGCCGGAACGGGTGACGGGGTCGGGTCCGGCCCTACTTGACGCTGCGGGGGAAGGTGATCTCCACGCGGCGGTTCTTCTTGCGGCCTTCCTCGGTGCCGTTGTCGGCGATCGGGTAGTCCTCGCTGTAGCCGCGTACGTCGAAGGTGATGCCGGGATTGGTCACCGTCTTCGCCAGCTCGGCTTGGACGGCATCAGCGCGCTTCTTGGAGAGTTCCTTGCCGTGCTCGTAGCTGCCCTGGTCGTCGGTGAAGCCGAAGACCCGAACGGTGGTGGCCTTCTGGGTGTTGATCTCCTGCGCGATGGCCTGGAGACGAGCGGCGGCCTGGGCGTTGAAGACGGCACTGTCCTCGGGGAACATCACCTCGGACTGCAGCGCCATCATGACGGTCTGGTTCGTCTCCTGGCGCCGTTCTTCGCCGCCGAGGTCTTCGACGACCTCGACCATGTCCAGCACCTTGGAGGGTGCGAGGACACCGCCCTGCGGGAGTTTCAGCCCCGGGGAGTCGGGCCTGATGGGCGGGGGCGCAGAGGCCGAGGGTTCGGTACCCGGGGGTACGGACGGCGTGACGTTGTCCGCGTGGGCACTGGTCGCGCCGACGAAATGGGCCCCGGCGATGACGAGGCCGGCGACGGCTGTGGCAGCTGTGATGCGATGGCGTTTAGTCATGGGGTCACCCGGCTATTTTGATGGTGGCCGCGGCAAAGGTCGGCAGACCGAACACGACTTCGGTGGTGGTGGCCGGTGGTGCGGGGAACTGCGCGAAGAAGGGGACGCTTCCCCCACCCTCGATAATCTGGAGACCGGTAGTGCATGCACACCGTCCCTCTGTGTCACGCAGCACGAGGTAGCGCTTTTTGCCCACAGCATCGACCAAAGTCGCGCCGGCAACCGACCCGTGGCTGGCGGTCTTCTCTTCACCGCGCAAGGGTCCGAGGCTGGAGAAGATCGCGGAGCCTGTGTTCTTGATCTGACCGGTGACGGTGACGTACCCGTCCTGGTCGCGTACTGCCGAGTTGACCTCCAATGTGATGCCGGAAGGCCCTTGCGCGGTAGCGATTACTTCGAGAGGTCCCGAGCCCTTGCTTACGGTGGGCGCAGGCTGTTGAGGGCTACTTCCCTGGGCCTGGGGAGTCTCGGACTTCGTCGGCTCCTTCGCCTTCTCGCCACCTCCGCCACATCCGGCCACCGAGAGGGCCAAGACCGCCGCAACCGCAACGGCCGCTCCCCCACGGACCTTCGCCTTCTGCCGAATGCTCATGTACGCCGCTTCCTTGTCTCTCGTTCGATGTCAGTCGGTCAGTCGCACAGTGAAGAACTGCCTCGCGAGCTTGGTCAACGAACCTGGCGATGAGGGATCCACTGTGACCACCCCACGGCCCTTGCAGTTGATGCCGAACGGGCCGGGCGTTGCCCCACCACCTGGCGTCGGCGTCGGGTTCGGACTGGGGGTGGAACCGGGCTGCAGGGCGCACCGAGGCTCGATCACAGCGGTTGCTGTGGCTTTGCCCTTCATGTTCTCGGTTCCATCGATGACCGTGTCCCCGACCGCGTCATCGGTCTCTGTGGTGACGGTAAACCTCAGGATGCCGACGCTGCATTCAGCACTAGCGCCGTTCGACTCGGCGAACTGCCGCGCCTTCGCGCAAGCCCCCTCCGGGTCGAGCCGATCACCGTCAAGGATGTCCTCCCAGTCGGCGGGCGTGAGAGTGAGGAGATCCATGCCCACGAGCAGGTTGTCCCTCGTCTCCTGTGCAGCCGCGAGAGCCGCCGCGTCGGCGGCACCCTGCGCATTGCTGCGCGTGGCCCCCGCCATCCCGACGGCGACGAAGGCCAAGGCTGCGAAGAGTAGGCAGGCCATCATCGCGGCGTAGAAGGGGAGAACCTGCCCCCGGTCACGCGCCCCCACTCCGGTACCTAGCCCGTGATCTTCTTCAAGACCGCTGTAATGGCACCCGAAATGTTGCCCGCCAGCCCAGACGCAATGATCGCCGCGATGATCAACGCAATGATCACGATGATCCCCAGGTACTCGAAGACCGTCTGCCCCTCGTCCCCGCCCCGCCGCATCCGGTTCTTCCGTTCGACGATCGCCTTGAGCAGCCTGAGCTTCAGCATGGGAGTCCTCTCCAGAGACGGCGCCGATATCGGTTCGCGGACGGTACGACGACGCACCAGCAGTTGCAAAGGGCCCCGGGACCCAATTACGGACCCACTGCGCACTCCGTCTACCCATGGCCAGCCACCCCCGGACGGGCTGTTCCCAGCCAACGGGCTATCGCCTCGCTGCGGGTGGCCGTCTGGAGCTTCGCGAAGATCCGGTTGATGTGGTTCTTGACCGTCTTCTCGCTGATAAAGCAACTGGCTGCGATCTGCTGGTTACTCATGCCGGAAGCGATGAGATCCATGACCTCCTCCTCACGCGAACTCAGGCCGAACACAGCATGGTTGGGAAGACGCTCCGTAGACTGTCCCACAGTTCGTTGCGGATGCGAAGAGGTCCGGAGTTCCGTGAGCACCGCGCTCGCCGCCGTCGGGCTGAAATGTGCCCGCCCCGCGCGGACGTCTCGGACAGCCGCGACGAGGTGATCCGGCGTGAATTCGCCGTGCACCAAGTAGCCGCCCGCACCCAGCAGCAGCGTCTCCCGGACGATCTCCGACTCCTGGCTGTACGTCAGCATCAGCACCGGCGCGAGCCGCACGAGGTGGGGCAGGGCCGAGATGCCGTCCACGCCGGGCATCCGGACGTCCAGCAGGATGACGTCGGGGGTGTGGAGCCGGGTCAGGTGGAGCGCCTCGCGGCCGTCCGCCGCCTCCGCCGCCACCTGGATGCCCTCGGCGGTGCCCAGGAGGGCCGCCAGGCCGGCCCGTACGACCGGGTTGTCGTCGGCGATGAGCACGCGCAGCGGCGCCATCACGCACCGCTCCCCGCCGCGAGGGCGGCCAGCGGCAGGGCCAGGCGGACCTGGGTTCCCGGCCGCCCGCCGGCCCGGGCCCCCATGTGGAGGCGGGCGCCGATCGCGGCCGCGCGTTCCGTCATGCCGAGCAGGCCGAAGCGGCCCGCGCCGGCCAGCGCAGGGACGTCGATGCCGCCCGGGAGCCCCCGGCCGTCGTCCTCGATCACCAGCACCAGGTCGGAGGCGGCGACGGCCGCCTCGACCGTGATCCGCCCGGCTCCCGAGTGGCGCCGGGCGTTCTCCACCGCCTCCCCCGCCACCGCCAGCAGGTGCCGGGCCACCGGGGCGGGCACGACCGGGAGGGTGCCGCTCACGCGCAGCTCGGCGAAATCGATGTCGGTGTCGGGGCCGATCCGGGCCCGGAGTTCGGCGGCCAGCGAGACCCCCGGCGCGTACGGGTCCCGGCGCAGGTCGGCCAGTACGTCCCGGGATTCCCCGACCGCGCGGCGGGCCGCGCCGGACACCAGGGCGGCCTGGCGGCGGAGGGTCGCCGGGTCGGTGGTGCGGGTCAGGGAGTCGGCGGCGAGGGCGAGGCCGTGCAGGGTCTTCGCGACGGAGTCGTGCAACTCGCGGGCCAGCCGGTCCCGTTCGGCCTGCACCGCTTCCGCCACCGCCAGGCGGGCGCGGGTCTCCAGCAGGGCTTGGCCGGCCGTCCCGAAGCGGAGGAGCAGGCCGCGCAGGCTGGCCCCGGCCGCACCCGCCAGGACGCAGAACACCGCCAGCGTCAGCGCCTCGGCGACCACCGCCACGACGGCCGCCTGGACCACCGCGTAGACCGCCGCGCCGGGCCGGCCGTAGACGATCCCGGCCAGCAGCGGCGTGCACACCGAGGCGAGGAGGAGCGGGGAGCCGGGGGTGGCCGTGAGGAGGAGGAGTCCGCTGAAGAACACCCAGTCGACCGCCAGCGGCCAGCGGTGGCGCAGGAGCAGCGGTCCGAAGCGCTCCCAGTCGCGGAAGAGGCCGTAGGACAAGAGGAACGTGAGCAGCACCGCGCCGCCCGCCAGGTGCGTCGGCGCCCCGGGCGCCGTGCGGCTCAGCACCACCGGCGTCCCCAGGGCGATCATCACGAGGCGGAAGGCGAAGACCTGGCGGCACAGCGCCTGCAGGGCGTTGGCCTGGAGGGCGATCGGCAGCTGCACCGCGGGGCGCGGAGACGGCCGGTCCCGTGCGGCGGCGGACGCCGTGGCGTCGAGCGAGGCGGTCACGGCTCAGCCGCCTCCGAACATGGCGCCGAAGTCGACGTCCGCTCCGTACACGAACCCGCCGATGAGCAGGATCATGGTCCCGGGCAGCATGAACATCGTGACGACGAAGGTGGCCTTCGGGACGGCCTTGGCGGCGCGGCGGCGGGCGTTCTGGGCGTCCGTGCGCCGCATGTCCTCGGCGATGGCGATCAGCGTGTCCACGATCGGGGATCCCAGCTCCTCGCCCTGCTGGAGGGCGGTGACGAACTGCGCGACCTGCTCGGAGTCGTTGCGGCGGCGCAGCTCGTCGAAGGCCTGGCGGCGGCTGACGCCCATGGTCATCTGCTGGAGGGTGATCCGGATCTCGTCGGACCACGGGCCCGCGTACTTGTCCGCCACCCGTTCCAGCGCGGGCCGGAAGCCGAGCCCGGCGCTGACGACCACCGCGAGGACGTCCAGGAAGTCCGGCAGGGTCCGGTCGATGTGGTCGCGGCGGATCCGGATCGCCGACCAGAGTCCGGCCTCGATCCAGAACAGCCCGAAGGCCACCATCAGCAGCGCCAGGATCAGCTGGCCGTTGATCAGCATGGCGAAGGCCCCGACGCCGCCGAGGAAGGCGTACACGGCGCGGCGGGCGGCGTAGCGGTCGATCGTCAGGCCGGACGGGTTGCCCGCCGTGTCGATCTGGCGGCGTTTGCGCGCCACCCGGTCGGGGCCCATCAGGCGCAGTATCAGCGGGGCGTAGCGGATGCCGATGCGGTCGATGAGCGAGCCGACGGCCGTCGTGCGGGTGGCGCCGACCTCCAGGGCGAGCATCAGGTCGGACGGGAGTTTGGTGTCGGCGCGGTAGAGCCGGACGCCGTGGAAGACGCCGAAGACCGACAGGCCCACGGCGAGGGCCAGGAGCAGCGCGATCATGCCGGCCTCCTCATACGTCGATCTTGGACAGGCGGCGGATGGCGAGGAATCCGAGCGCGAAGAGCCCCAGGGCGACCAGGACGAGGCTCTGCCCGATGACGGATCCGGTCATCCGGTCCAGCGCGCCCGGCATCATCGCGTCCACGAGCAGCAGCGAGCCGACGCCCATCACCGGTACCAAGTAGGCGGTGGCCGTGACCTGGGACAGCTGGGTGCGGACCTCTCGACGGGTCTCCTTGCGCTGCTCCAGCGTCACCGTCAGGTTGCGCAGGCTGCCGACGATCGCGCCGCCCGCGCGGGCGGACAGGACGAGGGTGGAGACCAGGACGACCAACTCCCGGGAGGGCAGCCTCTCTTCGATCTCGCCCAGGGCCTCCTCGATGGAGTGGCCCACCGCGAGCCGGGCGGCCACCCGGGCCAGTTCCTCGCCGGCCGGTGCCTCCAGCTCCTCGGCCGCCATGCCGATGGCCGTACGCAGGGCCAGGCCCGCCTGGGTGGCGTTGGCGAGGATCCGGGCCAGGTCGGGGAGCTGGTTGATGAAGCGCTCGGTGCGGCGCGCCCGCTGCCAGTTGAGGAAGGCGTTGGCGCCCCACAGCGCGATCAGGCCCGCGACGGGACCGAAGAAGGGGGCCAGGAAGGAGGCCGAGACCAGCCAGATCCCGGCGACCGTGGCCAGCATGTAGATGAAGTACTCGCCGACGGTGAGGTCCAGGCCGGTCACCGCGAGCTTGCGCTCGATGCCGCGCCCCAGCTTGGTCGTGCGCAGGCGCCGGTCCACGCCCGGGAAGCGGCGCGTACGGCCTATGGGCGCGGGGAGGCCGGTCGCCGAGAGGCGCTCGATGAGCGCGGCGCGCTGGGCGCGGCCGGCGGCGTACGCGTGGAGGCCGGCGACCACCAGGACGCAGGCGAGCAGCGTGGCGCCGAGGGTGAGGAGGATCAGTGGGTTCACAGGGCGGTCCGGGTGATGCGGGCGGGGAGGGGGTCGGTGAGCGGGTCGCCGGCCGGTGCCACCCCGAAGGCCTGCGGGATCGGCTGGTTGTTCATGTAGAGGCGGTCCGCGAGCCAGCGGGGCAGCGGGTAGTACTCGAAGCGGCCGTGAACGCGGCCGTCCGGACCCATGGGCATCGCTGCGAACCGGCAGACCGTCGTGATGCGGAAGGGCTCGCGGCCGTGCGAGTCGAGGAGGGAGATCTCGGTGATGCGGCGCTGGCCGTCGCCGAAGCGGGTGAGCTGGACGATGACGTGGACGGCGCTGTTGATCTGGTCCTGGAGGGCTTCGAAGGGGATCTCCACCTCGGACATCGAGGCGAGGGTCTGCAGGCGCATCAGGGCGTCGACGGAACTGTTCGCGTGCACGGTGGCGAGCGAGCCGTCGTGGCCGGTGGACATCGCCTGGAGCATGTCGAGCGTCTCGCCGCCGCGGACCTCGCCGACGATGATGCGGTCGGGGCGCATGCGCAGGGAGTTGCGGACCAGGTCCCGGATGGTGATCTCGCCCTTGCCCTCCACGTTGGCCGGGCGGGATTCGAGGCGGATGACGTGCGCCTGCTGGAGCTGGAGCTCGGCGGAGTCCTCGATGGTGATGATGCGCTCGCCCTCGGGGATCAGGCCGGAGAGGGCGTTGAGGAGGGTGGTCTTGCCGGTGCCGGTGGCGCCCGAGACGATCACGTTCAGCTTGGCCGCCACCAGGCCCGACAGCAGGAGGACCATCTGCTCGTCGAGGGAGCCGACGCCGATCATCTCGTGGAGGGTGAAGGCCCGGGGGAAGCGGCGGATCGTGAGGGTGGCGCCGGTCAGCGAGAGCGGCGGGATGATCACGTTGACGCGCTCGCCGCTGGGCAGGCGGGCGTCGACCATCGGATTGGCCTCGTCCACGCGGCGGTTGACGGTGGAGACGATGCGCTCGATGGTCTGCATCAGCTGCTCGTGCGAGGCGAAGCGGAGCGGGAGCTGCTCCACGCGGCCGGAGCGCTCCACGAAGATCTGGTCGGGGCCGTTGACCATGATCTCGGAGATGGTCGGGTCTTCGAGGAGCGGTTCGAGCACGCCGAGGCCGAGGGCCTCGTCCACGACGCGGCGGATGAGCTGGGCGCGCTCGGCGGTGGACAGGACCGGGCCCTCGCGGCTGATGATGTGGCCGAGTACGCGCTCCAGGCGCGCGCGGCGCTCGGCGGGCGCGAGCGCGGACATCTCGGCGAGGTCGATCTCCTCCAGCAGCTTCGCGCGGTACGAGGAGACCAGGCGGCCGTCCTCGCGCGGGTTGTGGCGGTCGTCGGGGGTGTTCACCCTGGAACGCAGGCTCATGGTCCGGTCAGCTCCGCTCGTCGTTGGGCATGACGGCGGTCCGGGTGACGTTGGCGGAGCCGATCCCGGGCACGACCGAGTTGATCGTGAGGGTCACCCTCATCGTGATCGCGTCCTCGGTGACGACGCGGCCGATGTCCGCTCCCGCCGCGAGGCTCGGCCTGATCGCCGCCCGGCCCGCCGCCGCCCCCTCGCCCGGATGGAGCGCCTCCACGCGCGCCGCCGTGCGGGCGGCCGTCTCGGCCTGCTGCGTCACGTAAGCGGTCCATCCCAGCTGGATCCCGCCGAGCCCGACGATGAGCAGGAAGGGCAGGAACCCGATGTACTCCAGGGCGACTTGACCCCGGTCGCGATCACCGTCGCGGCTTGTGCGCAGCCGGTTCATCTCAGTCCTCCTTCTCGTTCGGGGAGCCGCCGTGGCCGGTGATGGGGACGCCGATGTCGAAGCCCCGGAACAGGATGGGGAGGTTGAGCGTGACCGTGGCCTTGTAGAGGTTCCCCGACGGGGTGCAGGTCACGGCCGGGTCTTCCCATCCGCCGGAGATGTGCTCCAGGCCGGCCTCCTCACACGCCCGGTCGCCGTGCACCGCCCCCACCCGCGCCGCCTCGTCCGCGGCGTTGCCGACCAGGGAGTACGCGTACCCGATGAGCACGCACTCCCACACCGCCACCACGACGAGCAGGATGTACGGGAGCATGCCGACGAACTCGAACGCCACCTGCCCCTGATCGCCGCGGCCCCGTATCCGGGCCCGTACCTGGTTCCGTACCCGGCCCCGCACCCGGTCCCGGCTCCGCCCGGACACCCGTCAGCCCTCCCGCCCGCGCCGCAGCCACGGCCCCAGCGCGCCGCGGTCGCCGCGGTCGCCCCGGTCACCGCCGCGCAGCCGGGCCATCGGGCCGGAGCCCCTTACGGCCAGGGCCGCGCCGGGCTCGGCGGACGGGGAGGCGGCGGGTTCCGCGTCGGGGGCGGCGAGGAGGCCGAGCTCCCCCGCCACCGTCCACAGGGCCTGCTTGACCGTCGAGCGGTTGTCGAGGTCCTGGACCCGGCCGGCGTCGACGACGGCCTGGAGTTCCTTGAAGGCGGCCGGCACGGGGGTGCGTACCGCCCGGGTCTTGGTGATCTTCTCTATCAGGGACGGCTGGATCTCGGTCTGCTTGGTCCAGCGGTTGACCATCATCGAGGTCTCCTCCGCCTTCCTGACCTGGAGCCGCTCCCACATCCGGACCATGCGCTTGGCCGCCCGTACCGCGACCACGTCCGGGGTGGTGACCAGGACGGCCACGTCCGCGAGTTCCACGGCGGCCGCGTTGGCGCCGGTCACCTGGGTGCCGCAGTCGATGACGACCAGCTCGTAGCGGGCGCGCAGGGCGGCGATCACGTGCCGGGCCGCGCGGTCGTCGACCTCCTCGCCCCGTTCGCCGTCCGCCGGGGCCAGCAGCAGCGCCAGGCCCGTCCGGTCGTCGTAGACGGCGTCCTGCAGGACGCGCGGGGAGATGTCCTGGATGCCGGCGAGGTCGGCGATGGAGCGGCGGAACTGCACGTCGAGGTACGAGCCGACGTCGCCGGCCTGGAGGTCCAGGTCGACCAGGGCCGTACGCCGGCCGGCCGCCACCGCGGCCAGCGCGAACTGCACGGCCGCGAAGGTGGCGCCCACCCCGCCCTTGGCGCCGGTGACCGTGACGACCTTGCCGCCCGGGCCGCTGGGCAGCTCCGGGCCCCGGCCCAGGTGGCGGCGTACGCCCACGGACCACTGGGCGGCGGCCTGGACGCGGGCGGCGAGCTCCTCGTAGGTGAGCGGCAGGCCGATCAGGCCGCGGGCGCCGGAGTCCATGGCGGCGGAGAACAGCGCGGGGCTCGCGTCGGAGGTGAGGAGGACGACGCCGACGGCCGGGAAGCGCAGGGCGACCTCGCGGATGAGGTCCAGGGCGGGGAGCGGACCGATCCGCTCGTGTACGAGGACCACCTCGGGCAGTTCGTCGATCGACTCGGTGGCGAGCCGGGCGAGCATGTCGAGGAGGAAGGTGGAGTCGGGGACGGGGGCGGCCGGCTCGGCGCCCGGGAGCTGGCTGAGCAGGGTGGCGATGACGCGGGCGGATTCCGGGTCGCCGACGGCGGGGAGGATGCGGGTGGTCATCGGCGCCTCACTTGTCCCCTTCGAGGGTGTAGAAGCGGTCGCCCGGGCTGGGCGGGGAGTCGGTGCCGGGGGCCACCAGGGCCAGGCGCACGTGCTCCGCGAAGGACTCGGCGTAGGCGACGCGCTGGGTGTCCTTGGCGGACAGGGCGAAGGTGATCGGGACCGCCTCCGCGGCGCCCTTCTTCTCGCTGTCCTTGGAGTCGAGGGGGGTGAGCTTGCCGACGTTGATGACGCGGGCGTTGGCCACCATGACCACGGACTGGTCGGGGCCGTCCTGCTTCTTGCTCTTGAAGGTGCCGATGATGTTGACCTTGGCGCCGGGGGTGATCTTGCCCGCGACGCCCGTCGAGGCGTCGATCATGATGGCCATCTCCTGCTCGCCGGCCTGGAGCTTGGGCTTGTCGACGAACATGTCGCTCTGGAGCAGCGAGCCCTTCTTCAGGGCGGTGAGCGCCAGCTTGTCCCTGAGCGCGTCCAGGTCGGTGACGGCGGTCTCGGAGAGCCACCGCTTCGGGACCGTGACCTGCTCGAACTGGCCGGCCGCCAGGGGCGTGTACGGGGCTATGTCGCCCTTCACCCGGTAGGCGACGACCTCGTTGCCGACCTTGGAGTTGACGTCGCCCATCACCACGAGGACTCCGCCGAAGGCGGCGAGGGCGCACAGGACCGACAGGAGCAGCAGGATGACGCCGCGGCGCTGGCGTGAGTTCATGGCCGTCGTACCTCGCCGTTCTTCATTTCGTTCGGGCCGGTCAGTGTCTGGATCTGGGTCTGGAACTGGGGCGGAGCCGGGCCGCGGATCCGGATGCGGCTCCGGATGCGGCTGCCGTCGGCGGGGGCGGCTGCGGTGCGAGGAGCGGGGCGGCGCAGAAGCCGCAGCGGTCGCCGATGAGTTCGAAGCCGCACCAGCGGCACTCCTCGCGGCGGACCGAGGCGACGAGCTGGTAGAGCACCGAGGGGTCCGGGATGGCGGCCGCGAACTCCACCAGCTTCGGTGTGGCCCACCAGGCGGCCGAGTCGGCGGGCAGCGGGTTCTCCATGACGCCCTGGACCCGCCAGGCGGGGGCCAGGTCGGTGGCCACCCAGTCGGTGGTGAGCTGGCCGCGGGCGAAGGTGAGGTGGGTGGCGAAGTCGGGGCCCGGGGGGAGCGTGGCGCCGCCGCCGTGGGTTCCGCCGGAGCCCGAGCCCAGTTTGACCAGGTGCGGGGTCGGGTTGGCCAGTACGGCGAACTGGGCGTTCGGGGACCAGGACTTGGCGTGCGCCTTCAGCCCGACCGGCACCCGGTCCAGCTTGGCGACCGAGCCGAGCAGCGCGCCCGCGTAGACGTAGTGCGCGAGGAGGCGGGCGGCGGAGGCGAGGACTCCGGGGCTGAAGTCGCAGACGCTGAGCTGGCGGAGCTGACGTGCCAGCAGGGCGGTTCCCAGCGGCGGGAGATCGACGTCGACGAGGGCGATCCGGTCGGTCTCCAGGATGGCCCGGACGGTGTGCAGGCGGCGGACGGCGGAGGTGCGGAGCCAGGCCGGTACGAGGACCACCAGGTGGCCGTGGCGCTCCAGCAGGCCGGCCGTCAGGGCGAGCGCGCCCTCCAGGTCGAGCTCCTCGGGCGGCGGCAGCACGGCGGCGGCCGGGGTGTGCCGGTCCGGGGCGGGCAGCACCAGATCGGCGCTGGTGACAGCTATGGCGATCGGCACGCGCATCCCCCCGTTCACCCGGTCATCCGCGGGCGTTCCCCTGACCGCGGTGCGTGCGCGCGTGCTGCGCGACCGCAAACGATCAACACCCTTCCCCCTTGCCCCAGCACCATATCCACGTCCTTCCTGACAGGGCAGGGCCTTGCGCATTCCCGTGCCACCGGCACGTGTCACGGAGGTCGGGAAAATCCGGACAACAAGGATCGGAAGACGACGGGCGGGTCGATCAGTTCAAGCCATATTGCAAACACTCTTGACATGGACATTGGACTAGACCAACTTGGCTGCGGGGCACCCCACTTGCCCCGGAACCTCTTCTGACGCGCTCTCACTTCCCCACTCCCCCCACCGGAGCCCACGTGAACCGCATACGCTCCCTCGCCATCCCGCTCGCCGTGACCCTCGCCGCCGCCGGGCTCACCGCGCTGGCCACCGGCACCGCCCGGGCCGCCGACGTCAACGTCGTCCGCAACGGCGGTTTCGAGTCCGGCCTCGCCAACTGGACGTGCACCTCCGGCAGCGGCGCCGTCGTCTC
This sequence comes from Streptomyces sp. GQ60, assembly GCF_059758875.1. Lineage (NCBI taxonomy): Bacteria > Bacillati > Actinomycetota > Actinomycetes > Kitasatosporales > Streptomycetaceae > Streptomyces > Streptomyces sp. GQ60. The sequence continues at coordinate 515,763 of NZ_JCAXEG010000001.1, read as the reverse complement.
CTCCCCCGTCTTCGCGGGGGCCGGCGCCCTCAAGGCCACCCCGGCCGGCCAGGACAACGCCCGGTGCAGCCAGGTCGTCACCGTCAAGCCGAGCTCGACGTACGCGCTGAGCCAGCAGGTCAACGGCTCGTACGTGTACCTCGGCGCGACCGGGACCGGCACCCAGGACGTCTCCACCTGGACCCCCGGCACCGGTGGCGGCTTCCAGAAGCTGTCCACCACCTTCACCACCGGCCCGAACACCACCCAGGTCACGGTCTACACCCACGGGTGGTACGGCCAGCCGGGCTTCGTGGTCGACGAGTTCAGCGTCTTCGGCCCCGACGGCGGAGGCGGCACCGATCCCGCGCCGACCATCCCCGGCGCTCCGGCCGGCAGCGCCGTTTCCGGCCAGAGCTCCAGCGGGCTCACCCTTTCGTGGAACACGGTCAGCGGAGCCGCCGGCTATTACGTGTATCAGGACGGCGCCCGCGTCCGGACCGTGACCTCGGGCACCTCCGCGCAGATCACCGGGCTCGCCGCGTCGACCTCGTACTCCTTCCAGGTGAGCGCGTACAACGCGGCCGGCGAGGGCGCGAAGGGCGCCGCGGTCACCGGCACCACCACCAGCGGCGGGGGCGGCAACCCGAACCCGGCGGTGCCCAAGCACGCACTGACCGGCTACTGGCAGAACTTCGACAACGGCGCGACCGTCCAGAAGATCTCCGACGTCTCCGCGCAGTACGACATCATCGCCGTCTCCTTCGCCGACGCCACGGCCACGCCCGGCGCCATCACCTTCAACCTCGACTCGGCCGGCCTCGGCGGCTACACGGTCCCCCAGTTCAAGGCGGACATCGCCGCGAAGAAGGCGGCCGGCAAGTCCGTCATCCTCTCCATCGGCGGCGAGAAGGGCACCATCTCGGTCAACGACTCGGCGTCCGCGACCAACCTCGCGAACTCCGCGTACGCGCTGATGCAGGAGTACGGCTTCACCGGGATCGACATCGACCTGGAGAACGGTCTCAACCCGACCTACATGACCCAGGCGCTGCGCGCGCTGTCGGCGAAGGCCGGGCCCTCGCTCGTCCTCACGATGGCCCCGCAGACCATCGACATGCAGTCGACCCAGGGCGGCTACTTCAAGACGGCTCTCGCCGTGAAGGACATCCTGACCGTCGTGAACATGCAGTACTACAACAGCGGCTCGATGAACGGCTGCGACGGCAACGTGTACCACCAGGGCTCGGTGGACTTCCTCACCGCGCTGGCCTGCATCCAGCTGGAGGGCGGGCTCGATCCCTCGCAGGTGGGCATCGGGGTCCCGGCCTCCCCCAGCGGCGCGGGCAGCGGCTACGTCTCGCCGGCCGTCGTGAACAGCGCGCTGGACTGCCTGACCAGGGGCACGAGCTGCGGGACCTTCAAGCCGTCGAAGACCTACCCGGGACTGCGCGGCGCGATGACCTGGTCGACCAACTGGGACGCCAAGGCGGGTAGCGCTTGGTCCAACGCGGTGGGTCCGAAGGTCCACGGCCTGCCGTAGCAGGTAGGTGTGTGGGGACGGCCGACCGGTGGCCGCCACCGTCCCGTCAGTGGCCGGTCACCGGTCGGCCCGTTGGCCGATTCGGATTCTTGACCCGGACATGCCACGAGAGCACGCTGTGCGCGTCCGCACGGCTACCCCCACACTCCCACCCAGGAGAACGCATGCGGCTCCACCACCGCCGAAGGGCCGCCATCACGGCGGCCCTTCTCGCGCTCGCGCTCGGCGCACCCGCCTACGGCATGAGTGCGACGGCTGCCCCGCCACCCACCCCGTCGACCGCCACCCAGGACGAGTCGATCGTCCAGTACGAGATCCAGGGCCCGTCCACCGCGGTCGAACGCACCGCCCTGCTCCGTACCGGCGCCTCCATCGACGAGGTCGACACCCGCTCGGTCGTCGTCAGCGCCGACACGATGCAGGCCAAGAAGCTGCGCGCACTCGGCTACGAGCTGACCGCGCTGCCCGGACCGCCGGACCGTTCCGACGGGCGCGACATCGCCGCCGGGATCAACGACTTCCCGTCGAAGGACGCGCTCTACCACAACTACGCCGAGGCGAGCGCGGAGATCGACCAGCGCGTCGCCCAGTACCCCTCGATCATCAGCAAGCGGGTCATCGGAAAGTCCTACCAGGGCCGGGACCTCGTCGCGATCAAGATCAGCGACAACGTCGCGACCGACGAGGCCGAGCCCGAGGTGCTCTTCACCGCGCACCAGCACGCCCGCGAGCACCTGACCGTCGAGATGGCCCTGTACCTGCTCAAGGAGTTCGGCTCCAAGTACGGGACGGACGCGCGGGTCACCAACATGGTCAACGCCCGCGAGATCTGGATCATCCCCGACCTCAATCCGGACGGCGGCGAGTACGACATCGCCTCCGGCTCGTACCGCTCCTGGCGCAAGAACCGGCAGCCGAACGCCGGCTCCTCCTACGTCGGCACGGACGAGAACCGCAACTGGAACTACAAGTGGGGCTGCTGCGGCGGCTCCAGCGGCAGCAAGAGCTCCGAGACCTACCGGGGCCCGGCCGCCGAGTCGGCGCCCGAGGTGAAGGCCGTCTCGGACTTCGTGCGCAGCCGCGTGATCGGCGGCAAGCAGCAGATCACGGCCGCCATCGACTTCCACACGTACAGCGAGCTGGTGCTGTGGCCGTACGGGTGGACGTACAACGACACGGCGCCCGGACTGACCGCCGACGACCTGGCCGTGTTCAAGAAGATCGGCACCAGCATGGCGGCCAGCAACGGCTACACGCCGGAGCAGTCGAGCGACCTGTACATCACGGACGGGACGATCGACGACTGGCTGTGGGGCGACCAGAAGATCTTCGGCTACACCTTCGAGATGTACCCGGCCGGTTCCGGCGGCGGCGGCTTCTACCCGCCGGACGAGGTCATCGCCAATGAAACGGCGCGCAACAAGGAAGCGGTGCTCCAGCTCCTGGAGAACGCGGACTGCATGTACCGGTCGATCGGCAAGCAGGCGCAGTACTGCCCGTAGGGCTGGTCGTCGGGTGAACCGGGGGCGCCCCACCGCCAGGGGGGCGCCCCTCCTCCGTGTCCGCTCAGTCCTTCGCCGCGTCCTGGGCATTGCGCCAGACCGTGAGGTCGACGGTGACGAACCGGGTCGACTCCTTGGCGCCCGTCCTGCCGCGGAAGGTCACCACGGCGATGTGCCCCGCCTTGCTCAGCACGCAGACCTGCGAGCCGTCCGTGAGCTCGTCGAGGCCGAGCTTCTCGGTGAAGCGCGTCACCGTGCGGCAGGTCTCCAGGGAGCCCTTCTCGGAGTTGTTCAGCAGGACGAGCTTGCCGTTGTCGGTGCCGAACTTCTCGTCCCCGAACAGGGTGTCCCGGTAGTAGAAGAGGTCACCCTTTCCGTAGAGCACGCCGCTGTTGGTCTCTGCGGGGCGCGGCGGATTGTCGGCGAACAGCACCTGGTGGTTCTCGGGCATCTCGATGCGCTGGTACGAGACCGGCTGCGGGTCGGCGCGCTTCTCGGTCCCGCCCGGCGAGGCGCTCGCGCTCGCCGTGCCGCTCCCGCTGCCGGGCGACCCGGCCGCACCGTTCTTCTTGGAGTCGTCCGGCAGCAGGTTCCCGATGACGGCGAGCCCGATGACCGCGCCCACGACGGACAGGGTGACGATCAGCCCGGTCCGCTTGGGACGGGCCGGGGCGGGCGGGTACGCGGGCTGCCCCCACCCGGGCTGCGCGTACGTGGGCTGCGGGTACGAGGGCTGCGCGTACGAAGGCTGCTGCCGCGGAGGCTGCGCGTACGGCGGCGGCGTCCCGTAGCCGGTCGGCACCGTCGCCTGCCCGGGCCGCGCCGGAGCGGCCTGCGCCGGGGCCGCCTGCGTCGGGGCGGCGGCAAGGCCCGTGGGCGTGTACCCGGGCGCGGCGGCGGGGGCCGGGGGCGCGCTCGGCGCCGGAGGCTGCGCGGAGACCTCGGTCGGAGTCGCAACGGCCGCCTTCGGCGGCGGAGTGGGGGCCGGGGCGGGCAGCAGCTGCACCCGCTCGGTGATGGAACCGGCGACCGCGCGCGGCAGCCAGTCCTCGCCCTGGCGCAGCGGCTCGGTGCCCGCGGCCGCGTGGCACAGCGCGATGACCTCGGTCAGCGCCGGGCGGTCGGCCGGGTCGCGGCTGAGGCACCGGGTCACCACGTCCCGCAGCTCGTCGGGCAGCCCGCCGAGATCGGGGTCCTCGTGCACGATCCGGTAGAGCACCGCGTGCGAGGGCCCGTCCCCGTAGACGGAGGACCCGGTCGCGGCGAAGGCGGCGATCTGGCCGAGGGCGAAGACGTCGGTGGCCGGGGTGACCGTGCCCGCCGAGGCCTGCTCGGGCGCCATGAACGCCGGGGTGCCGATGCTGACGCCCGTACTGGTCAGGGCGGTGCTGTCGGCGGCGCGGGCGATGCCGAAGTCGATGACGCGCGGGCCGTCGGAGGCGAGGAGGACGTTGGCGGGCTTCAGGTCGCGGTGGACGATGCCCGCGCCGTGGATCACCGTCAGGGCCTCGGCGACCCCGACCGCCAGCAGCAGCACGCTGCGCGGCGGCAGCGCGCCGTGGTGGGCCACGGCGTGCGCGAGCGAGGGGCCGGGCACGTAGGCGGTGGCCAGCCAGGGCTGGGAGCCCTCCGTGTCGGAGTCGATGACCGGAGCGGTGTAGAGGCCCTGGACCCGCTCCGCGGACCGCACCTCCTGCTGGAAGCGCCGCCGGAACTCGGGGTCCTCGCTGAACTCGGACCGGATCACCTTGATGGCGATGGGCCGGCCGCCCGGCGTGTACGAGAGGTACACCTTGCCCATGCCGCCCGCACCGAGTACGGCCGCGAGCCGGTAGCCGCCCACGACCTCCGGATCGTCCGCCTTGAGCGGTTGGAAGATGCCTGCCGAAGGTGCGCTGCTCATGAGGATCCATCCCTGCTGGCGGCGTTCCCCGGCCCCCGCCGACGCCCCGAAGTCATCCGTGAGCGTACCCAATGCGCGGTCGGCCCCGGGACCCGGACCGCGGCGCCCGCGGCGGAAGTTGGCAGCGCCTGCCGCCACCGGTCCTCGGCCGCGCGGGCGGCTGATCCGAAGAGACGGCTTAGCCGAGCACCGCGAGGGCGTCGATCTCGATCAGCAGGTCGCCGGGGAGGCCCACGTACACGGTGGTGCGGGCGGAGGGGGCCTCCTTCAGGTTCTGCTCCTCGAAGTAGGCGTTGTAGATCCCGTTCATCTCTTCGAAGTGCGAGGTGTCGGTGAGGTAGACCCGCAGCATCATCACGTCGTCCCAGGTGGCGCCGCCCGCCTCCAGGACGGAGCGGACGTTCTCCAGCGTCTGGAGGGTCTGCTCGCGCAGGGTGGGGCCGGCCGGCGTGGGCTCCTGCCCGTCCACGTGCGGGAGGAAGCCGACCTGGCCGGCGACCTGGAGGATGTTGCCCTTGCGGACGCCGTGCGAGAACTTCGCGGGCGGGTCGGTGTGGGTGGCGGGGGTGATCGCGGTCTTGTCGGTCATGGCTGCCTGTCTTCCTGTACGGGGCCCGAGCCTGAGTACTCGCGGCCGATGGCGTCGGCGGTCTGCCGTACGAGCGGGAGGAGTTCGAGGAGCCCGGCGACGGAGAGGACCACGCCGGGGGCGGAGACGGACATCGCGGCGACCACGCGGCCGTCGGGTCCGCGTACGGGGGCGGCGAGGCAGTTCAGGGACTCCTCGTGGCCGCCGATGTCCGTGGCCCACCCCTGGGCGCGCACGAGGTCCAGCTCGCGCAGGTACGCGGCGGCGTCGGGGGTGGAGCGGGACGTGTAGGCCGGGTACTCGATGCGCGCGGCCAGGGCCCGGCGCTCCGCCTCCGGCAGGTCGGCGATCAGCAGCTTCGCGACGGCGGCGACGGTGAGGGGAACGGGCCGGCCGATGCGCGAGTACATCCGTACCGCGTCGCGGCTGTCCACCTTGTCCACGTAGACGACCTCGTCGTCCTGGTGGAGGGCGAGGTGCACGGTGTGCCCGGTGATCCGGTTCAGCTCCAGCAGGTGCGGATGCGCGACCTCGCGGACGTCGAGGTTCTCGATGGACTCGGAGGCCAGGGCGAAGAGGGAGGCGCCGAGCCGGTAGCGGCCGTCGCCCTGCCGGTACACGAAGCCGTGCGCCTGGAGGGTCCGCAGCAGCCGCAGGGCCGTGCTCTTGTGCACGTCGAGCACCTCGGCGACCTCGCCGAGCCCGGCCGGGCCCTTGGCCAGGGCGGGCAGGATCCGGAGCGCCCGCTCCACCGACTGGCTCACGCCGTGTCCCTTCGAACGCGGGCCCGTTGACCCGTCGTCACCCGGAATGTTAGACAGCATGCAGCGGCATGCGCAACGATCGTTGCGGTGCACGCAACGACCGCACACGCCCGGGAGGCCCACACCATGCCCAGCGACCCCGTCCAGGCCCTCGCCCAGGAGCCGGTGGACCACCGCTTCAAGGGACTCCCCCCGGACGCCGGGCAGGCGGGCCTCACCGTCGGGGAGCTGACCGCCCAGCGGCGCAACCTGCACACGGGCGGGTTCACCACCCCCGTGCTCACGCTCGACGCCGAGGCGCTGAGCCACAACCTCGCCGCCCTCGGCGGCTACGCCGAGCGCCACGGCCTCGCCTTCGCCCCGCACGGCAAGACCTGCATGGCCCCGCAGCTGTTCCGGCGCCAGCTCGACCACGGGGCCTGGGGCATCACCGCCGCCGTGCCCCACCAGGCCCGCGTCTACCGGGCGTTCGGCATCCGGCGCATCTTCCTCGCCAACGAGCTCGTCGACGCCGCCGCCCTGCGCTGGGTGGCCGCGGAGCTCGCCGCGGACCCGGGGTTCCGGTTCGTCTGCTACGTGGACTCCGTGCGCGGGGTCCAGCTGATGGACCGGGCCCTTCAGGGGCAGCCGCAGCGCGTGGACGTGGTCGTCGAGCTCGGCGCCGGGGAAGGCGCCCGCACGGGGGCCCGTACGGACGAGGACTGCCGGGCCGTCGCGGACGCGGTGGCGGGGACCGGCACCCTGCGCCTGGTCGGCATCGCCGGATACGAGGCGGAGGTGCCCGGCGCCGACCCGGACTCCGTGCACGCCTACTTGCGCCGGCTGACCGGCCTGGCGGCCGAGTTCGACAAGGCGGGGCGGTTCGAGGGGGTCGGGGAGATCGTCGTCAGCGCGGGCGGCTCCGCCTGGTTCGACGCCGTCGCCGACGTGTTCGCCGAGCTGCCGGAGCTCTCGCAGCCGGTCCTGAAGCTGCTGCGCTCCGGTGCGTACGTCTCCCACGACCACGGCTGGTACACCCGGCTCACCCCCTTCAACCGGGTCCCCGAGGAGGGCGGCCTGCGCCCCGCCTTCCGGCTCTGGGCGCAGGTGGTGTCCCGCCCCTCCCCCACCCAGGCGTATCTCAACGCCGGCAAGCGGGACATCGCGTACGACCTGGGGCTGCCCGAGGTGGAGCTCGTGCGCGATCCCCTCACCGGCGCCGAGCGGCCGGCCACGGGGATCCGCGTCCTCAAGCTGTCCGACCAGCACACCTGGCTGGAAACCGGCTCCGCCGAGGACGTGCAGGTCGGCGACTGGGTGGCGCTGGGGATGTCCCACCCGTGCACGATCTTCGAGAAGTGGCCGCTGATCCCGGTGGTGGAGGCCGACGGCACGGTCACGGAGTACGTCCGGACGTTCTTCTAAGCCCATGGACCTGGTCATCCGCGGGGCCCGCGTCGTCGACGGCACGGGCGGGCCCTCCTACACGGCCGACGTCGGGATCCACGAGGGCCGCATCGCCGAAGTGGGCCGCATCGCGGGCGGCGGGCGGCACACGCTCGACGCCCACGGCCTCGCCCTGGCCCCCGGCTTCATCGACATGCACGCCCACAGCGACCTCGCCCTGCTGCGCGATCCCGACCACGGCGCGAAGGCCGCCCAGGGCGTGACCCTCGAAGTCCTGGGCCAGGACGGCCTGTCCTACGCCCCCGTCGACGACCGCACGCTGGCCGAGGTGCGGGCCGCCATCGCCGGCTGGAACGGCACGGGCGAGGACATCGACTTCGACTGGCGCACGGTCGGCGGGTACCTGGACCGGCTGGACGCGCAGGGCATCGCCGTCAACGCCGCCTATCTCGTCCCGCAGGGCACCGTCCGCGCGCACGTCGTGGGCTGGGGCGACCGCCCCGCCACCCCGGCGGAGCTCGACCGCATGCGGGCCCTGGTCGCCGAGGGACTCGCCCAGGGCGCCGTCGGCATGTCCTCCGGGCTCACCTACACCCCGGGCATGTACGCGTCCGGCGCCGAACTGACCGAGCTGTGCCGGGTGGTGGCGGAGTACGGCGGCTACTACTGCCCGCACCACCGCTCGTACGGCCGCGACGCCCTGGCCGCCTACGCCGAGATGGTCGAGCTGACCCGCGAGGCCGGCTGCGCCCTGCACCTGGCGCACGCCACGATGAACTTCGGGGAGAACGAAGGCCGGGCGGGCGAGCTGCTCGCCCTGCTCGACCGAGCGCTGGCCGGCGGGGCCGACATCACCCTCGACAGCTATCCGTACACCCCCGGCTGCACCACCCTGGTCGCCCTGCTGCCCGGTTGGGCGAACGAGGGCGGACCCGAGGCGGTCCTGGCGCGCCTGCGCGACGACGCCGAGGCCGAGCGGATCCGGTACGCGCTGGAGGTGGAGGGGGCCGACGGCTGCCACGGGGTACCCGTCGACTGGTCGACGATCGAGATCGCCGGGACCACGGATCCGGCCTACGGGGCGTACGTCGGCACGCGCGTCCCCGACTGGGACACGGCCCGGGCGCTGCTGCTGGGCGACCGGCTCGGTCCGAGCATCCTGCAGCACGTCGGGCACGAGGAGAACGTACGGGCGATCATGCGCCACCCGGTCCACACGGGCGGCTCGGACGGCATCCTGCAGGGGGCGAAACCGCATCCGCGGGCCTACGGCACCTTCCCGCACTACCTCGGGCACTACGTGCGCGAGCTGGGCGTCCTCTCCCTGGAGGAGTGCGTCGCCCACCTCTCCGGCCGCCCCGCCGCCCGGCTGCGGCTGCCGGACCGGGGGCTGGTGCGCGTCGGGCACCGGGCCGACCTCGTCCTCTTCGATCCGCTGACGGTCGCCGCCGGATCGACGTACGAGCGCCCGCGCGCGCTGCCGGCCGGGATCCCGCACGTCCTGATCGACGGGCGTTTCACCGTCCGGGACGGGCGCAGGACGGACGTCCTCGCCGGGCGGGCCGTCCGTCGCACGCCGCACGGCGGCCGCTGATGGGCCGTATTCCACACTTACGATGAGCGGCATGTACGCCTTTGGCGCCTTCTTCGTACCCGCCGCCCTCTTCCTGGTCCTCTTCGGTGTGAGCGTCCGGGAGGACCGCCGGCTCTTCCGCAACGCGGTCTACCTGGGCCTCACGTTCATCTTCGCCTCGGTCGGGCTGCTGTCGCAGGTCACGCGCCTGCCGGCCGGCCTGGCCCAGATCGTGGTCGCGGTGGTCTTCCTGGTGCCCGCCATCGGCACGCTCGCGCTCGGCGTCTTCCTGATCGGCAACGGTCTGACGATGGTCCGCAAGGAGGGCCGGCGGCCGGGGAACCTGCTGTCCCTCGCGGCGGGCGTGGCGATCTTCCTCCTCATCGCGTTCGTCTTCGTGACGGCCAACACGGGACCGCCCGCCCTGGACGCCGTGGTGGTCGGGGTGGTCCTCCTCACCGCGTACGTCTCCTTCCTCTTCCTCTGCTTCCTGGCCTACGCCTACCTCTACGGGCGGATCAAGGTGCGCGGGGACGTGGACTACGTGGTGATGCTCGGCTCCGGCCTGATCGGCGGCGACCGGGTCCCGCCCCTGCTGGCCTCGCGGCTGCGCAAGGGGCAGGCGATCCACGACGCCCAGATCGCGCGGGGCGGACGGGCGCCGCTGCTGCTGACCTCGGGCGGCAAGGGCACGGACGAGAAGGTCGCGGAGGCGCGGGCGATGGCGGACTGGCTGATGGCGGAGGGCGGCGTGCCGCGGGAGCACCTGCGGCTGGAGGACCGGTCCCGCACGACGGAGGAGAACCTCCTGTTCAGCCGGACCATCATGGAGGCGGAGGACCCCTCCTACCGCTGCGTGGTGGTCACCAACAGCTTCCACGCCTTCCGCGCCGCGATGATGGCCCGCAAGGCCGGGGTCAACGGGCAGGTGCTCGGCTCGCCGACGGCGAAGTACTTCTGGCCGAGCGCGACGATCCGGGAGTTCGTGGCGGTGTTCTGGGAGCACAAGATCGCCAACCTCAGCATCTGCGGCGCCGTCGTCGCCCTGACCGCGGTACTGGCGCTGGCGGTCTGACCCCGGGCGCAACGGGGCGGGGGGCCCGGATCCCGCCAAGGTGCGTTCTTGGGGGCCCGGCCGGAGGATGGGGGCCAGGGGGACACAGCAGGAGGTAGCGATGGACAGTGAATCGGACCAGCAGCCCCAGCGCCCCGCCCACCTGTACACGGGGTCGGAGCACCCGTTCGACCCCGAGGACCTCGTGATGGCGCGCGGCCAGGACGTGACTCCGGAGCGGGTCGAGAAGGCCCGCAAGCTGATCGAGAAGGAGGGCGCGAGGGCGCTCGAACGCTACCTCCCTTAGGCGGGCCCGGAGCGGGGCGGACCGGGCTCCCCGGTCCGCCCCGAGGTGCGCGGCGGCCGGTACGCATCCAGAATCGGTGGATGCTCGTTAGCCCGCGCGGGGGCCGATTCCGAAGGGACGACAACGATGCCGATGCGCGCGACGCATACGACCGGCACCACCCACTCCCGCGCCCACGCGCCCGCGACCGTGCCCGTACGGGGTGACGCGACCGTCGACTGGGACCACCCGGCCGACCCGCCGGCCGGGCAGCTCTCCACGCACGTGCGCGCCTACGTCGACAGCTCCGGCGCCGACGGGCACCTGTGGCACGGCGTCCCGACGCTGCTCCTGACCACCCTCGACCGGTTCTCCGGCCGGCCCGTGCGCACCCCGCTGATCTACGCGAAGGACGACGGCCGCCACATCGTGCTGGCCACCGCGGCCGACGGCACGCCCGGCGTCCCCTCCTGGTACCGCGACCTCACCGCCCACCCCGAGGTCCGCCTCCAGGTCGGCGCCCTGACCGCGCGGGCCCGCGCCCGCACGGCGACCGCGGCGGAGCGGGAGACGTACTGGGAGGCCGTGACCGCCCTGTGGCCCGCCTACGAGGACCACCAGGCGGCGGCCGCCCCCCGGGAGATCCCGCTCGTCATCATCGAGCGCGCGCACTGACCCCGCGGGTCCCGAAGCCCTTGACGATCAGCCAGCCGGCCAGTGCCAGTTCCCAGGCGAACACGGGGAGCGCGGCGGCGGCCCCCGCCGGGGAGAGCTGCTCGTAGGCCCCGAACATGACGGCGACGGCCGAGGCGCAGATGAGCGGACCGCCGACCAGCCCGAGCACGGCGATGAAGCGCGGCACGAGCCGTGCGCGGTAGGCGAGCCAGGCGAGCAGGACGGTGTTCAGGCCGAGGGCGATGTTGGGTCCGAGCAGGAACGTCCAGTCGTGCACGGCCACCAGCGCGGCGTCGGCGCCGTCCGCCGCCCCCGCGTCCCGCCGCAGGGTGACGAGCGCCAGGACGGCGACGATCCCGACGGCGATGACGGCCGCCTCCAGCAGCCGCCCGAAGGCGTACCCGAGCGCGAGCCCCTCGCCGTGGCGCCGCAGGACGGGGAACAGCGCCGCCCCGGTGCCGGTCACCGCCACGACGAGCACCACCTCGCAGACCACCCCGAGCAGCGCCTGAGTGTCCGCGCCCTGCGCGAGGCGGCCGTCCGTCGCGCCCAGCAGGGGGCGGTACAGCACCGCCCCGGCTATCGCGGAGGCCTCGGTCAGCAGGAACAGCAACCCGGCGGCCACTGCGGTTCTCCGGTCCGGACTCATCTTCTCGGCACCCCTCGCTCGATGGAGGTGTACGCCGTACACCTGAGAGGGACCATAGGTGTACGTCGTACACTCGTCAAGGCGAGGGCGTTGCCGACGAGGGAAGGGGCCCACCCGCTATGAGGGGCAAGGGCAAGGACACGCAGCGGATCCCCCTGAACAGGGACCGCGTCCTGCGCGCCGCCGTCGCACTCGCCGACGCGACCGGCATCGACGCGCTCAGCATGCGCAGGCTCGCCCAGGAGCTGGGCGTCGTCCCGATGGCCCTCTACAAGCACGTGGCCAACAAGGAGGAGCTGCTCGACGGCATGGCCGACGCCGTGGTCGGCGAGATCGACCCGCCGGCCGCGGGCCCCGACTGGCGGCACGTGGTCCGCGGGCGGATCCTCTCGGCCCGGCGGGTCCTGCTCCGCCACCCCTGGGCGGCACGGGTCATCGAGTCGCGGACCGGCCCCACCCCGGCCGTACTGGCGTACCTGGACTCGATGGCCGGATGCTTCCGGGCCGGCGGCCTCTCCGCCGACCTCACGCACCACGTCATGCACGCGATGGGCAGCCGCCTGCTCGGCTTCAGCCAGGAACTGTTCGACACCTCGGCCCCCTCGGGCCCGCCGGACCCCGGGATGGCGGCGCGCTATCCGCACATCGCGGAACTGGCCGCGACGGCCGCACACGACGACGGCTCCACGGTCGGCGGCGGCTGCGACGACCAGTTCGAGTTCGAATTCGCCCTGGACCTCCTCCTGAACGGCTTCGAAACCCTCCGCCGCCAGGGCTGGACGTCCAGACGGGAGGCGTAGCGGGTGCCGCCGGAAGGCACCCGGACCCTCTGACTGCGCCGGAAGGCACGGGTCTCGGGAGGCTTGCGGCCTCAGCCTTCGGGTCGTAGGTCCACAGTCTGTCCGACCATGGGTTTATGCGGTTTTAACCGTGTTACAACTGGAACATCGCGCCGCAAATGGCGCAATTTCCTTAGTTGTTGCCCAGCCCATACAAGCGCTGCCTGCCTTGGCAACACACCCGTTTCCTCTGGAGGAAGCAGCCGTGAGTACAGCCGAGCAGACGGCGCCGTCTGCCAAGAAGAACTCCACCGCCATGGCGGTCATGCAGCGCCTCGGCCGCAGCCTCATGCTGCCGATCGCCGTGCTGCCGGCCGCCGCGCTGCTCATGCGCTTCGGCAACGACGACATGCTGGGCAGCGCCTCGCTGCCGGGCTGGTGCAACGAGATCGCCACGTACATGGCGGCCGGCGGCAACGCCGTCTTCAACAACCTGGCGCTGCTCTTCGCCGTGGGCATCGCGGTCGGCTTCGCCAAGAAGGCCGACGGCTCCACCGGCCTCGCGGCCGTCGCGGGCTACCTCGTCTTCTCGAACGTGCTCGGCACCTTCACCGACGGCAACGTCCCGCAGGTCGAGAAGGTCGTCGACCACCAGGTCGCGCTGGTCGACGCGCCCGTCAACGCCGGCGTGCTCGGCGGTGTCGTGATGGGCATCGTCACCGCCCTGCTGTTCCAGAAGTTCTACCGGACCAAGCTGCCGGACTGGGCGGGCTTCTTCGGCGGCCGCCGCCTCGTCCCGATCCTGTCCTCCTTCGCGGGCCTGGCCATCGGCATCGTCATGGGCCTGATCTGGCCGGTGCTCGGCAAGGGCATCCACGGCCTCGGCGAGTGGCTGGTCAACTCCGGCTCCGTCGGCGCGGGCATCTTCGGCGTCGTCAACCGCTCGCTGATCCCGGTCGGCATGCACCACCTGGTGAACTCCTTCCCCTGGTACCAGGCGGGCGAGTTCGACGGCAAGCACGGTGACATCGCCCGCTTCCTCGCCGGCGACCCGAGCGCCGGGCAGTTCATGACCGGCTTCTTCCCGATCATGATGTTCGCCCTCCCGGCCGCATGCCTCGCCATCACCCACTGTGCGCGCCCCGAGCGCCGCAAGGTCGTCGGCGGCATGATGTTCTCCCTCGCGCTCACCGCCTTCGTCACGGGCATCACCGAGCCGATCGAGTTCACCTTCATGTTCGTCGCCCCGGTCCTCTACGCGATCCACGCGGTCCTGACCGGCGCCTCCATGGCGCTGACCTGGTCGCTCGGCATGAAGGACGGCTTCGGCTTCTCGGCCGGCGCGATCGACTTCTTCCTCAACCTCGGCATCGCGTCCAACCCGTGGGGTCTGGCCGGCATCGGGCTCTGCTTCGCGGCGCTGTACTACGTCGTCTTCCGCTTCGCCATCACCAAGTGGAACCTGCCCACCCCGGGCCGCGAGTCCGACGAGGAGCTCGCCGAGATCCTCAAGGCCGAGGCGAAGTGACCGTGCCCGCGCGGCGCACTCCCGGCCTGGGAACGCCGTGCGGGGAGCGGCGCGAGCTGATCGTCGCCGCGGTACGGGCCAGGGGCCGCGTACGGGTCGCGGACCTCGTACGGGAGCTGGGCGTCAGCCGGATGACCATCCACCGGGACCTCCAGCACCTGGCGGCCCGGGGCCGGATCCACCGGGTCCGCTCCGGAGCGGTCTCGACGGTCTCGGCGGACTCGGCGGACTCAGCGGACTCGGCGGACTCGGCGGACTCGGCGGAAGGTACCGGGGCCGCCTGAGCTCCGCCCCGGGAGCGGGGGCGGGGCACCACCGACCGACCGGTGGTGCCCCGCCCCTTTTCGCGCACCCCGGCCCGGCAGGGTGACGAGCGCAACACCGGTCCGGCCCCCTGCGCCCGGCCCACCCATTCCGCAGGCCGGAACGGGGCCCCGGCCCCGGTTTCCAAGGGCTCGCGGCGCCCGTACCCAAGCTTTGCGCGAAAGGGGACATATCGGGCCGCCGCGCACCCCTCCGCTCCCGGCCAAATAGCGGAGCGCGCCCGCATCCGGACCCGTAAGCTCCCGTCATGCAGGTGATCCAGTCAACGAAACTCGCCAATGTCTGCTACGAGATCCGCGGCCCCGTGCTCGAAGAGGCGATGCGGCTCGAAGCAGCAGGTCATCGCATCCTCAAGCTCAACACCGGCAACCCAGCGGCCTTCGGCTTCGAGTGCCCGCCGGAGATCCTTGAGGACATGCTCCGCAACCTGGGCAACGCCCACGGCTACGGGGACGCGAAGGGGCTGCTCTCCGCGCGCCGCGCGGTCATGCAGCACTACCAGACCAAGGGCATCGACCTGGACGTCGAGGACATCTACATCGGCAACGGGGTCTCCGAGCTGATCCAGATGTCGATGCAGGCACTGCTCGACGACGGCGACGAGGTGCTCGTCCCGGCGCCGGACTACCCGCTGTGGACCGCCTCCGTCAGCCTGGCCGGCGGCACCGCCGTGCACTACCGCTGCGACGAGCAGTCCGACTGGATGCCGGACCTCGCCGACATCGAGCGCAAGGTCACCGACCGCACCCGCGCGATCGTGATCATCAACCCGAACAACCCGACCGGCGCCGTCTACGACGACGAGATGCTGCGCGGGCTCACGGACATCGCGCGCCGCCACAACCTGGTCGTCTGCTCGGACGAGATCTACGACCGGATCCTCTACGACGGCGCCACGCACACGAACACCGCCGCCATCGCGCCGGACCTGCTGACGCTGACCTTCAACGGGCTCTCCAAGAACTACCGCGTCGCCGGCTACCGGTCCGGATGGATGGCGGTGTGCGGGCCCAAGAAGCACGCCTCGTCGTACATCGAGGGCCTGACGATCCTGGCGAACATGCGGCTCTGCGCCAACATGCCCTCCCAGCACGCCATCGCCACCGCCCTCGGCGGCCGGCAGTCGATCAACGACCTGGTGCTGCCCGGCGGGCGGATCCTGGAGCAGCGCGACACGGCGTACGACCTGCTGACGCAGATCCCCGGCATCACCTGCGTGAAGCCCAAGGGCGCGCTGTACCTGTTCCCGAAGCTGGACCCGTCCGTCTACAAGATCAAGGACGACCGGCAGATGGTCCTCGACCTGCTGCGCGAGGAAAAGATCATGGTCGTGCACGGTACGGGCTTCAACTGGCCCGAGCCCGACCACTTCCGGATCGTGACCCTGCCCAACGCGAAGGACCTCGCCGACGCGGTCACCCGGATCGGGAACTTCCTCGACGGGTACGGTCAGCCGTAGGCACGAGCCCGGAGGACAGTGCCGCGGTGATCGCGGCGACGTGGTCGTAGGCCCGCCCGGCGGCGGTCGTCCGCGGCGAGCTGGTCGACGTACCGGTCCAGCGGGAGCGTGCCGGCGAGCATCGCGACGGAGAAGGCGGTGTCTTCCAGCTCCTGGTGCCGGCCGCGGGTGCTCGCCCGTATGCGCTCGACCACCGTTCGGCCGTCGGTGCGGCCGTCCGCGGGGCCGTGCGCGAGGCCGTCCGCGGGGATCACGCCCCTTCGCCCTTCAGGAGCGTGGCGTGCAGGCGGTCGATGAGGTGTCCCTTGCGTTCGATCGTCACGTCGAAGTACCGCGCGCTCTCCTCGGAGCGGCACACGCCGCGCACCGCCTCCATCGCCGCGCGCTTCAGCTCCGCCGCCCGCGCCGCGAGGCGCAGGAGCGTCCGCGGCAGGTCCGGGTGGCCGAGCACGAACTCCTTGAGCCGCGCCCCCACGAGCTCGCCGGACGCGCGCTGATCCGCGGGCGCGGAGTCGAGCAGTTCGAGGAAGACCCGGTTGCTCAACTGGCCGTAGTCCTCGTGGGTGTCGCGGCCGCCGAACCCGGGCACGAAGTCGGTCAGGTCGTTGAACAGCTGGCTGGCCAGTCCGAGGTCGCGCATCGCTCCGTCCAGGACCCGCCGCTCCTCCTCCACGACGCCCAGGGCCGCCACCGCCGCGTCCAGCGGCATCCAGAAGAGCGTGCCCGTCTTGAGCGCGGCCATCGACTCCCAGAAGGCCACCCGCTCGGCGAGGGGCGCCGCCATCAGTTCGGCGCGCGTGAGCGCGGTGCGCGTGGAGACGTCGACGGCCTGGCCGGTGAGCCCCCGGCCGACCGACCGCAGCAGGCTCCGCACGACGGCCGGCTCGGCCGCGTGCTCCAGCGCCGCGGTGATCAGCAGGGAGCCCGTGTTGAGGGCGAGCGGGATGCCGTGGGTGACGTGGAGGGCGCGCTCGCCGTAGCGGATGCCGCTGCCGTCCTGGATGTCGTCCAGGGCGACCGCCGCCTTCAGCAGCACGCGCACCGCCACCGCCGCGCGGCGGACCGCGGCCAGGTCGGCCGAGGAGTCCTCCTCGCCGGCCGGGCCGGGGAAGCCCCGGTAGTTGCGGTAGGCCCAGAACACCATCGAGGGGCGCAGCGGGGCCCGGCCGGCGGGCGCTCCCGCGGTGGGCGCCAGCGCCGCCTGGCCCACCTTCGAGCCGACCGCGTCGGCGACGGGCGCGTACAGGGAACGCGCCAGCACCGCCTCGTACACCGATTCCGGCACGGCCGGCCCCGCCCCCGGCTCCTGCCGCGCCGGCGCGGTGGCCAGGGAGGCCAGGAAGGCCGCCAGGTCCTCCTCCAGGAGCGCCGCGTCGCTCCGTACCACTGCCTCTACAGCGGATATGCCCGGCACATCCGACATGCCTCTGACCCCAGCCATTTCCGCCCACCCCGAACTTCACGAACGTCGGCCCGCGGGAACATCACGCCCGCGGTACCGAATGAAGAAGCGTGGCCGCCGTTTCCCGGCCGCCACAAGCCCCATTCAAGCCGACACGCACGACCAAGATTCAGCTCAACTTTAGAACAGATCCAATGTAGGATGGTCCTCTGACCACGCAGAGGAGTCCCATGTACGAGCCGACACGCACCAAGGCGGTCGACCCCCGCATGGGCGCCCGCCGCAGCGACTACCCCCGCAGCAGCCGCGCCGAAGCCCTGGACATCCAGCTCGCCGGGCATCTCGCGGCGCTGCTCACCGTGACCGACGAGCTCGGCCTCGACGAGGCCGCCGCCGCCATCGCCGCCCAGGTGACCCGCCTGCGCGGGGCCCAGCCCGCCCGCGCGCCCCGGCGCCCCGGCCTGGAGCCCGGCGCCGAGGCCCTCGCCTCGCTGCACCAGCGCGCCCACGACCTCGCCGCCCGCGCCCTGCTCGTCGCCGCGTCCCGCGCCGACACCACGGTCGCGATCCTCGCCGCCGAGCGCATGGACGCGCACACCGCCGCGCTCGACCTCGTCGGCGCCCACTGACGGCCCCGGTCCGGGGCCGCGGAGGCTCCGGACCGGGTGCCATGCCCTGCGGGGCCTGAACGTGCAACCCGTCTCCCTGCCGCACGGCGGACGGCCTCGCCCGGTGCCGCCCCGGCGCAGCGGGGCCGGCCCTGCGGGGCTTGTCCCCCACCCGCCCTTCGCCCGTTCCCCGCCCTTCGCCCGTTCCCCGGCCTCCGCCCGGACCGGGTCCTCAAACGCCGGACGGGCTGGACCGGCTCGCCGGCGTGTGAGGCGCGGGGTCCGGGGCGAAGTCGACAGCGGCGACGCCGCACCAAGGCGTCGTGGCCGGAGGCCAGACCGGGCCGACCGCGTCCACGCGCTCCAGCGAAGCCGGGCGGACACCCGGGATCTTCACCAGCGCCTGGGGGCCACGGGCGGCCGGCGGCGGCGGCTGTTCGCGGAACTCCACCGTGACGACGTAGGACCCCGGCTCCGGGAAGCCGTTGACCGCCTCGACGGAGGCGACCACGCGACGGCTCGCCGGGTCGATCCGGCAGCCGGTGATCCGTACGTCGGCCCGCGCCGCCCCCGCCGGCCGCGCGGCGGGAGCGCCGCCGGCCCACACGTACAGCCCCAGCGGGGCGAAGACCAGCAGTCCCGCCACGAACACCAGGGCGACCAGCCAGCCCTGCCACTTCAACGCGCTCACGCCCATGGAACGATCCTCCCGGCAGCCCGCCCCGGCCACCAGCACCCACGGGCCCACACAGCATTTCGAAGTGGGACCGCCTCGTCACCTCGCGTTCACTCAACTCCGCGCGGAATGTGGGTTTCCGCGAGCACGCTGCACCCGTGAGACGCATCCTAGGAATCGCCCTGGCGGTCCTCCTGGTCGGCGGCGTGATAGCCGTCATCGCCATCGGAGGAAAGAAGCCGGAGGGCACGGCAACGAAGACCGTGCGCGGCGTCATCGGTTCGGAGAAGTCCGAGTTCTTCCGCGACCCCGACGTCGTCAAGGCCCTTGCAGACAAGGGCTACACCGTGAAGACCGAAACCTCGGGCTCCTGGGCGATGGACCAACTCGCCCTCAAGGACTTCGACTTCGCCTTCCCCAGCAGCAACGAGCCGGCCAAGGAGATCGAGGCGGCGGCCGGAGTGAAGGGCGCGCAGAACACCAAGCCCTTCTTCTCCCCTCTCGTCGTCATCGCCCGCGCCAACGCGGCCAGGGTCCTCACCGACCACGGCCTCGCGAAGATGACCGGCAAGAACTCCGGCACCCTCCTCCTCGGCCCCTTCCTGAAGGCGGCCGACGGGGACAAGAAGTGGCAGGAGCTCCAGGGCGGCACCACCGCCTACCCCGAGCTGGCCGGCACGGTGTTCATCAAGACCACCGACCCGACCACCTCCAACTCGGGTGCGCTCTTCCTCGCCACCACCTCGAACGTCGCCAACAGCTCGGCCATCGTCGCCGACGACGCCGCCATCGAGCGGACCGCGCCCCTGATGAAGAAGCTGATCTCCGTCCAGGGCGCCCTGGAGCAGAGCACGGACGACCCCTTCCGCTCCTTCATCAGCGGCAGCGGCGAACCGCTCATCCTCGCCTACGAGTCGCAGGTGGCCAGCCTGCTCCAGCAGAAGCAGGATCCGGGCGACATGGTGGTGCTCTACCCGGACACCACCGTCAACTCCCCGCACACCTTCGTGCCGATCAGCGAGAAGGCCGGCGAGCTCGGCTCCCTGCTCGCCGACGACCCGAAGCTGCGCGCGCTCGCGGTCCGCCACGGGTTCCGGCCGACGGAGGGGCTGGCCGAGTTCACCGCCGCCACCGCGCCGCACACGGCGTACCTCAACCCGGGACTGACCGGCATCCGCCAGGTCAGCGCACCGACCGTCAAGGTCCTGATGGCGCTCGCCGCCCGCGCCAAGGGATAGGGGGACCGATCAGCATGACACTGACTCCGCCCGAGGACGCTCCGCTCGTCCTCACCGCTCCCGAGCCCGTGGCCCCCGTCGAACGCGAGCAGGCCTCCGGCCTGGTACCGCTCCAGGACGGCGTGCGCGAGGAGATGGCCCGCCGGGCCGGGGAGTACGTCGGCTCGCTGGCCGGCATCGACAGCCGCTCCCCCGAGTTCGCGCACCGCATCGGGGAGATCGCCGGCCTCGGCACCGCCGACATCCGCGGCGCCGCCCAGCAGTCCAACCGCATGCTGGAGCGGGCCGTACGCTCCCTCGCCGCGGACGGCGGCGGCGACGCCCAGGCCCGCGTCGCGGGCTCGCTGGTCGAACTGCGCCGCAACGTGGAGGACCTGGACCCGAGCGAAAGCCCGGGCCGCCCGGCCGGCTCATTGAGGGGCGTGCGCAAGCTCATCTCCAAGCTGCCCGGCGGCAACAAGTTCCGCGACCACGTGGCCAAGTACGCCTCCTCGCAGGCCACCCTCAACCGGATCGTCGGCGCGCTGCGCGGCGGCCAGGACGAGCTGCGGCGCGACAACGCCGCCCTGCACACCGAGCGCGCCCGCCTGTGGGAGACCATGGGCAAGCTCCAGGAGTACGCGGTGCTCACCGAGGCCCTGGACTCGGCCGTCGAACAGCGGATCGCCGGCCAGAGCGACCCGCGGCAGGCCGACGCGCTGCGCGTGGACGTGCTGTTCCCCGTACGCCAGAAACACCAGGACCTGCTGACCCAGCTGGCCGTCTGCGCCCAGGGCTACCTGGCCATGGACGTGGTCCGGCGCAACAACGAAGAGCTGATCAAGGGCGTCGACCGGGCCGCGACCACCACGGTGTCCGCGCTGCGGATCGCCGTGATGCTGGCCCAGGCGCTGAACACCCAGGGCGAGGTGGTCCAGCAGATCAACAGCCTGCGCGACACCACCGAGGGCCTGATCCGCGGCAACGCGGAGATGCTGTCCACGCAGAGCGGGGAGATCCAGCGGATCGCCGCCGACCCGGCCGTCGGCGCGGAGACGCTGCGGACCGCCTTCGCGCAGATCTACACGACGCTCGACACCATCGACACCTTCAAGGCGCAGGCCACCGAGAACATGGCCGCCACCGTGGAATCCCTGACCGGCGAACTCCAGAACGCCTCCGCGTACCTGGCGCGCACCCGCACCGCCGGCGCTCTGGAAGGCGGCGACGCCCGATGAACGGCACGAGCATCCGCAGCGCCGTGATGCGCAGACGGCTCGCCGCGGCGGTGGCGCTCGCCGCCACCCTGCTCGGGGCGAGCGCGTGCACCGAGGATCCCGGCCACACGAAGCCGGAGCGGACCGCGTACCAGGAGGGCAAGCTCCGCGTACTGGCATCCAGCGAGCTGTCCGACATGGACGAGGTGCTGAAGGCGGCGAAGGCCGCCACCGGGGTCGGCGTGGAGCTGACCATGTCGGGCACCCTCGACGCGGTCGAGCAGATCGCCTCCGGCACGGCGGACGGAAAGTTCGACGCCGTCTGGCTCTCCTCCAACGACTACCTGCGCCTGCGGCCCGAGGCCGCGGGCAAGCTGTCGAGCGAGACCCCGGTGATGTCCTCGCCCGTCGCCCTCGGCGTGAAGCCCGAGGCGCTGGCCCGGCTGGGCTGGAAGCCCGAGTCGGTCACCTGGTCGGCGGTCCACGAGGCCGTGGCCGCCGGGAAGCTGACGTACGGGATGACCGACCCGGTGCGCTCCAACTCCGGTTTCTCCGCCCTGGTCTCGGTGGCCTCCGGGCTCTCGGGCGCACAGGCGGCACTGACCGACGCGGACGTGGCGAAGGCGCAGCCGAAGCTGAAGGAGTTCTTCACGGGGCAGAAGCTGACCTCTGGCTCCTCGGGCTGGCTGGCGACGGCGTACGGCCAGCGCGGGGACGTGGACGCGCTGGTGAACTACGAGTCGGTGCTGCTGTCCATGAACCGGGACGCGAAGACGGGCCTGACGGTGATCCGGCCGCTCGACGGCGTGGTCACGGCCCACTACCCGCTGACCCTGCTGACCTCGGCCCCGGCCGGGGCCCGCGAGTCGGGGCGCGCGCTGACCGAGTACCTGCGCGGCACCGGGGCGCAGAAGGCGATCACCGAGAAGACCTTCCGGCGGCCGGTCGCCGCCGGTGTGACCCCGGCGGCGGGGCTGAACCCGGACAAGCGGCGGGAGCTGCCCTTCCCGGGCACCCGCTCGGTGGCGGACGGGCTGCTGTCCAGCTACGAGAACGAGCTGCGCCGGCCCTCGCGCACGGTGTACGTGCTGGACACCTCGGGGTCGATGGCCGAGGAGGACCGGATCGGCCGGCTGAAGTCGGCGCTCACGGACCTGACGGGGACCGGGAGTTCGGGCACCGGGCAGCGGTTCCGGGACCGTGAGGAGGTCACGCTGCTGCCCTTCGGCGACAAGGTGAAGAAGGTCCTGACGCACACGGTCCAGCCGGGCGACCCCGGTCCCGCCCTGGACGCGATCCGGGGGGACGTGAAGTCGCTGCAGCCCCAGGGGGGCACGGCGGTCTACAGCAGCCTGGAAGCGGCGTACCAGCAGCTCGGCAAGGGCAGCGCGGACGCCTTCACCTCGATCGTGCTGATGACGGACGGCGAGAACACCGCGGGGGTCGGGGCCAAGCACTTCGACGCCTTCTACGCGGGACTGCCCGAGGCGCAGAAGCACACCCCGGTCTTCGCGGTGCTGTTCGGCGACTCGGACCGCAAGGAGCTCGCCCACATCACCGAACTGACCGGCGGGCGGCTCTTCGACGCCACCGACGGCAACGGTTCGCTGGACGGAGCCTTCGAGGAGATCCGTGGCTACCAGTAGGGCACTGGGCGCGCGGCTCCTCGCGTACCTCGAATCGAAGAAGAACCTGGCCGGCAGCGCCTGCGGGGTGGTCGGGGTGGGCCTGACCCTCACCGGGGTGGCCGGCACGTACTGGCCGGTGGTGGTCGCCGGGCTGTACGGGGCGGGCGCGCTCGTCGCCCCGCCGGACCTGCCGGCGCCGCCGGTACCGCCGGAGCCCGCCGAGCAACTGGGCTTCGTACGCGACGACTTCGCGCGGCTGGAGGAGTACGTCGGCGAGGTGGACCTGCCGTCGGAGCCCGCCGCGGTGCTGGCCGGGCTGCTGGGGCTGTACGCGGCGATGCTGGAGCCGGGCTGGGTGGCGGGCGTGCTGGCCGCCGACCCGGAGGCGGTGCACGCGCTGACCCGGGCCATCCGCACGGACGTGCCGGAGTGCGTGGACACCTACAACCGGACCCGCTGGTGGACCCGGCTCACGGCGGGCGGCGAATCGCCCGAGCGCCACCTGGAGCGGCAGCTGACGCTGCTGCGGGAAGAAGCGGAACGCATGACGGCGGACCTCCGTGAAACGGAGGCCCGCCGTCAGCAGACGCACACGACCTATTTGGAAGGTCGCAGGGAATCCTAGGTCGGGGAATCCCGCGTCAGCCCGTGGCCGGGGACAGCCGGCCGCAGGGGTTCGGTGGGGGCTTGATCAGCCCGGTGGCCGGCTCAGCCCAGGCGCTCGACGAGCGCTTCGTACTGGTCCCACAGCTCCTTCGGCGTGTGGTCGCCGTAGGTGTTCAGGTGGGCGGGGACCAGCGAGGCCTCGTCGCGCCAGACCTCCTTGTCGACCGTGAGCAGGAACTCCAGGTCGGAGGCCGGCAGGTCCAGGCCGTCGGTGTCCAGGGAGGCGACGGTCGGCAGGATGCCGATCGGGGTCTCGACGCCCTCGGCGGTGCCGTCGAGGCGCTCGACGATCCACTTCAGGACGCGGCTGTTCTCGCCGAAGCCGGGCCACACGAACTTGCCCGCGTCGTTCTTGCGGAACCAGTTCACGTAGTAGATCTTCGGGAGCTTGGCCTGGTCCTTGCCCTTGGCCACGTCGACCCAGTGGCCCATGTAGTCGCCCATGTTGTAGCCGCAGAACGGCAGCATGGCGAAGGGGTCGCGGCGCAGCTCGCCGACCTTGCCCTCGGCGGCGGCGGTCTTCTCCGAGGCGATGTTCGAGCCGATGAAGACGCCGTGGTTCCAGTCGAAGGACTCGGTGACCAGCGGGACGGCGGAGGCGCGGCGGCCGCCGAAGAGGATCGCGGAGATCGGGACGCCCTTGGGGTCCTCCCACTCGGAGGCGATCGTCGGGCACTGCGAGGCCGGGACGGCGAAGCGGGCGTTGGGGTGGGCCGCCGGGGTGTCGCTCTCCGGGGTCCAGGCGTTGCCCTTCCAGTCGATCAGGTGGGCGGGCGCCTCTTCGGTCATGCCCTCCCACCAGACGTCGGAGCCGTCGGGGGTGAGCGCGACGTTGGTGAAGACGGTGTTCGCGTACATGGTCTTCATCGCGTTGGCGTTGGTGTGCTCGCCGGTGCCGGGGGCCACGCCGAAGAAGCCGGCCTCGGGGTTGATCGCGTAGAGGCGGCCGTCCTCGCCGAAGCGCATCCAGGCGATGTCGTCGCCGACGGTCTCGACGGTCCAGCCGGGGATGGTCGGCTCCAGCATCGCCAGGTTGGTCTTGCCGCAGGCGGAGGGGAAGGCGGCGGCGATGTACTTCGCCTCGACCCGGCCGGAGGTGGAGGGGGGCGGGGTCAGCTTGAGGATCAGCATGTGCTCGGCGAGCCAGCCCTCGTCGCGGGCCATGACGGACGCGATGCGCAGGGCGTAGCACTTCTTGCCGAGCAGGGCGTTGCCGCCGTAGCCCGAACCGTAGGACCAGATCTCGCGGGTCTCGGGGAAGTGCGAGATGTACTTGGTGGTGTTGCACGGCCACGCCACGTCGGCCTGGCCCTCGGCGAGCGGAGCGCCGAGTGTGTGGACCGCCTTGACGAAGAACCCGTCGGTGCCGAGCTCGTCGAGGACGGCCTGGCCCATGCGGGTCATGGTGCGCATGGCGACCGCGACGTAGGCGGAGTCGGTGATCTCGACGCCGATCGCGGAGAGTTCCGAGCCGAGGGGGCCCATGCAGAAGGGGACGACGTACATCGTGCGGCCCTTCATGGAGCCGCGGAAGATCCCGCCCTCTTCGCCCTTGCCCGCGAACAGCTCCTTCATCTCGGAAGGGGCCTTCCAGTGGTTGGTCGGGCCCGCGTCCTCCTCCTTCTCGGAGCAGATGAAGGTCCGGTCCTCGACGCGCGCGACGTCGGTGGGGTCGGAGGCGGCGTAGTACGAGTTCGGGCGCTTGGCCGGGTCCAGCTTCTTGAAGGTGCCCTTGGAGACGAGCTCCTCGCAGAGGGCCTCGTACTCGACCTCGGAGCCGTCGCACCAGACGATGCGGTCCGGCTGGGTGAGGGCGGCGATGTCCTCGACCCAGGAGACCAGCTCCTGGTGCTTGGTGGGGACGTCGGAAGTGGTGCCAGCCGCGATGTCGCGCGCCACGATCGCTCCTTGTTGAGGGGTTTGATTTGTGATTGCCCCGTGGGGGCCGCGACCCGGACGCTTCGCGCTCCGCTCATCCGGTGTCGACCGCACTCATCTGATCATCCGGTGCGTGTGCGCATATGTCCAGGGGGCTTCTCACGTGAGCATCGCCACTCCGGTCAATCTTCCGTAAAGCGCACTAACGGAAACCTACGCACCCGTAGGTAGCATGGCCGGCATGACTTCTGACGCCGCTGCCGTCGCCGCTCCGGTGGTCGAACCCGCCGATCAGGAGGCCAAGCCGCTCATGCGCGGCTGGCTGCACACCGGCATGTTCCCCGCCGTCGTGATCGCCGGCCTCGTTCTGATGGCCTTCACCGACTCGACCCGGGCCCGGGTGGCGTGCGGGGTGTACATCCTCACCGCGTGCCTGCTCTTCGGAGTCAGCGCCGTCTACCACCGCGGTACGTGGGGCCCGCGCGGCGAGGCCGTCCTGCGGCGGCTCGACCACGCCAACATCTTCCTGATCATCGCGGGCACGTACACCCCGCTGACCGTGCTGCTCCTGCCGGACTCCACCGGCCGGACCCTGCTCTGGGCGGTCTGGATCGCGGCCGCGGCCGGCATCGCCTTCCGCGTCTTCTGGGTCGGCGCCCCGCGTTGGCTGTACACGCCCTGCTACATCGCCATGGGCTGGGCGGCGGTCTTCTTCCTCCCCGACTTCATGCGCGCGGGCGGCCTCGCCGTCCTGGTCCTGATCATCGTCGGCGGCCTGCTCTACAGCGTCGGCGGCGTCATCTACGGCATGAAGCGACCGGACCCCTCACCCCGCTTCTTCGGCTTCCACGAGGTCTTCCACTCGCTGACCCTGGCCGCCTTCGTCGCCCACTACGTGGGCATCTCGATCGCCGCCTACCAGCACTGAGCCGTCTCCTCCGGATCGTCCGGGCCGTGCGGGCCGTGCGGGCCGTGCGGGACACCCCGCACGGCCGCACGATCCGAAAGAGAGACCTCAGGGCTCAGCAGGCGTAGCCGTCACCGTCCGGGTCCAGGCGCAGCGGGTCACTGCCGTTGACCTTCAGGCGGTTGGGGTACTTGTGGGCGGCCAGCCAGTCGCAGCGGGCCTTCGTCGTCGCCTTCACCTCCGCCGGGAACCGCGTGGGCACGCACACGTTGGCCGTGCCGTAGTGCCGGTCGCAGCCGGCCACGCTCGGGGCCACCGGGGCCGAGTCCCGCTTCGCGGGGTTCTGCTTCGGGGCCCCCAGCTCGTTCGCGAAGGTGTGCTCGTGCGCGGCCGGGGGCTCCGCGGTGGCCGCCAGGGCCGACGGGCCGCCCAGGTGCACCCACCGCGCGATCGACGGGACGCCGTTCGCGTCGACCGCGAAGAGCATGTACCAGCCGGGCGGCGCCAGGTTCGGGTTGCTGGTGACGTTCAGGTCGATGGTGGTGCCGTTGACGACCGTCAGCGGCAGGTCCACGAACCGCTGGTTCGGGTCCGAGGAGTGGGTGACCGCCGCCGGACGGATCAGCTCCGCCTTGGCGACCGCCCGGTTGACGGTGATGCGCTGCGTGTCCCCGTACACCCACTGGTTGTCGATCACCGAGGTGATCTGCGGGCGCGCCCCCTTGAAGAGGTACGGCGGCGTGTAGATCGACACGTTGTGGTTGTACGTGCCGTTGCCCGGGTTGTCGCCGACCGACATGACGCGGCCGTCCGGCATCAGGAACGACGCCGAGTGGTACGTCCGCGGGATCGGGTCGGTGGCCAGGCCGGCCTGGTAGGTGTTGGTCACCGGGTCGAAGAACGAGGCCTCGTACACCGGGTCGGCCCGGTCGTGGAGGGCGCCGCCGGTCTCCAGCACCTTGCCGTCCGGGAGCAGCACGGCGGACACGTACATCTTGCCCTCGGCGCCGGTCTGCGGGCGCTTGCCGGCGCCCTGGTCGACCAGGCCCAGCGGCAGGTCCGGGCCGGCCGTGTAGGCGGGACTCGGCTGCTTCAGGTCGATGATGTCGGTGATCCGGTTCGCGGCCGGGTTGGTCTCGTTGTTGCCGCCGCCGATGGTCAGGACCCGCTGGTCCTGCGCCGGGGGCAGCAGCACGCTCGCCGACTCGTCGCGCTGGTCCTTGTTGCGCAGGCCCGGCACGTCGGTGATGGTGTTGGCGGCGTAGTCGTAGACGGAGGCGCCGGTGCCCGGGGTGCCGTTGCCGAAGGTGTGGCTGCCCGAGTAGAAGAGCCGGCCGTCCTGCATGAGGATCATCGACGGGTACAGGCCCCAGTACGACCAGGTCTGGTTGACCTCGTTCATCGGCAGCCACTTGTTCTGCGCCGCCGAGAACTTCTCCGCCGTCACGTTGCCGGTGGAGTCCTCCTTCAGCCCGCCGAAGGAGATCACGTCGCCGTTGCCGAGGACGGTCGCCGACGGGTACCAGTGCCCGCCGTTCATGTCGTTCGTCTTCGTGTACTTCTCGGTCGCCGGATCGAAGGTGTACGAGTCCTTCAGCCCCTGGTAGCCGATCGTGCCGTCCGCCGAGGGATAGCCCTTGTTGCCGCTCATCACCAGCACCCGGCCGTCGGACAGCTGGACGTGGCCGGAGCAGAACATGTCCACGGGCGTCGGGATCGTCTTGAACGAGCCGTTCGCCGGGTCGTAGACGGCGGAGGTGAAGGTGCCCGCGTTGAACTGGGCGATGTCGTTGCCCGAGCCCGCGATCAGCAGCACCTTGCCGTTCTTCAGCACGACGGCGTGCATCGACCGCACCGGGTTCTTGGCGGCGATCACCTCCCACTTGCCCTTAGCGCACTCCGTGGCCGTGCCCGTGCAGGTGGGCAGCGGCGTGGGCACGCCCACCTCCTCCAGCGCGTAGTCGTCGGTGGTGAGGGTGCCCACCCCGTAGACGGACAGGCCCCACACGATCTTGTCGGTGTTGGGCGGGACGGCCGGCGTACGGACCTCCGTGCGCGCCCACGCGGCACTGACGGGCGGGTTCTGCAGATCGGTCCAGTACTGCCAGCCGGCCGTCGTGTCGTGGCGGAACACGGTCACCGACACGTCCGGGGTGTTCGACTTGTACCAGGCCGAGAGGTCGTACTGGCGGCCCGGTACGACCGTCGGGGCGCAGGTGCCGTTCTCGGTGACCAGGGCCTTGCGGTCGCCGTCCACCCGGCGGGTGAGCGAGACCTTCATCGCCTTGGTGCCGGAGTGCGCGTCGGCGACGGTGGTGAAGCTGAAGTCGTTGTCGCCCCAGCCGGACTTCGACCAGCACGAGGGCATGTCGGAGCCGGCCGGGCCGGCGGTCTCGAAACCGGGGTTGGTGAGCAGGTTGGGCGGTCCGGCCG
This sequence comes from Streptomyces sp. GQ60, assembly GCF_059758875.1. NCBI lineage: Bacteria > Bacillati > Actinomycetota > Actinomycetes > Kitasatosporales > Streptomycetaceae > Streptomyces > Streptomyces sp. GQ60. Next base: position 487,138 of record NZ_JCAXEG010000001.1, on the reverse strand, counting down.
TGGCCTGCTGCGGTGCGGTCAGCAGCAGGCCCGCGGTCATCGCCCCGACGGCGAGCAGAGCGGCCCGCCACCCTGCCCCGCGCCGGATCTTCCTTCGCATGGGGAGCATCCCTTCGTGCGGCTCATCGTGCGGTTCGACTCGTACGGTTCAACTCGGGCGGTTCAACTCGTACGGGCCGGTCCCGCCTTGCGCGGGAGGTAGACGAGTGCCTCCGTCGCGGCGAACCGCAGGACGAAGGTGGTGACCAGCGCGAGCGCGGTCGCGGACAGGACCCCGAAGCCCCAGGTGCCGACGAGCAGCGCGATCAGCGGGATCCGCAGCAGCAGATCGGCGTTGGCCAGCAGCGTGAAGCGCCCGAACCGGTCCGCCCAGCGGCGGTGCCGGCGCCGGTCGCGGAAGAGCAGGGTCTCGATGAGGAGGAAGTTCCACAGCACGCCGGCCTGGTTCGCGACCACCTCGGCGAGCAGGTAGTTCATCCCGGTGTGCGTGAGCATCCACAGCGCGGCCAGGTTCGGGACGAAGCCGGAGAGCCCGATCAGCCCGAAGCCGATCATGCGGGCCAGCGGGGTCGCGGAACGCAGCGAGGCGAGGTGGGTCAGGAAGCGCAGGCCCTCGCGGGCGGTGGACTTGGACTCCCCGGAGAAGCGGTCCTGGAAGACGAAGGGCACCTCCGCCACCCGCGCCGGCCGGGAGCGCACGGCCAGCTCCAGCAGGATCTTGTAGCCCAGCGGCTTCAGCGCCTCCTCCGTGACCGCCGAGCGGCGCATCGCGAAGAACCCGCTCATCGGATCGCTGATCCCGCGCAGGGACCGCGGGAAGAGCCCCTTGGTCAGCCAGGTCGCTCCGCGAGAGACGGCGATCCGGTAGCTCCCGGCGAGCCCGGCCCGGCTGCCCCCGGCGATGTAGCGGGAGGCCACGACCAGGTCGGCGCCGGTGCGCGCGCCCTCCCCGACGAGCTCGGGGACCAGGTGGGGCGGGTGCTGGAGGTCGGCGTCCATGACGACGATCCAGTCCGTGTCGGCCCGCGCGATGCCCTCCACGACCGCCCCGCCGAGCCCTCCGGCGGGGGTCTCGCGGTGCAGGACCGCCACCGGGAAGGCGCATTCCAGGGCGGCCTTCTCGACGACGGCCGGGGTGTCGTCCGTGGAGTCGTCGACGAACAGCACCGAGCAGGGCAGGTGCGCGGGCAGCGCGATGGCCAGCCTGCGCAGCAACTCGCCTATGTTCCCGGCTTCGTTGAAGGTCGGGATGATGAGGGTGACACTGCCCGGCGCGGGCGCCTCGGCGGCGCCCTCCGGCAGGTGCGGGGCATGCGGTGCGTGCGGGGCGTCCGGTGCGCGCAGGGCGTGCGGGACCCACAGGTCTTCGGTCATGCCGGATCAACTCCCGTTGACGGTGCGGGCCGTGGGGTCGGTGCGCCGGATCTCGATGCGGTCCTCGCCCGTCCCGAAGACGGCGACCGTCGTCGAATGCTCCAAGGCGGCCTTCACATTGGGCAGTTGCGCCGCGTCGCGCCGGACGGTGGGCGAGGAGACCACGTAGTCGATGTCCCGCCAGCCGCCCGGCAGGGTCTTGGTGACCGCCGGGTCCAGGTCGGCCTTGTAGAACCAGATGGCGCCGAGCCCCGGGTCGAACCCGTGGTGGACGGCGTCCAGCCACAGCGCGTCGTCGACCAGGACCCGGGTCGTGGCGGGCTCGCTCACCTCGCGTCCGAGCCAGGCCGCGGCCTGCCGGTACGGGGCGTTCGCGTCGACCGTGAGCGCCGTGCGGTTGCCGTCGTACCAGCGCGGGACGAGGTACACGGCGGCCGCGGCGGCCAGGACGCCGACCAGCGCCCACCGCCCGTAGGCCAGGACGCGCCGCTCCCCCGGCGCCCGGCGACGGCGCAGCACGGCGTGGGTGACGCTGGCCGCGCCCCCGGCGAGGACCAGCGCCAGGAACGGCAGCGCCTGGATCACGTACATCGCCGGGAGGTAGCCGGAGGGACGCAGCGCGACGAGGCCCAGGATGACCACGGCCAGCGCCGGGCCGGCGAGCGCCCGGGCCGTGACCGACCAGCGGATGGTGACGAGGAGCAGGACCGCGCCGGCCAGTCCGCCGAGCGGCAGCACGGTGTCGTAGTACAGCCAGGACTCGAAGACCCCGTGCGAGCCGGAGCCGGGGTCGAGGATGAAGCCGGAGCCGGCCCGGCCCATCTGGTAGACGATCCCGCCGATGAGCGAGACGTGGCCGGAGCCGGGCAGCAGCTCGGCGTTGAGCAGCGCGTACAGCGGATACGTCACCCCGATGAGCACGCAGGCGGTGACGGCCCCGGTGACGGCGAACTTGCGGGTGTCCCGGTGGCTGTGTCGCCACATGGTCACCAGCAGCGCCGGAAGCACCACCAGCATCGTCTCCTTGGTCAGCACGGCGGTGGCGGCCGCCAGGCCGGAGGCGAAGTGGTGCCACAGGTGGCGGCTGGGGGACGCGGCGAGGCAGAAGGCCAGCAGCATCCACATCACGGCGATGTTGTCGAGGAAGATCTCCCGCTGTAGCACGACGGAGAGCGGGGAGAGCCCGAACAGGCCCATGGCGAGACCGGCCGCCCAGCGCGGCAGCCACAGCCGGCGCGCGAGCACGTACAGCAGGACCGAGCTGGCGGCGGACACGGCCAGCATCGAGAACCGCATCGGCGCGACGGTCATCGACTCGGGTGCGAACAGGGACGGCAGGTAGGTCAGGCCCGCGATCTGGATCCAGCCGAGCGGGGGGTGGTCGTACCAGTAGGTGTAGTGGGCCAGCCCCCGGCCCTCCTGGACGGCCCAGGCCTGCGCGAGGTACGTGCCCTCGTCGTCGCTGAGGGTCGGGAAGTTGGTGATGTTCCAGCCCTGCACGAGGAGGATCACGAGCAGCAGCACCCCGCAGAGCAGCAGGTCGGGGCGCGAGGAGCGGAACCGGACGAGCGGCCGGGCCGGCGCGGGCGGGCGGACCCCGAGTCCGCCGGTCCGCTGGCGCGGGACGACAGCGGTCGCGGTGGTGGCGTCGGTGGTGGTGGCGGTGTCGGTGGTGCTGGTGTCGGTCGCGGTGGCGTCGGTGGTGGCAGCACCGGGCTGGGGATCAGTGGCCGTGGGCAGGGTGGTGGTCACTGGGGGCTGTCCTCTCGGGTGAGGGTGCTCGGGGCGCCGGCGCTGCTGCGGACGACGGGTGTGCCCGCTTCACCGGACGCGGACGCGGACGCGAGGTGGGCTCCGGTGTGACTGGTGAGCTCCCACTCGTTGCGTCCGCGCTGCTCGCGCCAGACCGCGCGGATCGCGGCGCCGGCCAGCATCACCTGGTAGAACGGGCCGCCGACCACGAGCTTGACGTAGTGCGGGAAGCGCACCCGCAGCCCGTACTGGCGGCCGAAGTCGTGCAGGCCGACCACCTCGAAGACGAAGGTCACCATCGCGGTGATCATCGGCAGGAAGGTCACGATCGCGACGCCGACGGGCACGTCGAGGAAGACGGCCACGGCGAAGTTCACCGGGATGACGACCCCGGACGTGGCCTGCATGAACGGCGTCATCAGCGTGTAGCGGGCCAGCCAGCGCTGACCGCGGCCGGGCAACTGCTGCCAGTCCTTCTTGCGGTAGACCTGCAGGAAGCCCTGGTTCCAGCGGGTGCGCTGCTTGAGCAGGCTGACCAGCGACCCCGGCGTCTCCTCGCGGGTCACCATGTCGGAGTCGTAGGCGACGACCACCTTCTTGCCGACGGAGGACAGCCGTACGCCCAGGTCGCAGTCCTCGGCGAGGCAGTTCGGGTCCCAGCCGCCGGCCTCGCGCAGGACTTCGGTGCGCACGAAGACGGTGTTGCCGCCGAGCGGGATGAAGCCCTTCTCGGCGTGCAGGTGCAGCCGGGAGCGGAACCAGAAGAAGTACTCCAGGCAGTTGCGCAGGCTGTACCAGCTGGAGTGGAAGTTGATGAGCTGGACCCCGCCCTGGACCACGTCGGCGCCGGTGGCGCGGAAGGCGTGGTCCACGTGGGACAGCAGCTCGGGATGGACCTGGTCCTCGGCGTCGAAGACCCCGACGATGTCGCCCCGGCAGTGCGGGAGGGCGGTGTTGAGGGCCTTCGGCTTGTTCTTGACCTCGTGGTGGTCGGTGATGACGCGTACGAGACCGGGCGCACGGGCGGCGGCCCGTTCGGCCACCTCCGCGGTCCCGGGGTCGTCGTGGCCGACGATCACGATGATCTCGTAGTCGCGGTGGCTCGACTCCAGGAGCCGCTCGATGGTGTGCTCCAGGACCGCCTGCTCGTGGCGGGCGGGCAGCAGCAGGGAGAAGGCCAGCCGGCCGCCGCCGTCGGGGCGGTCGAAACGGGTCGAGGCGAGCGTCTCGGGCGTCCGCCACGCGTGCATCTGCCACCAGAGCGTGAACGCCGCCATCCAGAAGAGCGCGAGCGAGACCACACAAATGAACACGGATATGAACAAAGCGTCCCCCACAGACATGCCGCAACCCCGAGCGGCGATTCCCCGAACCCCCCGGGGACGGGCGCGCGGCAGGCTCCCCAGCCCGCCGCCCTCGTCCCGTCCCCGATTCCCCCCGCGTGCGCAACCCCCGGTGCGCGCTCCCCTGGCGCCCGAGGGCGCTGTCAGTGACCGATCGGTGACTCCGAAGTCACGAGACTAGGCACCGAACATGACGCGCAGGCGCTTTCCAGATAAAAACCGCGTTGCCCAAGTGACCTTCAGGCAACCGGAATTGACGCTACTCCACCGCTTTCAGGGACGAACCGTCCCCAACTGCTCCGCCAGCTCGACCGGATCGGTCGTAGGCCGCGCGCAGACGAAATGTCGACAGACGTACGCCGTCGGGAGGTCGTGCATGAGCGTGCGCTCGGCCAGAAGGGGGAACTCCCCGCCACTGCCGTCCGCCGCCGCCGGCAGACCCGTCGCCACGACCGCCCCGGGAGCCGTCCCCAGCAGCGCCACCCGGTGCAGCTCCGCCCGCGCCGGGTCCTCCGGATGGCCGACCACGGCGACCTCGCGCGGCCCGTCGAGCAGCGCCTCGGCGACCGCCAGCCCGTGCCCGATGAAGCGCGGAGCGCGCGGCCCGAGCGCGTGCACCACCCCGAGCGCCCGCTCGGCCGCCGTACGGTGCGCCTGCGAACCGGTGTGCGCGGCGTACGAGAGCAGGGCGCCGGCCGCGGCGGTCCAGCCGGAGGGGGCCGCGGTGTCGGTCGGGTCCTGCGGCCGCCTGATCAGCCGCTCCGCGTCGTGCGCGGTGTCGTACAGCGACCCGTCCTCGGCGGTGAACCCGGCCAGGACCAGGTCGACGAGGAACCCGGCGAACTCCAGCCAGACCCCTTCACCGGTGACGGCCCCCAACGCCAGGAACCCCTCGGCGACGTCCCCGTAGTCCTCCAGCACCCCGGCGTTGACCCCGACGTGCCCGTCCTTGCTGGTCCGCGCGAGCCGCGCCCTGCCGTCCATGTGCACCCGCACGAGCAGATCGGCCGCCTCGGTGGCCCGCTCGACCAGGTCGGGCCGGTCGAAGAAGGCCCCGCACTCGGCGAGGGCCGCGATGGCCAGCCCGTTCCAGGCGGCGACGATCTTGTCGTCCCGGCCGGGCGCGGGTCGCGCCTGCCGCGCGGCGAGCAGCCGCTCCTTGATGCCGGCGAGCCGCTCGTCACCGATGTCCGGCCCCTGCGCGGGCAGTTGGAGCACGGACATCCCGTGCTCGAAGGTCCCCTCCTCCGTCACGCCGAAACAGGCGGCGGCCAGATCCCCGTCCTCCTCCCCCAGCACCTCCCGCAACTGGGCCGGAGTCCAGGCGTAGTAGGCCCCCTCCACGTGCTTGCCGGTCTCCGGGTCCGCACTGTCGGCGTCCAGCGCGGAGGCGAAGCCGCCCTCGTGGGTGCGTAGTTCACGGACCATGAAGTCGGCTGTCTCCAGGGCGACCCGGCGCGCGAGATCGTCGCCGGTGGTGCGCCAGAGATGGGCGTAGACCCGGCAGAGCAGCGCATTGTCGTAGAGCATCTTCTCGAAGTGCGGCACTACCCACTCCCGGTCCACGGAGTACCGCGCGAACCCGCCCCCGAGCTGGTCGTAGATCCCGCCCCGCGCCATGGCCTCGCACGTATTGGCCGCCATCTCCAGCGCCCCCTCGGACCCGGTCCGGGCGTGGTGGCGCAGCAGGAACTCCAGCACCATGGACGGCGGGAACTTCGGCGCCCCGCCGAACCCCCCGCGCGTGGAGTCGTACTCCCGCACCAGCCCGAGCAGCGCCTGCGCGAGCTCCTCGGGCCCGGGGGTGCCGGCCTTCCCGTAGTCGAGCTGCCGCCCCGAGAGGTCCCGCACGATCCGCTGCGCGACCTCCGCCACCTCGTCGGGCCGCCCGACCCACGCGGTGCGCACGCCTTCGAGCACCTGCATGAAGGAGGGCATCCCGTGCCGGGGCTCGGGCGGGAAGTAGGTCCCGAAGTAGAAGGGCTCGGCGTCGGGCGTGAGGAACACGGTCATGGGCCACCCGCCCTGCCCGGTGGCGGCCTGCACGGCCTCCATGTAGACGGCGTCGATGTCGGGACGCTCTTCGCGGTCGACCTTGACGTTGACGAAGTGTTCGTTGAGATAGACCGCCGTCAGCTCGTCCTCGAAGGATTCGTTGGCCATGACATGACACCAATGACAAGAGCTATACCCAACGCTTAGCAGAACGGGTACGCCGCGTTCCCGCGCCGCCTCGAAGGCTTCCGGGGACCAGGGCCACCAGTCGACGGGGTTGTCGGCGTGCTGGAGCAGATACGGCGAGGTCTCGTTCGCGAGGCGGTTCGACATGGGCCCATCCTGCCGCACGAGCAAGAGTCCGCCCCAAAACCTCACGCCCCAACCCGCGGCATTTCCCTGAAGCCGGCGACAGTTCCGCCCGAGCGGTGGAGGATGCGACAGCACCTGTTCACACCCTGGGGAGGGACCACAAAGATGAGCGACAACGGTCAGCCGCGGACTTCCCATCTTCTGGACGGCCGCCGCGTCACCCTTTCCCATCTCATCGAGGCCGGGCTCCTCAAAGAGGGCGAGACGCTGACCTTCGACCGCCCTCGGGTCGGGGAGACGCATACGGCCCGCATCGCATCGGACCACCGGATCGAGCTGCTGGACGGCAGACGCTTCAAATCGCCGTCGGCCGCGGCCAGCGCCGCGGTCGGCACGGGGTCCTTCGACGGCTGGGAAGCATGGACGGTGACCGGAGGCTCCCTACTGTCCATGCTCCGCCAACAGTTGCTGGACGACGCGGCCGAGGCGGCGGAGGTGACCGAGGAGACCGCCCTCTCCGTGGAACGCCACGAAAGGCTGAAGCAGGCGCGGAACGCGGCACAACTCGGCAAACCCACGGCCCTCTCGGTACGGCAGCTGATCGACTGGTGGGGCGCCAAGGGACGCGGCGGTCTGATCATGCGGCAGATTCACGCCGATCTCGCCAACCACAGCCTTTCCACCTCGCCGGACTTCGATGCCGTCTCCCTCGACGACGAAGTACAGCTCGTCACCACCACCCCGGCCCTGGATGAGGAGCCTCCCGCCGAGGGCGCCTTCGTCACTGCCGCTCCCCTCCCCGACGAAGGGTGCGGGACGAGAAGAACAACGTCGCCGGGATCGTCACGGCCACCGACGTGGCGGCCACCTATGGCGAAATGGCCACGCCCTTCTTCCTCATCGGTGAATTCGACCAGCTGCTGCGGCGGATACTGGTCGCCAATTTCGACATCACGTACGCAGCCTCGCTGTGCGACCCGCAGGGCAAGCGGAAGATCGAGGCCTTCGACGACCTCTCCATCGGGGACTACCAGCAGGTCTTGGGAAACAAGGACGCGTGGGAGGCGCTGGGCTGGCCCCTCGACAGGAAGGTGTTCCTGATCCGGGTCAACGATCTCCGAGAGATCAGGAACGACCTCATGCACTTCAATCCCGACCCGCTGCCACAAGACGCGGTCCGGAAGATCCGGAACATGATCACCTTGCTCCGCGAGTACGGAAACTGACGGGCCCGGAAGCACCCGGGGTCTGCTCATCGACAGCCCCCGAGCGACCGGTTGCGTTTCAACTCCCTCTGAACTAGCTCAGATTCCCTCGCGCTCGCGACCGTCCCGACGGACACTTGTGGCACGGTTCCGGAGCTCTCTGAGGGGGATGCCGATGCGGGACAGTCATCGCGGTGAGGCCGAGCGGCTGCTGGGGCGGGCCGTGGAGGAGGAGTCCCGGCGGGGAGCGGGCGGAGCGGCCGGAACTCCTGAGGCCAAGGCGGCGCTGCTGGCGCGCGGCGGGCAGGCGCTGGACGCGCTCGCGGCGAGCGCCGCTGCCGAGTACGAGGCGTACACGCGCGCCCTGGACGAGGCGGCGGCCGGGGACGAGTCGCTCGGCGAGGCCTTCCGGCGCGCGAACACCTCGACGGCGCTGCTGGTGACGGGGGTCGCGGCCGCTGCCGCGGTCGTGGCCGACCTGGCTTTCAGCGTGGCGGTCGGCACGGCGCTGACGACCGGCGCGATCGTGGGCGTGGCCGGGGCGACGGCGACCGTGGTCAAGGTGACCGCCCTGCACCTGCCCGCGGCGAACCGGCGCGCCGGGGAGTTCGGCCGTCCGGGTGGCGCGGAGCAGCTCAAGCTGCAGTGGCTGTCGGCGCTGGAGGTGCGCGGGATACGCCCTTTCCTGGAGCAGCAGCGCAAGGTGGCGGCCGCGGCGCAGCACGCCCCGCACAAGGTGAACGGGACCGGCAGCGCGGGTTCCGCCCTCCAGCTGCGCGGCGCCAATCGCAGCGCCGAGGCCCGCCGGCGGGCCGTGCTGGAGCAGTCCTTCGGGCAACTCCCGGCACTTGAGGGTGCGTTCGTCGGCCGTCGGACCGAGCTGACCCGGATCGCCCAATGGGTGCACAGCGCCCGGGCGAGCACCGAGACCCGTCCGGTGGTCGTGGTGCTGCACGGGGAGCCCGGAGTGGGCCGCACCACGCTGGCGCTGCATGCCGCGCAGGGGCTGCGGGACCAGTTCAGGGGTGCCTGCGTGGTGGACCTGCGCGGCGGCGGCGCCTCCGAGAGCCCGCTGCCGACCCGTGAGGCGCTGCTGCACTTGATGAACCGGCTCGGCGCGCCCCGGGAGCAGCTGCTGTTCCGCGAGGGGTCGTCGGCTGAGCAACAGGTGCGCAGGCTGGGCGAGTTGTACCTCCAGCATGTGCAGGGCACCCCGGTTGCGGTGGTGCTGGACGACGCCGTGGACGCCGCGCAGGTACGGATGCTCGTGCCCGAGCGCTCCGAGAGCCTGGTCCTGGTCACGGCCCGGGAGCCGCTGGAGCTGCCCGCCGAGCTGGCGGCCTGGGTGTACCAGATGCCGGTGACCCGGCTGGCGGAGGAGGCCGGCGCGGAGCTGGTCCGGGCGGCGGGCGCGGACCCGGCGGGGACGGTGGCCGCCGGGACGGTGGGCGCGGGGACGGGAGCGGGAAGGCCGGGAGCCGCCGGGACGGGAGCCGGAGGCACCGGAACCGGGGGCACCGGAGCCGGCGGGCCCGCGGCCGGAGCCGGAGCCGCGGAGCCGCCCGTCGGCGCGGCCGCGCCCGCGGCCCCGTACCCGGAGGAGACCGTACGGGCACTGCTCGCGCTCGGCGCCGGCCTGCCGCTGGCGCTGCGCGTGCTGGCTCCCCTCGGGGAGGCCGGGGAGCCCGGGCAGGTCGGGGAAGTCGGGGAGTCCCCGGAGCCCGGCGGCTCCCTGGACGCCGCCCTGGACCTGGCCTACGCGGCCCTGCCCGAGGAGCGGCGCCGGCTGCTGCGCCGGCTGACGCTGGCCGGCCGGGCCTCGCTCGGGGCGGCGGCCGCGGCGGCGCTGATCGACGCGGACCAGGCGGAGGCCGGGCGGCTGCTGCGCGAGCTGGCGCGGGCGGGGCTGCTGGACCACGTACGCGGGGACCGGTTCCGGATGCACGACGCGGTGCGCGCGTACGCGGCGGCGCGGCTGGCGCAGGACGAGGACCGGGCCGGTGCCTCGGCGGCGCACGAGCGGCTGATCCGTACGTACGCGCAGCTCGCGGACTCGGTGATCCGGATGGTCGACGGGAAGATGTCCACGCGGGCGAACGCCCTGTCCAAGGCGAGCACGGTCGGCGGCCACGGCTTCGTCTCCCTGGACGCGGCCCTGCGCTGGCTGGACGACGAGTCGAGCTTCATCACGGCGGCGCTGCGGCACTCGGAGGGCGTGGACCAGCAGGCCGTACTGGACCTGCTGGGCGCGCTCTGCGACTTCTGCCTGCTGCGCGGTGACCTGTACCGGCTCGGCGAGATCAACGAGCTCTCCCAGGCCGTCGACCAGGGGCTGCTGGTCCGCTCGGTGCAGTGGCGTACGGGCATCGCGGCCCGCCAGCTGGGCGAGCTGGACAAGTCCCGCACCACCCTGACCTCGCTGGTCGACCAGTACAAGGAGGCCCGGCAGGAGGCGGGCGCGGGCATGGCCCTGGTCTCGCTGGGCATCACCCTGCACCACCAGGGGAACCTCCCCGAGGCCTCGGCCCGCATCCGCGAGGCGCTGGTGCTCCAGGCCGCGGACGAGCTGGCGGGCGACCGGGCGTGGGGCCTGCACGCGCTCGGCGCGGTGGAGCGCGACCGCGCGCACCTCGCGGAGGCGCTGCGGCTGCTGCGCGAGTCGCTGGTCCTGCACCGGGAGAGCGAGAGCGTGCACGGCGAGGCCTGGGCGCACCTGCAGCTCGGCCAGGTGTACCTGCGCCTGGGCGAGGTGCCGCGCGCGGAGGCGGAGCTGCGCCTGGCGCTGGAGCTGTACGGGCGCACGCGGGACGACCGCGGCCAGGCCTGGGCGCTGACCCAGCTGGGCCGGGCCCGGGTGGTCGACGGGGATCCGGGGCCGGCCCTGGACCGGCTGCGGGACGCGCTGGCCCGGCACCGGGAGGCGGAGGACGCGCGCGGCGAGGCGTGGACGCTGTACTACCTGGGGCAGGCGCTGGAGGAGGCCGGGGAGCGGGACCGGGCGGTGCGGGAGCTGGAGCGGGCCCGCACGATGTTCTCCCGCATGCGGGACGTGTACGGGCTGGCGCACGCCCGCCACCATTCGGGCCGGGTCACGCGCGACCAGCGGGCGGCCCAGACGGGGAACCTGAAGAACTCCGGGTTCGCCCGCCAGCTCCTGGTGGACGCGCGGGCGGACTTCCGCCGGATCGGGCTGGCCCACGGGGAGGCCTGGACCTGTCTGGAGCTGGCGGTGGTGGACGCGGGCAACGGGCGGACCGCGCAGGCGCTGGACCTGTGCGAGGAGGCGGTACGGCTGTTCATCTCCTACGGGGACCGGCGCGGGGAGGACTGGGCGCGCTTCCTGCGCTGCACGCTCCTGCCGTACGCGCTCCCGGCGGCCCCGGACGAGGCGCGGACGGAGCTGGCGCGGCTGGCGGCGGCCCCGCACCCGATGCGGGACGGGCGGCTGGAGGACTGTCTGGAGTCCTACACGGTGATCCTGGGGCGCGGGGTGGACCCGGCGGAGGGCTGGCAGGCGTGGCGGCTGTCGCTCGTACCGAACCTGCACTCGCGGGAGATCATGGGCGTCCCGGTGGCGCTGCCCTCCGCGTAGGGCGCGCGGGAAGCCGCCGCCCCGGCCGTGAACGGCGGGGCGGCGGTCACCACACGTGGACGGGGGCCCCTTACGGGGCGCGCGTGCCCTCCGTGGGGGCGGGCTCGGGGGCTTCCTTGAAGTCGACGCGGCCCATGTGGCGGCTCATCGACTTCATCAGGCCCCACACCCCGAGGGCGAGGGCCGCGAACACGACGAATCCGAGGAGGCCCGGGGTCACCTTGTTCTTGTCGAAGGTGTCGCCGGCCAGCGGAAGGAGCTGGACGATTGCTTCGTGCGTAGCGCTCATAGCTACGCATTCTCCCGGATGCCCGCGAAGAGGTCGGACTCGGGGAGGGAAGTGTCCACGAGGGACTTCGCGAGCTCGTACTCCTCCGTCGGCCAGACCTCCTTCTGGATCTCCATCGGAACGCGGAACCAGCCGCCGTCGGGGTCGATCTGGGTGGCGTGCGCGATGAGCGCCTTGTCACGGATCTCGAAGAAGTCGGCGCAGGGCACGTGGGTGGTCAGGGTCCGCTCCGTGCGCTCGAACTCCTTCCACCGCTGCAGCCACTCCCCGTACGGGGATTCCAGGCCGCGGGCGAGGAGCGCCTCGTGGAGGGCGACGGTGCGCGGCTTGTTGAAGCCCTGGTTGTAGTAGAGCTTCTGCGGCTGGTACGCCGGGCCGAACTCCGCCTCGGGGTACTTCTCGGTGTCGGCGGCGTGATCGAAGGCCACCATCGTGATCTTGTGGGTCATGATGTGGTCGGGGTGCGGGTAGCCCCCGTTCTCGTCGTACGTGGTGACGGCCTGCGGCCGGAAGGCGCGGATCTTCTTCACCAGGCGGCCGGCCGCCTCGTCGACGTCGGCCAGCGCGAAGCAGCCCTCGGGCAGCGGCGGCAGCGGGTCGCCCTCGGGGAGACCGGAATCGACGTATCCCAGCCATTCCTGGTCGACGCCGAGGATCTCGCGCGCCTCGTCCATCTCCTTGGCGCGCACCTCGTGGATGTGTTCCTCGATGTACTTGTCGCCCTGGAGCTTGGGGTTGAGGACGGAGCCGCGCTCACCGCCCGTGCAGGTCACCACCAGCACGGACACCCCCTCGGACACGTACTTGGCCATGGTGGCCGCGCCCTTGCTCGACTCGTCGTCGGGGTGGGCGTGGACGGCCATCAGTCGAAGCTGCTCGGTCAAGACAGGATCCTCTTTGAGTCGTCAGGGCGGGCGCTTCTATAGTGACCGAATCGGGGGGTGGAAAAATTCCGGGGGGTCACCCCGGGATCCCGGTATTCGCCCACCTCGAAGGGAACGATCGATGAGCGCGGTGCGCGAAGAGCTGCCCGAGGGCCGCTACGGCCGGTCGGCGGACGAGCGTGCGGACCGCAAGCTCAAGGTCATCGGGTCGGTCCTCGGTGTCGGGCTGCTGGGCGTGGTCGGCTGGATCGGCTGGGACTACGTGGCCGGTCAGAGCGTGAGCGCCGAGGTGATCAAGTTCAAGGTCGTCTCCGACACCGCGGTCGACGTGCACCTGGAGGTGCGCAAGGGCGCCTCGGACACCGGGGTGTGCACGCTGAGCTCGCAGGACGAGGGGCACGGTGAGGTGGGCCGCGCCGATTTCACCTTCGCGGAGCCGCACAAGCGCGTGGACCGGATGGTCACGCTGAAGACCACCGGCCGCGCCACGATGATCGAGCTGGTCGGCTGCAGCGTGGCCGGTTCCGCGGGCTGACCCGACGCACTTCACACACTTGGCGTCCTCCCCCTTTTCTTCCCGAATTGTTAGGCTCGTGGTTTCGTCCGCCGCTGGCGGCTTTGTAGTCCCTGTACCGACGAGGAGCACCCGTGACCCAGACGAGCGAGAGCGTCACCTGGCTGACCCAGGCGGCGTACGACCAGCTGAAGGCCGAGCTGGAGTACCTCTCTGGTCCCGCACGGTCGGAGATCACGATCAAGATCGCGGCGGCCCGCGAGGAGGGTGACCTCCGTGAGAACGGCGGTTACCACGCGGCCAAGGAGGAGCAGGGCAAGCAGGAGCTCCGCATCCGCCAGCTCACGCAGCTGCTGGAGAAGGCCAAGGTCGGGACGGCCCCCGCCTCGGACGGCGTGGTGGCCCCCGGCACCCTGGTCAAGATCGCCTTCGACGGCGACGAGGACGACACGATGGAGTTCCTGCTGGCCTCGCGCGAGTACGCGTCCTCGGACTTCGAGACCTACTCGCCGCAGTCCCCGCTGGGCTCCGGCGTGATGGGCAAGAAGATCGGCGAGGACGCCCAGTACGAGCTGCCGAACGGCAAGCAGGCGTCGGTCAAGATCCTCGACGTCAAGCCCTTCACCGGCTGATCACCCCCCTTTCTTTTCACACCTCGCCCCGCCGGGCCGCTGCCCGGCGGGGCGAGGTGTTTCCTGCGGGGCGGCCCTTGAAAACGGGGCCTACGGGATCTGCGGGATGACCGCGGTGTCTACACCGTCGCCGAGCGGTACTTGCGGACGGCGAGGGTGCGGAACACCACGATGATCACGACGGACCAGAGCAGCGAGGCCCACACCGGGTGCTGCATCGGCCAGGCGTCCGACGGCGACACGCCCGGGTTGCCGAACAGTTCGCGGCAGGCCTGCACGGTCGCGCTGAACGGGTTCCACTCCGCGATGGGCTGGAGCCAGCCCGCCATGTTCTCCGTGGGCACGAAGGCGTTGGAGATGAACGTGACCGGGAACAGCCAGATCAGCCCGCCCGAGGTGGCCGCCTCCGGAGTCCGCACGGACAGGCCGATCAGGGCGCCGATCCACGAGAAGGCGTAGCCCAGGAGCAGGAGCAGGACGAAGCCGGCCAGCGCCTTCGGCACGCCCTCGTGGATGCGCCAGCCCACGAGGAGCGCGACGATCGCCAGGACGACCATCGTCAGGGCGGTCTGCACGAGGTCGGCCAGGGTGCGGCCGGTGAGGACCGCGCCGCGGGCCATCGGCAGCGACCGGAAGCGGTCGATCAGGCCCTTGTGCATGTCGTCGGCGATGCCCGCGCCGGCGCCGGCGGTGGCGAAGGTGACGGTCTGCGCGAAGATGCCGGCCATCAGGAAGTTCCGGTAGTCGCTGGCGCTGGTCGAGCCGCCGATCATCATCGAGCCGCCGAAGACGTAGCTGAACAGCACGACGAACATGATCGGCTGGATCAGCCCGAAGATGACCATCTCGGGGATGCGGGACATGCGGATCAGGTTGCGCTTGGCCATGACCAGGGAGTCGTTGATCCCCTGGACGATGCCGCCGCGGGGGCGGGGCGCCACCAGCTCCGGGGTCGTGGAGGTGAGGGTCACTTCGCAGCCTCCTTGCGGTCCTTGCGGCGCCCCGTCGACTTCGCAGACTTCGCGTCGGCGGGGGCCTCTCCGTTCTCCTCGGCGCCTCGCTCCGCCGCGTGGCCGGTCAGGGAGATGAACACGTCGTCCAGGGTGGGACGGCGCAGGCCGATGTCGTCGATCTCGATGCCGCGTCCGTCGAGTTCGCGGATGACCTCGGCGAGCAGCTTGGCGCCGCCGGAGACCGGCACGGTCAGCTTGCGGGTGTGCTCCTCGACGGTGGTCTCGCCCTTGCCGAAGCCGGCGAGCACCTCGCGGGCGTCGGCTATGTGCTCGCGCTCGTGCACGACGACCTCGACGCGCTCGCCGCCGGTCTGGGCCTTGAGCTGGTCGGAGGTGCCGCGTGCGATGACCCTGCCGTGGTCGACCACGCAGATGTCGTGCGCGAGGTGGTCGGCCTCCTCCAGGTACTGCGTGGTGAGCAGCAGGGTGGTGCCGCCCGCGACGAGCTCCTGGATGATGGCCCACAGCGCCTGGCGGTTGCGCGGGTCGAGGCCGGTGGTGGGCTCGTCCATGAACATCACGGGCGGGCTGACGACGAGGGCCGCGGCGAGGTCGAGTCGCCTGCGCATGCCGCCGGAGTACGTCTTGGCCGTGCGGTCCGCGGCGTCGCCGAGGTTGAAGCGCTCCAGCAGTTCGGCGGCCCGGGCCTTGGCCGCCTTGGCGCCCATCTGGTAGAGCTGGCCGACCATTTGGAGGTTCTCGCGGCCGGTGAGGTATTCGTCGACGGCGGCGAACTGGCCGGAGAGGCCGATCGCGCGCCGGACTTCGTTGGGGTGTTTGAGGACGTCGATCCCGGCCACCACCGCCTTGCCGCTGTCGGGCTGGAGGAGGGTGGTCAGGACGCGGACGGTCGTGGTCTTGCCCGCGCCGTTGGGGCCGAGCAGACCGAGGACCGTACCTTCGGGTACATCGAGGTCAACGCCGTCCAGAGCCCTTACGTCGCCGAAGGTCTTGACCAGGCCTTCGGCGTAGATGGCGCCTGGCATATGGGTGCTCCCAGTGCGAATCGAACCGGTTGAATCGTGACATTCCTACGCGAATCCTATGGGCGCCGAGCCGACCTCGCTCGGCCGAACGGGCGACACCGTATCGCGTCATATCGCGTATCG
Source organism: Streptomyces sp. GQ60 (assembly GCF_059758875.1). NCBI lineage: Bacteria > Bacillati > Actinomycetota > Actinomycetes > Kitasatosporales > Streptomycetaceae > Streptomyces > Streptomyces sp. GQ60. The sequence goes on along the minus strand of NZ_JCAXEG010000001.1, from coordinate 471,124 downwards.
CCACCGGTTCGGGGCGTGTCACCCCCGGGGGGGTGAGCTCGCTAGCTCATGACCTTGTACCCCGCGCCGTGCAGCGCCCGCGCGACCTCCGCGCAGTGCTTCGGCCCCTTCGTCTCCAGGTGCAGCTCCACCTCCACCTCCGTGAGCCCCAGGCGCGGGTCCGTCCGCACGTGGCTCACGTCCAACACGTTCGCATCCACCACTGACAACTCGCCCAGCAGACCGGCCAGCGCCCCCGGCCGGTCGCTCACCCGCAGCCGCAGCGACAGGTAGCGGCCGGCCGCCGCCATGCCGTGGCGAAGGATCCGCTGCAGGAGCAGCGGGTCGACGTTGCCGCCGGACAGCACGGCCACCACCGGTCCGTCCCCGTACAGTTCGGGCTCGCTCAGCAGCGCGGCCACCGGGCTGCACCCGGCCGGCTCGACCACCATCTTCGCCCGCTCCAGACAGAGCAGCAGGGCGCTGGAGAGCGCGTCCTCGGACACCGTACGGACGTCGTCGAGCAGCTCGCCAATGATTTTGAAGGGGATGTCCCCGGGCCGGCCCACCTTGATGCCGTCCGCCATCGTGTTCGGGTTGTCGATGGACACCGGGTGCCCGACCTTCAGCGAGGGCGGGTACGCGGCCGCACCCGCCGCCTGGACTCCGATCACCCGGACGTCCGGGCGCAGCGCCTTCACCGCGACCGCCACCCCGGCGGCGAGCCCGCCGCCGCCGATGCCGACCAGGATCGTGCGCACCTCGGGGCACTGTTCCAGGATCTCCAGGCCGACCGTGCCCTGGCCCGCGATGATGTCGCGGTGGTCGAAGGGGTGGATGAACACCGCGCCCGTGCGGTCGGCGTAGTCCTGGGCCGCGGCCAGCGTCTCGTCCACGACCTGCCCGTGCATCCGCACCTCGGCGCCGTAGTCCTGGGTCGCGGCCACCTTCGGCAGCGGCGCCCCGACCGGCATGAACACGGTCGAGCGGACCCCGAGGAGGGAGGAGGCCAGCGCCACGCCCTGGGCGTGGTTGCCGGCGCTGGCGGCGACGACCCCGGCGGCCCGCTGCTCGGGGCGCAGGCCCGCGATGCGCACGTACGCCCCGCGCAGCTTGAAGGAGCCGGTGCGCTGGAGGTTCTCGCACTTGAAGTGGACCGGGGAGCCGGTCAGCGAGGAGAGGTACCGGCTGCCCTCCATCGCGGTCACCCGGGAGACGCCGGACAGCATCTTCTGGGCCCCCCGGATGTCGTCGAGGATGACCTGCGGGACGGGCTGCGGCACGCGGTAGTTCATGCGGCCAGTCTCGCAGCCGGTCCGCCGCACGTTCCGCCGCGCTGGGCGGGACGGGTGAGCGACGTGCCTCGGGGAGGGGCATTGGCGGGCCGGGCGGCGGGGCGCCGGCGGGCCTCGGGGAGGGGCGCCGGCGGGTCCGGGCGGTGGGGCGGGAGGGGCGCGCGGGAAAGGTGCGGGAGCGTCGGGATCTCGCCATGCGGGACGGCTCGTAGTCGGCGTTTCACCGCTGCCGTATCAGTTCTCGTACGAGGAGTACGAGCCGTCGCAGGGCCGCGTACTCTGTCCCCCATCCTTGTCGGCCCCATGCGAAGAGAGCCCACGGCCATGCCCTCCACCCCGGCCAGTTCCGACCTGCCCGCGCCGGCCGGCGCACCCGCCGAAGCCGGTGTCCTCGACGCGCTCCAGCACCAGGTGGCGGTCTTCGCCCGGCGCGCCGAGCAGACCCGCCTGGGCGGGGTCGGCCAGGCCCGCAACTCCATGGACCGGGCCGCGTACCTGCTGCTGAACCGGCTCGACCTGGAAGGCCCGATGGGCGTCAAGGCGCTCGCCGGCGGCATGGGCATCGACTCCTCCACCGTCACCCGCCAGGTCGCCCCGCTCGTCGACAGCGGCCTCGTCAAGCGGACCTCGCACCCCGAGGACGGCCGGGCCGTCGTGCTCGCGCTGTCCCCGCGCGGGCTGGCGCGGCTGGAGGAGGTCCGCTCCTCGCGGCGCGAGCTGATGGCCCGGGTGACGGACGGCTGGCACGAGGAGGAGCGCGAGGCGTTCACCGGTCTGCTGACCCGTTTCAACGTCTCGCTGTCCGAGCTGATGTCGGCCGGCTCCGAGCCCGGTTCCGAGGCCGGCCCCGCCTCCTGACGCCCGACCCCTTCCGAGGCGGTCCCTCCGGCCGCACTATGTGGACTGTGGACCACGGGCCGGGCCCCTACGCGGAGTTCGAAGCCTTCGTCGCGGGCGCGGCGGGGCGGCTCCTGCGCGTCGCGATCCTGCTGACGGCGGAGCCCGCGACGACCGCGGGCGGCGCCCCGGCCGCGTCCGGGGCCACAACACCGCCCGACGCCACCGCATCGCCCGACGCCGACGCCGCGGCCGGCGCCCCCGCCGCGCGCGCTTTGCTCGGAGGCGCGCTGGCCCGTACGTACGCGAACTGGCGCAGGCTGCGCGGGGACGACCCGTACGACCACACCCGCCAGGAACTGTGCGCCGCCTTCGCCCGCACCGGCCGCCGCCACCACGGGGGCAGCGGGGTACTCGGCCGGCTGGCCCCGCTGGAGCGGCTCGTCGTGGTGCTGCGGCTCTACGAAGGGGTCGCGGAGGAAGTCACGGCGGCGCAGCTGGGGCTGGCGCCCGAGCGCGTACGGACCCTGTGCGACCGGGCCGTCACCGAGCTGCGCTCCCGCCCCGGCGCGGCCCCCGGTCCCCGGCCGGACTCCCGCCACCGGGAGGCGGCATGAGTCCCCCCGATCCCAGGGAAGCCCAGGTCAAGCGGCTCCTTGAGGGCCCGTACCCGGCGGTGCCGCCCGATCTCGCGGCGGGCGCGGCCGCGCGCGGCGGCCGGCTGCTGCGACGCCGCAGGACCGTACGGCGGATCGGCTGGACCCTGCTGTGGGCGGCGGTGGTGGCCTTCGTGGTGTGGGCCTCGCTGACCGGCGCCTGGTCGACGCCTTCGAGCGAGGTCTCCCCGCCCTGGTAGGACGGGGAGACCTGTTCCGACGCGCGGGCGGCCGGCCCGACTAGCCCAGCGCCTGTGCCAGGTCGGCCAGCAGGTCGTCGGCGTTCTCGATGCCGACCGACAGGCGGACCAGGTCGCCGGGGACCTCCAGGGCCGAGCCGGCCACCGAGGCGTGGGTCATGCGGCCCGGGTGCTCGATGAGGGACTCGACGCCGCCGAGGGACTCGCCCAGGGTGAAGATCTTGGTCCGGTCACAGATCGCGACGGCCTCCTCCTCGCCGCCGGTGACCCGGAAGGAGATCATGCCGCCGAAGTTGCGCATCTGCTTGGCGGCGATCTCGTGGCCCGGGTGCTCGGGCAGGCCCGGGTAGAGGACCGTGTGGACCTTGGGGTGGCGGGACAGCATCTCGGCGATCTTGCCCGCGTTCTCCGCGTGCCGGTCCATGCGGACGGCCAGCGTCTTGATGCCGCGCAGCACCAGCCAGGAGTCGAAGGGGCCGGCCACCGCGCCCATGGCGTTCTGGTGGTAGGCCAGTTCCTCGCCCAGCGCCGCGTCGGCGGCGACGAGCGCGCCGCCGACCACGTCGGAGTGGCCGCCCATGTACTTGGTCAGCGAGTGCACGACCACGTCCGCGCCGAGCGCGAGGGGCTGCTGGAGGTAGGGGGACGCGAAGGTGTTGTCCACGACCAGCTTGGCGCCGGCCGTCCGCGCGATGTCGGCGACGACGGCGATGTCCGTGATGCCGAGCAGCGGGTTGGAGGGGGTCTCGACCCAGATGACCTTGGTCTTCGGGGTGATCGCCGCGCGCACCGACGCCGGGTCGGAGGTGTCGGCGACCGACCACTCGACGCCCCAGCGGGAGACGACCTTCGCGAAGAGGCGGAAGGTGCCGCCGTAGGCGTCGTTCGGGATGACCACGTGGTCGCCCGGGGAGAGCAGCGTGCGCAGCAGGCAGTCCTCGGCGGCGAGCCCGGACGCGAAGGCGAGGCCGCGCCGGCCGCCCTCCAGCGCCGCGAGGTTCTCCTCCAGCGCGGTACGGGTCGGGTTGCCGCTGCGGCTGTACTCGTAGCCGCCGCGCAGTCCGCCGACGCCGTCCTGCTTGTACGTGGACACCTGGTAGATCGGGGGCACGACCGCGCCGGTCAGCGGGTCCGCCGTATTGCCCGCGTGGATGGCGCGGGTCTCGAAGCTCTGGTGCTCGTGGCTGTCGTCGCTCATGAACACGATGCTATGCCCCGTCCGGGCCCTCCGCGGCCCCGCCTCCGGGGTGCACGAAGGGGGTCGCGGACCAGGTCGCGGGGGGCCCCGGCCGGAAGACCGTTTCACGCCCTCCTTTGCCTCCTATTGGCCATTCCCGGGGTGGGTCTGGTTCGCTGGGGGGATGGAGATTCTGTGGTTCCTGCTCGCGATGGCCCTGCTCTTGGCCGCCGTCGGACCGATCCTGCGGCGCAGGCGCGGCGGACTGCGCCTGGTCACGCCCGGGAGCCCGGACGCCGCCGACCCGGCGGACTACGGATTCGCCCTCCAGGAGGAGCTCGACATCCGGATCCCCGGGCCGGACCCGGACCTGATGGACGCCCTCGACCACGTGCGGCGCACCGGCCAGTGGCAGGCCGCTTCCCAGTTGCTGGCCGGTACCGCCCGGGACGGCGAGGTGCGCTGGCAGCGCGTCCAGGCCTTCGCCGGCTCGGCGGCGCTGGAGCTCTCCCAGGAGCCCGGGGCCGGTGCCGGGTGGCTGAAGGCGTGGCGGCTGGAGGCGCCGAAGGACGCGGGCGGCGCGCAGGTGCACGCCGAACTGCTGGCGCAGCAGATGTGGCGGCGACCGGAGGGCATGAGCGAGGCCGACGTACGGATCATCGCGGAGGAGGCCCGGGAGTCCTGCCGGAAGGCCGCGCTGCTCGCCCCCGGCGACCCCATCCCGTACATCATCGAGCTTTCCGTGGCCCGCATGCTGCACTACTCGGAGCCCGAGTACGACGCCCTGTGGGCGAAGATCATCGACCGGGCTCCGCAGCACATGGGCGCGCACCTGGCGGCGCTGAACTACTGGTGCGCGAAGTGGCACGGCTCCCGGGAGAAGGCCGACGCCTTCACCCACCACGCGGCGGCCCGCGCCCCGCAGGGCTCCCTGCTGGCGGCGCTCCCCCTCTTCGCGCTGTACGAGCACGTCCCCGACGTCGTCCTGATCCGCAGCTTCCACCAGAGCGCGTCCGTGACCAGGGCGGTGGAGGGCGCCCTGTACGCCGTCCACACCGCGCGCCCCGACGACCCGATGCTGGCGCACGTACGCCACCTGCTCATCCTCTTCCTGGTCGGCGGCGAGCGCTGGTCGGAGGCGATGGACCAGATCCGCCACGTCGACGGCTACGTGGGCGCCCTCCCCTGGTCCGCCGACCCGGACCCGGCGGCCTCGTACGCGATCTACCGCGCCCTGGCGGTGGCCGGCTACGAAGCCAACGGCGGCTCCCCGGCGACCCTGCCGCACTGAGGATCCGCCTCACATGCGGCGACGGCCGCCCCTCCCGGGTGGGAGGGGCGGCCGTCGTCCGTCGGGAGGTTGTACCGATGCGTCAGGGTGCCGCGTCGAGACTCGGCAGCGGCAGCGGCGCGGTGCCCAGCGTCATGATGGTCCAGCGCTGGGCGTCGGAGGAGTTGCAGTCGAAGAGCCAGAGCTGGCGGCCCGGGGTGGTGTCGAAGTTGCCGAGGTCCACACAGCGACCGGAGGCCGGGTTGTAGATCGAGCCGTCGGCACGAGGCAGGAACTTCTGGGCCGGAGTCGGTCCACCGCATGTCCTCAGTTCGAGCAGGGTGGTGTTGACGGTCCCCGCGTTGGTCGCGCTGACGCACTTGCCCTGGATCCGCAGGGATCCGTCGGCCCATACCTCGAAGTTCTGAGCGAGGCTCCCGTTGCAGGCTGCGACCTGGATCTTGTTGCCGTCATCGGTGCTGGCGAAGTCGTTGTCCACGCACACCCCCGGCGCCTTGGTGACCGCGGGCAGCGAAATCCTTCCCCTGGCCGCGGGAGCGGTGGGGGCGGCTGCGTAGGAATAGGAGGCAAAATTGCTGAGGCCGCCCTTGAAGACGTCCATAGCCTGGCCGGCAACCTTGTACCGGCCGAAGACGATCGGATAACCGTTGGGTGCTGGGCTGGTAGCGGCCGCGTGCTGGCCCGAACTCGCAAGGACACCGTTGACGTACAGGCTCATCTGGCCGGTGCCGGCGTTGTAGACGGCGGTCAAGCGGGTCCAGGCATCGGGGGTGAACCGGGCCGCTTGATTGGCCACGCTGCGGTTCCCGGTGTAGTCAAAGGGCCACGCTCCCCCCTGAGCATTGGCCATGGCAAAGTGCCACTGACCGGTGCCTTCGTCGGCATAGATCATGAAAGAGCTGTTCTGGGAGCCGTCCTGGCTGACGATCACGCTGTTTACCGGCTTCGGAGTGCTTCTGGTGTGTTTGGCCCAGGTCGTGATGGTGAAGTTCGTGCGAGTATCGATGCCCGGGCCGCTGGTGGTGATGGTCGACCCAGCGCCGTTGAACGCTGCGTAGGGGGTGCTGCGGCCTTCGATGGTCGCGGTGGGCCAGGTGATCCCGGCCGCAGTGGCCGGGTAGTTGGTGCCGCCCGCGCTGGGGGTCGTGTTACCGGTGGCGCCGGCCAGCTTCCACTGTTGCGTGGGCGTTTTGAGGCTGCCCTGGAGGGTGAGGGCGGAACTGATGCCGGTGACGGTGGGGTAGAGGACCGACGTGCCGTTGGGGGCGGTGCCGAGGCCGTTGAAGGAGACGAGCTGCTGTTCCTTGTCGATGGCCCAGAGGTCGGGAATGTTGTCGCCGGTGAGATCGCCGTCGGAGCCGACCCGTGGGAAGCGAACGGGGTCGATCTTGCCGCTGATGAGGCCGGCGGCCGGGTTGGTGAAGCCGGTGAGAACAGGGGCGTCGGGTGTGCCCGTGATGCTGAAGGCGTGAAGAGAGCCGCCGTCGTTCTTGTTACGGGCCCACAGCGTCGGGAAGTTGGTGCCCTGGGCGCGGCCGGGCGTCATCAACTCGTAGCCGTCCCAACGTGTGTCGTTCGGGGAGAGCAGAGTCGCAGTCTTGTCAAGGTTGTTGGAACCGACGGCGGGGGTTGCCAGCCACAGGCGTCCTTTCTCCACGAAGAGGAGAGAACTCTGCGGAAGGGAGTTCGGCGAGCCGAGGATGGCATCACCGGTTAGCGAGCCGAGTGCGGCGATCTGTGTAACACCGCTCCAGTCGCCACCGAGTTCATGGGTCGAACAGGTGATTCCCTTGGAGTCGGGGGTAGCGCAGCGGGTGGGCTTGTCCAGGTCGCTCTTGGCTTGTCCGTCGACCAGTCCGGTGCCGTTGTTGGTGTAGAGGTACAGATGAGGCGCGCCAGGTGCATGCGCGATGAGGTCATCGACCGTCTTGTCCCCAAGGCCCCCCCGGTGGGTGAGCTGGACGTTGTTCCAGCTGCTGGAGCTCACACTGGAGCGGGCCATTGCCACGGGCGTCGCGGAGGGATCACCGCCACTGTTGGCGCTTGTTTCCGTTCCATCGGGATTCTTGAAACGGAGGTCTCCCCTTCCGCCTATGTTGATCTGCCGAAGGTCTCCAGCAGCGTCGGCAAGGACGACGTCGGCCTTGCGGTCGCCATTCATGTCGCCGAAGATCGGGGCCGGGCTGTTGGGGTTCGACGGGACGTAGAAGCTGTGGACGACGGGCTGCGACATGTTGCCCGCGTTGTCCTGGGTCTGCAGGTAGAGGTAGTTCGTTCCCCAGGTCTGGGGGAGGAACTTCACGGTGGCCTTGCCGCCGGTGAAGGTCTTCACAATCCGGCTGTCGACGTCGGTGCAGTTCCAGTCGGAAGCGGCCTTGACCGGGTCGGGGGTCCAGCGGGCACAGGCCAGGCCGGAGCTGCGAGTGCTGCCTACGGGGACATTGTCCGCGCCGGCAAGGGTGAAGGTCCCCTCCTCGCCCACACGCTTCGGGTGACCGCCAGTGGTACCAGAGACCGGGAAGTCGACCGACGTCACGGACGCCGACGGCGGCGTCCGGTCGACCCGGAAGTAGCAGTACGGGCTCTCAGCGCTGACCAGGGTCCCGTCCGTGGTGACTGACGTCCAACCGTACTGGTGACCGTCGATGAGCCTGCCGACGTCCACGACCGCGTCACCTGAAGAGCCGTTCCAGCCCGTCTGGCTCCACGTGGCGGCATCCGTGTCCACGTCCCAGAGTTTGAAGGTCGTCTGGAGCTGGCGGCCGGTGGGCGACCAGGTCTCGGAGGTCAAGTGGACGTTGGTGTTGACACCGATCCAGCCCGGGTTGTCCGAGGGCTGGGCCGCACCCGGGGTGGTGCAGGCGGAGTAGGTACTGGTCCCGGCGAAGCCCGGGGTGGGGCTGGTACGGGGGTTGCCGATGTGGGGCCGGATGTCGTACGTCGTGACGATGTGGGGAGCGTTGCTGAACCGCTGCCGGTAGTACATGTTGCCTTCGTCATCCGGTGCGAAGCCGAAGGTGAAGGTCGACCAGCGGCCCGCAGCCGCGTTCTTCATCTGTGCGGTGACGTTGTACTCGATCTCACTGGTGCCCGAGATCGTGGCACCGCCGATCTTCGCGCAACCACCCATGCGGGAAGCACGGTCACAAGGTTGGTTGTTCCACGTCGTGGGATTGGCTATCCCTGTCGGGCTGTGGTAGAGCCCCATCGGCGTGGGCGTGCTCGGGCTGGAAGAGGAGACGACCGTGGCATGCAGCCTGGCATCGATCACCTCGGTGCCGTGAAGGGTCGAGTTGATCCCGACCTGGAAGTACGCGCGCTCCCGGCCCTTCCTGACGCACGTCGAGTAGCCGCAATAGCCTGCGGCCGGGGTGTCCTGGCCGTTCGAGGTTCCGTTGAACTCGTTGGTGTCGGGGTAGGCCTCCTGGACCTGTGACCAGGCCTGGTTGACGCTGTCAGCCGAGGGGTTGACGCCCGGGTCGATGAACCAGGGGCCCGCGCCTTGGCCGAGCAAGGAGGTGTCGGGTGTCAGCTCGATACCGGTTGCATCCGCCTTCACGGCGATCTGCTTGACGGTGGCACCCTCCCCCGGGCCGTCCGCGCTGGAAACAGCGGAGCCATCGGCTGCGGGCGGCTCGGTCTGCAGGCGGCTGTCCGCACCCGCTGCCTGGGCCGCAAGCGCAGACTTGGCGGCCACGGGCGCGGCCGTCGCCGAGTCCCACATGAATGAGGTGGGACTGGAGAAGTGGGCCTTGCCCTGAGCGTCCTTGAAGGTGATGTTGCCCGCGGCGTCGGCGGATGTGTTCAGCCCCGGGGCATCGACATCGAGGCGGATCGTCTTCAGAGCCGGGTTCGCGGCAGCCTCGGCCGTACGCACGATGAACACCTGGCTCCAGCCGCCCAACTGGGTGGCACTCAGACGCAGGTCCACGTCCGGCAGGACGTTCCTATAGAGCGCGTCGTTGCCGTCGAGCGTGGGCGCGGGAAGCGTGAAGGGCGCCTTGACGGCAAGCTTCCTGCCCTCAGCCGTGGCCATCGTCGCCATCGCTCCGGTTCCACCTCCCGAGAGGGTGAGGGGGGACGGAACGACCTTCGGGGACAACGTGCCGTCGGCGTTCACACGCAGCGCGGTGTCTATCGCCAGCCAGCTCCCGTCGACCTGCTTGACCCGCTCCGGCGCTGGACCGGCCTCCGTGGTGAGCGTGCCACTCGGGTTGGCGAGGGTCTGGGAGCTTCCGGTCGTCAGGTGGTCGATGACCACGGACTTCCCCATGGCCTTCGCCTGCGCGAGCGCCTCGTCAACGGCCTTCTCCTCGGCGGAAAGCTCGGGCTTGGCGGTGGCTGCCGGCCAACCCTGCGTCGCAGGTCCGGCCTCCGCCCGAGCGGGAGGGGCAGCGGTCAGACTCGCCGCGAGCGAAAGCACCACAGCGCCTACCGCGGGGAGCATCACGGCTCCGGAGGTCCGACGACGCCGGAGGGCCCCCGGTCTCGGAGTGAGCAATGAAGATTCTGGCCTCATGGGCGGAGGTCCTCGCTATGCGTCGCATCGGTGAACGGCAGTCAGGCGCACCTTCCTTGGCATCAGCAAACATGTCAACATTCTGTTGTATCCCTATGCCCCATTCGCCACCTGAAACACCATATTGACTGCCAGGTGACATTGATCATGCGAGGGAAAGTGAAGAAATCCTATACGGACGGATTCCCCCCTCTCTAAGGTGCGCTTGATCTGGACCTTTTCGATCCGGATTCTCTCGTTCCTTTTCCCGTGGGGGGATTTCGTTGTCTCATAAGAGTCTGCTCTTGGCGCGTTCGCGCACAGGGAGACCGCGCATCGCGATGATCGCCGCGCTTGCGGTACTAGTCTCTGGCCTGGGCTTGCCCGTGGTCGAAGCGGCGGCGAAGCCGCCAAAGGTGTGGGTGCCACCGAAAACCGCACTGCCCCAGACGCAGCCCGTCAAGGGTGTGGACGCTAAACCGAACGGGACTCAAGCCCAGACCGGTAAATCATGGACACCCGATCCCAAGGCGAAGGCTCCGTCTGGCGTCGCGACGGTCTCCGTCGACTCAACGGGATCCTCGCACGCCGCCATTGACACAAGAGCAGTTCAGGCCAATGGGCTTCCCATCTGGGTCGCTCCAGCAAATGGCGCAATCTCGTCGGCGAAACTGTCCGAACTCGCTACCGAGCCTTCTGTCGGCAACGAGGCCAGAAGCTTGCGGGTCGAGGTCAAAGATGCGGAGAAGGCCCGGGCCGCCGGGGTCAGGGGTGCGCTCGTCGCGCTGACCGGAGTTACGGGCGGGCCCACATCGGGAAAACTCGAGGTCGGTTTCGACGTATCGGCGTGGACGAAGGTGACGGGGGCGAACTGGGCGGACCGCGCCCATGTGGTGCGCCTTCCAGACTGTGCCCTGACCACTCCTGGCGCCGAGGGATGCACGGCACGCACCCCCGTCCCATCGCACCGGGACGCTACGGGACGCCTGGTAGCCGAGATCGATGCCCCGAAGCCGCCTTCCGGGGGCAGGTCCAGCTCTCCGGCAGCACCTCAGATCCTGGCCGCGGATGCCGTGGTTCTCGGCCTTGAGGCCGATTCGTCGGGCCCGAGCGGTGATTTCAGCGCCTCTCCCCTCCTTCCTTCCGCGTCATGGCAGGCGGGGTCGAACGCCGCGAACTTCACCTACGGATACACCGTTGAGGTTCCCTCCTCCATCGGCGGCCCCGGGCCCGGTGTGAGCCTCGGCTACGACTCCTCCTCCATTGACGGCCGCACAGCATCCACGAACGCCCAGGCATCCGGGTTCGGTGAGGGCTGGGGCTGGAGTCCCGGCTCGATCAGCCGCTCGTACAAGGGCTGCAAGGACGCAGGCATAGCGGACTCCGGCGACGAGTGCTGGGCCGGCGACATCCTGTCCCTGAACCTCGCGGGTCACTCTGGTGAGATCGTGCGCGACGACGCCACGTGCGTCTATCGCCTCCAGGGCGAAGACGGCACGAAGATCGAGCGGCTCACCGACCAGCGCAACGCCGCCTGGAAGGGTGAGGGCTTCAAGGTCACCACGACCGACGGAACCCAGTACTACTTCGGCTCCAACCGTCTGCCGGGCGGGGACGGCACCGACCCGGAGGCCAAGTCCGTATCCACGGTTCCGGTGTACTTCAACAGCGGCCAGGACAAGTGCCTGGGCGCCGCGACTCCGGCGAACGGCACGTGGCAGCAGCTGGGATGGCAGTGGAACCTCGACTACGTCGTGGACCCGCACCAGAACCTGGTCTCCTACCGCTACGCGCAGGAAGACAACCACTACGGCCGTGGCGGCGGCCAGAACAACGGCGTAGGGACCCCGACGAAGTACCAGCGTGCCAGCTACCCGACGTGGATCGGATACGGGCAACGCCTGCCCGAGCAGATCGCGTCGAAGGGCACCGCCAAACCAGCCGCCCAGGTCGTGATCAGTACCCTGGAGCGCTGCACGCCGAACGCGACCGTCACATGCGATCCCGCCCAGCGGATCCCTGCGAATGCCAGCTCCTGGCCTGACACTCCTACCGACCAGGAGTGCGCGGCATCCGGTCAGTGCCTCAACCTCTCGCCGACCTACTTCACTACGAAGAAGTTCACCAAGATCGCCACTGGGGTCTGGTCGGGCACGGCATGGCGCTCGGTCGACACATACGTTCTGAAGCATTCCTTCCCGCCCCCGGGTGACGGTTCCTCACCAAGCCTGTGGCTCGACTCGATAGAGCGGACAGGTTCGAACGGCAAGACCGCGCTCGAGGTTCCCCTGGTCTCCTTCGCGTGGATGCAGCTTCCCAACCGCGTGGACGGTGTCGTCAAGCGCCCGAACGGCACGGTGGCTACGACGTCGAGCTACCTGAGGCCCCGGATCAAGGCGATCACCACCGAGACCGGTGGTCAGATAAACGTCGTCTACAAGACCCCCGAGTGCTCGCGTCTGAAGGGCACGATGCCGTCCTCTGAGGACAGCAACACCATGCCCTGCATGCCGGTCAAGTGGTACCTGCCCGGACAGTCCTTCCCGGACCCGGTCGACGACTGGTTCAACAAGGTCGTGGTCCAGTCCGTCACCCAGCAGGACATGGTGGGAGGGCAAGTCTCCACGGTGACCGACTACGAGTACGGCGGCGGCATCGCCTGGCACCGCAACGACTCCGAGTTCACCGACCCCAAGACCCGTACCTGGGACCAGTTCCGCGGCTACGCCACAGTCACCACCCGCACCGGCAACGGCAACGCCGCAGAGGCCCCGCGTACGAAGAGCGTCGCCACCTACCTGCGCGGCATGGACGGCGACATCCTCGCCGACAAGACCAAGCGCAGCGTCTCCGTTCCGGACGCCCACGGCGGCACGATCCAAGACACGGACGTCCTGTCCGGTTTCGTCCGCCAGACCCAGACATACGACCGCGACGGCGGTGTGGTGATCTCCGACGAGGTCACCACACCCAAAATCGGCAGTGTCACAGCCACCCGTGCGCAGGCCAACGAGATGCCTGCCATTACGGCCCAGGCGGTGAACACCAGCAAGGTGACCACCCGGGCTAAGCTCGCCAACGGGACCTGGCGAACCAGCGAGCGGTCCTCCACCTACGACGAAACCCTCGCCACCCGCCCGCTCACGGTCGATGACAACCCTGACCTGTCGCGCACCGACCAGCGGCTCTGCACCAAGTTCGAGTATCCGACCGGACCGGCCGGCACGATCATCGAGATCCCCTCGCGCACTCTGGTCCTGTCCGGTGTGTGCGGGCAGACACCGACCGCGGCGAACACGGTCGGTGACACCCGTTCCCTCTTCGATGGCCTGGCCCACGGCAAGGTCGGGGTGACCGCAGACGGTACGGGCACGGAGGTCCTGGAGAAGTACGACACGGCGGGCAAAGCCGTCTACCGTCTCAACTCCACCTCCACCTACGACGCCTACGGTCGTGTCACCAGCAACACCAACGCGACCCGCAAGGACACCGCCCACCCGACCGGCGCCGTGACCAAGACGGAGTACACACCGGCCACGGGGACACTGCCCACCTCGGTCACCCACACCAACCCCTTGGGCTGGAAGTCGGTCACCACCCTCGACATCGGCCGCTCGCAGCCGTTGAAGACGACCGATGAGAACAACCACGTCGCCGAACGCGTCTACGACTCCCTCGGCCGTGTCGTTTCCATCTGGCAGCCTGGTCAGGACTCCGCGACCGACCCGCCGGTACGCAAGTTCTCGTACGACATGAACGGCACCAACGCGCCGTCTTCCGTTCTGAGCCAGGCGCTCATGAACGATGACTCGTACACCTCCAGCTACTCCATCTACGACGGCCTCGGCCGGGTCCGTCAGACCCAGGCAACCACTCCCTCGGGCGCGGCCGGCCGGATGATCACCGATGCGCTCTTCGACTCGCACGGCTGGCAGGTCAAAACCAGCTCCGCCTACTACACGGACCAGGGATCGCCTTCGGCCGCCCTCTTCCTGCCCAACGGCGGGGTCAACCCCGACAGCAAGATCCCGTCCCAAACCGTTCAGGTCTTCGACGGCCTCGGCCGTAGGACCGCCTCCGTCTTCCAGTCGTTCGGCGTGGAGCAGTCCCGCTCCACGACCGAATACCCCGGAGCCGATGAGGTCCGTCAGACCCCGCCGGCCGGGGGATTCGCCACCGCGAGCATCACGAACGGCACCACCTCGGTGCTCCGCCAGTACAAGGCCAATACACCGACTGGCGTGTACGACGAGACCACGTACCTGTCCAACAGCCAGGGCCAGGAGTTGTCCCGCAAGAACTACGCCGGCAACGAGTGGACGTTCACCTACGACCTCCTCGGCCGCGTGGTGAAGACCACCGACCCCGACTCCGGCACGAGCACCACCGTCTACGACGACAGCAAGAACCTCGTCACCACTACGGACGCCCGCGGCAAGAGCGCCACATCGGTGACGGACATCCTCGGTCGGACCACCGCGACATATGAGGGCGCGGCGGTCGACCCTGCGAAGCAGGTCGGTGCGTTCACCTACGACGCCAAGAAGCTGGGCAAGCCCGATGCCACCACTCGCTACGTGGGTGGCAAGGCGGGCAGTGCCTACATCTCCGAGGTCACCGGCTACGACGGCGGCTACCGCCCCCTCGGCACCAAGGTCATCATCCCGGCCGTCGAGAAAGCGCTGGCAGGCACCTACGAAACCACCAACACCTATGACGCTTATGGGCAGTTGGAATCGACGGTCCTTCCCAGCATCCCGAAGGCCGGCCTCGGAGCCGAGACGCTGGGCTTCGGCACAGACGTTGCCGGTAACCTGACCGGTTTCGCCGGCAAGATCGGACTCATCCGGACCCCGTACCTCGCGGACATCCGCTACGACCCCTACGGGCGGGCGATACGCAGCACCGTCGGCGCGTCCGGCATGCAGGTGGTCTCGACGACCGACTACGACGCCGGCAGCGGCCGTGCCGTCCGCTCCACCCTGGACAAACAGACAGCCGCGACCGCGAGCGTCGACGTCCTGGACTACACCTACAACAAGGTCGGCCAGCTGACCTCGATCGGTGACACCCAGGACGGCGCAACCCGTGACCTGCAGTGCTTCAGGCACGACTACCTCGCCCGCCTCACACAAGCCTGGACCGACACCGGCACCCAGACCACAGCCCCCGCACCCAGCGTCCGCGGCATCGGCAGTTGCACCAACAGCACTGGCCCGAAGGTCGACACCGCCGGCAAGCCCAGCGTCGGCGGTCCGGCTCCTTACTGGCAGCAGTACGCATACGACGCGGTCGGCAACCGCAAGAAGCTGGTGAAGAAGAACGTCACCGGCGACACGGCCAAGGACGTCACGATCACCCAGACGTTCGGCGCGAAGACCAACACCCCGTCGGCCGACCCGACGACGGGCGGCGGCACGGGTGGTCCGCACGCGCTGATGACCTCGACCGAGACCGGCCCGGCCGGCACCAAGGTCACCTCCTACACCTACGACGCCGCCGGCAACACGGCGTCCATCACCAGCACCCCCGGCACCAAGGCCCTGACCTGGAACAGTCAGGGCAAGCTCGACAAGATCGTCGGCACCGGTGAGAGCGCCGGCACAAGCTACCTCTACGACACCGGCGGCAACCAGCTCATCCGCCGCGACCCCACCAGCACCACCCTCAACCTCGGCACCGACCAGATCACCCTGGACACCGCCAGCGGCAAGGTCACCAACGTCCGCACCTACGCGGCCTCGGGCGGCCTGTCCATCACCCGCACCACCAGCACCACCGCGTCCACGCTCACCTACCAGGGCTCGGACCACCACGGCACGGGAGGCGTCCAGTTCAAGGCGACCGACCTCACCCACGTCCGTCGCGCGTCGGACCCGTTCGGCAACGCGCGCGGCCCCCAGCCCGCCCCTGGCGCCTGGGCCGGAGACAAGGGATTCATCGGCGGCACGAAGGAGAAGTCCACCGGCTTCACCCTCCTCGGCGCCCGCGAGTACGACCCCACCACGGGCCGCTTCATCAGCCCCGACCCGATCATCGACGCAAGTGACCCACAACAGTGGAACGCCTACGCGTACTCCAACAACGACCCGATCAACAAGTCGGACCCGAGCGGCCTGGCCTGGGAGTGCGGGGGTGAAGCGGGTTGCCAGCAGGGAACCCCGGACGGCGGGCCTCCTTCAACCCCGGCCAAGAAACCTGCCTCCGGTCAATCCGACGGTCCCAGCACGGATGAGCTGACCAGGACCATCGGCAAGGTCCAAGAGGCGAAGCAGAAGCGCGACAAGCTCATCGACAAAGTCGTCGACATGGTCGGCGACCTCATTGGCTACAACGACGCCCGGGACTGCTTCTCCAAGGGCGACGTCATGGCCTGCATCAGCACGGGCCTGAACTTCGTTCCCTGGGCCAAGGCCGTCAAGGCCATCAAGGTCGGCATCCAGGCCCTCAAGATCTACAAACACCTTAACAAGGCATACGACGCCATCCATGAAGCCGAACGCGGAGCGGCAAGGGCGGCCGAGGCCTACAGCACAGCGAAAAAGGCGTTCAAGGAAGCCCGCGACGCCGAGGCCCAGGCCGCGAAATCTGCATCAGAGAATGCCGCCCAGAAATCTGCCGAAGACGTCGCCGGAACAGAAAGCCAGGCAGCCAGAGGAGGCAGCGGAGCAGAGTCTGCCTCTTCCGTTACCTCATGCAAGACGAACAGCTTCCCCGTAGGCACACGCGTGCAGATGGCGGACGGCAGCAGCAGGCGCATCGAGGACATCCGCGCCGGCGACACCGTCATGGCAACGGACCCTCAGACGGGTAAAACCGGGCCGAAGAAGGTCACGGCCACCATCACCACCCCCGACGACAAGGAATTCACAGACCTCACCCTCTCGGACGACACCAACCCGGAGCGCCCTCACACCAAGGTCACCTCCACCTCTCACCACCCCTACTGGAGCGAGACCCGCCACCAGTGGACCGACGCCGGCGACCTCACCCCTGGCGAACAACTCCGCCAGCCCGACGGCACCACCCTCACGATCCAGAGCACCCGCGACTACCCCTACGCCGTCACCACTCACAACCTCACCGTCGACGACTTCCACACGTACTATGTGCTCGCCGGGGCTACACCGGTCCTCGTCCACAACTGCGGTACGGTTTATCGCGGCGATACGCGGTCACCCATTGAGATCGAAGAGGCTGGCGGGTTTATGCCCCGCGACCCGGATGCAGGCACGACCCTCGGGGAATACGTAGAAAACAATACCCACGGTAGCTTCGTATCGACGTCCAGCCATGCACAGACCGCCGCCGGCTTCCCCAGCTTCGCCAGGGAAGGGTACGTGTACGAGATTCGCGGGGCACCGGGCGGAATCGATGTGAACGCGAGAATGGGCGGCATGAACCCAAACGCCCACGAGGCCGAGGTAGCCTTCGACGGTGGAATTTCATGGGAGCATGTGACCCGCATCTGGAAGAAGGACGAGTGGGGTGAGATCGACTTCGACTTCGATGAGCCAATTTGGCAGCGGTAGCGGTCCATCCCAGTCGATTGGGGAAGAACATGGAAGATCCAAAGGACCAAAGACGGCCGCTGCGCTACGGGCGTGACATCACCATCGGCGATGTCACACGCCTGGAGTCGTTCCTCATGGCCCGAACTGCGCGACTTGCCCAGGCGGAGCGCGGAACTGACGAGCGGCAAATGGCGCGTGCCGTCAGAACCACCCTGCATCACCTCGTGGTCACGCTTCAGCATTCCCTATCTTTCACAGACGGAGACAACGAGGCGCAGCCATTGGTCCGCTTGCAGGTCGACGTGTCATGGAATGCCTTGTGGGCGTTGGCCTCTCCATGGCAGTGGCATGAAGAGTACGACCAAGAGCGATGGCGTTCCGTCAAGTATTGGAATGAGAGCCAAAAGGAAGAATTCGAAGAGCGTTTGGCTGACGAGTTCTCCAAGGATCGACGCCGCAGCTCCTCCGAGGGTGGCGGTCAATAAACCCTGAGGGCATGGCGCGTGCGTAGCCGATGAATTGCGCGAATTTCCCTCTGCTCTGGTCGCAGGGGAAGTTTTGAAGCCCCGCCGGATTCCGATTCCGGTGGGGCTTCTGCGCGCTTGACGGCAGTAGCTGACGGCAACGTCAGCGGACGGCCGGTCCGCAAGGAGGTGGGTCGGCAATGGCGTCTGGACCGGTGGTCTCGGTGGAGTTGCGGAGAGTGCCTCCCAGGAGGTCGATGGCGTCCCGTTGGAGCTTGATTCGGACGTGGGCGTAGACGGTGGCGGTGACTCCAATGTGGGCGTGGCCGAGTAGTTCTTTGATCACGACGAGTTCGACGCCTTGCTCCAGGAGGAGGGTGGCGGTGGAGTGCCGTAGGTCGTGGAAGCGAATCCGGCGGAGCCCTGCCCGATCGAGGAGGGCGCGGAAGCTGCGATTGAGGTTCGCTGGATCAATCGGCCCTCCTGCCGGCGTGCTGAAGACAAGGCCGTTGTCCCTCCAGTCCTCCGCTGCTGCCTCTCGTTCTCCTTCCTGTACCTCACGGTGTCCCTTGAATGAGTGGATGCACTCGCTGGGGAGGGCGATGCGCCGTTCGGATGCGCGGGTCTTGGTGGGCAGGGCGGTCAGCCCTCCGGTCTGGGTGCGCTGGAGGGTGCGGCGAATGCTGGCAGTGCCGTTTTGAAGGTCGAGGTCTTCCCACTGGAGGCCGAGGAGTTCGCCCTTGCGGAGTCCGGTGCGGAGGGCGAGTTCGTACAACGCGAACAGTCGGTCATAGCGGACGGCAGCGAGGAACTGGCGGGCTTCATCTGCCGTGAGCGGTTCGAACCGACGAGGACGCGGCGTACCCGTGCGGACGTTGCGGGCGACATTGCGCGTGATCTCCTCCTCGCGGACGGCGTGCTCCAGAGCGGACTTGAGGACGGAGTGGATGTACGCCAGCGTCAGCGGGGAGAGCCGCTTGGAGCAGCACTCTCCGGCGGCGCAACAACGGGGCTGATCACGCCCGGCATCGATGCTGCGAGCGCAGCACTGGCAGGTGGTGCGGACCTGGTTGAGCCAGGTACGGATGTCCTTGGCGGTGAGCTTGGCGAGCTTCTTCTTGCCCAGGCCGGGGACGAGGTACTGGTTGACGCAGGCGGTGTATCGGGTGTGGGTGTTCTCGCGGAGCTGGTGGACGGCGACCGCCTCCAGCCAGTACGTCAGGTACGCGCTGACGCTGCCCTGCGCGGAGGGAACGGGCACGCCGCGGTTGCTGAAGGCGATCTTCTCGGTGAGCTTGGCCAGGGCCTCCTTACGGGTGGTGCCGTAGACGCGGACGCGCTTGCGGGTATTGCCCGGGGCGAGGACGTACCCCGCGGCTTCCCAGCGGCCGTCCTTGCGCTGGTAGACCGTTCCGTCGCCATTGGCGCGGACGCGGCGGGAGGGGATGGCGTCGCGGGGCATGGTCATCAGGCGGCTTCCTGGTCGAGTCGGGCGCGGATGAAGTCGGTAAGAGAGCGGGCGGGGATGCGGCGGGCGCGGCCGAGGGTGATCGAGGCGAGCTGCCGAGTGCGGAGCAAGTCGTAGACAGCAGAGCGGCCGATCTGGAGGCAGGCCATGACCTGGGGCACGGTCAGCAGTTCCTGAGACGTACTCGGTGCCGGGTGGGGCGCGGTGGGTGAGTGCGAGGTCATCAGCAGCCCCCTTCCGCTATGAACTGCCGTTCCAGTTCTCTGCGGTGCCATACGTCAGCAGCGAGGAGCCCGGCACCGGGGCTGTAACCCGAGCCGTGGTAGGCCCAGTGGCCGACGACGAGGGTTGTCGTCGGGTCGAGGTCGGGCAGACCGGCCCGGGTACGAGCCTGCTCGGTGCGCCAAGTGCGGCGGGCGTCGCGCAGTGCGCCGAGGGTGACTGAGTAGCAGCGGGACTTGGTGGAGAAGTGGCCGCGGAAGCCGAGCATGTGCGCCCACTTCCAGAGCTTGAGGTCGGCGAACTCCGGGAGCTTGCCGAGCTCCCAGCAGGTGCGGATCATCTGCCGCACGTGACGGGCGACGGCGAGCCGGGTCAGGGGCCGGGCCTGTCCGGTGCCGTTGCAGGCGGTGCATGGGAGCGGGGTTCCGTGGGGCAGGAGGGTTGCGCCGCGTCCCTGGCAGGGGCTGCAGAACAGTGCGCGGTCGAGGGTGCCGGAGGTGTCGGTGGACTTGGTGGCGTACTTGGCCACGTAGGCGGCGACTGCTTGGTCGGTCAGTTCGGCGTCGGTGTCGAAGGCGGCGATCTCGCGTACGTCGAGCTGTTCGCCCCAGGCGAGTTCGCGTTCCCCGATCGCGTCCGACACGACGGTTACACGGACGCGGGCGGCAGCAGCCCGGATGGCATCGACGAGCAGGGTGACGGTGGCGGACGGCGGTGGGGGCTGGGTGCTGCCGTTGGGGCCGTCGAGCCGGATGACGGCGTGGAAGTGGACCAGGCCGCGCTTCTGGTACTCGGCGACCTTGGCGAAGGAGACCCGCAGGACGGCACGGGCGGCCTTCTGGGTGAGCCCGAGCCGGGCAGCGATCTCGCGGCGCAGGTAGATCGTGAAGCGGGCCCACAGAGCGGAGGCGTGGGCATTGAACAGGACCGCGCCGGCGTAGTCGTACGTCTTCGGGTTCAGGGGTGTGCCCAGCAGCGTGTCAGTGGGTTCGTGGAGCTTGCGGCAGCGGCAGGGGCGGGTGCCGCCGTCGGTGTTGGTGGGGCGGTTGTGGACGGGGCCGAAGGAGGGAGCGGTGAGGGTGGCGAAGACGCGGGGGTGAGTGCGGACGGTGTCGGGGACGGTCTTGCCGCCGGTCAGGCCAGCACGGATGAGGTGGTAGGTGTCGGCGGCGTAGATGCGGGAGCAGGCCGGGCACCGTGAGGAGCGCCGGTTTCCGCAGGCCGTGAGCAGGCTGCCCGTGGGTTCGTCAGATGTGGTGTAGGAACGCAGTACCTCACCGGTCGTGGTGTCGATGGTGGTGGTGTGGCCGGTCAGGCGCACGGGCTCGGTGCAGCCGCCGAGGTGTTCGATCTGTTGCTGTGCGCGGTCGAAGTCGGGCTCGTTGACGAGGTGGAGGAGGTCCCGCACGGCGGGGCTTGCCACGTGGCGCAGGTCCAGGGTGACCATGTCGGGGCGTTCCCTTCTGTCGGGGTGGGTGGCCCCGAGCAGCAACCGGCCAGCGCGGGGCGTGCCGGTGCTGTTCGGGGCATGACGAACCGGGCCCATCGGTGGGCGTGGGGTTCAGGCGGGTGATCCGGCCGGCGGCCGGGGGCTCAGAGCTGAGCGAGCGCGGCGGTGGCCACCGGCAGGGCGACGCCCATGCGCGTTGCCAGCTGGGCGGCAGTGATCGACGCTCCGTGGGCTGCGTCGTGGTTGTCCGCGACGTGCCGGGCCGCGTCGAGCAGTGCGGCGGGCAGGGACGGACGGGAGCCGTTTACAGCCGTCTTAGAAGCCGAGGCCGGGGCCGGCATGGGCGCCTCGATCACGGAGGGCACGACGGCCGGGGCCGTGGCGACGGGGAGCCGCTCAAGGGCAGGGGTGACGGGAGCGGCGGGGGCCGGTGCGGGAGCGGGTGCCGGGTCGGGCTCCGGCTCACTGACGGGGGCAGTGGTGGGGATGGACGTGGTGGTCGCCTCCAGGTGTTGGGTGGCGGTGTGGAACTGGGCCAGGAAGGCCGGGCCGACGCGGCCCCAGCCGAGGAGCAGGAGCGGGGCGACGGTGTCCAGGCAGGCGCGGCCGTAGTGGCCGGTGAGCAGCGGTTCGGCGGTGTTGAGGGCGAGGGTGAGTAGCCCGCACAGGTGGAGCAGGCGGGTGCCGGCCTTCAACTCGTGGGCTGGGATGCCGCGCAGGGCCAGGAACCGCAGTGCGACCAGGAGTCCGACGACGGACAGGTCCACCATGGGGGCGATCAGCGGCGCGATCGGGCGGGGTACGCCGAGCCGCAGAGCGAGGGCCCAGACGTTGCCGAAGGAGAAGACGAAGGCCAGGGCCGCGATGATGGCCATGACGGCGGTCACGGTGTGGCGGGTGAATCGTTCCTCCGCCATGTGCGGGGCCTCCTCTCAGGCGCGGGATTTCAGAGCTTGGACGTAGGGACGGGGCCGTCCGGCTCGTCGTCGCCGGAGGCGGTCCGGCCGGTGGCGTCGAGGAGGGCGTCCAGGCACAGGGCGGGGTCGGCGGTCAGGTGGGAGGTGGCTTCCGCGATGCGGGCCGCGTCGGCGTCCGAGACGTATGGGGTGCGGATGCGGGTGTAGCCGGGGCGGCCCTGCATCGCCATCACCGCGACCCCGACGTAGGCGGGGTCCTGCAAGGTGACGGGGCTGGCATCGGGCCAGTTGCGGATGTCGTCGCCCAGCGCGGCTACCGCGGCTTCCACCGTCTTCTGTGCGAAGGACAACCCGACCGGGCACACGTCGCGGATGAAGGTCGGCAGGGCGTCGCCGGTGGTCGTCTGGCTGATCAGGATCACCAGGATGCCGACGCTGCGGCCCTTCTTGACCAGGTCCTCCACCAGCCGGGCGTTCTCCGCCGTCAGCGCGGCCAAACGTTTCGTCTCGGCGTCGCCGCCCTTGTACTCGCGGAAGAACGTGTGCGCCTCATCGATGATCAGGACCGTGAGAGGCCACTGCGGTGAGGGGCCGACGTGCCACATGTTCTTCACGCCCAGCACGTCACGGATGGTCGAAGAACGCCGCTTGCGCAGCTCCACCAGACGCTTGAACAGCGCGTTCGCTTCGTCCAGATCGTCACCGCAGAACGCGAACATCCGCTTGACCAGGTCGGCGTAGTCGCCCTCCGAGGCCCGCGACACCTTCCCGTCCGCACCTGCGATCTGTACGGCAGCCGACGGCGCGAAGTCGCAGACGAACTTGTTGATCCCTGAGGTTTTGCCCGCACCCGGGGTGCCGGCCACGGTCACCCCCGGAACGTTGGCCAGGGACACGCACACCTGGGCGGCGTATTCGTCCACGCCCAGCTCCCAGCGCGTCAGGTCCGTGGGTGGGCGGCCGGTGGGCCGGTGTGCGGTCGGCGTGGTCAGCGGATCGGAGCGCACGCCTCGGATCACCACCCGTCCGGGTCCGTCCGGGAGTACCGACACCCGCGTGCACCGCCAGGCGTCCGCCAGGAATCGGGCCGACTTCTGGTACTCCTCCAGCCCGACCTTCGGCAGGGTCTTGGCCCGTACGATCACGCCGAACCGGTCGGGCTTGACCTTGATCCGGGGCGTCAGCACCCTGGGCGCGGGGGCGGGGCCGTCCTTGGACGCGGTGATCTGTGCCAGCAGGCCCGGCGTCTTGTCGGTGACTGTCAGCCCAGCCATCCGGGCCAGCCGCACCCAGCCCCAGCGCACCCGCACGGCCTGCCGCATGCTGACCCGTGTGCCCTTGTCAGCCAGCACGTAGCGCACGACGGTCAGCAGCAGGCACGCACCCGTGAGCACTGCCGCGACCAGCAGCACCTGCGGCGCGTGGTCGGTCACGTTCCCCAGGTCGAGGCTGGTCACTGGGCCGCCTCCACCACGACCAGCTCCAGGCGGGCGGCGCGGTAGGCGACGCCGTCGGAGAGCTGCCCGTTGAAGATCCGCGCCCACGGGGTCGCGAACAGGTCCACCGGCCGCACCATCGCCCCCGGCTTGAGCCCGGCCGCCAGGCCCGACTGCGGGATCGTGATCTTGAGGACCTCGGCCCGGCCGTCTTCCATGAGCATCACGGTCACCGTGTACAGCGACTCGCCGGTCTCGCGGTCGGTGGCGACCTCCCCGGTCTGCTGGTCCTTGATCTTCAATACCGGCTCGGTACCTGCGATACAGACTGCCGACGGCAGCAGAGCGACACGGATTCGAGTCATGGCCATGCCATCACATCCTCGTTCGATGGAGTCGCTTGATCGACTCACCATGACCATAGCGGCACGCCCGCTACACCCGCAACACTCGATTCGTATCGCTACACATGTGGGCTGGAACGCCGAGGACGCCCGGGTGTGCCCTGAGTGCTGACGCCGCTACCCTCGTGCCATGAAGCTGCCCCTGGGAGAGGACCCCCGGCCGCCGTACGTCCAGGCCGCCGACGTCCTGCGCGCCGCCATCCACGACGGCGAGCTGCGCCCAGGCGAGCGGCTCCCTGCCGCGCGCGATCTGCAACGGCGCTTCGGACTCGCCAGCTCCACGGTCCAAAACGCTCTGCGGCTCCTCAAGGGCGAGGGGCTGATCTACTCCGTCCTCGGCCGAGGCAGCTACGTGCGCGCGCAGGAGGCACCGGCCGAAGGGGAGCCGGAGGCCGCAGCGGAAGGCGATGAGCCCGATTCCGGCGAATCCGATCCCGCGTACACCGGTCTCGGCGATCTCCAGCGTGGTTGGCAAACCGCGCCCGCCGACGACCCCCGCCCCCCGTACGTGCAGACCGCGGACGCACTCCGCAAGCAGATCCAGGACGGCCGGCTCGCGCCGGGAGCCAAACTCCCATCTGCCCGCGACCTGCAATCCCAATACGGCATCGCCAACTCCACCGCGCAGAACGCCCTGCGGGTCCTCAAGGAGGAGGGGCTGATCTACTCCGTACAAGGCAGGGGCGTCTTCGTCCGCCAGCTCAGCCCGCGCGATCAGTTCCTCAAGCGCTACAACGAGACGCTGGAAGAGATGGCGGCCCAGCATCGGGCCGACGAGGAAGCGGTACGGCTCAGCGGCAAGACCGACGACGAGGTAGCCGCCGAACTCGCCGCCGCCGAGGAACGGTTCGCCAAGGCCAGCACCGAGTTCGAAGCCGCAACCTCCCACCGCGACGCCATGCGCGCCGTCATGGAGCAGCGAAAGCGCCTCAGCGGCAACTACACGCCCGAAGAGCAGGCCGCCAGCATCCAGCGCCTGCACGACCGGCTGAACGAAGGCAGACGCCGACGCTGAACTGGCCGCACGCGACGGAGCAGCAGGACACTCAGCACGGGGCAAGCTGTTCAGAGTTTCTTTACTTGATCAAGGCGGCCCGCTGGCGCGGGCCGCGCGCGCTCCGGCCCCTCGGGGCCGCCGCCCGCTCCTGTCTCCGCCCCGCTTGCCGACTGCCCCGCTGATCCGGGCGCGCAACAGCCGCCAGCGTGGATTGTTCTGGGGCTCTGCCCCAGGCCCCGGCCCTCTCTCCGAGGGGGAGGAGGCCGAATGCGGGTGCACCTCCGTCGTGGTGATGGGTGGTCGGAGGTCGCGGGAGGGGTCCCTCGTCGCCCGGTCACCGGAGGCGTACCAGGAACCCCCGGGGGCCGCCAAGGCCAAGCGCAAGCGTCACCGGGTGAGCCTTGGCGGCCCCCGGGGAACCCTGGTATGGCGAAGCTGCCCGACCGACGAGGGACCCCTCCCGCTCAGGCCCCGATCCTGGCGGGGGTCCGGCCCTGCACCGCTTCGGCCATCCACCGGCACGGAGCGCGATGATGGGTCACCGCTTCGGGCGGGTATCTGCCGGATAGCCCTCGGTTGACTCGTCGGACCGGCGTACCGTGGCGCTGGAGGTGGTCAGCTGATGACTACGGAACTGGCGGACAACGTCCGTAAGTACCGGCGTCGGGCCGGGATGAGCCAGGAAGAACTGGCCCACGCCGCGGCCGTCTCGCCGGGCACGGTGCGCAAAGTCGAGCAGGGCGGAACGGTCCGCATGGAAACCCTTCACGCCCTGGCCCGCGCGCTGGGCGTGACAACCGGCGCCCTGATGGCGTCCGATGCCCCCGAACCCGTGGGCCGTGCAGAGGAGCCGAACCGGGTCAACCTGATCCAGCTTCGCGCCGTACTCACCCCGGCTGTCGGTCTCGTGGACCAGGACGCCGAAGTGGTGGGCGAGGAACCGAATCTGCGTGCCTTCAGCCGGACGGTGGGGGACGCACGGGTCCTGTACTTCTCCGACAGCTACAAGAGCGTCGCGTCCCAACTGCCGGACCTGCTGCGCGATGCCGCGAGAGCCGTTTCCTACTACGGCAGCGGAGACGAGCACCGGCAGGCCCTACTGGCCCGCGCCGAGGCGCTGCGTCTGGCCGGTACCTACCTCACCCAGGTCCGGCAGTACGACATCGCCTACACCGCCCTGGCCGGCGCGATCACGGATGCCCGGCAGGCCGGGGACATGCTCGCGGCAGGCTCCGGCGTCGGCGGTATGTGCTGGCTGCTGGTGCGGCAGGGCCGGCTGGACGAGGCGGAGCGGATCGCCGCGCAGAGCATGGACGCGGTGGAACCGAAGATCACCGGGGCGGAGCCGGACCACTACGCGGTGTGGGGCGGTCTGGCGATGGAGGCCGCAGCCGCGGCCGCCCGCAACAACCGACCGGATGCGGCCAAGGAGTACCGGAAGGCAGCCCGGGTGGCGGCAGCCGCCGTTGGTACGTCGCACCGCAACGTCTCCCGGCACTGGTCCGTCTTCGGGCCGGTCACGGCGGCGATGAAGGCCCTCGAAGACTCCATGGTCGTAGGAGACGCGCGCGCCGTGGTGCGCAAGGCAGGTGAGCAGGAGGAGTTGTCGCCGAAGGCGTGGAAGCGCTTGGGCAGGCCCAGCACGAACGACGGGAACCGCTTCACCCTGGACGTGGCGTGCGCCCACACGCGCACAGGGGACCTGTCGGCCGCCATGGATGAGCTGACCCGCGCCCGATCGGCGGCCCCGGAGTGGATGCGGCACCAGAACATGGCCGCCGAGACCATGCAGGAGATCCTGGGCAAGCGCAAGCGCACCCTCACGACGGAGATGCGGGAGATGGCCGACTACCTGGGCGTCGTCGGATAGCTACCACGCAACGCGATACTTCTGGCACGCTCCGTCGCCAACTGGCATGCCTCGGCGATGGAGTGACGGACAGTAGGCCCCTACGGTCGCCGTATTCCATTCGGCTACCCAGGTGGGGGTGCACGGTGAGCACATCCAGGACCGACGCGGACCGCATGCGCCGCAGAGAGCTCCACGACGCGGCAGCAGGCGTGACCGGCCCTCGCTTACTGCCATGGACCACCCAGGACGGGAACCCCTGCTACCTCAGCACCGACGGCAGGGGCTACCTCTCCTCCCTCGCCGACAGCATCGAAGAGGTGCAACTCGACATGGGCGAGGAACTCCTGGAGTACGCCCGAGGAGTCGTGGTTCCCGGAGCCAAAATGCTCTCGGCCGTCGAGTACCGGTGGCTCGCCTGCCGGCTGACCGAAGCCCTGGCGGACGCGCTCCGGGTTGCCGAGTCACGCGGTGACCGTATCCCCGTCCCGCCGGTGAATCCCGGCTCCTGACGGCAGTAGCGACGGCAACAACAACGGATTCATGCACACAACCACGGACTCCAGCGGACCCCAAAACCCCTCCCCACCTGCATAAAAGCAGCTAGAGGAGGGGCTGCCAGCACACGTACTATGTGCTCGCAGGCGCCACGCCAGTCCTCGTCCACAACTGCGATATCAGCGACGGATATCTTTATCGTGGTCTCGCCGAAGGGCACCACAGTTATGAGGCCGCCTCTAACGGCCGCGCGACTCTCATGGGAGGTCGAGGCCACTCAAACATAGAAGACCACGTGGGTGCAGATAATACGGATTCCATCTTCACCTCCTGGTCGGACGACCCCGAACAGTCCGTCTATTTCGCCCAGAACTTGGGGCAGAAATGGACTGGAAAAGGCGTCATGATGCGCATCAGGGTGGCGGACATAGATCCTCTCGTGGGGCCATCGAGGAATATTCAAATCCACGGTGGCGAATTCGACCAGCTTGAAGATGAACATCTTATAGTTGGAGAAATCATGGCCCATGATATCAGCTTTAACTTCGGGAAGACATGGAGAAGCGTTTCGGGGGGATGAGGTGAATGAAATGCTTGCGAATGAGCTGCTGGCCGCGCTCGAGATTGATTCCGAGGTCAGCATTCTTGTCAGGAATGCACTAACTTCTGGAGCACATTTCAAAGTCGGACTCGAACCTATTCCGGCGGCAAGGCTTCTTGGTATCTGCCTGGGGAGAGTGAAGGCTGCACAAAGGCGTGGCAGGCCGACGGTCGGGGTCGCGGAATGCCTTGCAAGTCTTGCAGAAATGGGCGAGCGAGGCCTTCTTGTGGCCTTTGCGAACGATCGCGAGCGATCGGGATACTACTTCAAGGTCTACCTTGACCCGCACCCGCTTAAAGTAATCGGGTGCTTCGGAGTCAACATCTCCGCGGAAGATGACCCCATCACTGGTCCCACATAGGGGGCGGCAGGCGAAGTTGAGGGTGCGCTCTGGATTTCCCCTCGGCAGGAAATGAAGCATTGTCGACCGTCGCATCCTCACAGTGCCCCAGCGGCCCCACCGGATCTTTTCCCGGTGGGGCCGCTGGGGTGTTTGACGGCAGTAGTTGACGGCAACGTCAGCGGACGTCTGTTTCGCCAATCGGTGGGCCGACACCGGCGTCTGAACCGGTAGCGGCGTGGGTGGGTTGCGGAGAGTGCGGCCGAGGAGGTCGATGGTGTCCCGCTGGAGCCGAAGGTGAGCACCACGACGAGCTCGACCGAGCCCGCGAGGCGTACCAGGAAGCAGTCAGCAAGGGCCGGAAGATCACCAGGGGGCTGGTCGGCCAGCTTGCCCCCCTCCACGAGGCCCGGCAGCCGCTCGCAGGGAGCTGAAGACCAAGCTCTGCCAGGCGAAATGAGTGGATGCACTCGCTGGGAAAGGCGATGCGGCGTTCGGAGGCCCGGGTTTTGGTGGGCAGGGCGTTCAGCCCGCCGGTCTGCGTGCGCTGGAGGGTACGGCGAATGCTGGCAGTGCCTGACTGGAGGTCGAGGTCTTCCCACTGAAGGCCGAGGAGTTCGCCCTTGCGGAGTCCGGTGCGGAGGGCAAGTTCGTACAGCGCGAACAGGCGGTCATTGCGGACAGCAGCGAGGAACTGGCGGGCTTCCTGCGTGAGCGGTTCGAACCGACGGGGCGCGGCCTACCCGCACGGACGATGCGGGCGACATTGCGCGTGATCTCCTCCCCACGGCCGGCGTGCTCCAAGGCGGACTTGAGGACGGCATGGATGTACGCCGGGGATACGGGGAGGGCCGCCTGGACCAGCACACTCCGGCGGCGCAGCAGCGGACCTGATCACGGCGGGCGTCAACGTTGCGTGCGCAGCGGAGTAGGTCCTACGCGGCAGAGCCGACGATGTCCCGAGTGCCGCTGCCGGAGCAGTTCCGTCTCCCGTGAAGGGCCCCGAACTCTGTCTACCCGGCATCCATGTGTAGGCGGGTGTCCGGTGCCACAACACCTGCCGCGTGCCTCGGCCACCAGGCTGTGACCCTCCATTCCCAGGGGCACAGCGAAGGAGGCGTCTCAGAGATGCCCAGCGGGCACAAGGAGCGCTCGGTCGACTCCGGCATGTGTCCCGGCACGAGCCCGGGGAATCCCGGCCCGTCGTCTGCCGTTATCGGTAGACCACAAGGAGGGAATCCATGTTCTCGTACCGCCGCACGCCCGAGCTCCCCACCCGCGAGGAAGCCCTGACCGGCCGCGCGGAGCCGCTCTTCGGGCTGCCCGCCGTGCACACCGTGCTCGGCAACCCCCTCGCGGGCCCGTACCCCGCCCACCTCCAGGTCGCGGACTTCGGCCTCGGCTGTTTCTGGGGCGCCGAGCGCAAGTTCTGGCAGACCCCGGGGGTGTGGACCACCCTGGCCGGCTACCAGGGCGGCTTCACCGAGAACCCGACCTACGAAGAGGTCTGCTCGGGCGGCACCGGCCACACCGAGGTGGTCCGGGTCGTCTTCGACCCCTCCCTGGTCTCCTACGAAGCCCTGCTGAAGCTCTTCTGGGAGTCCCACGACCCCACCCAGGGCTTCCGCCAGGGCAACGACGTCGGCACCCAGTACCGCTCGGCCGTCTACACCCACTCCGCAGCCGACCAGGCCACCGCGGAGGCCTCCCGCGAGGCCTACCAGCGCGTCCTGACCGCCTCGGGCTACGGCACGATCACCACGGCCGTCCTCCCGGCGTCGGAGCGCCCCTTCTGGAACGCGGAGGCGTACCACCAGCAGTACCTGGACAAGAACCCCGGCGGCTACTGCGGCATCGGCGGCACGGGCGTCTCCTGCCCGATCGGCGTGGCCCGCGCCGACGGCTGAGGCCGAGAGCCACGTACGAAGGAGCCCCGGCCCCCGCGCGTCGCGGGGGCCGGGGCTCTGTCGTGTTCGGGGGGCGTCAGCTCGCCGTGAAGTAGCCGAGGAGGTCGGTGATCACGTGGTTGGGGCCGCCGTAGCTGTTGAAGATGTTGACCTTGCCGCCCGTCCCGACCGGAGAGATCACGTGGTTCGGGACCGTGATGCCGGGGAGGGTGTTGAGGCTGCTGGCTCCGGGGAGCTTGCCGCCGTACCCGTAGGCGGTAAGGAAGCCCGGGGCGGTGGCGTCGGTGGCGGTGATGTTGAGGACCGCGCCGATGGCGCCCGCCGGGAGGCCGGAGACCGTGGTCGTGGCGCCGGGGGCGACCTTGCCCGTGGTGCGGGTGTCAGCGAGGCGCTTGGGGACGACCGGGGTGAAGAGGGCCTTGCCGTCCTTGCCGTAGTAGCCGACCGCGTCCAGGACCAAATGAGTGGAGCCGGAGTTGGTGAAGAGGGTGATCGTGCCGTTCGGGCCGACCGGGACGATGGCCTGGTTCGACTTGTCCTTGCCCGGCTCCACGTTCAGGTTCGAGGTGGCCGGACGCTTCGCCGGGTCGGGGTAGGCGATGACGTGCGCCTGCTCCTTCGCGCCCGTGCCCGTCAGGTTCAGGGCGACGGCGGTGGCGTGGGCCGGGATGCCGTTCACGCCGGCGACCTTCACCGTGCGGGTCTTGCCGCCGCCCAGTGCGCCGCCGGTCGTACGGGTGTCCAGGACGCGGGTCGGGGCGAGCGGGGAGAAGCGTTCGCCGATGTTGGGCTGGTAGTAGCCGACGAAGTCGACGATCAGGGAAGCCCGGCCCGAGTTCAGCTGCGCCTGGATCTTGCCGTCGGCACCGACCGGGACGGTGACCGTGTTGGCCGACGTGCCGCCGACGGCAACATTGAGGTTCGAGGTCGCCGGACGGGCCTGACCCGAAGGCCAGATACCGAGGTGGGTGTCCTCAGTGGCGCCGGTGACCGTGACGTTCAGGACCACCGAGGCCATTCCGGCCGACAGCTCGTGCCCCGGGACGGCGGTTGAGTTGGGCAGCCGCACCGGGATCGGATTGCCGCCCTGGACGGGGGTGTTGGTGGTGCGGGTGTCCAGCAGCCGGAAGGGCTCGGTGGCAACGTAACCGGACGGCGCATAACGGGCCTTCACGGTCTTGGAAACCGTGGACTTCGCGCCCTTGGAGTCTTGGAGGGTCAGGGTCACCCGGTAATCGCCGGGCGACTTGTAGGAGTGCCATGTCCTGGACAGGTCGTCGCTGTGAACGGTCGTGCCGTCGCCGAAGTCCACGTCCATGCTCGTCACGGGCCACGGCGCCGCGGTGGCCGCCGTGTCGACCAAGATGCTCAGCGGGCCGGGGCCGTGTAGGGGGTCGGCGAACGTCGGCAGGTACGGCTCGGCCGTGAACGCGGCGGTCAGCGGGCCGGCCGGGGCCGCCTTTGCGTGTCCGTCGCCGGAGACCTCCTGCCCGACAGCGTTGATCGCCGTCACCTTCACGTCGCAGGCACACGGTGTGCTGTACACGTGCTCCGCGGTGGTCGCCTTGGTGGCCACCGGGGGCGTCCCGTCACCGAAGTCGTAGCGGTAGGTGAGTGCGGCGGCCCAGGAGCTCGCCGCCTTCGCCGTCGCCCTCACCTTGGTGCCGACGGGTGCCCAGGCCGGTGCGACGTCCGCCACGACGCCGCTCAGGTCGTCCTGGGTTTCGTACGCCCCCCGGTCGATGTAGCCGCCGTTCTTGCCGGAGTTGGGGACCCGCGGATCGTCGGCCGTGGGCTTCCCGTAGTAGTCGACGGGGATCACGCCCGGCGCCGTCGGGTCCCCCGAGTCGATGGTGGGAGAGCCGTCCTTCGGACCGACCGCCTCGAAGTCCGGGGCCAGGATGTCGTGTGCACCCTGGCTCGTGGCTGTCTTCAATGCGGCCGGAGTCGAGTAAGCGGTGCCTGCCCAGACGTAGGGCGTGACCTCGAGGTCAGGACCGGTGACCAGGTTGTAATCGGCACGTGTCCCTGAAGCCGCGCTCGCCGAGACCTCGATTCCCTTACGGGACTCGGGCGACGCGCAGCGGGCAGAGGCGCCCCAGTTGAAGATCACGTTGTTGGACAGCACCGACCCTGGTGCGGCACCACCGACCGAAATGGCCGTTCCGCACCCCATGGTGAACGTGTTGTTGGTGACGGCGGTGTCCGCGGCATCCGCCACGTCGACCGCGATTCCGCGGCTCTGCACGCTGTTCCGGCTGAGCAACGTGCCTCGCGCACCGCCCTCGATCCGGGCGCTGTCCAGGCGGCTCCGGATGAGGCGCACGTCCGTGCTTCCCTCACCGACCACGAGGCCTACGGAGTCGCTGTTCGAGACGTGGAGCCGGTCCAATTCGATGGCGTTGGAACGACTGACCTTGATGCCGCCGTAGGTCTGCAGCCCGCGTACCACTACGTCGGAGGCGCCACTGATGTTCAGGGCCCTGCCGAAAACCAAGGCCGGCGCCTGGTACGGCTCCCCGTCCGCGGCGAACGTGATGGGCTTGCCCGGTTCCCCGGAGCGGCTGATGGTGAGGTCCTCGTCATAGCCCGGCCCCTTCATGATCCGCACGGTCTGGCCCGGCTCGGCAACCTTCGCCGCCACCGTGATCGTGCAGTACGGGGCGGCCTTCGTCCCGGTTCCGCTGTCGGAGCAGCGTGAGTCTTCGCTGTTGTTCACGTACAGGTCGGTCGGGGTGTCGGCAGCGGCGGTGGCCGGTATGCCGAGCAAGGTGACGAGGCCCGCGGTGAGCAGGACCGTCGCACGGGTAGGACGCACGAGGCAGGTTCCTTCGGCGGAGAAGCGATGCGGTAGCGATGGGGATCGACCTGAGGGCGCGGCGCCGCACGACGGTTGCACGGCCGTTCCCCCCTGCAACGGTCGGGCACACGCTAAACCTGAAGCCTCCGATCATCATCCACGGCCGTGGACCCGCTGTCACCCCTGATAAATCGCTGCCATCAGCGCAAAACACCGCCCCGGAGGGGGCCCGCATCCCCTCCGGGGAAACCCCCCCTCAGACCACCGTCACCCGCGCTGCCGCCCACGAGGTGTCGTCGAAGGCGGAGTTCGCGTTGGCGTCCTCGACCACCAGGTCGAGGAGCCGGATTCCGCGTACGTTCACGTCGAGCGCCCTCGGGCGCCGGTCAGAAGGCCATCGGACGACCGGCAGGCGGGCGTCAGGCGGCCCTCAGACGGCCCTCAGGCGGCCCTCAGATGGTCGAGGTGTCGATGACGAAGCGGTAGCGGACGTCGCCCGACTGGACGCGCTCGTACGCCTCGTTGACCTCCTCGGCGCGGATCAGCTCGATGTCGGCGCCGAGCCCGTGCTCCGCGCAGAAGTCGAGCATCTCCTGCGTCTCGGCGATCCCGCCGATCATCGAGCCGGCCAGGGTCTTGCGTCCGCCGATGACGGAGAAGAGGTTCAGCGAGACCGGCTCCTCCGGGGCGCCGACGTTCACCAGGGCCCCGTCCACCTTGAGCAGGCCCAGGTAGGCGTCGAGGGCGAGCGGTGCGGAGACGGTGGACACGATCAGGTCGAAGCGGCCGGCCAGCTCGGTGAAGGTGGCCCCGTCGTTCGTGGCGTAGAAGTGGTCGGCTCCCAGCTTCAGCCCGTCCTCCTGCTTGCGCAGGGTCTGCGAGAGGACGGTGACCTCGGCTCCGAGCGCGTGGGCGATCTTGACGCCCATGTGGCCGAGGCCGCCCAGGCCGACGACGGCGACCTGCTTGCCGGGGCCGGCCTGCCAGTGCTTGAGCGGGGAGTAGAGGGTGATGCCGGCGCACAGGAGCGGGGCGGCGACGTCGAGCGCGAGGCCGTCGGGAATGCGCACGGTGTAGTTCTCGTCGACGACGAGGTGCGTGGAGTAACCGCCGTACGTGGGCTCACCGTTCTTGTCGATGGCGTTGTACGTGCCGGTCATGCCCTTGGCACAGAACTGCTCCTGCCCGGCGAGGCACTGCTCGCACTCGCGGCAGGAGTCGACGAAGCAGCCGACGCCCACCCGGTCGCCGACCGCGAACTTGGTCACCTCGGGGCCGACTTCGGCGACGACACCGGCGATCTCGTGACCCGGGACCATGGGGTAGATGCCCTCGCCCCAGCCGTCGGTGACCTGGTGGATGTCGGAGTGGCAGATGCCTGCGAACTTGATGTCGATGAGGACGTCGTGCGCGCCGACCGGACGGCGCGGGACGGTGGTGCGTTCCAGCGGTGCCTTGGGCGCGGGAGCGGCGTAGGCGGCGACCTGGGTGACGGACACGATGGGGCTCCTCGAAAGACTGCGGTGCGGATGTCCGGTGCGGATGTCCGGTGCGGATGTCCGGTGCGGACGTGCGGTGCGGACGTGCGGTGCGGACGTGCGGTGCGGGACCGCAGTGCGGACGTGCGGTGCGGGACCGCGGTGCGGGACCGCCGTGCGGGACCGCGGTGCGGACCGCTGTGTGGTCACAGCCTGCCTTCCTCCGCGCCGGACACCCATCCCCCTGTCCTGCCTAGGTCTGGCGGACCTACCCTTGGCGGGGTCAGGCTCGCGCCCCCGGCGTGCGCCCCCGCGCGGTGATACTGGGGTAATGGACCAGCTTGATCAGCGAGCCGAGCTCGGCGAGTTCCTGCGCTCCCGGCGCGCCCGGCTGCGCCCCGAGGACGTGGGACTGCCCGACTACGGGCGCCACCGCCGGGTCCCCGGCCTGCGCCGCGAGGAGCTGGCGCAGCTGGCGGGCGTGTCGGTCGCGTACTACACGCGGCTGGAGCAGGGTCACGGCCAGAACGTGTCAGCGGAGATCCTCGACGCCATCGCGCAGGCCCTGCGCCTGGACGGCACGGAGCGCGCGCACCTGAGCCGCCTGGCCGGCCCCAAGCCCCGCAAGCGCCGCCAGGCCCAGCGCCCCCAGCAGGTCCGGCCGGAGCTGCGGACGCTGCTGGACGCGATGGACGGCGTACCGGCGTACCTGGTCGGGCGGCGCCAGGACGTCATCGGCTGGAACCGGCTCGCCGCGGCGGTCTTCGGCGACTTCGGGACGCTCCCGGCGCAGGAGCGCAACCTGGTGCGGCTGGTGTTCCTGGACCCGGCGACGGCGGAGCTGTACGCGGACTGGGAATGCCGGGCGTGCGAGGTGGTGAGCAATCTGCGCGTGTACGCCGGGCAGTTCCCGGACGACGAGCGGCTGTCCGCGCTGGTCGGTGAACTGTCCGTCAAGAACGAGGAGTTCCGACGGCTCTGGGCGGCCCACACGGTGGCGGACAACAAGACGCACGGCGTCAAGCGGCTGCGCCACCCGCTGGTCGGCGAGCTCCTGCTCTCCTTCGAGACCCTGGCCCTCCCGGACGACCCGGCGCAGTTCCTGGTCACCTATCACCCGGCCCCGGGCTCCCCCTCGGCCGACGCGCTCAGCCTGCTCGCCTCCTGGTCCGCGCCGCCCGCCTCCCCCGACCGCGAGCACACCCCGGGCCCCGTCGGGGAATCCGCCCCGTAAGGCACCGCCGCCGCCCCGGTTACAGCTTGAGCTGGAAGTACCCGGCCCCGCGTTCGCGCCGGTAGCCCAGGGCTTCGTTGACCGCGAGCATCGGGGTGTTGTCGTCGGCCACCGAGGTGGCGATGGTGCGCAGGTCCGGGTGGAGGGCCGCCGCCTCCGCGAGCATGCGGAGCTTGACCGCGCGGCCGAGGCCGTGGCCCCGGTGCGCGGGGACCACCACGGTGTCGTACTGGAGCGCGCGCGGGCCCGCCGGGTCGAGGAGGACCAGTTCCGTGTAGGCCGCCACCTCGCCGCCCGGGGTGACGGCGGCGACCGTGGTCAGTGCGCCTCCCCGGTCCAGGATCTTGCGGTGCGCCGCGTGCAGGCGCTCCGCCGTCCAGGTCTGGATCTGCTGGTCCAGCTCCCCCGTCGGCGCGTCCTCCATCGCGCCGTGGGCGACGGCCACGGCCTGCGCCCGGTCGTCGGGCACCAGCCCCGGCCAGCAGTGCAGCTCGTAGCCGGGCGGGGTGGTCGCGGCGGACACGGACCCGCCGTCCTGCCCTGCCCGCCCCGCCTGTGCCGCCTGTGCCGCCCCCTGCACCCACCGCGCCTCCCGCACGTCCTGGACGTACCAGGCCATCGACAGGACGTTCTCGAACCCCATCGACTCCACGAACGCCTGCCCCGGGCCCCCCAGGTCCACCTCCGTCGCGACCGAGGTCCGGCCGTCCGCGAGCAGTTCCTCGCGGACCCGCGCCCACAGGGCCGCTCCCACACCGCGCCGCCGCGCGTCCGGCCGTACCGTCAGCTCGTCCAGGAACGCGGTGTGGTCGTTGCTGCCGTCGGTGAAGAGGACCAGGGAGGCGACCGCGTCCTCCGTGGCCCAGTACAGCGAGCGTCCCCGCGCCGACGGCACCCGCAGCGCTCCGGCCACCTCCGTCCGGGAGGGCGGCGGAGTCCCCGGCCGGTCGGCCGTCCGGGCGGCGGCCAGGACGGCCCACCAGTGGTCGGCTTCGGCGTCGGTCGGGGGCACGGAGAGTGCGGTGATCGTCATGCTCCGGACCCTAATCCGGAGCACGGCGGCGTGCTCAGGCGTTTTCGGTGACGATCACCTTCCCCCGGCGGATCGTCGCCACCCGCGGGGCCCGCTTCGCGAGCGCGCTGTCGTGGGTGACCATGACGAAGGTCAGGCCGTGTTCCTTCCACAGCCCTTCGAGCAGTTCCATGACCTCGTCGCGCATGGACTCGTCGAGGTTGCCGGTCGGCTCGTCGGCCAGCAGCACCTTCGGCCGCTTCACCAGCGCCCGTGCGATGGCCACGCGCTGCTGCTGGCCGCCGGACATCTCCCCGGGCAGGTGGCCCGTCCGCTCGCCGAGGCCCACGGAGTCGAGCGCTTCGGCGGCCCGGTCGCGCCGCTCGCGGGCCTTGAGTCCGAGCGGCACGAGGGCCGTCTCGACGTTCTCCTGAGCGGTGAGCGTCGGGATCAGGTTGAAGGACTGGAACACGAAGCCGATGCTCTCCGCGCGGACCCGGGTGAGGCGGGATTCGGAGACGGTGGCGAGGTCGAGTCCGTCGAGGACGACCTGTCCCGCCGTCGGGCGGTCCAGGGCTCCGAGCATCTGGAGCAGGGTGGACTTGCCGCCGCCGGTGGGGCCCTGGATGACGAGCCGGCCGCCGTCCTCGATGGTCAGGTCGACGCCGGCGAGCGCGTCGATGGATTCCTTGCCGCGCCGGTAGCGCTTGGTGACACCGGTGAGCTGGTACATCTCTGGTGGGTTCCCTCGGGTTGCGGAGCGGGGGGCGGGGGGACGGGCGGGCACGCGGGCCGGCAGGCGTACGCGGGGCCGCACACGGACACGGACACAGCCGTACGAACCTGCGGCCGCGGGCTATTCGACGCGGCGCAGTGCGTCCGCCGGCCTCAGCCGGGAAGCGCGCCATCCGCCGAAGCCGCCTGCGATCAGTCCGCCCGCGACGGCGAGCGCGACGGCCAGGCCGATGGTGGAGAGCGAGACGGGCGCGGTGAGCGCGATGTCGAGGGCCTTGCCGGCGCCCTGCTGGGCGGAGCGCATCGTCCCCCCGCCCCCGCCGCCCCCGGCGCCCGGGCCCTGGAGCCGGCCGGCGCCGCCCGCGAGCTGCGCGGTCAGCTGCGGGCTGATGGCGGTGATGGCGTACGCGGCCGCGAGCCCGAGGCCGATGCCGAGCGCTCCGCCGATGAGGCCGTTGACCAGCGCCTCGCCGGCGACTTGGCCGGTGACGCGGCCGCTCTTCCAGCCGAGCGCCTTGAGGGTGCCGAACTCGCGGACGCGCCGGGACACGGCGGAGGAGGTCAGCAGACCGGCGACGAGGAAGGCGGCGAGGAGGACCGCGTACGAGAGCCAGGTGCCGACGGTGGAGGCGAGGGAGGCGGCGGTGGAGAGCGAACCGGAGACGGTGTCGGCGAGGTCGGCCGAGGTGGTGACGGTGGTGTCCGGGACGTTCTTCTGGATGGCCTGCTTGACGGAGCCGATCGCCTGGGAGTCCTCGGCCTGGACGTAGACCGTGGTGATCTTGTCGGGGGTTCCGGCGAGGGTCTGGGCCTGCTTGAGGGGGACGTAGACGTTCGCGGCCGCGTCGCCGCTGTCGGCGGTGGCGATCCCGATCACCTTGAACGTGGCGTTCTTGATGGTGACTTCGGAGTCCAGGGCGAGCTTGTTCTTCGTGGCGTAGGCGCTGTCGACGACGGCGACGGCCGCGTCGGTCTCGCCGGCCGCGAAGGTGCGGCCCGAGGTGATCTTGGAAGTGGTCAGCGGTCCCAGTTCGGGCCGGGTGACGTCGGCGCCGTAGACGGAGAAGGAGTTGACGTCGAAGTCGGCGCCGCCGCCCTCGACCGTGCCGCCCGTACCGCCGGTGGCGCCGCCGGTGGCGCCCGGCTTGGCGGCCGCGCCGCCGCCCGTTTCACCCTCCGCGCGCTTGAACTCGCCCCGCTTGAATTGCCCGTTGACCTTCATCACCTGGAGGCTGAGGCCACCGACGGCCCGTGCGACGCCGGCCTGGCCCGACACCTTGTCGACGGTCGCGGCGTCGAGCGTCTCGAAGCCCTGGGGCATCACGAGGTCGCTGCTCTGCTCGGCCTCGGCGTTCGCGTCGCCCTCGCCCTTCGCGTCGAACCTGAACCGGGGCCGGGCCGCGGTGTCGCCCTCGGCGGGCGGGGTCTGGGCCTTGGTGACGGTCATGTCCGTGCCGAGGCCGTAGAGCGACTGGAGGACCTTGCCCTGGGCCTGCGCCATGCCCGCCGAGACGGAGGTGACGACGATGACGAGGGCGATGCCCAGAGCGAGTCCGGAGGCGACGACGAGCGCCGCCTTCCGGCGTCGGCGCAGCTCGCGCCGGAGGTAGGTGAAGAACATGCGGCCGAAGCTAGGCAGCACGCGTGACGGCCGGATAAGCCGTCAATAAGAGCCGGATGAGAACGCAAAGCCACAGGTCACACACAGGAACACGCACAGACGGACGGCGGGGAGCCCCCTGGTCGGGGCTCCCCGCCGTCCGTCGCGGGGTTCAGCTGTCGTCTCGGTGCGTCAGACGGCCGCGCCCGCCTTCCACTCCGCCCAGCTCATGTTCCAGCCGTTGAGGCCGTTGTCCGGCTTGATGGTCTTGTCCGGGGAGTTGACGACCGTGACGACGTCTCCGATGAGGGAGTTGTCGTAGAACCAGGCCGCGGGCTGGTTCGGGTCGTTCGCGCCCTTGGCGTCGTTCAGGCCGACACAGCCGTGGCTGGTGTTGGCGCTGCCGAAGACCGAGTCCGCACCCCAGTAGTTGCCGTGGATGAAGGTGCCCGAGGTCGACAGGCGCATCGCGTGCGGCACGTCCTTGATGTCGTACTCGCCCTTGCCGTCGTCGTCCGTGAAGCCGACGGTGGCGCCGTTCATCCGGGTCTCCTTGAACTTCTCGGAGATCACCATCTGGCCGTTGTACGTCGGGTTGGCCGGGGCGCCCGCCGAGATCGGGATGGTCTTGAGGACCGCGCCGTCACGGGTGACCGTCATCTTCTTCGTCTTCGCGTCGACCGTGGAGACCTGGCTCCGGCCGATCTTGAAGGTGACGGTCTTGCTCTGCACGCCCTGGATCCCGGGGCCGCCCTGGACGCCGTCCAGTGCCAGCTTCAGGGTGACGGTGGAACCCGCCTGCCAGTACTTCTCCGGGCGGAAGTCCAGCCGCTGCGTGCTGAACCAGTGGCCCACGACCTCCTGGCCGCTGCTGGAGGTGACGGTGATGGCCGCCTGGACGGCCTTCTTGTCCTTGATCGACTTGTCGAAGGTGATCGAGACCGGCATGCCCACGCCGACGGTCTGCCCCGCGTCCGGGATGAAGGAGCCCACGAAGCTGTTCTGCGGGGAGACGGTGGTGAAGGAGGCGTTCTCGTGCGCCTCGCGGCCCGCCTCGTCCTTCGCGGTCGCCGACAGCGCGTACTTGGTCGAGCGCTTCAGCGCGCCGTCCGGCTTCCAGCTCTTGCCGTCGGCGGCTATCTTGCCCGGCACCGCCGTGCCCTCGGAGCTCTTCAGCTCGACCTGGGTGAGCGTGCCCTCGGTGACGGCCACGTTGGCCGCGTCGTTCAGGCCGACGTTGGCGGCGCCGTCCTTGGGCGTGATGGCTATCTTCGCCTTGGAGGCGTCCTTGGCCGCAGCCGCGTCCACGTCCGCCTGCGACTTGGGCGACGCCTCGCCGCTGGCCTGCGGCGTCTTCCCGCCGTCGCCGTCGTCGCCGCCGCATCCCGCGAGCACCAGTACGCCGCCGAGTACGGCGGATATGGCCACCAGGGACCTTCTCCGCCGCTTGCTGTCCGTCCTCACACGCCACTCCATCGTTGCCGGAACCCCGAATTCCCCGGCAGGGGGCATGACCCCCCTGCCTATCCTGACAACGCATTACACCCCGAGGTGCTGCCACATTCCGTTCGAATGTGGTCAACCCCACCGTCAGGCGTTGTCAGTCTCTTCGTCGAGCTCCCCATCTTCCTCGTCGAGGTCCCACTCCATGGACTCGGGGTCGTATTCCACGGGCTCGCTGCTCCAGGAGGCCTGTGCGAGCTCCACGCCGGGGATCTCCGCGACCAGGTCAGTGGGGTCCACCAGGTAGGCCAGGGCCTCCGACTCGTCCTCCCGGACGGCCGCCTCGGCGTGGCCGCGCTCCTCGTCCGGCATGAACTCGTCGGCCTTGATGTGCGCGAGGGCGGCTCCGGTGAGCGCGTCCACGTCCGGCACTTCAAGAACCAAATCCACCCGAAGGCGTACGTATCGTGAGGTCTCAGAAGGGTTCATACGACGGAGAGTAATCCCGTGGCGGCCCCGACTTTCCCACGACCCGCCCCTTTCCGTAGCATCACCGCACGGGGCCAATTCGCTGCTGCCACAAGGGGGATCGCACCGTGTCCGCACGCCGATCAACAGTCACCGCTCTCGGAGCGACCACCCTCCTCGCCGTCCTGTGGTTCGTCCCCTCGGCCAACGCCACCGCGCCCGAGCACGCGAAGGCCGCCTCCGGGGCGCCCGCCGCCGCGAACACCCAGGTCCAGGCCGCCTCCGCGACCGGTCCCACCCTCGAACTCGCCGACACGGGGGGCGTCGACACCACGCCCTACCTGCTCGGCGGCACGCTCTTCCTGAGCGCCGGGGCCGGCTTCGTGGCCTTCTCCGTGCGCCGCTCGCGCACGGTGTAACGGCGGCCGGACACGCGGAAGGGTGCGGCTCGGGGGACGTCCCCGAGCCGCACCCTCTCTTTACTCGGCCCGTTCGCCTCAGGCGAGGGGGCCGGTGACGGCCTCGACGGCGTCCACGAGTGCACCCGAACGGACGAAGGCGTCCGCGGCGGCCAGGTCGGGCGCGAGGAAACGATCCGGCCCGGGACCCTCCACACCCGCCGCACGCACCGCCGCGATGGCGGCCCGGCTGGCCGGCGCCGGGGTGAGTCCGTGGCGCAGCTCGATGGCGCGGGTGGCCGCGTACAGCTCGATCGCGACGATCCGGGTGAGGTTGTCGACGGCGGTACGGAGCTTGCGCGCGGCCGACCAGCCCATCGAGACGTGGTCCTCCTGCATCGCGGAGGAGGGGATCGAGTCGGCGGAGGCCGGAACCGCGAGCCGCTTCATCTCACTCACGAGTGCGGCCTGCGTGTACTGGGCGATCATGAGCCCGGAGTCCACGCCGGCGTCGTCCGCGAGGAACGGCGGCAGGCCGTGCGAGCGGTTCTTGTCGAGCAGCCGGTCGGTGCGCCGCTCGGCGATCGACCCGAGGTCCGCGGCGGCGATGGCCAGGAAGTCCAGGACGTACGCGACCGGGGCGCCGTGGAAGTTCCCGTTGGACTCCACGCGCCCGTCGGGCAGGACCACCGGGTTGTCGACGGCGGAGGCCAGCTCGCGGGAGGCGACGAGGGCGGCGTGCGCCATGGTGTCGCGGCCCGCGCCGGCGACCTGCGGGGCGCAGCGCACGGAGTAGGCGTCCTGGACGCGCGGGGCGGACTCCTCCTGGAAGTGCCCGGTGAGCCCGGAGCCCTTCAGGACGGCGGCCATGTTCGCGGCGGAGGCGCCCTGGCCGGGGTGCGGGCGGATGGCGTGCAGCTCGGGCTGGAGCACCTTCTCGGTGCCGAGCAGCGCCTCCAGCGTCAGCGCGGCGGTGATGTCGGCGGAGGTGTACAGCTTGCCGAGGTCGGCGAGGGCCATGACCAGCATGCCGAGCATGCCGTCGGTGCCGTTGAGGAGGGCGAGGCCCTCCTTCTCGCGGAGCTCGACGGGGGCGATCCCGGCCTCGGCGAGCAGCTCCCCGGCGGGCCGCACGGTCCCGTCGGGACCCTCCGCGTCGCCCTCGCCCATCAGCGCGAGCGCGCAGTGCGAGAGCGGGGCGAGGTCTCCCGAGCAGCCCAGCGAGCCGTACTCGTGCACGACCGGGGTGATCCCGGCGTTGAGCACGTCGGCCATCGTCTGCGCGACGGACGGCCGGACGCCGGTGTGCCCGGAGGCGACGGTCTTCAGCCGCAGGAACATCAGCGCGCGCACGACCTCCCGCTCGACGCGCGGGCCCATGCCGGCGGCGTGCGAGCGGACGATGTTGCGCTGGAGCTGCGCGCGCAGCTCGGGGCTGATGTGCCGGGAGGCGAGCGCCCCGAACCCGGTGGACACCCCGTAGACGGGCTCGGGCTTCGCGGCGAGCGCTTCCACGATCTCGCGGGCCCGTCCGAGCGCGGCGACGGCCTCGCCGGAAAGCTCGACGCGGGCGTTGCCGCGGGCGACGGCGATCACGTCTTCGGCGGTGGTCCCGGACGTTCCCACCACGACAGTGTGCATATCCATATTCAGCACCCTACGGACTGAATCTCTTCATGTCACCCCTCCCCAGGCGCCGCTCGCGCGGTGCGGCCCCTTGGGAGCCTTACCGGCTTCGCCGCGCGGCGCCGGGCACCTTTTCGACGCGCCGCTCGCGCCACTCGGCCCTGGCGGGCCTCCTGGGCTTCGCGTCGCTGCGCCGGACTCCGTCCGGCGGTGGCCGGTCGGGGTGCTCGCCACTGCCGTCCCGGCGTGAGGCCGGTGGGCGGGTGCGGCCGGTTCGGCCCTGCGGGGCTGGGTCCCCTACCCGCCCTTCGCCCGTTCCCCGGGGCTGCGCCCCGGACCCGTTGCCGCGCCGTTCCCGGGGGCCGGCCCCCGGACCCCCGCGCCTCAAACGCCGGCGAGGCTGGACTGGAGGCGCGGGGT
This sequence comes from Streptomyces sp. GQ60, assembly GCF_059758875.1. Lineage (NCBI taxonomy): Bacteria > Bacillati > Actinomycetota > Actinomycetes > Kitasatosporales > Streptomycetaceae > Streptomyces > Streptomyces sp. GQ60. The sequence goes on along the minus strand of NZ_JCAXEG010000001.1, from coordinate 427,910 downwards.
CTGGGGCGGAGCCCCAGGGGGGTCCGGGCAGGGCCCGGGGAACGGGCGAAGGGTGGGTAGGGGACTCCGCCCCGCGCAGCGGCGCACCCCCCACCGCGGCGAGCCTCCACCCCGGCCAGGGGCTACGCACGCCCCCGGAACCGCCGCCGCTCCCCCGGCCCCCCGGGCTCCGCGTCGGCGAGCCGGACCACCGCCGTGTCCCGCCCCGCGACCACCGGCTTCGCCGACCGCGCCGCCTTCGCCTTGTACTGGGCCGCATCCGCCAGCCGGAACAGCCGCCGCGAGGATTTCACCGGCCCGATCGGATCCCCCGTGGACGCGACCCCGCAGGCGACCCCCTCCCCGAGCTCCAGCTCGGCGGCCCGCAGGCAGACCTCCTCGGTGACCCGTACCACCTCGTCCGCCGAAGGCCCCACGCTGACCAGGCAGAACTCGTCCCCGCCCAGCCGTGCGACCAGCGCACCCGGCAGCATCGCCCCGCACAGGCTGAGCACGGAGCCGAACCGTTCCAGCAGCCGGTCGCCCATCGCGTGGCCCAGGGTGTCGTTGACCTTCTTCAGGCCGTTCAGGTCACAGACGACCAGACTCACCACCACGTCGGCCCCGCCCCGCCGGTGCTCCTCCAGCGCCTCGTCGAGCCGCATGTCCACGGCCCGCCGGTTGGCCAGCCCGGTCAGCGGGTCGGTGAAGGCGAGCCGCCGGGCCTCCTCCAGCCGGTCGCTCTGCGCCAGCCCGGCCGCGATCACCGCCGCGAGGACCTCTCCGAACTCCGCGTCGTCCTCGTCGAAGTCCGCCATGCCCTCGTCCCGGGCGACGTACAGCTCGCCCCAGGCCCGTCCGCTCAGCACGATCGGAGCCACCACGCACGTACCGCGCCCGCGCCGCCGCAGCGCCTCGCCCCTGCGTCCCGGCCGGTCCCCGACCGCGCTGTCCACCCAGGCGTGGGGGCCGCTCCCGCCGACCCACCGCTCGTGCAGGAACTCCGTGATCTCGGGGAAGTCGTGCACCGGGTACGACTCGTCCTCGGGGAACTCCTCCTCCCCGGCCCTGCGCTCCCCCTCGTTCACGAGCACCCGCAGGCGCCCCCGCTCCCGCTCCCACGCGGAGATCGCGGCGAACGACCCGTCCATCGCCAGCCTCGCCCCGCGCGCGGCGGCCCGCACACTGTCCCGCGGCACGCACGCGGCCGCCATGGCCTGCGCGAGGCCCACAACGGCTCGGAGCCGCCCATCAACACCCATCACATCAGGTTAGGGAGTTTTGTCCGATTTGGTGATAATTGGCGCGACTTTCGGTGGCACCAAGATCACAGCCGGTCACATCGGGTCACATCAGGCCAGATCGGCGGATCGGGAACCGGGGATCGGGGATCGACCCATCGACACATCGGCTCCTTCGCGCCCGGTCACACCCCGGGCCACTCCGGCTTCCGCTTCTCGTTGAACGCCGCCACGCCCTCGGCCCGGTCCCCCGAGAAGGCCACCGTCCGCCACGCCGCGTCCTCGATCTCCAGCCCGGCCGTCAGGTCCATGCCGTGCCCGAGCCGCAGCGCCCGCTTGGCCGCCCGCAGCCCGACCGGGGAGTTCGCCGCCATCGCCGCCGCCATCGCCAGGGCGGCCTCGCGGTCCGACCCCGCCGGCACCACCGAGTCCACCAGCCCCAGGGCCAGCGCCTCCGCGGCCTCGACCCGCCGGGCTGTGAAGATCAGCTCCGCGGCCCGCGCCGCCCCCACGCGCCTCGGCAGCAGCTGCGTGCCGCCGCCGCCCGGGATCACCCCCACCGACACCTCGGGCAGCCCGACGACGGCCGTCTCGTCGGCCACGATGACATCGCACGCCAGGGCCAGCTCGAAGCCGCCGCCCAGCGCGAACCCGTGCACCGCCGCGATCACCGGCATGGGGAGCTCCAGCACTCCCCCGTACGCACCCCGCGTGGTCGGCCGCTGTCGCAGCAGTTCGGCGTCCGAGAAGGAGTTCCGCTCCTTGAGGTCCGCGCCCACGCAGAACGCCCTCTCGGCGGTGGAGGAGAGCACGACCACCCGTACCGAGGAATCCGCACCCAGCTCCGCGCACGCGGCGCCGATTCCCCGCGCCATCTCGGTCGACACCGCGTTCATCGCCTTGGGCCGGTCCAGAACCAGCTCGGCGACCCCGCCCTCATGCCGGTGTATGGCGACGAACGCCGAAGATGCCGAAGATTCGGACACAGGGGACCCTCCCGGTTAACGAACGTTATCCGGGGATCTTAGGGCTCCGCCGCGTCAACGACCAGGGCTCCACGACGCCGAGGCCGCGCACCGGGCGCTGGAACATGGGCTGGAGCGCGAAGCGGTAGGCGCCGCCGCCCTCCTCGTTCTCGGCTTCCTTCTCCGAGACCGGCGCCGCACCCGTACGGCCCAGTTCCTCGGCCATCGCGCCGTCCACCAGCACCGCGTCCTTCGGCGCTATCGACGTCAGCCTCGAGGCCAGGTTCACCGTGGTCCCGAAGACGTCGCCCATCCGGGTGGTCACCGTCCCGAAGGCGATGCCCACGCGGAGCTCCGGCATCTGCGGATCGGCTTCCATCGTCTCGATCAGCCGCAGCGCGATCTCCGCCGCCGTCGCCGCGTCGTCGGCGCAGTACAGCACCTCGTCGCCCAGCGTCTTGATCAGCCGGCCGCCGTGCGCCGCCACCAGGTCCGCCGAGGTCGTCTCGAAGGACTCGACCAGCTCGCCGAGCTCCTCCTCCTCCAGCCGCCGCGTCAGGCGCGTGAAGCCCACCAGGTCGGCGAAGCCCACCGCGAGGCGCCGGTCGACCATCTCCTCGTCGTCCGCCACCTGCACGACCCGCCCCGTGGCGGCCGCGAGCTGGCGCCGCCACACGTAGACGAGGAACTCCTCCAGCTCCGGCAGCAACAGCTCGACCAGCGGGTACGTGACCTCCGTACGGGTCATCCCCGGCTCCGGCGGTTCCGTCAGCCCCTCCAGGAAGGAGTCGATCTGCCACTCCGCGAGCCGGGCCGTGGTCTGCCCGGTGGACCGCGCCACCTGGACCGCCATCGGCTCGCTGAGCAGCCCGGCCTCGACGAGGCCGGCGAGCCGGCGCAGGGCCAGTACGTCGGCCTCCGTCAGGGCCCTGGCCTGGCCGATGTCCGCGAAGCCCATCGCCCGCCAGAAGCGGGAGGCGAGCTCCATCGAGACTCCGGCGCTGCGGGCCGCCTGGAAGGGCGTGTACCGGCGCTCGGCGCCCAGGATCAGCTGCTCCAGGCGGATGGCGAGCGGGTCGGCCGTCGGCTGGGCCGTGTGGTCGACCTCGTGGTGGGGAGTGTGCTGCTCGCGCCCGATCGGAGTGGCGTGGACTCCCGAACCGGCCGAGCCGCCGGAGCCGCCCGCACCGCCCGTCGCCGCTCCGGGGGCGGGCGCGCTGGACTGAGGGTCGTCGACGGTCAAGGGCCGCCTCCTGTCCATTCCGTGCGCACTGCCGAACCGGGTGATCACCGCGAGGACCGGGATCGCCTAAACCATACGGCAGGTGTGCCGTAGCTCACTCCCCTACTCCGTCACCCGGGGCGGTGCCCCGGCGGGCTACCGCACGGACCGCAGATGGACGACGTCCCCTGCCCCCACGGCCTCGTGCTTGTCCTCCGCCGTCCGTACGACGAGCCGTCCGTCGGTGTCCACCGCTTCGGCCGTCCCGGTGAGGGTCCGCCCGCCCGGCAGCTCGGCCCGCACGTGCTTGCCGAGGGTCGCGCAGCCCGCCGCGTACGTCTCCTGCAGACCGCTCGCCGCCGGATCGCCACCGGCCGCGCGCCAGTTCCCGTACCACTGCTCCAGGGACCTCAGTACGGCCCTGAGCAGCGGGTCCCGGTCGGTGACGGTCGCCTTGGCCAGGTACAGCGACCCGGCGGTGTCCACCGGCAGCTCGGCGTCGGTCAGCGTCACGTTGAGCCCGATCCCGATGACGACCCCGTCGCCGACGCGCTCGGAGAGGATCCCGCCGGTCTTGCGCTCCTCCCCGTCCACGGTGACCAGCAGGTCGTTGGGCCACTTGAGCGCGGTGTCCACGCCGGCGGCGCGCGAGAGCCCGGTAGCGGCGGCCACCCCGGCCAGCAGCGTCAGCCAGCCCCACCGCTCCTGCGGCACCGAGGGCCCGGGCTTCAGGAGTACGGAGAAGAACAGTCCTGACCGCGCGGGCGCGACCCAGCTCCGGTCGAGCCTGCCCCGTCCCGCGGTCTGCTCCTCGGCGACGAGCACGGCCCCCTCGGGCAGCTTCGCGGCCCGTGCGGCGAGATCGCTGTTGGTGGACCCGGTGGAGCCCACCACCTCCAGCGAGGTCCACAGCCCCTCGCCGGTCACGAGGGCCCGCTGCAGCGCGGCGGCGTTCAAGGGCGGCCGGTCCAGACTCGACCAACGGCCTGCGGAAGCTCCTGCTGAAGCATCTGATGACATGATCGGATCCTTATGTCGCTACGTCGCTGTATGTGACCCTCTGACCCGGGATTGCATACGGATCGTGATCGACCTTAGCGTCCGGGCTGTGGGGGATCCTCCGGTAAAGAGGGCGTTCAGGTTTCGTTTCTACCCTGATGACTCGCAAGCGACTGACTGACCGCCCGTTAAGACGCCTGGCCACGCGGGGAACGCGTGAACTACGCCCAGACCTCGGCCGCCCTGCCCATCGTCTGGTCGGCTCCGCGCCTTCCGGAAGGCGCGGAGCCGACCACAGTGACCGTGTCCCGGGACTCGACCGGCCGTTGGTTCGTCTCGCTGCTCTGCGGGAGCTCGTGAGCGAGGATCTCGCTGTCCGCACCATGCTCAAGAACAACAAGCTCGCCCGCGCCCTTTCGGACGCGGCCCGGCGCGAGCTGCGGAGGATGTCGGCCCTCCCGGCAGGCGGTCCGCAGTGAAGGCAGGAACCCGCCCGCGAGGTCGGGACGGAGTCCCCTAGGGGGGACGGCGAGGCCAAGCAACCCAGATGAGGTGTGTCAAACGCCGCACCGCCGAGCGCCATGCCCGCCGATACGCTACGCACCAGTAGCCAGTAAGAACCAAGTACGTCACCAGGCAGTTGACACCACGCAGGGAGCCGCGACCCCGATGTCACAACCGTCAGAGCCGATCGACATGCACACCACCGCGGGGAAGATCGCGGATCTGCAGCGCCGCGTCGAGGAAGCCACGCACGCCGGGTCCGGGCGGGCGGTGGAGAAGCAGCACGCCAAGGGCAAGCTGACGGCGCGTGAGCGGGTGGCCCTGCTGCTGGACGAGGGGTCCTTCGTCGAGTTGGACGAGTTCGCCCGGCACCGGTCGACGAACTTCGGGCTGGAGAAGACCCGCCCGTACGGCGACGGAGTCGTGACCGGCTACGGGACCGTCGACGGGCGGCCCGTCGCCCTGTTCTCCCAGGACTTCACCGTCTTCGGCGGGGCCCTCGGTGAGGTCTACGGCCAGAAGATCATGAAGGTGATGGACTTCGCGCTGAAGACCGGCTGCCCGCTGATCGGCATCAACGACTCCGGCGGCGCCCGCATCCAGGAGGGCGTCAGCGCGCTCGGCATGTACGGCGAGATCTTCCGCCGCAACGTCCACGCCTCCGGGGTGATCCCGCAGATCAGCCTGGTCGTCGGCCCCTGCGCCGGCGGGGCCGTGTACTCCCCGGCCATCACCGACTTCACGGTCATGGTCGACCAGACCTCGCACATGTTCATCACCGGTCCGGACGTCATCAAGACCGTCACCGGCGAGGACGTCGGCTTCGAGGAGCTGGGCGGGGCGCGCACGCACAACAGCACGTCCGGCGTCGCGCACCACATGGCGGGTGACGAGAAGGACGCCATCGAGTACGTGAAGTCGCTGCTCTCCTACCTCCCGTCGAACAACCTCTCCGAGCCCCCGGCCTTCCCCGAGGAAGCCGACACCGAGGTCTCCGAGAGCGACCGCGAGCTCGACGTGCTGATCCCGGACAGCGCGAACCAGCCGTACGACATGCACAGGGTGATCGAGCACGTGCTCGACGACGCGGAGTTCCTGGAGACCCAGTCGCTGTTCGCGCCGAACATCCTCACCGGCTTCGGCCGCGTCGAGGGCCACCCGGTCGGGGTCGTCGCCAACCAGCCGATGCAGTTCGCCGGCTGCCTGGACATCGACGCCTCCGAGAAGGCGGCCCGGTTCGTCCGGACGTGCGACGCCTTCAACATCCCGGTGCTGACCTTCGTCGACGTACCGGGCTTCCTGCCGGGCACCGACCAGGAGTACAACGGAATCATCCGGCGCGGCGCCAAGCTGATCTACGCGTACGCCGAGGCGACCGTCCCCCTGATCACCGTCATCACCCGCAAGGCCTTCGGCGGCGCCTACGACGTGATGGGCTCCAAGCACCTGGGTGCCGACCTCAACCTCGCCTGGCCGACGGCGCAGATCGCCGTCATGGGCGCGCAGGGAGCGGTCAACATCCTGCACCGCCGCGCGATCGCCGAAGCGGAGGAGGCCGGCACCGCCGAGGAGACCCGGGCGCGGCTCATCACCGAGTACGAGGACGCGCTGCTGAACCCGTACACGGCCGCCGAGCGCGGCTACGTCGACGCGGTGGTCATGCCGTCCGAGACCCGGGCGCACGTGGTGAAGGGGCTGCGGCAGCTGCGCACCAAGCGGGAGTCCCTGCCCCCGAAGAAGCACGGCAACATCCCGCTCTAGCAGGCACGAGGAGCTCACAGTGGTGATCAAGGTCGTCAAGGGGAACCCGACCCCCGAGGAGCTGGCCGCCGCACTGGCGGTGGTCCGAGCGCGCGCGGCGGCCCTCGCGTCGGAGCCGTCGGGCGCGGAGCGGGTGGCCGACGCGTGGTCGGCGCCGGGCCGGGTGGCCCGGCGGACCCTGCCGCGCCCGGGGCCGGCCGCGTGGGGGCGTACGTACTGGCCCGCGTAGGGGTACTGGCCCGCGCAGGGGCAGAGGTGGCCGCGCATCGAAGATGGCGTGAACTGCCCGTGGCGCCTGAGTACCCGTACTCAGGCGCCACAGGAGTCCTCGGGGCCAGGATCGGAGCATGCTCTGGTCAGACCCGAAGAACGAGCCGCCGAAGGACATGCGCGACGCCGCGGCGATGATCCGGCGGATGACGGTGATCGTCGTCATCGCGATGGTCGTCGTGGTATACGTGCTGGGCGTGGGCGGTTTCTAGCGCCGCGAGCCGCCCACGAGCCGCCCGCAAGCCCGCCACGAGCCGCTCGCATGCCCCCCGCAGGCCGCCCGAGCCCGCCGGGGCCGGCGCCGGGCGCCCCTACGATGGCAGGCATGACTGCTGCCCCCCGCCACGCCCTCGTCCTCGCCTCCGCTTCGCCCGCCCGGCTGAACCTGCTGCGGCAGGCCGGGCTCGCCCCGCACGTGATCGTGAGCGGCTTCGACGAGGACGCCCTCACCGCGGACTCCCCCGCCGAGCTGGCGCTCGCGCTGGCCGAGGCGAAGGCGGCCGTCGTGGCGGCCCTGGACGAGGCCGCCGGCGCCCTGGTGATCGGCTGCGACTCCGTGCTGGAGCTGGACGGGGAGGCGCTGGGCAAGCCGGCGGACGCCGCGGAGGCCACGGCCCGCTGGAAGTCGATGCGCGGGCGCGCCGGGGTGCTGCGCACCGGGCACTGCGTGATCGACACGGCGAGCGGCCGCCGGGTTTCCGCCACGGCGTCGACGACGGTCCGCTTCGGCGAGCCGACGGACGCGGAGGTGGCGGCGTACGTGGCGAGCGGGGAACCGCTGCACGTGGCGGGGGCGTTCACGCTGGACGGCCTGTCGGCCCCCTTCATCGAGGGGATCGACGGGGATCACGGCAATGTGATCGGAATCTCCATGCCGCTGCTGCGCTCACTGCTGGCCGAACTGGACGTGTCCATCACGGACTTGTGGGCTTGACGTCCCCGAGCTTGCCGAAGTCCCCGAAGTCCCCGAGCGGGTGGCCCGGCGGAGCGTCCCGGACCTCGGGACCGCCGCCGGGGGTGCCGGGGCCGCCGAAGCCGCCCAGGGGGCCGCTGGAGCCCTGCGCGGGGCCGCCGGCGCCGTCCACCGCCCTGCCCGCGCCCTTGGCCGCGTAGAGGGTCAGGCTCAGCACCAGCAGGCAGAGGATCAGCATCATCACCGCGAAGGCGCCCCAGCCCACCAGGCCGACGACGAGGGCGCCGAGCAGGCCGTGGGTGACGGCGGCGCTGACGAGGAGCAGGCGCGCGAAGGTGCCCGGGGCGCGGTCGCGGGCCGCGGCGACGACGAGGAACACCGCGCAGGCCAGCAGGAACAGGGCCATGCCGGCGCCCAGCGCGTAGGTCGCCTTGGACATGACGTCCGGATCGGCGCCGGCGATGGACATCGACTGGTTCTCGGTGGTCCGGCCCAGGACGAGGTGGACGAAGCCGAGCGCCGCCGCCTCCACGACGAGTACGACCGCGGTCGCCCCGGCCACGGATCTCCGCAGCACCGCGCCACCCACGCCACCCACACCAGCCACGACGCCCCCACCCCGCATGCACAACCCGTTCGACGCCTGGAGGCTACTAACGGGTAAACCTTCGGACAAGGGGCCGGGGCCTCATCGTTACGGTCGGTCCGCCCCACGGGCGGCGACCCGGCGCCGACACCGCGTCCGTGCAAGGAATGCATGGGCCGTTCGTAGGGATTCGACAAAGAATCACCCCGGCCCGCTGACCCGCAGAACAGAGACCCCGGACACACGGCAGGGTTACTGTGCAGTCGGGGATCCCCCTGACATGGGGCGCCACAAGGGTTTTATCGACCCGGGGTCGACTCGGATCACAGTCCGTGTGGGCAAGGTCACCACCGGGGAAGGGTCGAAAGGCCGTGTGGGCTGTCCCTAAACTCAGCTTGTTTCAAGGAGGGAGCCATCGTGCGCAAGGTGCTCATCGCCAACCGTGGCGAAATCGCAGTCCGCGTTGCTCGGGCCTGCCGGGATGCCGGGATCGCGAGCGTAGCCGTCTACGCCGATCCGGACCGGGACGCTCTGCACGTCCGCGCGGCCGACGAAGCTTTCGCGTTGGGCGGTGACACCCCGGCCGCCAGCTACTTGGACATCTCCAAGATCCTGCAGGCCGCAGCCGACTCCGGTGCGGACGCCATCCATCCCGGATACGGCTTCCTTTCCGAGAACGCCGAATTCGCGCAGGCCGTCATCGACGCGGGTCTGATCTGGATCGGCCCGCCGCCGCAGGCGATCCGCGACCTGGGTGACAAGGTCGCCGCCCGCCACATCGCGCTGCGCGCCGGCGCGCCGCTGGTGGCCGGCACGCCCGACCCGGTCTCCGGTTCGGACGAGGTCGTCGCCTTCGCCAAGGAGCACGGCCTGCCGATCGCGATCAAGGCCGCCTTCGGTGGCGGCGGTCGCGGCCTGAAGGTCGCCCGGAACCTCGAAGAGGTCCCGGAGCTCTACGACTCCGCCGTCCGCGAGGCCGTCGCCGCCTTCGGTCGCGGCGAGTGCTTCGTCGAGCAGTACCTCGACAAGCCGCGGCACGTGGAGACCCAGTGCCTGGCCGACTCCCACGGCAACGTGGTCGTCGTCTCCACCCGTGACTGCTCGCTGCAGCGCCGCCACCAGAAGCTGGTGGAGGAGGCCCCGGCGCCGTTCCTGACCGAGGCCCAGAACGCCGAGCTGTACGCCGCGTCGAAGGCGATCCTGAAGGAAGCCGGCTACGTCGGCGCCGGCACGGTCGAGTTCCTCGTCTCCGCCGACGGCCTGATCTCCTTCCTGGAGGTCAACACCCGCCTGCAGGTCGAGCACCCGGTCACCGAAGAGGTCACCGGCATCGACCTGGTCCGCGAGATGTTCCGCATCGCCGACGGCGAGGAGCTCGGCTACGGGGACCCGGTCCTGCGCGGCCACTCCTTCGAGTTCCGCATCAACGGCGAGGACCCGGGCCGCGGCTTCCTGCCGGCGCCGGGCACCGTCACCAAGTTCTCCGCGCCGTCCGGTCCGGGCGTCCGCCTGGACGCGGGCGTCGAGTCAGGCTCGGTCATCGGCCCGGCCTGGGACTCCCTGCTCGCCAAGCTCATCGTTACGGGCGCCACGCGCGAGCAGGCCCTGCAGCGGGCGGCGCGCGCGCTGGCCGAGTTCGAGGTGGAGGGCATGGCCACGGCCATCCCGTTCCACCGCGCGGTCGTCGTGGACCCCGCCTTCACCGCGGACCCGTTCACGATCCACACCCGCTGGATCGAGACCGAGTTCGTCAACGAGATCCCGGCGTTCGTGGTCCCCGCCGCGGACGACTCCGAGGACGAGCCCGGCCGCGAGACGGTGGTCGTCGAGGTCGGCGGCAAGCGCCTGGAGGTCTCCCTCCCGTCGTCGCTGGGCATGACCCTGGCCCGTACGGCGGCCGCGGGCGGCGCGAAGCCCAAGCGTCGCGCGGCCAAGAAGTCCGGCCCGGCCGCCTCCGGCGACACCCTCGCCTCGCCCATGCAGGGCACGATCGTGAAGGTCGCGGTCGAGGAGGGCCAGCAGGTCAACGAGGGCGACCTGATCGTCGTCCTGGAAGCCATGAAGATGGAACAGCCGCTGAACGCCCACCGTTCGGGCACGATCGTGGGCCTCGCGGCAGAGGTGGGCGCCTCGCTCACCTCCGGCGCGGCCATCTGCGAGATCAAGGACTGATCTCCTCCGCACCACCGGCGACATGGAAACGGCCCGTGCCCCCCTTCCGGGGGACACGGGCCGTTCTCAGTTCCGGCTCGACTACTGCCGTCAAGGCACGCGAGGAGCCCCACCGAGAAGAAATCCGGTGGGGCTCCTTGGTATCTCTCAAGCCGCGATAAGCCACCCGAGTGACGGATGGGGGCCTACCGACCAGCCCTCCGCCGAATGCCCCCAGGAGGCACGTGCACTATCCAGGAATGACGTCAACATTATTCCGCGACAGAATCCTGAGAAGCATATCGAACTTGGAAGTCGGCCCGTCGGCGATATCCATTACCGCAGACAAGGAAGAGCGCGCGACGGAAATGCTCCGCCACATCAGCCGAACGCAGGCTCCTTGCAGATGATCCTCGAGAGACTCTTCCAGTTCGGTGAAACTCTGCCCGATGTACCCTCCTGGCCCACGGAAAGCCTCGCCAATCGCGCAGAAGAAACTGGCGACGTCCTTGATTTCATCACCTGCCATGACGATCTCTCGAGGAGGAGGAACGGAACGCTCCCCCTTAGAGGCAGATTCGGCGTACCTGAGTCCGGCTACCTCCAGCCACGCTTCACGAGATCCGACCTGAAGCGTGCACCATTCACCACGCCGCGGTGGGGAAACGCGGAACCTGTCCCACAAGCTGCGAGCCTCGGCATGCGGAGGCAACCCCGTCTGCGCCGTGACGACCAGATCTTCCGTCGCATCTCCGACAACCAGCCTGGCGCCCCACAGCGGGTAGCGCCCCATGGGCCGACCTTCGGTGTCGAGGACGAGGACCTCGATGTCACCCTTCAGCGTCTCGATCGGCGCGTCCAGGGTCGGCCGCACAAGCCTGAAGGTGACTCGAGCGTTCTCGGCTTCAAGGAACGCGCCGAAGTCGTCGTAGCTGTAGCGCCCGACAAAGAACCCTTCCAGATCGCAAGCGGATACGAATGCGCCACTTTCCTCGAACCGGACGGAATATTTCACCAACAACGTTGCCCACCTTCCACCGGGAACACGTCGAATCAGCAGGTAGGAACAACGCCGATCTTCGCGTACTTGACCTTCGGGTCCGTGTAGCCATACTCCCCGAAGCGGTTCGGACCGACGATCCTGTACGTATCACCCTTCCCGGGAACCTCCCATTCGGGCGAGCCCTGGAAACCCGACTGCGCGTGAGGACCCCACTTGGCCGCGTGCCTCGCCGATTCGCGCCCTTGGTAAATCTTTTGGGTCGGATCCGAGAGGCTTTCCGTGCGGGGGGTCCCCTGCCCGGCCTGAATCCTGGCAACCTCGTCCGCAGCCCACCCGGGAACAAGGTTGTCGTTGTGCACCAGCACCGGCGTTCTGCCGACGAGCACATAGTAGGTGTGGAGATCCGCGACGGTCAGGTTGTAGGTCCTGTTGACCGCCCGGTAGACGCGGGTGGCGGCGACCTCGGCCGTCGCGTCCTCGTCCGTGCGCAGCGTCGTACCCGGCTTCAGGTCCTGCGCGTCCCGCCACGCCTGGTCGGATTCCGACCAGAACCGGTGGTGACCGGTGGTCGTGATGGTCCGTACGCCGTCGGCGGTGGAGATGGAGATGTCGACGTAGGTCTTGTCGTCCTCCGTGATGATCGTGGCCGTGACCGGCTTCGCTGCCGTCTGGTCCGACTCGGGATCCGTCGCGAGGACCTGGTCCGCCGGTTCGAGTTCCTCGATCGGCTTGGTGGAGCCGTCGGCCATGAGGACGTGGGTTCCGGCGACGAAGCTGTTCGCCCCGCAGAATTTCGGCCGGGTCTTCCCCGACATTCCACGCGCCCCGACCCTTGAGCCGAGACCCGCGCCGAATGCCTCTCCCATGCGTTCGCCAGAGGTCGGCTCGTACAGGGGAGTGTCGATGTTCTTGCCGCTGAGGAGTGCCTCGATCGGCGAGTTGCACGACAGGAAGTCACAGTAGTGACCGCTGAAGTACTCGACCTCCTCTACGGACGCCCCGTACAGCCACATCTTGTATGCGACCTGCTTGGAAACATTTCCGCTGGTCGGGTCGTACTTGACCATCATCCTGCGCAACTCGTCCTTGGACGTGTTGCTGGTGTTGCGGACGATCTTCTGGCCCGAGGTGAACTTCTCCACCGCGCGGTCGTACGACTGCTGGGCCTTGGCGACCACGCCCGCGCCGTAGTGCTGGACGTACTGGCGGTTGATGGCCTGCTGTCGCTCCGTGGCCTTGTTCTGCGTGACGATCTGCTTGTAACGCTTGCCCTCGGTGATGATCGTCGTGCCGCGGTTGCCGCACACGTACATGCCGCTGGCGCACTCTTCCAGCGCCATGCCCGACGGGTCCCAATTGGAGACGGGATTGCCGTTGGAGTACGTGTAGCCGTTCATCTGGAGCGGGTCGGTGATGTCGATGAGCGGGTCCACCGACATGAACCGGCCCGTGGCCTGGTCGTACTCGCGGGCCCCGATGTGGGTCAGGCCGGTCGAGGAGTCGTCGACGCCGGTGCCGAGGAAGCCCCGGCTGCCGGGCCAGTCGTTCACCACCCCGCCCCGGGTGTTGCCGTACGGGTCGGTCTTGCGCCGGGTGACCTTCTGTCCGGCGGACTGGTCGACCGAGGCCGTGCCCGTGTTGTGGTGGTCGGCCAGCAGGACGTTGAGCTTGTGTCCCTTGGGCTGGCCGTACGTGGTGCGGACGGTGGTGACTCCGGGCCCGGTGTAGTAGCGGACCGCGTCGACGGCCCGGCCGGTCTTGTCGACGGTGATCTCGGCTTCGCCGAGGTAGAGGGTCCGGGAGGTTCCGGTCTCCTCGATCAGGCGGTTGCCGTCGGTGTCGTAGATGTAGGTGGTGGTGTTGTCGAAGTTCCACTGCTGGGCCGGGACACCGCCCGCGGCGCAGGCGTAGATGTGGAGGTCGTTGCCGTCGGCGGGGTTGTCGTTGGGAACGGTGACGCACGCGTTCGCCGCGGCGTTGTAGAGCGTCTTGTCGGCGGGACGGTAGGTGAACGCCTGCTTGGTGCTTCCGTCACACGTCGCGAGACGGGCGTACAGACCGTCGGCCGTCAGGCACTTGCCCAGGGCCTGGACGGTGTTGCCGCTCAGCTTCCACTGCTGGGCCCTGGTCTCGTTGCAGGGGTAGATCTGGACGGGCGTGCCGTCGGTGAGGGAGCCCGACTGGACGTCGAGGCACTTGCCGGCCATGCCGACGACCGAAGCCGATCCGATGCCCGGGCTGCTCGCCGTGTTGAGCTTGTTGCGCCGGTCCCAGGTGAGGTTCTGGGTGTCGCCGCCGATCTTCCGGGTCTTGGTGTTGCCGGAGGCGTCGTACTCGTAGGTCGACAGCGAATTGACCGTGGAGTTCGCCGTCCTGAGGGTCCTCTCGGCCTTCGAGAGGGCGTGCGGCTGGGTGGTCGTGGGCGGCAGTGCGCCGTTACCGGCGACGGTGACGCCGTAGGTGTACTTGGTCTCGTCGTCCAGGGCCGCGTTGGTGAGGTCGTGCTCGACGAGCTTGGTGCGGTTGCCAATCAGGTCGAACTGGTAGTCCTGCCAGTAGCCGTCACCGTCCGGACCGGGCGTGACCTCGGTCAGGCTCGGGGCGGGGCAGTTCGCGCTCTTGGCCGTCCAGGCCTTGGTCAGCTGACCGACCGCGTCGTAGGTGAAGCACTGGCGGTCGACCCGACCGCCGGTCTGGGTGTCCGTGATGGAGGTCGGGTTGCCGACCGTGTCGTAGGTGTAGGAGAGGGCAGAGATCCGGTTCGGGTTGGCGGTCTGGCGATCGCTGATGGCCTGCTGGAGCCGGCCCGAGTTGCGGTCGTACAGGCTGGTGGTCCACACCTGGTTCGGCGCGTTGCCGGATGCCGTGCGCAGGACCTCGCCGTACGGGCTGTAGACGATGTCGGACGTGTACCAGGACAGGCCCGAGAAGGTCTTGGGCATGCCGTCCGCGTCGTAGCGCGTGATCAGCTTCTCCGCCGCGAGACCACCCGGCGTCGCGGGCACCGTCGTCGACTGGACCTTGCCCCGCGGGGTGTAGGTCGTGCTGTAGGCGTAGGTGCCGGCCAGCCCCTTCGTGGCGGGTACGTCCGGAATCGTGGTCTTGGTGCCGGTGGGTCGGTACTCGGCGTCGTAGCCGGTGACCTCGTTCTTGTACTCCACCGCACCCTCGTAGTGGGTGGAGGCCACCGGCAGCCCCTTGGCGCCGGCCAGGGAGTCGAACGTCCAAGAGGCGACCAGGGGGCCGTCCGCGGCGTTGTCGCGCACCTCGGTCGTGCGGCCCAGTGCGTCGTACGTCGTGAACTGGGTGCGCCCGCCGGAATCGGTGACGGAGACCTGCTGGTCGAGGTTGTTGTACGTGTAGGTCGACGTTCCGGTGTCGGGGTCCTCGGTCGAGGTCTTCCGGCCGCGGGCGTCGTAGGTGTAGGCCCACTTGTTCCCGACCGGGTCGGTGACCTTCTCCAGCTTGCCGCGCCGGTCGAAGCTGTAGCGCGTGTCCTTCCAAGTCGTGAGGTCGGTTGCCGTGTAGTGCTGCACCAGCGAGATCCGGCCCGAGGTGTCGGTCCAGGTCTTGGCCGCGCGGCTGCCGGACAGCGGCGAGGTGCCGTCGGGCGACATGGCGGTACGGGTGAGCGTCCAGTCGCCCTCGAACCTGCTCGTGCTGGAGAACTGCGGCACGTCGGCGTACAGGGTCGTCACACGGACGGCACGTCCGAGACCGTCGTAGGCGGTCTTCGTGGAGTTCGGAACGTGGAAGACGGTCTCGGGGACGAAGATCTTGTCGTCCGGCTTGCCCTCCGCGTAGTAGCCGTTGTTGGTCTGGCTGACCGTGCCGTTCTGGTTGTAGAGGGTGTCGGTGACCAGGCGCCCGCCGCCCAATGTGTCCGCCTGCGTCTGGCGCGGCCGCAGGCGGCCGTCGTAGATCGTCACGGAGCTGGTGTAGGTGCCGTTGTCGCGCAGGGCCCGGCTGGTGACGACCGGCGTCTGCTGCTCCCCGATCTGGTAGTCGAAGGTCTGCGCGGCCGGATCGGTGGTCTTCTGCGAGGAGGTCCAGACGGCCGTGATCCTGCCCAGGCTGTCATAGGCCAGGGTGGACTTGCGGCCGTTGGCGTCCGTGGTCTCCAGAGGGGTGCCACGGCCCGGATCCGCCTTGACGCTGTTCGTGTGACCGGCGGGGTTGGTCGTCTTCGTGCTGAACGGGACGCCGGTGGCCGGGGTGAACACCGTGCTGGTCGCGTTGCCGGCCGGGTCGTACACCTTGACGGTGCGGCCGAGCGCGTCGTACTCGGAGCGCGCGGTGGGCGTCCAGCCGGTGCCTGCCGCGTCGTTGCTCTCGACCTGGAAGGGCAGGCCCTTCACCGGCGCGGTCCCGAACGCGTTGAGCGCGTCGTAGGAGGTGCGCCTGTCGGAGACCAGGGGTGCGGTGGCGGCCTGGGCACAGTCGCCGGTGGTGGCCCGCACCCGCTGGGGAAGGCCGATCAAGTGCTTGGCCGTGTTGTGCACGTAGGTCGTGACGGTGCAGCCCTGGTCACCCAGGACCGACGCGCCCGCGCCGTCCTCGGCGCGGGTCTCGGTCTGGGCCGAGGCCAGGAGCCCGTACGTGGTCTCGAAGGTGTTCAGCGACCGCCCCACGCGGAAGCCGGTGCTGACGGTCTGGATGGTGTCCGTACGGGACACGTTGCTGCGGTACGCCTCCAGCGGCGTGGTGCCGTCCCGGGGACGGGTGGCGGTCTTCTGGCTCCACGGCCAGGTCAGGACTCGCTTGTCGACGGTGCCGCCGGCCTGGGTGTAGGTGATGGCCTCGGCGGGGCTGCCCTGGTACTGGGGCATGTCCTCGCCGAGGGTCTCCTTGCCGGTGGAGTCCTTGACGGTGATCTTCGCGCGTCCCGCGTCGCCGGACATGCCGCGGAAGAAGCGCGTACGGCTCTGGGTCTCGACCGTCGCATCGCTCTGGCCCGTGTTGGCCGTCGCGCCGCTCTTGGTGAGGACCGAGGCGTAGCCGCGCCACTGGCCATACGTGCGCAGTTCGGGCTTGGTGAACTCGTCGGTGTCCTTGGCCCAGGCCGGGTCACCCTCGTAGGTGTAGCTGGTGACCACGTCGGGCTGGCGGGCGACGCGGTCCTTCTCGACCACGCGCTCGACGACGTACTTGTTGAACCAGGCCAGCGGGGGCTTCTCCAGCTCGCTGTCGGGCGACCAGTGGACGGGGAAGCACCGGGTGGTGTTCTCCTCCGGCTTGGGGTGCGTGGTGCCGACCGCGCACGGTGCGGAGTAGTCGACGTAGACGTCGCCGCCGGTCTCGGTGCGGATGGTCTCCACGCGAAGCCGGTCGAAGTCCGGGGTGGCGTCGTTCGGGCCGGTCGCGACCCGGTTGGGCATGTCCACGAGGTTCGCCTGGAAGGTCACCGGCGGCAGCGTGACGCTCAGCTGGTTGCCCCCCTCGTCCTTCCCGGTGCCGTAGCCGGTCCGGGTGATGGACTCCAGCCACAGGGGCGGGTGGGTGTCGGTGCGCTGCTTGGGGAACGACTGGGTGAGGCTCCAGCGGTCCACCAGGGACAGGGCGGTGGAGCCTTCGGTGCGCTGGGCGTACGTGGTGACCGCGGTCAGGCGCTTGCGGGTCCAGAAGCTGGGCGAGGTGGTGAAGCAGTCCTTGGCGTCGGCCTTGCAGTGCAGGGCCGACGGGGTGTCCCACCAGGCCTGCTTGTCACCGTAGTTCTTCGACTCGAACTCGGTGTCCGTGCACTTCGCGGAACCCTCCTTGATGCAGCGCTCGTCGAGGGTGAACTCGATCTTGGCCGCGGGGGCGCCGGAGAGGTTGGAGGCACGCAGACCGTAGGTGATCTGGCTCGGGTAGCCGCCGCGGACGTAGGAGACCTTCGCCTGGAACTTCTCGTTCTTGGCGTAGTGGTTGGTCTCCTTCTTCCAGTCGACGATCATCGCGTTGCCGTGGACGTCCTCGACGTAGTCGAGGTTCCAGCGCCAGCCCTGGACGCAGGAGGAGTCCACGAAGGCGGCCTGGTAGCAGGGCTCGCCCGTGTGGTTGCCGAAGACCGGGACGGTGAACACCGAGTCAGTCACGGCACGGGTGCCGGCGCCGTCCACGTCGTGGCGGCCGAAGAAGTAGCGGGTGCCTTCGGGCGTGGTGACGACCCAGTACTCGCCGTCCTTCGCGCCGTTGGCGATGGTGGCGTCCGTCTTGCGCTCGACCTTGGACCCGTCGTCGGACGCGGGAACCCACTGGCCCGAGGTGGCGTCACGGACCAGCTCGGTGGTGCTGCCGCCGAGCGACATCACCATGTTGTCGCCGGACCAGCAGAGGTCGCCCTTCTTCTTGTCCGTGGCGTTGTCGTTGTTCGGCTTGCCCGGCGCGGCCTTCAGGTCGTCCGAGCAGGAGCGGTAGCGCCGCTCGATGTAGCCCGGTTCGTAGCCCCAGCCGTCACCGATCCAGGAGCCCTGGCTGTTGGCCGCGGGCGTCTTGCCGTCCACGCTCTGCGACGAGTAGGTGAAGGCCATCTTGGGCGCGGGCCCGGCGGGGGTCTCGGGGATGCCCAGCGGGTAGGACCAGGAGAAGTCACCGCTGTTGCCGCCGGAGGACCAGCTCCCGGAGGGCGCGAGCGGGGTCGCGCTGTACGTTCCGCCCGGGCCCTTGCCGGAGTCGGACGGCACGAGCATCGGCAAGACCGACATCAACTTCCAGGTCACGGGCAAGGACCGCGACGGGAACCTCAGCAAGCTGCAGATCGAGGTCTGGGACGCGGCCTCGGGCACGAACGTCCACAACGAGTGGATCGCGGTCAACAGCGACCAGACCGTCAACCGCACCGTGCCGTGGTCGAAGTTCACCTCGGGCCGCAAGTACTTCTGGCTCGCCCGCGCCGTGGACGCCGACGGCTACGGCGCCCCGGGCTCCGGCCCCGCCGACTCCGGTGGCGGCGGCTGGTGCACCTTCACCGTGGACCACGTCGCCCCCGCCAGCCCCGCGGTGAAGTCCACCGACTTCCCCGTCCCCGGGCCCGACGCCGCCGAGTGGAGCGTGAACCCGGCGAGCACCCCCAACCAGAGCTTCGAGATCCGGGGCAACGGCACCCCGGCCGGAAGCATCCGCGAGTACCAGTGGGCCCTGAACCACCCCACCTGGGAGAACAAGGCCGTTCCCGGCGCCGGCACCGACCTGGCCACCATCAAGCTCCAGGTCGACACCGCCGGACCCAACGTCCTCTACGTCCGCACCGTCGGCACCTCCGGGAACATCTCCGTCCAGAGCGAGTACCTCTTCTACGTCCAGGCGCGTCCCGGCACCGACACCCCCGGCGACGTCACCGGCGACGGCAGCCCCGACATCCTCGCCATCGACAAGGACGGAAACCTGCGCACCTACGCCGGCGACAAGAAGGGCGACACCGACGCCTGGATCCCCGGCGCGGTCGAGAACGGAAAGCCCGTCGCACCCGGCTACTTCAAGGACCCGTCCGGGACCACGCCCGCGCTGATCGGACACGCCACCGACTGGCATCCCGGCGACGGCATCACCGACCTCATCGCCCGCATGCCCGACGGGAAGATCTACATCTACCCCGGCACCGGCACCGGACAGTTCGACGTCGGCCGCCGCCAGGAAATGCAGATGCCGCTCTCCGCGCCCGACGCGTCCACCTTCCGGCAGATCATCGTCACCGAGGACGCCGACGGCGACGGTCTGGGTGACCTGTTCGCCCTGGACGCGGACGCCTTCTGGGCGTTTTCCGGCTACACCGGCTCCAGCTTCGCCTCATACCGCAAGATGGCCACCGGCTGGGCCGCCCGCGATCTCGTCGGCGTCCGGGACGTCTCCGGGGACAAGGTCCCCGACCTCCTCTTCCGCGACAACTCCAACGCCAACCGCACCATGGCCCTGCGCAAGGGCAAGCCCGGTCCGAACGGCATCGGGGCCGACCTGACCTCGCTCCAGTTCGCCGCCAACGCCGCCGACGGAGTCGACAACACCTACGCCACCACCGCCTGGACCCGCGCCGACTGGCCCAAGGTCCTCGGCACCGCCGACGCCACCGGCGACGGCATCCCCGACATCTGGGGAGTCCGAGCCGACGGCATCCAGTACCTCTTCCAAGGCGGCACCACCACCTACGGCAACGCCTCCGGCGCCGACGAGGACAACTGGAACACCTTCCTCACCATCGGATAGCCCCGGTACGAGCCCGGGCGCGAGCCCTGAACCCACGGAAAGCGGCGCCCCGCCCCGGACACCCGTCCGGGGCGGGGCGCCGCTTTCCGCACGGCTGCCCCACGGCTAACGGCGCCTCATGTCCGCGACCCGCGCACGCTCCGCCTGCTCGTGCAACGGCCCGGCACTGCGCAGCTGGGCCGTGGGCCCGCCCCGCCGCTGGACCGGCAGCGGGGACTCCCGGCGCGGGCGGCGCCCGGCCATCCCCTCACCGGACCCGCCGCCGGAGGCACCCGCGCCCCCGGCCACGGTGATCTGCACGCCCTGGTCCGCCAGCGCCTGCAACTCCGTACCGGCCCGGTCGTCGTGCGGCGGCGGCTCGTCCGTGACCAGCCGTGTGATCACGTCGGTCGGCACGGTCTGGAACATGGTGTCCGTCCCGAGCTTCGTGTGGTCGGCCAGGACCACCACCTCCGCCGCGGCCTGCACCAGCGCCCGGTCCACGCTCGCGGAGAGCATGTTGGACGTGGACAGCCCGCGCTCGGCGGTGAGACCGCTGCCGGACAGGAAGGCCCGCGAGACCCGCAGCCCCTGGAGGGACTGCTCGGCACCGCTGCCGACCAGCGCGTAGTTGGACCCGCGCAGGGTTCCGCCCGTCATCACCACCTCCACCCGGTTCGCATGGGCCAGGGCCTGTGCGACGAGCAGCGAGTTGGTGACGACGGTGAGTCCGGGCACCCGGGCGAGCCGGCGGGCCAGCTCCTGGGTGGTGGTGCCGGCGCCGACGACGATGGCCTCGCCTTCTTCTACGAGACCTGCCGCGACATCGGCGATGGCGGTCTTCTCCGCCGTCGCGAGATGGGACTTTTGCGGAAAGCCGGACTCCCGCGTGAAACCGCCCGGCAGTACCGCACCGCCGTGCCGGCGGTCGAGGAGTCCTTCTGCCTCCAGTGCCCGCACGTCCCGCCGTACGGTCACTTCGGAGGTCTGGACGACGCGGGCGAGCTCCCGGAGCGATACCGCTCCGTTGGCCCGCACCATTTCGAGGATCAATTGGCGACGTTCTGCAGCGAACACGAAACTGACAGTAACGCCAACGTCCATCTGCTTTCAGCTCTTTGCGCCGGAATTCCGAAGTTGTCCATACCGTAGGGCAACTAGTGGTATACGCGGTCGGCCCGCCGCGCACGTGCTCCGCGACGGGCCAACCGCCCACCCCAAGGCCCTTGCTCACAAGGGCCGTTATCGGTACTTACGCCTCGCCGGAGGCCTTTCGCGTGTGCAGCTGGCGGGCGACCTCGGCGATCGAACCGGACAGCGAGGGGTACACGGTGAACGCGTTTGCGATCTGCTCGACCGTCAGGTTGTTGTCGACGGCGATGGAGATCGGGTGGATGAGCTCGCTCGCGCGCGGGGAGACGACCACGCCGCCCACGACGATCCCGGTACCGGGACGGCAGAACAGCTTCACGAAGCCGTCCCGGATGCCCTGCATCTTGGCGCGCGGGTTGCGCAGCAGCGGGAGCTTCACGCAGCGGGCGTCGATCTTGCCGGAGTCCACGTCGGCCTGGGTGTAGCCGACGGTGGCGATCTCGGGGTCGGTGAAGACGTTCGAGGAGACCGTCTTCAGGTTCAGCGGGGCCACCGCGTCGCCGAGGAAGTGGTACATCGCGATGCGCCCCTGCATGGCGGCCACCGAGGCCAGCGCGAAGACGCCGGTCACGTCGCCGGCGGCGTACACGCCGGGCGAGGAGGTGCGCGAGACCTTGTCGGTCCAGATGTGCCCGGACTCCTTGAGCTTGACCCCGGACTCCTCCAGGTTCATGTTGCCCGTGTTCGGGATGGCGCCGACCGCCATCAGGCAGTGCGTACCGGTGATGACCCGGCCGTCGGAGAGGGTGACCTCGACCCGGTCGCCCACCCGCTTGGCGGACTCGGCGCGGGAGCGGCCGATGACGTTCATGCCGCGGCGCCGGAAGACGTCCTCCAGGACGGCGGCGGCGTCCGGGTCCTCGCCGGGGAGCACGCGGTCGCGGGAGGACACGAGGGTCACCCGGGAGCCGAGGGCCTGGTACGCGCCGGCGAACTCGGCGCCGGTCACGCCGGAGCCGACCACGATGAGCTCCTCCGGGAGCTCTTCGAGGTCGTAGACCTGGGTCCAGTTCAAGATCCGCTCGCCGTCGGGCATCGCGTCGGGGATCTCGCGGGGGTGTCCGCCGGTCGCGATGAGCACGGCGTCGGCGGTGAGGATCGTCTCCGAGCCGTCGGCGGCGGTGACGATGACGTCCCGCGTGCCGTCGATGCCCTGCGGGCCGCCGAGCTTGGCGCGGCCCCGTACGACCCGGGCGCCGGCCCGGGTCACGGAGGCCGTGATGTCGTGGGACTGGGCGAGCGCGAGGCGCTTGACGCGCCGGTTCACCTTGCCGAGGTCGACGCCCACGACGCGCGCGGCCTGCTCGATGTGCGGGGTGTCGTCCGCGACGACGATGCCCAGCTCCTCGTACGACGAGTCGAAGGTCGTCATGACCTCGGCGGTCGCGATGAGAGTCTTTGAGGGCACGCAGTCGGTGAGCACCGACGCGCCGCCCAGACCGTCGCAGTCCACGACGGTCACCTCCGCGCCGAGCTGGGCCCCCACGAGGGCCGCCTCATACCCGCCGGGTCCGCCGCCGATGATCACGATCCGGGTCACGAAAACTCCGCCTCACGTCTACCCGGCCGGCTGCCGCCCCGGCCGGGGCTTCCGGGGGGTCTCCCCGGGGGATGCATTCCGTACGTCATTGTCCCGCACGCATCAAGGTGCTTCACGCCCGGTCCCACCATCCGGGACGCCGGCCCGGTACGCGGCCGCGAGCGCGGTCGGGGCCGCCCCTCCCGTACCCTCGACCTCATGTCGCTCTACGCCGCGTACGCCGGCAACCTCGACCCGCGGCTGATGACGCGCCGCGCTCCGCATTCGCCGCTGCGCGGCACGGGCTGGATCAACGACTGGCGGCTGACCTTCGGCGGCGAGCAGATGGGCTGGGAGGGCGCGCTGGCGACGATCGTCGAAGCGCCGCGCCACCAGGTCTTCGTCGCGCTCTACGACGTGGCCCCGCTCGACGAGGACTCCCTGGACCGCTGGGAGGGCGTCGGGCTCGACATCTACCGCCGCATGCGGGTCCGCGTGCACACGCTGGACGGCGAGGAAGCGGCCTGGGTGTACGTCCTGAACGGCTACGAGGGCGGCCTCCCCTCGGCCCGCTACCTCGGCGAGCTCGCCGACGCGGCCGAATCCGCGGGCGCCCCGCACGACTACGTGATGGAACTCCGCAAGCGCCCCTGCTGATCCGGCCCGCCGGGACAATTGGTCGGAAACGACAAAGCAACGATCCGAATACCGTGAGCAGTGCCATCTACGCGCGTAGGCCGAGAGCGGCTACGCTCTTCCGCGTGAACGCATCTGTTACCGACCCCTTCGCCGCCGCCGACGCCGCCGCCGCCCGCCTGCGCGAGCTGACCGGCGCCGAGACCCACGATGTCGCCCTCGTCATGGGCTCCGGCTGGGCCCCCGCCGCGGAGGCGCTCGGCGCGCCCGAGGCCGAGTTCCCGGTCACCGAGCTGCCCGGCTTCCCGCCGCCCGCAGTCGAGGGCCACGGCGGCAAGATCCGCTCGTACAAGATCGGCGAGAAGCGCGCCCTGCTCTTCCTCGGCCGTACCCACTACTACGAGGGCCGCGGCGTCGCCGCCGTCGCCCACGGCGTGCGCACGGCCGTCGCCGCCGGCTGCAAGACCATCGTCCTGACCAACGGCTGTGGCGGCCTGCGCGAGGGCATGAAGCCCGGCCAGCCGGTCCTGATCAGCGACCACCTCAACCTCACGGCCACCTCGCCGATCGTCGGCGCGAACTTCGTGGACCTGACCGACCTGTACTCGCCGCGCCTGCGCGCGATGTGCAAGGAGATCGACGCGACCCTCGAAGAGGGCGTCTACGTGCAGTTCCCCGGCCCGCACTACGAGACCCCGGCCGAGATCAACATGATCCGCGTCATGGGCGCGGACCTGGTCGGCATGTCCACCGTGCTGGAGGCCATCGCCGCCCGCGAGGCCGGCGCCGAGGTGCTCGGCATCTCGCTGGTCACCAACCTGGCGGCGGGCCTGTCCGGCGAGCCGCTGAACCACGAAGAGGTGCTCCAGGCCGGCCGCGACTCGGCCGCGCGCATGGGCAAGCTGCTGACCCAGGTCCTCGCCCGGATCTGAACGACGGACCGGACGACGGACGCCCGGACGACCGACCGTACGAGAGGTAAGGCGGAAGTAGTGCAGGACGTGCAGGACGATCTGATCGCGCGGGCCCGGGCCTGGCTGGCCGAGGACCCGGACCCGGAGACGGCCGACGAGCTCGCGAAGCTCATCGAGGCCGGTGACACGACCGAGCTCGCGGACCGCTTCTCCGGCATGCTGCAGTTCGGCACCGCCGGACTCCGCGGCGAGCTGGGCGCGGGCCCGATGCGGATGAACCGCAACGTGGTGATCCGGGCCGCGGCGGGCCTCGCGGCCTACCTCAAGGCCCGGGGCCACGACGGCGGCCTGGTCGTCGTCGGCTACGACGCCCGCTACAAGTCGGCCGACTTCGCCCGCGACACCGCCGCGGTGATGGTCGGTGCCGGGCTGCGCGCGGCCGTCCTGCCCCGGCCGCTGCCGACACCCGTCCTCGCGTACGCCATAAGGCACCTGGGCGCCGTCGCCGGCGTCGAGGTCACCGCGAGCCACAACCCGCCCCGGGACAACGGCTACAAGGTCTACCTCGGCGACGGTTCGCAGATCGTCTCCCCGGCCGACGCGGAGATCGCCGCGCAGATCGACGCGATCGCCGCGCTGGCCGACGTACCGCGGGCCGAGGACGGCTGGCAGGACCTCGGCGACGAGGTCCTGGAGGCCTACCTGGAGCGCACGGACGCCGTCCTGACCCCCGGGTCCCCCCGGGGCGTGCGGACCGTCTACACGGCCATGCACGGCGTCGGCAAGGACGTGGTGATGGCCGCCTTCGCCCGCGCCGGCTTCCCGGCCCCGGTCCTGGTGGCCGAGCAGGCGGAGCCGGACCCGGCCTTCCCGACGGTGGCCTTCCCCAACCCGGAGGAGCCGGGCGCGATGGACCTGTCCTTCGCGACGGCCGCCCGCGTCCGCCCGGACATCGTCATCGCGAACGACCCGGACGCCGACCGCTGCGCGGTGGCCGTCCCGGACCCGGCCGCCGCCGCCGGCTGGCGGATGCTGCGCGGCGACGAGGTCGGCGCGCTGCTCGCCGCCCACCTGGTGCACAAGGGCGCGACCGGCGTCTTCGCCGAGTCGATCGTCTCCTCCTCCCTCCTCGGGCGGATCGCGGAGGCCGCGGGCGTGGGCTACGAGGAGACCCTGACGGGCTTCAAGTGGATCTCCCGCGTCGAGGGCCTGCGCTACGGGTACGAGGAGGCGCTCGGCTACTGCGTGGACCCCGAGGGCGTCCGCGACAAGGACGGCGTCACGGCCGCCCTGCTGGTCGCGGAGCTGGCCTCGGAGCTCAAGGAGCAGGGCCGGACCCTGACCGACCTGCTGGACGACCTGGCGATGGAGCACGGCCTGCACGCCACCGACCAGCTGTCGGTCCGCGTGGAGGACCTGTCGGTCATCGCCTCGGCGATGGCGGCGCTGCGCGCGGAGCCCCCGGCCTCGCTGGCGGGCCTGCGGGTCACCTCGGCCGAGGACCTCAGCCAGGGCACCGCGACCCTCCCGCCCACGGACGGGCTGCGCTACTACCTGGACGGCGACTACAAGGCCCGGGTGATCGTCCGCCCGTCCGGCACGGAGCCCAAGCTGAAGTGCTACCTGGAGGTCGTGGTCCCGGTGGCGGACGCCCCGGACCTGCTCCCGGCCCGCGCCCGCGGCCGGGAAGTCCTCGACGGGATCAAGAAGGACCTGGCGGCGGCGGCCGGCATTTAGCCTTCTCCACGCGCACCTCGCACTGCTTCGCAGGCTTCGGCCCGCTGCGCCGGACTCCGTCCGCCCGCTCACGGGGCGGCCCGGCGGGGCAGTGCACCGGCCCCCCGAGCTCCGGCTCGGGGGGCCTTCGCCGTATCCGGGTCAGGAAGCCGAGGGCGCGGGCGTCGGCGTCGCCGTCGGCTTGACCACGTCGCCCAGGGTCGGGACCGCCTCCGGGCGGGAGCGGACGGCGTCCGTGCACTCCCAGGCCCTCGGCGGATCCGCGTCGGGACCGCCCAGGACCACGGGGCCCGGACCCGCCGACACCGCGTCGCTCTCGGCGAGCGTGCACACCAGCTGCGACAGCGCCACCGGGGGCAGGTCCTCGGGCTTGCGGCTCAGCCGTACCGTGCCCACCGGATCGCCCGGCCGCGGCGCCGAGGCCGTCAGCAGGGCCGGCACCTCGGTCGTGAAGCCGGCCTCCCGCTCCTCCGCCGACGGCTCCCGCTGGAGCACCTCCAGCAGGGCCTGGGTGACGAGCACCGCCAGGTCCCGCGCCGGCCGCTTCTCCGGCACCGGCACCACCCGCTGGACGCCCACCAGCTGCGCCCCGCAGACCAGTTCCACCGTGGCCCGGACGCCCTGCATCCCGCCGGTTCCGGCCGGCGTGCCCGTCGGCGTCTTGCAGGAGACCCGCGAGGGCGCCGGGCCCACGTCCACCGGCACGGTGGTCGCGCGGATCCCGCACCCGGTCAGGGCGCCCAGGGACAGCAGGCCCAGGGCCACCACGACGGCCGTCGTACCGAGCATCGCGCCGAGCGTCGCGCCCCGCCCCGCCCCGCGCGCCGCCGTCCTACGCCTCGTCGTCGTCACCGGCGATCACCTTCCCCACGTCCACCGGCAGCCGCAGCGTGAACAGCGCACCGCCCTCCGCCCCGTTCTCCGCGGTGATGTCGCCGCCGTGGATGTGCGCGTTCTCCATCGCGATGGACAGGCCGAGCCCGCTGCCGTCCGACTTCGGCCGCGACGCGCTCGCCTTGTAGAACCGGTCGAAGACGTGCGGCAGTACGGCCTCCGGGATGCCCGGCCCGTTGTCCCGTACGGCCATGACCAGCCAGTCGCCCTCCACGCGGATGGAGACCCGTACCGGCGATCCGCCGTGCTTGAGCGCGTTGCCGATCAGATTGGCCAGGATCACGTCGAGCCGCCGCGGGTCGAGGCGCGCCACGATCCCGCGCTCCGCGTCGAGTTCGACCGCGTCGAGCCACGCCCGCGTGTCGATGCACGCCGTCACCTGGTCGGCGACGTCCACGTCGTCCAGCACCAGGCGCGCCGTTCCCGCGTCGAAGCGGGTGACCTCCATGAGGTTCTCCACGAGGTCGTTCAGCCGCCTGGTCTCACTCACGACCAGCCCCACCGCCGGCGCGATCATCGGATCGAGGTCGTCGACCTCGTCCTCGAGCACCTCGGCGACCGCCGTCAACGCCGTCAGCGGCGTGCGCAGCTCGTGGGACATGTCCGCGACGAAGCGCCGGCTGGACTCCTCCCGCGCGCTCATGTCGGCGACCTTCTTCTCCAGCGCCTCCGCCGTCTTGTTGAAGGTGTGGGCCAGGTCGGCGAGTTCGTCCGTCCCGGACACTTCCAGCCGGTGGTCCAGCTCCCCTTCGCCGAGCCGCCGCGCCGCGTCGCCGAGCCGCTGCACGGGCCGCAGGACCGTACGGGCCGCGGCCTGCGCGAGCAGCGCGGAGCCGAGCAGCGCGAGGCCGGTGGCGATGGTCAGCGACCAGGCCAGTGCGTTGAGGTCGTCGCGCTCCTGGGCGAGGGACTTGTACATGTAGCCGGTCGGGCCGCCGCCCACGATCCGGGTGCCGCCGACGAGGTACGGGTTCCCGTTCGGCTTCGTCCGCTGCCAGTACACGTGGTACTCGGCGTCGTTGGCCGAGGTGGTCTTCTGCCGGTCGTCGACCGCGTGCTGGAGCGACTTCGGTACGTCGGCCAGCGAGAAGGCGTCGGGACCGGCGGTACCGGCCACCTTGTGGCCGTCCTTCTCGTCCACCAGCAGCACGCTGTAGCCGGGGCTGCTGCCCGCCATCATCTCGGCGGTGTGCTGCAGCTCCTCCTGCGTCGGGTCGGCGGGCAGCGCCGCGGCCCGGTTCTGCATCTCCTGCCGGAAGTCGCCGAGGGCGGCGTCCTGGGTCCGGGTCAGGACGGCCTCGCGATTGAGCCAGTACGCGATCCCGGACGCGGAGACCGCGGCCGTCAGCGCGACCAGTGCGAACACGACGAGGAGCCGCAGCCGCAGGCTGGTCCAGCGCCGGCCCGCGAACAGGACTCTGATCACTGCGGGGAATCCAGTCGGTAGCCGACGCCCCGGACGGTACGGATCAAGGTGGGCGAGGAGGGCACTTCCTCGACCTTGGCGCGCAGCCGCTGCACGCAGGCGTCGACGAGGCGCGAGTCGCCGAGGTAGTCGTGCTCCCACACCAGCCGCAGCAGCTGCTGGCGGGAGAGCGCCTGGCCGGGCCGGCGGCTGAGCTCCAGGAGCAGCCGCAGCTCGGTCGGGGTGAGCTGGAGGTCCTCGCCGTTCTTGGTCACCGTCATGGCGTTGCGGTCGATGACCAGCGAGCCGAAGACGGCGGAGTCGGTGGCCTCGCGCTCGCCGCGGCGCAGCACGGCCCGGATGCGGGCGTCGAGCACCCGCCCCTGGACGGGCTTGACCACGTAGTCGTCGGCTCCCGACTCCAGGCCGACGACCACGTCGATGTCGTCGTTGCGCGCGGTGAGCAGGATGATCGGCAGCTGGTCGGTGCGGCGGATGCGCCGGCACACCTCGAAGCCGTCGATGCCGGGCAGCATGACGTCGAGCACGATCAGGTCGGGCCGCTGCTCGCGCAGCAGTTTGAGGCCGTCCTCGCCCGTCGCCGCGGTGGCCACACGGTGGCCCTGGCGTGACAGGGAGAGTTCGAGGGCCGTGCGGATGGCGTCGTCGTCCTCGATGAGCAACAGGAAAGGCACGGGCTCATTCTGTCCCATCGCCCCTCGGGACTTCGACCGCCCTGCGCCCCCAATCCGGGAGCGGCTCCTCCCGGAACCCTGTGACAGGCCTGTGACAGTCGAAGGACACCCCGGTTATCTCGGGCGGGCAGTCTTCTCGGCAAGGGAACAGACAGACTCCACGACGGGGGGCGCGAGATGAACACGCTGCACAGCACCAGCTCCAGCGCGGTTGTCACGCGGCTGCACGATGTGAACCGCCGCACGGCAATCCGTACGGCGACGGCCCCTTCCCGGCGGCCGGCGCACGTGGTGGCCATCGACGCGAAGACCTACGAGCGCCCCTCCGTCCCCGCCCAGCGCACGGCGGGCTCCCCGGAGGTGCCGGACTCCTCCAACGAGGCCGAGTTCACGGCGTACGTCCAGGAGCGGCGGGCCGCCCTCTACGCGACGGCCTTCCACCTGACCGGCGACCGCTACGAGGCCGAGGACCTGCTGCAGACCGCGCTGTTCTCCACGTACCGCGCCTGGGACCGCATCAGCGACAAGGCCGCCGTCGGCGGGTACCTGCGCCGCACCATGACGAACCTGCACATCAGCGCCTGGCGCCGGCGCAAGCTCAACGAGTACCCGACGGAAGAGCTGCCGGAGACGGTTTCGGACACGGACGCCATGGGCGGTACGGAGCTGCGCGCCGTGCTGTGGCAGGCGCTCACCCGCATCCCGGAGCCGCAGCGCACCATGCTGGTGCTCCGGTACTACGAGGGCCGCACGGACCCGGAGATCGCGGAGATCCTGGGCATCAGCGTCGGCACGGTGAAGTCGAGCATCTGGCGTTCGCTGCGCCGGATGCGCGAGGACGAGGCGCTGAGCTTCGGCCGCGACGAGGCGGAGTCCTTCGAGGACCTGGTCGCGTAGGCGCGGCCACACGGACCATCGGGCCAGGGGGCCCGTCCTGCGGGGGTGGGACGGGGGCCACGGGGGAAAAGGCGGGATCATGCGGCCGGGGGTCCGCAGGGTCCCGCCTTTTCATGTCCCGGCTACGCCGCCGCCGCGGCCCGGTGCCGCCCGGCCGCAGCGGCGGCGAGGCGGCCGAGGGCCTCGTCGCGGCCACAGGCGTACGCCCCCAGCGCGGTGTGGCGGGCCACGATGCCCCGCTCGGCGCGCATCAGCCGCAGGCCCCGGCGCAGCAGGAACGGCACCGATTTGCGGCCCTCGCGCAGATCGCGGGCGAGGCGGCGCCGGAAGGTGGTGGACGGCCGGCCGCGCAGGCAGATCGCGTCGGCCAGCAGACCGAGCTCCTGGCAGCGCGCGACGACGTCGGCGGCGAAGATCCCCTCCGCGATGAACAGCGGGGTCCGCGAGATGTCCAGCGTCTCGGTGCCGGTGCGGGAGCTGGTCGCGATGTCGTACACGGGGACCTCGGTGCGGCCGGTGCGGCACAGCTCCGCGACCGCGGCCACGGCGACCTCCGCGTCCCACGACAGCGGGGAGTCCCAGTCGATGTCGGAGCTGCCCTCGACCAGCGGGAGGGTCGGGTCGTCGCCCTCCTTGTAGAAGTCGTCCAAGCGCAGCACCGGCAGGCCCGAACGGGCGGCCAGCGAGGACTTGCCGGAGCCCGAGGGCCCGGTCAGCAGGACGACGCGCGTCGGCAAAGGAGAAGAGCTGCTCACAGGACACCAGTGTGAACCATTCCCCCGGGTAGGGGACCCCTCCGGTGGCCGGTTGGTATCGAGCATCACACCTCGACTACCCTGCGTGCGCACGCGACTACGACCTCAGGCGGGATCCCCATGGCACGTCACGCAGCCCCTTCCGTACCGAACCGACTCCGCAGCGCGGGCCTGACCCTCTCGATGGCCGGCGCGGCCCTCACGATGGCCGCCGGCGGCGCCCAGGCGGGCGAGCTCGACGTTCCGGCAGCGCTGGCCGGGGTCGCGAACCCCATCTCGAACCTCAAGGTGAACCCGCTCGCGAACACCGGTGTGGACCCCCTCGACAACGGCGTCGCCACCAAGGTCGCGGATTTCCCCTCCGTCGGCACCGGCATGGTCACCGGCATCCTGACCCAGGGCCCGTCGGTCGGCGAGCTGCCGACCGCCGCGGCCTCGTCCCTCCTGGGCCCCCTGACGGGCGGCAAGTAGCGCGGGTCCAGGGGGCGCCGCGGTGGGCGTCACCGAAGGCGGCGTCCGGAAAGACCGACTGGGCGAACAGGAAGACGAGGGCCCCGGCAGCGCGGGGGACGCTGCCGGGGCCTGTCTTCGGGGGATCTCGTACGAGCCGGACGGGGCTAGTACGAGGAGCCGCCCGCGCCCAGCGACCCGGTCGGGTGCCAGACGGTCTTGGTCTCCAGGAACGCCGTCATGCGCGTCGTGCCCGGGTCCGCGCTCCAGTCGTCCACAGGCTGTGGACGCAGAACGCGCTTGAGGTTGTCCGCGGCCGCGATCTCCAGCTCCTTGGCCAGCGCCTCGCCGGCGCCCGCCAGGTCGATCGCGTTGACGTCCTGGTGGGACGCCAGGTGCGGGCCCATCTCGGCGGCCTTGCCGGACAGGACGTTGACCACTCCGCCGGGCAGGTCGGAGGTGGCCAGGACCTCGCCGAGGGAGAGCGCCGGGAGCGGCGCCTTCTCGGAGGCGATGACGACGACCGTGTTGCCGGTGGCGATCACCGGGGCGATCACGGAGACGAGGCCCAGGAAGGACGAGTCCTGCGGGGCGACGACCGTGACCACACCGGTCGGCTCGGGGGTGGAGAGGTTGAAGAACGGGCCCGCGACCGGGTTGGCCCCGCCCACGATCTGGCCGATCTTGTCGGTCCAGCCCGCGTACCAGACCCAGCGGTCGATGGCCGCGTCCACGACGGCCGCGGCCTTGGTCTTCGACAGGCCCTCGGCCTCGCCGACCTCGCGGACGAACTGGTCGCGGCGGCCCTCCAGCATCTCGGCGACGCGGTAGAGGATCTGGCCGCGGTTGTACGCGGTCGCGCCCGACCAGCCGCCGAAGGCCTTGCGGGCGGCGACGACCGCGTCACGGGCGTCCTTGCGGGAGGACAGGGGGGCGTTGGCCAGCCACTTGCCCTTCGAGTCACTCACCTCGTACACCCGGCCGCTCTCGGAGCGGGGGAACTTGCCCCCGACGTACAGCTTGTAGGTCTTGAAGACGCTCAGACGCGTCGAAGAAGACTCAGACATCGAGGTAGCCCTCCAGGCCGTGACGGCCGCCTTCGCGCCCGAAGCCCGACTCCTTGTAGCCGCCGAAGGGCGAGGTCGGGTCGAACTTGTTGAACGTGTTGGCCCACACCACACCCGCGCGGAGCTTGTTGGCGACCGCGAGGATGCGGCTGCCCTTCTCCGTCCAGATGCCGGCGGACAGGCCGTACTGGCTGTTGTTGGCCTTGGCGACCGCCTCGTCGGGCGTACGGAAGGTCAGCACGGACAGCACCGGGCCGAAGATCTCGTCGCGGGCGACGGTGTGCGACTGGGAGACGTTCGTGAAGAGCGTCGGGGCGAACCAGTAGCCGGCGTTCGGCAGTTCGCACGGAGCCGACCAGCGCTCGGCGCCCTCCGCCTCGCCGGTGTCCGCGAGGGCGGTGATCCGGGCGAGCTGCTCGGCGGAGTTGATCGCGCCGATGTCGGTGTTCTTGTCGAGCGGGTCGCCCAGGCGCAGCGTGGTCAGCCGGCGCTTGAGCGAGTCGATCAGCTCGTCGTGGATCGACTCCTGGACCAGGAGGCGCGAGCCCGCGCAGCAGACCTGGCCCTGGTTGAAGAAGATGCCGCTGACGATGCCCTCGACGGCCTGGTCGATGGGGGCGTCGTCGAAGACGATGTTGGCGCCCTTGCCGCCCAGCTCCAGGGTGAGCTTCTTGGACGTACCGGCGACCTGGCGCGCGATGGCCTTGCCGACGGCGGTGGAGCCGGTGAAGGCGACCTTGTTCACGTCGGGGTGCTCGACGAGGGCCGCGCCCGCGTCCCCGTACCCGGGGAGGATGTTGACGACGCCCTTGGGCAGGCCCGCCTGGCGGCAGATGTCAGCGAAGAAGAGCGCGGACAGCGGGGTCGTCTGGGCCGGCTTGAGCACGACCGTGTTGCCCGTGGCGAGCGCCGGGGCGATCTTCCAGGCGAGCATCATCAGCGGAAAGTTCCACGGGATGACCTGGCCGGCCACGCCGAGGGGGCGCGGGTTGGCCCCGTAGCCCGCGTGGTCGAGCTTGTCGGCCCAGCCCGCGTAGTAGAAGAAGTGCGCGGCGACGAGCGGGAGGTCCGCGTCGCGGGTCTCCCGGATCGGCTTGCCGTTGTCGAGGGTCTCCAGGACGGCCAGCTCGCGGCTGCGCTCCTGGATGATCCGGGCGATGCGGAAGAGGTACTTGGCGCGCTCGGAGCCGGGCAGCGCGGACCACTTCTCGAAGGCCTTGCGGGCGGCCTTCACGGCGCGGTCCACATCGGCCGCGCCGGCCTGCGCGATCTCGGAGAGGACCTCTTCGGAGGCCGGGGAGACGGTCTTGAAGACCTTGCCGTCCGCCGCGTCGGTGAACTCGCCGTCGATGAACAGCCCGTACGAGGGTGCGATGTCGACGACGGACCGGGACTCGGGGGCGGGCGCGTACTCGAATACAGATGCCATGGTGATCAGTCCACCGTCACGTAGTCGGGACCGGAGTAACGGCCGGTGCTCAGCTTCTGGCGCTGCATCAACAGGTCGTTGAGCAGGCTGGAGGCTCCGAAGCGGAACCAGTGGTTGGACAGCCAGTCCTCGCCCACGGTCTCGTTGACCAGGACCAGGAACTTGATCGCGTCCTTGGTGGTCCGGATGCCGCCGGCCGGCTTCACGCCGATCTGGATTCCAGTCTGCGCCTTGAAGTCGCGGACGGCTTCGAGCATGAGGAGCGTGTTCGCGGGCGTCGCGTTGACCCCGACCTTGCCGGTGGACGTCTTGATGAAGTCGGCCCCGGCCATCATGCCGATCCAGGAGGCGCGGCGGATGTTGTCGTACGTGGACAGCTCGCCGGTCTCGAAGATCACCTTGAGCCGGGCCGCGCTGCCGTCGGGGCGGACGCAGGCCGCCTTGACGGCGCGGATCAGCTCGTAGGTGTCGAGGTAGCGGCCGGCGAGGAAGGCGCCACGGTCGATGACCATGTCGATCTCGTCGGCGCCGGCGGCCACGGCGTCGGCCGTGTCGGCGAGCTTGACGGGCAGGGCCGCTCGGCCGGCCGGGAAGGCGGTGGCTACGGAGGCGACCTTGACGTCGGCTCCGTTCAGGGCGGCCTTGGCGGTGGCCACCATGTCGGGGTACACGCAGACGGCGGCCGTCGTGGGCGTGGTGCGGTCGGTCGGATCGGGGCTGGCTGCCTTGGCGGAGAGCGCCCGGACCTTGCCCGGGGTATCCGCGCCTTCCAGCGTCGTCAGGTCGATCATCGAGATGGCGAGGTCGATGGCGTACGCCTTGGCCGTCGTCTTGATCGAGCGGGTGCCGAGGGAGGCCGCGCGGGCCTCCAGGCCGACAGCGTCGACGCCGGGCAGCCCGTGCAGGAAGCGGCGCAGCGCACTGTCGGACGTCGTCACGTCAGCGAATGCGGTGAGGGTGGTGGGCATGGTCACCACATGAGCATATCTACGCGCGTAGCGGCCTGTCACCCCCCTCAGCCGATTCGAGGGCATCGGCGAGGGAATCGACCCGTCCGTTCCGACACCCGTTCGGCGGTTGCGCGGTCGTGACGGGAGGCGGATCCTCCGGCCTCACAAGATCCATAGATTCGTCATCAGCAGCCCGCCACACCTGAACCGGCCGAAGAGACCGAACAGACTCGACGCGGCATGCGACTCTCCGCCGCCTTCTGCCGCCTTTCGCGGTCTTCCGCGGCCTTCCCCGGTCTTCCGCCGCCTTCCGCGCCGCCCGCGCTCCTGGAGTCGTTATGCGTACAGCCCTCGCCCTCCGCACCCCGATCGTCACCGCCGCCCTCGTGGGCGCCGTGCTCGTGGGCGCCGTGCTCGTGCCCGCCGCCGGCGCCGCCTCCGCCGCGCCGGTCACCGCGACTCCGCAGGCGGCCGTTGCAGCAGCGGCCCCGGCCTCGATCCCGGCCTCCGACAACAGCCGCTACGAGGGCAAGGCCGTGCACATCGGCGAGGGTCTGGTCGCCGTGCTGCGCAACAAGGCGGAGGGCCCCGAGGCCTGGATCCGCGAGGTCGGCCCCACGTGGAAGCCGGGCGACGCCTACCTGTCCGGCCGCGTCGTGGTGGTGATCGACCGGAAGTCGCCCGCCTCCGAGGTCTGGGGTCTGACGATCACGCTGACCAAGCCCTCGACCACCCACCCCGTGCTCGTCGTCACCACCAAGGACGGTGCGGCCAAGACCTACCCGCTGCCCGCGGGCAAGGCCGGTTCGGAGTGCAGGGAGGGCCCGAAGGGGCAGCCGCTGGGCGCAGGCGTGCGGGCCGACCTGTACTTCGGCTCGAACGGCCCGGAGGTGTTCCTCTTCGAGGGCGGCAGCGACCGCGGCTTCGCCCGCCTCGACATGAACGACCCCTCGCTGCCGGAATCCCGGGGCATCATCGTCCGGATCCTGAACCCGCGCAGCGCCGCGCCCGTTCTCGAATGGAAGACCCAGGGCGGCGCCGGCGCCCCGTTCGGCCGGGCTCCGTTCCCGAAGCTCCCCAAGGAGTGCAAGCCGAACTACGAGCTCACCGGAACCATGCCCGTGCCGAAGCCCACCACCCCGGCCCCCTCGAAGCCCAAGCCGCAGACGGCCGTGGTCCCGAAGGGGCCGGTCGCCGCGGGCGCCGAGCCCGGCACGCAGGACACCGGCGGCGCCCCGATCGCGGTCGCCGGTGCGGGGGCCCTCTCGGCGGCCCTCCTGCTCGGTGCGGCCTTCGCGGTCCGTGCCCGCCGGGCCCGCTCCCGGGGCTGATCGCCACCCGGGGGCCGGCTCCGGCTCCCTCCGTCCCTCCCGCCGGAGGGCGTTCCCGCCCCGCCGCCCCGCCGTACGGTCCGAAGACGAGTGCGCTGGTCAGACGGCTGTTCGCTGTTACGCAGCCATGACAGGAAGCCCACGTTCCGGTCGATCGAGATCCGTAGATTTCTCCTCAGCAGCCCCGCAGACCTGACCGGACGAAACCCCGACAGCGACACCGCGGCATGCGACTCTCCGCCCTTCCTCGACCATGCTCCAAGGAGTCGTTATGCGTACCGCCCTCCGTACCTCGATCGTCACCGCCGCCCTCGCCGGAGCGCTCCTCGCGCCCGCGGCGACGGCGATCGCCGCGCCCACCGCGCAGGCCGCGACGGCCGTGACCCCGGTGTCGGCGGTGTCGGCGGTGTCCGGCAGCACCTCGGGCCACGACCGCTACGACGGCGAGAAGGTCCTCGTCGCCGAGAACCACCTCGCGGTGCTGCGCAACGGGGCCGAGGGCCCCGAGGCCTGGATCCGCTCCTCCGGCCCGGACTGGAAGCCGGGCGACGCCTGGGCCTTCCGCGTTCTCGGAATGGTGGATCTGGCGAACCCCCGTGGGGTGGTCGAGGGCATCCAGTACGACCTGAAGAAGATCGACTCCGGCCCCGACAACGGCCGCTACCTCCTCAACGTCCACGTGCTGGGCGAGGGCGCCTCCAACGGCCGGTACCTGCTGCCGAAGGCCGCACCGGCCACCAAGCCCGCCCCGAAGCCGTCGGCCAAGCCGGCCGTCAAGCCTTCCGCGAAGCCCGCCGCCGCCCCCGCCAACGCCGCGAAGCCGCAGACCGTCGTCGTCCCCAAGGGCCCGGTCGCCGCGGGCGCCGAGCCCGCCGACATCGCCTTCGAGGACACCGACAACACGACCACCGTGGTCACCGGCACCGCCCTCGTCGCGATACTCGCCGCACTCGGCGCCGGCTTCGTGATCCGCAACCGCCAGGCCCGCACCCGCGGCTGAACCACCCCACCCCGCGCCACTCGTTGCCGCTCCCGGCGGGCCGCCTTCACGGCGGCCCGCCGAGGCCGTTCCCGGAGCCGATGCCATGAATCGCCGTACGCCCCGCCGCACAGCCCGCCGACCGCACCGCGCGCTGACGGCCGCCGCCCTCCTCGGGCCGCTCGCCCTGGCCTCCCTGACCGGCTGCGGCGGCCCGGTGCCCGCCGCCACCCCGCCGCCGCACGTCGCGGAGACCTCCGCCGCTCCGGTGCCCGCCCCGGCCGCCCCGTCGGCTTCCGCCGCGCCCGCCGCGGCCCTGCCCGCCTCCGCGCCCGTCCGCGTACGGATCGCCTCGGCCGGCGTGGACACCTCACCGGTGCTGGAGCTCGGGCTGGCCTCCGACGGGTCGGTCCAGGTGCCCTCCGTAACGGACGGGGACAAGATCGGCTGGTACACCAAGGGCGTCACTCCCGGCGAGACCGGCCCGGCCGTGCTGATCGGCCACTTCGACACCGCGCGCGGCCCGGCCGTGCTGCGCAACGTCTCGCGCGTCCGCACCGGCGACGAGATCAGGGTGACCAGGACGGACGGCACCGAAGCCGTCTTCCGCGTGCGCGAGCTGGAGCAGGTGGACAAGAAGGACTTCCCCACCGCGAAGGTCTACGGGGACACCCCGCGCCCCGAGCTGCGCGTGATCACCTGCGGCGGTGAAATCACCGACGGTCACCGCCCCGACAACATCATCCTGTACGCCGATCTCGTGGGGTGAGACGGCTTGAGGCAGAATCTGCCGCATGAGCAGCGATCAGCCCACCGAAGAGCCGGCGTACGACGACCGGGTCTACCGCTCCCCCATGGCCACCGTCACCGGGGTGGTCATGCTCGCGCTCCTCGCGTGGCTCTGCGGGGACGCCGTGGTGCGGGGCTACGGAAACGTTCCGTGGATCGCCCTCGCCGTCGCGCTCTGCCTGGCCCCGCTCATCGTCGCGTTCACGGTCCGCCCGGCCGTCTTCGCCAACGACGACCGGCTGCGCGTGCGCAACCCCTTCCGGATCATCGAGCTGCCCTGGGCCGCCGTCGACACCGTGCGGGCGCGGTTCTCCGCCGAGGTGCTGGCGCAGGGGACGACGTACCAGCTGTGGTCCGTTCCGGTCTCCCTGCGGGAACGCAAGAAGGCCAACCGCCGCCAGGCGAGCCGGCTCGGCACGGCCACCGGCCAGGGCAAGACCCCGGACGAGGAAGTCCGTCGCGCCTCCGCCGACCAGACGGTGGACGAGCTGCGGAAACTGCACGAGCGCGGCGCCTCGCGGGCCGGCGCCCAGGGCCCCGTACAGGTCTCCTGGTCGTACGAGATCATCGCGCCAGCCGTGCTCGGCGCGCTGATCCTGATTGTGCTGCTCGCCACCGGCTGACCGGCGGTTTCCCCGGAACCGCGGGCACCGGAACCCGCGTCTCCACTGGCGTGCACCGTCTCAAGGGCAAGCGTGTCAAGGGCAGCGGCAGCGCCACCGTACAGCTGTGGATCCGGCTTCTCGCCGGGGTCCTGCTGACCGCCCACCTCCTCCTCGTCGGCTGGCTGATGCTGCGCCCGCTGGACGTGCCCTGGGCGGCGGCGGCCAATCTGAGCCCATTGGAGGGCATCAGGGCGGACCTCTCCTACGGGCCTCTGGAGGCCGCCCGCCGGATCGGCGGCGGGCTGGCGCTGCTGGCCCCGCTCGGGGTGCTACTGCCGCTGATCAGCGGTCGTGTGGAGCTTTCGCCGCTGGCCACGTGGTCCTCGCCGGCCCGGACGGCCGCCGCGGGCGTGCTGGTCTCGGTCGGCATCGAGATGCTCCAGACGGCGGTTCCGGGGCAGGTGGTCGACGTGGATTCGGTGCTGTTGAACACCCTCGGCGTGGTGCTCGCGCACCTGGCCGTCGTCCCGGCCCTGCGGGCCCGGCTGCGTCGGTCTCAGGGGGCGACCCCGAGAATTACCAGGGTCGGGCTCGGCCCTTGGACCGACGTTCTGTCCTCTGTTCAGCGGGAGTATTGAGGCATCGCGGGAAAACATCCCGCGGACCGCACGACGACCGAGGAGAGACCATGAGCGCCCTTGCCCGCCCCCGTGACGGACGATGGATCGGCGGAGTCTGTGCCGGTCTTGCGCGCCGGTTCGGAATATCCGCGAACACGATGCGGACCATCTTCGTCGTCTCGTGCCTGCTGCCCGGCCCGCAGTTCCTCCTTTACCTGGCGCTGTGGGTGCTCCTGCCGAACGAGAAGTCGGGCACCGCTTCCGCCGCCACCGGCTGGTAGCCCGCCGGACGGGGAATTCAGCGCGCGGCGCGGACCTTCTGGAGCTGCTTGTCCGTGACCTCGTGCGGGACCTGCGGGGCCTGCCGGCCGCCCGCGACGTTGAGGGCCATGAGGCGCGTGACGGTGTCCCCTTGGCGTACGACGACCAGGTGCACCTGGGCGGTGACGCCTTCGGCGGCCGCCGTCGTGGTCCAGCTGACGGTCTCGTCGCCGGCCGTCTTGTAGTCGGCCGCCTTCACGTCGCGGTACGAGCCGCTCTGCTTCTCGACGGTGGCGGTGAAGCCGCCGGCGCAGGCGGCCACGGCGTTCCTCAGCCGGGCGATCAGCGCCTTGGCGTCGGACTCGGCGTAGGAGCTGACGGAGGAGGAGACGGCCAGGCCCATCTGCTTCTGGGAGCCGACGCCCCGGTTGACGGTCTCGCGCGCCGCCGGGTCGGGCTTGTCGCCCATGATGTCGGCGAGCGGCTGGCAGGCCTTGCGGTCCGCCTGCGGCTGACCGCCGGGGGCGTTCGGGTTCTTGCCGTTCGCGGAGATCTGGTAGCCGGGCAGGTCGCCCTGTGCCAGGGCGGAGCGCTCCAGCCGGCCGGCGCCCTGCCGGGGAGCGCCCGTGCCACCCGCATCACCGGCTCCGCCGGTGCCCGCGGAGCCGGGGGATCCCGCCTCGCCGGACGCGCCGGCCGAGCCCGCCGACGCGGACTGCCCGGGTGCGCTCGCTGAGCCCTTCGGGTCCGGTCCCTTGCCGGAGGCGGGGGTGTTCGTACTGCCGCATCCCACCATCGCGGACAGCAGGGCGGGGAGCAGCACGGCCGTGGCCGTTCGTGCCTTCATTCGCATGATCGAAACCTCATACCCATGGTTTTGGCGGGCAGTTGGCGGTGATCCTGGCACATGCCGCGACGCGGCACACACCTGGTCGAAGAGGTGTGCGCCGCGTGGGCGTGCGTGCGAATCGCGTACGGGTCGCGTACGAATCCGACAGGGGATCCGAAGTGGATCAGGCGCCGAGGCCGCTGGTCGGCAGACCGCCGAGCAGGCCGGTCACCGTGCCCAGCGCGGCGGCCGGGTCGGTCGCCTCGGGGGCCTGCTGACCCTCCTCGGCGGCCACGTGCTGCTGGCTGGTCGCACCCTGGACCGCGCCCGTGACGGTGCCCAGCGCGTCACCGAGGCCGACGGCGGGGACGGCCGAGGCGGTACCGGCGGCGACGGCGGCGAAGGCGGCGCCGAGAGCGGCGACACCGAGGGTCTTGGCAGCTGACTGCTTCATGAGGAATCGTCCTTGCGACGGGGAAATGAGCGGCTCCGCAAACTAGTCACTTCAAACCCCCTCCCGCAAACATCATTAAATACGAGAAAGCGCCCGGGAATTGCCCCTCCCGGGCGCTTTCAGTCCGTCACGCCGTGGCCTAGGCCGAGACGGAACCGCTGGTGGAAGCAGTTTGACGGAACAGCCATTCCGACTTCAGCTCCGCATAACCGGGCTTGATCACGTCGTTGATCATGGCCAGCCGTTCATCGAAAGGAATGAACGCGGACTTCATCGCATTGACGGTGAACCACTGCATGTCCTCAAGCGAGTAGCCGAAGGTGTCGACCAGGTGCTCGAATTCGCGGCTCATGCTGGTACCGCTCATCAGCCGGTTGTCGGTGTTGACGGTCAGCCTGAAGTGCAGTTTCCGCAGCAGGCCGATCGGGTGCTCGGCGTAGGAGAGCGCCGCGCCCGTCTGCAGGTTCGACGTCGGGCACATCTCCAGCGGGATGCGCTTGTCCCGGACGTACGAGGCCAGGCGGCCCAGCGTCACGGAGCCGTCGGCGGCGACCTCGATGTCATCGATGATCTTCACGCCGTGCCCGAGCCGGTCGGCGCCGCACCACTGCAGAGCCTGCCAGATCGACGGCAGACCGAAGGCCTCGCCCGCGTGGATGGTGAAGTGGTTGTTCTCGCGCTTGAGGTACTCGAAGGCGTCGAGGTGGCGGGTGGGAGGGAACCCGGCCTCGGCGCCGGCGATGTCGAAGCCGACGACGCCGTTGTCGCGGTAGCGGTTGGCCAGTTCCGCGATCTCCAGCGCACGGGCCGCGTGCCGCATCGCGGTCAGCAGCGCGCCGACGCGGATCCGGTGGCCGTTGGCCTTCGCGCGGCGCTCGCCCTCGCGGAAGCCCTCGTTGACGGTCTCGACGACCTCTTCGAGGGTCAGGCCGGCTTCCAGGTGCTGCTCGGGCGCGTAGCGGATCTCCGCGTAGACGACGCCGTCCTCGGCGAGGTCTTCGGCACACTCGGCGGCCACCCGGAAGAGGGCCGCCTTCGTCTGCATGACCGCGCAGGTGTGGGCGAACGTCTCCAGGTAGCGCGGGAGGGAACCGGAGTCGGCGGCTTCCCGGAACCAGATGCCGAGCTTGTCGGCGTCGGTCTCGGGAAGGTTCTCGTAACCGACCTCGCGGGCCAGCTCGATGATGGTCCCGGGGCGCAGTCCACCGTCGAGGTGATCGTGCAGGAGCACCTTCGGGGAGCGGCGGATCTGATCCGGGGTGGGCAGGTTGGGGGTCTCGCTCGTCATCTGGGCACTCTAGCTCCTACGCGCGTAGAGCGGTGAGACGGTGTCCACTGCCGATATGTAACAGTGACCGCGCGGACGGGTGGCGTACACCTCGGCGTCTGAGACTGTTCCGTCATGGCACAGCATGCGCCGCCGGCGCGCGGGGCCCGCCTGGGGCGGGCGGCCGGCGCGACCGGCTCGGTCTCAACGGTTAGTGGTGTGGTGCTCCTTCTCCCCGGAGCGTCCAGGTTCTCCCCCGGTCCCGTGCGTCCGCTGGCCCGGGCGCTGGCCCGTGCGGGTGCCGGGGACGGGCTGGTCACGCACCAGGTCATCCACGGCGCGGGCACCCGCGAGGGGGACGCCGAGTGGGCAGCCGACGAGGTGGTCCGGCGGTACGGGGACGTTCCCGTATGCCTGGCCGGGTACGACGCGGGCGGCCGGGCGGCGCTCGCCGCGGCCGGCCACGAAGCCGTCAACTCCGTTCTGGCACTGGCCCCTTCGTTCCCCCGGCAGTCCGACACGGACTCCCCCGAACCGGTGAAGCAGCTCTCGGGCCGCCGGGTCCTGATCGTGCACGGCACCAACGACGCGCGGAGCGATCCGGAGTTGTCGTACCGGCTGGCGGCCCGGGCGAAGAAGGCGAACCGCACGACGTGCCGCTTCGAGGTGCATTCCGACGGGCACGGACTGCGCGATCACCAGGACGAAGTCGTGGCCCTGTCCGTGGACTTCGTCCTCGGCTCCGTGTTCTCGGGGTCCTACTCGCGGCCGGTCACCGACGCGCTGGCGGCTCCCCCGCCGCTGGGCCTGCGGATGCCGCTGGCCTCCGGCTACGGGCGGTCCCTGCGCGGCTGACGGCGCGACGAAGCGGGGCGGCACCGGACGGCGGCGCGGCGCGGCGAAGCGGGGCGGCACCGGACGGCGGCGCGGTGAGGAGCCGCGGGCGGCAAGCGCCCGCGGGTGCGGTGGTCGCGCGGGGCCGTCCGTGCAGGCCGCGCCGTCCCCTCCCGGCCGGATGACACGGGCGGGCCCGGCGCGACCACCTTGAGGCACACGCCCGCGCGAGGGCGCGGTGCCGGTTCGGCGAAGCGCGGACTCAGGATGCCCGCGCCCTCCCCCGAGAACGCCGTGGTACCACTGTGCCGGTTCGGCCTATCCTCACGAAGATCGGAGGGCATCGTCTTGGTGCCTTGCGGGAACACGAGGGGTTTACAGATCGGCACAGGCCGGGACGAATATGTATATGCCATCGGATGAAACGGACCAACTGAGCTCCGTGGCCCGGCGTCTTTACGGGTACGCGGCCGAGCGGCACGCCTTCTCCGAGACGGAGGCCGGCGAGGCGCTCGGCGTGTCCGTCGACGCCGCCGTCGCCGAACTCGCGGCGGCCCACCTGATCCAGCCCCGCCCCCACCCGGCCTCCGCCGCGGACGGAAGCCCCGACGGACCGGCGCCGGCGCACTGGAGCGCCGTGTCCCCGCAGGCCGCCGTGGCCCGGACGCTGGCCCCGCTGGCCCTGCGGGTGCGCGAGACACATGACGAGATGGACCGGCTGCGCGTCCGGCTGGAGGAGTTGCTCCCCGCGTACGAGGCGGGGACCGACCTGCGCGCCCGCGGCGGGGCGAACGCCCTGGAACTGGTCACCGACCCGGCCGCGCTGCAGGACCTGATCGGGGAGCTCGTCGCATCGGCCGGATCCGAGGTGCTCACCTGCCACCCGGGCGGCGGCCGCAGCCCGGAAACCCTGGAGGGGGCGGTGGTCCGGGACGAGGCGATGCTGGCCCGGGGCGTGCGGATGCGCACCCTCTACCAGCACACCGCCCGCTACTCCCGCCCGACGGCCGCCTACGTCGAGCGGGTGACCGCGCTCGGCTCCCAGGTCCGTACCGTCGGCGACGGGCTGATGCGGATGATCCTCGTCGACCGGCACACCGGGCTGATGGAGGTTCAGGGCGACATCAAGGCGGCGCTGGTGGTGCGCGAGCCCAACATCGTCCACTTCATGGCGGAGACCTTCGAGCGCTGCTGGGCGGAGGCCGAGCCGTTCAGCACCACCGTCGGGCCGGACCAGGCCCGTTCCATCTCCGACGAGCTGCGCCAGACCATCGTGCGGCTCCTGGCGGAGGGGCTGGAGGACAAGGTCATCGCCCGGCGCCTCGGCATGTCGGAGCGCACCTGTCAGCGCCACATCGCCGAGATCATGCGGGCGGTGGGGGCCAAGTCCCGTTTCCAGGCCGGGTTCCTGCTGTCCGCGACGGCGGCGGCCGCCTCGGCCGCTTCCGCTGCTTCCGCCGCTTCCGCCGCCTCGGCGGCCTCGGCGGCCTCCCGCGCCCCGATCACGCCTCCGGCTGGAGCTCCGGGATCAGCCGCCCCCGACGGGACAGCAGAAACTTCTTGAACTCCGCCACCGGCGGAGTGTCCGGGTGCCCGTCGAGCCAGGCCACCCCGATCTCGCGGACCGCGCGCGGGGCGGTGACCGTCAGCTCGACGACCCCGGGCCGGGCCACCGCGGGCGGCGGCAGCAGCGCCACGCCGAGACCGGCGGCGACGAGCCCGCGCAGGGTCTCGGCCTCCTCGCCCTCGAAGGCCACCCGCGGCGTGAACCCGGCCGCCGCGCACAGGTCGTCGGTGATGCGCCGCAGCCCGTAACCGGGCTCCAGGGTGACGAAGGTTTCCTCGGCGGCCTCCGCGAGGCGGATCCGCTTGCGCGTGGCGAGCCGGTGGTCGTCCGGGACCACGAGCCGCAGCCGCTGCTCGTCGAGCCGACGGGCCACCAGGTCCGGGGCGTCGGGCAGCGGCGAGGTCAGGCAGAGGTCGAGCTCCCCGGCGCGCAGCTTCTCCAGCATGGCCTCGCCGTAGTTCTGGACCAGGGAGAACCGTACGCCGGGGTGGTCGGCCCGGAAGGCCCGGATCAGGCCGGGCACGGTCTCGGGGCCCAGGGTGTGCAGGAAGCCGAAGGCGACCTTGCCGAAGGACGGGTCGGCGTCCTGCTGGACGGAGCCCGCCGCGCGGGCGATCTCGGCCAGCGAGCGTTCCGCCGAGGCGAGGAAGGTGCGGCCGGCGGTGGTGAGCGCGACCGTACGGCCCTTGCGGGCGAACAGCGTGACGCCCAGGTCCTGTTCGAGGCGGACCATGGCCCGCGACAGGGTGGACTGCGGGACGCCCAGCTCGTGTGCGGCGCGGGTGACGTGCTCGTGCCGGGCGACGGCGGCGAAGTACGCGAGGCGCGGGGCCAGCGCATGTGTCACGGCCATGTCTTCTTCGTAACGACTCATCGATAGGCACCCATCTGACCTGCGCTGATGCATGGATGGATTGATTATCGCGATTTCGTGCATTGGACGCATGAAAAAGACGGATCTACGGTCGTACACATGCCTCCCGCTCATACCGGGGCACCCGTCATCCCGGGTGCCTCCACCGCGTCGTTCCCCGCCTCCGCACCCGAGGCGCACGAGCCCGGCCGTCCCGGCTACCGCCGCCTCAGCCTCGCGCTCTTCGCCGCCGGACTGGCCACCTTCGCCCTCCTCTACTCCACCCAGGCGCTGCTGCCCGCG
Organism: Streptomyces sp. GQ60; assembly: GCF_059758875.1. Classification (NCBI taxonomy): domain Bacteria; kingdom Bacillati; phylum Actinomycetota; class Actinomycetes; order Kitasatosporales; family Streptomycetaceae; genus Streptomyces; species Streptomyces sp. GQ60. The sequence continues at coordinate 382,964 of NZ_JCAXEG010000001.1, read as the reverse complement.
ATCTCCGACGGCTTCGGCGTGACGGCGGGCCAGGCCAGCTGGACGGTCTCCGCGGCCACCGGCGCGCTCGCCCTGTTCGTCCTGCCGCTCAGCGCGCTCTCGGAGCGCTTCGGGCGGACCCGGATGATGGCCTGGTCGATGGTGGTCGCGGTCGGCGTCGGCCTCCTCGTGCCCTTCGCGCCGAACCTGGAGTGGCTGATCGCGCTGCGTGCCGTCCAGGGCGCGGCTATCGCCGGCATCCCGGCCTCCGCGATGGCGTACCTGGCGGAAGAGGTCAAGCCGAAGGCGCTGGTCGCCGCGATCGGCCTGTTCGTGGCGGGCAACTCCATCGGCGGCATGAGCGGCCGCCTCGTCACGGGCTGGGCGGCCCAGGTGTGGGGCTGGCGCGGCGGGCTGCTGACCGTGGGCCTGATGTCGCTGGCCTGCGCGGCGGCGTTCCTGGTCCTCCTCCCCCGGGCCCGGTTCTTCCGGGCGGCCTCGCTGAAGCCGCGCGCGGTGGGACGTACCGTCTCGGGGCACCTGCGCGATCCGCTGCTGATGCGGCTGTACGGGATCGGCGCGCTGTTCATGACGGTGTTCGGGGCGGTGTACACGGTCATCGGCTACCGCCTGGTGGACGAGCCGTTCTCGCTCGGGCAGGGCCTCATCGGCTCGATCTTCCTGGTCTACCTGGTCGGTACGGTCTCCTCGGCGGCGGCCGGGCAGCTGGTGGCCCGGATGGGCCGGCGCGGGGCGCTGTACCTGGCGGTGACCACGACGGCGGTGGGCCTGTTCCTCTCCCTCGCGGAGTCGCTCACGGCGATCCTGCTGGGCCTGATCCTCATCACGGCGGGCTTCTTCGCGGGCCACGCGGTGGCCTCCGCGGCGGTGAGCCGTACGGCGAAGACCGGCCGCGCGCAGGCCTCGGCGCTCTACCAGTCGGCGTACTACGCCGGCTCCAGCGCCGGCGGCACGCTGGGCGCCCTCGCCTACCACTCGGCGGGCTGGGCGGCGACGGTCACGCTCGCGCTCATCGCGGTCGCCGGGGTCGTCACGATCACCCTGTACGGGTCCCACGCGGCCCGGTCGGCCCGGATCGCGGCGGCGACGGCGCGCTGAGGGGCCGGCACGCTGAGGCGACGGCACGCTGAGGGGACGGCACGCTGAGGGGACGGCGCGGGCCGGCGCACCGGGGCCCGCGTGGGCTCGGGCGGGACACCCGGGGACCGCTCCGTACGGCACCGGGGCGAGCGGGCGTACGGTCAGGTGTACCCGGTCACGCTGGAGGACCGGGCGGGCGAGGCCGTCCTGCGGTGGGCCGTGCCGCCGCACGAAGCGCCGTGACCGTGCACCGGTGTGCCGCCGCGTGCCGGGCTGCGGTTGTCAGTGACCTCCGGTAGTTTCCGAAGTATCGGGAACTAACAGAGGGATCAAGGGACATGACGGAAACGACCGACCTTGGGCCCGAGCTGGACGCGGCGCTCGACCGGTACCGCGTCGAGCTCACCGGGTACTGCTACCGCATGCTCGGCTCGGCCTTCGACGCCGAGGACGCGGTACAGGACACGTACATCCGTGCCTGGCGGAGCTTCGAGAAGTTCGAGGGGCGTTCCTCCCTGCGGTCGTGGCTGTACCGGATCGCCACCAACGTCTGCCTGGACCTGCTGAACGCGGGGAACAAGCGGGCCCGGCCGATGGACCTGAGCGCTCCGCAGCACCAGGCGTCCGCCGTGCTGAGCGAGCGGCCCGAGGTGACCTGGCTGGAGCCGGTGCCCGACGGGCGGGTGCTGCCGCAGACCGCCGATCCGGCGGAGATGGCGCTGGCGAAGGAGTCCGTACGGCTCGCGTTCGTCGCCGCGCTGCAGCACCTGCCCGCCAAGCAGCGGGCCGTGCTGATCCTGCGCGAGGTGCTGGCCTGGAAGGCCGACGAGGTGGCCACCCTGCTGGACACCACCGTCGCGTCGGTGAACAGCGCCCTGCAGCGGGCCCGCGCCACGCTCGCGGCCGGCCGGGGGCGCGAGAGCGAGGCCCTCGACCCGCTGGACGGCGACCAGGCCAAGCTGCTGGAGCAGTACCTCTCCGCCTTCGAGGCGTACGACATCTCCCGGCTGACCTCCCTCCTCCACGAGGACGCCGTGCTGTCGATGCCGCCGTTCGACCTGTGGCTCCAGGGCCACGAGGACATAGCGGCCTGGCACCTGAACCAGGGCATCGGCTGCAAGGGCTCGCGGCTGCTCCCGACCACGGCGAACGGCATGCCCGCCTTCGGCCAGTACCGGCCGCGCGAGGACGGGCAGCCGGGCTGGACCCCGTGGGCGCTGCAGGTGCTGGAGGTGTCAGACGGGAAGATCACCGGCCTGAACGCCTTCCTGGACACCGCCCGGTGGTTCCCGCTCTTCGGGCTCCCCGAGCAGCTCGACGAGTCCTACGAGGTGCAGGAGGGCGCGTAGCGGGGGCGGGGCGCCGGTGACCCGGAAGGGGACGCCGAGGCGCCGGGCGGTCAGCGCCGCACGTGCGAGGGCCTCAATGGTCGCGAGGGTGGGTGCGGCGACCGCGGTCACGTCGCACACCACGCCGTCGGGCCCGTCCCTGCACAGTGCGCGCAAGCGGCCGCACAGCTCGGCGGTGTCCGGCTCGGGCCCCTCCAGGGCCAAGGTTCTGATCTCCACAGGAGGGCAGACCCCTGGCCCCGCCCGAACTCATCGGCGAGGGAGGGGGAAGTCCGACGTGTCCAGCGTGTAGTCGAACGCTCCTCAAGCTGTTGGCACCGACCCCGGCACGCGGAACGGGACCGGTGGGCGTCCACCGGTCCCGTTCGACCGTACGAGTGAGCGTGCGGGACTACGCGATGCGGTCCAGCACGATCGGCGTGGCGCTGAAGGCCGTGCCCGCCGCGGCGATGTCGAAGGTGCCGTCCAGCGCCGCCAGGGCGTAGTCGAACTTCTCCGGGGTGTCCGTGTGCAGGGTCATCAGGGGCTGGCCCGCCACCACCGTGTCGCCCGGCTTCGCGTGCAGCTCGATGCCCGCGCCCGCCTGGACCGGGTCCTCCTTGCGCGCGCGGCCGGCGCCCAGGCGCCAGGCGCCCACGCCCACCCCGTACGCGTCCAGCCGCGTCAGCACGCCCGAGGACGGGGCCGTGACCACGTGCTGGTCCCGCGCGACGGGCAGCGCCGCGTCGGGGTCGCCGCCCTGCGCCGCGATCATCCGGCGCCAGACGTCCATCGCGGAGCCGTCGGCCAGTGCCTTCGCCGGGTCGGCGTCCTTGATGCCCGCGGCGTCCAGCATCTCCCGGGCCAGGGCCAGGGTCAGCTCGACCACGTCCGAGGGGCCGCCGCCGGCCAGGACCTCGACCGACTCGCGGATCTCCAGGGCGTTGCCGGCGGTGAGGCCGAGCGGGGTGGACATGTCGGTGAGCAGGGCGACGGTCTTGACGCCCGAGTCGGTGCCCAGGCCCACCATGGTGCGGGCCAGCTCGCGCGCGTCCTCGATGTTCTTCATGAAGGCGCCGGTGCCGACCTTCACGTCGAGGACGAGGGAGCCGGTGCCCTCGGCGATCTTCTTGGACATGATCGAGGAGGCGATCAGCGGGATCGCCTCGACGGTGCCCGTCACGTCGCGCAGCGCGTAGAGCTTCTTGTCGGCCGGGGCCAGGCCGTCGCCGGCCGCGCAGATGACGGCGCCGGTGGTGTCCAGGACGTGCAGCATCTCCTCGTTGGAGAGCAGGGCGCGCCAGCCGGGGATGGACTCCAGCTTGTCGAGGGTGCCGCCGGTGTGGCCGAGGCCGCGGCCCGAGAGCTGCGGCACGGCCGCGCCGCAGGCGGCGACGAGCGGGGCCAGCGGCAGGGTGATCTTGTCGCCGACGCCGCCCGTGGAGTGCTTGTCCGCGGTCGGGCGGGAGAGGGAGTCGAAGTTCATCCGCTCGCCGCTCGCGATCATCGCGGCGGTCCAGCGGGCGATCTCGGTCCGGTTCATGCCGTTGAGCAGGATGGCCATCGCCAGCGCCGACATCTGCTCGTCGGCGACCACGCCGCGCGTGTACGCGTCGATGACCCAGTCGATCTGCTCGGGGCTCAGTTCACCGCGGTCGCGCTTGGTGCGGATGACGGAGATGACGTCCATGGAAGTGCTTCCTTCTACGCGCATAGAGAGAGGAGAGGGGTACTGCGTGGGAAAGGACGGCGGCCCCCCGCCCGGCGGGGGCGGAGGGCCGTCGCGCGGCTATCTCAGATGGTCCGGCCCGAAGGCCTGCGGCAGCATCGCGGAGAGCGGCAGGACGCCTTCCGGCGTCTCCACCTGGAGCTCGGCGCCACCGAACTCGAAGAGGAGCTGGCGGCAGCGACCACAGGGGACGAGGATCTCGCCCTTGCCGTCCACGCAGGTGAAGTGCGTCAGACGGCCGCCGCCCGTGGCCTGGAGGGAGGACACCAGCCCGCATTCGGCGCACAGGCCGAGCCCGTAGCTGGCGTTCTCCACGTTGCAGCCCACGACGGTGCGACCGTCGTCGACCAGCGCCGCGACGCCGACCGGGAAGCCCGAGTACGGGGCGTAGGCCCGGGACATCGCCTCCCGGGCGGCCTCGCGCAGGGCCTCCCAGTCGGGAGCGGCCGTCACTTGCCCTGGCCCTTGCGGTACGGCATGCCGTCCGCCTTCGGCATCCGCAGGCGCTGTGCGGACAGCGCGAGCACCAGCAGCGTGGTCAGGTACGGGGCGGCGTCCACGAACTGGCTGGGCACCTGGTCGGTCAGCGCGTACCAGAGGAACAGCAGCACGGCGAAGACCGCCGAGATGCCGGCCGGGACGTAGCGCTTCTTGTAGAGCTGCCAGGCCACGACCAGGACGAGCAGGATCGCGATGAGCAGCAGCATCGCGTGGACGTTCTCGGCTCCGCCGCGCAGCTTGAGGCTGTCGGTGAAGCCGAACAGGCCGGCGCCCAGTGCCATGCCGCCCGGCATCCAGTTGCCGAAGATCATGGCGGCGAGGCCGATGTAGCCGCGGCCGCCGGTCTGGCCCTCCTGGTAGATCGGGCTGGCCACGATCGAGAGGAAGGCGCCGCCCAGGCCCGCCAGGGCGCCCGAGACGATCACGGCGATGTACTTGTACTTGTAGACGTTGACGCCGAGCGATTCGGCGGCGATGGGGTTCTCGCCGCAGGATCGCAGCCGCAGGCCGAAGGTGGTGCGCCACAGCACCCACCAGGTGCCGGGGATCAGCAGCAGCGCGACGACCGTCAGCAGCGACAGCCCGGTGACCAGGCCGCCGACGACGCCCGCGACGTCGGAGACGAAGAACCAGTGCTTGCCCTGGAGGGTCGCCATCCAGTCCGACAACCCCGGCACGGTGATCTCGTAGATCGGCTCGACGCGCGGGGACTGCTTGGAGGAGCCGCCGGGCGCCTCGGCGAACGTGAAGTTCGACAGGTACTGGGTGAAGCCCAGCGCCAGGATGTTGATGGCCACACCGGAGACGATGTGGTTCACGTTGAAGGTGACCGTGATGATCGCGTGCAGCAGGCCGCCGATGGCGCCGCCGACCAGGCCGGCGATCACGCCGGTCCACGGGCCCCACTGGTAGCCGGCCCAGGCACCGAACCAGGTGCCGAGGATCATCATGCCTTCGAGGCCGATGTTGACGACGCCCGCGCGCTCGGCCCACAGGCCGCCGAGTCCGGCGAGGCCGATCGGCACGGCGAGGGAGAGCGCCCCGGAGACCTGGCCGATGGAGGTCAGGTCGTCCGCGCCGCTGATCACGCGGACCAGCGAGACGAGCGCGAGGCCGCCCGCGATGATCAGCATGATCCACGGGAGCGTGAGCTTGGTGCGGCCGCCCTGCTTCTTGGGCGCGGCGCTGGTGGCGGAAACGGTGCTGGTACTCACGCCGAGACCTCCTTCTCGGTCGGAATGGCGTGGCCCGCGGCCAGCTCCTCGCCGACCTTCTGCTGCTGGCGTCGGATCCCGTAACGGCGGACGAGCTCGTAGGAGACGACGACCGCGATCACGATCAGGCCCTTCATGATCGTGCCGATCTCCTTCGCGTAGCCCTCCGTGTCGAGCGAGGCCGAGGACTTGTCGATGAAGGCCATCAGCAGGGCGGCGAAGAAGATGCCGACCGGGTGGTTGCGGCCGAGCAGCGCGATGGTGATGCCGGTGAAGCCGACACCGACCGGGAAGGACAGGCTGTACGTGTGGCTCTCGCCCAGCAGCACCGGCATGCCGGCGAGGCCGGCGACGGCGCCGGAGATGAGCATCGAGGTGATGATCATCTTCTTGGCGTCCACACCGGAGGCCTGCGCGGCGGACTCGCTGGCGCCGGTGGCGCGCAGGTCGAAGCCGAAGCGGGTGCGGCCCAGCACGAACCAGTAGACGATGCCCAGCGCGAAGGCGATGAAGGTGAAGCCGTAGATCTCCAGGCCGTCACCGAGGGAGACCGCCGGGAACCAGCCCGAATTCGCGATCTCGCCGGTGGTCAGGTCGTTGGAGCCCTTCGGCTGGACGCCGAGGTTCTTCGGGAGGATCAGCCAGGCGATCAGGCTGGTGGCGATCGCGTTCAGCATGATCGTGGAGACGACCTCGCTGACTCCGCGCTTGGCCTTCAGGACGCCCGCGATGCCGGCCCAGAAGGCGCCGACCAGCATGGCGACGACCACGATCATCAGGATGTGCAGCGGGCCGGGCAGCGCGACCGCCGCGCCGACGACCGCCGACACCATCGCCGCGAGCCGGTACTGGCCGTCGACGCCGATGTTGAAGAGGTTCATCCGGAAGCCGATGGCCACGGCCAGGGCCGCCAGGTAGTACGTACCGGCCTGGTTCACGATGAGGACCTGGACGTCCTCGTAGCTCGCGTTCTCCACCATGAGCCGCAGCGGTTCGATCGGGTCCACGCCCGTCGCCGCCAGTACGGCCATGGTCAGCAGGAAGGCGGTGACCAGCGCGAGCGCGGGCCCGGCGAAGCCGAGGAGCAGCCGGTCCTTGTCGAGTTTCTTCATCGGGCCTCGTCCTCCGGGGAGTCGGTACGGGCGTCCGTGCCGGCGTCGGAGCGGTTGTCGGTGGCTTCCAGGTGCCCGGAGGCGGCGCCCGTCATGGCGGTGCCGAGCTCCTCCGGGGTGACGGTCGCGGGGTCGGCGTCGGCGACCAGGCGGCCGCGGTAGATGACGCGCAGGGTGTCGGACAGGCCGATCAGCTCGTCCAGGTCGGCGGAGATCAGCAGGACCGCCAGTCCTTCGCGGCGGGCCTCGCGGATCGCGTCCCAGATCTGCGCCTGCGCGCCGACGTCCACACCGCGGGTGGGGTGGGCGGCGATGAGGAACTTGGGGTTGTGGCTCATCTCGCGGCCGACGATCAGCTTCTGCTGGTTGCCGCCGGAGAGCGAGGCCGCGGTGACCTCGATGCCGGGCGTGCGGACGTCGTACTCGCGCACGATCCGCTCGGTGTCCTTGCGGGCGGCCTTCGGGTCGAGGATGCCGCGCTTGGAGTTGGGGGCTTCGGTGACGTGGCCGAGGATGCGGTTCTCCCAGAGGGAGGACTCCAGCAGCAGGCCGTGCCGGTGGCGGTCCTCGGGGATGTAGCCGATGCCGCCCTCGCGGCGCTTGCGCACCGGGGCCTTGGTGATGTCCTTGCCGTCGAGGGTGATGGCGCCCGCGTCGGGGGTCATCATGCCCATGAGGGCCTCGATCAGCTCGGTCTGGCCGTTGCCCTCGACGCCCGCGATGCCGAGGATCTCGCCCTTGTGGATCGTGAAGCTGATCCCGTCGAGCAGCAGGCGTCCGGCGACCGGGGTCTCGCGCAGGTTGGCGTCCGACAGGCCCGGCGTGCGCGCGGTGTCCTCCATGAGGACGGGCGCGCCCCCCTCGGCGACGGTCAGGCTCTCGACCCGGAGCATCGGGGTGGTGGTCACCGTGGACTCGCGGGTCTCCGGGGACGGCAGCTCGGAGCCGACCATCAGCTCGGCGAGCTGCTTGGTCGTGGTGGTGCGGGGGTCGGCGGTGCCGACGGTGGTGCCGCGCCGGATGACGGTGATGTCGTCGGCGACCTTCAGGACCTCGCCCAGCTTGTGCGAGATGAAGATGACGGTCAGGCCCTCGGACTTGAGCTCGCGCAGGTTGTCGAAGAGCGCGTCGACCTCCTGCGGCACGAGCACGGCGGTCGGCTCGTCGAGGATGAGGATCTTCGCGCCGCGGTAGAGGACCTTGAGGATCTCCACGCGCTGGCGGTCGGCGACCCCGAGGTCCTCGACCAGGGCGTCGGGACGTACGCCGAGGCCGTACGCGTCCGAGATCTCCCGGATCTTCTTACGGGCCTTCGCGCCGATGCCGTAGAGCTTCTCGCCGCCGAGGACCACGTTCTCCAGGACGGTGAGGTTGTCGGCGAGCATGAAGTGCTGGTGCACCATGCCGATGCCGCGGGCGATGGCATCGCCGGGGCTGGTGAAGGAGACCTGCTCCCCGTCGATGGCGATGGTGCCCTCGTCCGGCTTCTGCATGCCGTAGAGGATCTTCATCAGCGTCGACTTGCCGGCGCCGTTCTCACCGACGAGGGCGTGGACCGTGCCCTTGCGGACGGTGATCGCGATGTCCTTGTTGGCGACGACGCCGGGGAAGCGCTTGGTGATGCCGTGCAGTTCTACGGCGGGGGGCGGGCTGGACGCGTTGATGACGCACTCTCCTTGGCGCGGAAGGAGCTGAAGGCAGGGAGGGGACAGGGCGGGGGGAGAAAGTATCGCGTCCACGATGCTTCTACGCGCGTAGCACTGTCGAAAGTGAAAACTTGCGGCCAACCGGCCACAAGATCACATGAAACCACGTGACACGGGCCGGGGCCCGGGAGCGATGAGACCGCTTCCCGGACCCCGGGTATCACGCGTACAGCGGGTCCGACCAGGCCTTACGGCGCGGTCTTGACCTCGATCTTCTTGGCGATGATGTCGGCCTTGGCCTTCTCGACCGCGGCGACGACGTCCGTCATCTCCTTGTACTTCGGGTTGGAGTCGGCCAGGCCGACGCCGTCCTTGTCGAGGCCGTAGCGGACCTCACCGGACTCCGGCTTGCCGTCCTTGACCGACTTGATCAGGTTATAGACGGAGTCGGCGACATCCTTGGTGACCGAGGTCAGGATGAAGTCCTTGTACTTCGCCAGACCGGCCTGGTTGTACTGGTCCGAGTCGACGCCGATGGACCACTTGCCCTTGGCGGCGGCGGCCTCGATGGCACCGGAGCCGGCCAGACCGGCGGCCGAGTAGATCACGTCGGCGCCCTTGTCGAGCTGGCCCTCGGCCGCGGCCTTGCCCAGGTCGGGCTTGGCGAAGCCGTCGAAGTTCGGCGGCTGGGTCAGGTACTGGGTGAGCACCTTGGCGTTCGGGTTGGTGTCCTTGACGCCCTGGGCGAAGCCCGCCTCGAACTTCTTGATCAGCGGAACCTCGACACCGCCGATGAAGCCGACCGTGCCGGTCTTGGAGGCCTTGGCGGCGGCGACGCCGGCCAGGTAGGAGCCCTGCTCCTCGTTGAAGACGAGGTTGGCGATGTTCGCCGCGGTCACCGAGGTGTCGTCGATGATGCCGAACGTGGTGTTCGGGAAGTTCGCGGCGACCTTCTTGATGGCCGGCGCGTAGGCGAAGCCGACGCCGATGACCGGGTTGTTGCCCTTGCGGGCAAGCTCGGTGAGGCGCTGGACCTTGTCGGCCTCGCCCTCTCCATCGGTGGGCTCCGCCTCGGCGCCCTTGATCTGGAGGTCCTTCTCCGCCTTCGAGAGGCCCGCGTAGGCGGCGTCGTTGAACGACTGGTCGCCGCGGCCACCGATGTCGTACGCGATGGCGGCGGACTTCTCCGCGGAGGAGGACGGGGACGAGGAGTCCGAGGACTTCTTACCGCCACAGGCGGTAGCGGAGAGTGCCAGCGCTGCGGACGCGATGCCCACGGTGGCGATCCTGGTGATCCGGCGCAAGGGAAGGCTCCTTCAAAACCTGACCGAAGCGCCACGACCGGCGCTGGTTTCGCCGAGATCGTAACGCGCGTAGATGTCAGTTAAAGGCCCGTTCATGAGTCGTTATCGGATCGTCGCGAACCAGACAGTGACCGACCGGTAACTCCCGACTCGCCCAGCCCTTTCGTACCAAGGGCTGGACGCTCCCGCCGGATCCTCCGCCGATGCTGTAGCGATTTCTAGCCAGCGGACCCGGCGAGCCCGGCGCGTCGCCCCTCGATCGGCCGTCCGTCGAGCAGGGCCGCGGCCGTGAAGAACTCGACGCCGACCCCGATCGCGGCCTCGTCCACGTCGAAGTCACCCCGGTGCAGATCCCGCTTGGCCGTGTCCCCGGGCGCACGGACGCCCAGGCGCGCCATGGCTCCGGGGACGTGCTCCAGGTACCAGGAGAAGTCCTCGCCGCCCAGGCTCTGCTCGGTGTCCTCGACCGAGCCGGCCCCGCACCGGGCGCTCATCGCCTCGCGCAGCAGCTCGGTGATCACCGGGTCGTTGACGACCGGGGGCACTCCGCGCACGTAGGTGATCTCCGATTTGGCCCGGTGCATCGACGCGATCTCGTCGATGACCGCGTGGATCTGGTCGGGGGCCTCGTGCCAGGAGGCCAGGTCCAGGCACCGAACGGTTCCGGACAGTTCCGCGTGCATCGGGATGACGTTGCAGGCGTGCCCGGCCTCGATCCGGCCCCAGGTGACCGACATGCCCGAGCGGGCGTCCATCCGCTTGGCCAGCACGGCGGGCAGGTCGAGGGCGAGCCGGGCGGCCGCCGTCACCAGGTCGGTGGTCAGGTGCGGACGGGCGGTGTGCCCGCCGGGGCCGTCGAGGGTGACCTCCAGCCGGTCGCAGGCCGAGGTGATGGGCCCGGCGCGCAGGCCGATCCGGCCGGCGTCGACGCGGGGGTCGCAGTGCAGGGCGATGATCTTGCCGACGCCGTCCAGCACCCCGGAGTCGATGGCCTCGGTCGCACCGCCGGGCAGCACCTCCTCGGCGGGCTGGAAGAGCAGCCGCACCGGGCGGGGCAGCTCGCCCCGGCGGTCGAGCTCGGCGAGGACGAGGCCCGCGCCGAGGACCACGGCGGTGTGCACGTCGTGGCCGCAGGCGTGGGCGCGGTCCGGGACGGTCGAGCGGTACGAGACGTGCGTCTTGGCATCCGGGATGGGCAGGGCGTCGATGTCCGCGCGCAGGGCCAGCATCGGCCGTACCCCCTCCCACGTGCCCACGTCGCAGATGAGTCCGGTCCCCGACTTCAGCACCCGCGGGCGCAGGCCCGCTTTCTCCAGTCGGGCCTTGATCGCCGCCGTGGTGCGGAACTCCTGGTGTCCTAGCTCGGGATGCATGTGCAAGTCCCGGCGGAAGGCGATCAGTTCGGCACGCAGGTGGTCCGGAAGCTTGCCGGGCAGCTCGGGCCGGTCGGGCGTGCCGGGCAGGGCGGTCTGGGACTCGCGGGACATCAACTGGTTCACCCGTTTAAGGGTAGGCCCACCCATGGGTCAACTGGCTGGAGATCACCAAAAGTTCATGCCGTTAGGGGAAAGAAACCCGGCCTCTGGACGCATGACCGGATGAAGGCGCGGGTAAACTCGCGCGCTCACTCATGCACTCATCCGGCCGCCTGAGCCGTCTGAGCAGGAAGTCTGTGCACATCACGGGCGGTGTCGGTGACTCCGGCGAGGAAACCGCGCGCCCGCTCCGAGGCCGACGCGGTCAGCCAGCTCGGATCGACATCGCATACGGCCACGGTCACGCCGGTGCCGATCAGCGCGTAGGGCAGCGTGTGGACCACCGTGGAAGGAAAGCTGACGATCGTTCGGCCGACCGGGCCCCGCCGGGCGATCAGCTCCAGCGGCAGGTCCGGACGTACGATCTCCAGCCCGGTCGCCTCGCTCAGGGTGCGCAGCTTCTCCGGGGATTCCCGGCGGTGGGCGAAGTAGCGGGTGGCCCCGTGCTCCAGGGTCAGGGCGCGCACCGCCTCCAGGTAGCGGTCCGGGTCAACCACGCCGGTCTCCACGAGCGAGGTCCCGACCAGGTCGGTGCCCTTGGTCAGGCGGGGCGGGCCGAACCGGGCCCGGGTCCACGCGAAGTCGTTGAGCCGGACGGTCATCCCGCCGTGCCCGGTGACCGGCATCGAGCTGAACACCTCGACGCGCCGGCGGCCGTCCGGACCGGGGGTGAACCGCCGCCGGGCCGTCGCCGAGACCGGCGCGTACGCCAGCTCGCGCAGCCGGGCCGGGAGGCCTCCGCCCCCGACCCGGTGCCAGCGTACGAGGCGCTCGCCGCGGGCCGTCTGGGCGACGAACTCCATGGTCGCGGTGCCGTCGTCGACCACGACGAGCTCCTCGGCCCGGACCAGGGTGAGCAGGAGCTGCACGTAGCGGGAGAACGGATCCCCTATCACCACCCGCTCGGCCGCCCGCACCTCCCGGGCGAGCGCGGCGAACGCCTTGAACGGCGCGAACCGGCCGCCGCGGGCCTCCTGCCACCGCACCTCGTGCCCCTCGTCCCGGGCCAGCCCCGCCATCCGGCGGAGCTGGCCCCGGGACATGGGGTCGGTGGGCGGGAGCACCACGATCCGCAGGCGGGGACCGGGGTCGGTCCCCGTCTCGGTCCCGGCCCCCCCGCCGCGGCCCGGCTGGGGCGGCACGGCTCCGAGGAGCCGGCCGACGCCCCGGGCGTACGCCCACTCCAGGACGTTGAGGAGCTGGACCGGGCTCTCTACGAAAGCCAGGGTGCGGTCAGGGTCTGAGGGGGTCACCAGGTACTCCTCGTCAGAGGGAGGAAGGAAACGGCTCACGGTCCGTACGAGCCCGCCGCGCCGCTCACACGGTGGCGAGCTCCCCCTGGACGCGGCGGAGCTTCTTCATCGGGCCGAGCTCGGACGCGTAGACCCGCTTGATGCCGTCGCCCAGCGCGGTCTCGATGGTGCGGATGTCGCGGACCAGGCGGGTCAGGCCGCCGGGCTCGACGGAGGCGGCCTGGTCGGAGCCCCACATCGCGCGGTCGAGGGTGATGTGGCGTTCCACGAAGGCGGCGCCGAGGGCTACGGCGGCCAGGGTGGTCTGCAGGCCCGTCTCGTGGCCGGAGTAACCGATCGGGACGTTGGGGTACTCCTCCCGCAGGGTGTTGATGACCCGCAGGTTGAGCTCCTCGGCCTTGGCCGGGTACGTCGAAGTGGCGTGGCAGAGCAGGATGTTGTCGCTGCCGAGCACCTCCACCGCGTGCCGGATCTGCTTCGGGGTGGACATGCCGGTGGAGAGGACGACGGTGCGGCCGGTGGCGCGCAGCGCGCGCAGCAGCTCGTCGTCGGTCAGCGAGGCGGAGGCGACCTTGTGGGCGGGGACGTCGAACTTCTCCAGGAAGGCGACGGCCTCGGTGTCCCACGGGGAGGCGAACCAGTCGATCCCGCGCTCGGCGCAGTGCTCGTCGATGGCGCGGTACTCGGTCTCGCCGAACTCCACGCGGTGGCGGTAGTCGATGTACGTCATCCGGCCCCAGGGGGTGTCGCGCTCGATGTCCCACTGGTCGCGGGGGGTGCAGATCTCGGGGGTGCGCTTCTGGAACTTCACGGCGTCGCAGCCGGCTTCGGCGGCGGCGTCGATGAGGGCGAGGGCGTTGCCGAGCTCGCCGTTGTGGTTGATGCCGATCTCGCCGACGACGTAGACGGGGTGGCCGGGGCCGGCGGCGCGGGAGCCGAAGGTCCGGAGGCGGGGGGCGGGGGTGACCGTCATGGCAGGGCTGTCCTTCGGAGCGTGGGGTGTACGAGGAGGTGCGGGCACGGGTGCGGGCACCGGGGTGTGGAGTGCGGAGGTGGAGAGGGGCGCGGGGGCCGGTGTGGCCGCGGGCGTGAGGACGGGTACGAGGGCGCGGGCGCGGGCCAGGTCGTGGGGGTCGTCGATCTCCAGCACCCGTGCGGGGTCGGTGGCGACCGGGAGGGTCCGCCCGAAGAAGCGGTGGCGGGCGGTCCGGAAGCCGGCGGCGTCCATGGCGTAGGCGGCGCCGGTCTCCAGGAGGTCCTGGGGGCGGTCCTGGCGGCGGGGGCGGTACGAGGTGTCGTGGTTGACCCCGGTCCCGGAGCCGTCGGGGGCCGCCCGCCAGAGGAAACCGTGGAAGGGGGCCGCGGTGAGCGCGGAGTCGGCGGCGCCGGACGCGACGGCGGCGGCGACGGACTCCACGTCGGAGGCGGTGACGAACGGGCTGGTGCACTGGACGAGGAGGACCACGTCGACGGTGACGGAGTGCAGTTCCTCGAAGGAGTCGAGCGCGTGCAGCAGGGCGGCCTCGCTGGTGGCGGTGTCCCCGGAGATTCCGGCGGGCCGCCGCAGCACCACGGCCCCGGCCCCCCGGGCGGCGGCGCCGATGGCCTCGGAGTCGGTGGAGACGAGGACGTCGGTGACGGTGCCGGCCCCCAGGCAGGCCCGGACGGCCCGGACCACGAGCGGCATCCCGCCGACGTCGGCCAGGTTCTTCCCGGGCACGCCCTTGGACCCCCCGCGTGCGGGGATCACGGCGAGCACCCTGGGCACGGCGCGGGGCTCGCGGGGGGATCCCCCGGCGGCCGGGGCGGGGACGGCGGCGAAGGCGGCGGCGGTGGCGAAGGCGGCGGCGGTGTCGACGGTGGCGGCGGTGGCGGCGGTGGCGGTGGTGGCGGCGGTGGCGGTGGCAGCGGTGGCGGCCGTACCGGATCCGGCCGGGCGGGTGCTCACAGCTCTCCCAGGCGGCGGATCACCGGCGCGACGCGCTGGACGCCGTGGCGGTAGGCGCCCCGGGCTGCCTCGCGCAGGTGGGCGCGGAGCCGGCGGCGCAGCCGGGAACTTCCGGCGCCGGGCCGGGCCGCACCGGGCAACGGGTGCCCGTCGGGGCCGAGATGGTGCCTGGCCAGGATCCCGGGCAGGTATCCCGGCGCGGTGTCCCGCGTGTAGTAGGGCTCCACGGCCGGGAGCGGGCCACCGTCCAGCAGCTTCGTGAGCCGTGCCCGCGCGGCGGCGTAGGGGTCGGGTCCGCCGGGGGAACCGGCCGGTCCGGCCGCCGGGGTGCCCACGCCCTGGGCGGCCAGCCAGTCCGGATCGGCCCGCGGGAGCAGGCCCGCGTCGAGCTGGGTCCACGAGGCCAGGCAGCCGGAGCCCAGGAAGTGGTGGTTGCCGAGGGCCTCGCGGACGCCGAGGTCGGTCAGGACGGCCGTCGGGATGCCCCGGTGGAGGGATTCCAGGGCCGCCGTGGAGGAGACGGTGACCAGCAGGTCCGTGGTGTCCAGGACCTCGCCCATGTGCCCGTAGACCAGCCGGCAGTTGGCGGGGAGGCCGCCGGGGAGCTGCTCGGCGAGGCGCTGGTACGGGAGCTCCTCCAGGTGCGTGGTGTGCTCGCCCGGGCGGCTGCGCAGTTTGATCAGCACCTCGCGCCCGGGGTGCAGCCGGGCGTGTTCCGCGGCGCGGCGCAGCAGGTACGCGCGGTCCGCGCGGGTGTCCGGCACGGACGGCTGGACCGCGAAGACCACCCGGTGGGCCGTGGTGCTCACGGGCTCGTACGGCCGCCCGCCGAGGAAGGGGAGGGCGGTCTCCACGACGGATTCGGCGTCCGCGCCGACTCCCTCGTAGACCGCCCGGAACCGCCCGGCGTCGTGGCGGGAGTTGGCGAGGACCAGGTCGGCCCCGTGGCGCAGCAGCAGGCCGTCGGCGAGTTTCTCGTAGACGACTCCGACGTACCCGGTGACGAACGCCGGCCGGGCGGCCGGCTCCGGCCACAGGGCCCGGGCCCCGTGCAGGACGGCCTGGACGGCGCCGCCGACCAGGGCGAGGACGATCACGTCGTACGGCTCCCGGTCCGGCGCCGACAGGTCGGCGAGGAACTCCGCGCAGGTGACCTCGGTCAGCCGGTCCGCCCGGACCCCGACCTCGCCGAGCTGGCGCGCGGTGGGCGTGGCCCGGCCGCGGAGCAGGTATCCGGTCAGGTGGACGGAGTCGGGCTCCGGGGCGAGACGGCGCGCGGTGAGCGCTCCCCATTTCCAGCGGGTGTCGGAATCGGCGAGTACGGCCACACGGAGGGCGGCCCGATGGGCCGCGCGGTTGCTTGCTGGCACCCGGCAGAAGTTATTCCGGCTTTTCGGTGATCGGCCCAACGAACGCACAACAGCGGGTTAACAACCCGTCGATTCAATGCGAAAGCGTCCGGGTTAACGTTCCCGCCGTTCGTCGTTCACATGGAATCCGCGTCCGGGCCACAGTGAATGACGAACGGCGCTCTAATGTCTCGCGAGTGCTCAAGCTCTCTGTTGTCGTGCCGTTCTTCAACGTGCAGACGTATGCGCCGGACGCCCTGAAAAGCCTCGAACTCAACGCTCGGGACGATTTCGAGTTCCTGCTCGTCGACGACCGCTCGACGGACGGGACGCCCGCGCTCCTGGAGCGGGCGGCCCGCGAACTGCCCGGCGCCGTGCACCTCAGACACGAGCGCAACGGCGGCCTGGCGACGGCGCGGAACACCGGTCTGGACGCGGCGCGCGGCGAGTACATCGCCTTCCTGGACGGGGACGACTGGCTGGCTCCGGGCCACCTGGCCCGCACCCTGACTGCCATCGAGGCCCTGAGCTGCGATTTCGTCCGGACCGACCATGTCCAGTGCACGGGCAGGACGCGCAGTGTCCAGCGCGTCCCCTACGGGCCGGAGTCGGTGGTGGCCGATCCGCGGACCGGGATCCTGCCCGTGGCCCGCGCGACCTCGGTCGACTATCCGTACGCCTGGGCGGGGATGTACCACCGGCGGCTGCTGGACCGCGGGCTGCTGCACTTCACGGACGGGCTGCGGACGGCGGAGGACCGGCCGTGGATCTGGCGGCTGCACCGGGAGGCGGAGTCCTTCGCGCCGGTCGGTCTGCCCGGAATCTTCTACCGTCGCGGGATTTCCACCTCGCTGACACAAATCGGCGACGAGCGCCAGCTCGATTTCATTCGGGCATTCGATCAAGTTCTGTCAGAAACAGCCGCCGACCGGGAATCCGACCTCCTCCTCCCGAAGGCCGTCCGAACATATTGCGCAATTATCGCGCACCATGTCGGGTCCATCGAAAGGTTCGAAGCACCCGTGGCCAGAAAACTCCGCTCGATGAGCGCGGCCGCACTCGGCAGAATGCCCCAGCAGGTCCTGGACCAGACCCTGGACGCGATGGACGGCGACCGCGCGGCCCTGCTCCGTCGGCTGCGCCGCCGCGCCACGGCCGGATCCGCCCCCTCGGCCGCCTCGGCCCCCGCCGGGGTGACGGCGTGAACGTCACCCAGATCTTCCTGGCCTCCACCCTCTACGGCACGGCCACCCTCGCCGCCGCCCTCGACGCGGGCCTCTTCCCGCCCGCCGTCCGCCGGATCCTGCTGACCAGCAACCACTCCCTCACCGCCGAGATCGCCCCCGGCCTGACCTCCGCGCCCGGCTTCGAGACCCTGAGCACCCGTTTCGACGCGGTCCTCGACTGGAACGCCGTCATCGCCCCGCAGCACCCCAGCACCTGGAGCCCGCGCGCCGACGACGTCCCGCTGTGGGAGCGCCAGTTGCGCTCCTCCTGGGGCCTGGGCGACGACCGCGTCGAGCTGGTCGTGGAATCGCTCCAGGTGCCGCCCGCCCAGAGCCTGTGCCGGCTCTTCCCCGGGGCGGCCATAGAGGTCTACGCCGACGGGCTGATGAGCTACGGTCCCACCCGCTTCCGACTCGATCCCGGGCTCGGGATGCGCGTACGGCGGGTGCTGCACCTGGACCTCGTACCGGGCTTGGAGCCGCTGCTGCTGACCGAGTTCGGCGTACGCGCCGAGGCGGTCCCGGCCGCCGCCTTCCTGAAGGTCATCGGCGAACTCGAAGCGGCGGTGGAGGCACCGATGCCGCCGGCTGCGCCGGCCCGCGCGGCGGACGAGGCCCCCGCGCTCCTCCTCGGCCAGTACCTCTCCGCCCTCGACCTGGTGCCGGCCGCCGAGGAGGAGGAACTGCACGTGGAGATGGTCCGCGGCGCGCACGCGCTGGGCCACCGCGAGATGGTCTTCAAACCGCACCCCAGCGCCCCCGCCGCCTACTCCCGCCGGGCGGAGGAGGAGGCCGAGCGGCTCGGCGTCCGGCTCACCGTACTGAGTGCCCCGGTGCTCGCCGAGACCCTCTACGAGCGGCTGCGCCCGGCCCTGGTCGTCGGCTGCTTCTCCACGGGCCTGCTGACCGCCGCCACCCTGTACGGGCTCCCGGTGGCCCGGACCGGCACGGGAGCCGTACTGGCGCGGCTGTCCCCGTACCCGAACAGCAACCGGATCCCGCTCGTACTGGCCGACGCCCTGCTGCCCGACCTCGCGGACCCCGCGGCCGTACGCGCCTGGACCCCGCCGGGGCCCGAACGGGTGGCGGCCGAGCTGGCGGGCCTGGTCACGGCGGTGGGCTTCACCATGCAGCCCAAGATCCTTGCGGAGCGCCGCGCGGAGGCCGAGCGCTGGCTGACCGCGCACCTGACCCCGGAGACCTGGCGCTACGTCACCCGCCGCCGGCTGACCGCCCTGGGCCTGCCGGGCGGCATCCCGGCGCAGCTGTCCTTCCTGCCCCGCAGCCGCGCGGCCCGCCGGGTCGCCCGGCTGCTGCGCCGGGCGGTCGGCTAGCGCCTGTGCCGGCCGGACCGAGGAACACGAACCTAGACCCGTTCCAGCGGGCGGTGAGGGGGTGGCGGGGGCTCGACCCGGACGGAATCGCCGGGGCGGACGATCCCTCCACGGCGGACCACAGCCATGACGCCGCACTTGAACGTGAACTCGCCGGACGAGGGGTCGATGGCGAAGACCTCGCCGAGCAGACCCGTGCGGAAGTCGTTGATCTTCGAGCACGGGTTGCGCCCTCCGCGTGTCGTCGTTCTGCGGCCGGTCGATCATAGAGGCGGTGCGAGCAGCCGGCGCCGCGGGCTACGGGGTGACCACGACCTCGTCCACGCGGCTCGCCGCCCGGAAGTCGGCCGCGTCGGCGGGTAGGTACCGGGCCTCCCAGAAGCCGGTCCGGTCGGCCGGGAACTCCTCGCCGAAGGTGCCGTCGGCGGCGGTCTGCGAGGTGCCCATGAGCTTCCAGGCCGTTTCGCCGGCCGGCAGGAAGTAGTAGTGCACCGGCCGGTTCGCGAAGGGCTCCCAGGCCTGTCCGTGCCGGGTCAGCTTTCCGGCGACCGCGATCGGCCGGCCCTTTCCGACCGTCTTGGGCGCGGCGTCGAAGACCGGGATGGCCGTCACGGTCCGCACGGCCCGGACGGCGGGCGTCGCGGAGCCGTGGACGGTAGGGGTGCCCGCGTACCGCATCCGTACGAAGCCCGGGCCCGGGTAGTGCAGCGTGGCCGCCACCTGCGCCGGGGCGTTGTCTCCGGGCCCGGTGGCCACGTCCACGCTCTGGCGGGTCGTCCATCCGGTCGCGCCGTCGGCGGAGTACTCCACGTCCACCGTCAGCGAGGTGACGCCGGCCGGGATCCCACGGCGGTCGAAGCGTGCCGTGACCCGCACGTTCTTGGACGCGTCCGCCTCGGCCGCGAACTCGGCGAAGGCGGTGCCCGCCGTGGTGTCCACGGTGACGTTCATGTTGTTCGTGCTCAGCCAGGGCGTGTTGTCCTGGGTCTTCCACGTGGTGTCCCCGCGGAACTGCCGGACCACGGTGAACCGGCCGGCGTCGTCGGTACGGGCGGACGCCCCGCCCGCGCTGATCGCCGCTCCGGCGGGGACCGGCTTCCACGTGCCGTCGGCCGACTCCCAGGTGACGGTGCCGCTGACCTCGGCGTCCGTTCCGTAGGGGCCGGTGAGGCTCGGGGAGTCCAAGGCGATGCGCGCGCTCACGGCCCCCACGGGGACCGGCACCGATTCCTCGCCCCTGACCCCGTCCACCTCGGCCGCGAGGTGGAGGAACGTCCGGTAGAAGTCTTCGCCGTCACCGTTCTCGGCACCGGAGACCGTCACCTTCGATTCGAAGCGCCCCCGCGCGTCGGTGGCCAGCGGCGTCGTGACGGAGCCGGTCCTGACCGTGAACGTGCCCGTGAACGGCTTGGTCGAGCCGGTGCGGGGGTCGTGGACCTTGATGTACCCGGACACCACGGTGTCCGGGTAGGCGAGGGACACCACGTTCGCGGCCTGTACGTGGTCGAAGTACGGCCGCGCCCGCTGGTCCGGAGCCGCCCCGTCCTCGTGGCGGACGGCCGGTGCCGAGGAGTCGGCGGCCTGGGCGGCCGTGGTCACGGTCAGTACGGCCAACGAGGCGGTCACCGCGCAGAGCAGGGCGCGGACGCGCTTCTTCATGGGTCCCCCGGGATTGATTCTCTGATCAATGAGGGGACCGCCCGGCGCGCCGGATGGTTGTACGGCGAAACGGTCGAATCGGGCGGATCAGCTCACGGCGAGCTTCGCGGCGAACCCCAGGAACAGCACGCCCGCCGCCGAGCTGGCCCCGGCGGCGAGCCGCTTGCGGCGCCGGAAGGCGGCCGCCAGGCGGTTCCCGCCGAAGATCAGCGTGGTCAGGTAGACGAAGCTGCCGAGCTGCATCAGGCCGCCCAGCAGCAGGAAGGACAGCGCCGGGTAGGAGTAGGCGGGGTCCACGAACTGCACGAAGAAGGACATCAGGAAGAGGATGGCCTTCGGGTTGAACACGCTGATCAGCAGCGCCCGCCGGTAGGGCCGCTCCGTGTCGCCGGCCTTCACCTCGGCGGCCGCCGCGGGGGCCGCCGGGGCGCCCGCTCCCGCACCCGCACCCGCACCCGCCCCGGCGCGCTCGCGGCGGGCGCGCCACATCGTCCACGCGCCCCGCAGCATGCCGAAGGCGAGCCAGGTCAGGTACCCGGCGCCGAGCAGTTTGACGATGCCGAACAGCATCGGGCTGGTCTGCAGCAGCGCCCCGGCGCCGACCGCGGCCAGGGTCATGAGCAGGGCGTCTCCGGTGAACACGCCCGCGGCGGCCCGGTACCCCTGGCGGACCCCGCCGCGCGCGGCGACGGAGAGCACGTAGAGCGAGTTCGGCCCCGGCAGCAAAATGATCAGCACCAGGCCGGCGAGATACGTCGGAAGATCTGTGACACCCAGCATGCGCAGGAGTGTCCCATGGGGACGCACCTGTCGCGCCACTCCGTTCCACGGATCGGGACCGAACCGGAACGCGCCGCGCTCACCAGCCGGAATCAGCCGGCACGTACGTCCCCCACACCTCCCGCAGCGCCCCGCACACCTCCCCCACCGTGGCCCTGGCCCGCAGCGCCTCCCGCATCGGATGGAGCACGTTCTCCGTGCCCGCCGCCGCTTCCCGGAGCGCCGCCAGGGCCTCGTCCACGGCCGGCCCGTCGCGCCCCGCCCGCAGCGCGGCCAGGCCCGCCCGCTGCCGGTCCTCGATCCCCGGGTCCACCCTCAGCGGCTCGTACGGCTCCTCCTCGTCCAGCGCGAAGCGGTTGACCCCGACCACCACCCGCTCGCCGCTCTCGGTCTCCCGGGCGATCCGGTACGCGTTCCGCTCGATCTCCGCCTTCTGGAAGCCCGCCTCGATCGCGGCCACCGCCCCGCCCATCGCCTCGACCCGTGCCATCAGGTCGAGCGCCGCCGCCTCCACCTCGTCCGTCATCCGCTCCACCGCGTAGGACCCCGCGAAGGGGTCGACGGTGTGCGGCACGTCCGTCTCGTACGCCAGCACCTGCTGGGTCCGCAGCGCGAGGCGGGCCGACTTCTCGGTGGGCAGCGCGATCGCCTCGTCGAAGGAGTTGGTGTGCAGCGACTGGGTGCCGCCCAGCACCGCGGCCAGGCCCTGCACGGCGACGCGCACCAGGTTGAGCTCCGGCTGCTGCGCCGTCAGCTGCACCCCGGCGGTCTGGGTGTGGAAGCGCAGCATCAGCGATCTGGGGTCCCGGGCCCCGAACTCCTCGCGCATGACGCGGGCCCAGATCCGCCGGGCCGCGCGGAACTTCGCGACCTCCTCCAGGAGGGTGGTGCGGGCGACGAAGAAGAACGACAGCCGGGGCGCGAACGCGTCGACCTCCATCCCGGCGGCCAGCGCGGTCCGTACGTACGCGATCGCGTCGGCCAGCGTGAAGGCGATCTCCTGCGCGGGCGAGGCCCCGGCCTCGGCCATGTGGTAGCCGGAGATGGAGATGGTGTTCCACTTGGGGAGCTCGGCCCGGCAGTAGCGGAAGGTGTCGGCCGTCAACCTCAGGGAGGGGCCGGGCGGGAAGATGTACGTCCCCCGTGCGATGTACTCCTTCAGCACGTCGTTCTGGACCGTGCCGGTCAGCAGGGCGGGCTCGATCCCCTGCTCTTCGGCGACCAGTTGGTAGAGCAGGAGCAGCGGTGCGGCCGGCGCGTTGATCGTCATCGACGTGGACACCCGGTCGAGCGGGATCCCGTCGAACAGCACCCGCATGTCCTCGACCGAGTCGATCGCGACGCCCACCTTCCCGACCTCGCCGTGCGCGAGCGGGGCGTCGGAGTCGTGACCCATCTGGGTGGGCAGGTCGAAGGCCACGGACAGCCCCGCGGCGCCGCCCGCGATGAGCTGCCGGTAGCGGGCGTTGGACTCGGCGGCGGTGCCGAACCCGGCGTACTGGCGCATGGTCCAGGGCCGTCCGGTGTACATCGTCGGGTAGACGCCCCGGGTGTACGGGTACCCGCCCGGCTCCCCCAACTCGGTCCCGGGGTCCCAGCCGGCGAGGTCGTCCGGCCGGTAAACGGGCGCGATCGGGATCCCGCTCTCGGTGTGCCGCTCCATGTGACGCGCTCCTTCGTGGCTCCGAGGGGCCCGGGGCTGATAAAACGTCTCCGCGGCGGCCGCGCGGCGGCCGCTGGTCACAATGGCGCAACATCGCGGCCGTCTCTGCAACTGTCCACGCCCGCGAGGCATCACCTAGATACACACGTAGAAATCGGGGGACCGCAATGCACCGCCAGAGAGCAATAGTTCGCGCACTGGGCCTGGCCACCGCCGTCGCGCTTGCCGCGACCGCCTGTGGGCCGCAGAAGACGGAGTCCACGGGCTCCGGTTCTTCGGCGCCCGCATCGCCCACGGCGGCCGCCTCTCCCGACGCCTCTCCGTCCACGGACGGCAAGCCGGGCGACCCCTCGCCGTCCGCGTCCCCGTCGACGTCCGCGTCCGCGTCGCCCTCGCCCTCCGCGTCGCCCTCGCCGACCGTCAAGCAGGTCATGGCGAACGGCGACGACAGCGAGCTGGTCCGCGAACTGCAGGCCCGGCTGCGCCAGCTCAAGCTGATGACGGTCGCGCCGACCGGCTTCTACGGTTCGAAGACGACCGCGGCGGTCAAGTCCTTCCAGTCGAAGAACGGCCTGGCGGCCACCGGCGGCGTGGACGAGCCCACCTGGAAGAAGATCCAGAAGGCCAGCAAGAAGCCGACGGCCGACGAGCTGCGCCCGCCGACCGTCAACGAGCCGGACGCGCCCGACGCGCGCTGCATGACGGGCCAGGTGATGTGCATCAGCAAGGAGAGCCGCACCCTCTCCTGGATGATCGACGGGAAGGTCGTCTCCACGCTGGACGTGCGCTTCGGCTCGGAGAACACCCCGACCCGCGAGGGCCAGTTCAAGGTGGAGTGGAAGGCCAAGGACTGGACGTCGACGCTCTACCACACGCCGATGCCGTACTCGATGTTCTTCAGCGGCGGCCAGGCGGTGCACTACTCGGCGGACTTCGCCGCCCGCGGCTACGCCGGCGCCTCGCACGGCTGTGTGAACGTCCGGGACAAGGCCAAGCTGGCGAAGATGTTCGACGCGATGAAGGTCGGCGACAAGGTCGTCGTCTACTGGTAACCCGCCGGGGGCCCGGCGCGAGGGCGTCCGGGCCCGGGGCCGACGGTCGGAAGTCGAGGGCGCGGGCGGGATCGGGGGAACGAATCCCGCCCGCGCCGGTTGCGCAGAGCCCAGGGGTACGGGGGGAACCCCGGCTCATGCGCGGCCGATGACCAGTCGGCTCATTACGTACTGCGCCACCGGTTCGAAAAGTGTTACAGCCGGGGTGCGAACCGTTTCAGGCCAATGTCCGATACCCGGTCCCGGGCCGGTTTCCGGGCGGTTTCCAGGGCCCGTTCCCGCATCCCGTCCCGTCCTCGGACGGGACCCGTCTCACCGGCGGTCGCCCGCGTCCGGGGGCGCCGGCGAGGCGGTCCGGGCCGGCGCCAGCTCCAGGGAGCGCGACGGGGAGCTCGGCGTATCGCCGCGCGAGCCGCCGTCCGGGGACATGCCGAGCGTCACCTCGCAGTAGCGCGGAACCCGCAGCAGGCCCTTGGCCAGGCGCACGAGCCGCTCGCGGCCGGCGTCGTCGAGCCGCCCCGACCGGTAGTCCCGGCACAGCTCCACCGCTCCGGTGCGGCTCTCCCGTTCCCGGTCGGCCGTCCCGGCCGTCGCGCCGTCGGTGCCGCCCTGGAGGGACCGGTCGTGGCCGTCCCCGCCTGCGGTCGAGCCGCTCGCGGACGGTCCCGTACCGGTGCCGCCGCTCGCCCCGGTGGCGGCGCCGGGTCCCGTCGGCGTACGTCCTTCCGTGCCCGGGGTGCCGCTCGGGCTCGGGCTGCCGCTCTGGCCCTCGCCGCCGGGCGGCGCGGTGGTGGGGGGCGGTGCGAAGGGTGTCGCGTACCCGCTGTCCGCCAGGGGCGCCGAGGAGGATCCGACCGACACCGAGACGGCCGGCAGCCGGCCGGCGGCGTCCCGGGTGTCCCGGTCCAGCAGTCCGGTGCCGGCGGCGGCCGCCAGGCCGCCCACGGCGACGCTCGCCACCGCGGCCGCGAGGACGAAGCGGACCGGCCGGCCGCGCCGGGAGCGGGTTCCGGCCGGGCCGGAAGACGGGGCGAGCTCGACCACCGTGCCCGCGGAGCCGAACAGCTCGGCGTCCGGAGCCCGGGTCTGGAGATCCGCCCGGAGTACGGAGCCGCGCGCGCGGAACGCCGCCACGGCGGCGGCCTCTCCGCGCAGTTCCCCGGGCAGCCCGCCGACGGCCGCGGGCGGCGGCTCGGCCAGCGCGTCGAGGGCGGCGCGCAGCCGCTCGGCCCGCACCCGGGCGTGGTGCTCGGCGCCAGGTGCGGCCGGTTCTCCGCGCAGCAGTCTGTCCGCCGCGGCTTTGTCCAGCCACCTGTCGCGCTCGTCGGCCATCACATGTCCTTCTGCGTCCGCCAACGTGAATGCGTCACACCGGTTTGCTCTACGAGGCCCGCGGCGCGGGCCCGCTGCGCCGGTACGGCGTCCAGGTCCCGCCCGCCCCCGGCGCCCCGTGCGCGACTCCCGTCATTATCGCCGAGGCCGCGCCCCCCTCCGGAGCCGACGCCGACGGCGGGGCCGGGGCCGAGGGCGGAGCCGGGGCCGATGCCGGACTCGGGGTCGCCGTCGGGGTCGAAGCCTTCGTCGGCGCCGAGCAGCTCGGCCAGCTTCTTCAGGCCCCGGTGCGCGGCGGTGCGTACGGCGCCCGGGCGCTTGCCCAGGGTCTCGGCCGCGCTCTTGGCGTCCAGGCCGACGACCACCCGCAGGACGACGGCCTCGGCCTGGTCCTGCGGGAGCTGGGCTATGAGTTCCATCGTGCGGCAGGTGGAGAGGGACTCCATGGCCTCGCCGGCGGTGTCCGATTCGGCGGCGTGGCCCGTCAGCTCGGTCTCGTCCCCGCCGACGGCGGGCCGGCGCCCGCGCATCCGGATGTGGTCGAGGGCGCGGTTGCGGGCGATGCGGGCCGCCCAGCCGCGGAAGCGGTCGGCGTCGCCGGTGAAGGAGTCGAGGTCGCGGGCGATCTGCAGCCAGGCCTCGGAGGTGACGTCCTCCGCGTCGCCGTCACCGACGAGCGTACGGACGTATCCGAGCAGGCGCGGGTGCACGGAGCGGTACACAGAACGGAACGCGAGCTCGTCGCCGTCTTGTGCCGCGAGCACCGCGGTGGTCAGCTCCGCGTCGTCCCCCAGCAAAATCCCCAACCCGTTCACAGTCCCGTGTGTGTGGCGCAAATCAGCACGTTACGGCCTTCAAGCACCTTCGTCCACGAGTTGTACAACGCGCAACCATCCCTGCGCGGAGCGAGGTGTGACACAAAACGCACCGAAGACGCTGACAGGGGTGCGGGCTTGTCGCACGAGTCCGCGACGGATGGCGGCCGGGGCCTCTCCTGTGGGGGGTGGCGGCCTCGGTCGCCCTCCCCTTTCCCGCCGCCTCCGCGGCCATCATGCCCCGGCCTCCCGAGGGCGCCCCGAGCGGCCCCGCAGCCGGTCCGACAGGCGGGCCCGTCATCCTTTCGGCTCACTTCCGAGTGAAATCCCGGAATGGGTACGACACACCCGGCTCCGCGTCGATAGCGTGGCGGGACACCCGCGCCACGCCACGAGGAGCCCCCCGCTGTCCAGCCACCTTCCGGCACAGGCCCGCGGAGGCTCCGACCCGTCCCACGGCTCCCACCCCGTGCACGGCGCCACCCCCTTCGACGGCTCCAGCCCTTTCGACGACTGCGGTCTCACACGGTTCAACGCGCTGTCCCCCGAGGTCGCCCACTCCGCCCTGCTGCACTGCTGCGGCAGCGGGCGCTGGGCCCACCGGGTGGCCGCCCACCGCCCTTACCCCGACTTCGGCGCGCTACTCGCCGCCGCGGACGAAGCTTCGTACGACCTCTCCCAGACCGACCTCTCCGAGGCGCTGGCCTGCGAGTTCCCGCCGGAGCTGGAGCACGGGGCCGCGTACGCCGCGCTCCTGGCGCTCGACGCGGCGCACGCGGAGTACGAGCGCACCTTCGGCCACGCCTTCGTGATCTGCCTCGACGGGACCACCCCGGCGGAGCAGGCGGACCAGCTGCTGGCCGCGATCCGGCGGCGGATGGAGCTGGACGTGGACGAAGAGCGCGCGATCTCCGCGGACGAGCTCCGTCGCGTCGCGCAGGTCCGGCTCGCCGACCTGACACACTGGCTGACCTCGGCGGATGGGGTATCTGCCGCCGAATTCGGGCTATTCGCCCCTGTGGGATAGTCCGTCCGTGCCTGTTTGATCACACCGATGGCCCCCGCGCGAGGGAACCGACAAAGCGTCGCTACGATGTCCGGGGCCGGAGGACCGTACCCGGCCGGGCCCGACCGACAAAGAAGCCGGCTGGCCCCCGCCCCGCTTCCGGAGGGTTTTCCGTGCCGGCTGGAACGTTGTACCGCGGCCGGGAAGGAATGTGGTCCTGGGTGGCTCATCGAGTCACCGGCGTCCTCATTTTCTTCTTCCTGTTCGTACACGTCCTCGACACCGCTCTCGTCCGCGTCTCTCCTGAGGCGTACGACGATGTCGTGGCTACCTACAAGACTCCGATCGTCGCGCTGCTGGAGTACGGCCTCGTCGCCGCAATCCTGTTCCACGCGCTCAACGGTCTCCGTGTCATCGCCGTGGACTTCTGGTCCAAGGGCCCCCGCTACCAGAAGCAGATGCTCTGGACCGTGGTGGGCATCTGGGTCGTGCTGATGGTCGGGGCCCTGTACCCCGTCCTCGGACACGCGTACCTCGAACTGTTCGGGAAGTGACACTCATGTCTTCTGACACTTCTTTCGAAAAGGCCGTCGGTGACGTGGAGGGCGTGTCCCTCTACGACGTCGACAACCCGGCGCCGTACATCGAGGCCCCGCGCAAGCGCACCAGCAAGACCCCGCGCTCGACCCGGGGCAACTTCGAGATGGTCGCGTGGCTCTTCATGCGCCTCTCGGGCATCGTGCTCGTCGTCCTGGTCCTCGGCCACCTGCTGATCCAGCTCGTCCTCGACGGCGGAGTCTCCAAGATCGGCTTCGCCTTCGTGGCCGGCCGCTGGGCCTCCCCGTTCTGGCAGGGCTGGGACCTGCTGATGCTGTGGCTCGCGATGCTGCACGGCGCGAACGGTCTGCGGACCGTCATCAACGACTACGCGGAGCGCGCCAATACGCGTCTGTGGCTCAAGGGCCTGCTCTACACCGCCACGGTGTTCACCATTCTTCTGGGCACGCTGGTGATCTTCACCTTCGACCCGAACATCCGCTAGGCAACGGGGCTGAGGCGAAACCAATGAAGATCCACAAGTACGACACCGTCATCGTCGGGGCGGGCGGCGCAGGCATGCGCGCCGCCATCGAATCGACGAAGCGCAGCCGCACCGCCGTGCTGACCAAGCTCTACCCCACCCGCTCCCACACGGGCGCCGCGCAGGGCGGCATGGCCGCCGCGCTCGCCAACGTGGAGGACGACAACTGGGAGTGGCACACCTTCGACACGGTCAAGGGCGGTGACTACCTGGTCGACCAGGACGCCGCCGAGATCCTGGCGAAGGAGGCCATCGACGCGGTCCTCGACCTGGAGAAGATGGGCCTGCCGTTCAACCGCACCCCGGACGGCACCATCGACCAGCGCCGCTTCGGCGGGCACTCCCGCAACCACGGCGAGGCACCGGTCCGCCGGTCCTGCTACGCCGCGGACCGCACCGGTCACATGATCCTCCAGACCCTCTACCAGAACTGTGTCAAGGAGGGCGTGGAGTTCTTCAACGAGTTCTACGTCCTGGACCAGCTCCTGGTCGAGGAGGACGGCGTCAAGAAGTCGGCCGGCGTGGTCGCGTACGAGCTCGCCACCGGCGAGATCCACGTGTTCCAGGCGAAGTCCGTCATCTACGCCTCCGGCGGCACCGGCAAGTTCTTCAAGGTGACCTCCAACGCGCACACCCTCACGGGTGACGGCCAGGCGGCCTGCTACCGCCGCGGCCTGCCGCTGGAGGACATGGAGTTCTTCCAGTTCCACCCGACGGGCATCTGGCGCATGGGCATCCTGCTGACGGAGGGCGCCCGCGGTGAGGGCGGCATCCTCCGCAACAAGGACGGCGAGCGCTTCATGGAGAAGTACGCGCCGGTCATGAAGGACCTCGCGTCCCGTGACGTCGTCTCGCGCTCCATCTACACCGAGATCCGTGAGGGCCGCGGCTGCGGTCCCGCCGGTGACCACGTGTACCTGGACCTGACGCACCTGCCGCCGGAGCAGCTCGACGCGAAGCTCCCGGACATCACCGAGTTCGCGCGCACGTACCTGGGCATCGAGCCGTACACGGACCCGATCCCGATCCAGCCCACCGCGCACTACGCCATGGGCGGCATCCCGACGAACGTCGAGGGTGAGGTCCTGATGGACAACACCACCGTCGTCCCGGGCCTGTACGCGGCCGGCGAGGTCGCGTGCGTGTCGGTGCACGGCGCGAACCGCCTGGGCACCAACTCGCTGCTGGACATCAACGTCTTCGGCAAGCGCTCGGGCATCGCGGCGGCCGCGTACGCCCACGCCAACGACTACGTCGAGCTGCCCGAGAACCCGGCGCAGCAGGTCATCGACCTGGTCGAGCACCTGCGGTCCTCCACGGGCAACGAGCGGGTCGCGGACCTGCGCCTGGAGCTCCAGGAGACGATGGACGCCTGCGTGATGGTGTTCCGCACCGAGCAGACGATCAAGACCGCGGTCGAGAAGATCGCGGAGCTGCGCGCGCGCTACAAGAACGTGTCCGTCCAGGACAAGGGCAAGCGCTTCAACACGGACCTGCTGGAAGCCATCGAGCTGGGCAACCTGCTCGACCTGGCGGAGGTCATGGCCGTGTCCGCGCTGGCGCGCAAGGAGTCCCGCGGCGGTCACTACCGCGAGGACTACCCGAACCGCGACGACGTCAACTTCATGCGCCACACCATGGCGTACCGCGAGGTGGACGACAACGGCCAGGACTCGGTCCGCCTGGACTACAAGCCGGTCGTCGTCACCCGCTACCAGCCGATGGAGCGTAAGTACTGATGGCCACCCCGACCCTCAGCAAGACGGACCAGATGGAGGCGGCGGCCGCCGCCTCGCCCTTCATCACGGTCACGTTCCGGATCCGCCGGTTCAACCCGGAGATCTCGGAG
Source organism: Streptomyces sp. GQ60 (assembly GCF_059758875.1). Taxonomy (NCBI): domain Bacteria; kingdom Bacillati; phylum Actinomycetota; class Actinomycetes; order Kitasatosporales; family Streptomycetaceae; genus Streptomyces; species Streptomyces sp. GQ60. The sequence continues at coordinate 353,168 of NZ_JCAXEG010000001.1, read as the reverse complement.
GAATCGACCTGGCAGGACTTCCAGATCGAGATCGACCCGAAGGAGCGCGTGCTCGACGGTCTCCACAAGATCAAGTGGGACCTCGACGGCACGCTGACCTTCCGCCGCTCGTGCGCGCACGGCATCTGCGGCTCCGACGCGATGCGGATCAACGGCAAGAACAGGCTCGCCTGCAAGACGCTGATCAAGGACATCAACCCGGAGAAGCCGATCACGGTCGAGGCCATCAAGGGCCTGACGGTGATGAAGGACCTCGTCGTCGACATGGAGCCCTTCTTCCAGGCGTACCGGGACGTCATGCCGTTCCTGGTCACCAAGGGCAACGAGCCGACGCGCGAGCGCCTGCAGTCCGCCGAGGACCGCGAGCGCTTCGACGACACCACGAAGTGCATCCTGTGCGCCGCGTGCACCTCCTCGTGCCCGGTGTTCTGGAACGACGGCCAGTACTTCGGCCCGGCGGCGATCGTCAACGCGCACCGCTTCATCTTCGACTCGCGCGACGAGGCCGGCGAGCAGCGGCTGGAGATCCTGAACGACAAGGACGGCGTGTGGCGTTGCCGCACGACCTTCAACTGCACCGACGCCTGCCCGCGAGGCATCGAGGTCACGAAGGCGATCCAGGAAGTGAAGCGCGCCCTCATCACGCGCCGCTTCTGATTTCTTGACGGACTCCGTCCGTCGGCGGCCGAGGCCGTTCTCCGTACGAGGGCCCCGCGCCCGGTGTTCGCACCGGGCGCGGGGCCCTCGGCATGCCGGCACCGGGTCCGCCAACGCGCTTCCCGCGCACGGCGGTTGGAGGCACGCGGCGGCAAGCGCCCTATGGAGGCGGTGGAGCCTGTGAAATCATCGGGACCATGAGCGAGCAGCAGCCGAATCCGTACGCGAGCGACCCGGGCCAGGGCGACGACTACAAGTGGGGCCCGGGAACCCCGAGTTACGGCTACCCGCAGCCCTATCCCCAGCCCCCGGCCTACCAGCCGACCATCGGCGGAGCGGGCATCCCGGCCCAGATGCCGCCCATGCCCGCCATGGGGTACCCGGCCGCCGGACTCTCCCTGGGCGACATCACGATCGCCGGCGACCAGATCATCACCCCGTCGGGCCCGATGCCGCTCAGGGGCGCGATGTGGAACGCCACGGACTTCTCGCGGACGGAGGAGAAGATCCCGGCGCACGCGATCGTGCTGGCCGTCATCTTCTTCCTGTTCTGCCTGCTCGGCCTGCTCTTCCTCCTGATGAAGGAGCGCCGCACGACGGGGTACATCCAGATCACCGTCAACAGCGCCGGCCGCCACCACTCCACGATGATCCCCGCGGTGGACCCCGGCACGTACATGTGGGTCATGAGCCAGCTCAACCAGGCGCGTGCGCTGAGCATGTGAGCCCGGCCGGGCGGGAATCCGGTGGCGGGACGGGAACCGGTGCCCGAGGATCACCGGATGATCCTTTCTCATGATGTGGACGGCCCCGCGGATGCCCCGGCCGTCGTACTGCTCCATTCCTCCGTGTGCGACCGGCGGATGTGGGAGCCCCAGTGGCCGCCGCTGCTCGCGGCCGGGTTCCGGGTGGTCCGGCCGGACTTCCGGACCTGCGGGGACTCCCCCGCCGCCGAGGCCCCGTACAGCGACCACGGGGACGTACGGGAGCTGCTGGACCACCTGGGCATCCGGCGGGCCGCGTTCGTCGGCAGCTCCTACGGCGGGCGGGTGGCGCTGACGCTGGCCGCGCTGCGTCCGGAGCTGGTGAGCGCGCTGGCGCTGCTCTGCCCCGCCCGGCCCGCGCAGCGGCGCGGCCCCGCACTGCTCGCCTTCAACGCCGCCGAGGCCGCCCTGGTGGACGCCGGCGACCTGGAGGGCGCGGCCGGGCTCAACGCCCGCCAGTGGCTCGGCCCGGACGCCGACGAGGCGGCGCACGCCCTCGTACGGGCCATGCAGCTCGGGAACCTTCGGGGCTCCCTGACCGCCGGGGACCACGAGCTCCCCGAGCCCGCCTTCGAGCCGGCCGCCCTCACCGCCCCCGTCCTCGCCGTCGGCGGCGCGCACGACATCCCCGACTTCCGGGACGTGCCCGCAGAGCTCGCCTCCCTCCTGCCCCGCGCCGTCCACGTGGAACTGCCCTGGGCCGGCCACCTGCCGAACCTGGAACGCCCGGCGGAGGTCACCCGGTTGCTGCTGGACTTCCTTCCCGGCCGCTGACCGGACCCCCTCCGCCCATTGCCTTGAACCTGTTCAAAAAGAGGTCTACAGTCAGTGCCGTCAGCAGTTGAACACGTTCAAGGGGGCTGAGGGCAATGGACCTCACCGTGGTCGCGTACGTCATCTACCTGCTCATCAGCATCGGACTCACCGTCTGGGTGGCCCGCACGCTCAGCCGCAACGGCCGCGTCTTCATCGGAGACGTCCTCCAGGGGAACGAGAAGCTCGCGGACGCCGTCAACCAGCTCCTGGTGGTCGGCTTCTACCTCGTCAACATCGGCTTCGTGACCCTCTACCTGCGGTCGGCCGAGGAGATCGTGGCGGCCCGCGGCCTCTTCGAGGCGCTGTCGGTCAAGCTCGGAGTCGTCCTCCTGGTCCTCGGCTTCATGCACCTCGGGAACGTCTGGGTGCTGAACAAGATGCGCCGCCGCGGAATCATGGAGCGTCAGCAGATTCCGCCGGTCGCCCCCCAGGGGTGGACCGCGCCCGCCGGGGCCTGATCCCGGTGGCCACCGCCGTGACCCGGCACCTGACGGTGCTCTACGACGCGAACTGCCCGCTCTGCGTCCACATCCGGCACTGGCTGCTCGGCCGGCGTTGGCTGGTGCCGCTCCGGCTCGTCCCCGCGGCCTCCTTCGAGGCGCAGCGGCTGTACCCGCGGCTCGACCACGCCTCGACGCTGAGGGAGATCACCGTCATCGGCGACACCGGCCAGGTGTGGACCGGTACGGACGCCTTCATCGTCTGCCTGTGGGCGCTGGCCGAGCACCGGCCGAAGGCGAACTGGCTGGCCACCCCGGCCGGCCGGCCCTTCGCCAGGGCGGCCATGTACACCGCCTCAACCTGGCGCGAAGCGGTACGGGACGGCTCGGCGGCCGTCGGGGCGCCGGCCGGGGAACCGGCTGGGGCCCCGGCCTGTGACGACCACTGCTCCGCGCCCGGATAGGCTCGTGCACCGTGACTGATCAGAAGGCTCCCAAGAGCGAGCAGACCCGCACGCTCATCCTCGAAACCGCGCTCCGCCTCTTCCAGGAGCGCGGCTTCGACAAGACGACGATGCGCGGTATCGCCAAGGAGGCCGGAGTATCGGTCGGCAACGCCTACTACTACTTCGAGTCCAAGGAACACCTGGTCCAGGGGTTCTACGACCGGATCGGCGCCGCCCATCTGGCGGCGGTCCGGCCGATCCTGGACAACGAGACCGATCTGCAGAAGCGGCTCGCGGGCGTACTGACCAGCTGGCTGGACATCGCCGCGCCGTACCACGAGTTCGCCTCGCAGTTCTTCAAGAACGCCGCGGACCCGGAGAGCCCGCTCAGCCCGTTCTCCCCGGAGTCGGAGGCGGCCCGCAAGCAGGCGATCGACATGCACCGCGAGGTGCTGGCCGGGGCGAAGACGAAGGTGCCCGACGAACTGGCCGACGTACTGCCGGAGCTGATGTGGCTCTCGCAGATGGGCCTGGTCCTCTACTGGGTCTTCGACCGCTCCCCGGACAGCGAGAAGACCCGGCGGCTCGCACAGCGCGGCGCGCAGCTCACGACGCGGGGCATCATCCTGGCCCGGTTCCGGGTGCTGCGGCCGCTGGTGCGGGAGGTGCACGAGCTGTTCACGGACTTCCTGCCGGGCATGGCCCAGACGGCCGTGTCCCGTCCGGGCCGCAAGCGGGCCTCCGACCCGGACGCGGGCCCGGAGGAGGGGCCGGAGGAAGGCCCGGCCGCGTGACCCGGTCCTACAGCCAGTCGAGCTCCCACAGCCGCCACACGCCGGTGCCGTCCGAGAGGTACTGGGCGCCCGTGACGGCCTCGCGGGACATCACGTAGTCCTTCTTCTGCCAGATCGGCAGCATCGGGACCTGCTGGGCGACCAGCTTCTGCAGGTCGCGGAAGTCGTTGGCGGCGGCGCCGCGGTCCGAGAAGGACTGGGTGCGCGTGATGAGGTCGTCGACGGCCTTGTCGGAGTAGCCGTTGTTCATCGAGTTGTCGGCGCCGACGAGCGGGGCGAGGAAGTTGTCCGCGTCCGGGAAGTCGGCGATCCAGCCGATGGTGTAGGCGTCGAACTCGCCCGCCGCGTAGGCCTTCTGGAAGTCGCTCCACTTCTCGACCGGCTTGATGGTCAGGTGGAACAGACCGGTGGACTCCAGCTGCGCCTTCAGCTCCTCGGCCTCGGCGACGCTCGAGCCGCGCACGTTGACCCCGAGGGTGATCGCGACGGGGCCGGTGATCCCGGCGTCCTTGAGCAGCTTCTTCGCGGTGAGCCCGTTCGGCGAGGGATAGGCGTCGAAGAACGGCGTGCTGTGGCCGGAGATGCCCGCCGGGACGAGGGAGTAGAGCGGGGTGACGGTGCCCTTGTAGACCTCGGTCGCGACCTTGGCCCGGTCCACGATCGCCGCGACGGCCTGACGGATGGCCGGCTGGGCCACCGGGGAGCCGGGACGGAGGTCGAAGACCATGCTGCGGATCTCCGTACCGCCCGAGGCCTGGTACCGGGTGTCCTCCAGGCCCGGGTTCAGGCCGGCCAGGACCGCCGGGGGCATGTCGCGGTGGGCGACCTCGATGCCGCGGTCGGTCCAGGCCTGTTCGAGCTGGGCGGAGTCCTTGAAGTACCTGACGGTGACCGCGCTCTCGGAGACCTTGCCCTGACCCTTGTACGAGGTGTTGGGCTCGAGCTCGGCGCTCGCGCCGGCCGTGTAGCCGGCGAGGGTGAAGGGGCCCGAGCCGTCGACCTTCTCGCCCTCGCGCAGGGCCTTGGCCGGGTACTTGTCCTTGTCCACGATCGAGGCGGCGCCCGTCGCGATCTTGAACGGGAAGGTGGCGTCCCCGGCGGAGAGGTTGAAGGTGACGGTGCGGCCCTCGGCCTTGACCGACTCCAGGGTGTTGAACAGCGGCGCCGGACCCTGGTCGGAGTTGATCGCCTTGATCCGGTCGAAGGAGTACTTGACGTCCTCGGCGGTGATCGCGCGGCCGGAGGAGAACGTCACGTCCTCGCGCAGCTCGCACTGGTACGTGGTGAGCTTGTCGCCGATGAAATTGCAGGCGGAGGCCGCGTCGGGCACCGGGGTGTCCGAACCGGGCTTCATGGTCAGAAGCGACTGGTAGACGTTGCTGAACAGCGCCCAGGATCCCGCGTCGTACGCCCCGGCGGGGTCGAGGGAGGAGACCACGTCGCTCGTGCCGACGCGGATCGGCTCCCCGCCCCCGGCCTGCGGCAGCAACTGCCAGGCGGCGACGGATCCCACGCCGAGGACCAGCCCGGCCGCGATGACTTTCGAGCGGACAGACCGCAACATCCTTGACTCCACCCCGTGCGGCCGCACACCGAAGTGTGCGACCAGTTATCCGATTATCGGTCACATCCCATCATGGAAAACCGGCCTCGGGAAGGCCGGTTCCGTGCGTGGCGCAGAGGGTTCGGGCGGTTCAGGCCTGATATGAGGCGAGTTCGACGACTGTGATGTCCGACGGCGCGCCGACCCGGACCGGCGGCCCCCAGGCGCCCGCGCCGCGCGAGACGTACAGCTGGGTGTCCCCGTAGCGTTCCAGCCCGGCGACGGTGGGGTTGGCGAGCTCGGCGACGTACTCGCCGGGCCAGAGCTGGCCCCCGTGGGTGTGGCCGGACAGCTGGAGGTCGACGCCGTGCCGGACGGCCTCGTCGATGACCACGGGCTGGTGGGCGAGGAGTACGGAGCTGCGGGCGCGGTCCCGGTCGCCCAGGGCCGCCTGGAAGTCCGGGCCGTTGCCCTCGCTCTCGCCCGCGATGTCGTTGACCCCGGCGAGGTCGAAGTACGGGAGCTCGCGGCGGGCGTTCTCCAGCGGGGTGAGGCCGAGCTCGCGGACGTGGTCGACCCACTGCTGGGCGCCGGAGAAGTACTCGTGGTTGCCGGTGACGAAGTACGAGCCGTGGCGCGCGCGGAGGCCGCGCAGCGGTTCGGCGGCGGGGGCGAGGTCGTGGACGCTGCCGTCGACGAGGTCGCCCACGATGGCGATGAGGTCGGGCTGAGTGCGGTTGATGGTGTCGACGATGCGGGCGCTGTGGGCCCGGCCCAGGATCGGGCCGAGGTGGATGTCGCTGACGACGGCGATGCGGAAGCCGTGGGCCGCGCGGGGCAGCTTGGCCAGCGGGACCTGGACCCGCTTGACGCGGGGGCCGCGGAGGACTCCGTACGTGCCGTAGCCGACGGTGCCGGCCGTCGCGGCGGCGGCCGTGCCGGCCACGATCCGCGCGAAGCGTCGGCGGCTGACGCCGGACGGGGTGGGCTCTGCCGGGGTGGCCGCCGCGGGGTCCGCCTCCGCGGGGGTGGCTTCCGCCGTGTTGGCCCCCGCCGGGTTGGCCTCCGCCGGGTGCTGCCCGGCCGGGGCTGTGGGTCCGGCGGTGGTTTCGAGGGTGGCCTGCGGCGAGGTTCCCCTGCCCGCCCCTTCCCGCCGCGCCGCATCGTGCGGCTCCGCCGCGTGGCGGCGCTCCGCCCCGGGCCCCGGAGCGGACACGCCTTCGGCGGCCGGGGTGCCGGCGGGCCGGGCCCCGGAGTCCGCCCGGACGGTGTCCGCGGGGGCGGTCCGGGTCGCGGCCCTCGTGCGGCGGCGGAGCCATACCGCCCGGACGGGCTCGGCCACGAGCATCGCCAGGGTGAGGTAGAGGAGGACGGCGAGCCAGAGGTAGCCGGGCCAGGCGACCGTGCGCTCCAGCCAGAAGGGGGCTCCCGCGCGGCCCGCGACGAGGGCGGCCAAGGCAAGGAGCGGGAGGGCGAAGGCGAGGGCGGTGCCCGCGCGGCGGATGCCGCCGCCGGGTGCCGTGGTGTCGCGGACCAGCCGGATCCAGAGCCAGCGGTGCACCAGGACCAGGAGGGTCACGACCAGCAGCGCCACGGCCGCGACGAGGACGATCGTCATGCTCCCGCCTCCGTACGTGATTCACGCCGCAGAGCCCGCACCCCGCGCAACCCGATCACTCCGACGGCCGTCCCCAGGAGAAAGGACACCACCGCCAGGAGAAGGTGGACCCAGAAGTACCCGGTCGGGTCCCCCGCGTCGTCGAAGGCCAGACCACCGCCGTCCTTCCACAGGTTCCGGACGAAAGACACCCAGATGAACCAGCTCCACACCCCGAAGGCGAGCAGGAACCAGGAAGCGGCGCGGCTGAGTCTCATGACCTCAGTATCGGTTTCGTCCCCGGGACGGACGCGCCGGGGTGGGCTGTCCCGGCGGTGGTTGCGGCGGGTTGGCCGGTCCGTGACGCTAAGCACAGCATCGGGATGTACTTTCACCTGCGTGTCTGCCAAGAAGACCGCGTTGACGGTCCTTTCCGCCGCGCTTCCCGCCCTGCTCGTCCCGGCGCTGCTGGCCTCGCCCGCGTACGCCGCGCCGACGCCGCCGGCGGACGGGAAGGGGCAGCCGCCGAAGGCGCCCGCGCCGCCCGCCTCCATGTCCACGGTCGGCGGCGCGTCGCTCGGGCAGCCCGGTACGCAGGTCAACCTGCTGCCCGGCGCGCCCGCTCTGCCGACGAGCCTGACGGGCCGTTCGTGGATCGTGGCCGACGCCGAGACCGGCGAGGTCCTCGCCTCGCACAACGCGCACTGGCGGCTGCCGCCCGCGTCGACCATGAAGATGCTCTTCGCCGACACCGTGCTGCCCGGTCTGCCCAAGGACCAGGTCCACAAGGTCAGCCAGGAGGAGCTGGAGGGGGTCGGCTCCGGCTCCAGCCTGGTGGGCATCAAGGAGGACGCCGAGTACAGCGTCCACGACCTGTGGCTCGGCGTGTTCCTGCGCTCCGGGAACGACGCCGTGCACGTGCTTTCGGCCATGAACGGCGGCGTCGAGAAGACCGTCAAGGACATGCAGGCGCACGCCGAGGAACTCCAGGCCCTGGACACGCACGTGGTGTCCCCGGACGGCTACGACGCTCCGGGCCAGGTCTCCAGCGCCTACGACCTCACCCTCATCGCCCGCTCCGGTCTGCAGAAGCAGGACTTCCGGGAGTACTGCGGCACGGCCAGCGCGAAGTTCCCCGGCCGGCAGGAGGCGGGGAAGCCGCGCGAGACCTTCGAGATCCAGAACACCAACCGGCTGATGACCGGCGCCGGCGGCCTCTCCCCCTACAAGGGGATCGCCGGGGTGAAGAACGGCAACACCACGATGGCCGGCTCCACCTTCACCGGCGCCGCCCAGCGGGGCGACAAGAAGCTCCTGGTCACGGTGATGAACCCGGGGACCGGTGGCGCCAACTCCGTGTACCAGGAGACGGCCGACCTGCTCGACTGGGGGTTCGCGGCGAGCGGGAAGGTCAAGCCGGTGGGCGAGCTGGTGCCGCCGAAGAGCGCGGACACCACCTCCCACGGCTCCCCCGCCCAGTCCCACGAGAACAACCCGTCGGCGTCCGGAGCGGACTCCGGCGGCGGGGTCGGTACCGCCTTCGGCGTGGCGGGCGGGGTGCTGGCCGTGGTGGCCGGCGGGGCCTACGCGGTCAACCGGCGCTGGCCGCGGGGGCACGGCCGCCGGGCTCGCGGCCGGGTTTAGCGGAGCCGCCGGGCTCCGGGCCCGGCTCCGGGTCCTCCACGCCGTCCCCGTCCGCGTCGTCCCGGCTCGCGGTCCACGCCGCGCAGAACAGCAGCAGCTTCGCCGTGAGGTTGATCCAGATCAGCAGCGCGATCGGCACGCCGAAGGCCCCGTACATGCTCTTCGTGGCGACCTCCCGCATGTAGCCGCTGATCAGCAGCTTCAGCAGCTCGAAGCCGGCCGCGCCGAGGAGGGCCGCCTGGATCAGGCGGCGCCGGGGCGGCTCGACGCCCGGGAGCAGGGTCAGCACGTAGAGCAGGAGGAGGAAGGCGGCCAGCACTCCGACGAGGAAGGCCCCGCCCCTCAGCAGGCCGCCGCCCGCGCCGTCGCGCGGTACGCCCAGCCACGCCCCGGCCTTGCCGACCGCGCTGGAGCCGAAGATCGAGGCGGCGGCCGAGCACAGGACGACGCCGCCCAGGCCGATGAGGACGAGCGCGTCCTTGCCCTTGCGGACGAAGGGGTTGCCCTCGTCCTCGTCGTCCTTGTCCCACACCGCCCGCAGGCAGTCCCGCATCGAGCCGACCCAGCCGATGCCGGTGAAGAGGAGCAGCCCGGCGGCGACCAGGCCGACCGTGCCGGCGTTCGCGACGAGGGCGTTGATGTCGAGCTGGTCGGAGATGCCGGGGACCTGCTCGGCGAGGCTCTTCTGGAGCCGGTCGAGCTGGTCCTGGGTGAGCAGTCCGGCGCCGATCGCGGCGGCCACGGTGATCAGCGGGAAGAGGGCCAGGAAGCTGATGAAGGTGATGGCCGCGGCGAGCCGGCTCCAGTGCACGCGGTCGAGCCGCTGGTACGAACGCCACAGGTGGGTCCGCATCAGGGCGGACACCAAGGGCCCGATCAGCGGGAGTTTCGTCAGCCAGTCCATACGGTCACCGTAAATGAGCTGTCGTAAATAGCCGGGATTGCCGCTTTTTGGGACTACGGTCGTCGATTGTGACTTTTCGCCCGACGGCTCGGCCGTTCCACGCCCTGGTCCTGCGAAGGATCAGCTTCCGGTTCCGGTTCCTGCGTCAGGAACGGCGTACGGTCGCCTCGCCCGCGGCAGCCGCCGCACTGTTGTCGGTGGCCGATCCGAGCTGCGCCGGCACACCGCTCGCCCCACCGCTTGCCCCGTTGCCGAACGGATATTCCCGCAGCTTGCGCCAGACTCCGTCCGAGCCCTGCTCGTAGAGGGCGAACCCGGAGCAGGTCCACTCCGCCGCGTACTCGGCGAGGCTGCCGAACGCCAGGTCCATCGCCTCCTCGGAGATCCCGTGGGCGACCGTGACGTGCGGGTGGTACGGGAACGAGAGCTCCCGGCTGAGCGGCCCGTCCGGGTCGCGGATCTGGCCCTGGAGACGGGTGCAGTCGGAGCCGCCCTCGACGACCTGGACGAAGACCACCGGCGAGAGGGGGCGGAAGGTGCCCGTGCCGGCCAGCCGCATCACGAAGGGGCGGCCGACGGCCGCGACCTCGGCCAGGTGGGCGCGGATCCCGGGAAGCCGGTCCCCGGACACCTCCGTCGGCGGTACGAGGGTGACGTGCGTGGGAATGCCGTGCGCGGCGGCGTCCCCGAAGCCGGCTCGCAGCTCCTGAAGGCTGCTGCCGTACGGCTCCGGGACCGCGATCGAAACGCCGAGCGTTACGGTCCCCACGTAGCTCTCCTCCGCCTGTAGTCCTGTGCGTGGTCCCTGCGACGCGTGTGCGTCGCACGAGTGCTGCCGCCCCAGTGTGGCGGCAGCACCCCCCAGATCGCCAGGGCCCTCTTTCTCTTCCGTCCCCGTCAGTGCTTCGCGGGGAGGAAACCGAGGTGGTCGTACGCCTGCGCCAGGGTCTCGGCGGCGACCGCCCTGGCCTTCTCCGCGCCCTTGGCCAGCAGGGAATCCAGGGTCTCCGGATCGTCCAGGTACTCCTGGGTGCGCTGCTTGAAGGGTGTGACGAAATCGACCATCACGCCGGCCAGATCGGTCTTGAGCGCGCCGTAGCCCTTGCCCTCGTACGAGGCCTCCAGAGCCGGGATGGACTCCCCCGTGAGAGTGGAGTAGATCGTGAGCAGGTTGCTGACGCCGGGCTTGTTCACCGCGTCGAAGCGGACCACGGCCTCGGTGTCGGTGACCGCGCTCTTGATCTTCTTCTCGGTGGCCTTGGGCTCGTCGAGGAGGTTGATCAGGCCCTTGGGCGACGAAGCCGACTTCGACATCTTGATCGCCGGGTCCTGGAGGTCGTAGATCTTCGCGACCTCCTTGACGATGTGCGCGGAGGGGAGGGTGAAGGTCTTCCCGAAGCGCTGGTTGAAGCGCTCGGCCAGGTCGCGGGTCAGCTCGATGTGCTGGCGCTGGTCCTCGCCGACGGGGACGGCGTTCGCCTGGTAGAGCAGGATGTCCGCGACCTGGAGGATCGGGTACGTGAACAGGCCGACGGTGGCGTTGTTGGCGCCCGACTTCGCGGACTTGTCCTTGAACTGGGTCATCCGGCTGGCCTCGCCGAAACCGGTGATGCAGTTCATGACCCAGCCGAGCTGCGCGTGCTCGGGCACGTGGCTCTGGATGAAGAGCGTGCAGCGCTCGGGGTCGAGACCGGCGGCGAGGAGCTGCGCGGCGGAGAGCCTGGTGTTCGCGCGGAGATCCTTGGGATCCTGCGGCATGGTGATCGCGTGCAGGTCGACGACCATGTAGAAGGCGTCGTGCGTCTCCTGCAGGGCGACGTACTGGCGGATGGCTCCGAGGTAGTTCCCGAGGTGGAACGAACCGGAGGTGGGCTGGATGCCGGAGAGCGCGCGAGGACGATCAAAAGCCATGGCCCCATTCTCTCAGGTGTGACACCGGGCTCGGCCCCGCCGCTGGCCGGAACCGGGCGGGTCGCTCCGGGCCCGCCCGGCCCCGGCACGGGTACCGGGCGGTAGCGGCCCGTCCGGATCTTGCCTCGGCCGAGCGACCGCTTTCCGTTGCGGACCGGGGGGACACCGCTGCGCGGGGCTTCGCGGGCGCCGCCCACACCCGCGCCTCAAACGCCGGCGGGGCTGGATGTGGCCGGCGTTTGAGGCGCGGGTCAGGGCGGAGCCCTGGGAACGGTGGAAGGGCGGGTAGGGGACTTCGCCCCGCGGCGAGCGGCCCCCTACCCGAGGGTCAGGCGACGGGCAGGCCCGGGGCCGGGAAGGCGGCCATCAGGTCGGCCACCGCGGAGCGGATCGCGCCGAGGGCGGCTTCGTCACCCTTGGCGGCCGCGGCGACGGCCCCCGCGATCCAGTCGGCGACCGCCGGCATGTGCTCGGCCCGGAGCCCCCGCGAGGTGAGCGACGGCGTGCCGATCCGGATCCCCGACGGGTCGAACGGCTTGCGCGGGTCGAACGGCACCGTGTTGTAGTTCACGACGATCCCCGCCCGGTCCAGCGCCTTCGCCGCGATCTTGCCGGAGACCCCCTTGCCCGTGAGGTCGATCAGGATCAGGTGGTTGTCCGTACCGCCCGAGACCAGGTCGAAGCCCCGCTCCAGCAGAGCCGCGGCCAGCGCCTTCGCGTTGGCCACGACCGCGTGCGCGTACGACACGAACGAAGGCTGCGCCGCCTCGTGGAGGGCCACGGCGATACCGGCCGTCGTCTGGTTGTGCGGGCCGCCCTGGAGGCCCGGGAAGACCGCCTTGTCGATGGCCTTCGCGTGCTCCTCGCGGCACATCAGCATCGCGCCGCGCGGACCGCGCAGGGTCTTGTGGGTGGTCGTCGAGATCACGTCCACGTGACCCGCCGGCGACGGGTGGGCCCCGCCCGCGATCAGGCCCGCGATGTGCGCCACGTCGGCGACCAGCACCGAGCCCGCCTCCTTCGCGATCGACGCGAAGGCCTCGAAGTCGATCGTGCGCGGGAGCGCCGTACCGCCGCAGAAGATCAGCTTGGGGCGCTCCGCCAGCGCGAGGTCCCGTACCGCGTCGTAGTCGATGAGACCGGTCTCGGCCCGGACTCCGTACTGGACGCCCCGGAACCAGGAGCCCGTCGCCGAGACCCCCCAGCCGTGCGTCAGGTGCCCGCCCATCGGCAGCGCCATGCCCATGACCGTGTCGCCGGGCTCGGCGAAGGCCAGGTACACCGCGAGGTTGGCGGGCGAGCCGGAGTACGGCTGCACGTTGGCGTGGTCGACTCCGAAGAGGCCCTTCGCCCGCTCCACGGCCAGCGCCTCGATGCGGTCGATGTTCTGCTGGCCCTCGTAGTAGCGGCGGCCCGGGTAGCCCTCGCTGTACTTGTTCTGCAGCACCGTGCCGGAGGCCTCCAGCACGGCCGCGGACACGTAGTTCTCGCTCGGGATGAGGCGGAGGGTCTCCGCCTGGAGGGTTTCCTCGGCGGCGACGAAGGACGCCAGCTCGGGGTCGGTGGCCCAAAGGGAAGGGTGGCTGCGGGCGGGGTGGCGGTACGGGTGGTGGTGGTTCGCGCTCATGGCGGCTCCTCCGGGGTCGATGTCAGATCTCGTCCCCGCGAGGCCCAGGCGAGCGGCCCTGTATGCGGTCGTGCGCGCACGGCTCCCCCGGAGTTGGTTCTCCGTGCGCCAGTCGCCGTGCGTATCCGACACCCTAGCGGGCACGCCCCTAGAAAGGTTTCTCCGTCCGGTATTCGAGCGAGGATGGACAGTGACGCCACCCTCGTCACCGGCTTGACGGACGATCGGAGACCCCGTGTCGACAACTGCTGATGCCATCCGCTCCGCCGACGCGCACAGCGCGCACAACTACCACCCCCTGCCCGTCGTCGTCGCCACGGCGGAGGGCGCGTGGATGACCGACGTGGAGGGCCGCCGCTACCTCGACATGCTCGCGGGCTACTCCGCCCTGAACTTCGGCCACGGCAACCGCCGCCTGCTCGACGCCGCCCGCGCCCAGCTGGAGCGGGTCACCCTGACCTCCCGCGCCTTCCACCACGACCGCTTCGCGGACTTCTGCACCCAGCTCGCGGCGCTGTGCGGCAAGGAGGCGGTCCTGCCCATGAACACGGGCGCGGAGGCCGTGGAGACGGCGGTGAAGACCGCCCGCAAGTGGGGGTACGAGGTCAAGGGCGTACCGGACGGCCACGCCAAGATCGTGGTGGCGGCCGACAACTTCCACGGCCGCACGACGACCATCGTGTCGTTCTCCACCGACCACGAGGCCCGCGACCACTTCGGCCCGTACACCCCGGGCTTCGAGATCGTCCCGTACGGGGACCTCACCGCGCTCGCCGGCGCCGTCACGTCCAACACCGTCGCCGTGCTCCTGGAACCGATCCAGGGCGAGGCCGGCGTCCTCGTACCGCCCGCCGGATACCTGCGGGGCGTACGGGAACTGACGCGCGAGCGGAACGTCCTGTTCATGGCGGACGAGATCCAGTCGGGCCTGGGCCGCACCGGCAAGACCTTCGCGTGCGAGCACGAGGACGTCGTCCCGGACGTGTACATCCTCGGCAAGGCGCTGGGCGGCGGGGTCGTGCCCGTGTCGGCGGTGGTGGCCGACCTCGACGTGCTGGGCGTGTTCAAGCCGGGCGAGCACGGCTCCACCTTCGGCGGCAACCCGCTGGCCTGCGCCGTCGCCCTGGAGGTCGTCGCGATGCTCCGCACCGGCGAGTACCAGCAGCGCGCCACCGAGCTCGGCGACCACCTGCACCGGGAGCTGAACCTGCTGGTCGGCGGCGGTGCGGTGACCGCCGTACGGGGCCGCGGACTGTGGGCCGGCGTGGACATCGACCCGTCGCGCGGCACCGGCCGCGAGATCTCCGAGAAGCTGATGGGGCTCGGGGTGCTGGTCAAGGACACCCACGGGTCCACGATCCGGATCGCGCCGCCGCTGGTGATCTCCAAGGAGGACCTGGACTGGGGGCTGGACCAGCTCAGGTCGGCCCTCGGCGAGACGGGCTAGGCCGGGCGGCCTCCTGGCCGTCGGGCCGGGTTTCGAGGGTGATCTCCATGCCGCGGATGGTGAAGTGGCGGGCGGGCCGCAGGCCGGCGGCCCGCATCGCCCGTTCCTGAGCGGCGGCGGCCCGCTCGGCGGCCGGCCGGGCCCCGGCGGACAGACGGGTGCACGCCACGTGCCACACGCGGGGCGCGCCTTCGAGGCGCCGGGCGAGGGTGGCCGGGTCGGCGGGCGGGTTGTCCAGTACGCCGGCCTCGGCGGCGGTCCGGGACCGGCCGAGGTCGGGCCGCCACGCGAAGGCCTCCTGGTAGGCAGTGGAGATCAGGCCGCAGCGGGCGCCGCTGAAGAGCACCGTGTCGCCGGGGGCTTCGTGGGCGCGGAGGATCCTGACGGCGGCGAGGCTGTCCCAGGACCGGCTCTCCTCCAGCCGGATCGCGCGGTGGGTGAAGGCCAGGGGTGCGGCCATCGCCAGCAGCAGTGCCGTCCGGGCCCACCACGGCAGGGTGAGGATTCCGGCGGCGAGCAGCAGGGCCAGCGCGGGCAGGCAGAAGACCAGGTAGCGGTAGGCGAACACGGGCTGCGCCACCGCGGCCAGGGCGAGCAGCGCCGGCGGGACGGCCAGCCACGGCACGGCGACCGCCCGGATCAGGGGCGGGCTCGCCCGCCGCCGTACGGCGAGCGCTCCCAGGGCGGTCACGGCCGCACCGAGGAGCAGCAGCTTGAGCGCGTCCAGGAGGGTGTCCTGGCCGGGGAACAGGAGCCAGGAGAAGAGGGCCACGGGGGTGGCGGCGGTGACCGGCGGGGACTCCCCCACGGCGGAGTGCTGGGTCAGGGCCAGGTACAGCAGGGGTGCCACGGCCGCGACGCCCGCCGCCTGGGCGACGGCCACGCGCAGTGCCGTGCGTCGCCCGGGGCGGATCCGGGCCACGGTGACGGCGTGTGCGGCGAGCAGCAGCAGCCCCATGACGTTGAACCAGCCCAGTACCGCGACCAGTACGGCGTAGGCGACCGGCCACCGTCGCCGGCCGTCGCCGGCCAGTGCCTTGGCCAGGGCGCCGGTGGCCAGGACGGCCGCCGCCATGACGAAGGCGAACGAACGCCCCTCCTGCGCGTACCGGGAGGCCGTCGGCGCCACCGCGAGGGCCAGCCCCGCGCCCGTGCCGAGGCGGGGACCGTCGAGGGTACGGCCCAGCCACACCACGGCGGCCACGGCGACGGCGACGGCCGCCGCGGACGGGACCCGCATCGTGAACTCGGTCACCGAGGTGGCCTGTCCGACGAGGTGCATGAGCACGTAGTGCAGTCCGTGCACCGCGTCGACCCGGCCGAGCAGCGCGAACAGCTCCGGCCACGAGCGCCGCGCCACGTCCATGGTGACGATCTCGTCCGTCCACGGCGCCGGGCCCGTGGTGCCCCACACCCCCAGCGCGAACGCGAGGACCGGCATCGCCCAGCCGGCCGCGCGCGTCGACGGGAGGGCGCGCGAAGCGGTCCGCCCGCGGGGGACGGCGGACGCGGACGGGGACGGAGACCGGGACGCGGCCGGGGACGGGGACGGGGACGGGAGGACCGTCACGGGGTTCCGTTCCTCACGGGTACACGGCGGGCCAGGGCCACGGGACGTCCTCTGCACGATCGGCGCGAGCCGGAGCGGGAACGAGCCCGGACGGCACGTCCGTGCGCCTCGGTCGCCCTCCGGCGGGACCGTCCAGGGTGCCGCACCCTGCACGGGCCGCGCCTCGTCCGAACGGCCGACCCCGCGCCGGCGCGGCCGCTAGAGGATGACGTGGGGCAGGAAGCGGGCGTACTCGTCCGTGACCGGCCCGGCCGATTCGCGGATGCCGAGGCCCGCCGACTCGTCCTCGACGACCCACGCGCCGAGGACCACCCGGTTGCCGTCGAAGTCGGGCAGCGGGGCGAGGCCCTGGAACACGTACGTCTCGTCCTGCTCCGGTGCGAACGGCTCGCCGCCGGCCGGGTGCAGGGTGACGCCCGCGCCCTCGCGCCCCAGCAGCGGCTTCGCCGCGTAGCCGGTGGTCGTGGCGAGCTCGCGCGGGCCGTCCAGGTAGGCGGGAAGCAGGTTCGGGTGCTCGGGGAAGAGCTCCCACAGGACCGCCAGCAGCGCCTTGTTGGAGAGCAGCATCTTCCACAGCGGCTCGATCCATGCGGTGGTGCCGGAGCCGCCGCCGTGGTCGTACGTGCCGAGGACCTGCGGGGCGAACTCGTCGGTGGCCAGCCACTCCCACGGGTAGAGCTTGAAGATCGCGCGGATGAAGCCGAGCTTCTCGTCGACGAACCGGCCCGACAGGGAGTCCCAGCCGATCGCCTCCACCGACAGCTCCCGCGTGTCGATGCCGGCCTGCTCGGCGGTCTCCTGGAGGTAGGCGACCGTCATCAGGTCCTCGCCGAGCTCGTCGGTCTCGGAATGCGCGAAGTGCACCGGGCCGGGCGGCAGCAGCTCCGCCTGGCGGCGCCAGGCGTCGACGAGCCGCTCGTGGAGGGAGTTCCACTGGTCGGCGCCGGGGAAGCGCTCCTCCATCCAGAACCACTGCGGACTGGCCGCCTCCACGAGGGAGGTGGGGGTGTCGGCGTTGTACTCCAGCATCTTGGCGGGGCTGCCGGTGCCGTCGTAGCGCAGGTCGAAGCGGCCGTAGAGCGAGGGCTGTTCGGCGCGGCGCCGCCAGGACTCGGCGATCAGTGCGGCGAGCTTCGGGTCGGTGATGCCGAGGTCGGCGAAGCGGTCGTGGTCGACGATGTGCTGGGCCGCCGCCAGGCACATGGCGTGCAGTTCCTCGACGACGTTCTCCAGCGCCTCGACCTCGGGGAGGGTGAAGGAGTAGTACGCGCTCTCGTCCCAGTAGGGGCGCAGGGAGTCGTCGGGGTAGCGGGTCAGGGGGTAGATCAGCCCCTGCTCCTCGACGGTCTTCTGCCAGTCGGGGCGGGGCTCGATGGTGTGGCGCTTCACGCTGGATCAGCCGCCCGAGGAGCTCTTGTGGCTGCCGCCGATGCCGCCGCGGGTGACGGCGGACTTGTCGAAGCTGCCTCCGCTGACCTTGTTCTTCGCGACGGTGCCGCCGTAGTAGTAGGCGCCGCGGCCGCCGCTCTTGCACTCCTTGGAGTTCAGCTTCTCCAGGGTGGCGCGGTCCGCGCAGCGCTTGTCGGGCTCGTTGCTGCTTCCGCAGGCCACGAGGGCCGCGGCGAGCAGGCCCATGCCGCCGAGGGCGACGGTTCCGGAGCGCATGCGGCGCTTGGTGCGCGTGGTGTCGGTGCTGCTGCTGTCCATGGACTGTTCGCTCCCCCTGGGTGGCCGGCTGCGGACAGACTAGAACGGCCGCCCGCGCCGACGGAATCCGGCCGACGCGAGATCCGTGACCTAGAGTCGGTTCGTGCTCATTGGGATGATTTGCGCGCTCGGTGCGGCGGTCTGCTTCGGCACGGCGTCGGTCCTGCAAGCAGTGGCGACGCGGGCGGCGGTGCCGGGAACGGGCTCCGGGGTCGACACCGCGCTCTTCCTGCGGGCGGTGCGCCAGTGGCGCTATCTCGCCGGACTCTGCCTGGACGGGATCGGCTTCGTCCTCCAGATCATCGCGCTGCGGCACATCCCGATCTACGCGGTGGGCGCGGCCCTCGCGGCCAGCCTCGCGGTGACCGCGGTGGTCGCGGCGCGGCTGCTGGGGGTGCGGCTGAGCGGGACGGAGTGGGGCGCGGTCGGGGTGGTCTGCGCGGGGCTGCTGATGCTGGGGCTCGCGTCCGGAGAGGAGGGCGCGGGGAAGGGCGCGCTCGCGCTGAAGCTGGGACTGCTGGCGGTGGCCGGGCTGGTGCTGGTCGTCGGGGCCGTGGCGGGCGGACTGCCGGACCGCAGCCGGGCGCTGACGCTGGGTCTGGCCGCCGGGACCGGCTTCGGGGTGGTGGAGGTGGCGGTCCGGCTCATCGACGACGTCTCGCTCTCCGCACTGTCGAACCCGGCGTTCTACGCGCTGCTGCTGGGCGGCGGCGCCGCGTTCCTGCTTCTCACCTCGGCGCTCCAGCGCGGCTCCGTGACGGCGGCGACCGCCGGGCTGGTGCTGGGCGAGACGATCGGGCCGGCGGTGGTGGGGGTGGCCTGGCTGGGCGACCGCACCCGCGAGGGCCTGACCTGGCTGGCGGTCGCGGGCTTCGTGGTGGCCGTGGCCGGATCCCTGGCCCTGGCCCGCTTCGGCGAACCCCCGTCGGAGCCGGCCCCTTGAGCGCCACCGGCCCGGGCAGCACCAACCCAGCCGTCCGGCGTTTGAGGACCGGCGTCCGGGGCCGGGCCCCAGGCCCTTCCAGCCCGTCCGGCGCTTGAGAACCGGGTCCCGGGGCCGGGCCCCAGGCCCTTCCAGCCCGTCCGGCGCTTGAGAACCGGCGTCCGGGGTAGAGCCCCAGGTGCTTCCAGCCGTCCGGCGTTTGAGGACCGGGTCCGGGCAGCGCCCGGGGAACGGTGGAAGGGCGGGTAGGGGACCGCCCCGCAGGGTGCCCGTCACGGGAGCGTCGCGATCAGGGCGGCCAGGGTCGGGGCCCAGGCGCTCTGGGACGGCGTCCCGAAGCCGACGACCAGGGCCTCCCGCGCGGGCATGCCCGCCTCCGGGTGTCGGAAGAACGACAGCGGCAGCAGCCCGAGGTCCTGCCGGGCGGCCGACCGCAGGGCCGCCCGTTCGCCGCCCGGCGGGAGGTCCAGTACCGCGTGCAGGCCCGCGGCGATGCCGGAGACCGCCGCGCGGTCCCCGACGGCCGCCACCAGTTCGTCGCGCCGCCGCCGGTAGCGCAGCCGCATCTCCCGCACGTGCCGGTCGTAGGCACCCGACCGGATGAACTCCGCGAGCGTGAGCTGGTCCAGCGCGCTGGAGCTCCAGTCGCTCCGGTCCCTCACCGCGAGCACCTCGCCCATCAGCGCCCCGGGCACCACCATCCAGCCCATGCGCAGCCCCGGCGCCAGGGACTTGCTCGCCGTGCCCAGGTAGACCACCCGGTCCGGGTCCAGCCCCTGGAGCGCGCCCACCGGCTGGCGGTCGTAGCGGAACTCGCCGTCGTAGTCGTCCTCCAGGATCAGCCCGCCCGTGGACCGGGCCCAGTCGACCGCCGCCGTCCGCCGTCCGGGCGTCAGCGCGGCGCCCGTCGGGAACTGGTGGGCCGGCGTCAGCAGGACCGCCCCCGCGCCCGAACCGGCCAGCTCGGCGGTGCGGGCCCCGGCCCCGTCGACCGTCAGGGGCCGCGTCCGCAGCCCGGCGCCGGCCAGCAGGTCCCGGTGCACGTCCAGCCCGTACCCCTCCACCGCCACCTCCCGGACCCGGCGCGCCCGCAGCATCCGCGCGAGCAGCAGCAGGCCCTGCCCGAAGCCCGCGCACAGCACCAGGTGTTCGGGGTCCGCGTACACCCCGCGGGCCCGCGCCAGGTATCCGGCGAGGGCCTCGCGCAGCTCCACCCGGCCGCGCGGGTCCGCGTACCCGAACGCCTCGTTCGGGGCCTCGGTCAGCGCCCGCCGGGCCGCCGCCAGCCAGCCGGCGCGGGGGAAGCCGCCCAGGTCCGGGGAACCGGGCTGCAGGCTGTACGCGGTCCGCGCGCGCACGGGGCGCCGTACGGGCACGGCCGCCGCGGGACGCCGGCCCCCGACCCCCACCTGGGCCCGCTCCGCGACCCGGGTCCCGGAGCCCCGACGGGCCGTCAGCCAGCCTTCGGCGACGAGCTCGGCGTAGGCCTCGGCGACGGTGTTGCGGGCGATCCCGAGGTCCGCCGCGAGCGACCGCGAGGAGGGCAGCCGGGTCCCCGGCGCCAGCCGCCCGCCGCGCGCGGCCTCGCGCAGCGCCTCGGTGAGACCGGCCCGCACGCCGCGTCCGGGGACCGGTTCCAGATGCAGGTCAGCGCCGAAAGTGGCCCACGATTCCGTCATGGACATGGACCATATAGGCGGGCCGCCTGCCTTCTACGCTGGCTCCATGACCCACACGGAGAAGGCACCCGAGCACACCCCCCGCATGCAGCTGGCGAAGCTCGCCCCGGAGTTCTACAAGGCCGCCGTGGCCCTGGACGCGGCCGCAGCCAAGGGGCTGGACCCGGCCCTCGTCGAGCTCGTCAAGCTGCGCGCCTCGCAGATCAACCACTGCGCCTTCTGCATCGACATGCACTCCAAGGACGCCCTCGCGGCGGGCGAGGACGTGGAGCGGCTGCTGCTGCTGGGCGCCTGGGAGGAGTCGCGGCACTTCTACACGGAGAAGGAGCTCGCCGCGATCGAGCTGACGGAGGCCGTGACCGTCCTGACCGACGGCTTCGTGCCCGACGAGGTCTACGAGCGGGCCGCGCGGCACTTCGAGGAGAAGGAGCTGGCCCAGGTGATCGCCCTGATCGCCGCGATCAACGTCTGGAACCGGATCGGGGTCACCACCCGCCTGTCCCCGGGGCACTACACCCCGGGGATGTACAAGTGACCGTCCGGACGGCTGCCCTGCCCTGACGGCCGCCCGGAGGGCTGCCCGGCCGCCGTCAGCCGCCCGAGGGACGGAAGGCGGCCAGCGCGGCCCGGTGGTGCTCCTGGGTGAGCGTCCACTCGCCCGCCGGGCCGGCCGTCAGGACGGCCCACTTCTTGCCGTCCTCGGCGACGAAGACCCGTTCCACGCCGCGTCGGCGGCCGCGTGATTCCGCGCTGTCGTACTCGTAGACGAGCTCCCCGCCCTCGGGGGTGCCCGGGGCGGGGCCGACGCGGATCTCCTGGTAGCCGGTGGTCTGGGCGCGCAGGTAGGTGGAGGCGCCCTGGACGGCCGCGAGCGGGGTCAGTTCGGGCTCGCTCACCTCGAAGATCTGGATCAGCGCGGTGCGGTCGGGAGAGCGGTAGAAGACTCCCGTGGCACCCTCCTCCCGGGCCCATCCGGCCGGGACGGCGACGGTGAACCCCTGCGCGTCGCGCACGGTCTCGCGGGCGGGGTCGCTGCCGCTCGGGCTGGGGGTGGGGCTGCCGCTGCCGCTGCCGGTCGGCGACGGGGAGCGGGTGGCCGTGGCCGAGGCGGCCGGCGAGTCCTCGCCGCTCGGCGGGGCGCTGGAAGCCGTCGGCCCCGCGTGCGCGGGCCGCTCGCCGGAGTCCCGCGCCACGAACCACACGGTGGCCGCGCCGATCGCGAGCGCGGCCACCGCGACGGCCGCCGTGGTCGGCGTCAGCCACCGCCCGCCCCGCGCGGGCCCCGGCGGGGCCGGGTGGCCCGGCCGTTCCGGCTGCGGGTACGGGTACGCGGGGTACGGGTACGGGTCCTGCGCCGACGGCCCCGGCCCGTACCCGTCCGGCCCGTAGCCGCCCGCCCCGGTCCCGGGAACGGGCCCCGAGGCGGGCGGGTAGCCCGGAGCCGGGGCCGGAGGGGGAGCCGGGTCGTGACCCGGAGGAGGAACGGGTGCCGGTCCGGAGCCTGTTGCCGGCCCCGGCTCCGGCCCCGGGGCCGGAGCGGGCACGGCTGCCGGACCGGTAGCGGGCGCCGGAGGCGGCCCGGGAGCCGGGTCGTGGCCCGGAGCCGGAGGCCTCCCCGAGGTCGGGTCGTAGCCCGGAGCCGGAGCCGCAGGGCGTCCCGACGCCGGGTCGTAGCCCTGGGGCGGAGTGGGGGGCGGAGACGGGTCGGGGGTCGGGGGCGGGGTCTGTGGGGGGTCCGTGACCCAGCGTTGGGTCGCGGGGTCCCAGCGGGGGGTGTCCTGCGGGGACACGGTCAGCCTCCCAGGGTGGTCAGGAGCCCGGCCAGGGCCGTGGCGGCGCTGACCGAGTCCACCAGCGGAGCCCACCGTTCCAGCGCCCCGCGGAGCCGCGGGACCAGGCCGGGCCGGATCTCCGAGGCCCCTTCCAGCCCCTCCGCGACCCCGTCCAGTTCGGCGTCGAGCGCCGCCCTGTCCTCGCCGCGCGGCAGCCGTACGAGGGCCGCGCGCAGCTCCAGTACGGCGTCGAGGAGGGCCTGCGGCCCGACGGTGTCCGGCCCCGCGCCCCCGTGGTTCACGCTGTTGGTGTTGTTGCTGCCGCCGATGCTGAACGCGCTGGCCGAGACCTCGCCGATGTGGACCCCGGGCTCCCGCCCGGCCGCGCCGGCACCCGCACCCGCACCCGCACCCGTAACGCCGTCTTCAATTGCCACCGGTACTCCCCTTGCCCCTGGTGCTGTTGGTGTTGTTGCTGCCGCCCACGCTGAAGGCGCTGTGGCTCATCGACTGGATGAACACCCCGCCCTCGGCGACGTTGACCGCGCGCTGCGCGAACTCCTCCGTGTGCCAGCCCGCCTCGTGCAGCGCGACGACGACGCCCCCGACGACCCGGTCCTGAATGGTCTTCAGGAAGCGGTCGAGGTCCATCAGGTGGAACAGCGAGCCGTTGTCCTCGGAGGCCAGGTCGCGCACCGACACCCGCGGCCCCTCGGGCCGGGCCCCGCCGTGGCCGCCGGTGGCGATCCGCCACCAGCTCGCCAGGCCGCGGCCCAGGGTGGCCGCGGAGGCCGCGAGGGAGCCGGGGGTGTGGCGCAGGGCCCAGACGGCCTTGCCGAAGGCGCTGTTGTTGCGGTAGCGCTGGGCGTCCGCGTCCGCGTTGTGGAAGTCGGTCCGGACGGGCAGCAGCACGTGCGGCGCCACCTCCAGCATCATCATCCCGCCCTGCGTGTGGACCCGTACGAAGACGGTGACGACGAGGTTCTCGTCCCAGCCGCCCACCCGCACGCGCAGGAAGTGCCGGCGGCGCTCCCCGCCCTCCTCGATGGCGGCGGCCCGCTGCTCGCCGAACTGCCCGTGCACGACCTGCGCGGTGTCCCGGTGCGGCAGCCCGCCCGCGGGCAGGAACACGCACTCGTCCAGGACCAGTTCGCGCATCCGGTCGCCCACGGCGGCGGCCTGCGCCGGGGAACCGTGCGGGGAGGGCACCCGCAGGCGCTCCAGCAGCGGCACGATCCGCGCCAGGATGTGGGCGTTGGTGACCGGGACCGGCTTCCGCTCGGGGCCGAGGTCCTCGCGCGGGCGCAGCTCCACGGAGAGCTGCCAGGGCCGGAAGGGATCACCCGCGCCGCAGAACGGGTCGTTGACGTCGTACATGATCATCGGCGTGTGCTGCTCGGCCCGGATGCGCTGGCGGACCCGCTGGAACCGGGCCCCCTCGGCGGCTTCGGCCGGGTCGTTCGCGTGGTCGGCGTAACGGCGCTCGGCGAGGTCGGTGGCGATGGTCCGGAAGACGTGTCCGCGCTGGAGCCCCACGACGGCGACCACCCCGGCGAAGACCACCGGCACCCACCAGAAGCCCACGGCGGCGTCGAGGTTCCCGCCGGTCGGGGCGAAGGGCAGGAAGCCGCCCGCGCCGATCTCCGACAGGACGCCGAACAGGGAGAACCCGCCGAAGGCGAGGACGAGCAGGACGGCGGCCAGCGTCCACCAGACGTAGATCCGCAGGATCACGGACAGCACGCGCAGCACCGGGACGTTCCGGGCGCGCAGCCAGTCGGCCAGGCTCAGCAGCAGGAAGGGCAGGATCAGCGCGGCGAGGGCGCCGCCCGTGAGCAGTGAACCGACGAACCAGGCCCCGAGGACTCCGGCGGCCCAGCCGAGCTCGGCGCGACGGGCGCGCAGCGCGTGGGCGAGGACCCGGGAGGCGTCGTAGCCGTAGGAGGGGGCGACGATCCGTTCCTCGTGGACGTACAGCTCGTCGATGACCCGGTCGCGGTACCCGGCGTCGAGGTAGGTGCCCGCGCACAGGAAGCGGCCGGCCTCGCTGAGGGAGGGGTGCACCGGGGGGCGGGCCGCGGAGGGATCCGCCCAACTACCGCCGGGCTGATGGGGAATCGGGATCTCGGTCACCGACCGACCCTAGGGTTCCCCTACATCGGGCGACAGAACGATTCACGCCAAACGCCCCGGCCAGGTTTGGCCGGGGCGCTCGGGTGATCACACCTGTTCGTACGGGGGCCCGCGCGGCCCGGCCGTACGGGGACGATCAGATCAGGCCGAGCTCGCGCACCGCGTCGCGCTCCTCGACGAGCTCCGCCACGGACGCGTCGATGCGCGCACGGGAGAACTCGTTGATGTCCAGGCCCTGGACGATCTCGTAGCGGCCGTCCTTGGTGGTGACCGGGAAGGAGGAGATGATGCCCTCCGGGACGCCGTAGGAGCCGTCCGACGGGATGCCCATGGAGGTCCAGTCGCCCGCCGCGGTGCCGTTGACCCACGTGTGGACGTGGTCGATGGCGGCGTTGGCGGCCGAGGCGGCCGAGGACGCGCCGCGGGCCTCGATGATCGCCGCGCCGCGCTTGGCGACGGTCGGGATGAACGTGTCGGACAGCCAGGCCTGGTCGTTGACCAGCTCGGCGGCGTTCTTGCCGGCGATCTCCGCGTGGAAGATGTCCGGGTACTGGGTCGCCGAGTGGTTGCCCCAGATGGTCAGGCGCTTGATGTCGGAGACGGCGGCGCCGGTCTTGGCGGCCAGCTGCGAGATCGCGCGGTTGTGGTCCAGGCGGGTCATCGCGGTGAAGCGCTCGGCCGGTACGTCCGGGGCGGCGGCCTGCGCGATGAGCGCGTTGGTGTTGGCCGGGTTGCCCACGACCAGGACCTTGATGTCGTCCGCGGCGTTCGCGTTGATCGCGGCGCCCTGCGGCTTGAAGATGCCGCCGTTGGCGGAGAGCAGGTCACCGCGCTCCATGCCCTTGGTACGCGGGCGGGCGCCGACCAGCAGCGCGACGTTGGCACCCTCGAAGCCCTTGTTCGGGTCGTCGAAGATGTCGATGCCGGCGAGCAGCGGGAAGGCGCAGTCGTCGAGCTCCATGGCGGTGCCCTCGGCGGCCTTCATGCCCTGAGGGATCTCCAGAAGACGGAGCTTGACCGGCACGTCCGCGCCGAGCAGGTGGCCGGAGGCGATGCGGAAGAGCAGCGCGTAGCCGATCTGGCCGGCGGCGCCGGTGACGGTGACATTCACGGGAGTGCGGGTCATGGCCTTCTCCGTTAGACAGCTGGCGGTGGGGCGTCCCTGCCCCATGTGCTGGGAGGACGCCGCTCCGTGGCCCAGTAAATCTTGACGTGAAGAGACATCCGCCGTCAGGCTATCCGACCCTGGACCACCCCAATCCCCCGCCCCGTGTGGCGCGGGGCACACGGGGCGTTCTCCGGGCGCGCCCCGGGGGCCCCACGGGGTCCGTGGGGTCAGCGGACCGTGAAGCGGATCGCGGTCTCCAGGAAGGGGACGTCCAGCCACGGGTTGGGCTCCATGACCAGCGCGAGCAGCGTGATCGCCAGGCCCAGCAGGCCGTACGTGACCATGTCCGTGAAGCGGGAGCGCACCGCGAGCATGCCCACGGAGGGCAGCAGACGGCGCATCACCGAGCCCGCGATCAGCGCGGCGCCGATCAGCAGGCACCCGCGGCGGGGGTAGCCCAGGGCGGTGAGCAGCAGTCCGACCGCCGTCGCGGCGAGGACGGCCAGCATCGGCCACTGCCGGGCCGGTGCCGGAGCGTCACCGGGCGCGGCCCGCCCGCCGCCCTCGGGACGCGCGGTGTCCCGGGTGACGGACGGGAACCGCCTGGACCTGGCCCCTTCGGCCCCTTCAGCCCCTTCGGCTCCTTCGGCCTCCTCGGCGGCCGCGGAACCGGAGGTCCGCCCGCCGTCGGGTCCCGAGGCCGGCCCGCCGCCGCCCTCGTCCTTCGCGGCCCAGCTCGGAACCGGCCGCGCGGCCGCCGGGGCACGCGCCGCGGCGGGAGCGGGCTCGGGGGCGGCGCCGGGCTCCGGCCGCTCAGCCGGCACGGGGAACCGCCCGCTCGGCGGCCTCGACCACGTTGACGAGCAGTTGCGCCCGGGTCATCGGACCGACGCCGCCCGGGTTCGGGGAGATCCAGCCGGCCACGTCCGCGACCCCGGGGTGCACGTCCCCGACGATCTTGCCGCTCTCGTCGCGGCTGACGCCGACGTCGAGCACGGCCGCGCCCGGCTTCACGTCCTCCGGCTTGACCAGGTGCGGCACACCGGCCGCCGCGACGACGATGTCCGCCTGGCGCAGCAGTCCGGACAGGTCGCGGGTGCCGGTGTGGCACAGCGTCACGGTCGCGTTCTCGGACTTGCGGGTGAGCAGCAGGCCGATGGACCGGCCGACGGTGATCCCGCGGCCGAGGACGACCACGTGCGCGCCGTTGATCTCGACGCCGTGGTGGCGCAGCAGCTGGACGATCCCGTACGGGGTGCACGGCAGCGGGCCCGGCTCGTTCAGGACCAGCCTGCCGAGTGACATCGGGTGCAGGCCGTCGGCGTCCTTCGCCGGGTCCATGAGCTCCAGGACCCGGTTGGTGTCGATGCCCTTGGGGAGCGGGAGCTGCACGATGTAGCCGGTGCACTCGGGGTTGGCGTTCAGCTCCCGCACGACCTCCTCGATGTCCTCCTGGGAGGCCGTCGCGGGCAGTTCGCGCTGGAGGGAGGCGAGGCCGACCTCGGCGCAGTCCTTGTGCTTGCCGTTGACGTACCAGCGGCTGCCCGGGTCGTCGCCGACCAGCAGGGTGCCGAGGCCCGGGGTGATGCCCCGGGCCTTGAGCGCCGCCACGCGGGCGGTCAGTTCGGACTTGATCGCGGCTGCGGTGGCCTTGCCGTCGAGAATCTGGGCGGTCATGGCCCCATCCTCCCGGATGGAGCGGTCGCGGATCCAGTCGCGGATTCACGACGCGGCCCCCGTACGACCTCTCCGGCCTCGCTCCGGGCTCGTCCCGGGCTCGCTCCGGGCTCGCTCCGGACACGCTCCGGACTCACTCCGCACTCGTCCCGGTCCCGTCCCGGCTTCGTTGCACTTGCACAACAAGTGCCGGGCGCACAGGGTCCCGGCTGGACAAGCCCGGTCCGGCCGGACGACCATGCGGGGATCAGTAGTGCCGCGGGCAGTGCCGGGGGGCGGGCCGCACGACGTGCAGTGACTCCTCCGCGCGTGCCGTGCGTCCCCGCACTTCCACGGAGGAACACCCCAGATGAGCTTCGGCGACCCGAACAACCCCTACGGGCAGCAGCCGCAGGGCGGCCAGCCCGCCTACGGCTACCCCCCGCAGGCCCCCCAGGGCATACCGGCCCAGGGCGGCTACGCCTACCCGCAGCAGGCCTACCCGGGCGTCCCCGGCTACCCGGGCGCGCCGATACCGATGCCGGGCGGGGTCAAGGGAGCGCGGGTCATCCTCTGGATCCTCGGGATCCTCCAGGCCCTCGGCGGCGTGGCCGTCGTCGTCATCGGCGCCGTGTTCGCCTCCGAGTTCACGGACTCCAGCTACTCGTCGAGCGACGCGGGCACCGCCCTGAGCATGTTCTTCGTCATCATCGGCGTCGTCGTCGTCGGCTTCTCGCTGTGGCCGATCCTGACCGCCGCCAAGCTGGGCAAGGGCCGCGGCGGCGTGCGGGTCTCCGGCATCATCTTCGGCTCGGTGCAGGCCCTCTTCGCCGCACTCGGCCTGGCCGGCAACCTGTTCACGCTCAGCAGCGCGCACGGCTCCGCCGCCGGGGCCGCGGTGTTCTCGCTGGTCCTCACGCTGATCTCGCTCGGCCTGGGCCTGTGGATCATCTTCGGCCTGGCCAACTCCGCCGCGGGCGCCTACTTCCAGCGCCCGCGCTACTAGAACCCGGGCCGGTGCGACCCCTCGTACCGGTACCGCGTACGGCGAAGGCCGCGCACCGCACTGCTGCGGTACGCGGCCTTCGCCGTCTGCGGGTGAGCGCCGGACTCGGCTACTCAGTGGCTCAGTGGAAGAAGTGGCGGGTGCCGGTGAGGTACATCGTCACGCCCGCCGCCTTCGCGGCCTCGATCACCAGCTCGTCGCGCATCGAACCGCCCGGCTGGACCACGGCCTTGATGCCGGCGGCCGTCAGGATCTCCAGCCCGTCCGCGAAGGGGAAGAAGGCGTCGGAGGCGGCGTACGAGCCCTGCGCGCGCTCGGCGCCCGCCCGCTCGACGGCCAGCTTCGCGGAGTCGACGCGGTTGACCTGGCCCATGCCGACGCCGACCGAGGCGCCGTCCTTGGCGAGCAGGATCGCGTTGGACTTGACGGCCCGGCAGGCCTTCCACGCGAAGGCGAGGTCGGCGAGCTCGTCGGCGGAGAGGGCCTCGCCGGTGGCGAGGGTCCAGTTCGCCGGGTCGTCGCCCTCGGCCTGGAAGGCGTCCGACTGCTGGAGCAGCACGCCGCCGGAGATGGGCTTGAGGTCGCCCGGCTGGTGCGGGTGGCCCTCGACCTTCAGGACGCGGATGTTCTTCTTCTTCGCGAGGACCTCGACGGCGCCCGGCTCGAAGTCGGGGGCCACGATGACCTCGGTGAAGATCTCCGCGACCTGCTCGGCGAGCTCGACGCTCACCGGGCGGTTGACGGCGATGACCCCGCCGAAGGCGGAGACCGGGTCGCAGGCGTGCGCCTTGCGGTGGGCCTCGGCGACGTCCTTGCCCACCGCGATGCCGCACGGGTTGGCGTGCTTGATGATCGCGACGCAGGGCTCTTCGTGGTCGTAGGCGGCGCGGCGGGCCGCGTCGGTGTCCACGTAGTTGTTGTAGGACATCTCCTTGCCGTGGAGCTGCTCGGCGTTGGCGAGCCCGCCCGGCTGCCCGTCCGTGTACAGCGCGGCCGCCTGGTGCGGGTTCTCGCCGTAGCGGAGGGTGGACTTGCGCTCCCAGGCGCCGGCCAGGAACTCGGGCAGCGCGGCCGTGTCCCGGGGGGCCTCGGGCGCGTACGCGTTCGTGAACCAGGAGGCCACGGCGACGTCGTACGCGGCGGTGTGCTGGAAGGCCTCGGCCGCGAGCCGCTTGCGGGCGGTCAGGTCGAAACCGCCGCCCTGGGCGGCGGCGATCACGGCGTCGTAGCGCGCCGGGCTGGTGACCACGGCCACCGAGGGGTGGTTCTTGGCGGCGGCGCGGACCATCGAGGGGCCGCCGATGTCGATCTGCTCCACGCACTCGTCCTCGGTCGCGCCCGACTGGACGGTCGCGAGGAAGGGGTAGAGGTTGACGATCACCAGGTCGAAGGGCTCGACGCCCAGCTCGGCGAGCTGGGCGCGGTGGTCCTCCAGGCGCAGGTCGGCGAGGATGCCGGCGTGCACGCGCGGGTGCAGGGTCTTGACCCGGCCGTCCAGGCACTCGGGGAAGCCGGTCAGCTCCTCGACCTTGGTGACGGGCACCCCGGCGGCGGCGATCTTCGAGGCCGTGGAGCCGGTCGAGACCAGTGCGACACCGGCCTCGTGCAGGCCGCGGGCCAGCTCTTCCAGTCCCGTCTTGTCGTAGACGCTGATGAGCGCGCGCCGGATCGGGCGCTTCGACGCGGCGAGGTCGTCGCCCTCTGCGGTCACGGTCTCTACGGTCCCTGCGGCCTCTGCGGCGGTCACTGGATTGTTACCTTTCGTCCCTCGATGCGGTAGCCGTGCCGGGCCAGGCGCCCCACGACGTCGACGAGCAGCTCGCGCTCGACTTCCTTGATCCGCTCATGGAGAGCGGCTTCGTCCTCTTCGTCCCTGACCTCGACGACACCCTGGGCGATGATCGGACCGGTGTCCACGCCGGCGTCCACGAAGTGGACGGTGCAGCCGGTGACCTTCGCGCCGTAGGCGAGGGCGTCCCGTACGCCGTGGGCACCCGGGAAGGCCGGGAGGAGGGCGGGGTGGGTGTTGACGAACCGGCCGCCGAAGCGGCCGATGAACTCCGGCCCGACGATCTTCATGAAACCCGCCGAGACCACCAGGTCGGGCGCGTGCGCGTCCGTGGCCTCGGTCAGGGCGGCGTCCCACTCCGCACGGCTCGCGTACGCCTTGACCGGACACACGAAGGTGGGGATCCCGGCCTTCTCGGCGCGCTCCAGGCCGGCGATGTTCTCGCGGTCGGCTCCCACGGCGACGACTTCGGCGCCGAAGCCCTCGGGGCCGCCGGGGTGGGCGTCGATGGCGTCGAGCAGGGCCTGGAGGTTGGTGCCGGATCCGGAGACCAGCACGACCAGGCGGGAGGCGGCCATGGGAGGCCCTTTCTCGTCGAGCGGGGGCGCCTCCCGGCGTGAACCGGGGGCGCGTCGTTCGTCTTGTGCGATCGTATGAAAACTCGGGTCCCTGAGATACGGGGGACCATACGAAGCCACCGACCGCCTGCAACGATACCGGCACACCGGACGGCCCCCGAGGGACGGGGGGACGGGTGGGCGGTAGCGTCTGGCGTACACGCCGTAAACAGGCCTCGGACGTCCCAGCGGCGTCCACGACACAGGGGATGAAACACACCCGATGCCGGACCGCCCCCAGCCCGACCGCCCCACCGACGACAACCCCTTCGCGGCGCCCCCGGAAGGCCGGCCCGACCAGCTCTGGGAACCGCGCGCCGGCGGCGACGGCGGCGACAAGCAGAACCCCGGGTCGGGACCGGGCGCGGACCCCGGGCCGGGACCGGCGCGCTGGGACCCCACGGACCCGATCCAGCGGCGGGCGCGGTACGCGCTGCTGGCCGGCATGTGGGGCTTCTTCTTCGGGGTCTTCGGCATCCCGTCGATGGGGCTGCTGCTGGGCGCGCTCGCGCTCTACTGGGGGATCAGCGCGCTGCGCGGGGTCCCGGCGAAGGCGTCCGGAGACGGCGCGCAGGGCGCCTCGGGCCGTTCCGGCGCCTCGGCGGCGGATGTCGGTACGGCGATGGGCAGGGGTGCCGCCCCGGAGGCGGCTGCCGGTGCCGGTGCGGCCACGGGCGCCGGTGCGGGCCGTGGCGGGCTGGCGGCGCTGGGTGCCGCCGCCCGGCCCCAGCGGACGGCGGCGGTGAGCGGCCTGGTGACCGCTTCGCTGGCGATCCTGCTGGCGCTGTCCTCGTACGCGGTGCAGCTCACGTACAAGGACTTCTACGTCTGCAAGCAGGACGCCCTCACCAAGCCGGCCGAGCTGCAGTGCAACGACCTGCTGCCGGACAACTTCATCGGCAAGATGCTCGAGGTCAAGCGGTAGCTAATCGGTCCGGGCGGCCGCCGGATCGGGCTGTGCCGCCCGGTCCGCCCGCTCGGGCCGTACCGGGTCCGTTTCCCCGTTCGTCGCGTTCGCCGTCGCCGTTGCGGCCGCCGCCGTCGCCGTTTCCGGGCCCGCTGCCGGCTTCCGGCGGGTCAGTACGCGGGATCCGGCCACCGGCGGGACCAGCGGGGCGGGGGCCGGTGAGTGCCGGGGCGGGGGCGGCTCCGCGGGCAGCGCGGGGATCGGGATCGGGGTCAGGTCCAGCTTGAGGCCGGGCATGACCAGCACCGGACGCTTCGGCGGTGCGGAGCCCGGCCGGGGCCCCTCCTGCGGAACCCGGGCCGGGGGCGGCCCGTCGCCCTCCGCCGGGGTGCTGGAGAAGTCCGGAACCAAGGTGCCCGCCGCGCGGCGCAGGGCCGCCCAGCGGACCTCGCGCACGCCGCTGTCGTGCCAGCCGTCCTCGGAGCCCGCGCCGACCGGGCCCTTCGCCGGCCGGTTCCGCCAGGCGTGCACGGTGACGGCCAGCGGGACCGCGAGGACCAGGGTCCAGCCCAGGGCCGCCCCGCCCGCCTGCCACCACACGGGGCCGAAGGCGGCCAGCTCCCGGGAGCCGAGCGGCCCCGCCGAAGCCGCGGCGAGAGCGGCCGTGGCCAGGGCGCACACCAGCGAGCCCAGCGCGGCCGTCAGCGCGGTCTCCCCGTACGAGACATCGCGTGCCCGGCGTACCGCGAACCAGCCCACCGCCAGCCCGGCCACCACCGGCACCGCGCCGACGGCCCAGGTCAGCGGCGTGCCGGCACCCTCCGCGGGCAGCGCCGCGAGCAGCGGGAAGCGCGGCAGCGCGGGCGAGCCGCCGAAGCCGAGCGGGGTCGCGGCGGCGCCGGTGCCCAGCGCGAAGCCGGGACCGAGGGCGTAGGCGGCGCCCCAGACGACGGCGTTCGGGATCAGCACGAGGGCGAGCAGCAGCACCGCGAAGCGGCCCGACCACACCCCGGTCAGCGCCGCGAAGGAACCCTGCACCTCCGCCCCGTGCCAGGCCAGTGAGGCCCCGACCAGCAGGGCTCCGCCGCCGAGGAGCACCAGCACACCGCCGATGCCGGCCCGCAGCGCGAGGGCGTAGCGGGGCCGGGCGAGCCGGCCGGAAAGCTGCCCGAGCGGCCTCCCCCGGGCCTCCCAGACCCCGCCGGCCGCGGCGACGGCGGCGACGATGGGGAGGTGCAGGGCCGCGCTGAGCGGGTCCGCGGGCATCGGCCCGGCGGCCGCGTACACGACGGCCAAAGCACCGACCCCGAGGTAGCCGCAGAGCACGGCGGCGAACACCACGCTCGCGGGCAGCGGCTCCGCGCCCCGCTCCTCCTGCGCGGCGCTGCCGAGCCGGGCGGCGCGCCGGATGAGCAGCGCGGGCAGGGCCACGAGCAGCAGCGGCGTCAGGCCGACGGGGGCGGGCACCCCGGAGAGCGTCTCGTAGCGGACGAGGTCGGTCCCGTGGGCGAGCAGCCAGAGGCCCGCGGCGAGGTGCAGCGCGCCGCCGGGGCCGCTGTCCGGGTAGGGGGAGCTGATCCACAGCACGATGACGAGCACGGCGAGGAAGCCGAGCCCCAGTACTGCGGCGACGGCGCCACCCACGACACACGCGGCGGCCGCCGGCGAACGGCGCCGTGCGGGGGCCCTGGGGGGCATGGGCAACGAGGTCCCGCGTTCGGTCACTTGGGTCACCCCGCCATGGTGCCAACGACACGCGCTATGGGCGGGTAACAGGCGAATGACCGTGGTGTCGCTCAATATACGTTTATGTACTTTTTCGCTCAGGGCGTCCGGGTCGCGGGGAGTGTGGCATGACACAAAGCGTCACGGAGCTGGGCCTCCCCACCCCGAAGGAACGCCGACGCCTGCGCGAAGCGGCCGACCTGACGCACGAAGAGGTCGCGGCGGCGGTGGGCGTCACCTCGAACACGGTCCGCTCCTGGGAGACCGGCCGCACCCACCCCAGGGGTCGCAAACTGGAGGCCTACTCCAAGCTCCTGAGCCGCCTGTCCACGGACCAGGGGCTCGACTCCGCCCCCTCTGGCCCGTCCAGACCCATTGACCCTTCTGGCCCCACGGGGCGCACCGGGCGCACCGACGGCTCGGCTTCCCCGGACGGCCCGGCCGCGGGTTCCGCCGCCACAACCGCCGCCGGTACGCCCGTCAGGCCCGCCTGGGCCAACGGCACCGCCACGCCGCGGACCGGCACACCTCAGGCCGCGTCCGCCACGTCGACCGTCGACGCTTCCGCCGTCGATGCGCCCACCGTGGACGCGTCCGCCGCAACCGGTCCCGCCGGGGCGGACGCGGACGGGGCGTCAGCCGCGGCCACCGCGCCCGCCGGCCGGGTCGACGGCGACACGGAGCCCGCCGAGGCGGCAACCGGCGCCGACCCCTGCGACGCAGACACGGCGTCAGCCGCCGGGACACCCGGGGCCCCCGAGACCGCCGAGGGCCGCTTCGGGCTGCGCATGATGCGCGGACTCACCCGGCCCGCCGGGGCGCAGACCCGGCCCAAGGCCGCCGCCAAGCGTGCCGCGAAGCCCCCGGTCGGGGGGCCCCGGCACGAGGCCAAGTCCCCGGTCAGGGCCGGAGCCGCCATGGGCGGCGGCAACGGCGGAGGCGGCCCCGCCGCCCTCCGCCCCGACGGCCCGCTCCCCCCGGGCACGGGTACGGACACCCGTACGGACACCCGTACGGACGCGGCCCCTGACACCGGCTCAGGCGGTGGACCGGACTCCGCACCCCGCTCCGGGAAGGCGGCCGCGCCGAGCACCGGGCGTGGCACCGGGAAGCCCGCCGGGCCGGATGCCGCGTCGGGCGCGGGGAAGGCCGCGGGGCCGGACTCCGCACCGGACGCCGCGCCGGACGCCGAGGCCGCCACCGTTCCGGCGGACGGCCCCGAGGGGCCCGCCGGCCCGGCGGGCGGTACGGCGGGGGACCCGGCCGTGGAGGCCCCTGCGGCCCCCCAGGAGACGGCGACGGAGACGGCGACCGCCGCCTTCGACGCCCTCTACGACCGCACGGCCCCCGCCCTGTCCCGCCAGGCCTACCTCCTCACCGGACGCCACGCCCTCGCCTGCGAGGCCGTGGAGCGCGCCTTCCAGCAGGCGTGGGAGCGCTGGCCCGAGGTCGCCACCGACCCCGATCCGGTCGGCTGGCTGCGCGCGGCGACGTACGAGTACGCGCTCTCCCCGTGGCACCAGTTCCGGCGTTCCCACCGGCACCCCGACGAGCCCCCGGCCGACCCCGCGGACCGCGCGCTCCTGGACGCGATGCTCGGGCTGCCCCCGGCCCACCGCCGCACCGTGCTGCTCTACGACGGCGTCGGCCTGGACCTCCCCGACACCGCCGCCGAGACCGAGGCGTCCACCCCGACCGCCGGAAGCCGACTCGTCAACGCGCACGCCGACCTCGCCGACCAGCTCCCCGAACTGGTCGACGTAGCGCCCGAGAAGCAGTCCTCCGTGCTGCGCGAGCGGCTCGGTTCGCTGACGCCGGCCGTCCGGCTGGAGCCGCGCGCGGCAGCCGTCGTACGGGTGGCCGGCGAGCACCGCGTCCGGCTGTGGACGCGTGCGGTGGTGGGCGTGACGGCGGTCATCGCCGCGGCGACCGCCTACACCGCGGTGACCGCGCCGACCGAGTACGAGCCGCCGCGCGCCCCCGGCGCGAGCGTGTCGGGCGTGCCGCCGCACAGCGGCCCGCAGCAGCTCACGGACGAGGGCAGGCAGCTCCACGACAAGCTGCTGTCCGATCCGTCGGCGGGCCCCTCCCGGATCACGCCGAGCCTCGAATAGCCGTACGGCCGGCGTTCCTCACGGGCGGAAACGGAAACGGAAACGGGCGTGGCCCGCACCCCTCACAGGGTGCGGGCCACGCCCGTCTGCGCGTGCCGCCGCAGGCGGCGGCTACCGCGCGGCCTCTACTTCGCGGCGTTCAGGATCTCGCGCGCCAGATTCGCGGTCTCGGTCGGCGTCTTGCCGACCTTCACGCCCGCGGCCTCCAGGGCTTCCTTCTTGGCCTGTGCGGTGCCGGAAGAGCCGGAGACGATCGCACCGGCGTGACCCATGGTCTTGCCCTCGGGGGCGGTGAAGCCCGCGACGTAGCCGACGACCGGCTTGGTGACGTTCTTCGCGATGAAGTCCGCCGCCCGCTCCTCGGCGTCGCCGCCGATCTCGCCGATCATGACGATCAGGTCGGTGTCGGGGTCCGCCTCGAACGCCTCCAGGGCGTCGATGTGCGTGGTGCCGATGACCGGGTCGCCACCGATGCCGACGGCGGAGGAGAAGCCGATGTCACGGAGCTCGTACATCATCTGGTAGGTCAGCGTGCCCGACTTGGACACGAGACCGATGCGGCCGGGCTTGGTGATGTCGCCCGGGATGATGCCGGCGTTGGACTGGCCGGGGGTGATCAGACCCGGGCAGTTCGGGCCGATGATCCGCGTCTTGTTGCCCTTGGACGTCGCGTACGACCAGAAGGCGGCGGAGTCGTGCACCGCGATGCCCTCGGTGATGACGACGGCCAGCGGGATCTCGGCGTCGATCGCCTCGACCACGGCGGACTTGGCGAACGCCGGCGGGACGAAGAGGACGGAGACGTTGGCGCCCGTCTTCTCCATCGCCTCGGCGACGGAGCCGAAGACCGGGACCTCGGTGCCGTCGAAGTCGACGGTCGTGCCGGCCTTGCGCGGGTTCACGCCGCCGACGATGTTGGTGCCGTCAGCGAGCATCAGCTTGGTGTGCTTCATGCCCGTGGCACCGGTCATGCCCTGGACGATGACCTTGCTGTCCTTGTTGAGGAAGATAGCCATGTGAGTCTGTGACCTCTGCCCTTACTTCGCAGCCGCGAGCTCGGCGGCCTTGTCGGCCGCGCCGTCCATGGTGTCCACGCGCTGGACCAGCGGGTGGTTGGCGTCCGAGAGGATCTTGCGACCCAGCTCGGCGTTGTTGCCGTCGAGGCGGACGACGAGCGGCTTGGTGACCGCCTCGCCCTTGTCCTCGAGCAGCTGCAGCGCCTGGACGATGCCGTTGGCGACCTCGTCACAGGCGGTGATGCCACCGAAGACGTTGACGAAGACGGACTTGACGTCCGGGTCGCCGAGGATGATCTCGAGACCGTTGGCCATGACGGCGGCGGAGGCGCCACCGCCGATGTCCAGGAAGTTGGCGGGCTTGACGCCGCCGTGGTTCTCGCCGGCGTACGCGACGACGTCGAGGGTGCTCATGACGAGACCCGCGCCGTTGCCGATGATGCCGACCTCGCCGTCGAGCTTCACGTAGTTGAGGTTCTTCGCCTTGGCGGCGGCCTCGAGCGGGTTCGCGGCAGCGTGGTCCACGAACGCCTCGTGGCCCGGCTGGCGGAACTCGGCGTTCTCGTCGAGCGAGACCTTGCCGTCGAGCGCGATGACGTCGCCGTTGGCGACCTTCGCGAGCGGGTTGACCTCGACGAGGAGCGCGTCCTCGGCGATGAAGGTCACCCACAGGGTCACGAGGACCTCGGCGACCTTCTCGGCGACCTCGGCCGGGAACTGCGCCAGCGCGACGATCTCGCGGGCCTTCTCGATGGTCACGCCCTCGTTGGCGTTCACCGGGACCTTGGCGAGCTTCTCCGGGGTCTCCTCCGCGACCTGCTCGATGTCCATGCCGCCCGCGACCGAGGCCATGGCCAGGAAGGTGCGGTTGGTGCGGTCGAGGAGGTAGGAGACGTAGTACTCCTCCAGGATCTCCGGAGCCGTCTCGGCGATCATCACCTTGTGGACCGTGTGGCCCTTGATGTCCATCCCGAGGATGTCCGTCGCCCGGGCGACGGCCTCGTCCGGGGTGGCGGCGAGCTTGACGCCGCCGGCCTTCCCGCGGCCGCCGACCTTCACCTGCGCCTTGACGACCGACTTGCCACCCATGCGCTCGGTGGCCTCGCGGGCTGCCTCAGGCGTGTCGATGACTTCACCGGCCAGCACCGGTACACCGTGCTTGGCGAAGAGGTCCCTCGCCTGGTACTCGAACAGGTCCACGCGCGTCCGTCCCTTGTCTTTTTTAAAGATTCGCAGTGATTCGCGGTTGTCTGCTATCTGCGTGGGCGTGCCGCGGAGGGCAACGTGACGGCGCTGTCACAAGGAAGGCGCACACGGTGACCGTGGACGCGGCATGTCCGTCCCGCAGGTTATCCCCGTGGGACGTAGGTCCCTAAATCGCAGATCACACCTGAGCGGTGATACCTGTCACAGATCGCCTCACGGTTGAACTGCATCTTCGTGCGATCTGCCGATGGCGGGCCGCCGCGCGGGGTCCTCACGGGACGGGCAGGGGCCGCTTCTCCAGCGCCGCGGCCATCACCTCCGGGAACAGGTCGGGGGTGCAGGCGAAGGCCGGGGCGCCGAGCGCCGCGAGGGCGGCGGCGTGGTCCCGGTCGTAGGCGGGCGCGCCCTCGTCGGACAGCGCGAGCAGCGTCACGAACTCCACCCCCGCCGCCTTCATCGCCGCGACCCGCTTGAGCATCTCGTCGCGTATGCCGCCCTCGTAGAGATCACTGATGAGGACGACGACGGTGTCGGCGGGGCGGGTGATCTTCGACTGGCAGTAGGCGAGCGCGCGGTTGATGTCGGTGCCGCCGCCGAGCTGGGTGCCGAAGAGCACGTCGACCGGATCGTCGAGCTGGTCGGTCAGGTCCACGACGGCCGTGTCGAAGACGACCAGCCGGGTCGCGATCGAACGCATCGAGGCCAGCACCGCCCCGAAGACGGAGGCGTAGACGACCGAGGCCGCCATGGAACCCGACTGGTCGATGCAGAGGACCACCTCCTTCTTCACGGCCCGCGCGGCGCGGCCGTAGCCCACCAGCCGCTCCGGGACGACGGTCCGGTACTCGGGCAGGTAGTTCTTCAAGTTCGCCCGGATGGTCCGGTCCCAGTCGATGTCCGCGTGCCGGGGCCGGCTGATCCGGGCGGATCGGTCGAGCGCACCCGTCAGCGTGGCCCGCGTCCGGCTCGCGAGCCGCTTCTCCAGCTCCTCGACCACCTTGCGGACCACGGCGCGGGCGGTCTCCCGGGTGGTCTCGGGCATGGCCTTGTTGAGGGAGAGCAGGGTGCCGACGAGGTGCACGTCCGGCTCCACCGCCTCCAGCATCTCGGGCTCCAGCAGCAGGGCGGACAGCCCGAGCCGCTGGATCGCGTCCCGCTGCATGACCTGCACGACGGAGGTGGGGAAGTACGTACGGATGTCCCCGAGCCAGCGCGCCACGTTGGGCGCGGACCCGCCGAGCCCGGCCGACCGCTCCCCGGCCCGCTTGCGTCCGCCGCCGCCCTCTGCCCCGTAGAGCGCCCCGAGCGCGGCATCCATCCCGGCGTCCGCCCCGCTCAACGCACACCCGGTCCCCTCCCCCTCTCCCCCACCGAGCACCATCCGCCACCGCCGCAGCCGCTCCGCGCCGCCGCCGTCCACTTCTCCACCAGCCATCTCCATCGGTCCCACCCCTCACTTTCGTCACACCCACCGAAACCACCACCCGGTACCGCTCCACGGGGCGGAGTTCCCCTCCCCGCCCTTCGCCCGTTCCCCACCCTTCGCCCGTTCCCCCGGGCCCCGCCCGGACCCCCTGGGGCTCCGCCCCGGACCCCGCGCCTCAAACGCCGGCGAGGCTGGATTCGGCCGGTGCCGGCCCACACGTTCAGGTCGCCGGGCCGGAGGATTGCCCGCAGGGCAATCTCGGCCCCGCCGGCAACCCCAGCCCCGCCGGCAGACTCCAGCCCCGCCGGCGTTTGAGGCGCGGGGGTCCGGGGGCTGGCCCCCGGGAACGGCGCCGCACCCGGCAACGGGTCCGGGGCGCAGCCCCCGGGGAACGGGCGAAGGGCGGGTAGGGGACTCCGCCCCGCGCAGCGGCCCACCGCAGCCGCCCCACCGGGCCCGGCCTGGCCGCCTACCCCGGCCAGGACCGGTCCGCTCACCCCGGCGCCCCCGCCAGCAGCAGGTGGACCAGGTCCACCACCGCGTCCGCCCGGACCGGGTCCAGCTCCGCGCCGAAGCCGGCCGGCACCGCACCGGATCCCGCCACCGCGGCACCGGCTCCGGCCGGCCCCCGCCGCACCAGCTCTCCCAGGCTCCGCCGAACCCCCGCCTCGTACGCCCCGAAGGTCCTCCGCAACAGCGGCAGTACGTCGACGAACGCCCGCTCCGGCACCGACACCAGCCAGCCGTCGATCAGCCCCAGCAGCCGCTCGTCGTGTACCAGCAGCGTGCCGCCGCCCGAGCCCCCGCCCGCGAACCCCTCGATCCAGCCCGCCGCGTCGGCCGGCGCGCACGCCGGGGACAGCGAGAGCCCCATCAGCCGCGCGGTCTCCTCGGGCGGGAGCCGCCCGTCGTCGAGCAGCAGCCGCGCCGCCCGCCCCCGTATCAGTCCGGGGACGGTGTCCCGCCCGGCCAGCGTCCGCAGCACCGCCGCCCAGCGCTCCCGCAGGCCGTCCGTGCGCGGCTCTTCCAGCGGCCCCTCCAGCAGGCCCACCGCCCCGTGTACGCCGTCCACGTGCCCCCGCAGCTCCTCCGCCGCGTCGGCGTCCAGCCCCGCCGCGCAGGCGGGCGGCAGTGCCACGCATATCCGCTCCGCGAGCCCGGCCGCCACCGTCCCCAGCGCCGCCGCGTCGGTGCCCCGTACGTCCCCGTAGCGCAGCGAACGGGCCAGCGCGGGCAGCGCCTTGGCCAGGCCCGCCACGTCGGTGTCCAGCGCCGCCCGGTCGGCGAGGGCCCGCAGTACGGCGGGCAGGGCCCCGGAGAGCCCGGCCAGCAGGCACCGCTCGGCCAGCGCGGTGACCTCGCCCAGCTCCCCGGCGCCCGCCGCGTCGGCCTCGGCCCTGGCGGTGGCCGCCCCGAGGACCGTGGTCCCCCAGATGCCGGCTTCGGCCACCCGTACCGCCAGCTCCGGCTCCCAGCGGAGCCGCCAGGTCTCGCGGAAGGTGCCCGTGCTCCCCCGGGAGGCCGTCGGGACGCCCCAGTCGATGCCGAGCAGCCGCAGCCGGTGCAGCAGCAGGGACTTGGCCGCGTCGGTGTCCTTGCGCAGGTCGAGCTCCAGCTCCCGGTCCTGCGCCTCGGGCTTGAGCCGCAGCGAGCGCTGCTGCCGGGTCAGGTCCCGTTGGAGCGGTACGACGGGCGCCGCGTCGGGCACTTCGCCGAGCACGTCCCCGACGACGAGCCGGTCCTCGATCAGCGCGAGCGGTATGTCGGAGCCGTCGCACATCACCGCCCGGACCGCTTCCAGGGTCTCCGTCAGCCCCGGCACCGGCCGGCCCCGCATCGCCGCCAGGGTGTCGGCGAGCCGGACCGCTTCGATGACGTGGGCCGGGGACACCTGCCGGTCCTCCGCACGGAGCAGGCCCGCGACCTTGGTCAGCCAGCGCTCGACGGGCCGGTCGCGGGCCTCGAAGAGGTGGGCGTACCAGCCGGGCGAGGTGATGCCCGCGCCGTACCCGCCGGCCCGGGCGAGGCGCCGGTGGGTCCAGGGCACCCAGGTGGTCTCCACCTTGACCTTGGGCAGCCCGGTGAGGAGCGCCCTGTCGGCGGCCGCGGTGGTCTTCGCCCGCAGGGCCGGGACGTGCCAGGCCCCGCAGATGACGGCGTAGGCGTCGCCGAACTCCCGGCGGGCGGCCCGCATCCGCTGCCGCATGTGCGCCTCGCGCACCAGGTCCCGGTGGTGCCCGCCCGCTCCGTACTCCTCGCGCAGGGCGCCCATGGCCTCCCCGAGCGCCTCGAACGCCGCCAGCGGGTCGGCGGCCGGTCCGGCC
The DNA here is from genome assembly GCF_059758875.1 of Streptomyces sp. GQ60. NCBI lineage: Bacteria > Bacillati > Actinomycetota > Actinomycetes > Kitasatosporales > Streptomycetaceae > Streptomyces > Streptomyces sp. GQ60. The sequence goes on along the minus strand of NZ_JCAXEG010000001.1, from coordinate 311,880 downwards.
CCGCCGCGGTGCTCGACCACGTCCTCCCACCAGCGCTCGGGGTCGTCGTACCCGGCGGTCTCGGCCAGCACGGCCAGCGGATCCAGCCGTACGGAGCCGCGGGCCGCGCCGTTCCCTTCCCCGCGCCCCTCCTCGACCGGCTCCTCGGCCCCCTCCCCCTTCCACTCCCCCTCCCCGCTCTCCGGCGCGGCCAGCGAGTGCGCGGCCGGGAGGTCGATGAACCGGACCGGGACCTCCCGCTCCTGCGCCCACCGGATGGCCGCCCATTCCGGGGAGAAGCCGGCGAGCGGCCAGAACGCGGCCCGGCCGGGGTCGTCGGCCGCGTGGGCGAGCAGGGCGACGGGCGGCCGCATCCCCGGGTCCGCGGCCAGCGGCAGCAGGGCGTCCCCCTCCGGCGGCCCCTCGATCAGCACCGCCGCCGGCCGCGCCGCGTCCAGGGCGGCCCGCACCGCACGGGCGGAGCCGGGCCCGTGGTGCCGTACGCCCAGCAGCAGCGGGCCCGCGGCGTACGGGCCGCCGGCGTACGGGCCCGTCGTCCCCGGGCTCATGCCGTCACCTCCCGGCAGGCCCGGTAGAAGTCCTTCCAGCCGTCGCGCTCGCGGACCACGGCCTCCAGGTACTCCTGCCAGACGACCTGGTCGGCGGCCGAGTCCCGGACGACGGCCCCGAGGATCCCCGCGGCCACGTCGGAGGCGCGCAGGACGCCGTCCCCGAAGTGGGCGGCCAGCGCGAGGCCGCCCGTGACCACCGAGATGGCTTCCGCGGTCGACAGGGTGCCGCTGGGCGATTTGACCTTGGTGCGACCGTCGGTGGTGACTCCGCCGCGGAGCTCCCGGAAGACCGTGACGACGCGGCGGATCTCTTCCAGCCCCTCCGGGGCGGCGGGCAGGTCGAGGGCGCGGCCCAGCTGGTCGACGCGGCGGGCGACGATGTCGACCTCGGCGTCGGCGGTGGCGGGCAGCGGCAGGACGACGGTGTTGAAGCGCCGGCGCAGCGCGCTGGAGAGCTCGTTGACCCCGCGGTCGCGGTCGTTGGCGGTGGCAATGAGGTTGAAGCCGCGCACGGCCTGCACCTCCTGGCCGAGCTCCGGTATCGGGAGCGTCTTCTCGGACAGGACGGTGATGAGGGTGTCCTGGACGTCGGCGGGGATCCGGGTGAGCTCCTCGACGCGGGCGGTCATGCCCTCGGCCATGGCCCGCATGACCGGGCTCGGTACGAGCGCTTCGCGGCTCGGGCCGTGGGCGAGGAGCCGGGCGTAGTTCCAGCCGTACCGGATGGCCTCCTCGGGGGTGCCGGCGGTGCCCTGGACGAGGAGGGTGGAGTCTCCGCTGACGGCGGCGGCGAGGTGCTCGGACACCCAGGTCTTGGCGGTTCCGGGCACTCCGAGGAGGAGCAGGGCGCGGTCGGTGGCGAGGGTGGTGACGGCGACTTCGACGATCCGGCGCGGGCCGACGTACTTGGGGGTGATGACGGTGCCGTCTTCGAGCGTGCCGCCCTGCAGGTACGTCGCCACGGCCCACGGGGAGAGTTTCCAGCGGGCCGGGCGGGGCCGGTCGTCGGCGGCCGCCAAGGCTTTCAGTTCTTGCGCGAAGGCGTCTTCGGCGTGCGGTCGCAGCGCCTCTGTGGTGGTCTCGTTCCCGGTCGTGGCCATGGTCCCCCTCCAATGCTCCGCAGCCGCTTCCGACTGCTGGAACCACGATGCACCCGACCACTGACAACGGGCCCCGGATGACGCGTCGTTGCAGGTCAGAGGGATTGTCAGTGGGGGTCTCTACGGTGGGACACATGACTGAGCAGGGGGTCCGCTGGACGGCGGAACAGGTACTGGCTCTGGCTCCTGACGACGCCTCACGCAGGGCGGGGGCGAGACTCGGCGGGGCGGGGCCGTGGTCGCGGACCGGAGGTTCCGCTTCCGGTGCGGTGTGGGGGTTGTGCAAGGGCAGCGGCAGCAAGCCGTACCGGACGGTCGTCGACCTGTCCGGGCCGGCGTACAAGTGCTCCTGCCCGAGCCGGAAGTTCCCGTGCAAGCACGCGCTGGGCCTGCTGCTGCTCTGGGCCGCGGAGGGGCTCGACGGCCCGGCCGGCGATCCGGCCGAGGCTCCGGACTGGGCGGACGAGTGGCTCGCGGAGCGGGCGGCGAAGGCCGCACGGCCGGCCGCTGACCGCTCCGGCCGGACCGGACCGGCGGACGCGGAGGGGGCCCGCAAGCGGGCCGAGCGGCGGGCGGCCCGGATCGGCGCCGGCGTCACCGAGCTGGAACAGCGGCTCGCGGACCTGGTGCGCGGCGGCCTCGCCGGTCAGGAGCGGGCGGGATACGCGGCCTGGGAGGAGACCGCCGCCCGGATGGTCGACGCCCAGGCACCCGGACTGGCCGCTCGGGTCCGGGAGTTGGGGACGATACCCAGTTGCGGTACCGGCTGGCCCGCCCGGATGCTGGAGGAGGCCGCGCTGCTGCACCTGCTGGACCGGGCCTGGCTGGGGGTTTCCGGGTTGCCGGAGCCGCTGGCCGCGACGGTCCGCAGCCGTCTGGGACTGCAGCCCCAGACGGACGGCGAGGCCGTACGGGACCACTGGCTCGTGCTGGCCCAGTACGACACGGCGTCACCGGACGGCCGTCTCACCACCCGCCGGATATGGCTGCGCGGGCTGGCGAGCGGGCGGCCGGCCCTGGTCCTGGACTTCGGCCCGCCCGGGCGGCCGCCGGGGCTGGCGCTGCCCGTCGGCTTGGTACTGGAGGCGGAAGCCCGCTTCCGGCCCGGCTCGGCGGGGCTGCGCGCGGACCTCGGGGAGAGGTTCGCACCGGCCGTCCCGTGCCGGGCCGCGCCGACCGGCGTGAGCACGGGCGCGGCACTGGAGGCGTACGGCGCGGCACTGCGCGAGGACCCCTGGCTGGAGTCCTGGCCGGTGGTGCTCGGCCCGGTGGTTCCGATACCGGGAGGACAACAGGGAGGACAACAACAGGGGGGACTACAAGGGGGACCGCGAGGGGGACCGCGGGCGGAGCAACAGGGATCGGCGGCCTGGCAATTGGCGGACGCCGAGGGGAGCTCCGCCCTGCCCGTGGCCTCGACCGGGGCCGGGAGCCGGCCCGGGACCGGGCTGTGGCAGTTGGCCGCGCTCTCCGGGGGCGGCCCGTTGATGGTGTTCGGCGAATGCGGACACCGCGGATTCACCCCGCTGACGGCCTGGCAGCCGGACTCACCGGAGCCGGTGGTGCTGGGCTGAGCGGGCGCAGGGGGAAGGCGGCGGCGCGGGGGCGCCGACGTATTCGAAACGAGTGAGCCGGGGGGCTTTCGTGGACGACAACCACGCCAGTTGAGGCAGTAGGTACGGCCGTGTGTGCCACAGGGAAATCGAGCTGCTCCGGTCCCGCGGAGGGGGCGGGACCGGAGCGCGACACCCTGCACGCGGCACGACGCACGAGGGAAAGAGGGAGGGGATCCGGTGAACACGACGACCACGGCCATGGACACAACCACGGCCACGACGACGGACGGGCCGACCGACTCGGCCTACGGGGACGGCGGCTGGGACGAGCTGGTGGCCGCCGCGCTGCTGGGTACCGAGCGGCGCCGGGGCAGTCCCGAGGCGCTGCTCGGGGCCGCAGCCGTGCAGACGCTGCGGCGCCGGGCCGGGCTGAGACCCGCCGAGGCGGGTCCCCGGCCCGAGCCCGCGCCGCGCGACCCTCGTCCGGAGCCTCCGGAGGCGGCCGGGAGGCGGCTCGCGCAACTGTTGGCGGGCCGGGCCGGTGCGGGCAGCGGCAGCGGGCGGCGGGGGGCCGCCCCGGACCTGACGGAGCTGCTGCCGCAGTGGCTGGCCGCCGCCGGACAGCACGGGTACCGGGCACCGGACTCGCTCGTGCCCGCGCTGCTGGACGTCGCGCGGGCCCGCAGCGACCTCCGGCCGCAGGCGCTGGCCCTGGCCGGTACGCGCGGCCTGTGGCTCGCCCGGCTCAATCCGGACTGGCGGTTCGCGCTGCGCGGGGGGTCCGGTGGTGGCGCCGGTGAACTGCCCGACGCGAAGGACGCGGCGGGCGTGGAACGACTCTGGCAGGAAGGGCTGTTCGCCGAGCGGGTCGCGTTGCTCGGCCTCGTACGGGCCCACGAGGCGGCCGCCGGGCCGCGGCTGCTGGCGACCACGTGGAGCACCGAGCGGGCCGAGGACCGGCTGATGTTCCTCGACTCCCTGCGGGTGGGGCTGTCGGCGGGTGACGAGCCCTTCCTGGAGGCCGCGTTGGGCGACCGCAGCCGCAATGTCCGCGCGACCGCCGCCGAGCTGCTCTCCGCGCTGCCGACCTCGGCGCTGGCCGGGCGGATGGCGGAGCGGGCGCTGGCCTGCGTGGGTCCGGAGGGGGTGACGCCACCGGCCGAGTGCGATGCGGGCATGCTGCGCGACGGCGTGGTCAAGCGGCCGCCGGCCGGGCGCGGGGAGCGGGCCTGGTGGCTGGGTCAGTTGGTGGACTCCGCGCCGCTGTCGTGCTGGCGGGACCGGTTCGGGGGGCTCGGCCCGGCGGAGATCGTGGCGCTGCCGGTGGCCGAGGGCTGGGCGGAGGAACTGCACGCGGCGTGGTGCCGGGCGGCGGTGCGGCAGGGCGACCCCGCGTGGTCGCAGGCCCTGCTCGGCCCGGCGTCCGCGCCGCCCGCGGCAGGACCGGCGACGGCCTCGCTGGCGGAGCGGGCGAAGCTCCTGTCGACCCTCGGGGAGGAGGAACGGGCGGCGTGGGTCGCGGAGTTCATACGCGCGCACGGGCTGTCGGAGGCGTTCCAGCTGCTCGGGGTGTGCGTGGTGCCGTGGGCGGAGGCACTGGGGAGGGCGGTGATCGAGGCGCTGGACTCCGCGCGGGAGGCGGGGGGCTACCCGTGGAGCTTCAGCGGGGTCATGGGGCTGGCGGAGCGGTGCCTTGATCCTGCGGAGGCGGGGCGGCTCGATGCGTTGGCGGCGGAGCCGGTGGAGGAGGGGGGTGCGGCGGCGTACTGGTCGGAGGCCTTCCAGCGACTGGTCGCCACCCTCCGGCTGCGGGCCGCGCTGCACGCGGAACTGACCCCGCCGAGCTGATCACTACCCCCGGCCCGGGGGTGCGCGTCGCGCCGGCGGGGCTGATGTGAGCGACGTCCTCCTGCACGTGAACGCCGGTGGCTGGGAAGATCCAGCCCCTCCGGCGATTGAGGAGCGGGGGTCCGGGGGCCGGCCCCCGGGAACGGCGGCGCGCCACATCAGCCCCGCCTGCGGGGACGGTGCAGTGCGGGCACGGCGAGGCCGGCCCCGGGGCCGGGGCCGGCGGGGGCCGGGGCTAGACCGGCTGGCGGACGTGGGCGCGGACCCAGTCGACGATCGCCGTCGTCGTCGCGCCCGGGGTGAAGATCTCGGCCACGCCCTTCTCCTTCAGCGGAGCGATGTCCGCTTCCGGGATGATGCCGCCGCCGAACACCTTGATGTCCTCCGCGTCGCGCTCCGCGAGGAGTTCCAGGACGCGCGCGAACAGCGTGTTGTGCGCGCCCGACAGGATGGACAGACCGATCGCGTCGGCGTCCTCCTGGATCGCGGTGTCGACGATCTGTTCGGGGGTCTGGTGGAGGCCGGTGTAGATGACCTCCATGCCCGCGTCCCGCAGGGCCCGCGCGATCACCTTGGCGCCTCGGTCGTGGCCGTCGAGGCCCGGCTTGGCCACCACCACACGGATCGGACCGGTCACACCCATCGCACTGCCTCCCGAGTGAACGAACGTTAAGTACAGCATCACGCATACCCCCGTTTCGCGGTCAACCACGAGGGGGAAATCACACATGGGATGGCGTACCACCGCTCCGCGCCGACAGCCGCACGGCACGGAGCGGTCGGACGCCCCGGTCCCGAGGCGCTAGGGGGGCCGTCTATGGGGCTGACCATGTCCGGAGCCGCACTGCGGGCCGGCGTACTGGAAGCCATCGTGCTCGGCGGGCACATCCTGCTGTATCCCACCGGAGTCCTGCCGGAACGACCCGCCGCCGCCACCCACGAGCGACCGCCGGTGCTCCTGCTCCACGGGTTCACCGACAACCGCTCCGTCTTCGTCCTGCTGCGCCGCTCCCTCGGGGCAGGCGGCCGGCGGCAGGTGGAGGCGTACAACTACTCCCCCTTCACCCGCGACCTGCGCGTCACCGCCCGGCATCTCGCCCGCCGCGTCGAGGAGCTGTGCGAGCGCACCGGGCAGGACCGGGTGGACCTGGTGGGGCACAGTCTCGGCGGGCTGGTCGGCCGGTACTACGTCCAGCGCCTCGGCGGCGACGCGCGCGTCCGCACGCTCGTCACGCTCGGGACCCCGCATTCCGGCACCCGCGTGGCGCCCTTCATGGACGCGCACCCCCTGGTCCGGCAGATGCGCCCGGATTCCGAGGTACTCACCGAACTCCGCGCGCCCGCGCCCGCCTGCCGGACCCGGTGCGTGGCGTTCTGGAGCGAGTTCGACGAGCTGATGGACCCGACCGGGACGGCCCGCATCGAGCACCCGGACCTGCTCGTGGAAAACGTTCAGGTCACCGGCATCGGACATCTCGCCCTGCCCGCGCACCCCACCGTCATCGCGGCGGTCCGGCGCACCCTCGACGGACCCGGGCCGGTCGCCCTGCCGCACCCCGGCGCCGCTTCCGTCGCCTGACGGGCCGTTCCGCTTCGGCGTCGACCGCCGGGTCGACCGTTGGAGCGAAAACCGACCCCATAGTCGAACACTTTTCGAACTCAAGGCCAAGGGTGGGTCTTCCGGCGACCGAAAGGCGGCCGAATGCCCGGTTCCGTCAGGCACAAACCCCGCCGAAGATTGTCGTTGCGAGTAACCGCCGGGTACAGTCACGCCACTGCTCTCCTCCGAGGACCCCACGTTCCTCGGCCACCCAGGCCCCCCGCTGCCGAGGCGAAAGAGAAGTTGGTGAACGACCGCCCCTCGTCGGGCCAGTACCCCGATTTTGGGTATGACGGCCTTTCCACCACCACTTTCGCTGGCAATTCAGCGTTTACGTCCTATGAAACGCAGGGCCAGGGCTACAACTACGGCGCCACCTACGGTTCTTACGAGACCGGCTCGTACGACACCACGGCCTGGACCGCCCCCCAGAACGGCTACCCGCAGCAGCCCGTCGACGGCTACGACGGCTACCTCTCGACCGTCCCCGCCCAGGGCGGCGTCTCCATGGACTACCAGTCCACCGCCTTCGGCTACGACGCCTCCGCCGAGCAGACCGGCCAATGGTCGGCCCCCGGCTACGGGACCGAGACCGGCGCCTACGACGCCACCGCCTGGAACACCGCCTCCGAGCAGGCCTACGGGTACGGCGGTTACGAGCAGCAGCACGTCCCGGAGCCGGCGCAGGAGCAGGACCAAGCCCAGGCCCCTGCCTACACCCAGGCCCCCGACCAGCAGTACGCCTACGACTACGGGTACGAGACGTACGCCGCGACCTCGCCCGAGCCGGCCTACGCGGCGGCCTCCCCCGAGCCGGCCTACGCAGAGACCGCCGTCGAGGCCGCCTACACCGAGACCGCCGTCTTCGAGTTCCTCCCGGCCGACCCGGCCGACGCCGCCGACGCCGCAGACGCCGCGGTTCACGAGCTCCCCACGCAGGCCATGCCCGTCACCCCGGCCGCGCCCGCCGAGCCGCGGCCCTCGCGCCGCGCCGGCTCCAAGCCGGGCTCCAAGCCCGCCGCGAAGCCCGTCGCCAAGGCGAGTACCGCCAAGGCCGGCGCCGGCAACCGCCGTCGTACCCCGGCCAAGCGTTCCGCGCTGCTGACCGTGGCCGTGCCGTCGGCCTGCGTGATGGGCGTCGCAGGTGTCGCCGCCGCCTCCGTGGGCGGGCTCACCGGTACGGAGAAGCCGTCCGAGGAGACCACGACCCTGGCCGCGCCCGACCCGGCCTCCATCAAGCCGGTCGCGGCGAACAGCAAGCTCGACACGCAGCTCACCGCCCTCAGCGCCGACGCCGGCGACTTCGCGGACCGTGCGAGCCGCACCCAGGAGCGCATCGACCTGCGCCTGCGCCAGGACGAGGAGAAGAAGCAGAAGGCGGAGGAGGCGGCGGCCAAGGAAGCGGCCCGCCCCAAGTTCGCCCTCCCCGTCGCGCGGCACGGCCTCAGCGCCGGCTTCGGCCAGGCGGGCGTCAACTGGATGTCCGTGCACACGGGCATCGACTTCCCGGTCTCCTACGGGAGTTCGGTCATGGCCGCCACCGACGGCACCGTGCGCAGCCAGTGGAACCCCGCCTACGGCAACATGGTGATACTCACCGCGCCCGACGGCACCGAGACCTGGTACTGCCACCTCAGCAGCGCCAAGATCCGCTCCGGCAAGGTCAAGGCGGGCGACGTGATCGCCTACTCCGGCAACTCCGGCAACTCCACCGGCCCGCACCTGCACTTCGAGGTACGGCCGGGCGGCGGCTCCCCGGTCGACCCGCAGTCGTGGCTGCGCGCCAAGGGCCTGAACCCGAACTAGGACCGGCACGAACGCGGAACGGCCCGCCCCCGAGGGGGCGGGCCGTTCCGCGTTCTGCCCGCTAGAGCTTCTGCACCGGCGCGTACCGCAGCAGGAGCCGCTTCGGCTTCTCGTCCCCGAAGTCGATGGTGGCCTGCGCGTCCGCGCCCGCGCCCCTGACCTCCATGACCGTGCCCAGCCCGAACTGGTCGTGCGTGACCCGGTCCCCGACCACCAGCGTGATGACCGGCTTGTCGGTGGCCCGCCGCGTCGCGAACCCCGACGGGCCCGACTTCGTGCGCGACGAGGACAGGAAGGACTCCGGCGAGGTGCCGAAGGAGGCCTTCGACCCGCCCGAGCCCGAAGATCCGTAACCCGAGCCGGAGCTCCGCATGGGGCCCGCCGGCTTCTGCGCCGCGCCCGTCCGCTTCCACTGCAGGTATTCGGCCGGGATCTCTTCCAGGAACCGCGACGGCGGGTTGTAGGAGGGCGTGCCCCACGCGCTGCGCATGCTCGACCGCGTCAGGTACAGCCGCTCGCGCGCCCGCGTGATGCCCACGTAGGCGAGGCGGCGCTCCTCCTCCAGTTCCTTGGTCTGGCCCAGCGCGCGCATGTGCGGGAAGACCCCGTCCTCCATGCCGGTCAGGAAGACCACCGGGAACTCGAGGCCCTTGGCGGTGTGCAGGGTCATCAGGGTGATGACCCCGTTGCCGTCGGTGTCCTCGTCCGGGATCTGGTCGGAGTCGGCGACCAGCGCGACCTGCTCCAGGAACTCCGAGAGGGTGCCGGGGCCCACCGGCGGGGCGCCGTTCTCGGCGGCCTCGGCCGCCGCCGCTTCCCTGGCCTGCTCGAATTCGAGTGCCACCGCGGCGAGTTCCTGGAGGTTCTCGATGCGCGTCTCGTCCTGCGGGTCGGTCGAGGCCTGGAGTTCGGCGAGGTAGCCCGTGCGCTCCAGGACCGCTTCCAGGACCACCGCCGGGCCGGCGCCCGAATCGACGATCGTACGGAGCTCCTCCATCAGCACGTTGAAGCGCTTGACGGCGTTGGTCGAGCGGGCGGCCATGCCGAAGGCCTCGTCGACGCGGCGCAGCGCCTGCGGGAAGGTGATCTTCTCGCGCATCGCGAGGGCGTCGATCATCGCCTCGGCGCGCTCGCCGATGCCGCGCTTGGGCACGTTCAGGATCCGGCGGAGCGGGACGTTGTCCTCGGGGTTCGACAGGACGCGCAGGTACGCGAGGACGTCGCGGACCTCCTTGCGCTCGTAGAACCGGACGCCGCCGACGACCTTGTAGGGCAGTCCGACGCGGATGAAGATCTCCTCGAACACGCGGGACTGCGCGTTGGTCCGGTAGAAGATCGCGACGTCGCCGGCCTTCGCGTCGCCCGCGTCCGTCAGCCGGTCGATCTCGTCGGCGATGAACTGCGCCTCGTCGTGCTCGGTGTCCGCGACGTAGCCGGTGATGACGGCGCCGCTGCCGGCCTCGGTCCACAGGTTCTTCGCGCGGCGGTTCTCGTTGCGCTCGATGACCGCGTTGGCGGCGGACAGGATCGTCTGGGTGGAGCGGTAGTTCTGCTCCAGCAGGATCGTGGTCGCGTCCGCGTAGTCCTCTTCGAACTGGAGGATGTTGCGGATGGTCGCGCCCCGGAAGGCGTAGATCGACTGGTCGGCGTCACCCACGACGCACAGCTCGGCGGGCGGCAGGTCCGGGTAGCCGGTGCCGACCAGCTCGCGCACGAGCGTGTACTGGGCGTGGTTGGTGTCCTGGTACTCGTCGACCAGGACGTGCCGGAAGCGGCGCCGGTAGTGCTCCGCGACGTCCGGGAAGGCCTGGAGCAGGTGGACCGTGGTCATGATGATGTCGTCGAAGTCGAGGGCGTTGGCCTCGCGCAGCCGCCCCTGGTACATCGCGTACGCCTGGGCGAGGGTCTTCTCGAAACCGTCGACGGCCTGCCCGGCGAAGGCGTCCTCGTCGATGAGCTCGTTCTTCAGGTTCGAGATCTTGGCGCTGAAGGCCTTCGGCGGGAACTTCTTCGGGTCCAGGTCCAGGTCGCGGCAGACGAGCGCCATCAGGCGCTTCGAGTCGGCCGCGTCGTAGATCGAGAAGGACGAGGTGAAACCGAGCCGCTTGGACTCGCGGCGCAGGATGCGCACGCACGCGCTGTGGAAGGTGGAGACCCACATCGCGTTCGCGCGCGGGCCGACCAGGCCCTCGACGCGCTCCTTCATCTCACCGGCGGCCTTGTTGGTGAAGGTGATCGCCAGGATCTGGCCGGGGTGGACCCCGCGCGCGCCCAGCAGGTGGCCGATGCGGTGCGTCAGCACGCGCGTCTTGCCGGATCCGGCGCCGGCCACGATGAGCAGCGGGGAGCCCGCGTGCACCACGGCGGCGCGCTGCTCCGCGTTCAGCCCCTCCAGGAGCGCCGCCGGGTCGATGACGGGCCGGGGGGCACCGTCCCGGTAGTACGCGTCCCCGCTGATGGGCGCGTCGAACCGGCCCCCGAAGAGATCGTCCGCGTCCGCCTCGGGGGCGGCGTGGTCTTCGGGCGGCGGGGGGACCTCTTCGGAGGGGGAGAGGTCGGCCAGGAAGCTGTCGTCAAAGAGGCTGCTCATCGCCTTCCGAGTTTAGGGGGCGGGACCGACACACGGTCCCGCCCCCGGAAAATTCGGCGGCATATGCCCTGCGGCCCCCTCCCGCCCCCTTCCGAGGCGCCCCCTCCGCCGCTAGCGTGCTCCGCCAACCGGAAGGAGGTGCCGGCCCGTGTACACGTACGGATTCCCCTCGTCCCACCCCTCCCCCCACCACCGCAAGCCGCGCACCCGAAGACATCCGAACGCCCCCACCGCGGTCGTCACGACCGCGGCCCTGTCCTCCTTGGGCCTGCTCCTCCCCCACCCGGCCGCGGCGGCGCCCGCGCCCCGGCCCTCGGTGGAGGAGGTACGGACCCGCGTGGACGAGCTGCACCGGCAGGCGGGCACGGCCACCCAGGCCTACGACGCGGCCGCCGGGCGGACCGCGGAGCAGCGGGCCCTGCTGTCGGCGCTCATGGACCAGGTGGCCGGCACCACCCAGAAGCTGAACGAGGCCCGGCGGCTGCTCGGCAGCTACGCCGCCGACCGGTACCGCGGCGCCGGCGGCCTCGGCGGGACCGCGACCCTGCTGCTCAGCGACGATCCGCAGGCCTTCTTCGCGCAGACGCACCTGCTGAACCGGCTCGGCGGCCGCGAGGACGCGCTGCTCACCCAGTACACCCGGGCAAGGGCGGAGACGGCCGCCAAGCGCCGGGAGGCGGTCGTGGTGGTCACGGACCTGGAGCGGGCGCAGGAGGATCTGCGCGGGCGCAAGCAGGAGGTGCAGACCCGGCTCGCGGAGGCGAACACCCTGCTGGCGCGGCTCACCGCGCCGGAGCGGGCGCGGGCCCTGGCCCCCCGGGCCCCGGCCGCCCCGGGACCGCTGCCCGCGGACGCCGCCGCGTCGGCGTCCGGCGCCAAGGCGGTGGCCTTCGCCCGGGCCCAGCTGGGCAAACCGTACGTCTGGGGCGCGACGGGCCCGCGCTCGTACGACTGCTCCGGCCTGACCCAGGCGGCCTGGCGGGCGGCGGGGATCACGCTCCCGCGCACCACCTGGGACCAGGTGAAGGCGGCTCCGCGGATCGGGACGAAGGAGCTGCGGCCGGGGGACCTGGTCTTCTTCTACGCGGACATCAGCCACGTCGGGATATACATCGGCGGCGGCCGCATGATCCACGCCCCGCGGCCGGGGACGTCCGTCCGCGAGGACTCGGTCCACTACCAGCCGATCTACGGGAGCGTCCGGCCGGGGTGAAGGTGCCGGGGCCGCCGCGCTTCGGTCCGTCGGCGCCCTCGCTCTCGTCCGTCGGCGCCCACGTTCCGACGCGTCGGCGCCCACGGGTCGGCCCATCGGCGCCCGTTGGCCTCCCCTCGGCGTGTCCGTCACTCAGCGCCACCCTTCGACAGGTCCGCCGGCGTGGCGCTCACCGTCCGTATCAGAGGAGTTGGCGCGGCGCCCGCCAACTCACTTCCGCTGTTGGTCCGTTCGGGCCGTTCGATTCGCAGGTTCGGCCAACCGGACCTAGCGTCTAGCACATCGAGGGGCATTCCTTTCCTTTTGCGGACAAACTATTCGCGGCTGCGCCTCGGGGACCCGGAGGATTCACCATGCGTTCCATACGTGTCGCGTCCGTAGCCCTGCTGTCCACCGCGGCCTTCGCGCTCGCCGCGCCGATGGCCTCGGCCAATGACGGCGGGACCACGCCCAACGTCACGTCCTTCGGCTTCACCGTCTCCCCCACCACCGTCGCCGCGGGCGGCACCGTCACCCTGAACGCCACCGGGTGCCAGGAACCGCTGGTCAAGGCCTCCTCCGGCATCTTCGACGCGGTCGAGCTCAACGAGGGCAAGCCCGCCACCGCCACGGTGGACGCGGACGCCAAGCCGGGTGCCCAGTACGAGGTCACCTTCGAGTGCAAGGGCGAGAAGGGCACGACCACCCTCACGGTCGCGGGCCACTCGACCGGTACGGGCACCGGCACGACCGCTCCCTCCACCCCCTCCAAGGGCGTCAAGGCCGGCCTCGGCGGCGGCGCCGCGGGCCTGAACGGCACCGAGATCGCGGCCGGTTCCGCGCTGCTGGCCGGTGCGCTCGGCGGCGGCGTGGTCCTGATGCGCCGCCGAGCGGGCGACCGCGCCTGACCCCCGGCCCCCTGACCGCCGGGCCCGTCCGACCCGCCCCTGGCGGCCGGACGGGCCCGGTCCAGTACCCGCCGCCGGATCGCGGTCCCGGACCACGGCTCCGGGCCCCGCCCCCAGAACCCCTCGGCACTACGGAAGGAGCGCGCATCATGGCCCGCCCCCAGGAGCGTACGAAGCCTCGCGGCGGCTGGGGCGTCGTTGCCGTGGTCGCCCTCAGCGGCACCTTCCTCCTCTCCAACGGGCTCGACCTGAACGGCGGTCCGCCGCAGCCCGCGCAAGCCGCGTCGCTGGTCAGCGACCCGGCCCACGACGAGGCCGCCCGCCGCCTCCCGCCGGCCCCGCAGCCGCTGAGGCCCTCCCCGCCGACCCGGATCCGGATTCCCGCCGTACGGGTCGACGCCCCCGTCACCCGCGTCGGACTCGACTCCGAGGGCTGGGTGGACGCCCCGCCGCCGGAGGACGGGAACCTGGCCGGCTGGTACGAGGGCTCCCCCGCGCCGGGGGCGCAGGGCACGGCGGTGATCGACGGCCACGTGGACAACAAGCTGGGGCCGGCCGTCTTCTACGCGCTCGGCTCGCTCGAGCAGGGCCGGCACATCGAGGTGGACCGACAGGACGGCCGTACCGCCGTGTTCACGGTGTACGGCATCGAGGTCGTCGGCAAGAACGATTTTCCGGCGGCTCGGGTCTACGGCCCCAACGGCGCTCCGGAGCTCCGCGTGATCACCTGCGGCGGCGGCTTCTCGAAGAAGGGGGGCTACGACGGCAACGTGGTCGTCTTCGCCCGCCTGACGGAGATCCGCGGATAGCCGCCGCCTACGCTCGTCGCCATGAACGTTCTCATCAACATCTTCCTCGGCCTGCACATCATCGGGATCGCCTCGCTCCTCGGCGGCTTCCTGACCCAGATGAAGGCGATGAGCGCCGGGACCGCCCGCTTCGTGCCCGCCATGCTGCACGGCGCACTGACCATGCTCGTCACCGGCGTCCTGCTGGTCGGGTTCCGCGAAATGGACGGCGCCGCCGTCAACAACATCAAGGTCGGCGTGAAGCTCGCGATCCTGTTCGTGATCCTGGCGATCGTCTACGTGAAGCGTGACGAGGAGCGGGTGGAAAAGGCGCTGTTCGGTGCGGTCGGCGGACTGACCGTGGTCAATATCTTCATCGCCGTTCTCTGGCGCTGACACCCCGCGGCCACGGAGTGCCGTCCGACCGGCCGGCTCCGGTCACGTACGGCCAGTTTCGATCATCTCGTCATCTGCCCGTTACCTTCGGGTCTAGCGTCCTCCTCCAAGCACCGATGGAGGAAGGACGTGAGGCCCTCGTGGCCAGTCATCGAAAGCCCAGGCAGCGCCCGCTCACCGGCGGCACGGCACGGAGCACCGCACGCACCACCGCCGCCACCCTCGCCCTCGCGGGCGCTGCCACCGCCACCGCGTTCGAAGGCACCTCCCACGCCGATCCGCAGATGACGCCTTCGCAGGTCACGGCGGAGATGGACCGGCTCTACGAGGAGGCCGGGGCCGCGACGGACCAGTACAACGGGGCGAAGGAGAAGGCCGACGAGGCGCAGCGCGCCCTCGACGGGCTGCGGGACGAGACGGCCCGCAGGACCGACCGGCTCAACACGGCCCGCAGTGCGCTCGGTTCGCTGGCCGCCACCCAGTACCGCAGCGGCACCCTGGGCGCCGCCGTACAGCTGGCGATGTCCGACGATCCGCAGGAGTACCTGAACCGGGCCGCCCTCATCACCCGCGCCGGCCACCTCAACGCGGCCGAGGTCTCGGCCGTGCGGCGGGGGCTCGACGAGGTCGGGCAGCTCAAGGAACAAGCCGACGGGCGCCTCGCCGACCTTCGGGCCCGGCAGGGCGAACTCGCGGGCCACAAGGCCCGGATCGAGGAGAAACTGGCTGCCGCGCAGCGGCTGCTGACCAAACTGACGGCCGAGGAGCGGGCGGCCTACGAGGCCCGCTCGGCCGGCCCCGCCCCGAGCGGCCCCGCCACCCAGGCTCCGCCGCCCTCCTGGGGGCACCTCCCAGCGGTAGCCGGGGGAGGCTCCCGCGCGGCCCGCGCGGTGGCGTTCGCGCACGGGGCGATCGGCAAGCCGTACGTGTGGGGCGCGACGGGCCCGGGCTCGTTCGACTGCTCCGGTCTGACGCAGGCGGCCTGGCGGGCGGCCGGGGTGTCGCTGCCGCGCACCACCTACACGCAGATCAACGCCGGACAGCGGATCTCCCGCGACCGGCTGGCCCCCGGCGACCTGGTGTTCTTCTACTCCGGGATCACGCACGTCGGCATGTACATCGGCAACGGCCAGATGATCCACGCCCCGCGCCCCGGCTCCACCGTCCGCGTGGCCCCGGTGGACTCGATGCCCTGGGCCGGAGCCTCGCGGCCCGCCTGAGCTCCGCCCGGGGCCCGGGCGACCCCGGCCGGCGCCGGGCGGGGCGTGGTCCGGGTCAGATCAGCCGACGGGCCGTCGCCCAGCGGGTCAGCTCGTGGCGGTTGGAGAGCTGGAGCTTGCGCAGCACCGCCGAGACGTGGGATTCCACCGTCTTGACCGAGATGAAGAGCTGCTTGGCGATCTCCTTGTACGCGTACCCGCGCGCGATCAGCCGCAGCACCTCGCGCTCGCGCTGGGTGAGGCGGTCCAGGTCCTCGTCGACCGGCGGGGCGTCCGTGGAGGCGAAGGCGTCGAGCACGAAGCCCGCCAGCCGCGGCGAGAACACGGCGTCCCCGTCCTGGACGCGGAAGACCGAGTCCACCAGGTCGGTCCCCGTGATCGTCTTGGTGACGTAGCCGCGGGCGCCGCCCCGGATGACGCCGATGACGTCCTCGGCGGCGTCCGACACCGACAGGGCCAGGAACCGTACCGGGTCCTCGACGGCGCCCATGAGCGGGGCGCAGCGGCGCAGCACCTCGACGCCGCCGCCACCGGGCAGGTGCACGTCGAGGAGCACCACCTCGGGGCGGGTGGCGGTGATGACGGTGACGGCCTGGTCCACGTCGGCGGCCTCGCCGACGACCTCGACCCCGGTCCGCTCGGTCTCGCCGATCTCGGCCTGCACCCCGGTGCGGAACATCCGGTGGTCGTCGACGAGCACCACCCGGACCCTCCTGGTCACGCCGCCGGTGCTCGCGCTGTCCTCGGTCATGCTGCCTTCGCCGCCCTCTCCATCTCCAGCTCGACTTCCGTGCCGCCGTCGGGCGCGGACCGCAGTCGCGCGGTCCCGCCGTTGCGCTGCATCCGGCCGATGATCGATTCTCGTACGCCCATCCGGTCGTCCGGTACCGCGTCGATGTCGAAGCCGGGTCCGCGGTCCCGTACGGACACGAACACCGTCTGGCCCTCCACCTCGGCGTACACCTGGACGGGGCCGCCGTCGCCACCGTACTTGGCGGCGTTGACCATCGCCTCGCGCGCGGCCTGCATCTGTGCGGCCAGCTTCTCGTCTAGGGGGCAGTCGCCGACGACGACCACCTCGATCTGGACCCCGTGGTGGTCCTCCACCTCGGCGGCGGTCTTCTTCACGGCGTCGGCCAGCGTCGTCGGCTCCTCGCCCTCGTCCTTGCCGGTGCCCTCGGGCTTGTACAGCCAGTTGCGCAGCTCCCGCTCCTGGGCCCGGGCGAGGCGGCGCACCTCGCCGACGTCCTCGGCGTTGCGCTGGATCAGGGTGAGGGTGTGCAGCACCGAGTCGTGGACGTGGGCGGCCACCTCGGCGCGCTCCTGGGCGCGGATGCGCATCAGGCGCTCCTCGGAGAGGTCCTGGGTCATCCGGATCAGCCAGGGCCCGGCGAGGAGGGCGACGCCGACGAGGACGGCGAGGGTGGCGGTCAGCACGTTGCCCAGCTGGGCGGCGGAGCCGCGGACCACGATGAAGACGGTGAGGCCCACGCCGACCAGGGCGACGCCCGCGAGGGCGCGGGCGGCCTGCAGCAGCCTGGCGTGCCGGCCGGCGGCGGCGTTCCAATGGGCGCGGCGGGCGTTGTCGGCCTGGCGCCAGACGAGGACCACGCCGGCACCGACGAGCAGGGTCGGCCACACGTACCGTCCGGAGCTGCCGCCGACCTGGACCTGGGAGATGAAGATGCCCGCGCCGACGCACAGCGCTATCAGCGCGATGATCTGGCCCCGCTCGGGCTTGCGCAGCCGCCGGGTGCCGTCGGGGAGGGTGTCGAAGTAGGAGCGGTGGCCGCTGCGGCCGCCGACGCCGAGCGGTACGAAGACCCAGAACGCGGCATAGAGCAGCACGCCGAGGCCGTCGCCCCACATGAACAGGCCGAGGAAGGCGAGCCGGACCCAGACGACGGGCAGGCCCAGGTGCCCGGCGAGGCCGCGCGCGACGCCGCCGAGCATCCGGCCGTCGGCGCTGCGGTAGAGCTTGCGCTGCGGCGTCTCGTCGGGGTCCGGTGCGTACGGCGTGCGTGGGGCGGCTGCTACGGGCATGTCATCGATGGTCACACGCTGGCGGCGGCCCTGGCATCAGGGCAGCCCCCCAGTTCTCTCGGGGGGATATCAGGGTTGCGCCAGGGTAGATCCGGATGCCCGCGGCGGCGGCGGACCGTCACCATGGACGCATGACCGAAGTACACGATTCCCCGTCGCCGGACGCAGGAGCCGGCAGGAGTGCGGCCGGCCCGAGCGCCGGCTCCGCTTCGCCCCCCGGCGAGCGCCCGCCCCTGCGCCGCGGCAAGCGGGACAAGGTGCTCGCGGGCGTGTGCGGCGGCCTGGGCCGGTACTTCGGCCTCGACCCGGTGATCTTCCGGATCGTGCTCGGCGTCCTCGCCGTCACCGGCGGCGTCGGTCTGATCTTCTACGGCTTCGCGTGGCTGCTGCTGCCCCAGGAGGGCGAGGAGGACAGCGAGGCGAAGAGGCTGCTGACCGGCCGGGTCGAGGGCTCGACGCTGGCGGCGGTCTTCGCCGCGCTGGTGGGCTGCGCCCTGTTCCTGTCGATGCTGGACAACGGCGGGCTGGCGGTCTTCTCCGTCCTGGCCGTCCTGGCACTGGGCGCCGCCGCGTACTGGTCGCAGCGGCGGCGGAGCGGGCCCGGCGGACGGCCCCAGCCGGGAGAGGACGAGAAGGCCGCGCCGGGCGCCGAGTTCGTGTACCCGGCGGCCACCCGCACCGGGCACCGCACCGCGCACAGTCCGGCGCCGCCCGAGACCCAGGCGCCGCCCGCGCCCGGCGGCCCGTCCTGGTGGCGGGATCCGCTGGTCAAGGACGGGACCACGGGGCCGGTCGGCTCCACCGGGTACCTGTGGGGCCCCGAGGACGCGGTCCCCTTCGGCCCCGGCGGCGATCCGGCCGCGCCCGCGGCCCCGGAGTACGCGCGGCAGGTCCGTACGGAGGCGCGGGGCGGCATCGGCGGCCGGGTGTTCGTCCTGGCCGGGCTGGCCGGGAGCACCGCGACCGCCGCGGTCTGGGCGGGCAGCACCCTGAGCCACGCCCTGCAGGTCGGCTTCGCCGCCGCCCTCGCCGTCTTCGGCCTCGGTCTCGCGGTGAGTTCGTTCAAGGGCCGCACCGGCTTCGGCACCGTGCTGCTCTCGATGATCACGGCCGTCCTGCTGGCCGGGTCGGTCGCGCTGCCCAAGGACATCAGTACCGACTGGCGCGTCGTGGACTGGCATCCGACCGCGGTGTCCGAGGTGGCGCCGGTGTACGAGGCGGGTACCGGGCTCGCCACTCTGGACCTCAGCCACGTGGACGTGCCCAAGGGCACCACCGTGCCCGTCCGCGCCTCCATCGACGCGGGCCGCCTGCGGGTGATCCTCCCGAGGGAGGTCACCGCGAAGACGGAGGCGACGATCAGGCTGGGCGACATCCAGATGCCCGGCGACACCGGCGAGGACGTCCGTATACGCAACCACCCCGAGACCCGGGAGGCGACGCTGCCCCCCGCCTCGGGCACCAAGGCAGGCGGCACGATCGAGCTGCACCTCAGCGCGGGTGTGGGACAGGTGGAGGTGGCCCGTGCGGCGTCATGAGTTCCAGCCGGGACGGCTGATCGCGGGACTGGTCCTGATGGCGGCCGGGGTGCTCTATCTCCTCGGCGCGGCGGGTGAGGCCGATCCGCCCTGGTTCTTCGTCCTCATGATGACCGCGGGCGGTCTGGCCTTCGCCGCCGTCACCGGGCTGGTGACCTACGCCGTGCGCCGCGACAGGCGCGACCGGATCGGGGAGACCCACCGGTCCGGCGGGAGGTGATGTCACGCCCGTCATGACAGGTCCCCGCCGTCTGCCCCTGCACGACCCGGCAGCCGGAACGCGGGCACCGGCCGGCAACCTGATCGACCGGTCGACCTTCCACATCGCCGTCGGCGAGTGGGGGCCCGCCCTCGACGACTTCCGCCGGGCACTGGGTCATCTGGGAGCGGCGGACTGACCGGACCGATCCCTCAGCCGCGGGCCCGCCGCCCGCGCCCGATCAGGGCGTCCAGTGACCACCGGGGCGCCCCCGCAAGGATCAGCGGGGTCCAGGCCATCAGGTAGATCAGGTCGTTGCCGTAGTAGTAGGGGGTCACCGCCCAGGACACGGTGAGCCACAGGCTGAGCGAGATCAGGGCCCCGCCGACGGAGGCGATCCGGGTCAGCAGTCCGGCCAGGACCCCCAGGCCGACCAGGATTTCCCCTATGGCCAGGGCGACGGCGAAGCCGACGGGCGCCTTCAGGGCCAGGTCCACAAGGGCCGGGACCGCCGAGGTCTCGCGCACCCCGCGCATCAGCTCGCCGATGGAGCCGCTGCCCGTGGCGGACAGGAACGCGGAGTCGGTCAGCTTGTCCAGCCCGGCGTAGACGAACGTCACGCCGAGGAAGATGCGCAGGGGCAGGAGCGCGTGGCGGGCGGCGAGCTCGCGCAGGCCGCTCGGTCCGGTAGGAGCGTCAGGGGCGCCGGAGGGGACGTCAGTTCGGGTCACGCGCTATGTGTACCCGCTTCACTCCGCCACGTCGATGGTGCACCGGTTGGATTCCACCCCCGCGGCGGTGACGACCTGGATCTCGATCCGCCCCGGCTCCACTTCCGCCGGGACGGGCACGGTCAGTACGGCGTCGGACGGGTTCGTGAACCCGCCCGCCACCGGGACCAGCGGTACGTGCACATGGACCGCACCCACCCGGACCACCAGCCGGGCCAGCATCTCCGGCGTCTGCGCCCCCGGCGGGACGAAGCCCACTCCGCGGATCTCGATGTCGTCCCCGGGGCGGATCGCCGCGTCCAGATCCCCGGGCTCGCGTCTGCGCACCACCGACAGGACCAGCGGGCGGCTGCCCTCCGCATACTTCGCCGCCAGGTACACGGCCGCCGACAGGGCCACCAGCAGCGCCAGCGCCCACGGCAGCGCCGGCAGCCGGTCCGGGAACCGGGCCAGCGAGACCGTCGCGAAGGCCAGCACCACCGTGGAGACCAGCACGTACTGGGCGTCCGGGAAGGAGCCCCGGCCCGCGTCGTCCGTCAGCAGGTCCGCCCCGGTCGGGCGGTCCGCCGGCAGCTTCTGCAGCCGCTGCCCCATGATCCGTACGGAGACCACCCGGCGCACCAGCACCGCGACCCCCGACGTCAGCCCGAGCACCGCCAGCAGCGGCAGCGCCCGGTCGAGCGCGAACCCCTCGAACAGTGCCTGGCGCTCGGGTCCCGGCGAGGAGGCCGCGAGCCGCAGCGCGGGCAGCAGCGTCGCGAAGGCGGTGAGCACCAGCCAGGCGGTGGGCACCGCCTTCGAGGTGGACAGCCGGTTGTCCTCGCCGACCAGCGGGGCAAGCAGCCCGCCCCGGAGCGTCTGCGCGCGGGCCGCCACCGTCAGCAGGGCGGCCAGCACGAGCGCGGCCAGCAGCCCGGCGGTGCGCGCCGTGGACCAGCCGGTGCCGAGCGCGGTGCCGACCTGGATCAGGAGCAGCACCCCCGCGGCGATCCACACGGCGAGGACCGCCCGCCGGGAGAACAGGTAGAGCCAGGAGTTCCCCGCTTCCCGGCCCCGGTCGGCGACCGTCCGGGCCGACAGGGTCAGCTCGTCGGAAACCCACTGGCGGGAGGCCCCGAGGGAGTGGGCCACGGCGGCCGGTACCCCCTGCCCCGAGGCGAACTCGTCGCGCTTCTCCAGGAACGCTGCGACCGCGCGGCGGTGCCCCTCTCGTGTGCAGTCCTCGCAGGCGCAGGCCGCGGAATGGGTGCTTCTGGACATCTCTTGGACAGCCACGAACGTGCCGCCTCTCTGAACTACGGTGCGATGCCAGCGAATTGTGCACCACTGCGGCAGTGTTCCGGATTGCGCACGATGTCAGAGCAGGTGATTAACCGTTCATGATGTTGACGGACCCGCATCCGCGGCCTCCAGCAGCGGCTGGCAGTTCACCCAGGCGGCCAGATCGGACCCGAACCGCTCCCGGGTCGCGAGCGCGCCGTGGTGACTGATGAGGACCGCCTTCCCGGCCGCCCGCGCGATCAGCTGCACCTGCGCCGCCCGTTCCGCCGCGATGAACCACCAGGCGGCGGCCTCCACCGAATCACCGACCGTCAGCAGCCCCAGGTTCCGCAGGACCAGCGCCTTGTAGGGACCGAGCGCACCCGCGATCCGCTCGGCGTCCCCGCCGCCCGCGGCCCCGCCGCCCAGAAACTCGTCGAGCAGCGCGTGGTCCTCGTAGAAGGCGCAGGCCTCCTGGGTGACGGGGGCGAGCAGTTCGCCGAGCGCGGCGAGCGCCCTGCCGTACGGGGCCTGCGTGCGGACGACGGCCACCACGGCGGGCCGGGCCCGGTGGACGGCCGCGTGCACGGCGAAGGCCAGCTGGTTGACCCGGCGCTCCCCCTGCCGGACCCGCCCGTCCCCGTCGACCAGCAGCAGGTCGTCGGGGCGGATCGCGGCGAAGGCCCGGCCGAACGGGTTCACCCAGTAGCAGTCCTCGAACTCCGGGTCCCGGGCGGTGACGTGCCCGCCCACCCCGTCCTCGTACCCGAGCCGCCCCAGCAGCCTCAGCACCCCGGCGACCCGTTCCTTGCGGTACGCCCGCTCCTCCCCGGCAGTGGCGAACACCGGCGGCATCTCGAAGCCCAGCCGCTCGACGGGCACGGGTGCGGGTGCGAGTGCACGTGCGAGTCGCTCAGTCATGGCCCCTCCTTCAAGGTCGCGCAAGGTCGCGGCGCAAGGTACCGGCGGCCGGCCGAAGAGGCCATACACGCGGCGAGGCCGCCGCTCCCGGGCGGGAGCGGCGGCCTCGTCACGTACGACTGCGACCCGGTGGGCGGGCGGGGACTACTCCCACTCGATGGTGCCCGGGGGCTTGCTCGTGCAGTCCAGGACCACGCGGTTGACGTCCGGCACCTCGTTGGTGATGCGGGTGGAGATCCGCGCGAGCACCTCGTACGGCATGCGCGTCCAGTCCGCGGTCATCGCGTCCTCGGAGGAGACGGGGCGCAGCACGATCGGGTGACCGTACGTACGGCCGTCACCCTGGACGCCGACGCTGCGGACATCGGCCAGCAGGACGACCGGGCACTGCCAGATCTCGCGGTCCAGGCCGGCCGCCGTGAGCTCGTGGCGGGCGATGGCGTCGGCCTCGCGGAGCAGGTCCAGGCGCTCCTTGGTGACCTCGCCGACGATGCGGATGCCGAGGCCGGGACCGGGGAACGGCTGGCGCTGGACGATCTCGGCGGGCAGGCCGAGCTCCTGGCCGACCATCCGGACCTCGTCCTTGAACAGCTGGCGCAGCGGCTCGACGAGCTCGAACTCGATGTCCTCGGGAAGGCCGCCCACGTTGTGGTGGGACTTGATGTTGGCGGTGCCGGTGCCGCCGCCGGACTCGACGACGTCCGGGTACAGGGTTCCCTGCACCAGGAAGGCCACCGCCGGGCCGTCCTCCTGGAGGATCTCCAGCTGGGCCTGCTCGAAGACGCGGATGAACTCGCGGCCGATGATCTTGCGCTTGGTCTCCGGGTCGGAGACCCCGGCCAGCGCGTTCAGGAAGCGCTCCTGGGCGTCGACGACCTTCAGCTGCACGCCGGTGGCCGCGACGAAGTCCTTCTCGACCTGCTCGGTCTCGCCCTTGCGCATCAGACCGTGGTCCACGTACACGCAGGTGAGCTGGGAGCCGATGGCCTTCTGCACGAGGGCCGCGGCGACCGCGGAGTCCACGCCGCCGGACAGGCCGCAGATGGCGCGCTTGTCGCCGACCTGCTCGCGGATGAGGGCGACCTGCTCCTCGACGATGTTGCCGGGGGTCCAGGTGGGCCGCAGGCCCGCACCGCGGTAGAGGAAGTGCTCCAGGATCTGCTGGCCGTGCGTGGAGTGCATCACCTCGGGGTGGTACTGCACGCCGTAGAGCTTCTTCTCGTCGTTCTCGAAGGCCGCGACCGGGACGACGTCGGTCGACGCGGTGACGGTGAAGCCCTCGGGAGCGGCGGAGCAGGCGTCGCCGTGGGACATCCACACCGACTGGTTCTCCGGGGTGCCCTCGAAGAGGGTGGATCCGGCCTTGGAGACGGCCAGCGGGGTACGGCCGTACTCGCGCGAGCCGGTGTTGTCGACGGTGCCGCCGAGGGTGACCGCCATGAGCTGGAAGCCGTAGCACATGCCGAAGACGGGGACGCCGGCCTCGAAGATCGCGCCGTCGAGCTGGGGGGCGCCCTCCTCGTACACGGAGGACGGGCCGCCGGACAGGATGATCGCCTTCGGGTTCTTGGCGAGCATCTCGGCCACGGGCATCGTGCTGGGCACGACCTCGGAGTAGACCCGTGCCTCGCGGACGCGGCGGGCGATCAGCTGCGCGTACTGGGCGCCGAAGTCGACGACGAGAACCGTGTCCGGGGCGCTGTCGTGGGGGGCGAAGGTGGCTTCTGGCACGGGGCAGGCCTTCCGGCGGAAGAGGGGGTTGTTTTGTCGATTCTAACGGGGGACGGATACCCCTCTTCGTCTCAGTGTCCGAACCGGCTTGGCACGGAGCGGTACAGAGGGTCATAATCCCTCCGTGCGCAAGCAGCTGAGCTTCCTCTTTACCTATGGCACCGGCCGGTCCGGTCGCCATGGGTCATCGTGATGCTCGCTTGAGCCACTGACTTCCCAGAGCGCCCCGGTCCGACAGGACCGGGGCGCTCTGGCGTTCCCGCTCCGGTCGGACCCCACCGACAGGAGACCGACCATGAGCACGACCACGACCACCCCCGAGCAGCTGATCGCCGGGTCCCGCGAGCGGATCGACGCCCTCGACGACCGGATCATCGGCCTGATCCAGGAGCGGATGGCCGTCTCGACCGTGATCCAGGAGGCCCGGATCGGCTCGGGCGGGCGCCGGGTGCACCTGTCGCGGGAGATGGAGGTCCTGAGCCACTGGAGCGACGCCCTCGGCAGGCCCGGCACCACGCTCGCGATGACCTTGCTGGAGCTGTGCCGGGGCCGGGTCTGAGGCCCGCGCCCGTGACGCCTGTTCGTCACCCGTCCGGACCGTGACCGCCCCCACGGCCCTTCGTTGATGCGGATGACCGTGCCAGCCAGGTGCGGGACCGCAGCACCACGCGTGGCTCCGCTGGAGCGATGAGACGCACCCCCTGCGGGGCGTGCGTCGTGGGACCTCGCTCCTTCGCGTGACCGGACGGCAGGGGACAGCAGCCCGGTCACCACACAAGGACGGCCGGCCCGGGGGACGCCCCGGACCGGCCGTTCTTCTGTTCCCCCCGTCGGTTTCCCCCGCCAGTTCCCCCGTCGGTTTCCCCCCGTCAGTTCCCCCGCTGCCCCCGGCGTTCCCCCGCTTACGTCGTCACGCGCGGCCGGTGACCCGTCGGCGGAAGACCAGGAACACCGCGCCACCGGCCGCCACGAGTGCCGCACCGGCCATCAGAACCGGCCCGGCGGCGGAGCCGGTGTCGGCGAGGCCGCCGTTCGGCGTCTTGCCCGTACCGGTACTGGTCCCCGGGCTCGGAGCGGTGCTCGCACCCGGCGTGGCCGCCGGGGTCGTGGGAGCCGTCGGCGTCGGGCCGGCCGTGGTCGGGGCCGGGGTCGGCGTGGGGCCGGCGCTCTTGCCGTTGATCACGAAGGCGGCCTTGTTGTTGGCCTGTGCCGGGTCCCAGTTCGGCGGCACCGAGCCCACGGGGGACCAGCCGCCGACCGTCACGGAGCCCGTGGCGTCCGCGACCGCCTTCTCGATCTTCAGCTCGAACGGGAAGGCGAACTTCTCCTTCTCCCCGATGACGTGCGAGGTCGGGCAGAAGTAGCGCGGGGCGCCCGCCTGCTCCTCGCGGTAGCCCCCCGAGGCCGTGACGGCCCGGCAGGGCTCCGGCACCTTGGTGACCTTCGCGCCGGCCGGGATCACGATGTCCGCCATGGCCACGTCCTCGCCCGAGCGGAGGTGGGCGATCCACGCCGGGCCGTCGTTGCGGAAGCCGAGCTCGGCCCTGACCGTCTCGCCCGCCTTGCCCTTCAGGGAGGTGCCGGCGGCCACCAGGTCGGCGGTGTTCTTCACCGAGAAGTCGAACTCGTGCCGGTTGTTCCACGGGTCCAGGTCCGCCGTGCGCGGCGCGGCCTTGGCCGAGCGCACCGTGAGGCCCAGCTTCCCGCCCGTGCGGGGCGTGCTGAACTTCTGCGTGGACTTCGGCTCGGAGCCCGCCCGGTGCACCCCGTAGAGCAGTCCCTCGGTGAAGGCGTGCGGAGCGGCCCTGAGGGTCAGCGCGCCGGCGATCTCGTAGACCTCGCCCGGCTTGACCACGTTGTCGAAGGTGCAGACCGTCGTGGCCCAGCCCACGTTCCAGGGCCGGCCCGCGCTGTCGTCCTCGCTGTAGGAGCAGTTGTCGTACTGCTCGACCAGGCCCATGCCGTGCGTGGTGTTCAGTTCCAGCGCCACGCCGTCGACGGACTCGGTGCCCGTGTTGCCGAAGACGATCGGGAGCGGCTGCTCCTGCCCCGGGGACAGCTTCGCCGTGAGGGCGGCCTCCTCCATCACCAGGTCCGGGCCGCCGATCCTGACCTTGGCGGTGGCGGGCTTGAAGGTGGCGCCCTCCGCCGTTCCGGTCACCGTCAGGTCGGCGGCCGTGCCGGTCTTGCTGCCCTTGGCGGCGGCGAGCTCCAGGGACACCACGTCGCTTCCGTGCGTCCAGACCGCCCAGTCCTTGCAGATGACCGTCGTCGCGGCGAGGGTGCAGCCGGAGGACCGCTCCTCGGTGAGCGCCACGTCGGCGATGCCCTTGAGGGGGCTCAGGTCGATCGTGTAGGTGGTCGGCCGGTCGAAGGGCTTCCCGGTCTCGTTCTCGACGCGGAAGTCGAGCGTGGTCGTCCGCGGCCGGCCGTCCTGGCCGGGGTGCGGGTGCAGACCGATCTCCGCCGGGCTGGTGAGCGTGAACACCGGATCAGCGGCGTTCGCAGGGGTGGCGGCCAGACCAACGGCCACCAGGCCGGCTGCCGCCAGCAGGGAGATGCGCTTTCTCATGCCGGTCTTGACCTGCGAAGGCCATCCCCGGTTGCCCTCTCCGCCCTGTGACGGACGCCACACGCCCGTCGCCGGATTCGGCTACAACCATCCGGGCCGAGCAGTTGTCTTCCATGTGGTTCGGCGGGTACCGCGCTCGGAGGGGGAGTGCGGTGCCCGCCGAAGTCATGTCGGCGGCCGTTCGGGCGTTCGGCCATTCGGCTATTCGGCGGGGGACACCGACCGCGGCGGGACCTCCGGTACCGCCAGGAACGGCAGGCGCAGCGCCCCGAAGGCCTCCTTCGGCACCGCCGGGCGGGCCGGTTCCACGGCCGCCAGGCGGGTGTACGCCGCTCCCTGCTCGGGGCGCGGGTCGTGCTCGCCGTTGTTCGGCCAGTAGGACATCGCCCGTTCCGCTTGCGCGGTGATCGTCAGCGACGGGTTGACCCCGAGGTTCGCGGAGACCGCCGAGCCGTCCACCACCGAGATGCACGGGTGCCCGTAGAGCCGGTGGTACGGGTCGACCACGCCCTCCTCGGGCGAGGCGCCGATGGGGCAGCCGCCGAGGAAGTGCGCCGTCAGCGGGGTGCCCATCAGCTCGCCGATGTTGCTGCCGGGGAACCCGTTGATCTCCTCGGCCAGCAGGGTCGCCGCCCGCGTGGCCTCGGCGATCTGCACGGGGTTGGGCGCCCCGTGGCCCTGGCGGGCGGTGAGCAGGCCCTTCCCCATGCCGCCGGGCTTGCGGTAGGTCGTCAGGGAGTTGTCGAGGGACTGCATGACCAGGCCGATGATGGTCCGCTCCGACCAGCGCCGGTTGGACAGCGAGCGCAGCAGCTGCACGGGGTGCCGGGCGGTGCGCCCGAGCCAGGCGCGGACCCGGTGGCCGGAGTACGGCACCTGGAGGATGGTCATGAACCCCATCGCGTTGGAGCCCTTGCCGTAGCGGACCGGCTCGATGTGCGTGTCGGCGTTGGGGTGCACCGAGGAGGTGATGGCCACGCCCCGCGTGAAGTCGGCGCGCTTGTCCTTACCGTGCCGCTTGCGGTAGCGGCGGTCATCGGTCTGCGCTCCTACGAGGCCTTCGGAGTTGGTCCGGGTCAGCTCGCCGAGCCGGTCCGAGAGGCGGGGCAGCTCGCCGAGGTCCTTCATCGTGTGCAGGAGGGTCTGGGTGCCGTACGTGCCCGCCGCGACGACCACGTAGCGGGCGCGCAGCACCGTGGGCTCGCCGCGGCGGCGGCTCTCGGTGGGGACGGTGCGGACGCGGTAGCCGCCGTCGGGGTGCTCGGAGAGGGCGGTGACCGTGGTCATGGCGTGGATGACGGCGCCGGCCCGCTCCGCGAGGTGAAGGTAGTTCTCGTTGAGGGTGTTCTTCGCTCCGTGCCGGCAGCCGGTCATGCACTCGCCGCACTCGGTGCAGGCCTTGCGGGAGGGGCCGGCGCCACCGAAGTACGGGTCCGCCACCTCGTCACCGGGGCGGACCTTGCCCTGGCCCGAGGCATCGTCGCCGTCCCCGAAGAAGACGCCGACCGGGGCCATGTGGAAGGAGTCGGCGACGCCCATCTTGGCGGCGGCCGCCTTGAGGTGGACGTCGGAGGGGGTCGTGGTCGGGTTGAGCCGGACCCCCAGCATCCGCTTGGCCTGGTCGTAGTAAGGGGCGAGCTCGTCCTGCCAGTCCGTGATGGACGCCCACTGCCGGTCCTCGAAGAAGGCGGTGGGGGGCACGTAGAGGGTGTTGGCGTAGTTGAGCGAACCGCCGCCGACCCCGGCGCCCGCGAGGACCATCACGTTGCCGAGGAGGTGGATGCGCTGGATCCCGTACAGCCCCAGGGCCGGGGCCCACAGGTAGCCGCGCAGGTCCCAGCTGTTCTTCGGCAGGGTCTCGCGGGTGAACCGGCGTCCTGCCTCCAGGACGCCGACCCGGTACCCCTTCTCCGTGAGCCGCAGCGCCGAGACCGAGCCGCCGAAGCCCGATCCGACGACTATGACGTCGTAGTCGTAAGCGTGGTCGTGGTCGTGGTCGTGGTCGTGGTCGTACGACACTGCGGTGCCTCCCAAACGGACCCAAGCGGACGGACCTGCGGACTAACGGAGCCGGAAGGCCTTCATGACCTTGAGGCTGCGGGTCATGAACGCCGCGTACTTCTCGTCGTCCATCCCGAACGAGGGCGCCATCGGCAGCAGCCGCTGGTGGGCGACGGTCTGGGCCTCGGTGTACTTGAGGATGCCCTCGGAGCCGTGGCGGCGGCCGAGGCCGGATTCCTTCATGCCGCCCATGGGCGCCTGGGCGCTGCCGTAGGCCGGGGCGTACCCCTCGTTGATGTTGACGGTACCGGTGCGCAGCCGGGCCGAGACGGCGTGGCCGCGGCGGGCGTCCTTCGTCCACACGCTGGAGTTCAGGCCGTACGAGGTGCCGTTGGCCTCTTCGATGACCTCGTCCTCGTCGGTGAAGCGGTAGATGGAGACGACCGGGCCGAAGGTCTCCTCCCCGCACACCGCCATCGCGGCCTCGACGCCGTCGAGGATGGTCGGCTCGTAGAAGAGCGGGCCGATGTCGGGGCGGGCGACGCCGCCGGTGACGAGCGTGGCGCCCTTGGCCACGGCGTCGTCCACGTGCCGCTGCACGGCCTCGAGCTGGCGTTCGCCGGCCAGCGAGCCCATGTCGGCGCCGTAGGCGAGGGAGGAGCCGAGGCGCATGGCCTTCGTCCGGGCGGCGAACCGGGCGACGAACTCGTCGGCGATCGAGGCGTGGACGTACAGCCGCTCGATGGAGATGCAGAGCTGGCCGGCGGAGGAGAAGCAGGCGCGGACGGCGCCGGCGGCGGCCTTCTCCACGTCGGCGTCGCGCAGGACGAGCATGGCGTTCTTGCCGCCGAGTTCGAGGGAGGCCCCGACCAGGCGGGCGGCCGCGCCCTGGGCCACTTCGCGGCCGGTACGCGTGGAGCCGGTGAACGAAACGTAGTCGGCGTGCCGGACCACCTCGGGGCCGACGACCGGGCCCTCGCCGAGGACGATCTGGAACACCTCGGCCGGCAGGCCCGCCTCGATCATCAGGTCGCGGGCCCACAGGGCGGTGAGCGCGGTCTCGGTGTCGGGCTTCATCACGACGGCGTTGCCCGCGACGAAGGCGGGCAGGGCGTCGCCGATGGACAGTTCGAGGGGGTAGTTCCAGGGGGCGATCTGGCCGATGACCCCGCGCGGCTGACGCAGCTCGGTGACCTTGGTGAGGGTGGGCATGGCGCCCGTGTGGCCCTTGGGGCGCAGGTACGAAGGTGCCTTGCGCCCGTAGTGCCGGGCGGCGATCGAGACGGCCTGGACCTCCTCGTGGGCGTGCAGGCGGGCCTTGCCGGTCTCCAGCTGGATCAGGTCGAGCACCTCGGCCTGCCGGTCCAGGACCAGGTCGTGGAAGCGCAGCAGTACGGCGGCCCGCGCGCGGACGGGCACGGCGGCCCAGGCGGGCTGCGCGGCGCGGGCCGCGGCGAAGGCGTTCGCCACGTCCTCGGGGGTGGCCTCGGGGAGCTCCGCGAGCCGGTCCCCGGTGAAGGGGGTGTGGTTGGCCGTGCGGCCGGAGCCGGCCACTCCGCGGGTCAGCCGGGCGACGAGCTCGGGGGTCACCACGTCGGCGGCGCGCCGGGCGCCGGCCGGGGCGGGGGCGACGGGATTGGTGGGCTGCGGGGCGCTGTGGAGGGGGGCCGGGGCCTGCGTGTCCGTCATGGCCGTGAGCGTATTGCGCCCGGGGGCGCTTTGGGTACCCGCCGGTAACCGGATTTTGCCATTTCTGCCAGCGATCACTGGCAGGATGGCGGAATCCGGGCACCGGCAGGCCGGGGTCTCAGCGGGCCGGGGGTCCCGGCAGGCCGCGGTCTCAGCGGGCCGGGGCCGGCTGCCAGCCGCTGAGCACGATGTCGAACTGCGCCCTGGTCGTGTCCCAGTCCGCGACCGGACCCGACATGTACACCGCGTACTCAGTGCCGTCCGGCGCGAAGTACATCTGCTCGATGGCCCGCCGGGGCCCGGTGAACGCCCCGGACCTCTCCGTCCAGGTGAACTCCCACAGGGCGGCCTTGACCTGCCCCCGGAAGGTGTTCGGGTGCAGGGTCTGCTGCACGTAGTCGGAGCGCTTCGCGACCTGCTTCTCCAGGTCCAGCAGATGCGCGTACGGGTCCTTGAACACCGGCTTGCGGTCCATCGCGATCCGGATGAAGTGCTTGCCGCCGTCCCCGGTGTAGTCGATCTGCGACCCGTCCTCGCGGCGCTTCCAGCCGTCCGGGACGAAGAGAGAGAAGCCCGCCTTGTCGACCACCTTCCCCCAGCCCGCCGGCGGAGCCTCCTCCGCCTGCCCCTTGGCATCCCCGGCGCCGGCCGAGGCACCGGGCGAGGAGCCGGGCGACTCCGGCGCACCGGACGTCCGGCCCGGAATCCCGCCGTCCGTGTTGGCGTCGCTGGTGTACTTCAGGATCCCGAACACCCCGCCGCCGCCGACCAGCGCCGCCACCACGGCGACGACCGCCGCGCGCCTGATCCGGCCGACGGCTCCGGTGTCCCTGCGACCCTGTCCGGCCGGCCCGGCCCCGGACCGCGCGACGAGCGCCGGCTCCGGGCCCCCACCCGTCTCCGCTCCGGCGCCCCGACCCTCCTCCGCGGGCAGCGCGGCCGTGTCCGCCGGCTCGTTCCGGGCTGCGCCCAGCTCCTCGGAGCCCATCGCGCGCGTGGGTACGTACGCCTGCGCCGCCTTCGGCTCCCGGCCCTCCATCGCCTGCAGCAGCATCTGCTCGGCCTCGTCGGCCGACGGACGCTGCGCCGGGTCCTTGCGCAGCAGCGCCGTGATGACCGGGGCCAGCGCGCCCGCGTGGGTCGGGGCGGACGGCTCCTCGTTCACCACGGCCTGGAGGCTGGAGATGGGCGAGGTGCGGCGGAACGGCGAGCGGGCCTCGACGGCCGTGTACAGCGTCGCGCCGAGCGACCACAGGTCGGAGGCCGGGTCGGGGGCCCCGCCGGTGACCCGTTCGGGGGCCAGGTAGTCGATGGAGCCGACGAGTTCGCCGGTGCGCGTGATGGAGGAGTCGCCCTCGATCGCGGCGATGCCGAAGTCGGCGAGCATCACCCGGCCGTCCTTGGCGAGCATCACGTTGCCCGGTTTCACGTCCCGGTGCAGTACGCCGACCGCGTGCGCGGCGCGCAGCGCACCGAGCACGTGCAGGCCGATCCGGGCCGCCTCGCGGGGCTCGATCCGGCCGGCCGTCTTCGCCGCGTCCGCGAGGGAGGGGCCGTCGATGTACTCCATGACGATCCAGGGCCGGTCGTCGTGTTCCAGCACGTCGTGGACGGTGACGACCGCCGGATGCTGGATCCGGGCCGCGGCCCGGGCCTCCTTCTGCGTCCGGGCGTGCAGGACGTCCCGGTCGGCCTGGGCCACGTACAGCCCCGCCGTCAGTTCCTTGACGGCGACCGTCCTGTGCAGAAGCTCATCGTGTGCGCGCCACACCTTGCCCATGCCGCCCCTGCCGATGGGCTCCACGAGCCGGTACCGGCCCGCGAGCACCGCACCCGCACCTGTCTGCTGTTCCACGAATCCCCGCCGCCGCTCTGTGCACTTCCGGTCAGACTACGGAGATCGCGGGCGGCGGCGGAACCACTCGGAGGCGGTTGGGCCGCACTGTGACGCAATCGCCGTACTGATACCTCGTCAGCCGCCGCTCTTGTAGCTGGCCGTCGCCTGCTCGAAGGTCTCGGTGACCTTGCCCTCCTGGTCCTGCGGGCCGGTCACCATGACCACGTGGTAGGAACCTCCGAGCGCGACCACGAAGTTGCGGGCCACGACGGAGCGGCCGTTGCCGTCGATCCAGGTGTACCGCCCGGTGACGCGGAGCTGGTTGCCGACCTTGGTGGATTTGATGTCGCTCACGCTGGACCAGGTGGAGGAGCGGTACGGAGCCAGTTCGGGCTCCTTGTCCTTCTGGTAGGTGGCCGGGTCGGGGTTGCCCTCGACCTTGTCCCGACCGGGGACGACGGTCAGGACGAAGTCCCCCTCCGTGTAGCGGACCTGCCCGGACTCGTTCATTCCGCGGCGCTCCCAGCCGTTCGGGACGTTGATCGAGAAGTGCTCCGCGTCCTGCTGGGCGGTGTACCCGGGCGGAGCGGGGGCGTTGGTCTGCGGCGCGGGCTTGGACTCGGGCGGGTTCGCGGAAGGGCTCGGGGCCTGGCCGGAGCCGCTCGGCTTCGGGCTCGGGCTCGGACCGGGACTGCGGCCGGGGCTCTGCGACGGGGTCGCGGCGGGCGGCCGCATTCCGGCGGCCTTCTGCCCGCCGCCCTGCGGATCGGCGGCTCGGGGCATGAAGAACAGCGCGTAGGCCACGGCTCCCGAGAGCAGGACGAGGATCCCGAGCAGCAGGGAACGCCCCAGCGAGCGAGGCTTGCCGGGGTGTTCGGCGCTGCGGTGCCGTCCGTGCAGGTCGGCCCGCCGCCGTACGACGGGCAGCCTGGCCGGATCCTCCACCACCGGCGGCAGCATGGCGAAGCCGCCCTCGGGCTCCGGGGCGGACCGCACGAGGGAGCGCAGCCAGCCGCGGAGCTCCTCGAAGTCGGGCCGCTCGGTCGGGTCCTGGCGCAGCAGGGACTCCACGACCGGGCGCAGCGGTCCGCACTCCTCGGCGAAGGCGGGCGGCTCCGCGCAGACCATCTCCACCAGCTCGGCGACGCTGTCCTCGGGGTACGGGGCATGGCCCTGTACGGCCCGGTACAGCAGCGCCCCGAGCCCCCACAGGTCGGTGGCCGGCCCGACCGGGGCGGCCAACTGCCACGGCCCGTGCACGGCCTGCGCCTGCTCGGGAGCCCACCGCTCGGTAACGGCCCCGACCACGGCCATCCGCGTCTGCCGAGCCCGCTCGGCATCGAGCCCACTCCGCGGACCGCTCCCCCACCCGGCGCCGCCCCGCGACCCGGCCTGGCCGTAACCATCGGCCCCGGCAGCCGCCGCACGTCCGGCTCCGGCCCCCGGGCCGCTCTGCGGGCCGGCCCGGCCGGGTCCGCGGGCCCCTGGAACCGCCGGGTACCCGGCGCCGCCCTGTGGATCGCTTTGCCGACCGCCCTGCCCGTACCCACCGCCCTCGGGAGCCGCCGCATACCCGGCTCCGCTGCTCGGGACGGCCCGGTCGGCGCCCGCCGGATCCGGGCGGCCCGGTCCCGGCGAGGGCTGACCGTAGCCCGGCCCGTAGCCCGGCCCGGGGACCGCCCGGTGCCCGGCGCCGTCCTGCGGGTACGCCTGGCCGCCCGGCGCCGTCGGCTGCCCGGTCCCCTGGCCGTAGCCGTAGCCGTAGCCGTAGCCACCGTCGCCCGAGGGTGTCCGTGTCCCACGGGGTGCGCCGGCAGCTCCCGGCGCCCCGGGCCGCTGCGGGGCGGCGGCGTCCTGGCCGTCGGCGGGGGTCCGGAGTGTGCCGTCGCCCGGGGTGTCCGCCTGGTGGTAGCCCTGGGGAAGCGCGAGTTGCGCCGACAGCGCGGCGCGGGCCTGCGGCTCCGCTTCGGCCGGGGGCAGGGCCTTGCGGCGCGGGGTGGCGCCGTGCCAGGCCGCGTCGCTGTCCGGGCCGCCGTACGGGTACGAGTACCCCTGCGGCAGCTTCGACCCCTCGGGCCTGGGCTCCGCCCCCGGCCCCGGCCCCTGCTCCGGCGCGGGCTCCGATCCGGTCCTGCGCTGCTCGGTGATCCGCGCGGCGGCCTGGGCCCCGGCCCGGTACGCGGCGATGGCCCCGGCCCGCGCGGCGGCCTTCAGATCGGGCCGATCCCGGGGGCCACCGGCGTTCCCGGAGGCTCCGGGAGCCTCGGGGCTTCCGTGGGTTCCAGGAGCACCAGAAGCACCAGGAGCACCAGGAGCACCAGAGCTTCCATGGGTTCCAGGAGCGACGGGGATTCCGTGAGGGCCAGCGGCTCCGGGAAGGTCAGAAGCAGTCGTCGTGCCGGGCGCACCGGTCGCGCCGGGGCTTATGTGGTCCCGATAACGCGGCCCGGTGTCGTACCCCGGAGCCACCAGCGGCGCGTACTCCGCCGCATTCCCAAGCCCCTGCGCCGCCGTTCCCGAACCGGCCCCGCCATCCCAACCGGCCGCATCCGCGGATCCGGATCCGCTCGCGTACTCGGCGCCGACCCCCTGTCCGTACCCGTACCCGTCCCCGTATCCGGCATCCGCACCGCCGTACCCGGCGCCCGCCCCCGAACCACCGCCGTACCCGGGCCCCACGGCCCCCGCGCCACGACCCGGCGCCCCGAGCTGCGCCACGCCCCCCGAACCGCCATCAGCCGCACCACCCGGAACCGCCCACCCGGCCGACCCCGCACCGGAGTGGTCCGTACCGTCCCGCGCGGGAACCGGGTCGTACCCGCACAGGGCGTCCTCCGCGGCCCCCGCCGCCAGCCCCGTCAGGACGACCCGTCCGTCCTCGCAGATCAGCACCGTCCGCATGGTGATGTTCCGGTGCGTCCACCCGTGCGCGTGCAGCACCCGCAGAGCGGTCAGCACGTCCGCCGCCACCTCCGCCGCCCGGTACGGGCTCAGCGGTTCGTCGGCTATCAGCGCCGCCAGCGGTCTGGCGGGGACGAGTTCGCTCACGATCCACAGCGACCCGCCCTCCGCGAACACGTCGAAGACCTGGTCCAGCCGCGGATGGTCCGGCACGGACGCCGCCGCCTGCGCCGCCTCGATCGCCCTGCGCACGGCGGGCAGTTCACCGTGCGGGACGCGTCGACCGCCGGCCGCGGACGGCCCGCTCCGCGGGCCGTCCAGCAGCTCCGCGTCGACGACCTCCGGCAACGGCACCTGCCGTACGAGGACTTCCTGGCCGCTGCGGGTGTCGAAGGCCCGGGTCTCGATCAGTTCGTAGGCGTCGGACGGCGGCAGCGGCAGACGGTAGCGCTCGGCCAGGATCCGGCCCGCGTAGTCCTCCACATCGCCTCCCCCGAGAGCTGCGGGCCCGTCCCCCAGGCCCCGCTGACACGATACGACGCCCGAGGCGCCCGCGTCCCGGCCCTGGCGAGGCTGACCCGAGCCCGCTCGGGGCGGGTATCAGCCGCGTGGCTGGAAGGTGTCGAACGCCGTCGTGCGCAGCTTCGTGCACTCGTCCGCGCCCCACTGGTCGGCGAGGCAGGTGATCATGATGGCGTAGCCGTGCGTCGCGTCGATCCGGAATCCGCGGTCGAGCACCCGGACCCGCACGCCCTTCTGGTCCCGCTCGAACTCCCAGTCCGCGACGGTCGGGTACCCGCGGTAGTCGACCGGTTCGAGGCGCAGCAGCTTGTAGTTGGTGCTGCTGCTCGCCACGCTCGGCGCCAGTGCCAGCCAGGCGGCGCGGGCGTCTTCCTTCGGCGAGCTGTTGAAGTCGATCTGGATGCGCGGGAAACCGCCGTCACGGCTGTATATGACGCCGTCGTTGTTCCCTATCACGCCGGTCTGCTTGAAGCCCTCGGGCATGACCATCGCGAAGTGGAACCCGGGGTCGTCGACCTGGACGAACCCCGGCGGGATCCCGGGCAGGGATCCCCCGGGCGTGGCTCCCTGGCCGGGGTTGGTACCGGAGCCCGGCGACTGGCCCGGGGCCGGCGAACCGGCGCCTCCGCCGGACGGCTCGCCGGACTTCGGCGAGGGCGAGGGGGCGGACGAAGCCGGGGGCGGCGGCGAGGAGCCGGCCGCGGGGCTCGAAGCGGCGGCGGAGCTGCCGCCCTTGCCGTCCTTCGGGGAACCGCCGTTGTCGTCGTCGCCGCTGATGGCGTACGCGACGAGCGATCCGATGACGGCGAGCGCGACGACCACGCCGGCTATCGCGAGCGCGATGGTGCGGCGCGGCACGACGTCGGTGAGCGGGGCGGCGACGGGCGACGGGCGCGGCGACGGCGACTCGGCGGCGCTCGCGGCCGTGGCGGCGGCCGCGGCGGCCGCACTGGCGGCCGCTTCCTTGCGGGCCGACTTCAACGCCGCGCGGGCGCGCTCGCGCTGCTCGCGCTCACGGCGCTCGCGTTCCTTCTTCTCCGCCTTCTCGGCAGCCTTGGCCGCCTTGTCGGCAGCCGCCTTGTCGGCGGCTTCCTGGGCCTCGGCGAGCGATATCTGCCGGGTCTCCTCGGCGCTCGGCGCGGCTACGGGAGCCGGCGGCTCGGGCGCTTCGATCACGGCGGTGAGCAGCGCCCGCGCGCGGTCGTCGTCGAGCCGGTGGGCGGGGTCCTTGACGAGGAGGCCGTAGATGACCTCGGTCAGGGGGCCGGCGTTCTTGGGCGGCTCGACCGGCTCGGTCATCACGGCGGTGAGCGTCGCGAGGGCCGACCCCTTGTCGTACGGGGGAACCCCTTCGACCGCGGCGTACAGCAGGCCGCCGAGCGACCACATGTCGGCCGGCGGGCCGGGGCGCTGGCCGCGGGCCCGCTCGGGCGAGATGTACGAGGGCGCGCCGACGAGCATGCCGGTGGAGGTGACGGACGGGTCGCCCTCGACCTGGGCGATGCCGAAGTCGGTGAGGATCACGCGGCCGTTGCCGTGGTCGGCGAGGAGCACGTTGGAAGGCTTCACGTCCCGGTGCAGGATGCCCTGACGGTGGGCGGCCCGGAGTACGTCGAGCACGGCGAGGCCGACTTCCGCGGCGCGGCGGGGGGTCAGCGGGCCGCTCTCGCGGATGAACTCCGCGAGCGAGGGGCCCTCGATGAGCTCCATGACGATCCACGGCCGGCCGTCTTCGTCGACGACGTCGTAGACGGTCACCGCGCCGCCGCTGCGGATCCGGGCGATGGCCTTCGCCTCGCGGAGGGTGCGGGTGATGAGGCGGCGCTTCTCGTCGTCGTCGACGCCGCTGCCGAAGCGGAGTTCCTTGACGGCGACGGTGCGGCCGAGGGTCTCGTCCTCGGCGCGCCAGACGGTGCCCATGCCGCCCTTGCCGAGGACGTCCCCGAGCCGGTACCGGCCCGCGAGCAGCCGGCCCCCCTCGTCGCGAGCGCCCTCTCCCGCCCTGGCCGCGGCGGCCTTGACGGCGGCGGCCACCTCGTCGGCCTTGCTCACCGCGACGGGCTTCACCCCCGCGGCCCGACCGCCTTCGGCCCCGCCCAGCGGCTTCGCGTCCTCGACCCCGTCGTGCTCCCGCACGACGGCAGCCTTCCGCAACTCCGCCTTCGCGCCCACGGGCTTCACGACGGCGGCCTCGACGGGCTTCGCGTCCTCGGGCTCCCCGTCAGCGGCCTTCGCGCTCTCCGACTCGGCACCCGCTCCCGCAGGCTTCGCGTCCTCGGGCTCGGCTCCACCGGCAGCCGTCGCCGCAGCCGGCTTCCGCGGCTCCGGCTTCCGCGGCTCCGGCTCCGTCGCGGAAGCGCCGGGCTTCGCCTCCTCCGGCGACGCCGCCCCGGTGGCTTCGGTCTGGGCCGGGGGCACGGTCGCAGCGGGCTTCGCGATCCCGGCCGCAGCACGCTTCGCCCCGGCGGGCGCGGCCTTCGCGGCCCCCGGCGTGGTGGGCTTCGCGCCGGCAGCACGCTTCGCGGCTCCCGCCGCGGGCGTCTTGGCGGGAGGCTTCGGATCCGTCGGGGGTGCTGCCGGAGGCACCGGCGATCCCGTCCCGACAGACGGCTCCGGCGACTCGGTGTGCTCCGGCTTCGACATGCGTCCCCTCTGCGTTCGTGCCGCCTGCTCCGGTTGCCCTGGCAGCGGCCGGGGTGCCCGGTAACCCGCCCCGGCAGAACTCTCATTGTCCCTTACTCCGCAACGGACGGGAGCCCCGGGTCCACGGTTCCGCCCGCAACGTCGCAGAGTTACAACGGGACGATGTCCGGCGCCCCCAGCCTCGCCGCGTCCGCCGTCTGATCGTCCGGCTGGCGCTGCGATTCCCGTTCAGCCTGCACCCTCTTCTCGTAGTGCTCCACTTCCTTCTCGATCTGCTG
Organism: Streptomyces sp. GQ60; assembly: GCF_059758875.1. Lineage (NCBI taxonomy): Bacteria > Bacillati > Actinomycetota > Actinomycetes > Kitasatosporales > Streptomycetaceae > Streptomyces > Streptomyces sp. GQ60. Next base: position 273,459 of record NZ_JCAXEG010000001.1, on the reverse strand, counting down.
CTCGTCCCATCCCAGAACCGGAGCCATCAACTCCGCGCACTCCCGCGCTGATCGGGTCCCCCGGTCGAAGGTCTCGATCGAGATCCGCGTCCGCCGGGTCAGCACGTCGTCCAGGTGCCGCGCCCCCTCGTGCGAGGCCGCGTAGACCACTTCGGCGCGGAGGTAGTCGTCGGCGCCCGTCAGCGGCTCCCCGAGCGAGGGGTCTTCCGCGATCAGGGCCAGCAGTTCCTCCGTCAGCGAGCCGTACCGGTTCAAGAGGTGCTCCACCCGCACCACGTGCAGCCCCGTCCGCGCGGCGATCCGCGCCCGGCCGTTCCACAGGGCCCGGTACCCCTCGGCCCCGACCAGCGGCACGTCCTCCGTCACGCACGGCGCGACCCGCTGGTCGAGGCCGTGCACCGCCTCGTCCACCGCGTCCTTGGCCATCACCCGGTACGTCGTGTACTTGCCGCCGGCGACCACCACCAGCCCCGGCACCGGGTGCGCCACCGTGTGCTCGCGCGAGAGCTTGCTCGTCGCGTCCGACTCCCCGGCCAGCAGCGGCCGCAGGCCGGCGTAGACCCCCTGGACGTCGTCCCGGGTGAGCGGGACCGCCAGCACCGAGTTCACGTGTTCCAGCAGGTAGTCGATGTCCGCGCTCGACGCCGCCGGGTGCGCCTTGTCCAGGTCCCAGTCGGTGTCCGTGGTGCCCACGATCCAGTGCCGGCCCCACGGGATGACGAAGAGCACCGACTTCTCGGTCCGCAGGATCAGCCCGGTCGAGGAGTGGATCCGGTCCTTGGGAACGACGAGGTGGATGCCTTTCGAGGCCCGTACGTGGAACTGCCCGCGCTCCCCGATCAGTGCCTGGGTGTCGTCCGTCCACACTCCCGTGGCGTTCACGATCTGCTTCGCCCGGATCTCGTACTCCCCGCCGGCCTCCACGTCCCGCACCCGCGCGCCGACGACCCGCTCGCCCTCCCGCAGGAAGCCGACGACCCTCGCCCGGTTGGCGCACTGCGCCCCGTACGCCGCGGCCGTCCGGACCAGGGTCGCCACGTAACGGGCATCGTCCATCTGGGCGTCGTAGTACTGCAGGGCGCCCACCAGCGCGTCCTTGCGCAGCGCCGGCGCGATCCGCAGGGCGCGCTTGCGCGAGAGGTGGCGGTGGGTCGGCAGCCCGCGCCCGTGGCCGCTGGAGAGCGACATGGCGTCGTACAGCGCGACTCCGGAACCGGCGTAGAACCGCTCCCATCCCTTGTGCTGCAACGGGTAGAGGAAGGGCACCGGCTTCACCAGGTGCGGGGCGAGCCGCCCCAGCAGCAGGCCGCGCTCCTTGAGCGCCTCCCGCACGAGGGCGAAGTCGAGCATCTCCAGGTATCTGAGCCCGCCGTGGATGAGCTTGCTGGACCGGCTGGAGGTGCCCGAAGCCCAGTCCCTCGCCTCCACCAGCCCGGTCGCCAGGCCTCTGGTCACCGCGTCGAGTGCGGTACCGGCGCCCACCACACCGGCGCCGACCACCAGCACGTCCAGCTCCCGCTCGGCCATCCCGGCGAGCGCCTCGGCCCGCTGCACGGGCCCCAGGGAGGCCCGCCCCCCACCACCGCCCATCCCCGCACCCGTCCCCGTGCCTGCCCCTACCTCTGTCCCAGTCCCAGTCCTCACGGCTGCCTGCCTCCCGTTGACGCGGGTCGCCCCGTCCGCCCTATGCGGTCATCCCACCCGTCGTGGGTGATCCCGCTCACATCGCCCGTTCATGATTCTGACCGGCCGCACCCACATCAGCCACCGCCTGTGGATAACACGGAGGTGACCAAACGCCCTGAATACGAGATATCTGTCATATATACGCCTAGTCTGACATTGCGCCAGCTCTCCTCCTCCACAGGACTTGCGCGCTCCGCCCCCTCATGCATGTCAGGGAAGGGAAGGGACGGCACCCCCATGCCCGCAGATCTCGCCGTCATCGGACTCGGCCATCTCGGCCTCCCTCTCGCCCAGGCAGCCGTGGCCGCCGGGATCGAGACGGTCGGCTACGACAGCGGTCCGGCGACGGACTCCACCCTCACCGCCGCCGAGATCCGCCGCATGTCGGCGGCCGGCTTCCGGGTCACCACCAACCCCGCCGAACTCGGCCGGGTCCGCACGGCCGTCATCTGCGCCCCCACCCAGCTCGGCGCCGACCGCGCACTCGACCTGTCCGCGGTCGGCGAGGCGGGCCGCACGCTCGCCGCACGCCTGCGGCCGCACACCACCGTCATCCTCGAATCGGCGGCGCACCCGGGCGTCACCGAGGAGTACCTGCGCCCGATCCTCGAATCGGGCTCCCGCCTGCGCGCCGGTCGTGACTTCCACCTGGCCTACTCCCCCAGCCGCCTCGACCCCGGCAACCGCACGCACGGCATCTCCAACACCCCCAAGGTCATCGGCGGCCTCACCCCCGCCTGCACGGAGTCGGCGCACGCCTTCTACGCCCGGCTCACCGAGAAGGTGGTCCGCGCCCGCGGCCTGCGCGAGGCCGAAACGGTCCAGCTCCTCGAAACCAACTACCGGCACGTCAACATCGCCCTCATGAACGAGATGGCCGTGCTCTGCCACGACCTGGGCGTGGACCTCTGGGACGTCATCCGCTGCGCCGAGACCAAGCCGTACGGGTTCCAGGCCTTCCGCCCCGGCCCCGGGGTCGGCGGCCACGGAGTCCCCCTCGACCCCAACTACCTCCCCCACACCACCCGCACCCCGGGCCACCCGCTGCGCATGGTCGGTCTGGCGCAGGAGATCAACGACCGGATGCCGCAGTACGTCATCCAGCGCAGCGCCACCCTGCTCAACGAGCACGGAAAGTCCGCGCGCGGCGCCCGCGTCCTCCTCCTGGGCGTCACCTACAAGCCGGACCTCGCCGACCAGGAGGGCTCCCCGGCGCGCGAGATCGCCAGTCGCCTGCTCGACCTGGGTGCGCTGATCAGCTACCACGACCCGTACATCGCCGGATGGCGCGTCAGGGACCAGCCCGTCCCCCGCGCCGAATCCTTGTACGAGGCCGCCGCCAACGCCGATCTGACGATCCTGCTCCAGCACCACCGCACCTACGATCTGCAAGGCCTGGCGGTGAAGGCCCAGTTGCTCCTGGACACCCGCGGCGCCAGCCCGGCGGGCGCCGCACACCGCCTGTAGCCCTCCCCCCGGTCGACCTAAACCCCCTCTACGGAGGGGGCGTCATGAATCGTGACAGTCACTCCACGGATGCCGCGGGCTGCTGCTAGCGTCTCTGATAGCGATCCCATATGAGACGTGATGTCTGGTGTGGGATCTTCCCATCGTGGAGGGGTGGCGTGGGTGTGCAGGTTGAAGCCTGCGCCCAGCGCTGCTCCTCGTGGCCGGTGCCGGCCGGTGGCGGGTGTGCTGATCGTCGTCATGCCCTGGTGTCGGTGGGCTGCGCGGGGCAGTCGGGACCGGCCCGTGGGTGCGTGTCCCTCCGGACGCTTGCCCGCCGACCCCTGGGGTCCGGTGGGGGAGGGTGCCCTGCGTCGCCTGGGCGCGGGGCGTGTGGTTCGTGGCCGGGTGGGGCCAGTCTTGGACCGGTCCTTCCGGCTGGTCTTCGCCGTGGGTGTGATCAGGGCACGGGTTTCGAGGATGTCCACGACCGTGCGGATGACCATGGTTCCGGTGGTGCGGTCGGTGACGGTCTTGGTCTGATGGGTGAGGCCGCGCGCGGCGATACGTTGCCACGCCCCGTGGTCGCGGTCACCCTGGTACCCACACGACGGGCAGATGCCCCATTTCCAGCCTGGTGTGGTGGGCCGGTCCGGGGCTTTGCGGTGCCACAGCGGAACCAGACAGCGCGGGCAGTGCTTCGAGGTGTTCTTCGCGGGCACGGTGACGACGGCGATGCCCATCTCGGCGGCGAGGTGCCGCATCCGGTCGACGATCTGCCCGCGCACCGCCTGCGAGAGGCGGGTGTTCATCGTGCGGCCCATACCCCCGGCCTCCATCGAGCGGAGGTCCTCGACATAGATCACCGTGGCTCCGGCGGCAATGGCCTGATCGACAGCCCAGCGCGCGGCAGACCACGCGAGTGCGTCGTTGAGGTTAGACCGGCGGGCGCTAACGCGCCGGATCTCCTCGGCCAGCACCGTGCGCTTGGCCGCCAAGGGATGCTCAGTGTCGCCGCCGGTGAGCCGCTCGTACTGATCGGCTTTGGCGCGCATGTGCTCGGAGAGGCGCCGCAGCCGGTGCTGCTTGGCCAAGACCCCGGCGGCACGGAACATGGCCCCGGCCCCGAGGGCGGTGATCCGCCTGTCAACCTGCAACCGGGTGGCTCCGGCGGACAGCAAGGTGTTCAGGCCCCAGTCAACACCGAGTGCAACGGTGTGCCCGGCAGGCCGGGACTTGGGGACCGTGTGGGTCCAGGCGATATCAGCCCGGACCCTTCCCTGTTGGATACGCAGCGTGGGCAGATGCAGCAGCGCACCCGCCGGAATCGTCGGCGGCAGCGCGATTGGGCACGCCACCCACGTCCAGTCCCGGTACGACCGCGGGTCGGGCCGGGTGGGAAGCTGCAAGCGCAGCAGAGCCCGACCTGGTGCATCTGCCCGCTCAATGGCGGCCTGCTGCCCGTCGCACGCCGACAGCAGCAGCATCCGGGCTGTGCCGGGTGTGGCTTCCAGCTCGAACACATCGACCGGAGGACGGCCGTGCTTCCGGAGGAACGCGACGATCTGCCGGGTGCGGGACTTGATCACGCTGGACGGCAGGAACTGCCCGCCCGGCACCGCCTCACGGACCGAGTCCCACTCCTCAGGCGTCCGCTTACCGGGCTCGGCGGGCCAGGAGACGAGCACCTCAGCGGTCAGATCCGCGCGCCACTTCACCGACCGCAACGTACGCCCGGCCTGCTCCTGCGCCATCCGGACGATCCGGTCATTGACACGAACACCATCAGGCGCCGCAACGGTCCAGCCTAGACGACGCAACGCCATCCACGCGTTCGACGGCAGCTTCCCGCCACCGCCGTCCTGACCGGAGGCGAGTACGTCGACATCAGTGGCATTCCAGTGCTCGGACATCAGCTCAGAGGCCATGTCGGCAACCAGCACGGCACACCAGCCGAGCCTGTCCGCCAGCACAGCGGCAGGCAGCAGTTCGCCGGTCTTCTCATCCACCCCAGTCCGCAGCAATCCACGGGCGCAGGCAGTCCGGGCGGTCTGGCCCTCGGCGAGCGGCACCTTCTGACTCAACACCCACCCCCTACCATCCGGTGCTGTCATCCGATCAACGACATCCCCGCACGAAAGGTCACCCTTTCGCACCACGAACCCTGTGCGCATCGGCGTGTCAGCGCTCCTGCTCGGCACCGTCATGGGCAACGTGTACGGACGCGTGGCCCGGGACAACGCGTGGTTCCTGTTCGAGTTGCTGCTCGTCGCGGGCGCCTTCGTGATCCCGGGGAGCATCTGCCTGAACCTCTGGACGAAGGCAGGAGCTGAGGGCGCGGCGTACGACGGACGAACGGTCAGCGGCGGTGCTGGGAGTCCGCGACGGTGACCTCGACCCGCTGGAACTCCTTGAGCTCGCTGTAGCCGGTGGTGGCCATCGAGCGGCGCAGCGCGCCGAAGATGTTCATCGAGCCGTCCGGGGAGTGCGACGGGCCGGTGAGGATCTCCTCGGTGGTGCCGACCGTACCGAGGTCGACCTTCTTGCCGCGCGGCACGTCCTCGTGGACGGCCTCCATGCCCCAGTGGTTGCCCTTGCCGGGCGCGTCGGTGGCACGGGCCAGCGGGGAGCCGATCATCACGGCGTCGGCGCCGCAGGCGACGGCCTTCGGGATGTCGCCGGACCAGCCCACGCCGCCGTCGGCGATGACGTGCACGTAGCGGCCGCCGGACTCGTCCATGTAGTCGCGGCGGGCCGCGGCCACGTCGGCGACGGCGGTGGCCATCGGAACCTGGATGCCCAGCACGTTGCGCGTGGTGTGCGCGGCGCCGCCGCCGAAGCCGACCAGGACGCCGGCCGCGCCGGTCCGCATCAGGTGCAGGGCCGCGGTGTAGGTGGCGCAGCCGCCCACGATGACCGGGACGTCGAGCTCGTAGATGAACTGCTTGAGGTTCAGCGGCTCGGCGGCGCCGGAGACGTGCTCCGCCGACACGGTGGTGCCGCGGATCACGAAGATGTCCACGCCCGCGTCGACGACGGCCTTGGAGAACTCGGCCGTGCGCTGCGGGGAGAGCGCGGCGGCGGTGACGACACCGGAGTCGCGCACCTCCTTGATGCGCCGGCGGATCAGGTCCGCCTGGATGGGGGCGGAGTAGATCTCCTGGAGGCGGCGGGTGGCGGACTCCTCGTCCAGCTCCGCGATCTCGTCGAGCAGCGGCTGCGGGTCGTCGTACCGGGTCCACAGGCCTTCGAGGTTCAGCACGCCGAGGCCGCCGAGCTCGCCGATGCGGATGGCGGTCTGCGGGGAGACGACCGAGTCCATGGGGGCGGCCAGGAACGGGAGCTCGAAGCGGTAGGCGTCGATCTGCCAGGCGATCGAGACCTCCTTCGGGTCCCGGGTACGGCGGCTGGGGACGATGGCGATGTCATCGAACGCGTACGCCCGGCGGCCGCGCTTGCCGCGCCCGATCTCGATCTCAGTCACGTGTGGTGGCCTTTCCTCTGGGTCTGCCCGTCCAGTATCCCCGAACCCCGGCGCGCCGCGTTCCGGTGACCGCTGTACGGACGCACCCACCCGGCACGCAGGAGGGGCGGGCCCGTACGGGCCCGCCCCTCCTGAGCTGCTCGGATCAGCCCTTGCGGCTGTAGTTCGGCGCCTCGACGGTCATCTGGATGTCGTGCGGGTGGCTCTCCTTGAGCCCCGCCGAGGTGATCCGGACGAACCGGCCCCGGTCCTGGAGCTCCGGCACCGTGCGGCCGCCGACGTAGAACATCGACTGGCGCAGGCCGCCGACGAGCTGGTGCACGACCGCGGAGAGCGGGCCGCGGTACGGGACCTGGCCCTCGATGCCCTCGGGGATGAGCTTGTCGTCGCCGCCCACGCCCTCCTGGAAGTAGCGGTCCTTGGAGAAGGACTTGCGGTCGCCGCGGGACTGCATCGCGCCGAGCGAGCCCATGCCGCGGTACGACTTGAACTGCTTGCCGTTGATGAAGAGCAGCTCGCCCGGCGACTCCTCGCAGCCCGCGAGCAGCGAGCCGAGCATCACCGTGTCGGCGCCGGCGACGAGCGCCTTCGCGATGTCGCCGGAGTACTGCAGGCCGCCGTCGCCGATGACCGGCACACCGGCCGCCTTGGCGGCGAGCGCGGCCTCGTAGATCGCGGTGACCTGCGGAACGCCGATGCCGGCGACGACGCGGGTGGTGCAGATGGAGCCGGGACCGACGCCGACCTTGATGCCGTCGCAGCCTGCGTCGATGAGGGCCTGGGCGCCGTCGCGGGTGGCGATGTTGCCGCCGATGACGTCGACGGTCGAGTTGGACTTGATCTTGGAGACCATGTCGCCGACGAGGCGGGAGTGGCCGTGGGCGGTGTCGACGACGATGAAGTCGGCGCCCGCCTCGATCAGGGCCTGGGCCCGCTCGTACGCGTCGCCCGCGACACCGACGGCCGCGCCGACGAGCAGCCGGCCGTCCTTGTCCTTGGCGGCGTTCGGGTACTTCTCGGCCTTGACGAAGTCCTTGACCGTGATGAGGCCCTTGAGCAGGCCGGCCTCGTCGACGAGCGGGAGCTTCTCGATCTTGTGGCGGCGCAGCAGCTCCATGGCGTCCACGCCGGAGATGCCGACCTTGCCCGTGACCAGCGGCATCGGGGTCATGACCTCGCGCACCTGGCGGCTGCGGTCCGACTCGAAGGCCATGTCGCGGTTGGTGACGATGCCGAGCAGCTTGCCCGCCGGGTCGGTGACCGGGACGCCGGAGATCCGGAACTTGGCGCAGAGCTCGTCGGCCTCGCGCAGGGTCGCGTCGGGGTGCACCGTGATCGGGTCGGTGACCATGCCGGACTCGGAGCGCTTGACCAGGTCCACCTGGTTGGCCTGGTCGGCGATGGAGAGGTTGCGGTGCAGAACGCCGACGCCGCCCTGGCGGGCCATCGCGATGGCCATCCGGGCCTCGGTGACCTTGTCCATGGCGGCGGAGAGCAGCGGGACGTTCACGCGGACGTTGCGGGAGATGAGCGAGGACGTGTCGATGGCGTCCGGGGACATGTCCGACGCCCCGGGGAGCAGCAGCACATCGTCATAAGTGAGGCCGAGTGTGGCGAATTTGTCGGGCACTCCGTCGGCGTTCACAGTCATGACACCTTCCAAGATGGTCTTGCTCAGCGCGGATGTCCATGCTAACGGGATCCCGAGGCGTCTCATTCCACGACCAAGATCAAGGGCAAGGTTCGTAGCTTCCTACGGGAAAAAACCCGTACGGCCTACTGCTCGGCGAGCGCACGGAGCCGGCTCAGCGCCCGGTGCTGGGCGACGCGCACCGCCCCGGGGGACATTCCGAGCATCTGCCCGGTCTCTTCGGCGGTGAGCCCCACGGCCACGCGCAGGACGAGGAGCTCGCGCTGGTTCTCCGGAAGGTTGGCCAGCAGCTTCTTGGCCCAGGCGGCGTCACTGCTCAGCAGCGCCCGCTCCTCGGGGCCCAGGGAGTCGTCGGGCCGTTCCGGCATCTCGTCGGAGGGCACGGCCGTACTGCCCGGATGGCGCATGGCGGCCCGCTGGAGATCGGCGACCTTGTGCGCGGCGATGGCGAAGACGAAGGCCTCGAAGGGGCGCCCGGTGTCGCGGTAGCGCGGCAGCGCCATCAGGACGGCGACGCAGACCTCCTGCGCCAGGTCCTCCACGAAGTGACGGGCGTCACCGGGAAGCCTTGACAGGCGGGAGCGGCAGTAGCGGATGGCCAGGGGGTGCACGAAGGCGAGCAGATCGTGGGTGGCCTGCTCGTCGCCCTCGACGGCACGGCGCACGAGCGCGCTGACGGTGCCGTCGCCGCTGTTCCTGGAGGCGCCGCTGCCGCCTGTGGTCGCGGGTGACCCCGGGGCCTCGTCGTCGCGCATCAATCCATGGTGCCTTGGTGCCGGAGCATTCGCGGCACTGCGGCCCGTGTTGTACGTCGAAGCGTTATGCGTCGACGGGTTGTGCGGGGTGGGTGCACCGGAACTCATGGTCTGGCCCCTCCCCTCCCGCTCGGCCGAATCGTCCCCGCGGCGACATCTCCGGGATGCGCCACACCCTCAAGCATGCGGCATCGCGCCCGAAGCGACACGTCCCCCGGATTGTGCACCGTCAATCCCCGGTGCGCACCCGGGTGCGGCGGATCGGACGGCGGGAGATTCCGGAGGGCGGCCGGGGCCGAGGGACTCGGGCCGGCGGGGGGGACCGGTCGACCGGCCCGCGGCACCGCCGGCCGGTGAGGGCCGGCGGTCGCGCGGTCAGCGGACCAGGCCCCAGCGGAACCCGAGCGCCACGGCGTGCGCCCGGTCGGACGCACCCAGCTTCTTGAACAGCCGGCGGGCGTGCGTCTTGACCGTGTCCTCGGAGAGGAAGAGCTCGCGCCCGATCTCCGCGTTGGACCGGCCGTGGCTCATGCCCTCCAGCACCTGGATCTCCCGCGCGGTGAGCGTGGGCGCGGCGCCCATCTCGGCCGAGCGGAGCCGGCGCGGGGCCAGCCTCCAGGTCGGGTCGGCGAGGGCCTGGGTGACCGTGGCCCGCAGTTCGGCGCGCGAGGCGTCCTTGTGCAGGTACCCCCGGGCGCCGGCGGCGACCGCGAGGGCCACGCCGTCCAGGTCTTCGGCGACCGTCAGCATGATGATGCGGGCGCCGGGGTCGGCCGAGAGCAGCCGGCGAACCGTCTCCACACCGCCGAGCCCGGGCATCCGTACATCCATCAGAATCAGGTCGGAGCGGTCGGCACCCCAGCGGCGGAGGACTTCCTCGCCGTTGGCAGCCGTCGTCACACGCTCGACGCCGGGCACGGTGGCAACCGCGCGACGGAGCGCCTCTCGGGCAAGCGGGGAGTCGTCGCAGACGAGGACGGATGTCATGACCGCCCTCCGCAGCTGCTGATGCGCGTCACCTTGAGCCTCCAGGCTGGTACGTATCGTCACCTGTGCGGTCGATGCCCCCGGACACCTGTCCGAGAACTTCTTGGTTCAACCGCCTTCGCACTCTCAACGATGGTCACTCGAAAGAGTTACGGGTCGGACGGACACCTTCGGCACTCTACGTGAGGAAGCGAACACAAGGCAGGAGCCACTCGCCGCGTGTCCTCCATCTGGCGTTATGCCCTATTTGGCGGCTTTCCTTCCGTTTGGCGCATGTCTGAGGCTAGATTCCCAATGAGTCATATTTACATCTACTACGACAGTAGGTGTGGAGACATGGACCGTATCCGCCTCAGTACCGGCACCAAGAGGACTACCAATGGCAGATTTCTCCCGCCTCCCCGGACCGAACGCCGACCTCTGGGACTGGCAGCTGCTCGCTGCCTGCCGCGGGGTCGACAGCTCCCTCTTCTTCCACCCGGAAGGTGAGCGGGGCGCGGCCAGGAGCGCGCGCGAGGCCTCGGCTAAAGAGGTCTGCATGCGATGCCCGGTGCGTTCGGAATGCGCCGCGCACGCACTCGCCGTCCGCGAGCCCTACGGGGTGTGGGGCGGCCTCACCGAGGACGAACGCGAAGAACTGATGGGCCGCGCCCGCCACCGCCTGATCCCGGCGACGAGCGCGATCGGACCGAGCACGCCGATCACTCCGCACTGAGCGGGCTCCATACGAAACGACCGAAGGAACGTTTCTCCGAATCTCATCGACACGCACAAGACGGGCGTGTCGCGTACCGGACCGGGCTGCCACCCGACCGGCCGTACCGCCGTACGGTCCTTCGCGTGGCGGCCCCGTCCGGCGCCGACGGTCCGGCGCCGATGGGGCCGGATGGCCCGAACGTCGGCGCCGGACCGCCGGCGCCGCACCGTCAGCGCCGGGCGGCCCGCTCCAGCTGGGTCAGGGTCGCGGCCACCGCCGGGACCCTGGCCAGGTCGGGCAGGGTCAGCGCGACGACCTCCCGCTCGACGGCCGGTTCCACGACGAGGGTGCTCACGCCCTTGGCCCGTACGGACTCCACCGCGAGCTCCGGCAGCACCGCGACCCCGAGCCCGGCCCCGACCAGGCCGACCACGGCCGGGTAGTCGTCGGTGGCGAAGTCGATGCGCGGGGTGAAGCCGACGGCCTCGCACACCTCCACCAGATGGCGGCGGCAGCGGGGACAGCCCGCGATCCAGGGCTCGTCGGCCAGCTCCGCCATGCCCACCCGCTCCGCGCCCGCGAGCCGGTGCCCCTCGGGCACCAGTCCGACGAGCCGGTCGGTCAGCAGCGGCCGGACCACGAGGTCCTCCCATTCGGCCGCCGACCCGGAGGCGCCGCCGTAGCGGAAGGCCAGTGCGAGATCGCAGTCGCCCTCGCGCAGCATCTCCACCGAGCGCGGCGGCTCCGCCTCGACCAGCGAGATCCGGGTCCCGGGATGCTCGGCGCGCATCGCCGCGAGCGCGGTCGGCACCAGTGTGGAACTGCCGCTCGGGAAGGAGACCAGGCGGACCCGGCCGGCCCGCAGTCCGGCGATGGCCGCGACCTCCTCCTCGGCGGCCGTCAGACCGGCGAGGATTCCGGCGGCGTGCCGGACCAGCGCCTCGCCGGCCTGGGTGAGGCGCATTTCGCGCCCGGTGCGGATCAGCAGCGGGGTGCCGGCGGACTGCTCCAGCGCCTTCATCTGCTGGGATACGGCCGGCTGGGTGCAGCCGAGCTCGCGGGCGGCGGCGGAGAAGGACCCGGTTCCGGCGACAGCGCGCAGAACTCGGAGATGTCGTGCCTCGATCACCCTTCGAGCATAAGGGCTGCTTTGATGCGGGCCCGAATATCCGGCAGCCGCTTTGGGGTGGCTCGGCTAGCGTGGGGCCATGCATCTGATCTCCGTGAACCTCGGCCGCGCGACGGCCGTCGACCACACCGACGCCCCGGACGGGCTGACCGGTCACGGCAAGATTCCGGCGCCCGGCCCCGTACGGGTCTTCTCGCCGGGTCCCAAGGGTGTCGGCGCGAGCGGCGTGGAGGGGGACGACGTCTGCCATCTGCGCCATCACGGCGGCGACCACCAGGCCGTGTACGCGTACGCCCGCGAGGACCTGGAGTGGTGGGAGGGCGAGCTCGGCCGCGAACTGCCCGGCGGGATCTTCGGCGAGAACTTCACCACCTCCGGCCTCGACGTGAACGGCGCGCTGCTCGGCGAGCGCTGGCGGGTCGGCCCCGACCTGCTCCTGGAGGTGGCCTCGGCCCGCATCCCGTGCCGGACCTTCCAGGGGATGCTCGACGAGAAGGCCTGGGTCAAGCGGTTCACCCGGGAGGCCCGGCCGGGCGCCTACCTGAGGGTCCTGCGGGAGGGCTCGGTCTCCCCCGGCGACCCCATAGAGGTCGTGCACCGCCCGGACCACGAGGTGACGGTGGAGTTCTGGTTCCGCGCCTTCACCACCGAGCGGGATCTGCTGCCGCGCACGCTGGCGGCGGGCGACGCCCTGGAGCCGCAGGCGCGGGACAAGGCGCTGGCCCATGTGGAGAAGTACGGGAAGCGGGGCGACTAGGTTGCGCCTATGACGACTGCGTTGATTACGGGATCCACGGCGGGCATCGGCGCCGCCTTCGCCCGGCGGCTCGCCGCCCAGGGGCACAACCTCGTCCTGGTGGCCCGGGACACCAAGCGGCTCGGCGAGCAGGCCACCGAACTGCACGACCGGCACGGCATCGAGGCCGAGGTGCTGGCCGCCGACCTCTCCACCGAGGAGGGCATCGCGGCGGTCGAGGAGCGCCTCGCCGACCGCAAGCACCCGGTGGACCTGCTGGTGAACAACGCGGGCTTCGGCAACAAGGGCCGCTACCTCGAAGTCTCCATGGCCGACGAGCTCACCATGCTGAAGGTCCACATCGAGGCCGTGCTGCGGCTGACCTCGGCGGCGGTGGAGCCGATGCGCTCGCGCGGCCGCGGCGGCGTGATCAACGTGGCCTCGGTGGCCGCCTTCCTGCCGCGCGGCACCTACGGGGCGAGCAAGGCCTGGGTCGTGCAGTTCACCCAGGGCGCGGCCAAGGACCTGGCCGGCTCGGGCGTACGGCTGATGGCGCTGTGCCCGGGCTTCGTGCGGACCGAGTTCCACGAGCGGGCCGGCATGGGCACGGACAACATCCCCGGCTGGATGTGGCTCGACGCCGACAAGCTGGTGGCGGCGGCGCTGGCCGACCTGGCGCGGGGCAAGACGGTATCGATCCCGGACCCGCGGTACAAGGCGCTGATGGGCATGGTGAAGCTGACCCCGCGGGGGCTGCTGGGCGGGGTCTCCTCGCGCACGGGGCGCACGTACGGACCGCAGTAGCCGAGCCCGTGGGGACCGATGAGTAAACGCGGCATATGGGTGAAATATCCCTAGACTGGACGTGTCCCATCCAGCGCGGGAGGCGACGCGATGACATTCGTACAAGTGATCGACTACGAGACCAAGCGCTTCGACGAGATGAACAGTCTCATCGACCGCTATGCCGAGCAGGCCGCCGGCAAGCGCACGGTCACCCACACCCTCATCGGCAAGGACCGCGACTCCAAGACCCACTACGTGGACCTCGTCGAATTCCCCTCGTACGAAGAGGCCATGAGGAACTCTCAGCTCCCGGAGACCGACCGGATGTTCCAGGAGATGGTGGCGCTCTGCGACGGCATGCCGAAGTTCATGAACCTCGACGTGGTCCGTGACGAGTACCTCAACAAGCTCGTCGTGAACCGCTTCTTCGAGGAGGTCGTGGGCAAGGGCAACTTCGACGCCGTCGAGGAGTGCATCGCGGCCGACTACGTCACCCACGACATCATGGAGAGCGCCGGCCGGGGCAACGGCCGCGAGGGCATCCGCACGACCGTCGGCATGTGGCGGGAAGCCTTCGACATGACCTTCGACCTGAACCGCCAGATCGCCGAAGGCGAGTGCGTCACGACGCTGTGGAGCTGGAAGGGCACCCACAAGGGCGAGTTCATGGGGGTCGCGCCGACCGGCAAGGAATTCACCATGTCGGGCTGTACGACGTGCCGGATCGAGAACGGCCAGATCGCAGAGGACTGGTGGTACTACGACGCCCCGGGCCTGATGCGCCAGATGGGCATGATGCCCGGATAGCAGACGGGAAAGCCCCGGTCACCACCGCTTGGCAGCGGTGACCGGGGCTTTGCCTTACTTACGTGCCGTGCTTACCGACGAGGTCAGTGGCTGTGGCCGTGGCCACCGTGGCCGTGACCGGCGTCGCCCTCGTCGTCGGCCGGCTTCTCGACGACCAGGGTCTCGGTCGTGAGCAGCAGCGACGCGATGGAAGCGGCGTTCTCCAGCGCGGAGCGGGTGACCTTGACCGGGTCGATGACGCCGGCCTTGACCAGGTCGCCGTACTCGCCGGTAGCGGCGTTGAAGCCCTGGCCCTTGTCGAGCTCGGCGACCTTCGCGGTGATGACGTAGCCCTCGAGGCCGGCGTTCTCGGCGATCCAGCGCAGCGGCTCGACGGCGGCGCGGCGCACGACCGCGACACCGGTGGCCTCGTCGCCCGACAGGCCGAGGTTGCCCTCCAGCACCTTCACGGCGTGGACGAGAGCGGAGCCACCGCCGGAGACGATGCCCTCCTCGACCGCGGCGCGGGTCGCCGAGATGGCGTCCTCGAGACGGTGCTTCTTCTCCTTGAGCTCCACCTCGGTGGCGGCGCCGACCTTGATGACGCAGACGCCGCCGGCGAGCTTCGCCAGGCGCTCCTGCAGCTTCTCGCGGTCCCAGTCCGAGTCGGTCGACTCGATCTCGGCCTTGATCTGGTTGACGCGGCCGAGGACCTCGTCGGAGGAGCCGCCACCGTCGACGATGGTGGTGCTGTCCTTGGAGATCGTGACGCGGCGGGCGGAGCCCAGTACGTCCAGACCGGCCTGGTCGAGCTTGAGGCCGACCTCCTCGGCGATGACGGTGGCACCCGTGAGGGTGGCCATGTCCTGGAGCATCGCCTTGCGGCGGTCACCGAAGCCGGGCGCCTTGACGGCGACGGCGTTGAAGGTGCCACGGATCTTGTTGACGACGAGGGTGGAGAGCGCCTCGCCCTCGACGTCCTCGGCGATGATCAGGAGCGGCTTGGAGGCACCGGCCTGGATGACCTTCTCGAGCAGCGGCAGGAGGTCCTGGATGGAGGAGATCTTGCCCTGGTTGATCAGGATGTACGGGTCATCGAGGATGGCCTCCATACGCTCCTGGTCGGAGACCATGTACGGGGACAGGTAGCCCTTGTCGAAGGCCATGCCCTCGGTGAACTCGAGCTCCAGGCCGAAGGCGTTGGACTCCTCGACGGTGATGACGCCGTCCTTGCCGACCTTGTCCATCGCCTCGGCGATGAGGTCGCCGACCTGCTGGTCCTGCGCGGAGAGCGCGGCCACGGCGGCGATGTCGGACTTGTCCTCGATCGGACGGGCGGTCGCCAGGAGCTCGTCGGAGACGGCCTTGACGGCGGCGTCGATGCCCTTCTTCAGGGCGGCCGGGGAAGCACCCGCGGCGACGTTGCGCAGACCCTCGCGGACCAGCGCCTGCGCCAGGACGGTGGCGGTGGTGGTGCCGTCGCCCGCGACGTCGTTGGTCTTGGTCGCGACCTCCTTGACGAGCTGCGCGCCAAGGTTCTCGTACGGGTCGTCGAGCTCGACCTCACGCGCGATGGTGACACCGTCGTTCGTGATGGTCGGAGCGCCGAACTTCTTGTCGATGACGACGTTGCGGCCCTTGGGACCGATCGTCACCTTGACGGTGTCGGCAAGCTTGTTGACGCCACGCTCAAGGGCGCGACGGGCGTCCTCGTCAAACTTGAGAATCTTCGGCATGGGAGCGGTTCAGCCCTCTCGTTGCTATCCCCGGCCGCTCACCGCGACCGCCTGTCAGACACGAACTACGCCCCTCGCCGCCCGGCATCAGCAGGGGTGACCAGGGGCGTAGCTCAAAGCAAAACTGGAGAAGTGATTACTTCTCGACGATCGCGAGCACGTCGCGGGCCGAGAGGACGAGGTACTCCTCGCCGTTGTACTTCACTTCGGTGCCGCCGTACTTGGAGTACAGGACGACGTCGCCGACGGTGACGTCCAGCGGGAGACGCTGGCCGTCCTCGAAGCGACCCGGACCCACGGCGAGGACGACGCCCTCCTGGGGCTTCTCCTTCGCGGTGTCCGGGATGACCAGGCCAGAGGCCGTGGTCTGCTCGGCGTCGAGCGGCTGGACCACAATGCGGTCCTCGAGCGGCTTGATGGCAACCTTGGAGCTGGTGGTCGTCACGATCTGACCTTCCGCTTCGGAGATCCGGGGTTAATTGTCTGAGGTGGCGACCAGGTCGATCCGTCGTCGCGGGTGCCGGATCCGTCTGTCGCCGTGTTGGCACTCACCGGGGGCGAGTGCCAGACGCGAGACTATTCCGGGGATTAGCACTCGGTCAAGCGGAGTGCCAATACGAGCCGCTGGTTTCGCAGCCTCGGCCGCCTGGATGCGCCCCCCTGGGGCACCCCCGAGCCCCCGGATCGCGCGGCGCCGCTGCCGGGGACCAGTCCCCGGACCCCTGCTCCTCAAACGCCGGAGGGGCTGGATTTTCGCCGGCGTCAGCCACATCCAGCCTCGCCGGTGCTTGAGGCGCGGGGTCCGGGGCGGAGCCCCGGGGGGTCCGGGCGGCGCCCGGGGAACGGCGGAAGGGCGGGTAGGGGACTCCGCCCCGCAGGGCCCGGCAACCCGCACCCGCCCACCGAACCCCCGCCGGGACGGCAGTGGGGGCAGCCCCGGCAGGCAGCCGCCGGACGAGTCCGGCGCAGCGGGGCAAGCCCGGGAGGCCCGCCAGGGCCGGGCGGTGCGAGCTCCGCGTCAGGAAGAAGTGCCCGGTATGTGAGGGTTGGGGCATGCGGATCCTGGTCGTCGAAGACGAAGTCAGCCTTGCCGACGCACTGCGGCGCGGCCTCTCCGCCGACGGGCACTGGATCGACCTCGCCCACGACGGCCACCGCGGGCTGGACCTGGCCCTCACCGGAGGGCCGTACGACGTGGTCCTCCTCGACCTGATGCTCCCGGGCCTCTCGGGCTACGAGATCTGCACCCGGATGCGGTCCCACGGCCTCGCCACCCCCGTGCTGATGCTGACCGCCAAGGACGGCGAGTACGACGAGGCCGAGGGCCTGGACTCGGGCGCCGACGACTACCTGACGAAACCGTTCTCCTTCGTCGTCCTCGCCGCCCGCCTCCGCGCCCTCACCCGCCGCGCCGCCGCCGGCGAGGCCCGGCCCGCGGTCCTGCAGGCCGGCGACCTCGTCCTCGACCCCCTCGGCCGCCGCTGCCGCCGCGGCCCGTACGAGATCGAGCTGACCTCCCGCGAGCTCGGCGTCCTGGGCTGCCTGATGGAGCAGCCCGGCCGGGCCGTCGCCAAGCAGGACATCCTCGACGAGGTCTGGGACACCCCGCACGGCATCGACCCGAACATCGTCGAGGTGTACGTCTCCTCGCTCCGCCGGAAGATCGACGCCCCCTTCGGCCGCCGCTCGATCCTCACCGTGCACGGAACCGGCTACCGGATGGCCCCCGACGGTGGCTGATCCCGGACGCGGACGCGGACCCCGGCCCGGCCCCGGACGCGGCCCCCGGCCCCGGCCCCGGCCCCGCCGCCTCGGCGGCCTGCGCGCACGCGCCGCCGCGGCCGCCGCCCTCGCGATGGCCGCCGTGCTGGCCGCCGGCGGGCTGTGGCTCTACACCCTGCTGCGCGCCAACCTCATCGAGAACACCACCGGCCGCACCGAGCTCGCCGCCCGCAAGGTGGCCGCCCAGTACGACACCGGGGGCCTCCCGGCCGGCGGCCGGCTGCCCGCGCCCGAGGGCGGGGTCGACCTGCTGCTCGTGCGGAACGCGGCCGGCACGGTCGTGGCCACCAGCGGGGACCTGAAGGACACGCCGGAGCTCACGGAGCTGGGCCCCGCCCCCGGCCGGGACGTGCGGTCGGCCGTCCTGCCGCCCGCGCGCTCCGGCGCACAGCGGCGCGTGGTGGTCGCCGTGGACGCGCCCGGCCCGCCGGGGGCGCACGACCCGCACACCGTCTACGCCGCGACCGTGCTCGGCGACGTGGACGACGCCAACCGGGCCGTCGCGCTCGGCCTGCTGGCCGGCGCGCCCCCGCTGATCGCCTTCTCCGCGCTGCTGGCCTGGTGGGTGACGGGCCACGCGCTGCGCCCCGTCACCGCGATCCGCACCGGGCTGGCGGCGGTCACCGGGAGCGAGCTGGACCGGCGGGTCCCGGACCCGGGCGGCGCCGACGAGATCGCGCGGCTGGCCCGGGCGGTCAACGACACGCTCGACCGGCTGGAGCGCAGCGACGCCCGGCAGCGGCAGTTCACCGCCGACGCCTCGCACGAGCTGCGCAACCCCCTCGCGGCCGTCCGGTCCCGGCTGGAGGTGGCGCTGCGGGACCCCGACCGGCAGTCGGTGGCGGCCGCGCTGGCCGATACCGAGCGGCTGCAGGCCATCGCGGCCGATCTGCTCCTGCTGGCCCGGCTGGACGGCGGGCCCGCGCCGCGCACCGAGCCGGTGGACCTCGCGCTGCTGGCCGCCGAGGACGCGGCGCGGCGCCCGGAGCCCAGGGTCCCGCTACGGCTGGACGCGCGGGTTCCCGTACCGGCGGCCGGGGATCCGGCGCGGCTGGAGCGGGCGCTGGCCAACCTGGTGGACAACGCCCTGCGGTACGCCCGTACCGGGGTCGTGGTCCGGGCCTCGGCCGAGGACGGCTGGGCGCTGCTGGAGGTCACGGACGACGGGCCGGGCATCCCGGAGGCGGACCGGGACCGGGTCTTCGAGCGGTTCGTACGGCTGGACGCGGGCCGCGGCCGGGCCGGCGGCGGCACCGGGCTGGGGCTGGCCATCGCCCGGGAGATCGCGCGGGCGCACGGCGGCGAGGTCCGCGCGCTCCCGGCGCCCGGCGGGGGCGCCCGGCTGGTGCTGCGCGTGCCCGCGCGAGCCGGATCCGGCGCCACCGGCGCGTGAGGCGCGGGGGTCCGGGGGCCGGCCCCCGGTCGCGGCGCCGCACCCGCCCCTGAAGGCGCCTTCAGGACCCTCAGGGTTCCTTCAGCACCGCTCCCCCAGCATCGACAGGCATGAGCGCCCACCGCAGGAAGCCCCGTGACCCGAAGTCCCCGGTGCCCGCGTCCCGCAGGCGCAGGCTCACCCGCACCCTGCTGGGGGCCGGCTGCGCCCTGGTGGTGCTCGCGGGGGCGACCGCCTGGTACCTGTACGACGACCTCGCCTCCAGCATCGGCAGTTCCAAGGCGCTGGAAGGCGCCGAGAAGTCGAAGTCCGGCGACGTGAACATCCTGCTGATGGGTCTGGACAGCCGCCGGGACCAGAACGGCGACGACCTCCCGCCGGCGGTCCTCGACAAGCTGCACGCGGGCGCGAGCTCCGAAGTCGGCGGCTACAACACCAACACGCTGATCCTGGTGCACGTCCCCGGCGACGGGAGCAGGGCGAAGGCCTTCTCGGTGCCGCGCGACGACTTCGTCGAGCTGCGCGGCGTGCCCGGGTTCACCGGCAAGGCCAAGATCAAGGAGGCCTACGGACGGGCGAAGGCCGGGGTCGAGGACCAGCTCGCCGCCAAGGGGGTCACGGACCGGCGCCGGCTGGAGCGCGAGGGGCGCGAGGCGGGGCGCAAGGCGGAACTGGAGACGGTGCGCACCTTCCTGGGCGTGCCGATCGACCACTTCGCCGAGCTGAACCTGGCCGGTTTCTACCACCTCGCGGACGCGCTGGGCGGCGTACCGGTGTGCCTGAACAAGCCGGTGAAGGACGGTTACTCGGGGGCGGACTTCCCGGCGGGGAGGCAGACGCTCGACGGGCAGCAGTCGCTGGCCTTCGTGCGGCAGCGGCACGGCCTGACCATGGGCGACCTGGACCGGACGAAGCGGCAGCAGGCGTTCCTGGCGGGGGCCGCGTACGAGCTGAACCAGGCCGGGACCTTCACCGATCCGGTGAAGCTGATGAAGCTGATCGACTCGGCGAAGCAGGACGTCGTCACCGACCAGGGGTGGGACCTGCTGTCGTTCGTGAAGCAGGCGAAGAACCTTTCCGGGGGCGACGTGGAGTTTGTGACCCTTCCCATCGAGGGCTTCGGCAGGAACCACGGCGCCGAGATAAACGTCGTAGACGATATGAAGATAAAGCGGTTCATAGCCGAGCGGATCGGGCCCGGGGCCACTGCGAGCCCGAGCGCGCCTGGCGCCGCTCCCTCGTCACCGGGCTCGCCTTCCGCGCCGCAGGGCTCCGCCCCGGACTCCCCGAAGGGCTCCGCGAACTCCGCGCCGGCCCCCGCGCCCGCACCGTCCCGGAGCAGCAGCGGAACCCCCGCCATCGACGGCGGCGGCGTCCCGTGCGTGGACTGAAACCCCTGACGTCGGCGGGCGCGCGCCGCCGCACGGAAGCACTGCTGCTCGTCCTCGTCCTCGCCGTGACCGTTTCCGGCCACATCAGCGCCGGACTGGCGATGAACGACGAGCTCCCGGCCGGCCTCACCGGTTTCGTGGTCAGCATGACGCTGCTCGCGCTGGTGGGGCACCTGGCCGTGCGCCGGTTCGCGGCGTACGCGGATCCGCTGGTCTTCCCGCTGGCCCTGCTGCTGACCGGGCTGGGGCTGGTGCTGCTGCACCGTCTCGATCAGGGGTACCTGGACCGGTACAACGCTCCGGCGGTGGCGCCCGGCCAGCTGATGTGGACGGTGATCGGCGTCGCGGCCTGCATCGCGGTGCTGGGGCTGCTGCGCGACCACCGGCTGCTCCAGCGGTTCATCTACATCACGATGGTCGCGGCGCTGGTGGCGCTGATCGCGCCCGCCTTCTTCGGCGCGGACACCTACGGGGCGAAGCGCTGGATCAAGTTCGGCGGGCTCTCGGTGCAGCCCGGCGAGTTCGTGAAGATCATGATCGCGGTGTTCTTCGCGGGCTACCTGGTGATCCACCGGGACTCGCTGGCCCTGTCGGGCCGCAAGTTCCTCGGCATGCGGCTGCCGCCGATGCGCCAGCTCGGCCCCCTCGTCACGGTGTGGATCATCTCGCTGCTCGTGCTGGTCTTCGAGCGCGACCTCGGCACCTCGCTGATCTTCTTCGGCGTCTTCGTGGTCATGCTCTACGTGGCCACGGAACGCACGAGCTGGATCGTCTGCGGCCTGGTCCTCGCCTCGGCGGGCGCCTTCGTGGTGGGCATGACGGAACCGCACGTCAAGGCCCGCGTGGCCGCCTGGCTGAACCCGCTGTCGTACTACTGGAAGGACCGGCCGCCGGGCGTCGTCTCGGACCAGTCGGCGCAGGCGCTGTTCAGCTTCGGCACGGGCGGGATCTCCGGCACGGGCCTCGGCATGGGCCATCCCGAGCTGATCAAGTTCGCCGGCCGCAGCGACTTCATCCTGACGACGGTGGGCGAGGAGCTCGGCCTGGCCGGGGTCATGGCCGTCCTGATCCTCTACGCGCTCCTCGTGCAGCGCGGGCTGCGGATGGCGCTGGGCGCCCGCGACCCCTTCGGCAAACTGCTGGCGGTGGGCCTCTCGTCGGCCCTCGCGCTCCAGGTCTTCGTGGTGGCGGGCGGCGTCACGGGGCTGATCCCGCTGACGGGCAAGGCCCTGCCCTTCCTGGCAGCCGGCGGCTCGTCCCTCCTGGCCAACTGGATCATGATCGCCCTGCTGCTGCGCATCTCCGACAGCACCGAACGACAACGCGAGGCGGACGCCCGGGGCCCGGCGGAAACGACGATCACGCCGCAGGCCGGGCCCGAACCGCACCCCGCCGCGTCCTACAGGTAGTCCTCCAGCCGGCCGATCCGGTAGCCCTGCTCCTGTATCCGCCGGAGCATCCGGGTCGTCATCTCGGTCTCCGTCGTGCCCTTCAGCTCGGAGGGGCCGCGGAAGTGGGCCAGGATGATGTCGCCCGGTTTGAGGGCGGAGCCCTCGGCGTACTGGAAGTTGTTGATCTGCATCGACACGCGCCACAGGAGGAGCTGGGATATCCCGCACTCGTGCGCGGCCCTGAGGGTGTCGTCGTTGTGATTGCCGTACGGCGGCCGGAAGAGCGTCGGCCGCTTGCCGAAGCGCGTCTCCAGGCGGTCCTGCTGCCCGCATATCTCCTTCTTCTGTGCCTCGAAGGACAGGGTCCGGAGATTCGGGTGCGTCAGGGTGTGGTTGTTTATCGTGCTGTCGGAGCCGTTGTCGCGGAGCTTTTCGAAGTGTCCGTAGTCCGACGAGGCGATGGCGTCCGTCAGGAACATGCTGATCGGCAGCTTCAGATCGGCGGCCATCTTCAGGAACTCGGGGCTCTTCTCCGCGCCGTCGTCGAACGTCAGGAAGACGACCTTGTCGTCCGCCGGGACGGGTATTCGGTCGACGACCTGGACCCGGCCCGCCCCGGCCGGCGGGATCTGGGGTTTGACGGCAGGCTTGGGCGCGTACTGGAGGGGGCCGCCGAGGCCCCACTTCTTGTACGCCTCGTCCGCCGCGGCCGTCGATCCCTTGGCCACGGCGGAGGGGGAGGCCGCGCCCGAGGGCGTCGGAGTCGCCCTGGCCTCCGTGGTCTTGCGCCCCAGCCGCTCGATGGGGTCCACGCTGTCCCCGCACCCCGTCAGGGACAGCGCGAGCGCGCCGGCCGTCAGCGTTCCGGCTACGAACCGGCGCGCGTACCTCACAAGTAATCCTCCAAGCGGGCCACGGCGTACCCCTTGTCCGTGACGGTCTTCATGACGTGACGGATCATGTCAGTCATGCTGCCCTTCCAGTCCTCCTTGCCCCGGAAGTGCGTGAGGATGATGTCGCCGGGATGCAGGTCCTTGTCCCACTCCCGCCAGTCCATCCGGTTCGGGAAGGCCTCCTCGTTCCACAGCGGAACGGCCTTGATGCCGCAGGACTTGGCCGCGCGCAGCGTGTCCTCGTTGTAGTTCCCGTACGGCGGCCGGAAGAGCGTCGGCCGCTTGCCGAACGTCTTCTCGATCGTGTCCTGCTGTCCGCAGATCTCCTGGCGCTGCTTCTCGTACGAGAGCGCCGGCATGTAGCGGTGGTTGAGCGTGTGGTTGTTCAGCGTGACGCCCGCCGCCTGCATCTCCTTGAAGTACGGGTAGTTGTCCCGGACCAGGTAGTCGCTCAGGAAGGCGGTGTACGGGAGCTTCAGTTCCTGCATCATCTTCAGGAACTCGGGGTCCTTCTCGGCCCCGTCGTCGATCGTCAGGAAGACGACCTTCTCCTCCGTGGGGACGGTGGTGAAGACCGGGGGCAGCTCGTCCTGGCCCTCGACCTCGAAGCCGTCGCGGGTGGTGATCTCCGGCTTCTCCTTGGGCGCTTGCGGAGCGGCGAGCGGAGGCTTGGCCAGCCCCCACTTCTTCGCGGCGACCACCCTCGCCTGCTGGAGGGCCTTCAGCCTCTCGGCGTACGTGCCGAGCGCGCCGGCCGCGCCGGCCTGCTCGCCGGCGGCGCCCGCGGCGGCCTTCGCCTTCGCGGCCTTGTCCGGCGTCTCGGATCCGCCGGCCCCGCAACCCGTGCCGAGCGCGGCGACGAGCAGTGCGGCCGTCGCGGCCGTACCCAACCGGCCGCGCGCGACTGCCGCGATCCGGTGACCATGTAGCGTCTTATGTTCCTTTTGTCGGACTAGCTGCATAGTTGGGCATCCTTACACCAGCCATGCACGCACCCCGGCCGACACCGCGAGGGGAATCCGACCTTCCTCCGAGTGGCCCACCGTGGCCGACAATGGACCCGTGACCCCCGAAGACTTCGCCGCGCTCCTCGCCCCCGAGGGCCACGCCCTCCTCGACTCGCTCCGCGACTACGACCCCGCCCAGGAGCTCGCCGTCGCCACCCGGCTGCGCCGCGAACACCCCGCCGCGCTGGTCTCCGCAGCCCTCGGACAGGCCCGGCTGCGGCAGCGCGCGGTGGCGAAGTTCGGGGCCGAGGACGCCCACCGGATGTACTTCACCCCCGGCGGCGGGGAGATGGCCACCCGCGCCTCGGTGGCCTCGTACCGCGCCGAGCGGCTGGCCGCCCTGGGCGTACGGAGCCTCGCGGACCTCTGCTGCGGGATCGGCGGCGACGCCCTCGCGCTGGCCAGGCTCGGCATCCGCGTCCTGGCGGTGGACCACGATCCCCTCACCGTCGCCGTCGCGCGCGCCAATACGGCGGCACTGGGGCTGGCGGACCTGATCGAGGTCCGGGAGGCCGATGTGACGGAGGTCGACACCGCGGGCTACGACGCCGTCTTCATCGACCCGGCCCGGCGTGGGGGGCGGGGCCGCATCTTCGACCCCGAGTCCTACTCGCCGCCGCTGTCCTGGGCGATCGCCACCGCCCGCGCCGCGAAGGTGGCCGCCATCAAGATCGCCCCGGGGATCCCGCACGAGGCGGTGCCCGCCGAGGCCCAGGCCGAGTGGATCTCCGACCAGGGCGACGTGAAGGAGGCCGTGCTGTGGTTCGGGACGGCCCCCGGCGAGATCCGCGCCACCCTGCTGCCCGGCCCCCGCGCGCTGGCGACCGCCGATCCGCTGCCCGATCCCGAGGCCGGACCCGTCGGCCGCTACCTCTACGAGCCCGACGGCGCCGTCATCCGGGCCCACCTCGTCGCCGAGGTCGCCGAGCAGCTCGGCGGCCGGCTGATCGACCCGACCATCGCCTACATCACCGCCGACGAGCTGCGCGAGACCCCGTACGCGACCTCGTACGAGATCACCGACGTACTGCCGTTCGGGCTGAAGAAGCTCAAGGCCCTGATGCGCGAGCGCGGGGTCGGCATCCTCACGGTGAAGAAGCGCGGCTCCGCGATCGAGCCCGAGGAACTGCGCAAGAAGGTGAAGCCGCAGGGGCCGAACTCGGCCACGGTGTTCCTGACCAGGGTCGCCGGCGCCCCCTCGATGCTGATCGGCTCACCGACCGCCCGCCCCTGACGGCCCGCCGGGCCGCCGGGCCGCTCCTCCGAAGACGCGCAGCGCCCACCGGTAGTGCGCGCCCGCCTTGCCGAGGCCCAGCAGGGCGGTGATCCACAGGATCATGCCGAGGCCCATGGTGTAGGCGACCTCCCCGTACGTCTCGGCTCCGGGCCGGGCCGACACCGCCGACCCGAAGGTCACCCAGAGGCCGAGCCCGCCCAGGGCGAAGGAGGCCAGCAGCCAGGCCAGGCTGCGCCCGGGCGCGCGCACGGCCGCGTCCACGGACGGGTCCCGGTCCAGTTCCGCCCAGGCGCACAGCAGCCGGCGCACCTGCCGGTCCCGCTTGGCGCCCCAGGCGAACCAGAACCCGGCCGGTATCAGCACGCCCACCCCGAGCACGGCGAAGATCAGGCCGAAGAGGTACGCGAGCGGCTCGTGCGTCTCGATGGCCATCAGGGCCATGCCGACGAAGGACCAGCCCAGGGCGAAGACCGCCGAGACCGCCCAGAGGAGCAGGAGCCTGCCGAAGCCCAGACTGCGCCGCCCGAGCTCCCTGAGGAACCGGGCGCGGTCGGCCCGTACGGCGCGTACGGCGTGCTCGTCGAACCAGGCGCGCAGGTGAGCGGGAGGGGGCGGCGGCGGCAGGTCACGGCGGGGCATGCCCATGACCATATCCGCACGCCTCGGGGTCCCGCGGGCCGCCGGGCGGGGACTCAGCCTCCGCCCGGCCCTTCGAGGACCTCCACCGATTCGAAGCGCCAGCGGTGGACCGCCCGCGTGATCAAATCGGCTTCGGGCTCCGGCAGTTCGGGCAGTTCCGCGCCGATCCCCTCGGGCGTCTCCCACCAGGTGACGACGAGCACCCGGTCCTGCGGGGCGCTGAACACCTCGCGCCTTACCGGGTCTTGGGCCAGGATCCGCGAACGGGCCCACTCCAGCAGCTCGTTGGCCCGGCCGGGCACGGCCCGGGCCTCCCACATCAGCGCGATGGTGCTCACGAGTACAGGTTGTCCTTGCTCAGCTCGTGCACGTGGTCGTGGTCGTGCGCATGACCGTGGCCGTGGCCGTGGCCGTCCCCGTGGCCGTCGGAATGGCCGTGGGAATGGCCGGGAACATGCGGGTCGGTCACCGGCAGCGAGGAGTCCGCCGACAGGTCCCAGTCCGAGGCGGCCCTGTTCCGCTTGACCATCTCCGCGCCCAGCGCCGCCACCATCGCGCCGTTGTCCGTGCACAGCCCCGGCCGCGGCACCCGCAGGATGATCCCCGCGTCGTCGCACCGCTCCTGGGCGAGCGAGCGCAGCCGGGAGTTGGCCGCGACCCCGCCGCCGATCATCAGGTGGTCGACGCCCTCGTCCTTGCAGGCGCGGATCGCCTTGCGGGTCAGGACGTCCACCACGGCTTCCTGGAAGGAGGCCGCCACATCGCGCACCGGCACGTCCTCGCCCGCCTTGCGCTTCGCCTCGATCCAGCGGGCGACCGAGGTCTTGAGCCCGGAGAAGGAGAAGTCGTACGGGGCGTCGCGCGGACCGGTCAGCCCGCGCGGGAAGGCGATCGCCTTCGGGTCCCCCTCGCGGGCGAGCCGGTCGATGACCGGGCCGCCGGGGAAGCCCAGCTGCAGGACGCGCGCGATCTTGTCGAAGGCCTCGCCGGCCGCGTCGTCGATGGTCGCGCCGAGCGGCCGTACGTCGGAGGTGATGTCGGGGGCCAGCAGCAGCGAGGAGTGCCCGCCGGAGACCAGCAGCGCCATCGTCGGCTCGGGCAGCGGCCCGTGCTCCAGCTGGTCGACGCAGATGTGCGAGGCGAGGTGGTTCACCCCGTACAGCGGCTTGCCCAGCGCGTACGCGTAGGCCTTCGCGGCGGAGACGCCCACCAGCAGGGCCCCGGCGAGGCCCGGGCCGGCGGTGACGGCGATGCCGTCGAGGTCGCGGGCGCTGACCCCGGCCTCCTTCAGGGCGCGCTCGATGGTGGGGACCATCGCCTCCAGGTGTGCGCGGGAGGCCACCTCGGGCACGACCCCGCCGAAACGGGCGTGCTCGTCGACGCTCGACGCGATGGCGTCCGCGAGCAGCGTCGTGCCGCGGACGACGCCGACGCCGGTCTCGTCGCAGGAGGTCTCGATGCCGAGGACGAGCGGTTCGTCAGCCATGGGTCGTCTCACCTTGCAGGGGTTTGAGATATGCGGGGTCGGAATAGGCGGGGTCGGGGTCTACGGGGTGTGCGGGGTCGGAAACGCGGCGCATCACGAGGGCGTCCACATTGCCGGGCTGGTAGTAGCCGCGCCGGAAGCCGATCGGCTCGAAGCCGAAGCGCGCGTAGAGCCTTTGGGCCCGGACGTTGTCGACCCGCACCTCCAGCAGCACCTCGGCGCACTCGAACGCGGTGGCGGCGCGCAGCAGATCGGTCAGCAGCCGGGCACCGAGCCCGGTGCCCCACTGGTCGCGGGCCGCGGCGATGGTCTGTACGTCGGCCAGGTCCCCGGCGGCGGCCAGCCCGGCGTAGCCGACCAGCCGGCCGGCCTCCTCCGCCACGACGTAGCGGCGCGTGGCGCCGGGGCCGCGGGCGTGGGCGAGCTCGGACCAGAACATCCCGGCCGACCAGGCGTCCTCGGGGAACAGCTCGTGCTCCAGCTCCAGCACGGGCCCGATGTCCCACCAGCGCATCTCGCGCAGGACGACTGCTGAGGTGGCTGTCACTGCGGGGTGACCACCTTGTAGTTCTTGGGCACCTCGGCGTCGGGCCGGCGCAGGTAGAGCGGGGTCGGGGGCAGGAAGGCCGCCCCCGCCGCCAGCCGCTCCGCGGCCAGGGCGGCCAGCGCGGCGGCGCTCTGGTGCTCGGGGGCCCGCGCGTCGGTGAAGACCTCCGGGTAGAGCTGCGCGCCCTGCCCCACGGCGGGCAGTCCGGCGACGCGCTCGGCGATGTCGGCCGGCCGGTCCACCGCGGGCTCGCCGGCCCGGGTGCGGGGGTCCTCGTAGCGCGCCCAGTAGACCTCCTTGCGCCGGGCGTCGGTGGCCACGGTGAAGGGGCCCTCGATCCCGGCCGCGCCGGCCGCGTAGGCCAGGCCGTCGAGGGTGCACAGCCCGTGGACGGGCACGCCGAGGACGGAGGCGAAGGTGGCCGCGGTCACGAGGCCGACGCGCAGTCCCGTGTAGGGGCCGGGGCCGACGCCGACGACGATGCCGGTGACGGCTTCGAGCTTCACCCCCGCCGCGGCGAGGACCTTGTCGACGGAGGGCAGCAGGAGCTCCCCGTGGCGGCGGGCGTCGACCTGGTTCGACTCGGCGAGGACGGACTCGCCGTCGTGCAGGGCGACGGTGACGGCGGGCGTGGCGGTATCTACAGCGAGCAAGAGCACGCGAACAGCCTACGACTCCGGGGCCCCCGGCCCTTGCGGCCGGTCTGCGGGCACCCCTGCTGCTACCTTCGGACCAGGTGTCGGGGTGTGATCGTCCGCCCGACGTCCGACTGGCATCGACTGACCATGCGGAGAGGTGGAGCAAGGTGGCACGCAGCAGCTCGGGAATCGTGGCCGGGCTCACCGTCGCGGCGCTCGCCGTCGTCGGTTTCCTCGGCTACCAGGCCTCCGCCTCCGCTCCCGCGCTCCCGCCGAAGGCCTCCGCGCAGAGCCCGGTGCCCGCTCCGAGCGACTCGGGGCCCGCCAAGACGGACCCGGCGAAGCCGGTGGCCCTCCCGGCCGATTCCGGCACCGGGGTGCGCGTCGTGTACTCGCTGAGCGCCAAGCGCGTGTGGCTGGTGGGCCCCACCGGGGAGCCGAAGTCCTTCGCGGTGGTGCCGAGCACGGTGCACCCGGCGCCGGGCCGGTACACGGTGGGCGGCCGCACGGGCGCGATCACCGGCTCGGACGGGGTGCCGATCGAGCACGTCGTCCGGTTCGCGAGTCCGCAGGGGGTCACGGTCGGCTTCAGCGCCCGCGTGGACAACACCCTCCCGGCGCCCGATCCGGCCAAGAAGACCGGCGGTGTCCGCATGCTGCGCGCGGACGGCGACGCGATGTGGGCCTTCGCGACGATCGGCTCGAAGGTCGTCGTCGTTCCCTGACCCGAGTGGCCGACCGCCCCTCGCCGGACGGGTCGGCCGACCCGGTCGCGACACACCAAGTTCACTCGTACGGGGCCTGTGCCGTCAGGCGGTCCCCGCGTCAGGCCGCTTCGGACTCCGGGGCGGCCTGTTCTCCGTCGAGGGCCTGTTCGCTGCCCTCCGCCCCCTCCCCTACGGGATCGGGCTCCGGGGCGTGCTCGCGCGCGGGCGGAGTCGACACGGCGCTGGCGGCGGCGCCCGCGGCGAGCAGCGCCCCCACGGACACGGCGGACGGGCGCGGGACGCCCGCTGCTCCTGTTGTCGACATGGCTGCCTCCTGGCCGGGGCCGGCCCGCACTTAGGTACGCCTAACCAGCCCTCCGTACCATGTGACCACGCGCCCCGCCGCCCGCGCAATATCTTCCCGACGACTTGTCGGAACGTTTCTCGCCGCGCCGCACTGCGCCTACTCCGGCGACAGGACGCCCGCGAGGCTCTCCAGACCCGCCCCGGCGGACCAGCGGGTGCCGATCCCGCGGACCATGACCTCGCGCACGTCGTCCAGGACCTCCTCGTGGCCGACCGCCCGGCGGATCACCACGTGCAGCCGGTCGTCGGACAGCTCCTCGACCTTGCCGTCGCCCCA
This sequence comes from Streptomyces sp. GQ60, assembly GCF_059758875.1. NCBI lineage: Bacteria > Bacillati > Actinomycetota > Actinomycetes > Kitasatosporales > Streptomycetaceae > Streptomyces > Streptomyces sp. GQ60. Next base: position 243,826 of record NZ_JCAXEG010000001.1, on the reverse strand, counting down.
CTCCACGACGATGACGGACTCGGGCAGCGAGACGTCGAGGTCCAGGTCCTCCATCTCGTCCAGCCCGCCGCCCAGCCGGTACGCGTCCACGTGCACCAGCGCCGGACCGCCGGTCAGCGAGGGGTGGACCCGGGCGATCACGAAGGTCGGCGAGGTCACGGCCCCGCGCACGCCCAGGCCCTCGCCGAGGCCGCGGGTCAGGGTGGTCTTCCCGGCGCCGAGCTCCCCCGTCAGCAGGACGAGGTCGCCGGGGCGCAGCAGACCGGCGATCCGGCGCCCGAGGTCCTGCATGGCGTCCGGCGAACCGACGGTGACGTGCGTTTCCGTGTCAGGTACTTCTTCCATGCCGGCCAACGTTAGCCGCTGCGGACACCGTCCCGGTGCGCGCGAGCAGCTCGGTGAGCAGCCGGGTCACGGTGTCCGGGTGCTCCAGCATCATCAGGTGCCCGGCGGCCTCCAGGACGACCAGCTCCGCGGAGGGCAGCGCTTCCTTGATGGCCCGGCTGTGCTCGGGCGGGGTGACCATGTCGCGGTCCCCGGCGATGACGGTGACGGGGATGTCCGCGAACCGCTGGAGGGCGGCCGTCTTGTCGTGCGTCTGGAAGGCCGGGTAGAACTCGGCGACCACGTCGATGGGCGTGGCCTCGATGAGCCGCTCGGCGAAGCGGGCGACGCCCGGGTCGACGTCGCGCGAGCCGAAGGAGTACATCTTGACCATCCCGGCGAACAGGTCGGCGGTGGCCCGCCGGCCCCTCTCCACCAGTTCCACCTGGGAGCCGAGCGCCTTGAGCACCCCGGGCAGCAGGCGTCGTACCGTGCCGAAGCCCAGGGCGGGCAGCCCGTACGTGACCTCGTCCAGCCGGCCGCTGGAGGTGCCGACCAGCGCCACTCCGGCCACCCGGTCCCGGATGAGGCCGGGGAACTCCTGGGCGAGTCCCATGATGGTCATCCCGCCCATCGAGTGACCGACCAGGATCAGCGGGCCCTCGGGGGCGGCGGCGTCGATGACGGCCTTCAGGTCGCGGCCGAGCTGCTCGAAGGTGACCGGCTCGCCGTCGGCCTGGGCCAGGCCGCGCGCGCTGCGGCCGTGGCTGCGCTGGTCCCAGTAGACGGCGCGGACCAGGCCGCGCAGCGCGGCGCGCTGGAAGTGCCAGGAGTCCTGCGCGAGGCAGTAGCCGTGGCAGAACACCACGGTCGGCCGGGCCGGGGCCCTGCGGCGCAGCCGGCGCCGCTTGCCGTCCTCGGGCAGTTCGTCGACCTCGTAGTAGAGCGCGGTGCCGTCCTCGGACCGAGCGGTGCCGGGGGCGCCGCGCAGGGATCCGTAGTCCCCGGTCGCGTCGAGCGCGAGACGCGCCTTCACGCGCATGCCCCGGCCGACGGTGATCCGTTCGACCGCGACCCCGGCCGCCGCTCCGGCGGCTATCACGCCGATGGCGGCGCCGGCCCAGCCCGCCTTGCGCCAGTTCTCGCTCACGCCGCCACCCTCACTCAGCCGTTGAGGTATACGCGGGGGACCCGGCCCCCGATACGGGTGACGATCTCATACCCGATCGTGTGCGCCGCTCGAGCCCAGTCCTCGGCGGTGGGTTCACCGCGCTCCGCGTCGCCGAAGATGACGGCCTCGTCGCCGGCGCGGGCGTGGCCTCCGTCCAGGTCGACCACGAACTGGTCCATGGCCACGCGCCCGGCGACGGTGCGGATGCGGCCGCCGACGAGCACCGGGCCGGCCCCGGACGCCTGGCGCGGGACGCCGTCGGCGTAGCCCGCCGGGATCAGCGCGAGGGTGGTCTCCCGGTCGGTGACGTAGTGGTGGCCGTAGCTGACCCCGTGCCCGGCCGGCACGGTCTTGACCAGCGCGACGGTGGCCTTGAGGGCCATCGCGGGCCGCAGGCCGAGCTGGGCGGGGGTGCCGAGTTCGGGCGCGGGCGAAACCCCGTAGAGGGCCAGGCCGCAGCGGACCAGGTCGAAGTGGGACTCGGGGAGGGTGAGCGTGGCCGGCGAGTTGGCGATGTGCCGGACCTCGGGCTCGACGCCCTCCTTCTCCGCGTACGCGAGCATGTCGCGGAAGGCGGCCAGCTGGAGCTGGATGGAGGGGTGTCCGGGCTCGTCGGCGCAGGCGAAGTGCGACCAGACGCCGGTGACGCGGACGGTGCCCTCGGCCTGGGCGGCGACGGCCGCGGTCACCAGGGCCTCCCAGTCGGCGGGCTGGCAGCCGTTGCGGCCCAGGCCCGTGTCGGCCTTCAGGTGGATCCGGGCCGTCAGGCCGGCGGCGCGGGCGGCTTCCCGTACCTCGTCGAGGGCCCACATCGCGCTGACGGACACGTCGACACCGGCTTCGAGTGCCTCCCGCCAGGGGCCGCCGGGGGTCCACAGCCAGCACATGACGGGGCCTTCGAGTCCGGCGGCGCGCAGTGCGAGGGCTTCCTCGGGCGTCGCGGTCCCGAGCCAGCTCGCCCCGGCCTCCTGTGCGGCCTTGGCGCAGGCCACGGCCCCGTGCCCGTAGGCATCCGCCTTGACGACGGCCATCAGCCCGGACCGGGGCGCCCGCTCGCGCAGTGCGCGCACGTTCGCCCGGACGGCGTCAAGATCGATCTCGGCGTACACGCGCATCGGTGTCTCGTTCATCCCACCCAGTCTCTCAGAGCCCTCCCCGGCGGACCGAACAGGCGGGGCCCGGCGGCCCGCCACCGGGCCCCTTGCCTGTACGGCTGCTTTCCGCTTCCTTTCCGGGTCCGTCAGCCGAGGGACCCGGTACCGGACCACCCGCCGGCGGCGACCTCGACGGAGGGGGAGGCGGATGTCTGATCACCTGGGAGCACGCTGAGGCGCCCCCGAGGCGGCCCCCGGGGCGGCCGCACACACGGCACCGGCCCCGGATCATGATCACCTTACGGCGTGCCCGAACGGCGTCCCCCCGCGTTCTGCGGCGGCCTTCGACCCGCCGGCCCGCACGGACAAGCCGACCGCAGGCCAAACCCAGCCCCGCCGGCGTTTGAGGCGCGGCGGTCCGGGGGCAAAGCCCCCCGGCAGCGGCGCCGCCCCCGGGACCCGAACTAGCGGCGGGCGACCTCGCGCCAGGCCCGGGGCAGGGCTTCGGCCACCTGGTGGGCCAGCAGGGGGCCGCCGGTCAGGCGGGCCGCCAGGCCGTGGAGGTACGCCGCCACGGACGCGGCGTCCACGGCCGGCAGGCCGGCCGCCAGCAGCGACCCGGCCAGTCCTGACAGCACGTCCCCGCTCCCGGCCGTGGCCAGCCACGGAGTCCCGGTCGGGTTGACCCGGACGGGGCCGGGCCCGCCCGGGGCGATCAGGGTCGTCGACCCCTTCAGCAGGGCCACCGCCCCGTACCGCTCCGCGAGCTCCCGCACGGCCGCCAGCCGCCCCGCCTCGACCGTCTCCCGCGCGACCCCCAGCAGCGCCGCCGCCTCCCCCGCGTGCGGGGTCAGCAGGGTCGGGGCCGCCCGGGCCCGCAGCCCGCCGGGGTCCAGCCCGCGCAGGCCGTCCGCGTCCACGAGCACCGGCACCGGCTGCGACAGCGCCTCCCGCACCTCGGGACCGCCCTCGTCGCCCAGCCCCGGTCCGACCACCCACGCCTGTACCCGGCCGGTCCCGATCAGCGTCTCCGGGTACCGGGCCAGTACGGCCTCCGCCACGGCGGGCGGCCCCACGTAGCGCACCGCGCCCGCGCCGCCGCGCAGCGCCCCCGCCACCGCGAGCACCGCCGCACCCGGGTAGCGCGCGGACCCGGCGACGATCCCGAGCACGCCGCGCCGGTACTTGTCGCTCGACGCCGTCGGCTTCGGCAGGAGCCCCGCCACGTCGGCGTGCTGCAGGGCCTGCATCTCCGGGGCCCCGAAGTCCAGCCCGATGTCCACCAGGTGCAGCGCCCCCGCGCGCGAGGCGCCCGGGTCGATCAGCAGCCCCGGCTTGTACGCCCCGAAGGTCACCGTCACGTCAGCCGTCACGGCCGCTCCGGCCACTTCCCCGGTGTCCGCGTCCACCCCGCTCGGCAGGTCCACCGCGACCACCGGCGCGCCCGCCGGGATCCGCTCCACCAGCGCGGCCGCGGCCGGCCGCAGGGCGCCCCGGCCGCCGATGCCGACCAGCCCGTCGAGCACCAGGTCGGCCCGGGCCGGCGGCTCCCCGGCGAGGCGGCCGCCGGCGGCCCGCAGCGCGGCCAGTCCGCCCGCGTGCACCCGGGCGGGATCCACCGCGACGGCCGTCACCCCGGCCCCGCGCCGGGCCAGCCGGGCGCCCGCGTAGAGGGTGTCGCCGCCGTTGTCCCCCGGGCCGACCAGCAGCACCACGCGGGACCCGTACACGCGGGGCAGCAGCCGGACGCAGACGGCGGCCAGTCCGGCCGCCGCCCGCTGCATCAGGGTGCCTTCGGGCAGCCGGGCCATCAGCTCGCGCTCGGCGGCCCGTACGGTCTCCACGCTGTAAGCAGTACGCATGCCACCAGCCTGCCCGAAAGACGCGCCCTACCCCTCGGCGATCACCACGGCGGAGGCGATGCCCGCGTCGTGGCTGAGCGAGATGTGCCAGGACGTCACGCCCAGTGCCAGCGCCCGCGCCTCCACCGTGCCCGACACCCGCAGGCGCGGCTGCCCGGTCTCCTCGACGTACACCTCGGCGTCGGTCCACAGCAGCCCACCGGGCGCACCGAGCGCCTTGGCCAGCGCCTCCTTGGCCGCGAACCGGGCGGCGAGCGAGGCGGTTCCGCGCCGCTCGCCGCTCGGCAGGGTCAGCTCGGAATCGAGGAACAGCCGCTCCGCCAGGCTCGGCGTGCGCTCCAGCGCCGCGCCGAACCGCTCGATCTCCGCCACGTCGATCCCGACGCCGATAATCACAACAACAGCTCCAACTGGGCCACTACTCGACGGTCACCACTGTGCTCGATGGTCGGCGACCCGCTCCGTTCGCTGCGCTCACTCCACAGTCACCGACTTGGCGAGGTTACGCGGCTGGTCCACCTCGTTGCCGCGCGCCGTCGCCAGCTCGCACGCGAACACCTGGAGCGGCACGGTGGCCACCAGCGGCTGGAGCAGGGTCGGGGTGGCCGGGATGCGGATGAGGTGGTCGGCGTACGGGACCACCGCCTCGTCCCCCTCCTCGGCGATCACGATGGTCCGCGCCCCGCGCGCCCGGATCTCCTGGATGTTGGACACGATCTTGTCGTGCAGCACCGAGCGCCCGCGCGGCGACGGTACGACGACCACGACCGGCAGGTCCTTCTCGATCAGCGCGATCGGCCCGTGCTTGAGCTCGCCCGCCGCGAAGCCCTCGGCGTGCATGTACGCCAGCTCCTTGAGCTTGAGCGCGCCCTCCAGCGCCACCGGGTAGCCGACGTGGCGCCCCAGGAAGAGCACGGTGTTCTTGTCGGCGAGCGACCGCGCCAGCTCCCGCACCGGCTCCATGGTCTCCAGTACGGTGTCCACCGCCGCGGCGATGTCCGACAGCTCCCGGATCACGGACCGGATCTCGTCGCCCCACTTCGTGCCGCGGACCTGCCCGAGGTAGAGGGCGACGAGGTAGCAGGCCACGAGCTGCGTCAGGAACGCCTTGGTCGAGGCGACGGCCACCTCGGGTCCGGCGTGCGTGTACAGCACGGCGTCCGACTCGCGCGGGATGGTCGAGCCGTTCGTATTGCAGATGGCCAGCACCTTGGCACCCTGCTCGCGGGCGTGGCGCAGCGCCATCAGGGTGTCCATCGTCTCGCCCGACTGCGAGATCGCGATCACCAGCGTCCGCTGGTCCAGGATCGGGTCGCGGTAGCGGAACTCGCTGGCCAGCTCCGTCTCGCACGGGATGCGGGTCCAGTGCTCGATGGCCAGCTTCGCGATCATGCCCGCGTGGTACGCCGTACCGCACGCCACGATCACGACCTTGTCGACCTCGCGCAGCACCGAGTCGGGGATGCGCACCTCGTCGAGGGTCAGCAGGCCGTTCGCGTCGATCCGGCCCAGGAGGGTGTCCGCGACGGCCTTCGGCTGCTCGGCGATCTCCTTGAGCATGAAGTAGTCGTAGCCCCCCTTCTCGGCCGCCGAAGCGTCCCAGTCCACGTGGTACGCCCGCACGTCCGCGGCCGTGCCGTCGAAGTTGGTCACCGTGACCCCGTCGCGGCGCAGCTCCACGACCTGGTCCTGCCCCAGCTCGATCGCGGACCGGGTGTGGGCGATGAAGGCGGCCACGTCGGAGGCGAGGAAGTTCTCGCCCTCTCCTACACCCACCACGAGCGGTGAGTTCCGGCGCGCGCCGACCACCACGTCCGGCTGGTCCGCGTGCACGGCGACCAGGGTGAAGGCCCCGTCCAGCAGCCGGCAGACCTTCCGCATCGCCTCCGCCAGGTCGCCGCCCGCGTCCTCGAACCGCTCGGCCAGCAGGTGCGCCACGACCTCGGTGTCCGTCTCGGACTCCAGCCGGTGCCCGCGCTCGGCGAGCTCGGCCCGCAGCGCGGCGAAGTTCTCGATGATCCCGTTGTGCACGACGGCCACGCGCCCCGAATTGTCGAGGTGCGGATGGGCGTTGACGTCGGTGGGCCCCCCATGGGTGGCCCACCGGGTGTGTCCGAGCCCCGTGGAACCGGCCGGCAGCGGGTGCCCGACCAGCTCCTTCTCCAGATTGACCAGCTTGCCGGCCTTCTTGACGGCGGCGAGTTCCCCGTCGGCGAGCACGGCGACACCCGCCGAGTCGTAGCCGCGGTACTCCAGCCGCTTGAGTCCGGCAATGACCACATCGAGCGCCGACTGCGCTCCCACGTAACCCACGATTCCGCACATAAGCCGCAGGGTACGCCGTAGTTGGCTCCGTGCCCGGTACCTGAACAAGACGAAAACCCCGCCCGGCGCATGCGCCGGGGCGGGGTCGACGCCCGCGTGAACGGGCGTGCCGGACGAACCGTCAGCCGATCCGTCAGCCGATTTGTCAGCCGAGCTTCTTGACCTGCGCCGCGACGACGACCGTCGGCTGCTCGGCGGTGCCGGCCAGGCTGATGGCGGAGAAGGTGACGAGGGAGTTGCCCTTGCGCACGACCACGAGCTCCGTCGTGGCCTTGTCCCCCGCGTCGTCCAGCTCGATGGTGTAGGCGAGCGCCTCGTCCCCCGCGGTCACGGGGGAGGCGGGGACGACCTTGCTGATCTTGCCCGGCTCGCCGCCCGTCTGGATGCCGAACCCGCCGGCGCAGGCCGTGCCCGCGCTCTTGAGGGAGGCGAAGGCCTCTTCCGCGCCCTTGCCGTCGTACGAGGACAGGGCGACGGCCGTGACGGTGGACCCGAGGGCCGCCAGCCCGGCCTTCGCCTTCTCCGCCTCGCTCGCGTTCGGGTCCACCTCCGTCTTCGGCTTGGCCACGCCCTTGATCCGTGCGGTTCCCGCGGCGGTGCCGACCGGGGCCATCGACTGCGCCTGGATCAGCGGGAGGCAGGCGGGCTTGTCGCTGACGAGCCCCGCGCCGGCCTGGGCCTCCTCCGCGGTCGCCGGCTTGAGGACGTGGTCGGGCAGGTCGGCCTGGGCCACGAGCAGCGGAGCGAGCTCGGCGGCGGTCTTGCCCTTGGCGGCGGGTGCCGCCGGGGCGGAGGCGGCCGGCTTGGTGTCGGACTTTCCGTCCGCCGTGTCGGACGAGCTCCCGCAGGCGGTGGCAAGCAGCGCCAGGGACGCGGCCGAGGCGGTCAGGACGGTACGGCGGACGAATGCGGTGCGCACGGTGGTGTTTCCCCCCACAGGAAAAGATCTACGGAACACGGCAGCGGTCAGGCTGCGGTGATCAACACCGTACGGGCCCCCGCGCCCGGGGTCAGCCCATATACGCGCCCCTCACGCATCGTGATGCCGACGAGACCTCAGCGCCCTCCAATCGGTACCGCCCCCCGTACAACCCACCCACCCCGGACCATAAGACCCCACTCCACGTGACCGACCACACCACCCACGGCGGCCCGTCACCCCTGACAATGGCCGTGTGATCTCTTCGCCGCCACGAAGCACGCCGGACCGCGCAACGGAGCGCCCCGACGGATCGGCCCCGCACCCCGAGCACGCCGCGCACCCCACGCGCCGCCGGGGCCACGAGGCCTCCCCCTACGTAGACCTCACCCGTGCCGAGTGGAGCGCCCTGCGCGAGCGCACCCCGCTCCCGCTGACGGCCGACGAGGTCGAGCGGCTGCGCGGACTGGGCGACGTCATCGACCTCGACGAGGTCCGTGACGTCTACCTGCCGCTCTCCCGCCTGCTGAACCTGTACGTCGGCGCCACCAGCAACCTGCGCGGCACCCTCAACACCTTCCTCGGCGACGCCGGCAACGGCCACGGCGCCCAGCAGGGGACCCCCTTCGTCATAGGGGTCGCCGGCTCCGTGGCGGTGGGCAAGTCCACCGTGGCCCGCCTCCTCCAGGCCCTCCTGGCCCGCTGGCCGGAGCACCCGCGCGTGGAGCTGGTGACCACCGACGGGTTCCTGTACCCGATGAAGGAGCTCGAACGGCGCGGTCTGACCGCCCGCAAGGGCTTCCCCGAGTCCTACGACCGCCGCGCGCTGACCCGCTTCGTCGCCGACATCAAGGCGGGCAAGGACGAGGTCACGGCCCCGGTCTACTCCCACCTGATCTACGACATCGTCCCCGACGAGCGGCTCGTCGTACGCCGCCCCGACATCCTGATCGTCGAGGGGCTCAACGTCCTGCAGCCCGCCATGCCCGGCAAGGACGGCCGCACCCGGGTCGGCCTCGCCGACTACTTCGACTTCAGCGTGTACGTGGACGCCCGCCCCGAGGACATCGAGCGCTGGTACCTCAACCGGTTCCGCAAGCTGCGCGAGACCGCGTTCCAGAACCCCTTCTCCTACTTCCGCAAGTACACCCAGGTCTCCGAGGAGGAGGCCCTGGAGTACGCGCAGACGATGTGGCGGACCATCAACAAGCCCAACCTGCTGGAGAACGTGGCCCCGACCCGCGGCCGCGCCACCCTCGTCGTCCGCAAGGGACCGGACCACAAGGTGCAGAAGCTGAGTCTGCGCAAGCTCTGAGTGCCGCCGGAATCGGGCGCCGCCGGGAGCTAGGGTGCGGCCATGCTGCATCTACGGATGATCATTCCGTCGGACCGGACGGACGCAGTGGTCCGGATCGTCGAAAGGACGGTCGGCACCACCCATCTGGCCGTGCTGCCCGGAGCCGCCCGCATCCCGGAGGGCGACATCGTGCTGTGCGACGTCGCGCGCGAGGCGGGCGACGAGCTCCTGCACGAGCTCCGCGAGCTCGGCATCGACAAGGACGGCTCGATCGCGGTCGAGAACATCGACCTCTCCCTCTCGGACCGCGCCGACCGCGCCGAGGACGAGGCCCCGGGCGAGGCGGCCGACGCCGTCCTGTGGGAGCAGTTGAGCGAGGCGACCCACGAGGAGTCCACCCTCAGCATCACCTACTGCGCCTTCATGATCGTCGCGACGATGATCGCGGCCTGCGGTGTGGTCCTCGACAACGCCATCCTCATCGTGGGAGCGATGGCCGTCGGCCCGGAGTTCGGGCCGCTCGCCGGCGTCTGCACCGCCCTGGTGCGGCGCGCCCCCAAGCTCGCCGCCCGGTCGCTGACCGCCCTGCTGGTGGGCTTCGCCGCCGCGATGATCGCGACCACCGTCTTCAGCCTGGTCATGAACGCGCTCGGCCTGTTCCACCCGGGAATGCTGGACAAGCCCCGCCCCAACACCAGCTTCATCTGGCAGCCGGACCTGTTCTCCTTCGTCGTGGCCGTGCTCGCCGGCATCGCCGGGGTGCTCTCCCTGACCTCGGCGAAGTCCGGCGCACTGGTCGGCGTCGCCATCTCGGTGACCACGGTCCCGGCGGCCGCCAACGCGGCCGTGGCGCTCAGCTACGGGGAGTTCGGCCAGATGTCGGGCTCCATCCAGCAGCTCCTGCTGAACCTCCTCGGCATCATGCTGGCCGGCGTCCTGACCCTGCTCGCCCAGAAGCTCCTGTGGCGCACCCAGCGGGGCCGCTGGCGGCGTACGCCGTCCAAGGCCTGAGCCCCGGCAACGACAGCGGCCCCGCGCTACGAGGCTTCGTAGCGCGGGGCCGCTGTCGTCACGGGAGGGCGGGCTCTAGCCGAGCGCCGACTTCACGACGTCCGCGAGGCGCCCCGCGACCGAGCGGGCCTGCTCGATGTCGGCGGCCTCCACCATCACCCGTACGAGGGGCTCCGTGCCCGAGGAACGCAGCAGTACGCGCCCGGTCGTGCCGAGCTCCCGCTCCGCCTCGGCGACGGCCGCGGCCAGCTCGCCCGAAGTGGTGACCCGCGACTTGTCCACGTCCGGGACGTTGACCAGCACCTGCGGCAGCCGCGTCATGACCCCGGTCAGCTCGGCCAGCGGCCTGCCGGTGGCCGCGATGCGGGCCGCCAGCATGAGGCCGGTCAGGGTGCCGTCGCCGGTGGTGGCGTGGTCGAGGATGATCACGTGGCCGGATTGCTCGCCGCCCAGCGCGTACCCGTGCTCCTTCATCGACTCCAGGACGTACCGGTCGCCGACGCCCGTCTGCACGACGTTGATGCCCTCGGACTCCATGGCCAGCTTGAAGCCCAGGTTGGACATCACGGTGGCGACGACGGTGTCCTCGCGCAGGTGCCCGGACTCGCGCATCGCCAGCGCCAGCACCGCGAGGATCTGGTCCCCGTCGACCTCCTCGCCGTTCGCGTCCACGGCGAGGCAGCGGTCGGCGTCCCCGTCGTGCGCGATGCCCAGGTGGGCGCCGTGCTCGACGACGGCCTGCTTCAGCAGACCGAGGTGGGTGGAGCCGCAGCCGTCGTTGATGTTCAGGCCGTCGGGCTCGGCACCGATGGTGACGATCTCCGCGCCGGCCCGGGTGAAGGCCTCGGGAGAGACGTAGGCGGCCGCGCCGTGCGCCTCGTCCAGGACGACCTTGAGGCCGTCGAGACGGTTGGGCAGGACGCCCATGAGGTGGGCGACGTACTTGTCGAAGCCCTCGGTGTAGTCGGAGACGCGGCCCACGCCGCCGCCCGTCGGGCGGTCCCAGGGAGCACCCGTGCGGTGGTCCTCGTAGACCGACTCGATCCGGTCCTCCAGCTCGTCGGCGAGCTTGTGACCGCCGCGCGCGAAGAACTTGATGCCGTTGTCGGGCATGGCGTTGTGGCTGGCCGAGAGCATGACGCCGAGGTCGGCGCCCAGCGCACCGGTGAGATACGCCACCGCCGGGGTGGGCAGCACACCGACGCGCAGGACGTCCACGCCCGCGCTCGCGAGGCCCGCGACGACTGCCGCCTCCAGGAACTCGCCCGAGGCCCGGGGGTCCCGGCCCACCACGGCGGTGGCCCGGTGGCCGGCGAAGGTACCGGCCTCGGCCAGTACGTGCGCGGCCGCCACGGAGAGGCCGAGCGCGAGCTCGGCCGTCAGATCCGCGTTGGCGACGCCCCGTACACCGTCCGTCCCGAAGAGTCGTCCCACTGTTGTCCTCCCGAGTTCACACGTCACTATGAGCAGTTGTGCCAATTATTTGCCGCTTTTGGCGGTAAACGAACCGCCCCGGCAGCACACGGAGTGCTGCCGGGGCGGAATCGTGCTGAACAGCGGGCAGATTAACGCTTGCTGTACTGCGGAGCCTTACGGGCCTTCTTGAGACCGGCCTTCTTGCGCTCGACCGCACGGTCGTCGCGGGAGAGGAAGCCGGCCTTCTTCAGCGCCGGGCGGTTGTTGTCCACGTCCGCCTCGTTCAGCGCACGGGCCACACCGAGGCGCAGGGCGCCGGCCTGGCCGGACACGCCGCCACCCGAGATGCGGGCGATGACGTCGTAGCGGTTGTCGAGCTCGAGCAGCTTGAACGGCTCGTTGACTTCCTGCTGGTGCACCTTGTTGGGGAAGTAGTCCTCAAGGGTGCGACCGTTGATCTTCCACTTGCCGGTGCCCGGAACGATCCGGACGCGGGCGATGGCGTTCTTGCGACGGCCCAGGCCGGCGGCCGGCTGGGGGTCGCCGAAGCGACCGGCAAGGGACTCGGAGGTGTAGTCGCCCTCAACGGCTTCCACAGACTCGGTGGTGTACTCCTCGACGTTGCCCTCGAACTCTTCGACGGGGGTCGTCTCGGCGGTGGTCTCGGCCACGATGCTCCTCAGAAGTTTCTTGTCTTAGGGGGTGTGGTGGCCGGAACTACTGCGCGACCTGGGTGATCTCGAACGGCACCGGCTGCTGAGCAGCGTGGGGGTGCGCATCGCCCGAGTAGACCTTCAGCTTCGAGAGCATCTGACGGCCCAGGGTGTTCTTGGGGATCATGCCCTTGATGGCCTTCTCGACGGCCTTCTCCGGGTTGTTCGCCAGGAGGTCGTCGTAGCGGACCGAACGCAGACCACCCGGGAAACCGGAGTGGCGGTACGCCATCTTCTGGGTCGCCTTGTTGCCGGACAGGTGGACCTTGTCGGCGTTGATGATGATGACAAAGTCGCCCATGTCCATGTGGGGGGCGTAAGTCGGCTTGTGCTTACCCCGCAGGAGGGTAGCGGCCTGGGTCGCCAGACGGCCGAGGACAACGTCCTGGGCGTCGATGACGTGCCACTGGCGCGAGATGTCGCCGGGCTTGGGGCTGAACGTACGCACGCGTATGCCTTCGCTTCTTCAGTGGTGGGTCATCCCCGGGGGGTGAGCCCGAGGGACGGGTCCTGACATGGGTCACCACGGACGATCACGACAGCCCTGGTTCACATCGGAGACGCAACCCGTGTGTACCGCTGGTCATCGGCCCGGTGGACCGGCGTAAGGCAAATTCACGTGAGAATGAGCAAGCCAATACGCATAACGAACCAGCAGGGTACCCCTGAAGACCTGGAAGGGTCAAAACGCGGTCCGCGAACCCGTTTCGACGGGGGTCGCGGCGCACTCCGGTTCGGTCCTGGGTGGGGACCCCGTAGTTCGTACAAGCTCCACAGTAACCCGAATCGGGCGCAGTGCTCGACGCGCCAGCAGTCCGGCGAGCGCGCACAGGGTCACCATGTCCCTAAATGCCCGCCTCTTGGCCTCGAACTCCGAGGGCCACGGAATGCCCGCCGTCTGGGGCACCAGGGCCACCCAGAACCAGGGCGAGCGCGGCATCGAGCCCGCCCGCACCCCCGAGGCCAGCAGCAGCGGGAGCACCACGATCAGGTAGTGGTCGAAGGAGGGCCGCGACACCAGGAACGCGGCGAGCATCACCATGCAGGCCGTCTCCACCAGCCTCAGCTCGCCCGCGTCGCCGTCCGCAGCGACCGGCCGCCGCCACCGCCGCCAGGTGGCCCACAGCCCGCACGCGGCCCCCGCGAAGGCCAGCGCCACCGCCAGCGGCGCCGGCACCCCCAGCCGCGGCAGCGCCGCGATCGGCGAGGCGTCCCAGGGCAGCGCGTAGGAATCCTGGCCCTGCAGCAGGAACGGCAGGGTCTTGGTGAAGAACAGCGTCGGCTGCGGCATCATCAGCGCCCCCGCCAGCGACAGCCCCACCGGCACGCCCACGGCCAGGGTCAGCCCCCGCCACTGCCGTGCCAGCAGGAAGAGCAGCCCGATCGGCGCCAGCATCGGCTTGCACGCGATGGCGAGTCCCACCACCAGCCCGGCCGCGGCCCAGTGCTTGCGGTGCGCCAGCAGCAGTGCCACCGGCAGGGCGGCGGCCGAGATCGCCGTCCAGTTCCCGATCAGCACGAGGTTGATGTACGGCTTGTAGGCCAGCGCGAACAGCGCGAAACCGCCGACCGCGAACCGCGAGCGCACCGGTACGGAGAAAAGCCGCAGCGAGGCCCACCAGCCGAGGCCGACGAGCCCCGTCATCCCCAGCGGCAGCACGCAGCGCAGCAGCGGCGCCGGCAGCAGGGCCTCGGGAATCGCCATGATCACGGCGCTGGGCAGGTAGAGGAACCGCTTGTCCTCGTACGGGGACACCCCCGCGAGCAGGGCGTCGGCGGCCTTGACCACGAAGGCGTTGTCCGAGCCCCAGTTCACCCGCAGGCTCGCCGAGACCGCCACCGACAGCAGGATCACCAGGCCCGCGAACCGCCAGGACCGGGGCGCAGGCCGCAGCAGCCAGGCCACCCCCCGGTCCCAGGAGGACGGGCTGTCCCACTTCATGACCCAGACACTCGGCCGCAGCCCCACAACGAAGTCCCCTCGACCCAAGCCGGGGGCGGTCTCCCCCTAGCGCTTCCGCTCGACCCTACGTTCGTCCCAGACGGGCTCCGCAGTCTCCCGTACAACACCGTCTGAACCGAAGACCAGGTAACGGTCAAATGTGCGGGCGAACCACCGGTCGTGCGTGACGCACAACACAGTGCCGTCGTACGCCTCCAGCCCGTCCTGCAGTGCTTCCGCCGACTCCAGGTCGAGGTTGTCCGTGGGCTCGTCGAGCAGCAGCGCCGTGGTCCCTGCCAGCTCCAGCAGCAGGATCTGGAAGCGCGCCTGCTGGCCGCCCGAGAGCCTCTCGAAGGGCTGCTCGCCCTGGCGCTCCAGCTCGTAGCGGCGCAGGGCCCCCATCGCCTGGCCGAGCGGCTTGGCCGCCTCCGTCCACAGGATGTCGACGAGCGTGCGGCCGAACAGCTCGGGGTGGGCGTGGGTCTGCGCGAAGTGGCCGGGGATCACGCGGGCCCCGAGCTTCCACGTACCCGTGTGCTTGACGTCCTCCCCCGCCATCAGGCGCAGGAAGTGGGACTTGCCGGAGCCGTTCGAGCCGAGGACCGCGACCCGCTCCCCGTAGAAGACCTCCAGGGAGAAGGGCTTCATCAGCCCGGTGAGCTCCAGGTTCTCGACGGTGAGCGCGCGCACGCCCGTACGGCCGCCCTTGAGCCGCATCCTGATGTCCTGCTCGCGCGGCGGCTCGGGCGGCGGACCGGCCTCCTCGAACTTCTTGAAGCGGGTCTGCATCGCGTGGTAGCGCGAGGCCATGTCCGGGCTGCTCGCGGCCTGGCCGCGCAGGCGCAGCACCAGGGCCTTCAGCCGGGCGTGCTCCTCGTCCCAGCGCCGCTTGAGCTCTTCGAAGCGCGCGAAGCGCTCCTTGCGGGCGTCGTGGAAGGTGGCGAAGCCGGAGCCGTGGATCCACACGTCCGAGCCGTTGGGACCCGCCTCCAGGCTGATGATCTTCTCGGCGGACTGGGTCAGCAGCTCCCGGTCGTGGCTGACGAAGAGCACCGTCTTGCGGGTGGACGCGAGCTGCTCCTCCAGCCACCGCTTGCCCGGGACGTCCAGGTAGTTGTCCGGCTCGTCGAGCAGCAGCACCTCGTCCGGCCCGCGCAGCAGCGCCTCCAGTACGAGCCGCTTCTGCTCACCGCCCGAGAGCGTGCGCACCTCGCGGAACTGCGCCGAGTCGTACGGGATCGCCAGCGCGGCCATCGTGCAGACGTCCCACAGCGTCTCCGCCTCGTACCCCTGCACGTCGGCCCAGTCGCTGAGCGCCTGCGCGTACGCCATCTGCGCGGCCTCGTCGTCCACCGTCAGGATCAGCTGCTCGGCGCGGTCGACCGCCTTGGCGGCCTCCCGGATCCGCGGCTGGGCCACCGAGACCAGCAGGTCCCGTACGGTCGTCTCGTCCCGCACCGAGCCCACGAACTGCGACATCACGCCCAGCCCGCCGCTCACGGTGACCGAGCCGCCGTGCGGCTGGAGCTCACCGGAGATCATCTTCAGCAGCGTGGTCTTGCCGGCCCCGTTCGCCCCGACCAGGGCGACGACCGACCCCTCCCCCACCCGGAAGGAGACGTCGGGGAGCAGGACCCGCCCGTCGGGAAGGTAGTACTCCAGGTGGCTGGCTTCGAGATGTCCCATGCGGGGCATTGTCCAGGTCCGGCCCCGATCCGCCCAAACGAGTTAGCGGGGGACTAGCAGCAGCCGGCTCCGGGCAGCGTCCGCAGGTTCCGTGCTTCCTTGCTGCGGGCGGCCAGCAGCTCGTCGGCCGGATAGCCGACCTCTTCCAGGGTCAGCCCGTGCGGCTTGACCACGTGCACCGAGGAGTCCCGTACGGCCGCGGCCAGCACCTTGCCGGGCCAGTCGGTCGTCCGGTGGCCGTCGCCGACGTGCAGCAGGGCCCCGACCAGCGAGCGGACCATGTTGTGGCAGAAGGCGTCGGCGCGGACGGTCGCGGTGATGATCCCGTCCGCGTCCCGCTCCCAGCTGAGCTGCTGGAGCGTACGGATCGTCGTGGCCCCCTCGCGCTTCTTGCAGTACGCGGCGAAGTCGTGCTCCCCGACCAGGGCGGCGGCGGCCTCGTTCATGGCGTCCACGTCGAGCGGCCACTGGTACCAGAGCACGTGCCCGCGGCGCAGCGGGTCCACCCCGGCCTGGTGGTCGCCCACGCGGTAGGCGTAGCGGCGCCAGATCGCGGAGAACCGCGCGTTGAAGCCGGCCGGGGCCTCGGCGGCCTTCCACACCCGTACGTCGTGCGGCAGCCGCCCGGCGAGGCGGCGCAGCAGCTTGTCCCGGTGCTCGGCCCACACCTCGTCCCGCACGTCGAACTGCGCGACCTGTCCGCGCGCGTGCACGCCCGCGTCGGTCCGGCCGGCGACCGTCAGCTCCACCGGGTCGGGCAGCCGCATCACGGTCTGCAGGGCCGACTCCAGCTCGCCCTGGACGGTCCGCAGCACGCGCTGCTTCGCCCAGCCGGAGAAGTCCTTGCCGTCGTAGCTCAGGTCCAGCCTCACCCGGACGTGTCCGGGCTCCACCTCGTCACTCACGTGACAGATCCTCTCTCAGCCGCGTCTTTTGCACGAAAGCAGAACGGGCCCGCCCCGGTAAGGGGGCGGGCCCGTTCAGAGCCGATCAAGCGAGCTCTGATCCCGGAGGATCAGGCCTCCTTGGTCTCCTCGGCGGGGGTCTCGACAGCCTCCGCCTCCTTGACCGCGCGCTTGGTGGCGGCCTCGGCCTCACCAGTGGCCTGCTGGGCGACCGTAAGGGCCTCGACCAGCTCGATCACGGCCATCGGGGCGTTGTCGCCACGACGGTTGCCGATCTTGGTGATGCGCGTGTAACCACCGGGGCGGTTCTCGTAGCGCGGGGCGATCTCGGTGAACAGCGTGTGCACGATGCTCTTGTCCGTGATCGTCTGCAGCACCAGGCGACGGTTGTGGATGTCGCCCTTCTTGGCCTTGGTCACCAGACGCTCGGCGTAGGGACGCAGACGGCGCGCCTTGGCCTCGGTGGTGGTGATGCGGCCGTGCTCGAAGAGCGCCTTCGCGAGGTTCGCGAGGAGGTGCTTCTCGTGCGCGGCGCTGCCGCCCAGACGGGCACCCTTTGCGGGACGCGGCATGGTCATACTCCTTCATATCTGCACCGGCCGTGTCAGGTACCGGTGACAGTTCCCCCGCGGCGGACGCCGCGGGAAAGTTCTACGGGGTGGTGCTTAGTACTGCTCGGTCTCGACGAAACCGGCGTCCGCGTCGTCGTCGGCGCCGAAGGCGTCGGCGGCGGCGGTCGGGTCGAATCCGGGCGGGCTGTCCTTGAGGGCCAGGCCCATGCCGGCCAGCTTCGCCTTGACCTCGTCGATCGACTTCGCACCGAAGTTGCGGATGTCGAGCAGGTCCGCCTCGGAGCGGGCGACGAGCTCACCCACGGAGTGGATGCCCTCGCGCTTGAGGCAGTTGTACGACCGAACGGTGAGCTCGAGCTCCTCGATCGGCAGGGCGAGATCAGCGGCCAGGGCCGCGTCCGTCGGCGAGGGGCCCATGTCGATGCCCTCGGCGTCGATGTTGAGCTCGCGGGCCAGACCGAACAGCTCGACCAGGGTCTTGCCGGCGGACGCCATGGCGTCGCGCGGGCGCATGGCCTGCTTGGTCTCGACGTCGACGATCAGCTTGTCGAAGTCGGTGCGCTGCTCGACTCGGGTCGCCTCGACCTTGTAGGTGACCTTGAGGACCGGGCTGTAGATGGAGTCGATCGGGATGCGACCGATCTCCTGGCCCAGCTGCTTGTTCTGGACGGCGGAGACGTAGCCGCGACCGCGCTCGACGGTCAGCTCCATCTCCAGCTTGCCCTTGCCGTTGAGCGTGGCGAGGACCAGGTCCGGGTTGTGCACCTCGACACCGGCCGGGGGCGCGATGTCGGCAGCGGTGACCAGGCCGGGACCCTGCTTGCGCAGGTACATCACGACCGGCTCGTCGTGCTCCGAGGAGACGACCAGCTGCTTGATGTTGAGGATGATGTCGGTGACGTCTTCCTTGACACCGGGCACGGTGGTGAACTCGTGCAGGACGCCGTCCACGCGGATGCTGGTGACAGCGGCACCCGGGATCGAGGACAGGAGCGTGCGGCGGAGCGAGTTGCCGAGGGTGTAGCCGAAGCCCGGCTCGAGCGGCTCGATCACGAACCGCGAGCGGTACTCGTCTACGACCTCTTCGGTCAGCGAGGGGCGCTGAGCGATAAGCATGTGGATTCCTTCATTCGTGGACGCCCACTATTTGACGCCCGACGGAGTGCAGCACGGGGCTGCGACTTACAAGGGTACGGGCGGTACGTCCCCCGCGAGGGGTTCGTACCGCCCGGACACTCAAGACGCACAGGTGCGAAGCCTGAGCGCACCTCGTCCTACGCGGCGGCGCTGATCGCGCCGCCCCGGATCAGACGCGGCGACGCTTCGGCGGACGGCAGCCGTTGTGCGGGGTGGGGGTGACGTCCTGGATCGAGCCGACCTCGAGGCCAGTGGCCTGGAGGGAGCGGATCGCGGTCTCACGGCCGGAGCCGGGACCCTTGACGAAGACGTCGACCTTGCGCATGCCGTGTTCCTGCGCGCGACGGGCGGCCGACTCGGCGGCCATCTGCGCGGCGAAGGGGGTGGACTTGCGCGAGCCCTTGAAGCCGACGTGGCCGGCGGAGGCCCAGGAGATCACGTTGCCCGCGGGGTCCGTGATCGAAACGATGGTGTTGTTGAACGTGCTCTTGATGTGGGCGTGCCCATGAGCGACGTTCTTCTTTTCCTTGCGGCGCACCTTCTTGGCAGCGCCCTGACGACCCTTGGGGGGCATCTAAATCTCCTACGGGAGGTGGTCGGTCCTACAGCGCAAGACCGCTGAACAGGACTACTTCTTGCCCGGCTTCTTCTTACCGGCGATCGCGCGACGCGGACCCTTGCGGGTACGGGCGTTCGTGCTGGTGCGCTGACCGTGCACGGGCAGGCCACGACGGTGGCGAACACCCTGGTAGCACTGGATCTCGACCTTGCGACGGATGTCGGCCTGGATCTCGCGGCGGAGGTCACCCTCGGTGCGGAGGTTGGCGTCCACGTACTCGCGGATCTTGACCAGGTCCTCTTCGGCCAGGTCACGAACGCGGGTGTCGGGGTTCACACCGGTGGCCGCAAGGATTTCCTTGGACCGGGTGCGACCGACACCGAAGACGTAGGTAAGTGCGATCTCCACACGCTTTTCGCGCGGGATGTCAACACCGGAAACGCGTGCCATTCAATGGCTCCTGTGTGTTCGGGGGTCTTCCGCAGAACCGAACCCCGACCGCCGACCACACCTGCTGGGTGGTGGTACGCCCGGGTCCCCGGCCCCCGCCGGAGGTGCCGCCGGTCCTGGTCAGGACTGGGCGGGTTCTGCGTATGTACGTTTTCTTACGTCGCGCGAAGAACTGCGTAGTGCAGGTCGGTCGGCGTGCGTCAGCCCTGGCGCTGCTTGTGGCGCAGGTTGTCGCAGATGACCATGACCCGACCGTGACGGCGGATCACCTTGCACTTGTCGCAGATCTTCTTGACGCTCGGCTTGACCTTCATGTTGGTGAGGTTCTCCGGGTCAGTGCCACCACCCGCGCCGGGACAAGACGTCCGGACGGGAGTGAAGACAAGATCTACTTGTATCGGTAGACGATCCGGCCACGCGTCAGGTCGTACGGAGAGAGCTCCACGACAACCCGGTCATCAGGAAGGATGCGGATGTAGTGCATGCGCATCTTGCCGCTGATGTGCGCGAGGACTTTGTGACCGTTCTGGAGTTCCACCTTGAACATCGCGTTCGGGAGGGACTCGATCACGGTGCCCTCGATTTCGATGGCACCTTGCTTCTTGGCCACGCTTCGCCTTTCGAATCGGCTACCTTGATCAGCCCCCCGCCCTCGCATGAGGACATGCGGGTGCAAAGGAGCCGACGAGTCAGTCTACGTCAGGGCCCACTGAAAGACGAATCCGGAAAGTGTGCCCTACAGGATAGATCATCAATCCTGGTCATACCGGTTGGCCCAGCCGGGCCGACCCGGCTCAGCCCAGCGGGTCGGGCGCCGTCGTGACGCCGTACTCCGCCAGCTTCGCCTTGCCGCAGTCCGGGGAGGTGAGGACGATCGGCCCCTCCTCGGTCAGCGCGATGGAGTGCTCCCAGTGCGAGGACCAGGTGCCGTCCGTGGTGATGACCGTCCAGTCGTCCGCCAGGACCTCCGTCTGGGCGGTGCCCAGGGAGACCATCGGCTCGATCGCCAGGCACAGGCCCGGGACGAGCTTGATCCCCTTGCCCCGCTTGCGCGAGACGTAGTTCAGCAGGTGGGGGTCCATGTGCATCTCGGAACCGATGCCGTGGCCGCCGTAGTCCTCGATGATCCCGAACTTGCCGAGGCTGTGCTCACCCGTGGTCGGACGCGGCTGCCGCTTGATGTAGGTCTCGATCGCCTTGGAGATGTCCACGAGGCGGTTGCCGAGCTTCATGGCGGCGATCCCGGCCCACATGGACTCTTCGGTCACCCGGGAGAGCTCCACGAGCTCAGGGGCGTGTCCAGAGCCCACGAAGGCGGTGTACGCGGCGTCGCCGTGCCAGCCGTCGACGATCGCGCCGGCGTCGATCGAGATGATGTCGCCGTCCTTGAGGACCGTCGTGTCGTCGGGGATGCCGTGGACCACGACCTCGTTCACCGAGGTGCAGATGGTCGCGGGGAACCCGCCGTACCCGAGGAAGTTCGACTTGGCGCCGGCGTCCGCGATGACCTTGCGGGCCACCATGTCCAGATCCCGTGTCGTGGCGCCCGGCACGGCCGCCTCACGGGTCGCCGCGTGGATCGCAGCGACGACCAGCCCCGCCTCACGCATCTTCGCGATCTGCTCGGGGGTCTTGATCTGGACCATGACGTACCTGCCACCTTCGGATTCGGGTGCTTCAACAGTACGGCCGCGGCGTCCTGGGGACACCGCGGCCGTGGCTGCACTACGGGGAAACTACTTCTTCAGGGCGTCCATCGCGCGCTGCGTGACGTCCTGGACCTCACCCAGAGCGGGGATCGTCGACACGAGGCCCTGGGCCTTGTAGTAGTCGATGATCGGCTCGGTCTGGGTGTGGTAGACCTCCAGCCGGTTGCGCACGGCTTCCTCGGTCTGGTCCTCGCGCACGTACAGCTCGCCGCCGTCGATGTCGCAGACGCCCTCGACCTTCGACGGGCGGTAGGCCACGTGGAAGATGTGCGAGCTGTCCAGGCGGCAGGTGCGCCGGCCGGCGAGACGCTTGACGACCTCGTCCTCCTCGACCTCCAGGTCGAGGACGGCGTCGAGGTTCATGCCCTCGGTCTTCAGCATCTCGTCGAGGGCTTCCGCCTGCGAGACGTTGCGCGGGAAACCGTCGAGCAGGAAGCCGCCCGCGGCGTCCGGCTGCTCCATGCGGTCCTTGGCCATGTCGATGGTGATCTCGTCCGGGACGAGGTCGCCCGCGTCCATGAACGCCTTCGCACGCCGGCCGAGCTCGGTGCCCTGGCTGATGTTGGCCCGGAACAGGTCGCCCGTGGAGATGTGCGGGATCGACAAGGTCTTGGCAAGGACAGTCGCCTGCGTTCCCTTGCCCGCACCGGGCGGGCCGACGAGGACGATTCGCATCAGCGGAGGAACCCTTCGTAATTACGCTGCTGGAGCTGGCTCTCGATCTGCTTCACGGTTTCCAGACCCACACCCACGATGATCAGGATGCTCGTCCCGCCGAACGGGAAGTTCTGGTTCGCCCCGAAGCCTGCCAACGCCATCGTCGGCACAAGAGCGATCAGCCCCAGGTACAGCGACCCCGGCCACGTGATCCGGTTGAGTACGTAGCTCAGGTACTCGGCGGTGGGCCGACCGGCGCGGATGCCCGGAATGAACCCACCATACTTCTTCATGTTGTCTGCAACTTCCTCGGGGTTGAACGAGATCGCCACGTAGAAGAACGCGAAGAAAACGATCAGGAGGAAGTACGTGGCGATGTAGTACGGGTGGTCGCCCTTGACGAAGTGCTTCTGGATCCAGGTGGCCCAGCCGGCGGTGGAACCGCTGAACTGCACGACCAGTGCCGGGATGTAGAGCAGCGACGAGGCGAAGATGACGGGGATGATGCCCGCCTGGTTCACCTTGAGCGGGATGTAGGTCGAGGTGCCGCCGTAGGCACGACGGCCGATCATGCGCTTCGCGTACTGGACCGGGATCCGCCGCTGCGCCTGCTCGACGAAGACCACCAGGCCCACCATCGCGAGGCCGACCAGCATGACCACGCCGAACTCGACCCAGCCGTCCGCGATCTTGCCCTGCTCCTTGATGGCCCACAGGGATCCGATGAAGCCCGCGGCGATCGAGATGAACATCAGGATCGACATGCCGTTGCCGATGCCCCGGTCGGTGATGAGCTCACCGAGCCACATGACGACACAGGTGCCGGCGGTCATGGTGAGCACCATGACGACGGTGGTGAAGATCGACCGGTTCGGAACGATCTGGCTGGCCACCGAGCAGTTCTGGAAGAGGGCGCCGCTGCGGGCGGTGGCGACGAGGCCGGTGCCCTGCAGGATCGCCAGCGCGACCGTCAGATAGCGCGTGTACTGAGTGATCTTCGACGTGCCGGCCTGGCCCTCTTTCTTGAGGGTCTCCAGCTTCGGGATGACCACGGTCAGCAGCTGCAAGATGATGCTCGCCGTGATGTACGGCATGATGCCGAGCGCAAAGATCGTGATCTGCAGCAGCGCACCGCCACTGAACATGTTGACCAGCCCGAAGAGTCCGCCGTTCTGGCCGGACGCCTGTTCAACACAGATCTGGACGTTCGTATAGCTCACGCCGGGTACGGGAACATGGGACCCGAGCCGGAACAGCACGATGATGCCGAGCGTGAAGAGCAGTTTCTTGCGCAGGTCGGGCGTCTTGAACGCCCGGGCGAACGCGGTTAGCACGGTGCCTCCTGCGACCCCCGCGCTACTGCGTCAGAGGTGACGGTCTGAGGGATCGACGAATGTGTACAAGCAAAGGTGCAGGCCACCTTACCGGCGTCTGCACCTTCCATGGAACGACCAACCGGGGATGCCCCATATGTGAGGCACCCCCGGTCGGGTTTCTAGCTATTTGTCACTGAGTTCGTCTTAGACGAGCTCGGTCACAGAGCCACCAGCGGCGGCAATCTTCTCCTTGGCGGAGCCGGAGACGGCGTCAACCGAAACCTGCAGCGCCACGGAGATCTCGCCCTGGCCCAGGACCTTGACGAGGCTGTTCTTGCGAACCGCGCCCTTGGCGACCAGGTCGGCCACCGTGACTTCTCCACCCTCGGGGTAGAGAGCGCCGAGCTTGTCCAGGTTCACGACCTGGAACTCGGTGCGGAACGGGTTCTTGAAGCCCTTGAGCTTCGGCAGACGCATGTGGAGGGGCATCTGCCCACCCTCGAAGCGCTGCGGGATCTGGTAACGGGCCTTCTGGCCCTTCGTACCACGACCTGCCGTCTTACCCTTCGACGCCTCACCACGACCGACACGGGTCTTCGCGGTCTTGGCACCGGGGGCGGGACGGAGGTTGTGGGCCTTCAGCGGGCTGCTCTCAGCCATGTTAGTCAACCTCCTCAACCGTCACGAGGTGGCGGACGGTGTGAACCATTCCGCGGAACTCGGGGCGGTCCTCCTTGACGACGACGTCGTTCAGGCGCTTGAGCCCGAGCGAACGCAGCGTGTCGCGGTGGTTCTGCTTGCTGCCGATGTACGACTTGATCTGCGTGACCTTGAGGCGAGCCATTACGCACCCGCCCCAGCACGTGCACGGAGCAGAGCCGCGGGAGCGACGTCCTCGAGGGGCAGACCACGGCGAGCCGCGATCTCCTCGGGACGCTGCAGGCCCTTGAGGGCCGCCACGGTCGCGTGCACGATGTTGATCGCGTTGGAAGAACCAAGCGACTTCGACAGGATGTCGTGAACGCCGGCGCACTCCAGAACGGCGCGCACCGGGCCACCGGCGATAACACCGGTACCGGGGGCGGCCGGCTTCAGCAGCACGACGCCCGCGGCACGCTCACCCGTGATCGGGTGAGGAATGGTGCCCTGGATGCGCGGAACCTTGAAGAAGGACTTCTTGGCTTCCTCGACACCCTTGGCAATGGCCGCGGGAACTTCCTTGGCCTTGCCGTAACCGACACCTACAGTGCCGTCACCGTCGCCCACCACGACCAGCGCGGTGAAGCTGAAGCGGCGACCACCCTTGACAACCTTGGCGACGCGGTTGATCGCGACAACGCGCTCAACGTAAGCGGTCTTCTCGGCGGCAGGGCCACCGTCGCGACCCTTCCGGTCCCGCCGCTCGCCGCCACCGGCACCGCTTCCGCGGCGCTGGGGTCCAGCCATTGGATTACCTCTCTCTGTTACGTCCGTGAGTCCCGGAAAACGGGGCTTAGAACTTCAGCCCGGCTTCGCGGGCGGCGTCAGCCAGAGCGGCAATGCGCCCGGCGTATCGGTTGCCACCGCGGTCGAACACGACGGTCTCGACACCCGCGGCCTTGGCACGCTCGGCGACGAGTGCGCCGACGGCCTGGGCCTGCGAGCTCTTGTCGCCTTCGCCACCACGGATCGAAGCGTCCAGCGTCGACGCCGACGCCAGGGTGTGACCCTGGAGGTCGTCGATGACCTGAGCAACGATGTTGCGGTTGGAACGCGTCACGACGAGGCGCGGACGCTCCGCCGTACCCGAGACGTTCTTGCGGATGCGGATGTGGCGGCGGGCCTTGGCGGCACGCTTGTACGCGTCGCCCTTGGCGATCTTTACACCGTATGCCATGGCTACTTACCAGCCTTTCCGACCTTGCGGCGGATGACTTCGCCGGCGTACTTGACACCCTTGGCCTTGTACGGGTCGGGCTTCCGCAGCTTGCGGATGTTGGCGGCGACCTCGCCGACCTTCTGCTTGTCGATGCCCTCGACCGAGAACTTGGTGGGCGACTCGACCTTGAAGGAGATGCCCTCGGGCGCCTCGATCAGGATCGGGTGGCTGTAGCCAAGCTGGAACTCCAGGTTGGAGCCCTTCGCGGCGACGCGGTAACCGACACCGCTGATCTCAAGAGCCTTGACGTAACCCGTGGTCACGCCGGTGATCATGTTCGCCACCAGCGTGCGGGACAGGCCGTGCAGGGCCTTGTTCTGACGCTCGTCGTTGGGGCGGGTGACGTTCAGAACGCCGTCCTCACCCTTGACGATCTCGATCGGCGCCTTGACGGTGAGCGCGAGGGAACCCTTGGGGCCCTTCACAGCCACAGCCTGGCCGTCGATGGTGACGTCCACACCGGCGGGAACCTGGATGGGGAGCTTGCCGATTCGCGACATTGCTTTTCCTCCGTTCCCGACTACCAGACGTAGGCGAGGACTTCCCCACCTACGCCCTTCTTGCCTGCCTGCTGGCCGGTGAGCAGACCGTGGGACGTGGAGATGATCGCCACGCCCAGGCCGCCGAGCACCTTCGGCAGGTTGGTGGACTTTGCGTACACACGCAGACCGGGCTTCGAGATCCGCTTGATGCCCGCAATGGAGCGCTCGCGGTTCGGGCCGAACTTCAGCTCGAGGACGAGGTTCTTGCCGACCTCGGCGTCCTCGACCTTCCAGCCGGTGATGAAACCCTCCTGCTTGAGGATTTCTGCGATGTGCGACTTGATCTTGCTGTGCGGCATCACGACGGAGTCGTGGTACGCCGAGTTAGCGTTACGCAGACGCGTGAGCATGTCTGCGATCGGGTCAGTCATGGTCATGAAGTGGCCTTCGGCCTCTCTCGCCGGGGTTTCCTGTATGCGCCATCCCTCTCCCCACTCAGTGGCGGGACGGGTGCGGTGCGGGGACCTACGGCGTAGTAAGTCGTTATGGGCGGCGGACGCCCAACCACACAAGCCTAAGGCATGCGCGGCCGGGCATCCGCCGACCAGATGCTTACCGAGAGTGCCTGGAAGTTCCCAAGTCCTTGCGGACGAGAGGGAATTACCAGGAGCTCTTGGTCACGCCCGGCAGCTCGCCACGGTGAGCCATCTCACGAAGGCAGACGCGGCACAGGCCGAACTTGCGGTACACGGAGTGGGGGCGACCGCAGCGCTGGCAGCGGGTGTACGCACGCACACCGAACTTGGGCTTGCGGGCAGCCTTCGCGATGAGAGCCTTCTTCGCCATCTCGCTTACGCCTCCTTGAAGGGGAAGCCGAGGTGACGAAGGAGGGCGCGGCCCTCGTCGTCGTTGGTCGCCGTGGTAACCACGGTGATGTCCATACCCCGGGTACGGTCGATCTTGTCCTGGTCGATCTCGTGGAACATGACCTGCTCCGTGAGACCGAAGGTGTAGTTGCCACGGCCGTCGAACTGCTTCGGCGACAGACCACGGAAGTCACGGATACGCGGCAGCGCGAGCGACAGCGTACGGTCCAGGAACTCCCACATGCGGTCACCACGGAGGGTGACGTGGCAGCCGATCGGCTGACCCTCGCGCAGCTTGAACTGCGCGATGGACTTGCGGGCCTTCGTGACGGCCGGCTTCTGACCGGTGATCGTCGTCAGGTCCTTGATGGCGCCGTCGATCAGCTTGGAGTCGCGGGCTGCGTCGCCCACACCCATGTTGACCACGATCTTCACGAGGCCGGGAATCTGCATGACGTTCTCGTAGGAGAACTCTTCACGCAGCTTGCCCGCGATGTCCTCGCGGTACTTCGTCTTGAGACGCGGAGTGGTAGCCATCAGATGTCCTCACCCGTCCGCTTGGCAACGCGGATCTTGTTGCCCTCGTCATCGAAGCGGAAACCGACGCGGGTAACGACCTTCTGGCCGTCCTTCTCCACAACCAGCTGAACGTTGCTGACGTGGATCGGCGCCTCGGTGATCACGATGCCACCGGTCTGCGAGCCACCAGCGGTCTGGCCGGCCTTGGTGTGCTTCTTGACCCGGTTGACACCCTCGACGAGGACACGGTTCTCAGTAGGGATGGCCAGAATGACCTTGCCCTGCTTGCCCTTGTCCTTACCGGTGATGACCTGAACCAGGTCGCCCTTCTTGATCTTCATGCTTACAGCACCTCCGGCGCGAGCGAGATGATCTTCATGAACTTCTTCTCGCGCAGCTCACGGCCCACCGGGCCGAAGATACGGGTGCCGCGAGGGTCGCCGTCGTTCTTCAGAATGACGGCGGCGTTCTCGTCGAAGCGGATGTACGAGCCGTCCTGGCGGCGGCGTTCCTTCACGGTGCGAACGATGACCGCCTTGACGACGTCACCCTTCTTCACGTTGCCACCGGGGATCGCGTCCTTGACGGTGGCAACGATGACGTCACCGATGCCCGCGTAGCGGCGACCGGAACCACCGAGAACACGGATGCAAAGGATCTCCTTGGCACCAGTGTTGTCGGCGACACGCAGTCGCGACTCCTGCTGGATCACGTCTATCTCCTGTTTGTCTGCCGGTTCCCGGCGGGGGCTTCACTCCGAAGAGCTACCGCCCCCACCGAGCCTGGCGGAACGAACCTGAGGGGCCCCTGGGCTGCTGCCCAGGGCCTCAGATAATTACTTGGCCTTCTCGAGGATCTCGACGATGCGCCAGCGCTTGCTCGCCGACAGCGGACGCGTCTCCATGATGAGGACGCGGTCGCCGACGCCGGCAGCGTTCTGCTCGTCGTGCGCCTTGAGCTTGTTCGTACGGCGGATGACCTTGCCGTACAGAGCGTGCTTCACGCGGTCCTCGACAGCGACGACGACGGTCTTGTCCATCTTGTCGCTGACGACAAGACCCTCACGGGTCTTGCGGAAGCCGCGGTCAGTCGTCTCAGTCACGTTCTTCTCGCTCATCAGGCGCTCTCCACCGTCTCGATACCGAGCTCACGCTCGTGCATCAGGGTGTAGATGCGAGCGATGTCCTTACGGACGGACTTGAGCCGGCCGTTGTTCTCCAGCTGACCCGTGGCCGCCTGGAAGCGCAGCTTGAACAGCTCTTCCTTGGCCTCGCGCAGCTTGCCAACGAGCTCCTCGTTACCGAGCTCACGCAGCTCGGACGCCTTGGTTCCCGTCGCCATCACGACTCACCTGCCTCGCGCCGAACAATCCGGCACTTCATCGGAAGCTTGTGAGCAGCGCGGGTGAGCGCCTCACGAGCAATCTTCTCGTTCGGGTAGGACAGCTCGAACATGACCCGGCCCGGGTGCACGTTCGCGATCCACCACTCGGGAGAACCCTTACCGGAACCCATGCGGGTCTCGGCAGGCTTCTTCGTCAGGGGACGGTCCGGGTAGATGTTGATCCAGACCTTGCCGCCACGCTTGATGTGGCGGGTCATCGCGATACGAGCCGCCTCGATCTGGCGGTTCGTCACGTAGGCGGGGGTAAGCGCCTGAATGCCGTACTCGCCGAACGAGACCTCAGTACCGCCCTTGGCCATACCGCGGCGCTTCGGGTGGTGCTGCTTGCGGTGCTTGACCCTACGAGGGATCAGCATGTCGGTCAGGCCTCCGTTCCGGTGCTCTCAGCCGGAGCGGCGGCGGGAGCGTCGGCCTTGGGGGCCTCGGCACCAGCAGCCTGCTGCGGCTTGCGGCCACCACGGCCGCCGCGCTCGCCACCACGGCCACCACGGCCGGCGGGACGGTCGCCAGCGCCGGCGGCACCACGGGCCGGGCGGTTACCCGCACGGGCCGCAGCGTTCTCGGCGCGAACCTCGGCGATGTTCTTGACGTCGCCCTTGTAGATCCAGACCTTCACACCGATACGACCGAAGGTGGTCTTGGCCTCGAAGAAGCCGTAGTCCACGTTCGCGCGGAGGGTGTGCAGCGGCACACGGCCTTCGCGGTAGAACTCGGAGCGGGACATCTCGGCGCCGCCGAGGCGACCGCCACACTGGATCTTGATGCCCTTGGCGCCGGCCTTCATCGTGCCCTGCATGCTCTTACGCATGGCGCGACGGAAGGAGACGCGGGAGGAGAGCTGCTCGGCAACGGCCTGCGCGACCAGCTGAGCGTCGACCTCGGGGTTCTTGACCTCGAGGATGTTCAGCTGGACCTGCTTGCCCGTGAGCTTCTCGAGGTCACCGCGGATGCGGTCGGCCTCGGCGCCACGGCGGCCGATGACGATGCCCGGACGAGCGGTGTGGATGTCCACACGCACGCGGTCACGGGTGCGCTCGATCTCAACCTTCGAGATGCCGGCGCGCTCCATGCCGGACGTCATCATCCTGCGGATGGCGACGTCTTCCTTGACGTAGTCCTTGTACAGCTTGTCGGCGTACCAACGCGACTTGAAGTCGGTGGTGATGCCGAGCCGGAACCCGTGCGGGTTTACCTTCTGGCCCATTACCGGGAACCTTCCTTGCTGCTGACGACCACGGTGATGTGGCTGGTCCGCTTGCGGATCCGGTAGGCACGGCCCTGGGCACGCGGACGGAACCGCTTCAGGGTCGGGCCCTCGTCCACGTACGCCTCGCTGATGACCAGCGTGGAGGCGTCCGGGTGGTTGTAGTTGTGTGCGGCGTTGGCAATGGCGCTGTCGAGCACCTTGCCAACCGGCACGCTCGCGGCCTGCGGGGCGAAACGCAGGACCGCCTGAGCCTCCGTGGCATCCATGCCACGGATAAGGTCCACCACTCGGCGGGCCTTCATGGGCGTGACGCGGATGTACCGCGCCTGGGCCCTGGCTTCCATGGTTGTCCCTTCGGTGTAAGTCATAGTCGTAACCACCCCGCCTTTAGCGGCGCTTCGACTTCCGGTCGTCCTTGACGTGGCCGCGGAAGGTGCGAGTCGGCGAGAACTCGCCGAGCTTGTGGCCGACCATCGACTCGGTGACGAACACCGGGACGTGGATCTTGCCGTTGTGCACCGCGATGGTGTGACCCAGCATGGCCGGGATGATCATCGAGCGACGGGACCAGGTCTTGATGACGTTCTTGGTACCGGCTTCGTTCTGTACGTCCACCTTCTTGATGAGGTGTCCGTCGACGAAGGGTCCCTTCTTGAGACTGCGCGGCATCTAAACCCGCTCCTAGCGCTTCTTGTTCGTCTTGCGGCGGCGGACGATGTACTTGCTCGAAGCCTTCTTCGGCGAGCGAGTACGACCCTCCTTCTGACCCCACGGGGAGACCGGGTGACGACCACCGGAGGTCTTACCCTCACCACCACCGTGCGGGTGGTCGACCGGGTTCATCGCGACACCGCGGACGGAGGGGCGAACGCCCTTCCAGCGCATGCGGCCGGCCTTGCCCCAGTTGATGTTCGACTGCTCGGCGTTGCCGACCTCACCGACGGTCGCGCGGCAGCGCGCGTCGACGAGACGGATTTCACCGGACGGCATACGAAGGTGGGCCATGGTGCCCTCCTTCGCCAGCAGCTGCACGGAGGCACCAGCGGAGCGGGCGAACTTGGCGCCGCCACCGGGACGGAGCTCGATCGCGTGGATCGTGGTACCGACCGGGATGTTGCGGAGCGCCAGGTTGTTACCGGGCTTGATGTCGGCCGTGGGGCCGTTCTCAATCCGGTCGCCCTGCTTCAGGTTCTTCGGCGCAATGATGTAGCGCTTCTCACCGTCGGCGTAGTGCAGGAGCGCGATGCGCGCAGTGCGGTTGGGGTCGTACTCGATGTGCGCGACCTTGGCCGGCACGCCGTCCTTGTCGTGACGACGGAAGTCGATCACACGGTAGGCGCGCTTGTGGCCGCCACCCTGGTGTCGAACCGTGATCCGACCGGTGTTGTTACGGCCGCCCTTGCTGTGCAGGGGGCGGACCAGCGACTTCTCCGGCGTGGACCGCGTGATCTCGACAAAGTCGGCGACGCTGGAGCCACGACGGCCCGGGGTCGTCGGCTTGTACTTGCGGATACCCATTTCTCAGTCCTCGTCCGATTCCGGACGACTAGACCTCCGTTAGGAGGCCTGGCCGCCGAAGATGTCGATTCGGTCGCCCTCAGCGAGGGTCACGATGGCGCGCTTGGTGTCAGCGCGCTTGCCGAAACCGGTCTTGGTGCGCTTGCGCTTACCCTGACGGTTGATCGTGTTGACCCCGGTGACCTTGACCCCGAAGACCGCCTCGACGGCCTGCTTGATCTGAGTCTTGTTGGAGCCGGGCGCGACGATGAACGTGTACTTGTTCTCGTCCAGCAGCGCGTAGCTCTTCTCCGAGACAACCGGCTTGATCAGCAGGTCGCGCGGGTCAGTGAAGGTCTTGCTGGTAACGGTCGCCTCAGACATCAGGCGTCGCTCCCTTCGGTCTCATCGGCCTTGGGGCCAGACACGAAGGACTCGAAAGCGGCCTGAGTGAAGACCACGTCGTCAGAGACGATCACGTCGTACGTGTTCAGCTGGCCCGGCTCCAGGATGTGCACCTGGGGCAGGTTGCGGGCGGACAGCCACGCAGCCTCGTCGGCGCGCTCGACGACCAGGAGCACGTTCTTGCGCTCCGAGATCTTGCCGAACAGCGTCTTGGCGGCCTTCGTGGAGGCGGCACCCTCGACCACGCCGGTGACGACGTGGATGCGGGAGTGACGCGCACGGTCCGAGAGGGCACCGCGGAGGGCGGCGGCCTTCATCTTCTTCGGGGTCCGCTGCGAGTAGTCACGCGGCTGCGGGCCGTGGACGACGCCACCGCCTACGAACTGCGGAGCGCGGGTGGAACCCTGGCGAGCGCGGCCGGTGCCCTTCTGGCGGTACGGCTTGCGGCCACCACCACGGACTTCGCCACGACGCTTGGTCTTGTGCGTGCCCTGACGGGCAGCGGCCAGCTGAGCGACAACGACCTGGTGGATCAGCGGAACGCTGGTCTTCGCGTCGAAGATCTCCGCGGGGAGCTCGACGGTACCGGCCTTGTCGCCTGCCGGCGAAAGGATGTCAATGGTGCTCATTACCTCAAGCCCCCTTGGCCGCGGTACGGACCAGGACGAGGCCGCCGTTCGGACCGGGGACCGCGCCCTTGATGAGGAGCAGACCCTTCTCCGCGTCAACCGCGTGGATGGTCAGGTTCTGGGTGGTGACGCGCTCGTTACCCATACGACCGGCCATGCGCATGCCCTTGAAGACACGCCCAGGGGTGGCGCAGCCACCGATCGAACCGGGGGAGCGGTGCTTGCGCTGGACGCCGTGCCCTGCGCCGAGGCCCTTGAAGTTGTGACGCTTCATGACACCGGCGAAGCCCTTGCCCTTGCTGTTGCCCGTGACGTCAACCTTGACGCCGGACTCGAACACGGCAGCCGTGATCTCCTGGCCGAGCGTGTACTCGCTGGCGTCGGAGGTACGGAGCTCCACCAGGTGGCGGCGGGGGGTGACGTCGGCCTTGGCGAAGTGACCCTTGAGGGGCTTGTTCACCTTGCGCGGGTCGATCTCGCCGAAGGCGATCTGGACCGACTCGTAGCCATCGATCTCGTTCTTACGGACCTGGGTAACAACGCAGGGCCCGGCCTTGACCACGGTCACCGGGACGACACGGTTGTTCTCGTCCCAGACCTGGGTCATGCCGAGCTTCTCGCCCAGGACGCCCTTGATCTGCTTTGCCATCTTCTCCGTGCCTCTCAGAGCTTGATCTCGATGTCAACGCCGGCCGGAAGGTCCAGGCGCATCAGCGAGTCAACGGTCTTGGGCGTCGGGTCGAGGATGTCGATCAGGCGCTTGTGAGTGCGCATCTCGAAGTGCTCGCGCGAGTCCTTGTACTTGTGCGGCGACTTGATGACGCAGTACACGTTCTTCTCAGTGGGCAGCGGCACCGGGCCCGCGACCGACGCACCAGTGCGCGTCACCGTCTCGACGATCTTCTTCGCCGACGAATCGATGACCTCGTGGTCGTAGGCCTTGAGCCGGATGCGGATCTTCTGTCCCGCCATGGCTACTCCGTAGTCCTGTCTGTTGTGGAAACGCTCTGGTTCTCGGCCGGCTGCGGATCGCTCCGCCGCTCTCCTCCGACCCACGCGGTCGGGCGTGTCGCGCTCCCTCTACAGAAAATTCCCATACGGAAATTCCCTCGTCCAAGGGGGCGCGGTCCCAAGACCGCAGATCGGGGGCAAACACCCACCGAGTACCTGGCAGGCACCGTGCTGACGCTTCCCAGAAGATTCCCGTACGTCCGCCCCATTGCTGCCCCGAGAGGCAGGTAAGGCGACGAGTACTGTGGGACTTGCTTCCGGTCCTCCCGGCGGGAGGCGCGCAGCATCGGCACACGGCCGAGCAACTTGAGTAGTCTGCCATACGAGACACGTATGGCGCCAATCGGGCCGAAGAGAATACCCCGCCACGCTGAGTGGTCAAACTGCACCGCGCTGCGGGGGTCCCGGTACCTTGTCCGGCGCCCGCTCGGGAACGCGATATCGCGCCGCAGCCCGCGCCCTGTCCGGTTTCCGGGCCCTTGCCGCGGTCTCACCGGTCCACCGGAACACCAGGGGGCGCGGGCCCGGCGGGGGTGTCCTCGTCGAAGACGGGGGGCGGGACCGTCGTGGACGTCACACCCGCGATCGTCGGCCTGTCCGGATCCACCGAGGGGGGCGGGGCGCTCGGGCGCGCCGCCCACCTCGCCCACCTCGGTCGGCGGTCGCGGCGCCTCCCCCGGCCCCGCCCCCGCCGGCGAACCGTTGGATCACTTCGTGAAGTAGCCGGTGATGTCCGCGATCAGGTCGACCGTGCCGTCGTTGTTGTAGAAGCTGACCTTCCCGTCCACGACCGGGACGACCACCAGGTTCGGGATCGTCTGGCCCCGGGTGAAGTTCAGGTTCGAGGCGCTGGAGCGGGTCGTGCCGCTCGGGTACACCGAGACGTAGCTCGCCGCCGTGGGGTTCGTCGCGGTCACGTTCAGGACGACCGCGGTGACGCCTTCGGCCGGGATACCAGCGGTACCCGCCACCGGCAGGGTCACCACACCCTGCGCGCCCACCTTCGCCTTCGCCACGCCCAGCCCGGCGCGCGTGTCCATCAGCCGCTTCGGGCCGATGTTGACGTGCGTCGATCCCTCGCCGGCCGAGGTGAAGTAGCCGGTGACGTCCGCGATCAGGTCGACCGTGCCGTCGTTGTTGTAGAAGCTGACCTTCCCGTCCACGACCGGGACGACCACCAGGTTCGGGATCGTCTGGCCCCGGGTGAAGTTCAGGTTCGAGGCGCTGGAGCGCGTGGTGCCGCTCGGGTACACGGAGACGTAGCTCGCCGCCGTGGGGTTCGTGGCGGTCACGTTCAGGACGACCGCGGTGACGCCTTCGGCCGGGATGCCCGCCGTACCCGCCACCGGGAGCGTCACCACACCCTGCGCGCCCACCTTCGCCTTCGCCACGCCCAGCCCGGCGCGCGTGTCCATCAGCCGCTTCGGGCCGATGTTGACCTGGGCCGAGCCCCCGTCCGCCCTCGCGAAGTAGCCGGTGACGTCCGCGATCAGGTCGACCGTGCCGTCGTTGTTGTAGAAGCTGACCTTGCCGTCCACGACCGGGACGACCACCAGGTTCGGGATCGTCTGACCGGGTGTGACGTTCAGGTTCGAGGCGCTGGAGCGGGTCGTGCCGCTCGGGTACACCGAGACGTAGCTCGCTGCCGTCGGATTGGTCGCCGTCACGTTCAGGACGACCGCAGTGACGCCTTCGGCCGGGATGCCCGCCTTGCCCTCCACCGGCAGGGTCACCACGCCCTGCGCGCCCACCTTCGCCTTCGCCACGCCCAGCCCGTCGCGCGTGTCCATCAGCCGGGTCGGGGGAACCGGCACGAACGTGGCGGACTTCGGTACGGGGACCTCCGCGACGACGGTGACCGGCAGGCTCGTGGAGACCTTGCCGTTCAGTGCGGTCGCCTTGACCTGGACCGTGTGGGTGCCGGTGGTCAGCACCGTGTTCGCCGTACGGGCCGTGCCCTCGGTGGTCGCGGCCGGTGCTCCGTCCACGAGGAGCTCGAAGGAGCGCAGCAGGCCGTTCGCCGTGCTGGTGGTCCAGTCGACCTTCAGGGGTCCGGTGGACTTGAGGCTCACGCCCGGCCCGGGGGCCGTGCCGTTCACCGCGGCGATCTTCAGCTGCGCCGCCGGACCGCCGGTCCGGATCGCGGCGAGCTGGTCGTAGAGCCCGCCGCCCGGGCAGATGGTGTTGAAGCCGTCCCGGTGGCCCGAGAGGGTCTTGAACGGGTACGCCTGGCCCCCGGTGAACGAGGTGCCGGCGTAGTTCTTCGAATCGGTGCCGGCCACCAGCGTGGTCGTGCCGTTCAGGTCTCCGTCGTACTGGCCGAGCTTGTAGGCCGCGATCTGGGAGATCGAGTCCAGGGCGGCGGCCGAGGCCCCGGCGGTCTGGTGGTCGCCGAGGACGGCGATGCCCATCGACTCCGAGTTCCAGCCGTAGGTGTGCGCGCCCTGGACGGGCTGGTCGATGCCGCCCAGGCGGCCCTCGAAGAGGGTGCCGCACTTGTCGACCAGGAAGTTGTAGCCGATGTCGCGCCACTTCTCGACGGTCACGTGGTACTCGTGGATGCCCCGCACGATGGCCGCGGACTGCGAGCAGTCGTACGGTTGCGAGCTCGCCGTGTGGTGGACGAAGGCGGCCTTGATCCTGCCGCCGGGGAGGTAGCCGGGGCCCTCGTCGTTCAGGCTCTCGTCGGCCTCCCACTCGGCCCGGGTGACCACCTTGGGCTGCGGGGCGGTGGAGACCGGTCCGGGCGGCAGCACCTCCGTGGCGAAGGCGACCGGCTCGGCGGGCAGCTCGCCCTTCTTCGCGGCGCCGGCGGTGCCGGGGTCCACCAGGTTGAGGGTCAGGCCGGCGGGCAGGGCCGCGCCGCCCTTCACGCGCACCTCGGCGCCGTTCGAGGGGCCGACCCACACCGGCTCGGTGGCGCCGGGCGCGCCGGGGCGCTTGCCGTCGAGGCCGGGCTTCACCGGGTCCAGCGCGATCCACCCGGACCACTTCCCGGTCTCCGAGCTGCGCGAACGGGCCTCGATGGCGCCGTCGACCTTGGCCTCGGGGTCCGTCCAGGTCACGCCGAGGAGACCGAAGAGGTCCGTGTCCTGCTGGGCGAGTACGGCCTCGCCGGTGCCCTTGGTCTTCAGCGCGAGCCGGTCGACCCCGGCCTTCGCCCTGCCCGGCTGCCCGGCCGCGGCGCTGTAGGGCTTCGCCTTGCCCGGCCCCTCCCCCGCTGCCTTGGCGTCGGGGCCGTCCGGTCCGGATCCGCCCGCCACCCCCTGGAAGCCGAGCACCGCCGCCACACCGAATGCGGTGGCCAGCGCGGTACCGCGCACGCGACCCAGTCTCACGTTGTCCCCAACTCCTGTTCCGAGCACCTCAGGCAACCCACCTGACCGCCCGGATGCTACTGGCAGGCGGACGGAGGGAGTCCGGCGGGGGCCGGTCCGGAGAAACACGGACCCCGGCCCGCCGTGAGGGGCGGACCGGGGCCGGGGTCTCGGTGCCGAAGGGGTGCGGGCGGGGGCCTCAGCGGTGGCGCCAGAGCACCCAGTCGTGCGTCTCGTTCACCTCGGCCACGTACCAGCCCTGGGGGGCGTTCGGCCAGGAGTCCTGCGGCTCGGCGTCCTTCGAGGTCAGCGGCAGTACGGCCGCGTCCGCCAGGGCCGGCGGCCGGTCGCCCTGCCGCAGTTCCCTCGTCCAGACCCGGCCCTCGTAGACCTCGTACGCCTGGGCCATTCGCAGGCCCCAGTCGACGCCCTCGTCCATCACCAGGTTCTCGCCCGGCTTGAGCTCCGCGGACTGGGTGAAGCCTGTGGCCAGGTACTTGCGGATCTTCCGGTGCGGCTCGGCCACGTTCGAGGTGACCGTGGTCGTCGCGTACGTGCCGAACAGGGCCAGCGACACCGCGACGGCCCAGACCACCCGGCGCCCGCCGGCCAGCCGGAACATCACGCAGGCGGCGAGCACCAGCAGGGCTCCGGCGATGGTCCGCCACATGTGCAGCTTCGTCCACTCCGAAGCGAGGAACAGTGCGTCGGGCATCGCCCACGGGATGATCCAGCGCGCGTAGAGGCCCTTGCCGACCACCATGATCACGAACTCGGCGGTGACCACGGTGAACACCACCGCGCTCAGCACCAGCCGCAGCAGGTCTCCGGTCCGTGCGCGCCACAGCGCGGCGACGCCGACCACGAAGAACGCCGGCACGAGGACGGCCAGGTACCGGGCGTAGACCCAGTTGTCGATCCGCTTGTCACCGGGCAGTCCGGCCGCCGCCGCGAGCGCGATCCCGCACAGCAGGGCGACCATGGCGAAGGAGACCACCCGCGAGGCCCGGGTGAAGCGGGGGCTGAACACCGCGAACACGCACAGGGCGAGGGCGATCGCGCCGAAGCCCCAGGAGGAGACCGAGAAGTACCAGAGCTGGCCGATCGCACGGGTCACCGTGCGGCGCAGCAGCTCGGGCTCCACGAGGTTGTCCATGACCTGCGTGCCGACCGAGCTCGGCGGGGTGTCCTTGAACTGCGCCTCCAGCCAGGTGGCGAGCAGTTTGGCGCCCAGCACGGAGACGGCGAGGCCGCCCCAGGCGGCGAGCGTGGAGCGCGGCGGCGCCCACCTGAAGACCAGTGCGCCCAGGAACACCGCCGCCGTGATGGCCACGACCACACCGCCGCGGTCGTGCACGGCCATGGAGTAGCCGGCCAGCAGTCCGGCCCCCGCTCCGTACCAGGTGCGGCGGCGCGGGTCGCCCTCGCTCAGCCAGCCGTGCAGGGTGATCAGCCAGCCGAGGAGGACCACCGGGAGCACGGTGTCGGACATCGCGAACTCGGAGTAGAAGACCACGGGCGGCATCAGCGCGGCCGCCGTGGCGATCAGGAACGAGAGCCCCCTGGGCAGGTCGAGCCTGCGCAGGGCCACGTAGGCCAGGGGAAAGACGAGCGCGTTGAGCAGCGTGTTGATGCCCATGACGAGCTGGTACGCGGTGACCGGGTCGTCCGCGATCCGCAGGGCCGGGGAGAGCAGCAGCGGATAGCCGCCGGGGATGACCGAGCCGACCGGCATCTCGGTCGTGGGCCGCCCCGCGAGCACCCGGGCCAGGACGAGGTACGAGGGCTCGTCCGCGTGGACCGAGGGGTAGCTGTTGCCCCACACCAGGGAGAGCCGGAACAGGACCTGCGTCAGGTATCCGGTGACCAGTGCCGCGGGCCAGAACCACCGCCGGCGGAGGGCGGAGTCCCGCAGGGCGAGCAGCCGCTCGGTCCCGGCGGGCCTTCCGTTCCGTTCAGGGGCGGACGCGTCCCTCGCTCCGGCCGCGTCCATCGTTTCGGTTCCCGACTGCACCCCTGGCACTTCCTGTTCTGGTTGGACTGCTGGGCAGGCTCAGCTCTGCCCGGAGGTGAAGGCGTGCCGGGCCAGGTTCTTGGCACCCTCGCGGTTCCCGCGGCGCAGCGCCCCGGGGAGCATCGTGATCGCGTGGAAGCGGGAGGCACTGTGGATGCGGGCGGCGCGGGCGGCCTTGGGCCAGCCGCGGGCATCCATCCGGTCGGCGACCGCGTCGAAGTAGCGCGCCTGCTCGGTGAAGCGGGTGCCGGTGAAGGCCTGGACCGAGGACTCGCTGACGGCGTGCCGGCGGTACTGGAAGACGGTGGCCGAGGCGTCGATCACCATCGCCTCACCGAGTTCGAGCAGGTCGACGACGAGCGCGAGGTCCTGGACCACCGAGTACTCGGACTGGAAGTTCACCTTGCGCAGGGCCTCACCGCGCCAGGCGATGGACGGGAAGTACAGCCAGTTCCCGCGCAGCACGCTGACGGCCAGCTCCTCGCCCGCCATCGTGCGGTTGCCCTTGACCTGCGGGGCGTAGAGCCTGCGCTTGACGTTGTCGGCGAGACCGGCGGTGACCCGGCCCTCGCCGTCGATGACCTCGACGCCGGGCTGGATCATTCCGATGCCCGGCTGGGCCTCGGCCAGGCCCCGTACGGTCTTCAGGTAGTTCGGGTGGAGCACGTCGTCACAGCCCATGATGACGACGTAGTCGGCCTCGGAGAGGCGCACGCACTTCTTGAAGTTCTCGTTGATGCCGAGGTTCTGCTCGTTGCGGGTGTAGTGGACCCGCTCGTCGCCGAGCTCCGCGAACCAGCCCGGTACGTCCGGCTCCTTGCCGTCGTCGATGACGACGAGCCGGAAGTCCGGGTCGGTCTGCGCCAGGATGCTGCGGACCGCGTCCTGCATCAGCTTGACGTCCCCGTAGTAGGGGAGCATGAAGTCGAAGGTCGCCACGATGGTCCTCAGGCCTTTACGGAGTCTGCGGGCTCGGTCTGCACGACGGGCTCCGCCGGGGTGGCCGGAGCCTCGGGCTCGACCGGGGCGGGCTGGCGGACGGCGTCCGGGCCGAGGCGCTCGTCGTTGTGGCGCGCGCCCTCGCTGAGGGCCACCGTCCGGGCGAGGTCGGTGATCTTCTTCTCGAGCGAGCGGAAGCGCAGGAAGGTGTTGAGCGTGAGGAAGCCCATGGCCAGGACCATCACGTACAGCACCAGGTCGGTGCCGCGGCCGACGCCGAGCTGCTGGGCCAGCCAGGTCACGTCGGTGGGCCGCAGGACGGCGTACACGTTGACGAGGACGAACACCGAGAAGGCGATGCGCTTCCAGGCACGGGTCTTCGCCTGGTCCCAGTTGCGTATGAACATGAGGGCCAGCGACACGGAGCCCAGGATGAGCACCAGCTGGATCCAGAAGTACTTCATCGGCGGCCACGCTCCCGCAGGGTGATGTCGAAGAGGATGTTGACGCCGTTGATCAGGGACTGACCCTTGGCGCGCGAATACTCGGTGTACAGGATGTCCACGGGGACCTCGACGACGCGCAGTCCGGAGCCGGCCAGGTAGCCGACGATCTCGGAGGCGTGGGCCATGCCGTTGTGGGTGATCTGCAGC
Organism: Streptomyces sp. GQ60; assembly: GCF_059758875.1. Taxonomy (NCBI): domain Bacteria; kingdom Bacillati; phylum Actinomycetota; class Actinomycetes; order Kitasatosporales; family Streptomycetaceae; genus Streptomyces; species Streptomyces sp. GQ60. The sequence continues at coordinate 203,900 of NZ_JCAXEG010000001.1, read as the reverse complement.
TTCTCCGCCGCCGCGCGGCCCAGGACGCGCAGGCCGTTGTGCGCGTCGGTGAGGTTGAGCTTGCGGGCGGTCGGGCTGACGGCCGCGGCCGTGCGCAGCACGACCCGCTTGATCCACGGCACTTGGCCGTTCTGCTCGATGAAGCGGGAGCCGAGCACCACGTCGGCCTCGTCGGAGCGCAGGACGGCGACCATCTTCTCGACGTCGTGGGTCTGGTGCTGGCCGTCGGCGTCGAAGGTGGCGAAGTAGCGGGCTCCCGGCTGGGAGAGGGCGTACTTCAGACCGGTCTGCAGGGCTGCGCCCTGGCCGAGGTTGACCGGGTGCTGCACGAGGTGGGCGCCGGTGGAGGCGATGTGCTTCGCGGAGTCGTCCGAACTGCCGTCGTCGACGACGACTATGTTCGGAAAGGTCTTGCGCGCTCCCTCGACGACATCGGCGATCACCTGGCCCTCGTTATAGGCCGGTATGACCAGCCAGACATCGTCGTATTGGGACACGGTAGCTCCAGCGGAATGTGGCACATGCGAGTGCTCGGGGATCTGTGGGACTTCGGAGGCGGGCACGGTCACTTCCCGGCTGCGCCGGCGCCCAGCGGGCTCGCGACGTCCGTCTGCCCGGGGCTGTCGCCGGCTCCCGGAACGGCTTCCGGGAACTTCAGTCTCAGCGCTGCCAGCATAGCGAGGACGGTGGCGACGGAGCCGAGGGCATAGGCCAGGATCACACGGAGAGCCACGTCGCCGGGGGCGAAGGTGACGCACACGAGCACGGCGGTACCGATGGCCCAGCAGAGCAGCTGCAGGTTGTGCCGCTTGAATACCATCAGCGCCTGACCGAGCACCATCGCGAACATGTACGCCACGGTGCCGGCGGACAACAGGAAGAAGTCGAAGCGGCCCAGGGCGGGCTGGGCTCCGAAGAGGACGCCGATCAGCCAGGGGCCCAGCACGGTGGCGGGGATGCCGCCGAGCAGGCCGAGCGCTCCGACGACCATGCCGATCCGGCGCAGCATCGCCGAGAAGGCGGCCCGGTCGCCGCCCTGGAAGGCGGCGCTGAGCCCGTTGAGCAGCGAGGCCTGCAGCGAGCCGAAGACGAAGAGCGGTACCCGGGCCAGGACCAGGGCGTTCAACAGGGCCGCGATCAGCACGCTGTCCGTGGGCGCGAGCAGCTTGGTGCTCATCACGGAGGCGTTGACCACGACTTGGGACAGCAGGGTCGAGCAGATCAGCAGGCCCAGCCCGGACGTCAGTTCGCGCCAGGCGATCTGCTCGCCGGGTTCGACGACGCGCAGCAGCGCGGGCAGCGTGACCACGGCGGCGATGACCGGCGCCAGCGCCAGTACGAGGCTGAAGGCGAGCGCGGAGTCCGGTACGGCCACGGCGCAGCCGAAGGCGAGCACGATCCGCAGCCCGCCGTCGACGGCGAGCTGGGTGCCGTACGCGCCGAACCGGCCGAGGCCGGCCAGCACCCCGCGGGTGAGGTAGCAGACGGCCATGCCGGTGAAGGCGCCGCCGAGGGCCGCCACCAGGGACCGGTCCCCGTGGAAGAGCACGTCCGCGATGGGGCCCGCGGCCGCCGCGAGCACGAGCAGGGTCGCCCCGAGGATCGCCGCGGTGAGCAGGGTGGCCCGGCGCAGGACGGGGCCCGCGCCGTGGCCGTCGACCGCGCGGGCGGCGACGATCCGGGTGAGTTCCTGCTCGATGGGGAAGAAGATGCCGAGCCCGATCGCCATCACGATCGTCCACAGCACCGAGACGTTCGCCATGGCTTCCGTGGACAGGCTGTGGCCGGCCACGCCGAGGTGGACGTACGAAGCCGCCCCGAGCACGACGGTGCCGCCGGCCACCGCGACGGTGCCCGGCGGCAGGGCCGCGCTGATCTTGCTCAGCAGGGGACTCATCCCGCGTGGCCGTTCCTGTCCGCGCCCTCGGGCGCGGCGAAGGCGGGCAGGGCCAGGGCCGCTGCCAGCTGCTCGCTCCAGTCGGCGAGCGGGGACAGGCCGGCCTCGGCCCAGCGGTCGTGCGCGAGCACGCTGAACGCCGGGCGGACGGCGGGCCGTACGAACGCGGAGGAGTCGGTGGGACGGATCCGCTCGGGGTCCAGTCCGCTCAGCCGGTAGGTCTCGCGGGCCAGCCCGAACCAGGTGGTCCGGCCGCTCGCGGTGCCGTGGTAGACGCCGCCGGGGGCGCGGCCCGCGAGGGCGGCCTGCCCGAGCTCGACGAGGCGGCGGGCCAGCGCGTAGGACCAGGTGGGCTGGCCGTGCTGGTCGTCGACCACGTCGAGGGTGTCCCGCTGGGCGGCCAGCTTGAGCATGGTGGCGACGAAGTTCGGGCCGTGCTCGCCGTACAGCCAGGCGGTGCGGACCACGTAGCCGTGCTGCGGCAGCAGTTCGGCCACGGCCTGCTCGCCGACCAGCTTCGAGCGGCCGTACGCGTTGACCGGGCCGGTCGCGGCGTCCTCGGCGTACGGCTGCTCGGCGTCGCCGGGCAGCACGTAGTCGGTGGACACGTGCAGCAGGCGGGCGCCGGCCGCGGCACAGGCCTCGGCCAGGACGCGCACGCCGGTGCCGTTGACGGCGGTGGCGGCCTCTTCGGAGGTCTCGGCACCGTCGACGTCGGTCCAGGCGGCGCAGTTCACGACCACGGCCGCGCCCTCGACGGCGGCCCGGACGGCGGCCGGGTCGGTGATGTCGAGGTCGGCGCGGCGCAGGCCGACGGCCTCGATGCCGGCGTCCTTGAGGACGGCCAGGACGTCCTGGCCGAGCATGCCGGCGGCGCCGGTGACGAGCCAGCGGGCGCCGGCGGTGCTGTCTGTTGCTTCCGTTGCTTCCGCGGCGGTCACTTCTGCAGCGCTGCCTTGGCCTTCAGGGGCTCCCACCAGGCGCGGTTCTCGCGGTACCAGTCGATGGTGGACGCGATGCCCTCCTCGAAGGTGACCTGCGGGGCGTAGCCGAGCTCCGAGCCGATCTTGCTGATGTCGATGGAGTAGCGCAGGTCGTGGCCCTTGCGGTCCTCGACGCGCTCGACCATCTCCCAGCCCAGCCCGGCGGACTCCAGCAGGACGCCGGTGAGCTCCTTGTTGGTGAGCTCGACGCCGCCGCCGATGTTGTAGACCTCGCCGCCGCGGCCCTTGCGCATGGCCAGGTCGATGCCGCGGCAGTGGTCGGAGACGTGCAGCCAGTCGCGCACGTTGCCGCCGTTGCCGTACAGCGGGACCTTCTTGCCGTCCATCAGGTTCGAGACGAACAGCGGGATGACCTTCTCCGGGAACTGGTAGTGCCCGTAGTTGTTGGAGCAGCGCGTGACCACGACGTCCATGCCGTGCGTGCGGGCGTAGGCCAGCGCGAGCAGGTCGGAGGAGGCCTTGGAGGCGGAGTACGGGGAGTTGGGCACCAGCGGCCACTCCTCGGTCCAGGAGCCCTCGCTGATCGAGCCGTAGACCTCGTCGGTGGAGATGTGGACGAAGCGGCCGACGCCGTGCTTGCGGGCGGCGTCCAGGAGGACCTGGGTACCCACCACGTTGGTCATCACGAAGGGGCCCGCGCCGGCGATCGAGCGGTCCACGTGGGACTCGGCCGCGAAGTGCACGACGACGTCGTGACCGGGCATCACCTGGTCGACGGCCTCCGCGTCGCAGATGTCGCCCTTGACGAAGGAGTAGCCGGCATGGCCGGCGACCGGGGCGAGGTTGGCTTCGACGCCGGAATACGTCAGCTTGTCGAAGACGGTGATCTGGGCCGTGGGGTCCGAACCGAGCTGCTGGCGGACGAATTCTGAACCGATGAAGCCGGCGCCGCCGGTCACAAGGATGCGCATAATACAAACAGTCTAGCCGCTCGCCTACTCCACCACGGCCGTCCGCCCGCTCCCCGCCGGGCCCGGACGGCGCGCCTCCACCGGTCTCGCATAGGGTTGTGCCCATGCGTGGAATTCTCTTGGCCGGCGGCACCGGATCCCGACTCTGGCCGCTGACGCGGGCAGTGTCGAAGCAGCTGCTGCCCGTCTTCGACAAGCCGATGATCTACTACCCGCTCTCGACGCTGGTCATGGCGGGGATCAGCGAGATCCTCGTCATCACCACCCCGGACGACCGCGACCAGTTCGAGCGCCTGCTCGGCGACGGCTCGCAGTTCGGCATCCGGCTGGAGTACGCCGTCCAGGAGCGCCCCGAGGGCATCGCCCAGGCCTTCGTGCTCGGCGCCGACTTCATCGGCGACGACTCCGTCGCCCTGATCCTCGGCGACAACATCTTCCACGGCAGTGGCCTCGGCACCCGCCTGGCGCAGCACACCGACGCCAAGGGCGGCCGGGTCTTCGCGTACCCGGTGGCGGACCCGACGGCGTACGGCGTGGTCGAGTTCGACGGGAACGGCCAGGCCATCTCCATCGAGGAGAAGCCGACCCACCCCAAGTCCCGTTACGCCGTGCCCGGTCTGTACTTCTACGACAACCAGGTCGTGGAGATCGCCCGAGGCCTGAAGCCCAGCGCCCGCGGGGAGCTGGAGATCACGGCCGTCAACGACGCGTACCTCCAGGCCGGTGAGCTGAATGTCACCATCCTCGACCGCGGTACCGCCTGGCTGGACACCGGCACCTTCGTCTCGATGGTGCAGGCCTCGGAGTTCGTGCGCGTGATCGAGGAGCGACAGGGCTTCAAGATCGGCTGCATCGAGGAAGCCGCCTGGCGGGCGGGTCTCATCGACTCCGCGCAGCTGCGCGCGCTGGCCGAGCCGCTCGTCAAGAGCGGTTACGGCGACTACCTGATCGGTCTGCTCGAAGAGGAGGCCGCGCGATGAAGTTCCGCGAACTCTCCATCGAGGGCGTGTTCGAGGTAACCCCCCAGCAGCACGGTGACCCGCGCGGCATGTTCATGGAGTGGTACCGCTTCGACCACCTCGCCGAGGTCGTCGGGCACCCGCTGAACCTGGCGCAGGCCAACCTCTCGGTCTCCCAGCGCGGCGTGGTGCGCGGCATCCACTTCGCCGACGTCCCGCGCGGCCAGGCCAAGTACGTCACCTGCGTGCGCGGCGCCGTGCTCGACATCATCGTGGACATCCGGGTCGGCTCCCCGACCTTCGGCCGCTGGGAGGGCGTCCGGCTGGACGACGTCGACCGCCGCGCCGTCTACATCCCCGAGGGCATGGGCCACGGCTTCTGCGCACTGACGGACGACGCCACGCTGTCCTACGTCTGCTCGGAGACGTACAACCCGACGGGCGAGCACTCGGTCCACCCGCTCGACCCCGACCTGGGCATCGACTGGCCGGCGGACGTCCCGCTGCTGTCGGCCCGCGACGACGCGGCCCCCTCGCTGGCCGACGCCATCGCGTCCGGCCTCCTGCCGGACTACGCCGCCTGCATCGAGTTCACGGAGTCCCTGCGGGTGAAGTGACCGCCGCGCACGGAGCGACGCAAGGAAGAGGGCCGCACCCCCGGGGGTGCGGCCCTCTTCGCGTACCCGCCCGCGGCACGCGGCACCGGCACGCGGCACCGGCACGCGGGCCCGTACGAGGAAGGGCCCCTCCCCCCGTCGCGTGAACGACGGGGAAGGGGCCCTCCTGTCAAACATGGTGCCCGCTCGCACGGGCTACCAGGTCAGAACACGAATTACTTCGTGATCTTGGTGACCTGGCCGGCGCCCACGGTACGACCACCCTCACGGATGGCGAACTTCAGGCCCTCCTCCATGGCGACCGGCTGAATCAGCGTGACCGTCATCTCGGTGTTGTCGCCCGGCATGACCATCTCCGTGCCGGCCGGCAGGGTGACGACACCCGTGACGTCCGTGGTACGGAAGTAGAACTGGGGACGGTAGTTGTTGAAGAACGGGGTGTGACGGCCACCCTCGTCCTTCGACAGGATGTACGACTGGGCCTCGAACTCGGTGTGCGGCGTGACCGAACCGGGCTTGATGATGACCTGGCCGCGCTCGACGTCCTCGCGCTTGATGCCACGGAGGAGCAGACCGACGTTCTCGCCCGCCTGGCCCTCGTCGAGCAGCTTGCGGAACATCTCGATACCGGTGACCGTGGTGGTGGTCTTGGTCTCCTTGATACCGATGATGTCGACGGTCTCGTTGACCTTCAGGACACCACGCTCGATACGGCCGGTGACGACGGTACCGCGACCGGTGATCGTGAAGACGTCCTCGACGGGCATGAGGAACGGCAGCTCGGTGTCACGCGGCGGGGTCGGGATCGCCTCGTCGACGGCAGCCATGAGGCCGAGAAGCTTCTCGCCCCACTCCTTGTCGCCCTCGAGCGCCTTCAGCGCGGAGACGCGGACGACCGGAAGGTCGTCGCCCGGGAAGTCGTAGTCGGAGAGGAGCTCACGAACCTCGAGCTCGACGAGCTCCAGGATCTCCTCGTCGTCCACCATGTCGGCCTTGTTCAGGGCGACGACGATGTACGGAACGCCGACCTGGCGGGCCAGGAGCACGTGCTCCTTGGTCTGCGGCATCGGGCCGTCGGTGGCGGCGACCACGAGGATCGCGCCGTCCATCTGCGCGGCACCGGTGATCATGTTCTTGATGTAGTCCGCGTGACCCGGGCAGTCGACGTGGGCGTAGTGACGCGCCTCGGTCTGGTACTCGACGTGCGCGATGGAGATGGTGATACCGCGCTGGCGCTCTTCGGGAGCCTTGTCGATCTGGTCGAAGGCCGAGGCCTCGTTCAGGTCCGGGTACGCGTCGTGCAGCACCTTGGTAATGGCGGCCGTGAGGGTCGTCTTACCGTGGTCAATGTGACCGATGGTGCCGATGTTGACGTGCGGCTTAGTCCGCTCGAACTTCGCCTTCGCCACGGGGTCCTCCTGGAGAGTGGTTCTGTACGCCTTGCTCATCGGCGCCAGGTGATCTTTGCTGGATAGCCGGTACCCCGGGGCAACGGGAGGGTTGCTCCTGTTGCCCCTGGGGCTCCGGTGACAAGCCTAAAGCGTGTACTCGGAAGAGTTACTCGCCCTTGGCCTTCGCGATGATCTCCTCGGCGACGTTCCGGGGAACCTCGGCGTAGGAGTCGAACTGCATCGAGTAGCTGGCGCGACCCGAGGTCTTGCTGCGGAGGTCTCCGACGTAGCCGAACATCTCCGAGAGGGGCACGAGGCCCTTCACGAGGCGAGCACCGTGACGCTCCTCCATGGCCTGGATCTGGCCACGACGGGAGTTGATGTCACCGATGACGTCACCCATGGACTCCTCCGGCGTGGTGACCTCGACGGCCATCATCGGCTCGAGGAGCACGGGAGAAGCCTTGCGCGCGGCCTCCTTGAACGCCTGCGAACCGGCGATCTTGAAGGCGAGCTCGGAGGAGTCGACCTCGTGGTAGCCACCGTCGAGAAGAATGACGCGGACGCCGGTCATCTCGTAGCCGGCGAGGATGCCGAACTTCATGGCTTCCTGCGCACCCGCGTCGACCGAGGGGATGTACTCCCTCGGGATGCGGCCACCGGTGACCTTGTTCACGAACTCGTACGCCGGACCGTCGGCCTCGAGGATCGGCTCGATCGCGATCTGCACCTTGGCGAACTGACCGGTACCACCGGTCTGCTTCTTGTGGGTGTAGTCGTGACGCTCCACCGTCTGGCGGATCGTCTCGCGGTAAGCGACCTGCGGCTTGCCGACGTTGGCCTCGACCTTGAACTCGCGCTTCATACGGTCGACCAGCACCTCGAGGTGCAGCTCGCCCATACCGCCGAGGATGGTCTGGCCGGTCTCTTCGTCCGAGTGAACGTGGAAGGAGGGGTCCTCCTCCGCGAGAGACTGGATGGCGACACCCAGCTTCTCCTGGTCACCCTTGGACTTGGGCTCGATGGCGACCTGAATGACCGGGGCCGGGAAGTCCATGGACTCCAGGATGACCGGGTTCTTGTCGTCACACAGCGTCTCACCGGTGGTGGTCTGCTTCAGGCCCATGACGGCGACGATGTCACCGGCGCCCACCGCTTCGATCTCTTCACGCTTGTTGGCGTGCATGCGGTAGATCTTGCCGATGCGCTCCTTCTTGCCCTTGACGGAGTTCAGCACCGCAGTGCCGGCCTCCAGGCGGCCCGAGTAAACCCGGACGAAGGTGAGCTTGCCGAGGTGCGGGTCGCGCATGATCTTGAACGCGAGCGCCGCGAGGGGCTCCTCGTCAGACGGCTTGCGCTTCACGACGACCTCGGCGTCCCGGACGTCGTGGCCTTCGATGGCCTCGATGTCCAGGGGCGACGGGAGGTAGCGGACGACGGCGTCGAGCAGGGGCTGAACACCCTTGTTCTTGAACGCCGTGCCACAGAACACCGCGGTGACGGTGGCACCCTTGTCGCCCTTGGAGCCGATGATGATGCGACGCACAGCGGCGTGCAGCTGCTCGACGGTGGGCTCGACGCCCTCGAGGAACAGCTCCATGATCTGGTCGTCGTTCTCGGCGACCGTCTCGACCAGCTTGGCGTGCCACTCTTCAGCGGCTTCCTTGTGGGTGTCCGGGATGTCGACGATGTCGTACATCTCGCCCTTGGTCGCCTCGGCGGACCAGACGAACGCCTTCATGGTGACCAGGTCGACAACGCCCTGGAAGTCCATCTCGGCACCGATGGGGAGCTGCATGACGATCGGAACCGCACCGAGGCGGTCCTTGATCATGTCGACACAGCGGTGGAACTCGGCGCCGGTGCGGTCCAGCTTGTTGACGAAGCAGATGCGCGGGACGCCGTAGCGGTCCGCCTGACGCCAAACGGTCTCGGACTGCGGCTCCACACCGGCGACACCGTCGAACACGGTGACGGCACCGTCGAGGACGCGGAGCGAACGCTCCACCTCGACCGTGAAGTCCACGTGACCCGGGGTGTCGATGATGTTGATGGTGTGGTCGACGTCTTCGAGCGGCCAGTGGCAGGTCGTCGCGGCAGACGTGATCGTGATGCCGCGCTCCTGCTCCTGCTCCATCCAGTCCATCGTGGCAGCGCCGTCGTGGACTTCACCGATCTTGTACGACACACCGGTGTAGAACAGGATGCGCTCGGTGGTGGTCGTCTTGCCCGCGTCGATGTGAGCCATGATGCCGATGTTGCGCACCTTGGCCAGGTCAAGCGAAGTGGTAGCCATATCGGCTCAGTCTTCTCTCGGTCTCGATGTGGGTTGGGACTACCAGCGGTAGTGCGCGAAGGCCTTGTTGGACTCGGCCATCTTGTGCGTGTCCTCGCGCTTCTTGACGGCAGCGCCAAGACCGTTGGAGGCGTCGAGCAGCTCGTTCATGAGGCGCTCGGTCATCGTCTTCTCGCGGCGGGCGCGGGAGTAACCCACGAGCCAGCGCAGCGCGAGGGTCGACTGACGACCCGGCTTGACCTCGATCGGCACCTGGTAGGTGGCGCCACCGACACGGCGGGACTTGACCTCAAGCGACGGCTTGACGTTCTCCAGCGCGCGCTTCAGCGTGATGACCGGGTCGTTGCCGGTCTTCTCGCGGAGGCCTTCCATGGCGCCGTAAACGATGCGCTCGGCGGTGGAGCGCTTGCCGTTCAGGAGGATCTTGTTGATGAGCGACGTCACCAGAGGAGATGCGTAGACCGGGTCGATGATGACCGGGCGCTTCGGGGCGGGGCCCTTACGAGGCATTTTTTACTTCTCCTTCTTGGCGCCGTAGCGGCTGCGGGCCTGCTTGCGGTTCTTGACAGCCTGGGTGTCAAGCGCACCGCGGATGATCTTGTAACGAACACCCGGCAGGTCCTTCACACGGCCACCACGCACGAGCACGATGGAGTGCTCCTGCAGGTTGTGTCCCTCACCCGGAATGTAAGCGGTGACCTCGATGCCAGAGGTCAGACGCACACGCGCGACCTTACGCAGCGCCGAGTTCGGCTTCTTCGGGGTGGTCGTGAACACTCGCGTGCAGACGCCACGACGCTGGGGCGAAGCCTCAAGCGCGGGGGTCTTTGTCTTCTCGACCTTGTCCTGCCGGCCCTTACGGACCAGCTGCTGGATCGTAGGCACTACTTCTCCGGTTTCTGTGTGCCGTGTAGTGAAGCTAACCTGGAACATTTGCCGACCCACGCGGTCGGGTGTGTCGGATCCGGCGGACCTCCACGCAAGCGTGGAAACGCATGAATCGCGGTGGCTGATACGGCTCAAGTGCGGTTGATGGACACGCACAGGAGCCCAGGCACACCCCAGGCACAAGGTCTGAGCGTACCCACCGCATCCACTCCGGTCAAAACAAAAGCCTCCGCCCCCGGAGCCCGAAGGCCTCTTTGACCAGTCGCCACAAGGCCGAGGCCCGAATGCGGTCCCTCCGACGTGCGGTCGTGGTGCGCGTGTGCTACGCGGGAGGCCGCCGCCCCTCGCGCGCACGCACCGTACCGGGGCGGTGGCCGTGGGACCGGGCCCCCGCTTCAGGCCTCGGGGTAGGCCCTGTCAGGCCCCGGTCCGTGCGGCACGAAGGGCCAGGAAGAGCGGCTCGTACAGCTCCTGCTCCGAGCAGGGCCCTCACCGCCTCCGGGTCGGGCGCATCGCCGCCAGGAGCATGGGCGTCAGCTCGCCGCACTCGCCGGCCCGCCCGCCCGGGTCCGCCCCCGCGGCCAGCGTGATCCCCGGCGGCCCGACCGGCGTGCCACGGGATTTCCCCGGAGCCGGTCGGCCGCACGATGCGCAACCGCGTCCCGTTCGGCAACCGCGACCCCCGCTCTCCACCGAAAGGAGGAACCCACGCGTCCGGAGCCTGCGAGCACACCCTGCGCACACCCGTCCGGACCACCCCGACGACGGCCACCCCGCCGCCCGCCCCGGTCCTCACCCCCGGCGTCCCCGTCCTGCCCCGGGCCGCCCCCGCGCCCCCACCGCCGCCGGCCCGTCACCCGCTGATGACACCGCCCGGCGTACGGGCCGCAGGGCCCCGGCGGCTCCGTGGCGAGTGGCCGTACGACGCCGACGGCCGGACACCCCGCACCCGTAGGGCGGGCGCGCCCGACGGACCCGCGCGCGCCGGGCCCGCCGTCCGGCGCCGTGGGGCGGACCGCTGGGCCACACCATGGACGCTGCACCGGACGTACCACCACCAGTCGGACAGTCGACCAGCAGGGAGCACACCCTTGGGGACCTTGGCCGTCGAGCCCGCGACGCAGAGCAGTCCACCCCCGGATCAGGACCGGCCCGCCCCGCGTCGCGCCACCCGCTTCCACGGCCCGGTCCTCGCGTTCCTCATCGCCTCGGGCGCCTTCTGCGCGTCCTGGGCTGCCCGGGGCACCTTCCCCTTCGGCACCACCGGCCGGGCCGTCAACGACCAGGCCAACCAGTACGTCCCCTTCCACCGCGCCCTGTGGGACCTGGTCCACGGCCAGGCCGCCGGCGACCTGCTCTTCAGCTGGCGCGGCGGCTTCGGACAGCAGTTCCTGTCCGACTACCACACCTACCTCGGCAACCCCTTCTCCTGGCTGGCCGTCCTCGTCCCCCGCGCACACGTGGACCTCGCCGTCTTCGCGATCACCCCGCTCACCATGGGCACCGCCGCCGCCCTGATGACCGTCTACCTCGGCAAGGTCCACCCCGGCCCGTGGTGGCAGCGGGGCGTGCTCGGCGCCGTCTACGGGCTGTGCGGCTGGGCGCTCAGCGACGCCTCGTACATCCCGATGTGGATGTGGGGCCTGGTCGCGCTCCCGCTCCTGGGCATCGCCGTCGAGTGGTGCCTGGAGGGGCGCCGCTGGCCGGGCGTGGCGCTGCTGGTCGCACTCGCCTGGTTCGGGAACTTCTACACCGCGATGATGGCGACGATGGCCGCCTGCGTGCTGCTCGCCGTCCGCCTGGCCGTACTCGACCTCACCGGAGTCCAGCGGCTGCGCGCCGTGTGGCGGGCCGGGACGGCCGCCGCGACGGGCATCCTGCTCACCCTGCCCCTCCTCCTGCCGGCGTTCCTCTCCAGCGGGGCCGCCCGGCCCACCGAGGCGGCCGCCTTCGACCCCGTCCGGATCGAGGTCTTCCTGACGGGCATGCTCCCCGGCACCCACCTGTGGGGCGGCCGGCCCCGGCTGTACGTGGCCTCGCTCGGCCTGATCCTCGCCGGGTCCTTCCTCCTCAACTCGGCCGTCGCGCGCAGGACCCGCCTGGTGTGGGCGGCGGCGGCCCTGCTCGTCGTCCTCTCGTTCCAGTTCCCGCCCACCCAGTACGTGTGGCACGGGCTGGCGGTGCCCAACGGCAACCCGTACCGCGAGACCTTCGTCTTCAGCGGAATGCTGGTGGTCATCGCCTGGCTCTCCCTGGCCCACCGGCCGCGCCCGCCGCACCTGGCGCTCGCCGCCGCCCTGCTGGTCGGCGCCGCCTTCGCACTGCGCCACACGGACGATTTCGGCGGCGCCACCTGGCCGGCCGTCCTGGGCGGCGGCGCGGTGTCCCTCCTCGCCCTGGTCCTACTGGCGCTGGGCGAGAAGCACCGGGTACTGGTCCCCGTGGCCGCGCTCCTCATGGCCGGCGTCGTCTTCGCCGAATCCACCGCCGCCGCGGTCAACGCGGACGCGCGCCGCGCCCGCGAACGCTGGGCGAAGCCGATCGCCACCTCCGGCGCGTCGATCACGAACCACTACGACGCAGTCCGCTCGGTCGAAGGCTGGCCCGCGTACCGCACCGACTCGGGCACCCCGCAGACCTCGTACAACGACGCCCTCGCCCTCCACGCGGAAGGCCCGCAGTACTACAGCAGCTACCTGCCCGAGGCCGCGTACCAGGCCCTCGAGCCCCTCGGCTACGGCTACAAGAACGACGGCCGGACCTTCTTCGGCGCCGACAACCCCGTCCTGGACGCGATCTTCTCGATCGGCGCCCGGGCCGAACCGGGTCCCGAGAAGAACAGCTGGACGGCCCGCACCTTCCCCGCCCCGCCCCTGGTCACCGTGCGCAGCGCCCCGTACGCCTCCCCCAACCCCCCGGCCAGCGTCTTCGCGCGCCAGGAAGAGGTGCTCGGCGCCACCGTCTACCGGGTCCCGCCCGTCAGCCGCGGCGGCACCGCCGCGAAGCAGCGGTACACCGCCGAGTGCGCCCCCGGCTCCGAGGCCTTCTGGTACTCGCCCCGGCTGTACGGCACGTTCGCCTTCGGAGGCACCGAGAAGCCCCTGGAGGACCGGATGGCCGGGGTCGTCCGTCTCGGCGAGGTCCCCGCCTCCGGCCGGGTCGACGTCACCGTGCGGACCCGTACCCGGGGCGGCACGGCCGGCCCGCACCCCGTCGGCTGCCTGGACCGGGCCGCGCTCGCCACGACGGTCGGCCGCCTCACCGTCACGGGCGCCACCCGGGTCACCGCGGGCGGCCACACCATCGAGGCCACCCTCCCGGAGGGTGCCTCCGGCACCGCCGTCTTCGCGATGACCGCCGTCCCCGGCTGGCACTGCTCGGCCCCGGTGAAGAGCTTCCACGGCCTGGTCTCCCTGGACATCCCGCAGGGCACGGACAAGGTCTCCTGCGCCTTCACCCCCCGGGGCCTCACCCCCGGCCTGGCCGGTGCCACCCTCGCCCTCCTGGCCCTGGCCTCGGTCACCGTGAGGGGCCTGCGCCGCCGCCGCACCGGGGACTGACGCCGGACGGGCCCGACCCCGGACGCGAAGAAGCCCCCCGCCTCTCCTCTCGGAGCGGCGGGGGGCTTCTTCGTACTGCCTACTGTCTAGCGACCTCAACCGTTGTACGGGCCGTAGTCGTAGTCCTCCAGCGGGACGGCCTGGCCGGAGCCGGTGCCGAAGGGCGAGTAGTCGATGTCGTCGTAGCCGACGGCCGAGTACATCGCGGCCTTGGCTTCCTCGGTCGGCTCGACCCGGATGTTGCGGTAGCGGGCGAGGCCCGTACCGGCCGGGATGAGCTTGCCGATGATGACGTTCTCCTTGAGGCCGATCAGGGAGTCGGACTTGGCGTTGATCGCCGCGTCCGTCAGAACCCTGGTCGTCTCCTGGAAGGACGCCGCCGACAGCCAGGACTCGGTCGCGAGCGAGGCCTTGGTGATACCCATCAGCTGCGGACGGCCGGAGGCGGGGTGACCGCCCTCGGTGACCACACGACGGTTCTCGGTCTCGAACTTCGACCGCTCGACGAGCTCGCCCGGCAGGAGCTCCGCGTCGCCGGACTCGATGATCGTCACGCGGCGCAGCATCTGCCGGATGATGATCTCGATGTGCTTGTCGTGGATCGACACGCCCTGCGAGTTGTAGACCTTCTGGACTTCGCCGACCAGGTGGACCTGGACCGCACGCTGGCCGAGGATGCGCAGCACGTCGTGCGGGTTGGTGGCACCCATGGTCAGCTTCTGGCCGACCTCGACGTGGTCGCCCTCGCCGACGATGACCTTGGCGCGCTTGGAGATCGGGAAGGCCGTCTCCTCGCTGCCGTCGTCGGGCGTGATGACGATCTTCTTCGTCTTCTCGGTCTCCTCGATCCGCACGCGGCCGGCGGCCTCGGAGATCGGGGCGACACCCTTCGGGGTACGGGCCTCGAAGAGCTCGACGACACGCGGCAGACCCTGCGTGATGTCGTCACCGGCCACACCACCGGTGTGGAAGGTACGCATCGTCAGCTGGGTACCGGGCTCACCGATGGACTGGGCGGCGATGATGCCGACCGCCTCACCGATGTCGACCAGCTTGCCGGTGGCGAGCGAGCGTCCGTAGCAGAAGGCACAGGTGCCGACCGCGGACTCACAGGTCAGGACCGAGCGGGTCTTGACCTCCTCGACGCCGTTGGCGACCAGGGCGTCGATGAGCACGTCACCGAGGTCGACGTTGGCCGGCGCGATGACCTTGCCGTCGATGACGACGTCTTCGGCCAGCATGCGGGCGTAGATCGAGGTCTCGACGTCGTCGGCCTTGCGCAGCGCGCCGTCCTCGCCGCGAACGGCGATCTTCAGCTTCAGGCCGCGCTCGGTGCCGCAGTCCTCCTCGCGGATGATGACGTCCTGCGAGACGTCCACCAGACGACGGGTGAGGTAACCCGAGTCGGCGGTACGCAGGGCGGTGTCCGCCAGACCCTTACGGGCACCGTGCGTGGAGATGAAGTACTCCAGAACGGTGAGGCCCTCACGGAAGGACGCCTTGATCGGACGCGGGATGGTCTCGTTCTTCGCGTTCGACACCAGACCACGCATACCGGCGATCTGTCGCATCTGCATCATGTTTCCTCGGGCACCCGAGTCAACCATCATGAAGATGGGGTTCGTCTTGGGGAAGTTCGCGTTCATCGCCTCGGCAACCTCGTTGGTCGCCTTGGTCCAGATCGCGATGAGCTCCTGCGTGCGCTCGTCCTTGGTGATCAGACCGCGCTCGTACTGCTTCTGGACCTTCTCGTCCAGCTCCTCGTAGCCCTTGACGATGGCCTTCTTGGCCTCGGGCACGACGACGTCGGAGATGGCCACGGTGACGCCCGAACGGGTCGCCCAGTGGAAGCCGGCCGCCTTCAGGTTGTCGAGCGTCGCCGCCACGATCACCTTGGGGTAGCGCTCCGCCAGGTCGTTGACGATCTCGGAGAGCTGCTTCTTGCCCACCGAGTAGTCGACGAACGGGTAGTCCTCGGGCAGCAGCTCGTTGAAGAGCGCGCGACCCAGGGTCGTCTTCAGACGGAAGCTGTCGCCCGGCTGGAACTCCTGCTCGCCCTCTTCGGCGATCGGGGCCACCCAGCCGCGCGGCGGGATGGTGCCCACCGGGAAGCGGATGTCCACGGCCGACTGGAGAGCCAGCTCGCCGTTGTCGAACGCCATGGTCGCCTCGGCGGTCGAGCCGAACGCACGGCCCTCGCCCTTGACGTCACGGAGCTCGCCGTCGGTGGTGAGGAAGAACAGACCCAGCACCATGTCCTGGGTCGGCATGGTGACGGGACGACCGTCGGCCGGCTTCAGGATGTTGTTCGAGGACAGCATCAGGATGCGGGCCTCGGCCTGCGCCTCTGCCGAAAGCGGCAGGTGCACGGCCATCTGGTCACCGTCGAAGTCCGCGTTGAACGCGGTGCAGACGAGCGGGTGGATCTGGATGGCCTTGCCTTCGACCAGCTGGGGCTCGAAGGCCTGGATGCCGAGGCGGTGCAGCGTGGGCGCACGGTTCAGCAGAACCGGGTGCTCGGCGATGACCTCTTCGAGCACGTCGTAGACGACCGTGCGGCCGCGCTCGACCATGCGCTTCGCCGACTTGATGTTCTGCGCGTGGTTCAGGTCGACCAGGCGCTTCATCACGAACGGCTTGAAGAGCTCCAGCGCCATGGCCTTGGGCAGACCGCACTGGTGCAGCTTCAGCTGGGGACCGACGACGATCACGGAACGCGCGGAGTAGTCCACGCGCTTGCCGAGGAGGTTCTGACGGAATCGACCCTGCTTGCCCTTCAGCATGTCGCTGAGGGACTTCAGGGGACGGTTACCGGGACCGGTCACCGGACGACCACGACGACCGTTGTCGAAGAGGGCGTCGACGGCCTCCTGAAGCATGCGCTTCTCGTTGTTCACGATGATCTCGGGGGCACCGAGGTCGAGAAGGCGCTTCAGTCGGTTGTTGCGGTTGATCACGCGGCGGTACAGGTCGTTCAGGTCGGAGGTCGCGAAGCGGCCACCGTCCAGCTGCACCATCGGACGCAGGTCCGGCGGGATCACCGGCACGCAGTCCAGAACCATGCCCTTGGGCTTGTTGCTGGTCTGCAGGAACGCGGAGACGACCTTGAGGCGCTTCAGCGCACGGGTCTTCTTCTGGCCCTTGCCGGTACGGATGATCTCGCGGAGGCGCTCGGCCTCCTCGTCGAGGTCGAAGGACTCCAGACGCTTCTGGAGCGCCGCGGCGCCCATGCAGCCGTCGAAGTACGTACCGAAGCGGTCGCGCAGCTCGCGGTAGAGCAGCTCGTCGCCCTCGAGGTCCTGGACCTTGAGGTTCTTGAAGCGGGCCCACACCTCGTCGAGGCGGTCGATCTCGCGCTGGGCGCGGTCACGGAGCTGCTTCATCTCGCGCTCGGCACCTTCGCGCACCTTGCGGCGTACGTCGGCCTTCGCGCCCTCGGCCTCGAGCTCGGCCAGGTCGGTCTCGAGCTTCTTGGCACGGCCTTCGAGGTCCGAGTCGCGTCGGTTCTCGATCTGCTGGCGCTCGACGGAGACGTGCGCCTCCAGGGACGGGAGGTCGCGGGTGCGGCGCTCGTCGTCCACGAACGTGATCATGTACGCGGCGAAGTAGATGACCTTTTCGAGGTCCTTCGGCGCGAGGTCCAGCAGGTAGCCAAGACGCGACGGAACGCCCTTGAAGTACCAGATGTGGGTGACGGGAGCGGCAAGCTCGATGTGGCCCATCCGCTCGCGGCGCACCTTGGCGCGCGTGACTTCGACGCCACAACGCTCACAGATGATGCCCTTGAAGCGGACACGCTTGTACTTGCCGCAGTAGCACTCCCAGTCCCGGGTCGGACCGAAGATCTTCTCGCAGAAGAGTCCGTCCTTCTCGGGCTTGAGGGTGCGGTAGTTGATGGTCTCCGGCTTCTTGACCTCGCCGTGGGACCAGGTTCGGATGTCGTCCGCGGTGGCAAGGCCGATCCGCAGCTCGTCGAAGAAGTTGACGTCGAGCACTGTGCGTCAATCCCTCTTTCGGGGTCGAGTCTCAATCATGGTCTGAACGGTCCCGGGGATGACGGGGGGCTCTTGAGCGAGCCCCCCGTCAGGCCCGTCAGACCTCTTCGACGCTGCTCGGCTCACGCCGGGACAGGTCGATACCGAGCTCCTCCGCCGCGCGGAAGACGTCCTCGTCGGTGTCGCGCATCTCGATGGACATGCCGTCCGAGGACAGCACCTCCACGTTGAGGCAGAGCGACTGCATTTCCTTGATGAGCACCTTGAAGGACTCGGGAATGCCCGGCTCGGGGATGTTCTCGCCCTTGACGATGGCCTCGTAGACCTTCACGCGGCCGGTCACGTCATCGGACTTGATGGTCAGCAGCTCCTGGAGGGCGTAAGCGGCGCCATAAGCCTCGAGCGCCCACACCTCCATCTCACCGAAGCGCTGGCCACCGAACTGCGCCTTACCACCCAGCGGCTGCTGCGTGATCATCGAGTACGGACCGGTCGACCGAGCGTGGAGCTTGTCATCGACCAGGTGGTGGAGCTTCAGGATGTACATGTAGCCGACCGAGACCGGCTCCGGGAACGGCTCGCCGGAGCGGCCGTCGAACAGACGCGCCTTGCCGGACGGGAGGACCAGGCGGTCCCCGTCGCGGTTCGGGATCGTGTGCTCGAACAGGCCGGAGATCTCGTCCTCACGGGCACCGTCGAACACCGGGGTGGCGACGTTGGTGCCGGGCTCGACGCGGTCGGCGCCGATGACCTTCAGTCGCTCGGCCCACTCCTCCGCGAGGCCGGAGACGTCCCAGCCGCGGCTGGCGAGCCAGCCGAGGTGGATCTCCAGGACCTGTCCCGGGTTCATTCGGGACGGGACACCCAGCGGGTTCAGGATGATGTCGACCGGCGTGCCGTCCTCAAGGAAGGGCATGTCCTCGATCGGAAGGATCTTGGAGATGACACCCTTGTTGCCGTGGCGGCCGGCGAGCTTGTCACCGTCGGTGATCTTGCGCTTCTGGGCGACGTAGACGCGGACCAGCTGGTTCACGCCCGGGGGAAGCTCGTCGCCCTCCTCGCGGTCGAAGACGCGGACACCGATGACCTTGCCGATCTCACCGTGAGGAACCTTGAGCGAGGTGTCGCGCACCTCGCGGGCCTTCTCACCGAAGATCGCGCGGAGCAGGCGCTCTTCCGGGGTCAGCTCGGTCTCGCCCTTGGGCGTGACCTTGCCGACCAGGATGTCGCCGGCGACTACGTCCGCACCGATGCGGATGATGCCGCGCTCGTCGAGGTCCGCCAGGACCTCCTCGGAGACGTTCGGGATGTCCCGGGTGATCTCCTCGGGGCCCAGCTTCGTGTCACGGGCGTCGACCTCGTGCTCCTCGATGTGGATCGAGGAGAGGACGTCGTCCTGCACGAGGCGCTGCGACAGGATGATCGCGTCCTCGTAGTTGTGACCTTCCCAGGGCATGAACGCGACGAGCAGGTTCTTGCCGAGGGCCATTTCGCCCTCTTCGGTCGCAGGACCGTCGGCGAGGACCTGGGACTCGATGATCCGGTCACCCTCGTTGACGATGACCTTCTGGTTGACCGAGGTGCCCTGGTTCGAGCGGGAGAACTTCGCGACGCGGTACGTGGTGTACGTGCCGTCGTCGTTGGCGACGGTGATGTAGTCGGCCGAGACCTCCTGGACGACACCGTCCTTCTCCGCACGGATCGAGTCACCGGCGTCGACCGCACAGCGGTACTCCATGCCGGTGCCGACGAGCGGCGCCTCCGCCTTGATGAGGGGAACGGCCTGGCGCATCATGTTCGCGCCCATGAGGGCACGGTTGGCGTCGTCGTGCTCCAGGAAGGGGATCATCGCGGTAGCGACGGACACCATCTGGCGCGGGGAGACGTCCATGTAGTCGACGTCGTCGCCGGCGATGTAGTCGATCTCGCCGCCACGACGACGAACCAGCACGCGGTTCTCGGTGAAGCGCATGTCGTCGGACAGGCCGGCGTTGGCCTGGGCGATGACGAAGCGGTCTTCCTCGTCGGCCGTCAGGTAGTCGACCTCGTCGGTGACGACACCCTCGATGACCTTGCGGTACGGGGTCTCGACGAAGCCGAACGCGTTGACGCGGCCGTAGGACGCGAGCGAGCCGATCAGACCGATGTTCGGGCCTTCAGGGGTCTCGATCGGGCACATGCGGCCGTAGTGCGACGGGTGAACGTCTCGGACCTCGAAGCCGGCCCGCTCACGGGACAGACCACCCGGGCCGAGCGCCGACAGACGGCGCTTGTGGGTGAGACCCGACAGCGGGTTGTTCTGGTCCATGAACTGCGACAGCTGGCTGGTGCCGAAGAACTCCTTGATGGAGGCGACGACCGGCCGGATGTTGATCAGGGTCTGCGGCGTGATCGCCTCGACGTCCTGGGTCGTCATCCGCTCGCGGACGACGCGCTCCATACGAGCCAGACCCGTACGGACCTGGTTCTGGATGAGCTCGCCGACGTTGCGCAGACGACGGTTGCCGAAGTGGTCGATGTCGTCGGTCTCGACGACGATCGAACGACCCGACTCACCGACGGTCTCGGTCTCACCGGCGTGCAGCTTGACCAGGTACTTGATGGTCGCGATGACGTCGTCGGTGGTGAGCACGCCGGCGTCCAGCGGCTCGTCCGCGCCGAGCTTCTTGTTCACCTTGTAGCGGCCGACCTTCGCGAGGTCGTAGCGCTTCGGGTTGAAGTAGAGGTTCTCGAGCAGCGTCTGAGCGGCCTCGCGGGTCGGCGGTTCGCCCGGACGCAGCTTGCGGTAGATGTCGAGCAGCGCGTCGTCCTGGCCCTGGGTGTGGTCCTTCTCCAGGGTGGCGCGCATGGACTCGTACTCGCCGAACTCCTCGAGGATCTGCTCAGTGGTCCAGCCGAGAGCCTTCAGGAGGACGGTGACGGACTGCTTGCGCTTGCGGTCGATGCGAACACCGACCATGTCGCGCTTGTCGATCTCCATCTCGAGCCAGGCACCCCGGGAAGGGATGATCTTGGCGGCGAAGATGTCCTTGTCGGACGTCTTGTCGATGGAGGAGTCGAAGTAGACACCGGGGGAACGGACGAGCTGCGACACGACGACACGCTCGGTGCCGTTGATGACGAAGGTGCCCTTGTTGGTCATGAGCGGGAAATCGCCCATGAAGACCGTCTGAGACTTGATCTCTCCGGTCTCGTTGTTCGTGAACTCGGCAGTGACGAAAAGCGGCGCCGCGTACGTGAAGTCGCGGTCCTTGCACTCGTCGACCGAGTTCTTCGCCGGCTCGAAACGGTGGTCGCGGAACGTCAGCGACATCGACCCGGAGAAGTCCTCGATCGGCGAGATCTCCTCGAAGATCTCTTCCAGACCGGACTTGGTGGGAACGTCCTGTCCGCTCTCAAGCGCCGACTCGACGCGAGACTTCCAGGCGGCGTTGCCGAGCAGCCAGTCAAAGCTCTCGGTCTGCAGCGCCAGGAGGTTCGGAACCTCGAGGGGCTCCTTGATCTTTGCAAAGGAGATGCGCAGCGGGGCGGTGCTGGCACCGTTGTTCGTATTGGTCGAGGCGTTGCGCGAGGCGGCCAAGAGGGGGTCCTTCCGAGGGCTCGGACTCACTACGCGCGTACCGGTCCCAGCTGACACAGAAGACAAGCGCCCCCCATCTGGTCAAAAGGACCAGCTCAGGGCCGTTCAATCAAGTGTGCTCATGCGTGGGCATGCCCCTGGCGACGGGCAGGGGGCAGCTAACAGGCAGCGCAAAGGGTCAGTGTAGCCACTAGGCTCACTGATGTCCAGACCAGGTTTCCGGAAACCGGCAACAGGCCTTCCCCATGTCGTTTAAACAACCTTGCGTCCCGCTCGGCTCCGCATACAGAGCGCGTAACAGTACTGCCCTCTTCGTAGTCGATCCATGCCCGATGTGGACCCGATCCATGCCTCGGATCTCGGATCGGGCCTGCCGATCTCACGACGGATCTGAGAATTGCGCGCCGCGTCCCGTTCGTCAAGGCCCCCTGCTCCGAGCGGATCATCGAAGGACCCTGCCGCAGAGCAACGAAGATCACCCTACTCCCCAACGAGACAGGGGCAAATCAGGCACTCCGGGTACGCCAAAGGGCGACCACCCTTACGGGTGATCGCCCTTGGCTGAGGCCTCAGAGGGGCCTCAGAGGTGTTACTTGACCTCGACAGCCGCGCCGGCAGCCTTGAGGGACTCGGCGGCCTTGTCAGCGGCCTCCTTGGCGACCTTCTCGAGGACGGGCTTCGGAGCGCCGTCGACGAGGTCCTTGGCCTCCTTCAGGCCGAGGGAGGTCAGCTCGCGGACGACCTTGATGACCTGGATCTTCTTGTCGCCGGCACCGGTGAGGATGACGTCGAACTCGTCCTGCTCCTCGACGGCCTCGGGGGCAGCGCCGCCACCGGCGGGGCCGGCAACCGCGACGGCCGCGGCGGCGGTGACGTCGAACTTCTCCTCGAACGCCTTCACGAACTCGGAGAGCTCGATGAGGGTGAGCTCCTCGAACTGAGCGAGCAGGTCTTCCTGGCTGAGCTTCGCCATGATGGGCGATCCTTCCACTAAATCGGCAGGTGCCGGATGTATATAGAGGCGGGCGTAACGGCCCGCTTTGACCCGCGCACTAGGCGGCGCGGATCAGTGCGCGAGCCGAATTACTCGGCACCGCCCTGCTCGGCGAGCTTGACGCGAAGCGCTTCCGCAGTGCGGACGAACTTCGACGGCAGCGCCTGGAAGAGCGAGGCAGCCTGAGACTGCTTGCCCTTGAACGCGCCGGCCAGCTTGCTGAGCAGAACCTCGCGGGACTCGAGGTCCGCAAGCTTCTTGATCTCATCGGCGGTGAGCGCCTTACCATCAAGGACACCCGCCTTGATGATGAGGTTCGGGTTTTCCTTGGCGAAGTCACGCAGGCTCTTCGCCGACTCCACCGGGTCACCGGTGATGAAGGCGACCGCGGTGGGACCAGCGAAGTGCTCGTCCAGCGCGGTGATCCCGGCCTGGTTGGCCGCAATCTTGGTCAGCGTGTTCTTCACCACGGCGTACTGGGCGTTCTCACCGAGAGAGCGACGCAGCGTCTTGAGCTGCGCGACGGTGAGACCCCGGTACTCGGTCAGCACGGCGGCGTTCGAGTCGCGGAACTGGTCCGTGAGCTCGGCTACCGCGGCAGCCTTGTTGGGCGTCGGCATAGTGCGTCGGCCTCCTTCCGGGTGATGAGGACCGCTCAGAAGGGGCATAAACACGAAACGCCCCGGCGCAGGCGCCAGGGCGTAGCTCAACCGGAACGAGTTCCGGGAACTTTCCTTGAACACCTGCGCAGGACGTCCGCGGTTAGCGGATCCTTCGGCCACCGCACCCTTGCAGGCACGGCAACGACCAGCGGTCTTTGGCTTCTCGACGAGAGTACGTGAAGGGTGCCCCGCCGAGCAAATCGGTCATCCGAGGGCCCGTACGAGCCCCGCGGGCCCCGTACGCGCCCGCGGGGGCGCCTGGGAGAGCCCGGACGCGAAAGGGCCCCACGCGCCCGGTGAGGGGGCGTGGGGCCCGTTCAGCCAATCAGTGAGCCCGGGGGCTCGGAGCCGTGAGGCTCAGGCCTGATCAGACCGCGGCCGGGTCTTCCTCGACGAGGAGGTTCCGGGTGCGGTTCGAGTCCAGCAGGATGCCGGGACCCATGGTGGTGCTGAGGGCGGCCTTCTTGATGTAGCGGCCCTTCGCGGCGGACGGCTTCAGACGAAGGATCTCGTCCAGGGCCGCGCCGTAGTTCTCGACGAGCTGCTCATCGGAGAAGGAGACCTTGCCGATGATGAAGTGCAGGTTCGAGTGCTTGTCGACGCGGAACTCGATCTTGCCACCCTTGATCTCGGTGACAGCCTTCGCGACGTCCATCGTGACGGTGCCGGTCTTCGGGTTCGGCATCAGGCCACGGGGACCGAGCACGCGGCCGAGGCGGCCGACCTTGCCCATGAGGTCCGGCGTGGCGACAACGGCGTCGAACTCGTTGAGGCGGTTGCCCTTGGCGATCTCGTTGATGAGCTCGTCGTCGCCGACAATGTCGGCGCCGGCGGCTTCCGCGGCCGCAGCACGGTCACCGGTCGCGAAGACCAGGACCCGGGCGGTCTTGCCGGTGCCGTGCGGGAGGTTCACGGTGCCGCGGACCATCTGGTCGGCCTTGCGCGGGTCTACACCCAGGCGGAAGGCGACCTCGACGGTGCCGTCGAACTTGGTCGCGGAGGTCTCCTTGGCGAGACGGACGGCCTCGAGCGGGGCGTACTGCTTCTCCCGGTCGACCTTGGCGTCCGCAGCGCGGAGAGTCTTGCTGCGCTTCACTTCTGCTCCTGTGTTGTGATCAGGCGTGGAGTCGTGGTGCGGACCAGCGCTTGGCCCTACCACTGTGGTGCTGGGGTGGCTGAATCAGCCTTCGACCGTGATGCCCATCGAACGCGCGGTGCCGGCGATGATCTTCTCGGCCGCGTCGATGTCGTTGGCGTTCAGGTCAGGCATCTTGAGCGTGGCGATCTCGCGAACCTGGTCGCGCGTAAGCTTCGCGACCTTCGTCTTGTGCGGCTCGCCAGAGCCCTTCTCCACGCCGGCGCTCTTCAGGATGAGACGCGCGGCCGGCGGGGTCTTGGTGATGAAGGTGAAGGAGCGGTCGTCGTAGACCGTGATCTCCACCGGCACGACCATGCCACGCTGCGACTCGGTCGCGGCGTTGTAGGCCTTGCAGAACTCCATGATGTTGACGCCGTGCTGACCGAGCGCGGGGCCGACCGGCGGTGCCGGGTTGGCCGCGCCGGCCTTGATCTGGAGCTTGATAAGCCCCGTGACCTTCTTCTTCTTGGGAGGCATTGCTCTCTCCGGGTCCTAGTGAGAGTTTTTCGCCGCCAATCCGGTCATCCGGATGGAGGCATACCGCACCACGATAACGGGTATCGGTGCGAGGCTAAAAACCGAGCAGGTCAGACCGCCCGCGAGGGGGCAATCTGACCTGTCCGGAAGCGTGAGTCAGGAGACGTTGATCCGAGCTGGATCAGTTCTTCTGGATCTGGTCGAAGCTGAGCTCGACCGGGGTCTCGCGGCCGAAGATCTCGACGAGACCCTTGACCTTCTTCGAGTCCGGGTTGATCTCGTTGATGGTCGCCTGCAGCGTCGCGAACGGGCCGTCGGTGACGGTGACCGAGTCGCCGACCTCGAAGTCCAGGACCTCGATGGCGCGCTTGACTGCGGGCGCCGGCAGGCCGGCCTCTTCCGCGGCCAGCTTGGCGGCCTTCTCCTGCAGCTCCGGAGCGAGCATCTTGACGATCTCGTCCAGGGTCAGCGGGTACGGGTCGTACGCGTTGCCCACGAAGCCGGTGACGCCCGGGGTGTTGCGGACGACGCCCCAGGACTCGTTCGTCAGATCCATGCGGACGAGAACGTAACCGGGCAGCTTGTTCTGCCGGACGTTCTTGCGCTCGCCGTTCTTGATCTGGACGATCTCTTCCTCGGGCACCTCGGCCTGGTAGATGAAGTCCTCGACGTTGAGCGAGACGGCGCGCTGCTCCAGGTTGGCCTTCACGCGCTTCTCGTAGCCGGCGTAGGTGTGGATGACGTACCACTCGCCGGGCAGGAGGCGCAGCTCTTCGCGCAGGGCCTGGATGGGGTCGACGGGCTCGGCGGGCTCGACGTCGGCGGCATCGATGGCCTCCGCGTCGTCAGCCTCGGCCTCGACGGCGTCGTCGTCGGAAGCCTCGTCGGCCTCGTCCTCGTCGGCATCCTCGGAGTCGTCGGCCTCTTCGGTGGCGTCGTCGTCAGCGTCCTCGGAGTCGGCTTCGGCGTCGACCTCGCCCTCGACGTGCACCGCGGCCTCTTCGGCGGCGACACCCGCCTCGGCGTCGGCGAGCTCGGCCTCGTCCGGGTCCACAGCGTCTGCAGCCTCGACGATGTCGAGCTCGTCCTCGACGGACTCGACGGAGTCGGGGCTCACGTTCAGGTTCGGGTCAGACACGGTGGCTGCTTCTTCCTGGATACAAAAGGTGGTCGAACATGCGAAAACGGGCGGCACCCATCAAGGCGCCGCCCTCCGCGGGGATCAGCCGAAGACGAACTTGATGGCTTCCTGGAACCCATAGTCAATCACGGTCACCAGACCGATCATGATGACGACGAAGACGATCACCACAGAGGTGTACGTCGTCAGCTGGTTGCGAGTGGGCCAAACAACCTTGCGGAGTTCCGCGACGATCTGGCGGTAGAACAGCGCGAGACGACCCAGAGGGCCCTTCTTACCGCGCTTGCCGCCCTTGCGGGCCTTCTTCTCGCGAGTGTCATCCTCGGCGTCAGGCATGTCGATGGAGCCCAGGGCGTCCGTCACGTCTCTCACCTGAATCCGGGTCGTGGCCGTAGCCGCGCCCGGTTGCGCCGCACGGCACTGCATCTAAGTACGTACCTGCGCACACACTTCCGAGATGGAGTGTGGAGCAGGGCCGGAGGGACTCGAACCCCCAACCGCTGGTTTTGGAGACCAGTGCTCTACCAATTGAGCTACGACCCTTTGCGTCCCTCAACCTACCGCATCCAGGCGAGTGCACGGTGTGCTCACGCTCTGCAGCGGCCGACGAGGGCCAACGACGGTTGAGTGTACGTGGTCCGGGCCCTGACGTCGAACAGCACCGACCGGAGAGCCTCCGTCCGGTAACTGAAACGGAGTGCGGCGCTCGTTTCGCGTCTGGGACGATTGGCCGCATGACCTCTGAAACGCCTTCCGCCGAGCGCCGCGTCTCCGCCCGTATCGGTGCCATCTCCGAGTCCGCCACCCTCGCCGTCGACGCCAAGGCCAAGGCCCTCAAGGCCGCCGGGCGTCCGGTGATCGGCTTCGGAGCCGGCGAGCCCGACTTCCCGACCCCGGACTACATCGTCGACGCCGCGGTCGAGGCCTGCCGCAACCCCAAGTACCACCGCTACACGCCGGCCGGCGGTCTGCCCGAGCTGAAGGCCGCCATCGCCGCGAAGACGCTGCGCGACTCCGGCTACGAGGTCGACGCGTCCCAGGTCCTGGTGACCAACGGCGGCAAGCAGGCGATCTACGAGGCGTTCGCGGCCATCCTGGACCCGGGTGACGAGGTCATCGTCCCGGCGCCGTACTGGACCACGTACCCCGAGTCGATCCGTCTCGCGGGCGGCGTCCCGGTCGAGGTCGTCGCCGACGAGACCACCGGCTACCGCGTCTCCGTCGAGCAGCTCGAAGCGGCCCGCACCGAGCGCACGAAGGTCGTCCTCTTCGTCTCCCCGTCGAACCCGACCGGCGCCGTCTACTCCGAGGCCGACGCCGAGGCGATCGGCCGCTGGGCCGTCGAGCACGGCCTGTGGGTCCTGACCGACGAGATCTACGAGCACCTCGTCTACGGCGACGCGAAGTTCGTCTCGCTCCCGGCGATCGTTCCCGAGCTGGCCGACAAGTGCATCGTGGTCAACGGCGTCGCCAAGACGTACGCGATGACCGGCTGGCGGGTGGGCTGGATCGTCGGCCCGAAGGACGTGGTCAAGGCCGCGACCAACCTCCAGTCGCACGCCACCTCCAACGTCTCCAACGTGGCCCAGGTCGCGGCGCTGGCCGCCGTCTCCGGCAACCTGGACGCCGTCCACGAGATGCGCACCGCCTTCGACCGCCGCCGCCAGACGATCGTGCGGATGCTCAACGAGATCGAGGGCGTCTTCTGCCCGACCCCCGAGGGCGCGTTCTACGTCTACCCCGCGGTCAAGGACGTCCTCGGCAAGGAGATCCGCGGCAAGCGCCCGCAGACCTCCGTCGAGCTCGCGGCCCTGATCCTGGACGAGGCCGAGGTCGCGGTCGTCCCCGGGGAGGCCTTCGGCACCCCCGGCTACCTCCGCCTCTCCTACGCCCTGGGTGACGAGGACCTGGTCGAGGGCGTCTCCCGCATCCAGAAGCTCCTCGCGGAGGCCAAGGCCTGAGGCTCGGACGGTTCGGCAGCCAGACCCTGAGCGGCGGTTCCCCTGCGGGGGAGCCGCCGCTCAGGCGTTTCCGACGGCCCCGGATTTACGTTCGGGCAAGGACCCGTTCAGGGAATGGGGCTGCCGATCGGGTGACAAGTACGGCAGGATCAACAAATGGAGCACGTACGCGATCTCACGCTTCTGCCGAAAGCCCACCTCCACCTGCACTTCACCGGCTCGATGCGCCCGTCGACGCTGCTGGAGCTCGCCGACAAGTACGGCGTCCGCCTCCCGGACGCCCTCACCTCCGCCGAGCCACCGAAACTCCGCGCCACCGACGAACGCGGCTGGTTCCGCTTCCAGCGGCTCTACGACGCCGCCCGGTCCTGCCTCCGCGAGCCCGACGACATCCGCCGCCTGGTCCGCGAGGCCGCGGAGGAAGACGTGCGCGACGGCAGCGGCTGGCTGGAGATCCAGGTGGATCCCACCTCCTACGCCCCTCTCCTCGGCGGGATGATCCCGGCCGTCGAGATCATCCTCGACGCCGTGGACGCCGCCTCCCGCGAGACCGGCCTCGGCATGCGCGTCATCATCGCCGCCAACCGCATGAAGCACCCCCTCGACGCCCGCACCCTGGCCCGGCTCGCCGTCCGCTACGCCGACCGCGGCATCGTCGGGTTCGGCCTCTCCAACGACGAGCGCCGGGGCATGGCCCGCGACTTCGACCGGGCCTTCGCCATCGCCCGCGAGGGCGGACTGCTCGCGGCCCCGCACGGCGGCGAACTCACCGGCCCCTCCTCCGTCCGCGACTGCCTCGACGATCTGCACGCCGTCCGCATCGGGCACGGCGTACGGGCGGCCGAGGATCCCCGCCTGCTCAAACGGCTCGCCGACCGGCAGATCACCTGTGAGGTCTGCCCGGCGTCCAACGTCGCCCTCGGGGTGTACGAACGCCACGAGGACGTCCCGCTGCGCACCCTCTTCGAGGCCGGGGTGCCGATGGCCCTGGGTGCGGACGACCCGCTGCTCTTCGGGTCCCGGCTCGCGGCCCAGTACGAGATCGCCCGCCGGCACCACGACTTCACGGACGCGGAGCTCGCCGAGCTGGCCCGCCAGTCGGTGCGCGGCAGCGCCGCGCCCTCCGACGTGCAGGACAAGCTGCTGGCCGGGATCGACCACTGGATCGCCTGGTAGGGGCGGCGTGCGGAGGAGCGGCGGCGTAGGGGACGGCGCGCGTCAGCGCGTGAGCCGCAGGTCGCCCTCGTGGCAGTCGGCCCGGACCCGCGCGCCGTCGGGGAAGCCGATCTCCAGGTGGGTGCGCCCCTGCGCGGGCAGTGCGAACTCGGCGACCGATTCCACGGTCTCGCCGAGGTGGCGCAGGAAGGGGTGGTCTCCGAGGTCCTCGCCGACCTCGATGCGGCCCCACTCCCCCATGTCGTAGGGCTCGTGGGGCGCCTCGGATTCCACCATGAGACAGGCGTCGGACCCGGTGGTGATCCGGGTGGACTCCCCGTCGCTGTCGAGGAGCCAGACGTCGAGGGGCGCCTCGGAGCGTTCGCCGTCGCTGATGTGCCAGGACGCGACGACCCTTCTGATCGTGCGTCCCACCAGCCGGGTGGGGTCCGTACCGGCCCCGTGCAGGGGACAGAGCATGGGCGGGCCGGGACTCCTCAGATGCTGACGCCGACCGTCACCGGCTCGTTGACCAGGGTGACGCCGAAGGCCGCGTGCACGCCCGCAACGACCTCGCGGGCCAGGGCGAGGAGGTCTTCGGTGGTGGCCTCGCCCCGGTTGGTGAGGGCGAGGGTGTGCTTGGTGGAGATCCGGGCCGGGCCGTCGCCGTAGCCCTTGGTGAAGCCGGCCTTGTCGATCAGCCAGGCCGCGCTGGTCTTCGTACGGCCCTCGCCGGCCGGGTACGCGGGCGGGGCGGTCTCGGGGCCGAGCCGCTCCTGGGCGCGGGCGAGGAAGGCGGCGTACGCCTCGTCGCCGAGGATCGGGTTGTGGAAGAAGGAACCGGCCGACCAGGTGTCGTGGTCGGCGGGGTCGAGGACCATGCCCTTGCCGGCGCGCAGCCGCAGGACGGTCTCGCGGGCCTGCGCCGCGGGCACCCGGTCGCCGGCTTCGACACCGAGGGCGCGGGCGGTCTCCGGGTACTTGACCGGCGCGGACAGGCCGCCCGCGTCCTCCAGGGCGAAGCGGACGCGCAGGACGACGTACCGGTCGGGCTGGTGCTTGAAGAGGCTGTCGCGGTACGAGAACGCGCACTCGGCGGCCGAGAGCGTGACCGTTTCCCCGCGCGTGCGGTCGTAGGCGACGACCTCGGTGATCGTGTCGCAGACCTCCTGGCCGTACGCCCCGACGTTCTGGATCGGGGTGGCACCGGCCGAGCCGGGGATTCCGGCGAGGCATTCGATGCCCGCGAGCCCGGCGTCGACGGCGCGGGCGACGGCCTCGCTCCAGTTCTCGCCGGCCGCGAGTTCCAGCCGGGTCCCGTCGAGCGCGAACCCGGTGGTCGCGATCAGCAGGGCGGTGCCGTCGAAGCCCCGGTCGCCGATGACCAGGTTGCTGCCGCCGCCGATGACCAGGAGCGGGGTGCCGCTCTCGTCCGCGGCGCGCACGGTGGCGACGACCTCGGCGTCGGTGGTCGCGGTGACCAGCCGGGCGGCGGGGCCGCCGAGCCGGAAGGTGGTCAGCGGGGCGAGGGGGGCATCGTGGAGTTCCTGCACGTGGACAAGAGTACGGTCCGCGTCCCCCCGACCAGGCGGGGCCACGGACCGTACGCGTCCCGCAGGGCCGTACGGGGCCTCAACGGCCCCTTCGGGCCCACTACGCGAGGGCGACCACCGCGCGCGACATCCCCAGCACCTTCTGCCCGGCGCTCATGGCCGTCAGGTCGACCCGCACCCGGTTGTCGTCCAGCTTCGCCGCGACCTTGGCCGTGACCTCGATCAGCGCGCCCCGGCCGTCGTTCGGAACGACGACCGGCTTCGTGAACCGCACTCCGTACTCGACGACGGCACCCGGGTCGCCGACCCAGTCGGTCACCACGCGGATCGCCTCGGCCATGGTGAACATGCCGTGCGCGATCACGTCGGGCAGTCCGACCTCGGTGGCGAACTTCTCGTTCCAGTGGATCGGGTTGAAGTCGCCCGACGCACCCGCGTACCGCACCAGCGTCGCCCGCGTGACGGGGAAGGACGCCGCAGGCAGCTCGGTGCCGACCTCGACGTCGTCGTACTGGATCTGGGCAGCCATGTCAGGCCTCCTCGGGGGCGCGGGAGACGAGCTTCGTCAGGGCGGTCACCACGTGCTCGCCGGACTCGTCGTGGACCTCACCGCGGATGTCGATGACGTCGTTGCCGGCGAGCGACTTGATGGCCTCGATGGTCGAGGTGACCGTCAGCCGGTCACCGGCCCGCACGGGACGGGTGTACGCGAACTTCTGGTCGCCGTGCACGACGCGGCTGTAGTCCAGACCCAGCTGCGGGTCGTCGACGACCTGACTGGCGGCCGCGAATGTGATGGCAAACACAAAGGTCGGCGGGGCGATCACGTCTTGGTGACCGAACGCCTTGGCTGCTTCGGGATCCGTGTACACCGGATTGGCGTCACCCACGGCGACCGCGAACTCGCGGATCTTCTCCCGGCCGACCTCGTACGGATCGGTGGGCGGGTAGCTCCGCCCCACGAAGGACTGGTCGAGCGCCATGACTCCCTACCTCCTTGTTGAAACGATCTGTCGAAACGACATAAGGCCGCCCCCCAAATGAAGGGGGCGACCTCATGACTGTGCCTGTTGAACGAGACTTCGCTAAGTGCTAGCGGGTCTCGCGGTGCGCGGTGTGCGAGTTGCAACGCGGGCAGTGCTTCTTCATCTCAAGACGGTCCGGGTTGTTACGCCGGTTCTTCTTGGTGATGTAGTTCCGCTCCTTGCACTCCACGCAGGCCAGCGTGATCTTCGGGCGGACGTCGGTGGCAGCCACGTGAGTGCTCCTTGACGGACATTAGGGACGGATGAACGCATAAAAGAGTAGCCGATCGGGAGACCGACCCCGCAATCGGCTACTGTGTGTAGCGGCGACCGGACTTGAACCGGTGACACAGCGATTATGAGCCGCTTGCTCTACCGACTGAGCTACGCCGCTTTGATGAGATCCGCTCCCCACCCGAGGGTGGGGAACCTCTCTCACCAGAGCCCCAATGCGGAATCGAACCGCAGACCTTCTCCTTACCATGGAGACGCTCTACCGACTGAGCTATTGGGGCGAGCGAGGAAGACATTACACGGTCGCCCGCCGATCGCCCAAATCCTTTGCGGGGCCTGGCCTCGGAGCACCACCGCCGCCTTTCTTGATCCGTGCGAAACGCGTCGCCGGACCCCACTCGGGTCACTTTTCACCCCGAAAAGTGTCGGGCATCACAGCGGCGATCACCCCAGTCCCACTCTGAGTCACCACGAAATCCCGCCGACCGGGCCGGATGTCCGGTCCGGGCCCCACGAACGGGACGAGCCCGAGGGGCGGAGACCCCGACAGGCAGCCCCCGGACGGCCGCCGAGGGCGGACACAGCCGCGAGGACCGGCGGACGGCACGGGGCCGGGCCAGGGGGGGACGGGGCCGGCGGGGCCAGGGGGCAGGCCGGGGGCCGGGGCCGGCGGGGCGGGCGCCAGGTCCGCTGCTGATCCGCGCGGAAGGCCGTGGGGTCCGCCGGGGGGGCGGGGACCCCTGGTCGGCGGCGGGGTTTGCGCCCGCGGGCCGGCCCCCGAGGGCTCGCGGTCGCGATCCGCTCAGACGCACCCGCGCGCGGGGCAGGGCCCGGCCGAACCCGGAGGGCGGGACGAGTGCGGGCTCCGCTTCGGAGCGGGGCGGGAGCCGGTTCTCGGAGCCCGCACCGGGAGGCGGGCCCCGGGCCCGGCTCGCGGGGGTGGGAGTCCCGGGTCGGGCGCCGGGTCGGGCGCCGGGTCGGGCCGACCTTGCCCCCGGGGCACCCTCCCGGTCGGGATCCGCCCAGACGCACCGGTACGACTATTGCCCTCTTCCGCGAAGCGAGCACCCCTGGCCCCTAGGCTCTGAGCACGCTGCGTGATCTTGGGCCGCGGGCCGCGGCCACGGCCCCAGGAACCGCCCGAGCCCCCGCAGGAGCGCGATGTCCGACAGCCAGCCGCAGCAGCCGTCCCACTCCCGGC
This sequence comes from Streptomyces sp. GQ60, assembly GCF_059758875.1. Classification (NCBI taxonomy): domain Bacteria; kingdom Bacillati; phylum Actinomycetota; class Actinomycetes; order Kitasatosporales; family Streptomycetaceae; genus Streptomyces; species Streptomyces sp. GQ60. The sequence goes on along the minus strand of NZ_JCAXEG010000001.1, from coordinate 171,261 downwards.
GCAACCGCCCCGGCAGCGGCCAGGGGCAGGGGCACGGGCACGGCCCCGAGGGCACCCAGGGAGGCCCGGGGTCGGCGGCCCCCGAGTCCGTCACCCTGCTCCTCTCCGGCGCCCGCCTCACCGACGGCCGCGCCGTCGACGTGCGCCTCGGCGGCGGCCGGATCCAGGCCGTCGGCACGGCCGGCAGCCTGCCCGCCGCCTCGGGCGCCCGCGTCGACCTCACCGGCTACCTGCTGCTCCCGGCGCCCGCCGAGCCGCACTCCCACGGGGACACCGCCCTGACCGCGGACAGCAAGGGCCCGGTCTCCTACTCCCCCGACGAGGTGCAGCGCCGCGCCACCGAGGCGGCCCTGCTCCAGCTCGGGCACGGCGCCACCGCCGTCCGGTCCCACGTGCGCATCGGCGACGTTCACGGTCTCGGTCCCCTGGAAGCCGTGCTCCAGGCCCGCCGCTCCCTGCGCGGGCTCACCGACCTCACCGCCGTCGCCGTTCCCCGCCTGCTCACCGGGGTGGCCGGGGCCGACGGGCTCGCCATGCTGCGGGACGCCGTCAAGATGGGCGCCTCCGTGATCGGCGGCTGCCCCGACCTCGACCCCGACCCCACCGGGTTCCTCGAAGCCGTCCTGGAGCTCGCTTCCGAGCACGGCTGCCCCGTCGACCTGCACACCGACGGTGACGACCCCGCCCGCCTGTCCCGGCTCGCGGCCATGGCCGGCGGGCTGCGGCCCGGGGTCTCCATCGGGCCCTGCGGCGGTCTGTCCCGGCTACCGCTCGACGCGGCGACCCGGGCCGCCGACCAGCTGGCGGCCGCCGGCGTACGGGTGACCTGCCTCCCCCAGGGCGACTGCGCGGCCCTGGAACGGCGGGGCCTGCGCACCGCCCCCGTACGGCTGCTGCGCGCCGCGGGGGTCCGTGTGGCGGCCGGCAGCGGGGCCCTGCGCGACGCGGGCAATCCGGTCGGGCGCGGGGACCCGCTCGAAGCCGCGTACCTCCTGGCCTCCCAGGGCGGGCTGCGCGCCACCGAGGCCTACCACTCCGTCGCCGGCGCGGCCCGCGAGGCGATGGGCCTGCCCGAGGTCCGGGTGGAGGCCGGCTTCCCGGCGGAGCTGCTCGCCGTGCGCGGAGACCGGATGGCGAGCGTGCTGTCCCTCGCGTACAGCCGGATCGTGATCCACCGCGGGCGGGTGGTAGCCCGGACGAGTGCCGTACGGGAGTACTGCGACTCGGCCGTCGCGGTGGCCCTGGACCTGCCCCGGCAGGGCCGTACGGAGCCCGGTCCCTGAGGGTTCGCCGCACGTTCCCGGGCGCGGGCGCCCGGCACGTCGTACGGTCGTGGCATGCGCATCGTCATCGCGGGTGGACACGGTCAGATCGCGCTGCGGCTGGAGCGCCTGCTCGCCGCGCGCGGGTACGAGGTCGCGGGCATCATCCGCGATCCGGCACAGGGCGACGACCTCAGAGAGGCGGGCGCCGAACCGGTGCTGTGCGATCTGGAATCGGCGTCGGTCGAGCACGTGGCGGGCATCCTGCAGGGCGCGGACGCCGCGGTGTTCGCGGCGGGCGCGGGTCCCGGCAGCGGGGCCGGACGCAAGGACACCGTGGACCGGGGCGCGGCGGTGCTGTTCGCGGACGCCGCCGAACGGGCCCGCGTACGCCGTTTCCTGATGGTCTCTTCCCTGGGCGCGGACCCCCGCCGTGAGGGCGACGAGGTCTTCGACGCCTACCTCCGCGCCAAGGGCGAGGCCGACGAGCACGTCCGCACCCGTCTGGGCCTGGAGTGGACGATCCTGCGCCCGGGCTCGCTGATCGACGACGCGGGTACCGGCCTGGTCCGTCTGGAGGTGCGGACGGGCAGCGGGCCGGTCCCCCGCGACGACGTGGCGGCGGTGCTCGCCGAGCTGATCGAGACGCCCGCGACGGCGGGCCTGACCCTGGAGCTGATCGCCGGCTCGACCCCGGTCCCGGTGGCGGTCAAGGACGTGGCGGGCAACTAGCCCCGCCCCGGCCGGACGGAAGCCCGGCCGGCCGGAACTGGCGGTCGGGGGCCGGTCGGCCCGATACCAGTCGGCCCGATACCAGTCGGCCGGTCAGAAATCGGCGGTCAGCCGGTCGTCGGACCGCCCGACCGAATCCTGATGGAACCGCTTCTCGTACGCCTCCCGGATCCGCTCGATGCGCGCGCCGCGCTCTCCGGCCTCCTTCTCCGGGTACAGCAGCACCACCTCGTACGAGATCTCACGGATGACCCTCCCGTCCCGCTGCCACTGGCCGCGCCCGCCCTGGAGGGTCAGCCCCTCGGGGAAGGCCGGGGTGATCTCCTTTTCGAGGAACCCCATGAACTCCCGCTCCCCGACCGGCGGACGGCCGTCCGGCCGTTCCGTGCCGAAGTAGAGCCGGGTCTCTTGGTAGGGATGCCCCACATCGCTGTTCAGCGCCGCTCCGACCAGAGCCGGGATGCCCGCTCCGAGCAGGGTGAGGAGAACCCCGCCGCCGACCTTGCCACGCATGTCAGAAGTCCATTTCACGCCGGATGAACGACCGGAGCCCCGCATCGGTACGCCCGATCCGCCCTATGGGCTCACCCCGCGCTCGTGGCATCGCCGTCCCGCCCCTCACGCCGTCTCCAGCCTGCGGCGCCACCACGGATCACCCGGCGGGGCGTACGGATCGTTGAGCGTCCGGGCGAGGAACCTCGCGTCGAGCGGGGCGAGCACGGCCCGCAACTCCCGCGCGGCGCGGCGCGGCAGGGACTGGCAGAAGACCTCCAGGGCCTCCCGGTGGTCGACGCCCCAGACGGGTTGGCAGCAGGGGTAGTCGTCGTACCAACTCGGATAGATGATCCACGAGCGTCCGCGCCCGTACACCGTCGCGCGCCAGGCGGACAGCGCGCGATGGGCCGCGCCCGGCTCGTACCGGTGGCGTTCGACGCGGGCGATCTCCGCAAGGGTGCGGGAGGAGACGCCCGGAACGACGGCTCGGTCGTCCACTCGGGACGTCCGGCGTGGCAGGTCCGCCCGGACCTGCGAGGGCGCCTTACGCGCCATGGCCCTTTCGGCCGCTGATACTGATGCTGATCACGTGGACAGCATGCGTCTAGAACAGCTTCGCCGCCCAACGGTTTTCCGCGGGGTGCGAGGTGTGGGGTGCGAGGTGTGGGGTGTACGAGAAAACCCCCGTCCATTGCGTTTCTGCAATGAACGAGGGTTTCACTCGCGTGGCGGCGCCAGGGTTCGAACCTGGGTAGGCTGAGCCGGCAGATTTACAGTCTGCTCCCTTTGGCCACTCGGGCACACCGCCATGATCGCTGCCATCTTTCCGCCTTGCGGCGGCGCTCCGTGGCAACGACGTAAACGATACCCGATGACCGGGGGTGCTTCGCCACCGGATTGATCAGCACCGCACGTGGGCGCGGTGGCTAGGCTTTGCGGAGCGGTCCGGGGATGTCCGGCCGTGCCCTCCGGGGCCGTCACTACCGACTTCAAGGAGCCACAGCACATGGCCGACTCCAGTTTCGACATCGTCTCGAAGGTCGAGCGGCAGGAGGTCGACAACGCCCTCAACCAGTCCGCCAAGGAGCTCTCGCAGCGCTACGACTTCAAGGGCACCGGCGCCACGATCGCCTGGTCCGGCGAGAAGATCCTGATGGAGGCGAACTCCGAGGAGCGCGTCAAGGCCGTCCTGGACGTCTTCGAGACCAAGCTGGTCAAGCGCGGGATCTCCCTCAAGGCGCTCGACGCCGGTGAGCCGCAGCTGTCCGGCAAGGAGTACAAGATCTTCGCCACGATCGAAGAGGGCATCTCCCAGGAGAACGCCAAGAAGGTCGCGAAGATCATCCGCGACGAGGGCCCCAAGGGCGTCAAGGCACAGGTCCAGGGTGAGGAGCTGCGCGTCAGCTCCAAGAGCCGCGACGACCTCCAGGAAGTCCAGGCCCTCCTCAAGGGCAAGGACCTGGACTTCGCGATCCAGTTCGTGAACTACCGCTGATCACCGGCTTCGGCCTCGGTTCAGCCCGCACGCCGGCCCGGCGGTCCTTCGAGGACCGCCGGGCCGCGGCGGTTCTGGCGCCGGTGTCTGCGGCGGGGGCGCCGCGGGCCGTGTCGTGGGACCGGCGCTCGGCCGGGTGTGTGCCGGGCGTGAACGGCGTACGCGCCCGTGGCCCCCTCCGTGTGCACTTGGGCGGCGAGGAGTGCGCCCACCAGGGTGAGGGGTGTCCGTCACCGCCTCGACAGGGGGTTCCCGCATGCCTGGGGCCGGCACGTTACGTGAAGACTTCGGGGCGTCCGTGGTGGTCGCCCTGGTCGCACTACCGCTCTGCGTCGGGGTGGCCGTCGCCTCCGGGGTGCCGGCCGAGCTGGGGATCCTCACCGGGGTGGTGGGCGGGCTGGTCACCGGCTGGTTCCGGGGCAGTTCCCTCCAGGTGAGCGGCCCGGCCGCCGGGCTCACGGTGCTCGTCTACGAGGCCGTGCGGACGTACGGACTGCCCGCACTCGGCGTACTCGTCCTGGCCGCCGGCCTGGTGCAGCTGGGCATGGGCGCCCTGCGGCTCGGGCGGTGGTTCCGGGCGATCTCCGTGGCGGTCGTGCACGGGATGCTGGCCGGCATCGGGCTGGTGCTGATCGCCGGTCAGCTCTACGCCCTGGCCGATGTACGGGCCCCGGCGCGGACCCTGGAGAAGCTGGCCGGGACGCTGGAACTCGGCGGACGCGCCGACTGGACCGCCGTGGCACTCGGGGCCGGAACCGTCGCGGTCCTGGTGGCCTGGCGGCGGATGCCCGACCGGCTGCGGCTCGTGCCGGGGGCGCTCGTCGGGGTCGCGGCCGCGACCGCCGCGGCCGTGCTGCTGCGGCTGCCCGTGGAGCGGGTCCGGGTCACGGGCGTCCTGGCGGCCGTGACGCCGCCCGGATGGGATGACTTCGGAGTGCTGGCCTCCGTGGGGGCCGTCGGGACCGTGGTCGCGCTCGCGCTGATCGCATCCGCCGAGACGCTGTTCAGCGCGGCCGCCGTGGACCGCATGCACGACGGGGACCGGACCGACTACGACCGCGAACTGGTCGCCCAGGGCGTCGGCAACACCGTCTGCGGACTGCTCGGAGCACTGCCGATGACCGCCGTCATCGTCCGCAGCGCCGCCAACGTCGAGGCCGGCGCCCGCACTCGGGCCTCACGCATCCTCCACGGCGGCTGGCTCCTGCTGTTCGCGGTGGCCGTCCCCGGGCTGCTGGAGTCCGTCCCGCTCGCCGCCCTGGCCGGAGTGCTGCTGCACGCCGGCTGGAAGCTGCTGCCGGTGCGGGCGGTGGCCGCCCTGTGGCGGTCGCACCGGGGCGAGGCGGTCGTCCTGGTGGCGACGGCCTCGGCGATCGTGGCCACGAACCTCTTCGAGGGGGTGCTCGCCGGGCTGGGGCTCGCCGTCGCCAAGGCGGCCTGGGAGACCTCCCACGTCCACATCGAGCCGGTGTGGGAGGGCGGGGAACTGCGCGTGCGGATCCTGGGCAACGCCAGCTTCCTGCGGCTGCCCAAACTGCTCGACGAGCTGGACGCACTGCCCCGCGGCGGCCCCGTCCGCCTCGACCTGAGCGGGCTGCGCCACCTCGACCACGCCTGCCTGACCGCGCTGGACGGCTGGGAGCGCGGCCGCACGCCGGTCCCCGGCAGGGAGGGCGTCACCAAGCCCAGGTAGCCTCCGCCCGTGAACGCCTTGAACCATGAGATGAAGCGAACCCTGGGCGTCTTCGACGCGGTCGTCGTGGGGCTCGGCGCGATGATCGGCGCCGGGATCTTCGCCGCGCTGGCCCCGGCGGCTCGTGCGGCCGACGGAGCGCTCCTCGCGGCGCTCGCGCTCGCGGCCCTGGTGGCGTACTGCAACGCGCACTCCTCGGCACGGCTGGCCGCCCGCTATCCCTCCTCGGGCGGCACCTACGTGTACGGGCGCGAACGGCTCGGCCCCTTCTGGGGCTATCTGGCCGGCTGGGGCTTCGTCGTCGGCAAGACGGCCTCCTGCGCGGCGATGGCCCTCACGGTCGGGGCCTACGCGTGGCCCGGGCAGCAGCACGCGGTGGCCGTGGCGGCGGTGGTGGCGCTGACCTCCGCGAGCTACGGCGGGGTGCAGAAGTCCGCCCGGATCGCCCGGGTGATCGTGGCGGTGGTGCTGGCCGTCCTGGCCGGGGTCGTCGTGGCCTGCCTGTCCTCCGACGCGGCGGACGCCGGCCGTCTCGGCGGCTCGGACTGGGCCGCCGCCGGGCTGCTCCAGGGTGCCGGGCTGCTATTCTTCGCTTTCGCGGGCTACGCCCGGATCACCACCCTGGGCGAGGAGGTGCGTGACCCGGAGCGCACGATCCCGCGGGCGGTTCCCCTCGCCCTGGGGATCGCCCTGCTCGTCTACGCCGCGGTCTCGGTGGCGGCGCTGTCGGTGCTCGGAGCCGACGGACTGGGGCGGTCGGCGGCTCCGCTGGCCGATGCCGTGCGCGCGGCCGGCTGGCCCGGGCTGACTCCCGTCGTCCGGGTGGGCGCGGCCCTGGCGGCGCTGGGCTCGCTGCTGGCGCTCGTGCTCGGGGTGTCGCGGACCACCCTGGCGATGGCGCGGGACGGCCATCTCCCGCGCGCGCTGGCCGCCGTACATCCCCGGCATCAGGTGCCGCACCACGCCGAGCTCGCCGTGGGCGCGGTGGTGGCGGTGCTCGCGGCCACCACCGATCTGCGGGGCGCGATCGGCTTCTCCTCCTTCGGCGTGCTCGCCTATTACGCGATCGCGAACGCCTCCGCGTGGACTCTCGATTCAGGTGTCAAGGACCGGGCCGTGGCAGCGGTCGGGCTGTCCGGCTGCGTGGTGCTGGCCTGCGCGCTGCCCGCCGCGTCGGCGGTCACGGGGGCTTCCGTACTGGCCTTGGGCGCGCTGGCCTACGGCGTGCGCAGGCGGCTCACACCCGGGCTCTGAAGTCCGCCCAGGGAATCAGCTCCACGTCCCACTCCTCCCCCGCGCCCGATTCCTCGCTGAACCAGGCGCTGCCGTCGAGCCAGCCGCGCAGCCAGTCGGCGAGCGTGGGCGCTTCGAGGAACCAGGCGAGGTCGGGACCGCCCGAGTTCGGTTCGAACAGCAGGACTTGGGCGGTTGCCGAGCGGCAGTCCACACAGGCGCGCAGGCCGCATCCGAAGTCGGCTATGGGCAGGACGCCCTCGGGCCAGCGCCAGGCCGACGCGCGCATCGCGGCGTATTCGGCGACGGCGCGCTCCAGGGGCAGCAGGCCGTACTCGGGGCCGAAGCCGCCGTCCGCGACACGGGTGTGGAGGGCCGCCAGGAGGGGCGGCAGGGCGAAGCCCAGGGCGGCCTCGGTCCGGTGCAGGTCCGCGGCGGCCAGGGGCGCCGGAAGGGGCGCGGTCGAGGTGCCGGCGGCCCCGCACCGCCCCTGGTGGGCGCCGCGTGCGCGGCCGGCGACTTGCTTCAGCAACTGCTCGGTATCATCCATGCACACAGAGTGACAGCCGCCACTGACAATCGCTCTGACCTGGGATTTCAGCTCCCGGCGGGGCACCGAGGGGCCTTCAGTCCCCTTGCCGCTCCGTGTTCCGCGCCGTGTTCCGCGCCGAGGCGTGCGAGTCGTATCCCACGAAGAAGGTGGGGCGGCGCTGTACCGCCGTGTAGATGCGGCCGATGTACTCGCCCAGCAGGCCGACGCAGATCAGCTGCACCCCGCCGAGGAACAGCATCACGATGAACAGCGAGGTCCAGCCGGGAACGGTCTTGCCCTCCAGGTAGATCGCCAGGGTGGCGCCCACCATCAGCAGGCAGCCGAAGAAGCTGGCCACGCCCAGCCAGGTCGCCAGGCGCAGGGGAGCGGCGGAGAAGTTGATGACGCTGTCGACGCCGAGCCGGAGCATCTTGCTCAGCGGGTACTTGGTCTCGCCCGCGACCCGTTCCTCGCGCTGGTAGGCGACCTGGCCGCTGGGGAAGCCGAGCCACGGCACCAGCAGGCGGTACACCTGGTGCTGGTCGGGCATGGCCTTGACCGCGTCGACGGCCGCGCGGCTGAGCAGTCGGAAGTCGCCCGCCTGAGCGGGCACCTGCTTGCCGACCAGGCGGCGGACCAGCCAGTAGTACGCGCCGGCCGTGTGGCGCTTGAACCCGGTGTCGGTGCTGCGGTCGGCCCTGACCCCGTAGACGATGTCGAGGCCGTCCGCGCGGGCCAGGTCGAGCATCTCCGGGATCTTCTCCGGCGGGTCCTGCAGGTCCGCGTCGATGCTGGCGACGTACGCGCCCGAGGCGCTGTGCAACCCGGCGGTGAGGGCGGCCTGGTGGCCGGAGTTCCCGCGCAGCCGCACGATCCGCAGCTCGGGCCACTTGGCCTGGAACTCGGTGAGCAGCTCCGCGGTGCGGTCCTTGCTGCCGTCGTCGACGGCGACGACCTCGTAGCGGACGGCCATGGCGTCGAGTGCCGGGCGCAGCCTGCCGACCAGGGCCGGCAGCGCGTCCTCCTCGTTGTACATCGGCACGACCACCGAAAGGGTCGTGGGGAGCTCGGAGGGCTCGGAGAACTCGGGAGTCTCAGAGGGCTCGGAGGACTCAGAGGGCTCAGTCGACATCGGTTCTTCCCTGCCCGTCGTGCGTGCCGCTCGTCCGCGTCACTCGTCCGCAACCCGGAACTTTAATACGAGTGGATCAACCGGCCCGGGCTCGGCGCGGGTCAGCGCGAGGCGAACGGAGCGTCCGTGGGGACGATCTCGCGGCCCAGCGGGAGCAGGGAGAGCGGGACCATCTTGAAGTTGGCGATGCCGAACGGGATGCCGATGATCGTGATGCACAGCGCGATGCCCGTGACGATGTGGCCGAGGGCCAGCCACCAGCCGGCCAGGACCAGCCACAGCACGTTGCCGACGCAGGACGCGGCGCCCGCGTCACGCCGCTCCACGGCGGTGTAGCCGAAGGGCCACAAGGCGTACACCGCGATGCGGAACGAAGCTATGCCGAAGGGGATTCCGATGATGGTGATGCAGAGGATCACGCCCGCCAGGCAGTAGCCCAGGAAGAGCCATACTCCGCTGAGGACGAGCCAAATGAGATTCAGAATGGTCTTCACTGACTGCGGCCTGCCATCTGTTCGAGCCGGGCGATGCGCTCGGCCATCGGAGGGTGCGTAGAAAACATTTTGGACAATCCTTCGCCGGGACGGAAGGGATTGGCGATCATCATGTGGCTCGCCGTCTCCAGTCGCGGCTCGGCCGGCAGCGGGAGCTGCTTGGTGCCGGCGTCCAGCTTGCGCAGGGCGCTGGCGAGGGCGAGCGGGTCCCCCGTGAGCTGGGCCCCGGAGGCGTCCGCCTCGTACTCGCGCGAGCGGCTGATGGCGAGCTGGATCACCGAGGCCGCCAGCGGCCCGAGGATCATGATCAGCAGCATGCCGAAGAGCCCCGGGCCCTCGTCGTCGTTGGAACGGCCGATGGGGATCAGCCAGGCGAAGTTGACGAGGAACATGATCACGGAGGCGAGGGCGCCCGCGACCGACGAGATGAGGATGTCGCGGTTGTAGACGTGGCTGAGCTCGTGTCCGATGACCCCGCGCAGCTCGCGCTCGTCGAGTATGCGCAGGATGCCCTCGGTGCAGCAGACCGCGGCGTTGCGCGGGTTGCGGCCGGTGGCGAAGGCGTTGGGGGCCTCGGTCGGGGAGAGGTAGAGCCGTGGCATGGGCTGGCGCGCGGACGTGGAGAGTTCGCGCACCATGCGGTAGAGCTCGGGCGCCTCGAACTCGCTGACGGGGCGGGCCCGCATCGCGCGTAGAGCCAGCTTGTCGCTGTTCCAGTACGCGTACGCGTTGGTGCCGAGGGCGACGAGGACCGCGACGATCAGGCCGCCCCGGCCGAAGAAGCTTCCGATGAGGATGATCAGGGCCGACAGACCACCGAGGAGTACGGCGGTCTTCAACCCGTTGTGCCGGCGGTGCACGGTGCGCCCTCCAAGTGGTGCGGCAGGGGAACCCGTCCAGGATCTGCGGATCGGAGGGCCTACGGTCCAGTGGACCCTTCCTTCCTGGTCAACGCGAGGTGAGGGCGGCAGGTTCCCCGGGCGCGCCGGGCCCCGCCGCCCCGGCGGACCGGGGGGCGGGGCTGTCGCGGGCATGACGGAGGTTAGGCCGTACGGGTTACGGGCGCGGGCCCGGGCACGGCGCTGCCGGGGCTCCGGGCAGGCTCCGGCGCGGCTCTACAGCGCGAAGAGGCTGCCGGTGGCGAACCGCAGCACGAGCTGCGGGGCACCCGAGAGGACCAGCGCGGTGGCGGCGGTGAGCACGATGGCCGCCGTGACCGGCCAGGGGGTCCCGGTACGGGGCTGCGCGCCCTCCCGCGCGCCCTCCCGCGCCGCGTCCCCGTCGGGGGCGCGGAAGAGCAGGGCGGTCCAGCGCAGGTAGTAGTACAGCGCGATGACGACGTTGACGGCCATGACCACGGCGAGCCAGCCCAGCCCGGCGTCGACCGCCGAGCGGAAGACGGTGACCTTCGCGAAGAGCCCGATGATGCCCGGCGGCAGACCGGCCAGGCAGAGCAGGAAGAAGGCCATCGCGAGGGCCGCGAGCGGGCTCTCGGCGTACAGGCCCCGGTAGTCGGAGAGCCGGTGCAGGGGCTTCGTACGGGCCACCAGGGCGGCCACGGCGAAGGCGCCGAGGTTCACGGCGGCGTACATGAGGGCGTAGGCGACGGTGGAGCCGATCTGGTCGCGGCCCGCGTAGGCGGCGGCCGCGATCGGGACCAGCAGGTAGCCCGCCTGGCCCACCGAGGACCAGGCGAGCAGCCGTACGGCCCCTCCCGGCCGGTCGGCGGACTGGCGCAGGGCCGCCGCGTTGCCGAGGGTCATGGTGAGCGCGGCGAGGACGGCCAGGGCCGGGCCCCAGACGTCGGAGTACGCGGGGAAGGCGATCACGGTGACGAGGATGAGGCCGGTGAAGCCGACGGCCTTGCCGATGACCGACAGGTATCCGGCGACGGGCAGCGGGGCGCCGACGTAGGTGTCCGGGACCCAGAAGTGGAAGGGGACGGCGGCCGTCTTGAAGGCGAAGCCGACCAGGGTGAGCGCGACGCCTGCCATGGCGAGGGTGTCGAGCTGTCCGGGGACGTTCCCGAGCCGGTCGGCGACCTGGGTGAGGTGCAGGGAGCCGGTGGCGGCGTAGACGAAGCTGATGCCCATCAGGGACACGGCGGTGGCGGTGACCGAGGACAGGAAGAACTTGAGGGCGGCCTCGGAGGAGAGCCGGTCGCCGCGCCGCATGCCGACGAGGGCGAAGGCGGGCAGCGAGGCGACTTCGAGGGCCACGATCAGGGTGGCGAGGTCGCGTGAGGCGGGCAGCAGGGCCGCGCCGGCGGCGGAGGAGAGCAGCAGGAACCAGTACTCTCCGGCCGGCATGCGGGCCTCGCGGACGGCCGTGACCGACAGCAGGGCGGTGACCAGGGCGCCGCCGAGGACGAGGAACTGGACGACCAGCGCGAAGTGGTCGGCGGCGTAGCTGCACGCGCCGGGGTCGGCCGTACCGGGTCCGGTGAGGCAGAAGGTGGTGCGGTCGCCGGCGCGCAGCGGCAGCAGGGTCGCGGTCGCGGCGGCCAGTCCGGCCACGGAGATCCAGCCGAGCAGCGGCTTGCGGTGCTCCGGCAGGAAGAGGTCGGCGACCAGCACGAGGAGGCCGACGACGGCGGTGATGACGACCGGGGCGATGGCGAGCCAGTCGACGGACTGGACCAGGCTGGGGGCGTCGGCCGCGGCGATGGCGGTGCCGGCGATGGGGTGAAGGACCGTCATGAGTTCCCTCCCGCGAGGAGCTTCTGGACGGCCGGGTCGGTGAGGCCGAGGAGGACCGCGGGCCACAGGCCGGCGAGGAGGGTGAGGGCGACGAGCGGGGTCCAGGCGGCGTACTCGTAGCGCTGGATGTCCGCGAGGACCACGGGGGCGGCGGCACTTTCGCGCGCGGCCTCCGGGTCGCCCATGCACACCCGCCGTACGACGATCAGAAGATAGGCGGCGGTGAGCAGGGTGCCGAACGCGCCGATGGACATGTACGTGAGGAACGCGGGCCGCGACAGGCCCTCGGCGGGGTCGAACGCGCCGAAGAGGGCCAGCATCTCGCCCCAGAAGCCGGCCAGGCCGGGGAGGCCGAGCGAGGCGATGGCGGCGAAGGCGAGGAGGGCGCCGAAGCGGGGGGCGCGGCCGTAGAGGGCCGCTCCGGTGGCTCCGGCGAGGGTGTCGAGATCGGCCGTGTTGTAACGGTCTTTGAGCGCGCCGACAAGAAAGAAGAGAAGGCCGGTGATCAGACCGTGCGCGACGTTGGCGAACAGCGCGCCGTTGACGCCGGTGGGGGTCATGGACGCGATGCCGAGGAGGACGAAGCCCATGTGGCCGACGGAGGAGTACGCGATGAGGCGCTTGAGGTCGCCCTTGTTGCCCTTGCGGGCGAGGGCGAGGCAGGCCAGGGACCCGTAGACGATGCCGACGGCGGCGAAGGCGCCCAGGTACGGGGCGAAGGTGACCATGCCGTCGGGGGTGGCCGGCAGCAGGATCCGGACGAACCCGTAGGTGCCCATCTTCAGCAGGACGCCCGCGAGGAGGACGGAGCCGACGGTGGGGGCGGCGGTGTGGGCGTCCGGCAGCCAGCTGTGCAGCGGCCACATCGGGGTCTTCACGGCGAGGCCGATCCCGATGGCGAGGACGGCCAGGACCTGGGTGGTGTGGGACAGTTCGCGGCCGTTGTCGGAGGCGAGTGCCACCATGTCGAAGGTGCCGCTGTTCAGCCCGATCAGCAGCAGGCCGAGCAGCATGACCACGGAGCCGAGGAGGGTGTAGAGGATGAACTTCCAGGCGGCCGCCTGCCGCTGAGCACCGCCCCAGCGGGCGATGAGGAAGTACATCGGGATGAGGACCATCTCGAAGGCGAGGAAGAACAGCAGCAGGTCGAGGACGGCGAAGGTGGCGAGGGTGCCGGACTCCAGGACCAGGAGCAGGGCGACGAAGGCCTTCGCGGAGGGGCCCGCGGGGAGCTTGAAGTAGCTGTAGAGCGCGCAGAGGAAGAACAGCAGCGCGGTCATCAGGAGGAGGGGGAGCGAGATGCCGTCGATGCCGAGGTGGATCCGGACGTTCAGGGCCTGGATCCAACTGATGTCCGTCGTCGCCTGGAAGCGGGACGGGGCGTCGTGGTCGAAGCCCGCGGCGAGGACGATCGTCGCGGCGAGGATGGCACCGGTAACGGTCACGCCGTGGCGCAGCACGGCCTGTTCGGGGCTCTTGCCCTTCAGCCCGGGCGGGGCCGGCAGGAGGGCGGCAAGCGCGCCGAGGAGGGGTGCGGCCACGATGAACGCCAGAAGGAACTGCATCACGGACGGGCTGATATCAATCACGGCTGACTCACGGCTCACGATCCGGCGTTGACGTTGGCGAGGACGGCGGTGGCGATCGCCAGGACCACGGCGCCGGCGAGCAGGGCGCTCAGGTAGCTCTGCACGTTGCCGGTCTGGGCGCGGCGTACCAGGGTGCCGAGCAGCCGGGGGCCGAGGCCCGCGCCACGGACGTACGAGTCCACCACCTCGCGGTCGAGGAAGCGTACGAGGGCTGCGGCGGCTCGGACGGGGCGGACGAACAGGCGGTCGTAGACGGCGTCGAGGTGGAAGCCGACGGCGGCGTGCCGGTGCAGCGGGCCGAGCAGCGCGCGGCCGGGGTCGGCCGCGGGGGCCGCCGAGACGACGGGGTGGTCGTGGGTGACCTGGGCGACTTCGGGGCTCTCCGCGGCGGACTCGGCGGCGGCGACGGCCGCGGGTACGGCGTCGGAAGCGGTGGAGGGCGCCGCGGCGGTGGCGGGTGCTCCGGCGGTGGCGGGTGCTCCGGCGGTGGCGGTGCCGGCTCGGGCCGTCGCCGCCTGGGCCAGAGCGGCCTGGGCCTGGGCGGCCTGGGCCTGGGCGCGCTGCCAAAGGGCGTAGGTGAGGACCGCGCCGACGGCGGCGGCGCCCGTGCCGAGGACCGAGGTCGTCAGCGACGGGGTGAGTTCGCGGCCTTCGAAGAAGTCGGAGAGGGGCCCGGCCAGCAGCCCGAAGCCGACGGACGGGACGGCCAGCAGCCACAGCACGCCGGTCATGGCGACGGGCTCCTTGCCGTGGTCGGGGGCGGCCGGACCCCGGCCGCGGAAGGCCATCAGCCACAGCCGGGTGGCGTAGGCGGCGGTGAGCAGGGCGGTCAGCACGCCGGCGACGAGGACCACCCAGCCGGCCGCGCTCGGGGCGAGCTCCGAGTGGCCGCCTGCGGTGTGCTCGGCGGCGACGAGGACGGCTTCCTTGGAGAAGAAGCCGGCGAAGGGCGGGAAGGCGGCGAGCGCGAGCAGCGCGATCGTCATCGTCCAGAAGGCGTCGGGGATGCGCTTGGCCAGGCCGTCCATGCGGGACATGGCGGCGAGGGAGTTCGTCCCCGCGGCGTGGATGATCACGCCGGCGCCGAGGAACAGGAGCGCCTTGAAGGCGCCGTGGGACAGGAGGTGGAAGACGGCGGCCGCGCGGTCTCCGACGGCCAGGGCCCCGGACATGTAGCCGAGCTGGCCGATCGTGGAGTAGGCGAGTACCCGCTTGATGTCGTCCTGGGCCAGGCCGGCGAGGGCGGAGCCGACCATCGTGACGGCCGCCATGACGGCCAGGACCACCAGTGCGGCCCGGGAGGCCGCGAAGACGGGGAGGAGGCGGGCGACGAAGTAGACACCGGCGGCGACCATCGTCGCGGCGTGGATCAGCGCGGAGACCGGGGTGGGGCCCGCCATGGCGTCCGGAAGCCAGGTGTGCAGCGGGAACTGCGCGGACTTGCCCGCGACTCCGGCCAGCAGGAGCAGCGCGATGAGCGTCGGGTGGTCGAGCCCGCCCGCGGCGACGGTGCCCAGGATCTTGGTGATCCGGAAGGACCCGGCGTCGGTGGCGAGCGCGAACAGGCCGATGAGGAAGGGGACGTCACCGAGCTTGGTGACGAGGAAGGCCTTCAGGGAGGCGGAGCGGGCCGCCTCGGTCTCCCAGTAGTGGCCGACCAGGAAGTACGAGCAGATGCCCATGATCTCCCAGCCGACCAGCAGCACCATCAGGTCGCCGGAGTAGACGACGAGCAGCATGGCGGAGGTGAACAGTGAGACCAGAGCGGCGTAGGACGGGTAGCGCGGGTCCTCGCGCAGGTACGCCGTCGAGTAGATCTGCACGCAGGTGGCGACGAGGCCGACGAGGACGGCCACCATGACGGCGAAGCCGTCCAGGTGGAGCGAGAGCTCGATGGGCACCGAGCCGGTCGGAGTCAGCTCGGTCGCCGTGTCGATCGCCTTGCCGCCGGCCTGGCGGAAGGCGACCAGGACCGCGAGGACGGCGGCGGCCAGTGTCGGCAGGACGGCGAGCGGCTTGACGAAGCCGGGGGCGGTGCGGCCGAGCAGCAGTCCCGCCAGCGCGCCCAGGAAGGGCAGGAGGGGGACCAGTACGGCGAGGGTCGGGGTGCTCACGCGGCGGCTCCGGTCGCAGGGTTCGCGCTGTCCGGGTTCACGCCGGCCGGGTTCAGGCCGTCCGGCTCGTGGCCCTCGGCGGTGTCACGCAGTCGGTCGACGTCCGCGGTGCCCCGGTTGCGGTACACCATCAGCACGATCGCGAGGCCGATGCCGATCTCGGCGGCGGCGATGGCGATGGTGAAGAGGGTGAGGGCCTGGCCGGCGTGCAGGCTGTCGCGCAGCCAGACGTCGAAGGCCACCAGGTTGAGGTTGACGGCGTTGAGCATCAGCTCGACGGACATCAGGACCAGGATGGCGTTGCGGCGGGCGAGCACTCCGTACAGGCCCGTGCAGAAGAGGAGCGCCGCCAGCACGGCGGGGTAGGCGAGGTGCATCAGCGCTGCCCCTTCTTGTCGGCGGCGGGAGCGGCGGGGGGTGCGGAGGCGGGGGTCTCGGCCGCGGGGGTCTCGGCACCGGGGGTGTCCTTGCGGGACAGCACGATGGCGCCGATCAGGGCCGCGAGGAGGAGGACGGAGAGCGCCTCGAAGGGCAGCACCCAGTGCCGGAAGAGGATCTCTCCGGAGACCTTGGTCGAGCCCTGTACGGGACCGTCGAGGTCGATCCAGGTGGTGCGGAAGGCGTCGACGACCACCCAGACGAGCGCGGCGGCCGCGACGACGGCGACGCCGAGCGCGACCGGGCGGTTGCCCGAGTCGGCGTCCGGTGAGCGGCCGATGGGGGCCTTGGTGAGCATCAGCCCGAAGAGGAGGAGGACGACCACGGAACCGAGGTAGATCAGGACCTGGACCCAGGCGATGAACTCGGCGGTCAGCAGCAGGTACTCGACGGCGATCCCGCCGAGCGCGACGACCAGCCACAGGGCGGCGTGCACGAGCTGCTTGGTGGTGACCGTGACGGCGGCCGCGCCGAGGGTGGCGAGGCCGACGAGGACGAAGGCGATCTCGACGCCGGTCGGGGAGAGGAAGCCGTTGCCTTGGGCGGCTGCGGTGATCACGCGTCTCCTTCCGGGGCCGGGGTGTCGGGGGTCGCGGCGGCGGCCGCGGCCGCGGCGGCCGCCGCGGTCTCCGCCTTCTCCACGGCCTTGCGGGCCGCCGCGATCTCCTTGGGCTCCTCGGCGGCCGGGTCCAGGGCGGGCGGGGCCGGCACGGTCCACATCCACTCGCGCAGCTTGTCGCGTTCGTGGGTCAGTTCGTGGATGTCGGTCTCGGCGTACTCGAACTCCGGCGACCAGAACAGCGCGTCGAAGGGGCACACCTCGATGCAGATGCCGCAGTACATGCAGAGGGAGAAGTCGATGGCGAAGCGGTCGAGGACGTTGCGGCTGCGCTCACGGCCACCCGAGGCGGCGGCCGGGACCGTCTCCTTGTGGGAGTCGATGTAGATGCACCAGTCGGGGCACTCGCGCGCGCACAGCATGCAGACCGTGCAGTTCTCCTCGAACAGGCCGATGACCCCGCGCGAGCGCGGCGGGAGTTCGGGCTGCACCTCGGGGTACTGGGCGGTGTGCGAGCGCTTCGTCATCGTGCGCAGCGTGACGGCCAGACCCTTGGCGAGGCCGGAGCCGGGGATGGGGGGCATTTACTGGATCGCCACCTTCACGATGCCGGTGAGCGCGATCTGGGCGAGCGCGAGCGGGATGAGTACGGTCCAGGCGAGCTTCTGGAGCTGGTCCTCGCGGAGCCGGGGGTAGCTCACGCGGAGCCAGATCACCACGAAGGAGAGCGCGGCGATCTTGAGCAGGGTCCAGACCCAGCCGAAGTCGTCGCCGCCGAAGGGGCCGTGCCAGCCGCCGAGGAAGAGGACGGTGGTGAGGGCGCAGAGGACGACGATGCCGGCGTACTCGGCGAGGAGGAACAGCGCGAAGCGCAGGCCGGTGTACTCGGTGTACGCGCCGAAGATGATCTCGGAGTCGGCGACGGGCATGTCGAAGGGGGGACGCTGGAGTTCGGCGAGGCCTGCGGTGAAGAAGACGAGCCCGCCGACGATCTGCCAGGGCAGCCACCACCACTCGAAGGCGCCGACGATGCCGGGGAGCGACACGGTTCCGGCGGCCATGGCGACCGAGGCCGCGGTGAGCAGCATGGGCAGCTCGTAGGCGAGGAGCTGGGCGGCGGTGCGGAGTCCTCCGAGGAGGGAGAACTTGTTCGCGGAGGCCCAGCCGGCCATGAGCGAGCCGAGCACGCCCACGCCCATGACGGCGAGCGCGAAGAAGAGGCCGGCGTCGATGACCTGGCCGACGGCGCCCTCACCGGGACCGATGGGGATGACGAGGAGGACCAGGAGGTACGGGAGGAGCGCGACGGCGGGGGCGATCTGGAAGACGCGGCGGTCGGCGTTGGCCGGGACGATGTCTTCCTTCTGCGCGAACTTGACTCCGTCGGCGACGAGCTGGGCCCAGCCGTGGAAGCCGCCGGCGTACATGGGGCCGAGGCGGCCCTGCATGTGGGCCATCACCTTGTGCTCGGTCTGCCCGACGACGAGCGGGAGCACGAGGAAGACGGCGAAGACGACGATCAGCCGCAGGGCGACGTCGAGGACGTCGTTCACGCGGCGCCTCCGGTGGGGTCGTTGGGTGTGCGGGGGTCCGTCTCTTGGACGGACTCGGACTCGGACTCGGGCTTCGGCTCGGCCTCGGCGGAGCCCGCCGTGCCGTCTGCCGGTTCGGCCGGGCTCTCCGGGGTGGCTGGGGTGGCCGGAGCAGCCGGTTCGGCCGGAGCCACCGGATCGGACGGTTCCGACGGAGCTGCCGGTTCGGACGGAGCTGCCGGAGCCGCCCGTTCGGACGGAGCCGCCGGAGTCGGCGGTTCGGACGGAGGGGGGTCGAAGGCGGGCTTCGGGTTGTGCCAGGGGGCGTCCGCGCTGCCGGGCACCGGGCGCGCGGGGGCCTGCGGTTCCGTCGTGGGCGCGGCGTCGGCCTCGGCGTCGGCCGGAGCTGCTGTCTGGCTCGCGGAACCGTCCGCGACCGAGCGGGTACGGCGCACCGGACGTCCCTGGGCCGCCTCGGACGGGGCCGGGCTCGCCTCGGCCGCCTCGGGGGAGGCCGTCGGGGTGGCGTCCGCAGAGGCGGGGGCGGCTTCCGTCGGAGCCGGGGTCGATCCCGCGGCCAAGGCCTCCGACTGGCTCGCGGAGCCGTCCGCGACCGAGCGGGAGCGGCGCACCGGACGGGCCGGGGCTGCCTCGGACGAGGTCGCCAGGGGGGCCGCCGGGTCCTGGGTTGCCCCCGTCGCCGGGGCTTCCGTCTGGCTCGCGGAGCCGTCCGCGACCGAGCGGGAGCGGCGCACCGGACGGGCCGGGGCTGCTTCGGACGGGGTCGCCGGGGCTTCCGGAGCGGTGTCGCGCGGGGTGCGGGCGGGGCGGTCGGCCGCGGCGCCGGCCGCCGCGCGCAGGGTGCGGGCGGGGCGGTCGGCCGCGGCGCCGGCCGCCGCGCGCGGGGTGCGGGCCGGGCGGGTGGGGGCCGGGGGGAGCTGGCCCTTCATCGGGCCCCAGTCGTTGGGGTCCGGTACGCCCGGGGGGAGCATCTGGCGGCGCTTCGGAGCGTCCGGGTCGTGCGCCTCGCCCGGCTCCTTCGCGCCGGGCCAGGCCTTGGCGACGCGCGCCGCGAGGACGAAGTCCTTGCGCAGCGGGTGGCCCTCGAAGTTCTCGGGGAGGAGCAGCGGGACCAGGTTCGGGTGGTCGGTGAAGACGACCCCGAACATCTCGAAGGTCTCCCGCTCGTGCCATTCGGCGCCGGCGTAGACGGCGACGGCCGAGGGCAGGGAGGGCGCCGAGTGCGGGACGGTGGTCCGCAGCAGGAGGCGGCGTACGCGGTGGTTCTCCAGGGAGACGACGTGCGCGCAGATGCGGAAGCCCGTGCCCGGCTCGTCCACCGCGCTCAGCCAGTCGAAGTAGGTGCAGCCCAGCTTGTCGCGGGCGATCTCCAGCGCGGGGATCCAGCTCGCGGTGGGGACGTCGACCGTGAGGACGGAGTAGGCGAAGGAGCCGACGGCTTCCTCGCCGAAGACCGTGCCCGCCGCGTCGGGGAGGGAGTCGTAGAGGTTCACGCGTCCGTCCCGGGTGCGGGGGGAGGGGATACCAGGCCGCTCGTGAGCTGCGCGGGGGAGGGCGTCGGCGTGTTCGCGTAACGCTCCGCCAGCGATTCGCGGGCGATCTTCTCCTGGAGCTTGAGGATGCCCTGGAGCAGCGCCTCGGGGCGGGGCGGGCAGCCCGGGACGTAGACGTCGACCGGGATGATCTGGTCGACGCCCTTCGTCACCGAGTACGAGTCCCAGTACGGGCCGCCGCAGTTGGAGCAGGCGCCGAAGGAGATCACGTACTTGGGCTCGGGCATCTGCTCGTACAGCCGCTTGACGGCCGGGGCCATCTTGTCCGTCACCGTGCCCGAGACGATCATGAGGTCCGCCTGGCGCGGGCCGGGCGCGAAGGGGATGACGCCGAGCCGGATGAAGTCGTGGCGGGCCATCGACGCCGCGATGAACTCGATCGCGCAGCAGGCGAGGCCGAAGTTGAAGACCCACAGGCTGTAGCGGCGGCCCCAGTTGAGGACCACCTTCATGGGCTCGGGCGCGAGGCGGGACAGGACGCCCAGCCGCTTCGGCTCCGGGAGCAGCTGCGGCTCCGACGGCACGGCCGGGGTACCGGCCGGGGTCACAGCCATTCGAGGACGCCCTTCTTGTACGCGTAGAGCAGGCCGACGGCGAGGAAGCCGAGGAAGATGAACATCTCCACCAGCGTCGTGGCGCCGTAACCGGCGGCGGCGAACACCGTCGCCCAGGGGAAGAGGAAGATCGAGTCGACGGCGAAGATGACGTAGAGGAAGGCGTAGACGTAGTAGCGGACCTGGGTGTGCGCCCAGCCTTCGCCCACCGGGTCCACGCCGCACTCGTAGGTCAGCAGCTTCTCGCGGGTCGGGACGGACGGGCTCAGCAGGCGGTTGGCGCCGAAGGCCACCGCCACGAAGAGCACGCCGAGCGCGGCCAGGAGGCCGACGACCGAATACGTGCGGAAGTAGTCCGCGGCGAGCACGGATACGGTCGATACCGTTGGTTCGGGCACGTCCGTTCCTCGTTCCTCGGCCACTGTCGACGATCAGGTTGATCTGGTACGGACGGGAGTCTAGGGCCTGGGCTCCACGGGGTGGGGTTATCCCCCGTTTACCTCGGCCCGGCTACCCCATGGCATCGGGCCCGTCCGGTTGGCAGGGTGGGCGCATGACCGCGAGCAAGCACACCCCCGACGACGGCACTCCTCCCCGCGTGCGCGCACCCTTCGATGCCGTGACGTGGAAGGAAATCGCCTACCTGCTCAGCAATTTGCCCGCCGCCCTCATCGGGTTCGTCTTCACGGTGGTGATGGTGACGACCGCGGGCGGTCTGTCGGTGACCGCGATCGGTCTTCCGCTGTTCGCATGTGGTCTGTTCGCGTCTCGCCAATTGGGACGGCTGGAACGGGGGCGGGCGCGCCACCTCTTGGGCGTACGGGTCGACGAGCCGTCGCCGCTGCCGGGGCCGGGGCGGTCCGGCGGATTCTTCCCCTGGCTGTGGGCGAGCCTCAAGGACCCGGTGGCGTGGCGGACCGTGCTGTTCGAGCTGATCCGGCTGCCGTGGGCGGTGCTCACCTTCACCGTGGCGCTGACCGGGCTGTTCGTGCTGTGGCCGGTGCTGCCGTGGGTGGTCCGGGGGCTCGCGAACGTGGACCGCGCGATGGTACGGGGCCTGCTGTCCCCCTCCGACGAGCTGGAGCGGCGCATCGCCGAGCTGGAGTCGGACCGCGGTGTCGTGGTCGACACGGCGGCGGCGGACCTGCGGCGCATCGAGCGGGACCTGCACGACGGGGCGCAGGCCCGGCTGGTGGCGCTGGCGATGGGGCTGGGCCTGGCGAAGGAGAAGCTGCTGGAGGACCCCGAGGGGGCGGCGGCGATGGTGGACGAGGCGCACGGAGAGGTGAAGATCGCCCTCCAGGAGCTGCGCGACCTGGCGCGCGGGATCCACCCGGCGGTGCTGACCGACCGGGGGCTGGACGCGGCGCTGTCCTCGGTGGCCTCGCGGTGCCTGGTCCCCGTGAAGGTGGCGGTGGATCTGCCGGCGCGGCCTGCGGAGGCGATCGAGGGGATCGCGTACTTCGTGGTCTCGGAGCTGCTGCAGAACGTGAGCAAGCACGCGGGTCCGCAGGCGCGGGGCGCGGAGGTCGAGGTGTGGCGGACGGGCGGGGCGGGGCCCGGTGGGCGGCTGCTGATCCGGGTGTCGGACGACGGACGCGGGGGCGCGGATGCGCTGGCCGGGTCGGGGCTGGCGGGACTGGGTGAGCGGCTCGACGCGGTCGATGGCGTGCTGGTGGTGGAGTCCCCCGAGGGGGCGGGCACCGTGGTCACGGCGGAGCTGCCGTGGCGGGAGCGTTCCGCGCGATAGCGCTCCGCGCAGCGGGGGGGCTGCCGGGGCGGAGCCCCCCTTTCCGCCTCAAGCGCCGGCGGGGCTCGGTGTGGTGCCCGCCGCGTGCGGGTGCGACACCGTTCCCGGGGACCAGCCCCCGGACCCCCGCGCCTCAAACGCCGGCGGGGCTGGAATGTCGCTGCGGCCCCTCTGCGCGTGCGGGACGCACGGGCTGGGATGTGGCTGCGCCGCTCTGCGCGTGCGGACGTAGGGGCTGAGTTGCGGCTGCGTCGCGCTGGAGGTGCAGGTCGCACGGGCTGGGATGTGGCTGCGTCGCGCTGGAGGTGCAGGACGCACGGGCTGGGATGTGGCTGCGCCCCTCAGCACATGGGGGAGCACGGGGCTGCTGGGTATTTGGCTGCGCGGAGCTGCACGTGCGGGACGTACGGGACCTGGAATTCGGCTGCCGCCCCTCTGCGCACGCGGGCCGTCGGGGTTGGATCAGCATGCAGGACGATCCAGCCCCGTCGGCGTTTGAGGCGCGGGTCTGGGCGGAGCCCAGGGAACGGGCGAAGGGCGGGTAGGGGACTCGACTCGGCCTCCGCTCAGCGGCTCTGATGACACCCGGGGCGACACCCGGGGCGGGCCCCGGGCCCGGCCTCGGCCCCGAACCCGACCCTCGGCCTTCGGCCGCTGACCCCTGACCCCCGACCCTGCCCGTCCCCCGGCCCCGCCCCCCTCCCCCCCTGGAGCGGGGTGGGGTTATCCCCCCGGGGGAGACGCCGACCTGCCGGATGGTTGGGGGTGGGGGGGCGGCGGGAGGGTGGGGGGACACAGTGGATGAAGGGCGGGTCGGCGACATGGACAGCGGCGCACACGGCGGCAGTGGTATCGGCAGGATGGTGCGCGCTCCCTTCGAGGGGCGGACCTGGCGGGAGTTCGGGTACCTGATGCTCGGGCTGCCGCTCAGCACGCTGTACTTCTCGCTCGCCGTCACCGGCGTCAGCCTCGGCGCCGGACTGCTCGTCACCTTCCTCGGAGTCCCGGTGCTGGCGGGCGTACTGGCCATGTGCCGCGGGTTCGGGCGCGTGGAGCGGGCCCGGGTGCGCGGGATGCTCGGCCACGACATCGCCGAGCCCGCGCCGATCCGGGCGGAGAAGGACGGGGCGATCGCCCGGATGGGGGCGCTGCTCAAGAGCGGCAGCGCCTGGCGGCACGTGCTGTACTCCGTGATCCACTTCCCGTGGGCGGTGTTCGCCTTCTGCGTGGCCCTGACGTTCTGGGCCTACGGGTGGGCCATGCTGCTGTACCCGCTCTGGTTCTGGGTCTTCCCGGCGTTCACCGATCAGCCGGGACTGCAGCTCTTCCAGAACGACGACTACGCCTTCTACCTCGACTCCCCCCTGCGGATCGCGGTGACCTGCGCGACCGGGCTCGCCCTCACCCTCGCCACCCCCTGGGTGGTCCGCGCCCTGGCCACCGTGGACCGGGTGCTCGTCTCCGGGCTGCTCGGGCCGTCGCGGCTCGCGCACCGGGTCAGCGAGCTGGAGTCCGACCGGGGTGTCATGGTCGACACCGCCGCGGCCGATCTGCGGCGCATCGAGCGCGATCTGCACGACGGGGCGCAGGCCCGGCTGGTGGCGCTGGCGATGGATCTGGGGCTGGCGAAGGAGAAGCTCGCGGAGGACCCGCGGGCCGCCGCCCGCATGGTCGACGATGCCCACGGAGAGGTGAAGATCGCCCTCCAGGAGCTGCGCGACCTGGCCCGGGGGATCCACCCCGCGGTGCTGACCGACCGGGGGCTGGACGCGGCCCTGTCCTCGGTGGCCTCGCGGTGCGCGGTGCCGGTACGGGTGGCCGTGGATCTGCCCTCGCGGCCGGCGGCGGCGATCGAGGGGATCGCGTACTTCACCGTGTCGGAGCTGCTGCAGAACGTGAGCAAGCACGCGCAGGCCCGTACGGCCGGGGTCGACGTGTGGAAGTCCGGCGACCGGCTGCTGATCCAGGTCGCCGACGACGGGGTGGGCGGAGCCGGCACCCTGTCCGGTTCGGGGCTGGCGGGGCTGGCCGAGCGGCTGGACGCCGTGGACGGGGTGCTGGTCGTGCACTCCCCCGCCGGCGGCGGGACGACCGTCACCGCCGAGCTGCCCTGGCGGGCCGTCTGAGGACCCTGCCTCCCCCCGACGTCACGCCCTGAGTCGGTCCACCGCGCGGATGCCCCACGGGGGGTGTCCGCGCGCGGTCGCGTGTCGCTCGCGGCCGGCCCACGGGGTGTCGTTCGGCCCGCCGGGGGCGGGGGCCAAAGCCCCGACTTTTGCGGGGTGGGGTGCTCGGGGGGCTTCCGGGGCTGAAAACAGCCGGTCCGACGGTACGCGTTGATCGCGCTCCGGCCATATCCGGACTCAAGACTGGGATGCTTGGCCGAGTCAGGAACACGGGGCATGAGCGGACGCGGGAGCGGCAAAGTCGTGGAAGACAGGGTGCGGGTGGTCATCGCCGAGGATTCAGTGCTGCTGCGTGAGGGCCTGACCCGGTTGCTGACCGACCGGGGGCATGACGTCGTCGCAGGCGTCGGGGACGCGGAAGCCCTGATCAAGACGGTGGCGGAGCTGGCGGCCGAGAACGCGCTGCCGGACGTGGTGGTGGCCGATGTGCGGATGCCGCCGACACACACCGACGAGGGGGTGCGGGCAGCCGTACGGCTGCGGCGCGACCACCCCGGCATAGGCGTGCTCGTGCTGTCCCAGTACGTGGAGGAGCAGTACGCCACCGAGCTGCTGGCCGGCTCCAGTACCGGAGTGGGGTACCTGCTGAAGGACCGGGTGGCCGACGTGCGGGAGTTCCTCGACGCCGTCGTCCGCGTGGCCCGGGGCGGTACCGCCCTGGACCCGGAGGTGGTGGCGCAGCTCCTCGGCCGCAGCCGGAAGCAGGACGTACTGGCGGGGCTGACCCCGCGCGAGCGCGAGGTGCTCGGGCTGATGGCCGAGGGGCGGACCAATTCCGCGGTGGCCAAGCAGCTGGTGGTGAGCGACGGCGCGGTGGAGAAGCACGTCAGCAACATCTTCATGAAGCTGGGCCTGTCGCCCAGTGACGGGGATCACCGGCGCGTGCTGGCGGTTCTCACTTACCTAAGATCTTGATCAACTGACACGCTGTCAGGTAAGGCCGGATTCGGACAGACCGCCGAAGGGGCGGTCCAAAAAATGAGCACCCGGGAGGAATCCCTACGGACGTAGGGTGGAACTTGGGCCAGTGCTCACGCCTCGAAGGAGGTCCAGTTCAGTGACCAGCCAGGTCAGTAGCCCAGCCGAACAGTCCGACGGGGCCGACGGCGCGGTCGTCGGCGAGCAGCGGACGTCTCCGGGCCCGAACGGTGAACCCGCGGGCCGCCCGGGCCGCGGTGGAGACGCCGCGGACGCGGTGACCAAGGAAGTGCGCCAACTCGATCGGGTGATCATCCGCTTCGCGGGTGACTCCGGTGACGGCATGCAGCTCACCGGTGACCGGTTCACCTCGGAAACCGCCTCCTTCGGCAACGACCTCTCGACGCTGCCGAACTTCCCGGCCGAGATCAGGGCGCCCGCCGGCACCCTCCCCGGCGTGTCGTCCTTCCAGCTGCACTTCGCCGACCACGACATCCTGACGCCGGGCGACGCCCCGAACGTGCTGGTGGCGATGAACCCGGCGGCCCTGAAGGCGAACATCGCCGACGTGCCGCGCGGCGCGGAGATCATCGTCAACACCGACGAGTTCACCAAGCGCCCGATGGCGAAGGTCGGCTACGAGACCTCCCCGCTGGAAGACGGCTCGCTGGACGCCTACAACGTCCACCCGGTGCCGCTGACCACCCTCACGGTCGAGGCACTGAAGGATTTCGGGCTCTCCCGCAAGGAGGCCGAGCGCAGCAAGAACATGTTCGCGCTCGGGCTGCTGTCCTGGATGTACCACCGGCCCACCGAGGGCACCGAGACCTTCCTGCGGCAGAAGTTCGCGAGGAAGCCGCAGATCGCGGAGGCGAACGTCACCGCCTTCCGGGCGGGCTGGAACTTCGGCGAGACCACCGAGGACTTCGCCGTCTCCTACGAGGTGGCCCCGGCCACCCGCGCCTTCCCGACCGGCACCTACCGCAACATCTCCGGGAACCTCGCCCTGTCCTACGGGCTGATCGCGGCGGGCCAGCAGGCCGATCTGCCGCTCTACCTGGGCTCGTACCCGATCACCCCGGCCTCGGACATCCTGCACGAGCTGAGCCGGCACAAGAACTTCGGCGTACGCACCTTCCAGGCCGAGGACGAGATCGCCGGCATCGGCGCGGCGCTGGGCGCGGCCTTCGGCGGCGCGCTCGCCGTGACCACCACCTCCGGCCCGGGCGTGGCCCTGAAGTCCGAGACGATCGGCCTCGCGGTCTCCCTGGAGCTGCCGCTGCTGATCGTGGACATCCAGCGCGGCGGCCCCTCCACGGGTCTGCCGACCAAGACGGAGCAGGCCGACCTGCTCCAGGCCATGTACGGGCGCAACGGCGAGGCGCCGGTGCCGATCGTGGCCCCGCGCACCCCGGCGGACTGCTTCGACGCCGCGCTGGACGCGGCCCGGATCGCGCTGACCTACCGGACCCCGGTCTTCCTCCTCTCCGACGGGTACCTGGCCAACGGCTCCGAGCCCTGGCGGATCCCGGACGTGGCGGACCTGCCGGACCTGAAGGTCCAGTTCGCCTCCGGCCCCAACCACGAGCTCGCGGACGGCACCGAGGTCTTCTGGCCGTACAAGCGCGATCCCCAGACCCTGGCCCGCCCGTGGGCGGTTCCGGGCACCCCGGGGCTGGAGCACCGGATCGGCGGCATCGAGAAGCAGGACGGCACGGGCAACATCTCGTACGACCCGGCCAACCACGAGCTCATGGTGCGCACCCGCCAGGCCAAGATCGACGGCATCCGGGTTCCCGACCTGGAGGTCGACGACCCGGACGGCGCGCGGACCCTGGTGATCGGCTGGGGCTCGACGTACGGGCCGATCACGGCCGCCGTGCGCCGGCTGCGGGTCGCCGGGATCCCCATCGCGCAGGCCCACCTGCGCCACCTCAACCCCTTCCCGAGGAATCTGGGTGAGGTCCTGAAGCGTTACGACAAGGTAGTGGTGCCGGAGATGAACCTCGGGCAGCTCGCGACCCTCCTGAGGGCGAAGTACCTGGTCGACGCGGCGTCGTACAACCAGGTGAACGGCATGCCGTTCAAGGCCGAGCAGCTCGCCAACCGTCTCAAGGAGGCCGTCAATGACTGAGGTGACCGCCAGCCCGACCCTGCTCTCACTGGTGCCCAAGGCGGCCGCCAAGCAGTCGATGAAGGACTTCAAGTCGGACCAGGAGGTCCGCTGGTGCCCCGGCTGCGGCGACTACGCGGTGCTCGCTGCCGTCCAGGGCTTCATGCCGGAGCTGGGCCTGGCGAAGGAGAACATCGTCTTCGTCTCGGGCATCGGCTGCTCGTCGCGCTTCCCGTACTACATGGACACCTACGGGATGCACTCGATCCACGGCCGCGCCCCGGCCATCGCCACGGGGCTGGCCACCTCGCGCCGCGACCTGTCGGTCTGGGTCGTCACCGGTGACGGGGACGCGCTCTCCATCGGCGGAAACCACCTGATCCACGCCCTGCGGCGGAACGTCAACCTCAAGATCCTGCTGTTCAACAACCGGATCTACGGCCTGACCAAGGGGCAGTACTCCCCCACCTCCGAGGTCGGCAAGATCACCAAGTCGACCCCGATGGGCTCGCTGGACGCGCCCTTCAACCCGGTCTCGCTCGCGATCGGCGCGGAGGCCTCCTTCGTGGCCCGTACGGTCGACTCCGACCGCAAGCACCTCACCGAGGTGCTGCGCGCGGCGGCCGACCACGAGGGCACGGCGCTGGTGGAGATCTACCAGAACTGCAACATCTTCAACGACGGCGCCTTCGAGGTCCTCAAGGACCACGAGCAGGCCCAGGAGGCCGTGATCCGGCTGGAGCAGGGGCAGCCGATCCGCTTCGGCGCGGACAACGCCAAGGGCGTCGTGCGCAACGCGGCCACCGGCGACCTGGAGGTCGTGACCGTCACCCCGGAGAACGAGTCCCGGATCCTGGTCCACGACGCCTCCTCGGCCTCCCCGACCAACGCGTTCGCGCTGTCCCGGCTGGCCGACCCCGACACGCTGCACCAGACGCCCATCGGGGTGTTCCGCAACGTGCGGCGGCCCGTCTACGACACGCTCATGGCCGAGCAGCTGGAAACGGCCGTGGACCGCAGCGGCAAGGGCGACCTGGGCGCGCTGCTGAGCGGCAACGACACCTGGACCGTCGTCGGCTGAGCCGTCCGGCCCACGGCCCCACAGCTCCACAGCTCCACAGCTGCGCCGCTCCACCCCACGAAGCCCGGACCCCGCACAGCGGGTCCGGGCTTCGTCGCGTCCTCGTGTCATGAGCATCTCGTCGAACGCTAATGACTTTCGGGGCGCGCGGCGCTACCGTCGTCAGGTTGGCTTGAAGTAGCTCTGGAGGTCCCGTGAAGGCACAGAACGACCAGCGCACGGGGTTGCTCTACGGCTTCGCCTCGTACGGGATGTGGGGGATCGTGCCCCTCTTCTGGCCGCTCCTCCAGCCCGCCGGAGCAGTCGAGATCCTCGCCCACCGCATGGTGTGGTCGCTGGCCGTGGTCGGGCTGGCGCTGCTGGCCCTGCGGCGCTGGGGATGGATCGCGGAGCTGCTGCGCCAGCCGCGCAAGCTCGCCCTCACGGGGGTGGCCGCCGCCATAATCACCCTGAACTGGGGCGTGTACATCTGGTCCGTCAACAACGGCGCGGTCGTCGAGGCGAGCCTCGGCTACTTCATCAATCCGCTGGTCACCATCGCGCTCGGCGTGCTGGTCCTCGGCGAACGGCTGCGCCGCACCCAGTGGGCGGCGGTCGGCATCGCCGTCTCGGCCGTCCTGGTCCTGGCCGTCGGGTACGGGCGGCCGCCGTGGATCTCACTGACCCTGGCCTTCTCCTTCGCCCTGTACGGGCTGATCAAGAAGCAGCTCGGCATGGGCGGCCTGGAATCGCTGACCGCCGAGACCGTGATCATGTTCCTGCCGGCCCTCGGCTACCTGCTGTGGCTCGGCTCCCGGGGCGAGTCCACCTTCACCGCCCAGGGACCGGGGCACGCCGCCCTGCTGGCCTCGGCCGGACTGGTCACCGCCATCCCGCTGATCTGCTTCGGCGCGGCCGCGATCCGGGTCCCGCTGTCCACCCTCGGACTCCTCCAGTACATGGCCCCGGTCTTCCAGTTCGGCCTCGGCGTCCTGTACTTCCACGAGGCCATGCCGCCCGCCCGCTGGGCCGGCTTCTCGCTGGTCTGGGCGGCCCTGTCGATCCTCACCTGGGACGCCCTGCGCACCGCCCGCCGCTCCCGGGCCCTGCGCCTGGAGGCCTTGTCGACACCCCTGTCGACACCCCTCCCGAGCACCCTCGCCGGCCCCCTCCCGACCCCGGCGCGCGAGACCGCGTAACACCGCTCGGAGCATCGACGGGCGCGTCTTCGGACGCGCCCGTCCGCATGTCCGCCCCCGCCGCACACTCCCGGCCGCACACCCCCTGCGCCGCACCCCCTCCGTCCGGCCTACCCGTCCATCGGCAGCCCCGTCGTGGCGAGCCGGAGGCCGGGCGGTGCGTGCGCGGCCACCAGGGCCACGGCCTCCCCGGCCGTGGCGACCTCGCCGACCTCGCCGAAGGGATCGCGCCGCACGACGCGGAACCGCCCGTCGGGCAGCGGGATCACGAAGGGGACCGCCACCTCGTAGGGGAAGCGGGTCGTGCTGCTGAAATGCACGTGGCAATGGCTCGTGTACGGGTACAGCTGCCGCAGGAGCGGGTGCGCGTGGGCCGCCTCCAGCACCGCGATGGTGCCGAGGCGCCAGACCTGGGGCCCGAGGCGCTCCAGACCGTCCGCCCATGTCCGCCGCCTGTCGATCCACTGCGTCTCGACGACCGCCGCACGGGTCTCTTCGTTCACATTCATCCCCCCAGTGTGCTCTTGTACCGGCCCTGCGGGCGGCTCCGTCCGCTTTCCGAACGGGTCTGACCGGATTGAGGTCTTGACGGACTGTCATGCTCTCGCTGAACATCAGGCTCGCACTGACGCACGTCGCTCACCTGTTCTTCCCCGCACGTTTCCGCACACGTCCCCAGTACGGAATCCCGGAGCCCCCACATGAGCCTGTCCGTCTCCCGGCGCCTCGCCACCGTGACCGCCCTCGCGGTCGCCGGCCTGTTCGCCGCCACCGCCCCCGCCGCGCTCGCTTCGCCGACCTCGGTCGCCGCCGCGCCCACGCCGCCCGACATCCCGCTCGCCAACGTCAAAGCGCACCTGACGCAGTTGCAGTCGATAGCCACCGCCAACGGCGGCAACCGCGCCCACGGCAGGGCCGGTTACAAGGCCTCGATCGACTACGTGAAGGCCAAGCTGGACGCGGCCGGTTTCACGACCACCCTGCAGACCTTCACCACCAGCGGTGCCACCGGCTACAACCTGATCGCCGACTGGCCGGGCGGCGACCCCAACTCGGTCCTGATGTCCGGCGCCCACCTCGACTCGGTGTCCTCCGGCGCGGGCATCAACGACAACGGCTCCGGCAGTGCCGCCGTCCTGGAGACCGCGCTCGCCGTCTCCCGGGCCGGCCTCACGCCCACGAAGCACCTGCGCTTCGGCTGGTGGGGCGCGGAGGAGCTGGGCCTGGTCGGGTCGAAGTACTACGTCAACAACCTGCCGACCACCGAGCGGGCGAAGTTCTCCGGCTACCTGAACTTCGACATGATCGGCTCGCCGAACCCGGGCTACTTCGTCTACGACGACGACCCGACGATCGAGCAGACCTTCAAGAACTACTACGCGGGCCTCGGCGTCCCGACCGAGATCGAGACCGAGGGCGACGGCCGCTCCGACCACGCGTCCTTCAAGAACGTCGGCATCCCCGTCGGCGGCCTGTTCACCGGCGCCAGCAACACCAAGACGGCGGCGCAGGCGCAGAAGTGGGGCGGCACCTCCGGTCAGGCCTTCGACCGCTGCTACCACTCCTCGTGCGACAACACGTCGAACATCAACGACACCGCCCTGGACCGCAACTCCGACGCCATCGCCTACGCGATCTGGAACCTCGGGTTCGCCGTCCCGGTCCCGCCGGGCCCGTCCTTCGAGAACACGGCGGACGTCTCCATCCCGGACTCCCCGGCCGCCGCGGTGAACTCGCCGATCACGGTCTCGGGCGTCACGGGCAACGCGCCGGCCACCACCAAGGTCGACGTGAACATCGTCCACACCTACAGCGGTGACCTGGTGGTCGACCTGGTCGCCCCCGACGGCACCCTGTACAACCTGCACAACCGCACCGGCGGCAGCGCGGACAACATCGTCAAGTCCGTCACGGTCAACGCCTCCTCCGAGGTCGCCAACGGAGTCTGGAAGCTCCAGGTCAAGGACGTGGCCGCGCAGGACGTCGGCTACATCAACAGCTGGAAGATCACCTTCTAGGCTTCCAGGGACCTGGCCACAAGTGGCCAAGTGGTCTAGTCCTTTGGGGCTCCGGTGTGATCTGATCGGATCATGCCGGAGCTCCTCGCCGTACTGTTCAGCCTGATCGCCCAGGCCTTCGCGGCCGTCAACCCCGACCGGCCGCCGCCGGGGCAGTGCCGGCGGACTTCCCGCCCCTGGAGGCCGTCTCCGCCGACGAGCTCAGCGTCGCGTTCCGCTCCGCCGACGGGGCCACGGAGCTGCGGCTGCACCCGGACGAGGCCCCGATGGTGCTGCGCGTCCTACGTGTCCTGCGCGAGGCCCGGTAGCGAGGCCGACAGCGGCTCCTGGATCCGGGCCCGGAGTTCCTCCGCGACCGCCTCGACATCGGCGTGGCCCAGCTTCGCGGCCTCCACCAGATCGCCGAGTTCCTCCGGCGACGGCAACTGCTTGGCCCCGGCGACCCGGAGGTACGAGCGGGTCGCGGCGGCCGCGTAGAACTCGTTCATCGGGGATTCCAGCGCCGGGCACACGGCGAGGGTGTGCAGAAACGCGGCGGCCCGCCACGCGGTGTCCGGGGCGGGCTGTTCGGGGACCAGGACGAGGTCGTTCTGGTGCCGGGCCACGGCGGCGGCCACTCCGGAGGGATCCCACACGGCGGGATCGGACGGGAGATGGTGGGCCAGAGCGGTCCAGGCCCACTCCATGGTGATCTTCAATGCCCGAACCGCTCCTGGAAGTAGCCCCAGTGGTCGGCGAACTCCTCGATCCCGGACAGGAAGTTCTTCCGGTCCTCGTCGAGCTCGCGTTCCGTGACTTCGGTGATCAGCGCGGTGACCGTCGTGCCCAGGGCCGCCGCACGCGCCTTCAGGCGTTCGTGGAACTCTTCTTCCAGGCGGATGGTGACGTGTCTCGACATGCTTTTCACGGTACAGCGGGGCCGCTGTACACAGGGCCGGAACGGCACAAGGGTGGGCAGGGACACAGTCCCCGCCCACCCTCGGGTGCCGGACGCGCCTACTTGTTGGCGTCGGCCGCCTTCACCAGCTCGTCCTTGGTGACCGCGCCGACGTAGACCTTGCCGTCGTCCGTGATCAGCGCGTTGACCACGCGGGTCTTCAGGACGCGGCCCTCGCCGAACTTCCCGGAGACCTTCTCCCCGAGCGCGTCGAGGAACTGCGAGGCCCCCTTGGGCGCCTTCTCGTCCTTCGCCGCGTCGTCCAGGCCCTTGAGGGTGTTGGCCGCGCCGGTCTCGATCCGGGCGATCGAGGTCCAGCCCTGGCCGAGCACCTTCGGCTCTCCCTTGGCGCCCGCGTCGCCGCCGGTCAGACCGTCCAGGCCGGGGAAGGCCCCCAGCGCGTCCAGGCCCTTGTCCGCGCCGTCCTTGCCACCCTTGCCGTGCTCGCCGTCCGCGCCCTCGGTCACCTTCGCGTCCTTGGGCGGGGTGAAGACGAAGGTGTCGGCGGCGGGCTTGGAGAAGTCCACCTTGGTGAAGCCGGCGTCCACGATCGGCTTGCCGCCGTCGGTGGAGAGCAGCTGCACGCGCAGCGGCACGCCGTTCTTCGCGTCCACCGCGATCTTCACCGAGGCGACCGTCGAACCGGTCCCCTTCGGCTTCAGGAGCAGCTGGTAGGCGTCGCGCCCGGCCACCTGGGCCGTGTCGCCGACGCTGACGTCGGTGGTCGGTCCGGCGGCCTTCAGCACTTCCTGGGCGATCTCCTGCGGGGTGCCCGGGAGGCCCTCGCCGGTCTTGCGCTCGGAGCCCTTGCCGCCCTCGTCACCCTTGTCGCCCTTGTCGGTGGGTGCCTTCTCGTGGAAGACCTCCTTCGACTTGGAGTCGTATCCCCAGACGTCGTCGCCGTTGTGGACGAGGCTGTACTCGTCCTTGCCGTCGACGAAGGTGAGCTTCTGGCGGTCCGGGCCGTCGGCGGCCACGCGGAAGGTGTGGGTGCCGCTCACCAGCTGGGCGAGCTTCTCCTGCGGGTCCGCGGAGCCGCCGGTCACGCCGCCGCCGCCCAGCAGGCCGGCCGGCAGGCTCGGCAGTCCCAGGTCCGTGCTGATCTTGGCGCTGCCGGACAGCTGCTGCACGTCCGAGGCCGCGATCTTCTCGATGAGCTGCTGGGCCGTCACCTTCGGAAGGTCCGGTCCACCGGCGTTCGCGAAGGCCGGAACCATCGCGATCGTGCCGGCGACCACACCGAACACGGCGACCGGTACGGCGTACCGGGCGGCCTTGCGGGTCTTTGCGTTCGTTGCCATGTCTGTCTGCCCTACCTCTGTGTGTACGGCGGCGACCTACCCGTCCACGTCCACCCCGCGCCGCCACTCTCACCCGATCTGGTGGGGATGTGCCTCTATCTGACCAAAGAAGAGGGGGTCGGGGCGTCAGCCCCCGGAGCCAACTGTGCGTACGCCCCAGGGATGACATGACGGGGGCCCGGCCTCCCCCACCCGTAGGGGTTGCCGGGCCCGTGCCCGTGTCTTCGGCGTGTGCGGCCCCCGGTCAGCCGGCGCGGTGGACCACGGCGTCGCAGAGCTCCACCAGCGCGGACTTCGCGAAGCACTCCGGCAGCGGGGCCAGCGTGGCCCGCGCCTCCTCCGCGTACCGCACGGTGTCCCTGCGGGCCCGCTCCAGGGCCGGGTGGACCCGCAGCCGGGCGAGCACCTCGGCGTGCCGGGCGTCGTCCGTCAGGTCGCCGTCCAGGAGCCGTACGAGGGCCAGGTCGTCGGGGTCGCCGCCCTGCGCCGCCATCTCCCGCAGCCGCAGGACGGGGAGCGTCGGGATGCCCTCGCGCAGGTCGGTGCCGGGGGTCTTGCCGGACTCGTGCGAGTCGGAGGCGATGTCGAGGACGTCGTCGGCGAGCTGGAAGGCGGTGCCGAGCCGCTCGCCGTACTGGGTGAGGATGTCGACGACCGACTCGTCGGCGCCGGACATCATCGCGCCGAAGCGGCCGGAGACCGCGATCAGCGAGCCGGTCTTGCCGGCGATGACGTCGAGGTAGTGCTCGACCGGGTCGCGGCCGTCGCGCGGGCCGGCCGTTTCCAGGATCTGGCCCGTCACCAGCCGCTCGAACGCCTCGGCCTGGACCCGTACGGCCTCGGGGCCGAGGTCCGCCAGGATGTGCGAGGCGCGGGCGAACAGGAAGTCACCCGTCAGGACGGCCACGGAGTTGCCCCAGCGGGCGTTGGAGCTCTCCACGCCGCGGCGCACGTCCGCCTCGTCCATGACGTCGTCGTGGTAGAGCGTCGCCAGGTGCGTGAGCTCCACGACCACGGCGGAGGGGACGATCCCGGGCGCGTAGGGATCGCCGAACCGGGACGCGAGCATCACCAGCAGCGGCCGGAACCGCTTGCCGCCGGCGCGGACCAGGTGCTGTGCGGCCTCGGTGATGAAGGGGACTTCGCTCTTGGTGGCTTCCAGCAGACCCGCCTCGACGGCGGCCAGTCCGGTCTGGACATCGGTCTCAAGAGCCTGGTCCCGCACGCTCAGTCCGAACGGCCCGACGACGGTCACGAGGGGTACTCCTGTCTGCTGACGATCACCTTGACGATCACACGGATTGTCGATGTGTCGCTGCCATCACTCAAGCCAGCGTATCCGGTCTGTTTTCGATCACCCAGGGCGCCTGTCCGGGCACGGGTCGCGCACCGGTCGGGCGGTGCCCCATCCGCCCCGGTATGTTCTAGAGCAGCCGAAACAACCGGAGAATGCGTTTTGTCCAGAACTGCTACCGATATAGACGAGCCGCCGGAACCGGAGGCCGACCAGCCGCCACCCGGCGACGACCACGCCTTCCTCGGGCACCCCAGGGGCCTGGCCACGCTCTCCGGGCTGGAGGTCTGGGAGCGCTTCTCGTTCCTGGGCATGCAGGCCATCCTCGTCCTCTACTTCGCGGACACGGTGGCCAACGGCGGCCTGGGGATGAACCCGGGCACCGCGGCCTCCGTCTCCGCGGCCTACGGGACCATGGTCTACCTCGTCTCCGTCGCCGGCGGGTGGCTCGCCGACCGGATCCTCGGTTCGTACCGCGCCGTGCTCTGGGGCGGCATCCTGATCGCCTGCGGCCACTACGCGATGGCCGTGCCGACCGCCGCCATGACCTGGGTGGGCCTCGGCCTGATCAGCGCCGGGACCGGCCTGCTGAAGCCCAACGTGGCCAGCATGGTCGGCAAGCTGTACACGACGGACGACGACCGGCGCGACGCCGGCTTCGCCCTCTACTACATGGGCATCAACATCGGCGCCTTCGCCGGCCCCCTGATCACCGCCTGGCTCGGCGAGCACCAGGGCTGGCACTGGGGCTTCTCCGCCGCCGCGATCGGCATGACCGCGGGCCTGATCCAGTACGTGGCCGGCCGCCGCCACCTGGCGGGGCGCAAGCACTCGGCCACGCCTCTCAACGATCCGGCCGCGCTGGCACCGGACGCGATGCGCTCCGCGGTGACGAAGATCATCGGCGGGATCCTGCTCTTCGCCGCACTCGCCACCCTTCTGGCCCTACTGGGCTGGCTGACGATGGACCGGTTCGTCGACCTGCTCACCCTCACCTCGGTGATCGCACCGGTCGTGTACTTCGCGGTCATGTTCCGCAGCGACCGGGTGACGCCCGCCGAACGGGGCCGCCTGCGCCCGTACGTCGTGCTCTTCCTCGCCTCGGTGGCCTTCAACTTCATCCTCTTCCAGGCCTACTCGACGATGATGCTGCTCGCGTCGACGAACGCCCGCACCGAGATCCTCGGCTTCACCTTCCCGGCCGGCTGGTACGCCTCCGCGCTCGGCGCGTTCGAGGTGCTCCTGGCCCCGGTCGTCGCCGCGCTGTGGGTCCGGATGGGCCACAAGCAGCCGCACGCCTCCAACAAGATCGCCATCGGCGTGATCCTGGGCGGCCTGTCCTTCCTCCTGATGGTCATCCCGACCTCGGGGCACAGCGGCGACGCGTACAAGATGGCCGCCTGGTGGATCATCGGCTCCTACCTGCTGCTCGGCCTCGGCGACGTCCTCCTCGAAACCTCCGGCATGTCGGCCACCACGAAGCTCGCCCCGAAGGCCTTCGCCAGCCAGACCATGGCCCTGTGGTTCCTCTCCCTGGCCCTGGCCAACGGCATCCAGGCCCAAGTCGTCAAGCTCTACGGCCAGGTCTCCAACCCGGCCTACTTCGGCGTCAACGGCGCCCTCGCCGTGGCGGTGGGACTGGCCGTGATCGCCCTCGCACCGTGGCTCAAGCGCACGATGCACCCGGTCCACTGACGCCGGTTGTCCACCGACCCTCCCGAGGAGATGGGCGAGAGAGCTCCGATGATCATCCGTACCGATTTCCCCTACGGGACCACCCACGAGGACGTCCGGATCCCCCTCCGGGACGGCACCCGGCTGTACGCCCGCATCTGGCGCCCGGTCACCGACGAGCCCGTCCCGGCGCTGCTGGAGTACCTCCCGTACCGCCTCACCGACTGGACCGCCCCGCGCGACTGGCAGCGCCACCCCTGGTACGCGGGCCACGGCTACGCCTCCGTACGCGTCGACGTGCGCGGCCACGGCAACAGCGGCGGCGACCCGGGCGACGAGTACGACGCCCAGGAACTCGCCGACGGCGTAGCGGTCGTCGAGTGGCTGGCGGCCCAGCCCTGGTGCACGGGGTCGGTCGGCATGTTCGGCATCTCCTGGGGCGGCTTCAACAGCCTGCAGATCGCGGCACTCGCCCCCGAGCCCCTCAAGGCGATCGTGACCGTCTGCTCCACGGACGACCGCTTCGACAACGACGTGCACTACATGGGCGGCTCCCTCCTCGCCGTCGACATGCACGCGTGGGCGGCGACCATGCTCGCCTTCGCCTCCCGCCCGCCCGACCCGCTCTACGCGGGCGAGGCCTGGCGCGACCAGTGGCTGTCACGCCTCGGCGCGGTGGAACCCCTCCTCCACACCTGGCTCTCCCACCAGACCCGCGACGCGTACTGGCGCCACGGCTCCGTCTGCGAGGACTACGGCGCGATCGGCGCGGCCGTCCTGGCCGTCGGCGGATGGCACGACCCGTACCGCGACACGGTGCTCCGCCTGGTCTCGGCCCTGCCCGCCGACCGGGTCCGGGGCCTGATCGGCCCCTGGTCACACCAGTACCCCGACCGGGGGCTGCCCCCGGGCCCCGCCATCGGCTTCCTCCAGGAGACCCTGCGCTGGTGGGACCACTGGCTCAAGGGCAAGGACACCGGCGTCATGTCCGAACCCCTCCTCCGCTCCTGGATCTCCGAATCCCACCCGCCCGCGACCACCTACCCGACCCTGCCGGGCCGCTGGGTCGGCGACCCGTCCTGGCCCTCTCCGAACGTCGACCCGGTGACGTACGCCCTCCAGGGCGCGCCGGTCGTCGTCCGCTCCCCCCAGCACACGGGCCTGGACGCGGGCCGCTTCTTCCCCTTCGGCAACGACGCCGACCTGCCGCCCGACCAGCGCGAGGAGGACGCGAAGTCGGCCTGCTTCGAGTTCCCCGTCGGGGACGGCTCCGGCCCGGTGGAGATCCTGGGCCGCCCGGTCGTCAGGCTCCGCCTGCGCATGGACGTCCCGTACGGCCAGGTCGTGGCCCGCCTCTGCGACGTGGCCCCCGACGGCTCCTCCACCCTGGTCACCCGGGGCGCACTGAACCTCTCCTCCCGGCAGGGCCGGGACAAGGCGGCGCCGTGGCCGGTGGGTTCGTACGAGGACGTGGCCTTCGACCTCAACGGCATCGGCCACTCCTTCCCGCCCGGACACCGCATCCGCCTGGCCCTCTCCTCGGCCTACTGGCCATGGATCTGGCCCCGGGCCGGCTCGGAGGCGGGCTGGACCCTGGACCCGGCGGGCAGCGCGGTGGAACTCCCGGTCCGCGATGCCCCTGCCGAGGAGGACACGATCCTCTTCGAAGCTCCGGAGCAGTCGGCACCTCTGGGCGTCTCGTACCCGGCGACCCTGGACGCCCCCCGCCCGGAACGGCTGGTCGTACGGGACGTCGCGCGCGGAACATGGCGCCTGGAGGTCGACCCCCGCTACGGCGGCACCCGCGTCTACCCGGACGGCCTGGAGTTCAGCGAGGACGCGCTGGAGGTCTACGAGATCCAGGAGGCGGACCCGCTCTCCGCACGCACGCACTCCAGCTGGACCGTACGGCTGCACCGTCCGGAACTGGGCTGGGACGTCTCGGTGGTGACCCGCTCCGAAATCTCGTGCGACGAGGGCGGCTTCCTCACCTCGAACGAGGTGGTGTGCCGTGAGGGCGACGAGGTCCTGTTCCACCGCACGTGGGAGCGCCGCCTGCCGCGAGCGGCGGTCTAGCCGCCTCCGGGGCCCCGGGAGACCTCCCGGGGGCCGCGGCGGGCGGTCAGACGGCCTTGACGCCGTCGACGAAAGCCGCGAAGGCGGCGGCGGAGAGGTCCAGCACCGGGCTGTCGGCCCGCTTGGAGTCCCGGACGGGCACAACACCGCGCGAGGCGACGAGGTTGGTGGCGACCTCGACGCACGCGCCGCCGTTCCCACTGTAGGAGGACGTGAACCAGCGGGGGGTTTCGGTCGGTCGGGGCGGTCGTCTGGACGTGCTGCCTGGCGTTCGCCGCGGCCCGGGGCGGGATCACGTGACCGGGGTGTGCGGCGCATCCGGCTCGCTGTCCGCCGTACACCTGGACGCGCCGGCAGGACTGCCGGCACTCCGCCAGGTGCTCGGGGCCGGGCCGGAGCTGCGGTGCTCCCTGGAACGGCACGCCGGGCCGCACATGGACGTGCTCCACGAGGGCCCGGCCCCGGGAAGCGCGCTATGGGCCCGCTGGCCCGGTGACGCCGTCCTCACCCTCCCCGACTGCCCGGCGACCGCCGCCGGCGAGGGCTGCGGGCAGTACCTGTCCCACCCGGGCGGCCACACCTGGCAGTTCACGGACCCCTGAGCTTTCCTGTCCGTCATGGACCTCACGCAATCGATGCTCAACGACCTCCTGGACCGGACCGACGCCCCGGGCGGGTCTCTGCACCTGCCGCCGGACATCGATCCGCACCTGCTCGCTTCACGGATCCGACCGTGGACGAGTCCCGCGACGCGGCTCTTCGCGCGGTGCTCGAAGGCCGGGGCGAGACGATTCGGGCATGGGCGTACGGAGGCCAGTGGATCGGCGCCGGGACCGCTCGGGACGCGCAGGGCGTCGTCCGCCCGGTGCTGGCGGCCGTACCGCGGCGGGCGCCGGTGCCGGCCACGGGCAGGACCAGCCGGGACCATGACTGGGTCGAGCGGCTGACAGCCATCACCGTCTGGACCTCGCCCCCGCGCCGGCCGGACGTCGACTGGGCGCGGATCGAGGCAGAGGTGGGCACGCGCCTGCCCGGCGACTACAAGCGCATGGTGGAGACGTTCGGGAAAGGCGCCTTCGACGGATACCTCGATCTGAATCAGGAGCCGTGGACCCACCTCCGCGAGGAAGGCCTGCTCATCTGGGCGGGCACCGAGCACGAGAACCTGTACTGCTGGCAGACCGACGACAGCACCGACCCGGACCGCTGGTCCGTCGCCATCCGGACCTTCGACGACGACGTGGCCGTCTTCGACTGCTCGGCGGCGGAGTTCGTCTGCCGCATCCTCCTCGACCCGCACCGTCCGTTCACGATGGCCCGCTACTTCGACGCCCACTGGTACATGCACTACCGCGACGAGGAGTGACCGTGACCCGACGTACTGCCTCGGCTAAGCGGCGAACAACCGCTCCAGCACCACCGCGATGCCGTCCTCCTCGTTCGAGAGGGTGACCTCGTCCGCGACGGCCAGCAGCTCCCGGTGGGCGCCCGCCATCGCGACTCCGTACGCGGCCCACGCGAACATCGGGATGTCGTTCGGCATGTCGCCGAAGGCGATCGTCGAGGACCCCGCCACGTCCAGGAGCTGCGCCGCCACCGCCAGGCCGCTCGCCTTGTCGATGCCCGGGGGCTGGAGTTCGACCGTGTGCTCCCCCGCCATCGTGACGTTGACCAGGTCCCCGACCACGCCCCGGGCGATCTCCGTCAGCTCGTCGTCCGACAGCAGCGGATGCTGGAGGAGCACCTTGTTGATCGGCGCGGCCCACAGATCGGACCGCCGTGCAACCGGCACCGTCGGCAGGTGCGGGTGCCACATCCGGTAGCCCGGACCCATCAGCATCTCCGCGTCGACGCCCTCCTGGTTGACCGCCGCCCAGACCTCCCCGACCTCCGCCTCGATCTTCCCGAGGGCGACTTCGGCCAGCTCCCGGTCCAGGGGCACGGAGTGCAGCATCCGCCCGGCGGCGGCGTCGTAGACCTGTGCTCCCTGCCCGCACACCGCGAGCCCCGTGTAGCCGAGGCCGTCCAGGACGTGGCGGACCTGCGGGAC
This sequence comes from Streptomyces sp. GQ60, assembly GCF_059758875.1. Taxonomy (NCBI): domain Bacteria; kingdom Bacillati; phylum Actinomycetota; class Actinomycetes; order Kitasatosporales; family Streptomycetaceae; genus Streptomyces; species Streptomyces sp. GQ60. The sequence continues at coordinate 130,558 of NZ_JCAXEG010000001.1, read as the reverse complement.
GGGGCGGCCTGTCACGATGATGTGCCGGGCGCCGGCCGCGCGGGCAGCGGCGAGGGCCGCGTGGGAGCGGGCCGAGACGGTGTCTCCGGCGCGCAGCAGAGTCCCGTCCAGGTCGGTGGCCACGAGTGCATAGGGGAGGGCGGAAGTCACGCGTCCAAGGATACGGACCTCCTCGGACAAATCTTACAAATAGTGCCCGAATCCGGCCTCCCGCACGCCCCACCAGCCCCTTAACCTGTCAAGCAGCTCCCGGGACACCCCCGGGCCGCGTCGAAAGCGAGGCAGCACCCCATGCCCCAGCAGAGCCCCCTCGATGTGCCCGAGGGCGACCCGTTCGGGCCGCACAACCTCCCCTACGGCGTGTTCTCCACCGCCGGCGAGGAGCGGCGCCGGATCGGTGTCCGCATCGGCGGGTACGTGCTCGACGCCGGCGCGGCCGCGGCCGCGCTCGGGTCCCCGTACGCCGGACTGCTCGGGCAGCCCTCGCTCAATCCGCTGCTCGCCGCGGGCCGTACCGCCTGGAAGGACGTGCGCCGCGCGCTGACCGCCTGGGTCACCGACCCCGGCCACCGCCCCTCCGTGGAGCCGCACCTGCTGCCGCTGGAAGACGTGACGCTGCACCTCCCGTACGAGGTCGCCGACTACGTCGACTTCTACGCGAGCGAGCACCACGCGACGAACGTCGGCAAGATCTTCCGGCCGGACGGGGACGCGCTGACCCCCAACTGGAAGCACCTCCCCATCGGTTACCACGGCCGGGCCGGGACCATCGTGGTGTCGGGCACGGACGTCGTACGACCCTCCGGCCAGCGCAAGGCGCCCGCCGACCCGGCGCCCGTCTTCGGGCCCTCCGTGAAGCTCGACATCGAGGCCGAGGTCGGCTTCGTCGTCGGCACCCCCTCGGAGCAGGGCCGTCCGGTGGCCCTCGGCGACTTCGAGGAGCACGTCTTCGGACTGTTCCTTCTGAACGACTGGTCCGCGCGCGACATCCAGGCCTGGGAGTACGTGCCGCTCGGCCCCTTCCTCGGCAAGTCCTTCGCCACCTCCGTCTCCGCATGGGTCACCCCCCTGGAGGCCCTGGACGCGGCCCGCGTCGCCCCGCCGGCCCGCGACTTCCCGCTCCTGCCCTACCTCGACGACGCCGCCGCCGACCGCCCCGGCGGCTTCGACCTGCGCATCACCGTGTCGATCAACGGGCAGGAGGTGGCCGCGCCGCCGTTCGCGTCGATGTACTGGACCGCCGCCCAGCAGCTCGCGCACATGACCGTCAACGGCGCCTCGCTGCGCACCGGCGACGTGTACGGCTCGGGCACCGTCAGCGGCCCGGAGACCGGCCAGCGCGGCTCGCTGCTGGAGCTCACCTGGAACGGCCGCGACGCCATCGAGCTCACCGACGGCAAGCGCACCTTCCTGGAGGACGGCGACACCGTCACCCTCACCGCGTGGGCCCCGGGCGCCGACGGCACCCGGGTGGGCCTCGGCGAGGTCAGCGGCCGCATCGTGAGCACCCTCTAGTCCACATCTCGGGACGGCGGGGGTGGCGGAAGATCCGTCACCCCCGCCGTTCTCGCAGCTCATCGCCGTACGCCAACACCCGCGAGCGGCACAACACTGCGGCTGAACAGACCCACCACCGGCGGGGCTGGAGGCGGCCGGGCCGGGGACGGGGGCGGGGTGGGGTGTTGGCCGGGACGTAAAGCGTGATTTGTGGCGCAAAGGAAGCCCATCCCAGTCGAAGCGGATCACAGGGCGCCTAAATCATGCAGTCCAGGCCGACACCCCACCCCGCCCCCGGCACCGGCCCCCACCCGCAGCCAGGCCCACCGGGCCAACCCAGCCCCGCCGGCGTTCGAGGCGCAGGGGTCCGGGGACCGGTCCCCGGCAACGGCGCCGCAGGTGGGGACCACACGATCGGGCCACCCGTCTGGCACCGGCCCCGCCCGACCCGCACGCTGCGGGCATGACCCCCGCCCCCGGCATCCTCGCTCTGGCCGCCACCGCCACCGCGACCGCCACCGCCACAACCCTCGCGCCGCAGGCACTCGCACTCGCCCACGCCCCGGACCACCTCGCCCTAGCCACCGCGTACCGCGCGACCGCCCCGTACCTGCACCCCCACACCGCCGCGGCCGCCGGCTACGCCCCCGACGCGTACTGCGTCCCCGGCAAGGCCGGGGCAGGGGGGCTCGGTTACCCCCACTTCAACCACGCCCACGACGACTCCCTCGACCCCGCGAAGCCCACCGCCCTGATCTACGTGGACGACGCCCGCGGCACCCGCCGCCTCGCCGCCCTCGAATGGGTGTTCACGGGACGGGACCGCCCCCCGAACCTGTTCGGCGCGTCGTTCAACGGCCCGATGCCCGGAAAGTTCCCGGGCCAGCCGTTCCACTACAGGCTGCGGGTCTGGCTCTGGAAGGAGAACCCCAGCGGCCGCTTCGCCCTGTACAACCCGGACGTGAGCTGCCGCCCGGGAACCACCCGTCCGGCCCCAACCCAACTCTCCGCACCCCCCGTTCGGAGCCCCGCCACGTGCAGCCCCACCGCCTTGCCCGGATGGTGGACGAAAGCCCGCGAAGCCGTACCCGCCCCCGAACGGCAGGAGTCCCCATGTCCCTCCGCCCCCGCAAAGCCTTCCTGACCTGCGCGGCCGCCATATCCCTCGGCCTGGCCGCCACCGCCACCGGCACCACCGCCACCACCGCCCACGGCGTCGAGGGCCCCGCCCCCGACCCGACCAACAAGCAGGCGATGCGCGACATGGCCACGGCGATCCGGGTGACGGCCAAGTACGCGGACGAGCGCGAGGCCCTCAAGGACGGGTACGTCCCGCACGGCACGGAGTGCATGACCAACCCGTTCGGGGCGGGCTCCATGGGCTACCACTACGTCAAGGAAGCCAACTGGGGCTCGACGGACCCGAGCAAGCCGGCCGCCCTGCTCTACAGCACCTCGAAGGACAAGAACGGCCGTCGCAAGCTCCAGACCGTGGAGTGGATGTCCACCGACCGGGACCAGGACCTGAAGACCACCGACGACCGCCCGACCATGTTCGGCCTCCCCTTCGACGGGCCGATGCCGGGTCACTGGCCGGGCATGCCCAAGCACTACGACCTGCACATGTGGGCGTACGAGGACAACCCGGCGGGCCGCTTCCACAACTGGAACCCCGCCCTGACCTGCCCCGCCAAGCCCGGCACCCCGACGAAGCCCACCGACGCACACGACCACGGACGCTAGCCCGTCAAAGAACTGCGCGCGTTCGGTCATCGGGGAGACGGCATCTTCAGCTACGGCGGCTCCAACCGCTACGGCGTCTTCAACAGCTACGGCGGCTCCAGCCCGTAGGACCACCCGGCACGGCAAAGGGCCCGGCCCCCGGTGAGGGGGAGCCGGGCCCTGTCGCGTCCGGGAGGACGGTCAGCGCACGAACGTGCTCGCACTGCCCGCCAGGTCCAGGAAGTACTGCGGGGCCACGCCCAGCACCACCGTGACCGCCACGCCCACCGCGATCGTCGTCATCGTCAGCGGGGACGGGACGGCGACCGTGGGGCCGTCCGCCTTCGGCTCGCTGAAGAACATCAGGACGATCACCCGGATGTAGAAGAACGCGGCGATCGCGGACGAGATGACACCCACCACGACCAGCGCTCCCGCGCCGCCCTCCGCCGCCGCCTTGAACACGGCGAACTTGCCGGAGAAGCCGGAGGTCAGCGGGATGCCCGCGAAGGCGAGCAGGAAGACCGCGAAGACCGCCGCCGTCAGTGGTGAACGGCGTCCCAGACCGGCCCACTTGGACAGGTGCGTGGCTTCGCCGCCCGCGTCGCGGACCAGCGTGACCACCGCGAAGGCGCCGATCGTCACGAAGGAGTACGCGCCCAGGTAGAAGAGGACGGACTGGACGCCCTCCGCCGAGGTGGCGATCACACCGGCCAGGATGAAGCCGGCGTGCGCGATCGAGGAGTAGGCCAGGAGCCGCTTGACGTCGGTCTGGGTCACGGCGATGACCGCGCCCGCCAGCATCGTGACGATCGCGACGCCCCACATGACCGGCCGCCAGTCCCAGCGCAGGCCGGGCAGCACCACGTACAGCAGCCGCAGGAGGGCGCCGAAGGCGGCCACCTTCGTCGCCGCGGCCATGAAGCCGGTGACCGGGGTGGGGGCGCCCTGGTAGACGTCAGGGGTCCACATGTGGAAGGGGACCGCGCCGACCTTGAAGAGCAGGCCCATCAGGATCAGCGCGCCGCCGATCAGCAGCAGCGCGTCGTTGCCCATGGTGACGGCGAGCGCCGGGTCGATGTTCGCCACGGTGCCGTCGACGACGTCCGCGATCGCCGCGTAGGAGACCGAGCCCGCGTACCCGTAGACGAGCGCGATGCCGAAGAGGAGGAAGGCGGAGGAGAAGGCGCCGAGCAGGAAGTACTTGACGGCCGCCTCCTGCGACATCAGCCGCTGGCGGCGGGCGACGGCGCAGAGCAGGTACAGCGGGAGGGAGAAGACCTCCAGGGCCACGAACAGCGTCAGCAGGTCGTTGGCCGCCGGGAAGATCAGCATTCCGGCGATCGCGAACAGGGCGAGCGGGAAGACCTCGGTGGTGGTGAAGCCCGCCTTGACGGCTTCCTTCTCGCTTTCGCTGCCCGGTACGGACGCCGCCTGCGCGGCGAAGGAGTCCACCCGGTTGCCGTGGGCCGCCGGGTCCAGGCGCCGCTCGGCGAAGGTGAAGATCGCCACGACCGACGCCAGGATGATGGTGCCCTGCAGGAACAGCGCCGGGCCGTCGACGGCGACGGCGCCCATGGCCGCGATGTGCGCCTTGGAGCTGCCGTACCCGCCCGCGGCGAGCCCGACGACCGCCGCGAAGGCCGAGGCCAGCGCGGCGACGGCGAGGAACACCTGCGTGTAGTAACGGGCCTTGCGCGGCACGAAGGCCTCGACGAGGACTCCGATGATCGCCGCGCCCAGCACGATGAGCGTGGGCGAGAGCTGGGCGTACTCGATCTGCGGGGCCGGGATCTTGTCGATCGGTGCCGCGGCCGCCAGTGTCGGCAGCAGGTTCTGGGCAGCAGTCACGGTGCTCACTTCGACTCCTCCCCCTCGTTGGCGTGCTTCGCCTCGACGGCCACCTCGGGCTTCGGGTCCGTCTGCTTCACGTCCGACATGGTGTGCTTCACCGCCGGGTTGACGATGTCGGTCAGGACCTTCGGGTAGACGCCCAGTCCGATCAGCAGCGCGATCAGCGGGGCGACCACCAGGACCTCCCGCAGGCGCAGGTCCGGCATGGTGCGGACCTCCTCCTTGACCGGGCCGGTCATGGTGCGCTGGTAGAGGACCAGCGTGTAGAGCGCCGCCAGCACGATGCCGAAGGTGGCGATGATGCCGACGACCGGGTACCGGGCGAACGTGCCGACCAGGACCAGGAACTCGCTGACGAACGGGGCGAGGCCGGGCAGCGACAGGGTCGCGAGACCGCCGATCAGGAAGGTGCCGGCCAGCACCGGGGCCACCTTCTGCACGCCGCCGTAGTCGGCGATGAGCCGGGAGCCGCGCCGCGAGATCAGGAAGCCGGCGACCAGCATGAGCGCCGCCGTCGAGAGCCCGTGGTTGACCATGTACAGCGCCGCGCCCGACTGGCCCTGGGAGGTCATCGCGAAGATGCCCAGGATGATGAAGCCGAAGTGCGAGATGGAGGCGTACGCCACCAGCCGCTTGATGTCCCGCTGCCCGCAGGCGACCAGCGCGCCGTAGACGATGCTGATCAGGGCCAGGACCAGGATCACCGGCGTGGCCCACTTGCTGGCTTCGGGGAAGAGCCCGAGGCAGAAGCGGAGCATCGCGAAGGTGCCGACCTTGTCGACGACCGCGGTGATCAGGACCGCGACCGGGGCCGTGGCCTCGCCCATCGCGTTGGGCAGCCAGGTGTGCAGCGGCCAGAGCGGGGCCTTCACCGCGAAGGCGAAGAAGAAGCCGAGGAACAGCCACCGCTCGGTGTTGGTCGCCATGTCGAGCGTGCCCGCGGCGCGGGCGGCGGCGATCTCCTGGAGCGAGAAGTTGCCGGCGACCACGTACAGCCCGATGACGGCGGCCAGCATGATCAGGCCGCCGACCAGGTTGTAGAGGAGGAACTTGACCGCCGCGTACGAGCGCTGCGCGGCCGCGTTCTCGTCCGACCCGCCCGCCGCGGCAGCGGCTGATCGAGAGGAAGTGGCCCGGTCCCCGAAGCCGCCGATGAGGAAGTACATCGGGATGAGCATGGCTTCGAAGAAGATGTAGAAGAGGAAGACGTCGGTGGCCTCGAAGGAGATGATCACCATCGCCTCGACCAGCAGGATCAGGGCGAAGAACCCCTGCGTCGGCCGCCAGCGCTGGCTCTTGGTCTCCAGCGGGTCGGCGTCGTGCCAGCCGGCCAGGATGATGAAGGGCATCAGAACCGCGGTGAGTGCGATCAGCGCCACCCCGATGCCGTCGACGCCCAGTTCGTAGCGGACGCCGAAGTCGGCGATCCAGGAACGCGATTCGGTGAGCTGGTAGCGGTCGCCGCCGGGCTCGAAGCGGACCGCGACGAGCACGGCCAGGGCCAGGGTCGCCAGCGAGAAGAACAGGGCGAGCCATTTGGCGGCGGTCCGGCGGGCGGCCGGGACGGCCGCCGTCAGGATCGCACCGACCGCGGGGACCGCGGCCGTCACCGTCAGAAGCGGGAAATTCATCTCACACCGCCCTCATCAGCAGGGTCGCGGCGATCAGGATCGCCGTGCCCCCGAACATCGAGACCGCGTAGCTGCGGGCGTAGCCGTTCTGCAGCTTGCGCAGCCGGCCCGACAGCCCGCCGACTCCGGCGGCCGTCCCGTTGACCACGCCGTCGACCAGGCTGTGGTCGACGTAGACGAGGGAGCGGGTCAGGTGCTCCCCGCCGCGGACCAGGACCACGTGGTTGAAGTCGTCCTGGTAGAGGTCCCGTCGGGCCGCCCGGGTGAGGAGCGAGCCGCGCGGGGCGGTGACCGGGACGGGCTTCCTGCCGTACATCACCCAGGCGACGGCGACGCCGATGACGAGGACCACCATGGTGGCCAGCGTCACCGTCAGCGCGCTGACCGGCGGGTGTCCGTGCTCGTACCCGGTGACGGGCTCCAGCCAGCCCAGGAACCGGTCGCCGATCCCGAAGAAGCCGCCCGCGAAGACCGAGCCGAAGGCCAGGACGATCATCGGGATGGTCATGGACTTCGGGGACTCGTGCGGGTGGGGAAGCTCGCCGGGGTGCGCGTCGGCGCCCGGCTCGACGCCGGGGGTCGTGGCCGGGTCCGGCGCCGGCTGCCAGCGCTTCTCGCCGAAGAAGGTGAGGATCATGACCCGGGTCATGTAGAAGGCGGTGATCGCCGCTCCGAGGAGGGTCACCCCGCCGAGGATCCAGCCCTGGGTGCCGCCCTTCGCGAAGGCGGCCTCGATGATCATGTCCTTGGAGAAGAAGCCCGACAGCCCCGGGAACCCGATGATGGCGAGGTACCCCAGCCCGAAGGTCACGAAGGTCACCGGCATGTACTTCCGCAGGCCGCCGTACTTGCGCATGTCGACCTCGTCGTTCATCCCGTGCATCACGGAACCGGCGCCGAGGAAGAGGCCCGCCTTGAAGAACCCGTGCGTGACCAGGTGCATGATCGCGAACACGTACCCGATGGGGCCGAGGCCGGCCGCCAGGATCATGTAGCCGATCTGCGACATCGTCGACCCGGCGAGGGCCTTCTTGATGTCGTCCTTGGCGCAACCGACGATCGCACCGAAGAGGAGCGTGACCGCACCGACCACGACGACCGCGGTCTGCGCGTCCGGCGCCCCGTTGAAGATGGCTCCCGAGCGGACGATCAGGTAGACGCCGGCGGTGACCATGGTCGCCGCGTGGATGAGGGCCGAGACCGGGGTCGGGCCCTCCATCGCGTCGCCGAGCCAGGACTGCAGCGGCACCTGCGCCGACTTGCCGCACGCGGCGAGCAGCAGCATCAGGGCGATCGCCGTCAGCTTGCCCTCGCCGGCCTCGGACACCGAGCCGAGCACGGGGCCGAAGGCGAAGGTTCCGAAGGTGGTGAACATCAGCATGATGGCGATCGAAAGGCCCATGTCGCCGACCCGGTTGACCAGGAAGGCCTTCTTCGCGGCGGTGGCCGCGCTGGGCTTGTGCTGCCAGAAGCCGATGAGGAGGTACGAGGCGAGGCCCACGCCTTCCCAGCCGACGTACAGCAGGAGGTAGTTGTCGGCGATGACCAGGAGCAGCATCGCGGCGACGAAGAGGTTGAGGTAGCCGAAGAAGCGGCGGCGGCGCTCGTCGTGCTCCATGTACCCGATGGAGTACACGTGGATGAGCGTGCCCACGCCGGAGATCAGCAGGACGAAGGTCATCGACAGCTGGTCGAGCTGGAAGCCGATGTCGGCCTGGAAGCCCTCCACCGGAATCCAGCTGAACAGCCGCTGGTGGAAGGTCCGGTCCTCGGCGCCCTTGCCGAGCATGTCGGCGAAGAGGGCGAGGCCGATGCCGAAGGAGACGGCGGCGAACAGGGTGCCGATCCAGTGGCCGGTCTTGTCGAGACGGCGGCCGCCGCAGAGCAGCACCACCGCTCCGAGCAGGGGCGCTGCTACCAGCAGCGCGATCATGTTCTCCACAGCGACCCCTTACAGCTTCATCAGGCTGGCGTCGTCGACCGAGGCCGAGTGGCGGGTACGGAAAAGCGACACGATGATCGCGAGGCCCACCACGACCTCGGCGGCGGCGACGACCATCGTGAAGAACGCGATGATCTGGCCGTCGAGGTTGCCGTGCATCCGGGAGAAGGTGACGAAGGCGAGGTTGCAGGCGTTGAGCATGAGCTCGACGCACATGAACAGCACGATCGCGTTCTTCCGGATCAGGACTCCCGCCGCGCCGATGGTGAACAGCAGCGCGGCCAGGTAGAGGTAGTTGACCGGGTTCACTTCGAGGCCTCCTCACGGCCGAGCCGCTCGGACGACCGCTGCTCCAGGGCCTTCAGGTCGTCCAGGGCCTTGCCCGAGACGTCCCTGATCTGGCCGCGGGCGCGCAGCGTCTGGTTGACGGTGAGCTCCGAGGGGGTGCCGTCCGGCAGCAGGCCCGCGACGTCCACGGCGTTGTGCCGGGCGTAGACGCCGGGTGCGGGCAGCGGCGGGAGCTGTACGCCCTCGCGTACGCGGCGCTCGGCGAGCTCGCGCTGGGTGGCGGCCCGCTCGGTGCGCTCGCGGTGGGTGAGCACCATCGCGCCGACGGCCGCCGTGATCAGCAGGGCGCCGGTGAGCTCGAAGGCGAACACGTACTTGGTGAAGATCAGCGTGGCCAGGCCCTCGACGTGCCCGCCGGAGTTGATCCGGCCGAGTCCGTTGAAGTGGGTGAGCTTGGCGTTGCCGATGCCGGCGATCAGCAGGATGCCGAAGCCGAGTCCGCACAGGGCGGCCAGCCAGCGCTGCCCCTTGATGGTCTCGGTCAGCGAGTCCGCTGCGGTGACGCCGACGAGCATGACGACGAAGAGGAAGAGCATCATGATCGCGCCGGTGTAGACGACGACCTGGACGATGCCGAGGAAGTACGCCCCGTTGGCGAGGTAGAAGACCGCCAGGATGATCATCGTCCCGGCCAGGCTGAGTGCGCTGTGCACGGCCCTCTTCATCAGGATCGTCGCCAGCGCGCCGATGACGGCGACCGTGCCGAGGACCCAGAACTGGACCGCCTCACCGGAGGAGGTGAGGGAGGCTGCGGCGATGGCGCTCACGCCTCCACCCCCTCTGCGTCCCCGGCGGGCACCTCGCCCTTGGAGACCGCCACCTGGCGGACCGTGCCGGGAGCCGCCCCGGTCACCAGTCCGCGGTAGTAGTCCGTGTCCTCGGTGCCCGGGAAGATCGAGTGCGGGGCCTCGACCATGCCCTCCGTCAGCCCGGAGAGCAGCTGCTCCTTGGTGTAGATGAGCGCTTCGCGGCTGGAGTCGGCCAGTTCGAACTCGTTCGTCATGGTCAGCGCCCTGGTCGGGCACGCCTCGACGCACAGCCCGCACAGGATGCAGCGGGCGTAGTTGATCTGGTAGACCCGGCCGTACCGCTCACCCGGGGAGTAGCGCTCCTCCTCGGTGTTGTCCGCACCCTCGACGTAGATCGCGTCGGCGGGACAGGCCCAGGCGCACAGCTCGCACCCGATGCACTTCTCCAGACCGTCCGGGTGGCGGTTGAGCTGGTGCCTCCCGTGGAAGCGGGGTGCGGTGGTCTTTTCCTGCTCCGGGTACTGCTCGGTGAGGCGCTTCTTGAACATGGCCTTGAAGGTCACGCCGAAGCCGGCCACCGGGTTCTGCCACTTCTCGCCCTGCTCGGCGTCAGACTTGTCAGACATTCTCAGCACCCTCCTCTCGGTCACTGTCAGTATTCGCCGCGCCACTGACAATGAGCTCCCGCTCACTGCGGGGCCGCCTGCGCGGTACGGGTGCCAGGTGCTGGCCGGGCTTGGGCGGTACGGGGAAGCCGCCCGCCAGGGGGTCGAAGGGTTCGGCGGCCGCGGCCAGTTCGGCGTCCGCGAGGGCCGTCTTCTCCTTCTTGTCGCGGAACAGGTCCGCGACGAAGGACAGCAGCAAGAGCGCGATGACCCCGCCGCCGACGTAGAGGACGATCTCCTGGAAGTCGTAGTTCTCGTTGCGCAGCGCCCGGACGGTGGCGACCAGCATCAGCCACACCACGGAGACCGGGATCAGCACCTTCCAGCCGAGCTTCATCAGCTGGTCGTAGCGCACGCGTGGGAGCGTGCCGCGGAGCCAGATGAAGAAGAACAGCAGCAGCTGGACCTTGAGGACGAACCAGAGCATCGGCCACCAGCCGTGGTTCGCGCCCTCCCAGTACGTGGAGATCGGCGCCGGGGCCCGCCAGCCGCCCAGGAAGAGGGTGACGGAGACCGCGGAGACGGTGACCATGTTGACGTACTCGGCGAGCATGAACAGCGCGAACTTGATGGACGAGTACTCGGTGTTGAATCCGCCGACCAGGTCGCCCTCGGACTCCGGCATGTCGAAGGGGGCGCGGTTCGTCTCGCCGACCATCGTGATGACGTAGATGATGAAGGAGACCGGCAGCAGGATGATGTACCAGCGGTCCGCCTGGGCTTCGACGATCGCCGAGGTCGACATCGACCCGGAGTAGAGGAAGACCGAGGCGAAGGCCGCGCCCATCGCGATCTCGTACGAGATCATCTGCGCACAGGAGCGCAGGCCGCCGAGGAGCGGGTACGTGGAGCCGGAGGACCAGCCGGCGAGGACGATGCCGTAGATGCCGACCGAGGCCACCGCGAGGATGTAGAGCATCGCGATGGGCAGGTCGGTCAGCTGCATCGTGGTGCGCTGGCCGAAGATGGAGACCTCGTTGCCCGAGGGACCGAAGGGGATCACCGCGATGGCCATGAAGGCCGGGATCGCCGCGATGATCGGGGCCAGGACGTAGACGACCTTGTCGGCCCGCTTGACGATCAGGTCTTCCTTCAGCATCAGCTTCACGCCGTCGGCGAGCGACTGGAGCATGCCCCAGGGGCCGTGCCGGTTGGGGCCGATGCGCAGCTGCATCCAGGCGACGACCTTGCGCTCCCACACGATGGAGAAGAGCACGGTCACCATCAGGAAGGCGAAGCAGAACACCGCCTTGAGGACGACGAGCCACCAGACGTCCCTGCCGAACAGGGAGAGGTCTTCGGCGGCGATCTGAACGGTGTTCACGCGCCCACCTCCGCAGGGGAGTCGCTGGTGTCGGCGGGGGCGGCCGGGCCGATGCGGACCAGGGCCCCCGGGCGGGCTCCGGTGTCGGCGAGGACCCCGGAGCCGGTGGAGTTCATCGGGAGCCAGACCACCCGGTCGGGCATCTCGGTGACGCGCAGCGGCAGTTCCACGGAGCCGGCGGGGCCGGTCACCGCGAGGACGTCGCCGTTCTTGACGCCTGTCTCGGCGGCCGTGGCGGCCGACAGGCGGGCGCTGGCCTCGTGCCGGGTACCGGCCAGGGCCTCGTCGCCGTCCTGCAGCAGGCCCTGGTCGAGGAGGAGCCGGTGGCCGGCGAGGACGGCCTCGCCCGCGCCGGGACGGGGCAGCAGCTCCCTGTCTCCGGACTGTCCGGCGGCGCGCTCCCCGGCCCACGGGCCGAGCCGGTCGATCTCCCGCCGTACGGCGTGTACGTCGGCCAGCGCGATCGGCCGGTCGGCCGCGTCGGCCAGCATGTGCAGCACGCGGGAGTCGGCGGGGGCCAGCCGGCGGGTCATCTGCTCGGGCTTCAGCGCGGCCTCGAACGGCCGGACCCTGCCCTCCCAGTTGATGAACGCGCCCGGCTTCTCGGCGACGGCCGCGACGGGGAAGACCACGTCCGCGTGGTCGGTGACCTCGCTGGGCCGCAGTTCCAGGGAGACCACGAAGGCCTCCTGGAGCGCGGTCCTGGCGCGGGCCGGGTCCGGCAGGTCGGCGAGCTCGACGCCCGCGACCAGCAGGGCGGAGAGCTCCCGGGTGGCGGCGGCCTCGAGGATCTGGCCCGTGTCGCGGCCGTAGCGGTGCGGCAGCTCGTCGAGGCCCCAGGCGGCGGCGACTTCGTCGCGGGCCCGCGGGTCGGTGGCGGGACGGGCGCCCGGCAGCAGGGACGGCAGCGCGCCCGCCTCGACGGCGGCCCGCTCTCCGGCCCGGCGCGGGATCCACACCAGCGTGGCGCCGGTGGCGGCCGCGACCCGTACGGCCGCGGTCAGCGCGCCGGGCACGCCCGCGAGGCGCTCCCCCACGACGATGACCGCGCCGGGCAGGCGCAGCGCGTCGGAGGCGGCCTGGCCGCCGTCCTCCAGGCCGGTGTCGGAGGCCAGCGCGTTCAGCCACTCGGGCTCGGTGCCGGGGGCGGCGGCCAACAGGGTGCCGCCCGCCTTCTCCAGACCGCGCGTGGCGAACGGGGCGAGGGCGAAGGTCCGCTGCTTGTGCTTGCGGTGGGCCTTGCGCAGCCGCAGGAAGACCCCGGGGGCTTCCTCCTCGGCCTCGATGCCGACGAGGAGCACGGCCGGGGCCGCCTCCAGCGAGGTGTTGGTGACGCCGCGCCCGTCGAGGTCCTTGCCGGTGCCGGCGACGGAGGCGGCCAGGAAGTCGGCCTCCTCCGCGCTGTGCACGCGGGCCCGGAAGTCGATGTCGTTGGTGTCGAGCACGACGCGGGCGAACTTGGCGTACGCGTAGGCGTCCTCGACGGTGAGGCGGCCGCCGGTCAGCACTCCGGCGCGGCCGCGCGCGGCGGCGAGCCCGTTGGCCGCGGCCTCCAGGGCCTCGGGCCAGCTCGCCGGGGCGAGGACCCCGTCGGTGCCGCGCACCAGCGGCGTGGTGAGCCGGTCGGGGCGCTGCGCGTAGCGGAACCCGAAGCGGCCCTTGTCGCAGATCCACTCCTCGTTGACCTCGGGGTCCTCCGCGGCCAGCCGGCGCAGCACCTTGCCGCGGCGGTGGTCGGTGCGGGTCGCGCAGCCGCCCGCGCAGTGCTCGCACACGCTCGGGGAGGAGACGAGGTCGAAGGGGCGGGAGCGGAACCGGTAGGCGGCCGAGGTGAGGGCGCCGACCGGGCAGATCTGGATGGTGTTGCCGGAGAAGTACGACTCGAACGGGTCGTCCTCGCCGGTGCCGACCTGCTGGAGCGCGCCGCGTTCCAGGAGCTCGATCATCGGGTCGCCGGCGATCTCGTTGGAGAAGCGGGTGCAGCGCGCGCAGAGCACGCACCGCTCGCGGTCGAGCAGCACCTGCGTGGAGATCGGTACCGGCTTCTCGTAGGTGCGCTTCCTGCCCTCGAAGCGCGACTCGGCGTTGCCGTGGGACATCGCCTGGTTCTGCAGCGGGCACTCGCCGCCCTTGTCGCAGACCGGGCAGTCCAGCGGGTGGTTGATGAGCAGCAGCTCCATCACCCCGCGCTGGGCCTTGTCGGCGACCGGGGAGGTCAGCTGCGTCTTGACGACCATGCCGTCGGTGCAGGTGATGGTGCAGGAGGCCATCGGCTTGCGCTGGCCCTCGACCTCGACGATGCACTGGCGGCAGGCGCCGGCCGGGGAGAGGAGGGGGTGGTCGCAGAACCGGGGGATCTCGATGCCGAGCTGTTCGGCGGCCCGGATGACCAGCGTCCCCTTGGGCACCGACAGTTCGATGCCGTCGATGGTCAGGGAGATGTGGTCCACGGGCGGGACCGCGGCCTCTCCGCCGCCGGAGGTGCCGTAGCCCGCGGCGGAGCCGCTAGACGGTTGCAGTACGGTCATGCGGTCACCTCCGTGTCGGCCCAGAGGGTCGACTTCTTGGGGTCGAAGGGGCAGCCCTTGCCCGTGATGTGCTGCTCGTACTCCGCGCGGAAGTACTTGAGCGAGGAGAAGATGGGGCTGGCGGCGCCGTCACCGAGGGCGCAGAACGACTTGCCGTTGATGTTGTCGGCGATGTCGTTGAGCTTGTCGAGGTCGGACATGACCCCGTTGCCCGCTTCGATGTCGCGGAGCAACTGGACCAGCCAGTACGTGCCTTCGCGGCAGGGCGTGCACTTGCCGCAGGACTCGTGGGCGTAGAACTCGGTCCAGCGGGTCACCGCCCGCACCACGCAGGTCGTCTCGTCGAAGCACTGCAGGGCCTTGGTGCCGAGCATGGAGCCGGCCGCGCCGACGCCCTCGTAGTCCAGCGGGACGTCGAGGTGCTCCTCGGTGAACATCGGGGTGGAGGAGCCGCCCGGGGTCCAGAACTTCAGCCGGTGCCCGGGGCGCATGCCGCCGCTCATGTCGAGGAGCTGGCGCAGGGTGATCCCGAGCGGGGCCTCGTACTGGCCGGGGCCGACGACGTGCCCGGAGAGCGAGTACAGCGTGAAGCCGGGGGACTTCTCGGTCCCCATCGACTTGAACCAGTCCTTGCCCCTGTTCAGGATCGCGGGAACCGAGGCGATGGACTCCACGTTGTTCACCACGGTGGGGCAGGCGTAGAGCCCCTCGACCGCGGGGAAGGGCGGGCGCAGCCGGGGCTGGCCGCGGCGGCCTTCGAGGGAGTCCAGAAGGGCCGTTTCCTCGCCGCAGATGTACGCGCCCGCTCCCGCGTGCACGGTGATGTCCAGCTTCAGCCCGCTCCCGAGGACGTTCTCGCCGAGGTAGCCGGCCTCGTACGCCTCGCGCACCGCCTCGTGCAGGCGCCTCAGGACCGGCACGGTCTCGCCGCGCAGGTAGATGAAGGCGTGCTCCGAGCGGATCGCGTAGCAGGCGATGATCATTCCCTCGATGAGGGAGTGCGGGTTGGCGAAGAGGAGGGGGATGTCCTTGCAGGTTCCCGGCTCCGACTCGTCCGCGTTCACCACGAGGTAGTGCGGCTTTCCGTCGCCCTGCGGGATGAACTGCCACTTCATCCCGGTGGGGAAGCCCGCGCCGCCGCGGCCGCGCAGGCCCGAGTCCTTCACGTAGGCGATGAGGTCGTCGGGGGTCATGGCGAGCGCCTTGCGCAGGCCCTCGTACCCCTCGTGCCGCCGGTAGGTCTCCAGCGTCCACGACTGCGGCTCGTCCCAGAAGGCCGACAGGACGGGCGCGAGGAGCTTCTCCGGACTGGTGCCGTTCTTGCTCAGTTCGGTGGACACGGTCATCACTCCCCTCCCTCGATGGTGGCCTCGCCGCGCGGGTGCACGATCGGGGTGTGCGGGGATTCGCCGCGCGCGATGCGCAGGCCGATCAGGGACGCGTGCCCCGCGCCGCCACTGGCCTCGACCGCGCCTTCGCGCTCGTCCGGGAAGCCCGCCAGGATCCGGGCGGTCTCCTTGTACGTGCACAGCGGCGCGCCCCGGGTCGGCTCGACGGTGCGGCCGGCCAGCAGGTCGTCCACCATGGCCTTGGCGGACTCGGGGGTCTGGTTGTCGAAGAACTCCCAGTTGACCATCACCACGGGGGCGTAGTCGCAGGCCGCGTTGCACTCGATGTGTTCGAGGGTGACCTTGCCGTCGGGGGTGGTCTCGTTGTTGCCGACCCCGAGGTGCTCCTTGAGCTCCTCGAAGATGGCGTCTCCGCCCATGACCGCGCACAGGGTGTTCGTGCACACGCCGACCTGGTAGTCCCCGGAGGGCTTGCGCCGGTACATCGTGTAGAAGGTCGCCACGGCCGTGACCTCGGCGGTGGTCAGGCCCAGGACCTCGGCGCAGAACCGGATGCCGGTGCGCGAGACGTAGCCCTCCTCCGACTGGATGAGGTGGAGCAGCGGCAGCAGCGCGGAGCGGCTGTCGGGGTAGCGGGCGATGACCTCTTTCGCGTCCGCTTCGAGCCGGGCGCGCACGTCGGCCGGGAAGTCGGGTGCCGGCAGCCGGGGCATGCCCAGGCTCACCCCTGATACGGGCTGATTGGCCGTCATCGGTCGACGCCTCCCATCACGGGGTCGATGGAGGCGACGGCCACGATGACGTCGGCGACCTGGCCGCCCTCGCACATCGCCGCCATGGCCTGCAGGTTGGTGAAGGACGGGTCGCGGAAGTGGACCCGGTAGGGGCGGGTGCCGCCGTCGGAGACGACGTGCACGCCGAGCTCGCCCTTGGGCGACTCCACGGCCGCGTAGGCCTGGCCGGCCGGTACCCGGAAGCCCTCGGTCACCAGCTTGAAGTGGTGGATGAGGGACTCCATGGAGGTGCCCATGATCTGCTTGATGTGGTCGAGCGAGTTGCCGAGGCCGTCGGGGCCCATGGCGAGCTGCGCCGGCCAGGCGATCTTCTTGTCGGCGACCATGACCGGGCCCGGCTCCAGCCGGTCCAGGCACTGCTCGACGATCCGCAGGGACTGGCGCATCTCCTCCAGGCGGATCAGGAACCGCCCGTAGGAGTCGCAGGACTCGGTGGTCGGCACGTCGAACTCGTAGTTCTCGTAGCCGCAGTACGGGTCCGTCTTGCGCAGGTCGTGCGGGAGGCCGGCGGAGCGCAGGACCGGGCCGGTGGCGCCGAGCGCCATGCACCCGGTGAGGTCGAGGTAGCCGACGTCCTGCATGCGGGCCTTGAAGATGGGGTTGCCGGTGGCGAGCTTGTCGTACTCCGGCAGGTTCTTCTTCATGGTCTTCACGAACTCGCGGAGCTGGTCCACGGCGCCCGGGGGCAGGTCCTGGGCGAGACCGCCGGGGCGGATGAACGCGTGGTTCATGCGCAGGCCGGTGATCAGCTCGAACACGTCGAGGATCAGCTCGCGGTCGCGGAACCCGTAGATCATGATCGTGGTCGCGCCCAGCTCCATGCCGCCGGTGGCGATGCACACCAGGTGGGAGGAGAGCCGGTTGAGCTCCATCAGCAGGACGCGGACGGCGGTGGCGCGGTCCGGGATCTGGTCGGTGATGCCGAGCAGCTTCTCGACGCCCAGGCAGTACGCCGTCTCGTTGAAGAACGGCGTCAGGTAGTCCATGCGCGTGACGAAGGTGGTGCCCTGCGTCCAGTTCCGGTATTCGAGGTTCTTCTCGATGCCGGTGTGGAGGTAGCCGATGCCGCAGCGGGCCTCGGTGACCGTCTCGCCGTCGATCTCCAGGATCAGCCGGAGCACCCCGTGGGTGGAGGGGTGCTGGGGGCCCATGTTGACGACGATCCGCTCGTCGTCGGCGCGGGCCGCCGACTGGACGACTTCGTCCCAGTCGCCGCCGGTGACGGTGTAGACGGTGCCCTCGGTCGTCTCGCGGGCAGAGGCGTGGTCTGCCGCGTTGTTCGATGTGGGGGACATCAGCTGTACGACCTCCGCTGGTCGGGAGCCGGGATCTGGGCGCCCTTGTACTCGATGGCGATGCCGCCGAGCGGGTAGTCCTTGCGCTGCGGGAAGCCCTGCCAGTCGTCCGGCATCATGATCCGGGTGAGGGCCGGGTGCCCGTCGAAGATCAGGCCGAAGAAGTCGTACGTCTCGCGCTCGTGCCAGTCGTTCGTCGGGTAGACGGAGACGATCGAGGGAACGTGCGGGTCCGCGTCCGGAGCCGTCACCTCCAGCCGCACGATCCGGCCGTGGGTGAGCGAGCGCAGGTGGTAGACGGCGTGCAGCTCGCGGCCCTTGTCGTCGGGGAAGTGCACTCCGCTGACCCCGGTGCAGAGCTCGAAGCGCAGCGCCGGGTCGTCGCGCAGGGTCCTGGCGACGAGGGGGAGGTGCTCGCGCGCGATGTGGAGGGTCAGCTCCCCCCGGTCGACGACGACCTTCTCGATCGCGTTCTCGGGGAGCAGGTCCTGCTCCTCCAGCGCCCCTTCGAGCTCGTCGACGACCTCGTCGAAGTACGAGCCGTACGGACGGGCGCTCGCGCCGGGCATCGCCACGGTGCGCACGAGGCCGCCGTAGCCGCTGGTGTCGCCGCCGCCCGAGGCGCCGAACATGCCCTTGCGGACGCCGATCACCTCCGGGCCGGCCGCGCCGCGGGGCGCGGGCACGTTGTCGCCGTCGCCGGCATGGGGGCCGTTCTGCACGGCCGGGTCGTCGCTCACCGCAGGAGCCCCTTCATCTCAATGGTGGGGAGCGCCTTGAGGGCCGCCTCCTCCGCCTCGCGGGCCGCCTCTTCCCGGTTCACGCCGAGCTTCGATCCCTGGATCTTCTGGTGGAGCTTGAGGATCGCGTCGATCAGCATCTCGGGGCGGGGCGGGCAGCCGGGCAGGTAGATGTCCACGGGGACGATGTGGTCGACGCCCTGGACGATCGCGTAGTTGTTGAACATTCCGCCCGAAGACGCACAAACACCCATAGAGATGACCCACTTGGGAGCGGGCATCTGGTCGTACACCTGCCGCAGCACCGGCGCCATCTTCTGGCTGACCCGGCCCGCCACGATCATCAGGTCGGCCTGGCGCGGGGATCCGCGGAAGACCTCCATGCCGAAGCGGGCCAGGTCGTACCGGCCCGCTCCGGTGGTCATCATCTCGATGGCGCAGCAGGCCAGGCCGAAGGTGGCCGGGAAGACGGACGCCTTGCGCACCCATCCCGCGGCCT
The DNA here is from genome assembly GCF_059758875.1 of Streptomyces sp. GQ60. Taxonomy (NCBI): domain Bacteria; kingdom Bacillati; phylum Actinomycetota; class Actinomycetes; order Kitasatosporales; family Streptomycetaceae; genus Streptomyces; species Streptomyces sp. GQ60. The sequence goes on along the minus strand of NZ_JCAXEG010000001.1, from coordinate 111,621 downwards.
GTTCGACGGTGGTCAGCAGAAAGCCGCTCGGCAGCTTCTCTTCCAGTCCCATGGAAAATTCAGCCCCTCAGTCCCATTCCAGGCCGCCGCGGCGCCATACGTAGGCGTAGGCGACGAAGACGGTGAGCACGAAGAGGAGCATCTCGACGAGCCCGAAGATCCCCAGCGAGTCGAAGGTGACCGCCCAGGGGTAGAGGAAGACAACCTCGATGTCGAAGACGATGAAGAGCATCGCCGTCAGGTAGTACTTGATGGGGAAGCGACCGCCACCGGCCGGCATCGGAGTGGGCTCGATGCCGCACTCGTACGCTTCAAGTTTTGCCCGGTTGTACCGTTTTGGGCCGATCAGCGTGGCCATGACCACGGAGAAGATCGCAAACCCTGCGCCGAGGGCGCCGAGCACGAGGATGGGCGCGTACGCATTCACGCTCCTCGCTCCTTCCAGTCGTCAGTGACCGTTGGACCGCTGTGCCGGCGCCGCGCGCCCCGCCTCGCATGTCTCGCATGTGAGGCAGTTCACAAGCCGGACTGGTGCGCATCTTATGCCCGCCCATCTGTGATCTGCGACACGGGTTGCAACAACGAGTTTGTGATCTCCACCACCTGACGAACGATCATGAAGCCCAATGAGTGGTGATCTTCATACGTGAAGCATCCACATGATCACCAAAGGTGACATCCACACTCGTCGCCGCAGGTGGAAGGCCTGTCGCACTATCAAACCGTGGCCCCTGCATGCAAATTGGCGAGGTGGTGCGCGTGATGATAAAGGGATCGACATCCCCCGGGCGGGGGACCTCGCGCGTACGGGAGTGGACACGTGCATGCGTTCACGAAGTCGGGGCAGTGGCGCTCCGAGGGGTCACGGGGGGGCGACGCGCGACCCGGCCCCGGCCCGACCCCGAACCGGTCCCGAACCGGTCCCGAATCACCCTCGGCCCGCCCACAACCCGCCGCCGACCCGCCCCCGACCCGGCGGCGACTTCACGGTTCGATCACAGGAGGGCCACAGCGTCCGCATCGCGTGACGCTTCTGTGACCTGCGCCACTCGGAATTCTCGGTACCGAAAGGGGGCTTGGCCATCAGTGCGAGCGGATGGTAGGCCCAGGATCAATTCGGACTTATTGCGGAAAACCCATGATCACAGCCTTGTGACGGGCTGTCCGATTCGCCCGTTACGGCGTCAATAAGAGTTCCGACGCGCCCGGTTAGCCCGGTTCGCGCGCAACTGTGGCGCAGACCACGTTTCTTGAAGGGAACCGTGGAGCCCTGATAGCGGTTGTACCCATGTCCCTCACCGCTCACATACCCAGCCACCGGAAGCCCCGCCGCAGCGCCTCGAAGCTCGCGGTCCGCGCCGGAGTTGCCGGTGGCGTCCTCAGCACCCTGGCCATGGCCGGCACGGCGAGCGCCACCCCCTCCGCCGAGCCCGCGCACGAGACCACGCTCGAAATGCCGGTCCTCAACCTGGACCTGAGCGCCGAGGTGTCCTCCTCCGTGGCCAAGGCCGCGGAGAACACCCGCGCCGCGGCCGTCGACGGCGAGCTCAACGCCCTGGAGGAGACGGCCCGCACGGGTGCCGCCGCCGAGGCGAAGCAGCTCAAGGCCGACGCCCAGCAGAAGGCCGACGCCGAGACGAAGGCGAAGGAGGAGGCGGACCGCAAGGCCGAGGCCGAGCGCGCCAGCCGCAGCACGGCCCGCACCCCGATCCAGAGCACCTCCGGATCCTCCTCGTCCAACGGCACCCCTTCCACGGGGACCTCCTCGCAGGGCAAGGGCACCGTCACCGCCCCCGCCACCGGCTCCGCCGCCGCCATCGTCAACTTCGCCCGCGCGCAGGTCGGCAAGGCGTACGTCATGGGCGGCACCGGCCCGTCCTCGTTCGACTGCTCGGGCCTCGTCCAGGCCGCGTACCGCCAGGCCGGCATCACCCTGCCGCGCATGTCGCAGGCGCAGTCCAGCTTCGGCAAGTCGGTGTCCCTGAGCGCCCTCCAGGCGGGCGACATCCTGTACTGGGGCTCCAAGGGCAGCGCGTACCACGTCGCCGTCTACGTCGGCGGCGGCAAGTTCGTCGGCGCGCAGAACTCCAGCACCGGCATCGTCGAGCGCTCCCTGAGCTACGACAAGCCGACGGGCGCCGTCCGCGTCCTCTGACACCTCCCCGCAGTCCCGGGCCGCTCCCGGTGACGCACGAAAGGCCGGTACTCCCCCGCTCGGGGGTGGAGTACCGGCCTTTCGGCCGTCCTGGGGCTCCCGGAGGCTCCCGGGTGCTCACGGGGCCTCTGGGGCGCTCTGGGCGCCGTCCCGGCGCGAGGGGGTCGCGGAGACTGCCGCGCGCCGTCAGTCGAGGAACGTGGCCGAGGAGATCTTGTTCTTGAAGTTGATGCTGGCGTTGCCCACGTAGCCCGGGGGGAGCGCACCGACCAGACCGGCGAGGTTCGGATCGGTGCCCACCTTCCACGTGTAGATGTCGCGGTTCCGGTAGGACGCCGTGTCGTCGTTCGTCACCCGGTTCCGGCCGGCGCAGCCCTCCGGCCCGATGAAGAGGTCGTTGTAGAAGTTCCAGTCCGACGCCATCAGGTCGAAGACACAGCCCCCTTGGTAGGAGTTGTAGTAAAGGCCGAACTCGCTGGTTTCCAGATAGCCGTTCTTCGGCGTGTTGGCGGCCACCGGTCCGGCGGCCGCCACGAGAACCGCGCCGACGGATACCGCGCCGACGAAACCGGCGGCGATTCTGTTAAGGGCCTTGCTCATGGGCCTTTTCTCCATCTTCAGGGAATTGATTCCGGCCGGGATTAAACCCTCCGGACTTCTCCGGGGCAAGCTCCTTCTCGGCTGAGAAGGCTACAACCACCATGGCGCGTACCGGACTTGTCGGGCTTGCCACCAGCCGATTACGATCTCCCGCGGCCTTCCGCACCTCACCCCACACGGACGCGTCCTTCCCACTCCGCCGATCGCAAGGGAAACAACCTCGTGCGCGTACGCGAAATATCCTCGTCCTTCTTTTTGTGCCTCGCACTGACCGGATGCGGAGCCGGAACAGTTCCGGAGAAGAACTCCGGATCGGGAACGCCCGGGCCTACGGCCGGACTCACCGCCACGCCCTCGCTCGCGGCCGGGGACGTCCCGTTCTACACGTGCATGGAACAGCACGGAATGACCATCTCCTACGGGGAGAACGGGGCACCGCACTTCGTGGAGAAGGAGAGCCCCCGGTACCCCGAGGCGCAGAATGCCTGCCTGTCCCTGCTCCCCCCGGCCCCCTCCCCCGTCCAGGCGAGCGCGCGGGAACTCGCCGCCGCGCGCGAGGCCTCCGCGTGCATGCGGGCCCGGGGCGTCTCCTGGTATCCGGACCCGGACCCGGTCACCGGCGAGGCCGGCCAGAAGGAGGGCGGCACCTCCGACCAGTGGCAGTCGCTCAAGGGGGAGCACCGCGAGACGTACCGGACCTGCCTGCCCCGGCCCTCCTGAACGGCCCGCGCACGGCTCAAAGGAGCCCGGCCGCCAGTTTGTAGCGGGCCTCGCGCTGCTTCTCGTACAGCGCCAGGGTCTCGGCCTGCTCCTCCACCAGCCGTTCCTGGTACGCCTTCTCCACCGCCGCCCAGATGCCCACGAGGTTCACCTCGCGCTTGCAGGCGACGTCGGCCTTGGCCGCGGTGACGGCCTTGGCACCACCCGGATCGGCCTCCAGGCCGAGCTTCTGGACGACCTCGTAGGGGTCCTTCAGGCCGCCGTACCCCGACTTCTCCATGCACGCCGACCAGTTCTCCAGCACCTCGGCCACCCGCGAATCGCCCTTGGCGCGTTCGTGCGCCTCCGAGGCGAGCCCGAACGGGAACAGCAGGTCGACGCTGTCCTTCGTCGGCGCGTACAGCTTCCGGTACGCCTCCCGCACGCACCCGCCGGCCGGCACCTTCTGCCCGCCGACGTCGATGCCGCTGTCGACGTGCGCGGCCTCCTCCTCGGTCGGGGCGTCCGGGGGCCGCGCGGCCCCCTGTTCCCCGCCCGGCCGTTCGCCGTGCATGACCAGCGCGGCGCTCTCGCTCAGCGGGGCGGCCGGGGGCTTGACCGGCCGGCCCCCGCCCGCGGTCGTGTCGTAGCCGTGGGCCGCCGCGAACACCGGATCGGCCGCCCCGAAGAGCGTCCGGTGCCTGTCCTCGGGCCCCTGGGCGGCGGCGGGAGCGGCCGGCCGGATCTCCTCGTACGGGAACCCGTACCGGGCCATGCACCGGGAGAGCAGCCGCTGCTGCACCTGCCCCATGCGGACCGTTTCGGCGTCGGTGTCCGTGTACGCGTCCAGGGGCAGCGAGAGCGAGGCGGTGGCCGGGGCGACGGCGACCTCGCCGAGTTCCGGCTCCCCGTGCGCGCTGCCGCCGTCCGGATCCGAGCAGCCGGCCAGGACGAGCGCCAGCAGGACGGCGGCCGGGAGGGCGGGGTGGCGGGCGCGGTGGCGGAGCGGACGGGCGCGCATGGCGGAAGACCTGTTCACTCTCGGAAATTCAACAGCCCGGCCGCAACCCGGACAAGGGCTTCTCACCTGCTGGTCAGCCAAACTTCTTGCCCGGAAACCAACTTGCCGCCCGGCCGCTCGGCTCTGCGCCGAGCGGCCGGGCCTTGAACGATCAGGCCTTCGGCGCGACCTTCGACAGGCCGTTGATGACGCGGTCCATCGCGTCGCCGCCCGTCGGGTCGGTCAGGTTGGCCAGCATCTTCAGGGTGAACTTCATCAGCACCGGGTGGCTCAGGCCGCGCTGGGCGGCGACCTTCATGATCTTCGGGTTGCCGATGAGCTTCACGAAGGCGCGGCCCAGGGTGTAGTAGCCGCCGTAGGTCTCCTTGAGGACCTTCGGGTAGCTGTGCAGCGTGAGTTCGCGCAGGGCGGGGGTGGCGCGGGAGTGGGCCTGGACGATGACGTCGGCGGCGATCTGGCCCGACTCCATCGCATAGGCGATGCCCTCGCCGTTGAACGGGTTGACGAGCCCGCCCGCGTCACCGACGAGCAGCAGCCCCTTGGTGTAGTGCGGCTGGCGGTTGAAGGCCATCGGCAGGGCCGCGCCGCGGATGGGCTGCGTCATGTTCTCGGGGGTGTAGCCCCAGTCCTCCGGCATCGAGGCGCACCAGGCCTTGAGGACCTCGCGCCAGTCCAGCTCCTTGAAGGCGGAGGAGGAGTTGAGGATGCCGAGGCCGACGTTGGAGGTGCCGTCGCCCATGCCGAAGATCCAGCCGTAGCCGGGCAGAAGCCGGTCCTGGGCCCCGCGCCGGTCCCACAGCTCCAGCCAGGACTCCAGGTAGTCGTCGTCGTGGCGGGGCGAGGTGAAGTACGTACGCACGGCCACGCCCATCGGGCGGTCCTCGCGGCGGTGCAGGCCCATCGCCAGGGAGAGCCGCGAGGAGTTGCCGTCGGCGGCGACGACCAGCGGGGCCTTGAAGGTGACCTCGGTCTTCTCCTCGCCCAGCTTCGCCTTCACACCGGTGATGTGCCCGGTGCGGGGGTCGCGTACGGGCTCGCCGACGTTGCAGCGCTCGTACAGCCGGGCTCCGGCCTTCTGCGCCTGGCGGGCCAGGGTCTCGTCGAAGTCGTCGCGCTTGCGGACGAGGCCGTAGTCGGGGAAGGAGGCCAGCTCGGGCCAGTCCAACTGGAGCCGCTGGCCGCCGCCGATGATCCGCAGGCCCTTGTTGCGCAGCCAGCCGGCCTCTTCGGAGATGTCGATGCCCATCGACACGAGCTGCTTCGTGGCGCGCGGCGTCAGGCCGTCACCGCAGACCTTCTCGCGCGGGAACGCCGTCTTCTCCAAGAGGAGGACGTCAAGTCCGGCCTTGGCCAGGTAATAAGCAGTGGTCGAGCCGGCGGGCCCGGCCCCGACGACGATCACGTCCGCGGAGTGCTCGGAGAGGGGCTCGGTCACGGCGGGTCTCCCGAAGGCTCGATAAGGGGTGCCCAACGGCACAAGACATGTGCAGTCTATGCAGCGAGAGAGATCGCGATCCGAAGGGCTGCCCCCTGTGACCACCACGCCGACCCGGCCGCCGACCCGGCCCCTGCCCGTCGTCCAGCTCCGTGTGCCCACGGACGAGGACGCGCACGCCTGGCACCGGGTCTTCCGCGACCCCGATGTCATGGAATTCCTCGGCGGACCGGCCGAGCTCTCCTTCTACGAGGAGATCACCGCGCGGCAGCGGATGCACGACGCGCGGCTCGGCTTCTGCCTGTGGACGCTGCTGGACGGGGACGGGGAGGTCATCGGTTTCACCGGGGCGCAGCCGTGGCCGGCGGAGAAGGCGTGGGGGCCGGTCGGGGAGATCGAGATCGGCTGGCGGCTCGGTCGCTCCGCGTGGGGGCGGGGGTATGCGTATGCCGCTGCGCTGGCGACGTTGGAGCGGGTGCGGGGGGCTGGGGTTCCGGAGGTGGTGGCGATGATCGACGATGCCAACGTTCGCTCGATCGCGGTGGCGGAGCGGCTCGGGATGACCCTGGCGGAGCGCTTCCCGTTGCCCGGGGGCCGCCGCCACGCCCGCCGCTACGCGCTGAGCCTCACCCCCGAGTAACCCCCGCTGCGCGGAGCCGCCCCGCCGCCCGCCGCGGCCCGTCCCCGACCGCGGGGGCGTGCCGCTGCGCGGGGCGAAGTCCCCTCCCCGCCCTTCCCCCGTTCCCCGGGCTCCGCCCGGACCCCCTGGGGCTCCGCCCCAGACCCCGCGCCTCAAACGCCGGCGGGGCTGGATATGCCTGGCCTCCGACGTGCACGTGCAGGCTGACGCCGGCAAAATCCAGCCCCTCCGGCGTTTGAGGAGCGGGGGTCCGGGGGCCGGCCCCCGGGAACGGCGCCGCACCCGGCAACGGGTCCGGGGCGCAGCCCCGGGGAACGGGCGAAGGGCGGGTAGGGGACCCAGCCCCGCAGGGCCCACCCAGCCGCACCCACCCACCGGCCTCACGCCGGTACGGCAGTGGCGAGCACCCCGACCGGCCACCGCCGGACGGAGTCCGGGCCGCACCGCGCGAGGGGCGCGTCAAGGTGTCAGAAGACGCTCAGGCCCGTCAGGGTGGTGAAGCGGTCCAGCGCGGCCACCGCGGCGACGGAGTTGCCCTGGGGGTCGAGGCCGGGGCTCCAAGCGGCCAGCGTGCACGCGCCGGGCACCACCGCGACGATGCCCCCGCCCACACCGCTCTTGCCGGGCAGCCCCACCCGGTAGGCGAACTCCCCGGCCGCGTCGTACGTCCCACAGGTCAGCATCACCGCGTTGACCTGCTTCGCCTCGCTGCGCGTCAGCAGCCGGGAGCCGTCCGCGCGCAGCCCGTGCCGGGCCAGGAAGCGGCCCGCCCGGGCCAGGTCGGCGCAGCTCATCTCGATGGAGCACTGCCAGAAGTAGTGCTCCAGCAGCATCGGCACCGGGTTGTCGATGTTTCCGTAGGCGGCCATGAAGTGGGCCAGGGCCGCGTTGCGGTCCCCGTGTTCCTGCTCGGAGGCGGCGACCTCCGCGTCGAAGGCGACGTCCGGGTTCTGGCTCTCCTCCCGGAGGAAGTCCAGCAGTTCGCTGCTCGCGTCGCCCGTCAGCGTCTGGAGCCGGTCGGTGACGACGAGCGCGCCCGCGTTGATGAAGGGGTTGCGCGGGATGCCGTTCTCGTACTCCAGCTGCACGAGGGAGTTGAACGGGTTGCCGGAGGGTTCCCGGCCCACCCGCTCCCACAGGCTGTCGCCGCCCTCGGCGAGCGCGAGGGCCAGCGCGAAGACCTTGGTGATGGACTGCGTGGAGAACGGCGTCCGCCAGTCCCCCACCCCGAACACGTTGCCGTCGAGGTCGGCGATGGCCATCCCGAACTGCCGGGGGTCCACGGACGCCAGCGCCGGGATGTACTCGGCGGTGGTGCCGCTGCCGATCAGCGGGGCGATGTCGGTGGCGACCTGCTCCAGCAGTGCCTGGTAGTCCATCGGCGGGGTCCCGTCAGTACTTGTTAGCGCTTCGTGCCGCGGTGCAGGGCCACGATGCCGCCGCTGAGGTTGCGCCAGGCCACCTTGGACCAGCCGCCCTTCTGCAGCAGTGCGGCCAGCGCGGGCTGGTCGGGCCAGGCGCGGATGGAGTCGGCGAGGTAGACGTACGCGTCGGGGTTGGAGGAGACCGCGCGGGCCACCGGCGGCATCGCGCGCATCAGGTACTCGGTGTACACGGTCCGGAAGGGGGCCCACGTGGGCTGCGAGAACTCGCAGATCACGACGTGCCCGCCGGGCTTCGTGACCCGGTACAGCTCGCGCAGGGCGGCGTCGGTGTCCTGGACGTTGCGCAGGCCGAAGGAGATGGTGACGGTGTCGAAGGAGTCGTCCTTGAACGGCAGCTTCGTCGCGTCGCCGGCCGTCAGCGGGAGCCAGGGGTTGCGCTTCTTGCCCTCGCGGAGCATGCCGAGGGAGAAGTCGCAGGGCACGACGTACGCACCGGCCGCGGCGAAGGGCAGCGAGGACGTGGCCGTGCCGGCGGCCAGGTCGAGGACCAGTTGCCCGGGGCGCGCGTCGACCGCCTTGGCGACCTCCTTGCGCCACAGGCGGGCCTGCCCGAGGGAGAGGACGTCGTTGGTGAGGTCGTAGTTCGCCGCCACGCCGTCGAACATGGAGGCGACTTCGTGCGGCTGCTTGTCCAGGGAAGCGGTGGTCACTGGCGTGGGCCCCTCGGGTGCGGTGCGAATGGTTCGGCGAACGGTTCGGCAGGGTCCTGCGGACCGCCCCGCCATTCTCGCAGGCCCCCCGGGCACCGCACCCGGCCGCCCGTTGCCCGCGGCGCGCGGGGGTGGGGCGCGGGGCGTGGGGCGTGGGCGGCGCGGCCCCGGCGGTGAGCGGCGCAAGGCCTCCGCCGGCTCGATGCGGGAGGCGCGCCAGGCGGGGTGGAGGCCGGCCAGGAGCCCCGTCAGCAGACCGATCACCGGGGCGGCGAGCACCGTCACCGGGTGGATGACCGGGGTCCAGCCGCGGAACACCGCCACCAGCACCACCGTCCCGCAGCCCTGCGAGGAGCCGGCCCAGGTCCGAGGAGACGTTGGTGCGCAGTGAGCGCGGGTCCGGCGGGGCGACGGCCTTCAGGTGGGTCGGTGGCGGGGAGCAGGTCGGTCCCGCGAAGCCCATCCCCGTGGGCCAGGAGGAATCCGAGAGAGCGGGGCTGGGCTGGGCTTCCTCACGGTCGACGGAAAGAAGGTTCCGTCGGGCGGCTGCGCCGGTGAAGAACTCCGTACTCCGTGGACATCATGGTCCGGCAGAACTTCGGATTCGACGCCTACGGACGTTCCCGGCAGGACAGCCGGGTCGGATAGGCGATCAATGAATGGTCCGCGTGCAGGGCGGAAGGGCTATCAGACCGACAACCCGGTGAGCCCTGAGCTGGGATTCAACGACCCCGCCCTCGGTTCTCCGCACGGTCGAAGCCACGTACCAGAAGCGGCTGATCGAGCATAATGCCGAAGTGCCGGCCCTGGCCGAGACACAGTTGGAAGAGCGGATGCGACTCGGCGCCGCGCGACCCGACCCGACTCGGCTCTGACATGACGAAACACCGTTCCGCCCGCCGCCGGCCCGCACGGCTGGTGCTGCCGCTCGTGCTCTGCTCGGCGGCCGCCCTCGCGGCGGCCGTGGCGGGGATCCTGCCGCCCCAGAACCCCGCGCCCCGCCCGGACCGCTCCGCCCCGCGGCCGCCGCCGTCCGGGCAGACGGCCGCGCTCGACCCCGCGCTCATGTCCCCGCCCACATCCCCGTCCGCACCGGCGCCCACGCCCACGCCCGCACCGAGCCCCTCCGCCGCCCCCGGCGCGAACCCCCCGGCCGTCCCGGAGGCCGGGCCCGGCACCTTCCGGGCCTCCGCCGTCTCGGGCCCCCGCCACGGTTCCGGCCCGGTACGGCGCTACCGGGTCGAGGCCGAGGACGGCTCCGGCGTCGATCCGGACGAGGCCGCCCGCGCGGTCGACGCCGTGCTCGGCGACCCGCGCGGCTGGACCCGCGACCCGCGGTACGCGTTCCGGCTGACCGGGTCCGGCCCGGTGGAGTTCACGGTGCGCATCGCCACCCCGGCCACCACGGACCGGCTCTGCCAGGTGGCGACCCCCGAGCTGAAGGGGGAGGCGAACTGCCGCAGCGGACACCAGGTGATCGTCAACCTGCGGCGCTGGCAGCTCGGTTCACCCCAGTTCGACGGTCCCGCGGCCGAGTACCGGGCACTGATCATCAACCACGAGGTGGGCCACGAGCTGGGCCGCGGCCACGAGACCTGCCCCGGGCCGGGGCTGCCCGCGCCGGCGATGATGCAGCAGCTCAAGGGGCTGCTGGGCTGCCGGCCCAACGCCTGGCCGTTCGACGCGCGCGGGAATTACGTGAGAGGTCCTCTCGTCCCTTGATCGACCGCCCCCACCGGATCAGCGCCGACGGTGAAGCAGCCTGCCGCCGATGACCGTGGCCACACAGCTCGTCGGGCCCTCCGCCAGGAGCTCCGCCGGACCGGACACCGCGAAGACCGCGAACCGCGCCGGGGCGCCCGGCTCCAGGACTCCGTGGAAGGCCTCCTCGGCCGCGGTCCGGCCGGCGAGCGGGTCCAGGGAGGCCGGACCCTCGTAGGGCGCGGGCGGAAGGACGGTGAGCCCGGAGCGGACCACCGCCGTCCGGACGGCCGGGCTGGTGAGGCGGCCGGCCACCGCGACCACCCCGCGGGCGAGCAGCTTCTGCGTGCCGCGCCGCGCGCTGTTGCCCCAGCGCGGCTCGGTCATCTTCAGGTCTGCCAGCGCCGCGGCGCCGCTGATCGGTTCGGCCCCGAGCTCGGTGATCTCGTACGGGTCGTCCGGGTAGTACGTGCGCTCCAGCAGCTCGTCGCCGCCGCGCACCAGCAGCCCCGGGGTCAGCACCCCGGGCCAACTGCGGGCGCGGGCGTGCGGATAGGCCGCGGCGAGCTCCTCGTACGGGCCCAGCCGGGCGATGCGGTCCCCCTCGACCAGGACCGCGCCGCCGGGCAGCGGCGCGGCACCGGCACCGGTCCCGGTCGGACCGGTGACGAGGAGTTCGGCGGTGTGGATCGTCAGCACGGGCGCGTCAGTTCGAGGAGATGAGCTTCAGCTCGGGGTGGGCCGTACCGCCCTCGATGGCGGTGGAGGAGATGTGCGAGACCACGCGGTCGTCGACCGGGTCGTTCGCCGGGTCCTCGTGCACGAGGAGGTGCTCGTACGTCGTGGCGCGCTGCGCCGGGACGCGGCCCGCCTTGCGGATGAGGTCGATGATCTCGATGCGGTTGGAGCGGTGCTTGGCACCGGCCGAGGAGACCACGTTCTCCTCCAGCATGATCGAACCGAGGTCGTCGGCGCCGTAGTGCAGGGAGAGCTGGCCCGCCTCCTTGCCGACCGTCAGCCAGGAGCCCTGGATGTGGGCGATGTTGTCGAGGAAGAGCCGCGCGATGGCGATCATGCGCAGGTACTCGAAGACGGTCGCCTGGGTCCGGCCCTTGAGGTGGTTGTTCTCGGGCTGGTACGTGTACGGGATGAAGGCGCGGAAGCCGCCCGTGCGGTCCTGCGTGTCGCGGATCATCGCGATGTGCTCGATGCGCTCGGCGTTGGTCTCGCCGGTGCCCATCAGCATGGTGGAGGTGGACTCCACGCCCAGCTTGTGGGCGATCTCCATGATCTCCAGCCAGCGCTCGCCGGACTCCTTGAGCGGGGCGATCGCCTTGCGCGGCCGCGCCGGGAGCAGCTCGGCGCCGGCGCCCGCGAAGGAGTCGAGGCCGGCGGCGTGGATGCGCTGGATGGCCTCCTCCGCCGACACCTTGGAGATCCGGGCCATGTGCTCGACCTCGGACGCGCCGAGGGAGTGGATGACCAGCTGCGGGAAGTCCTTCTTGATGGCGGCGAAGTGGTGCTCGTAGTACTCGACGCCGTAGTCCGGGTGGTGGCCGCCCTGGAACATGATCTGCGTGCCGCCCAGCTCGACGGTCTCCGCGCAGCGGCGCAGGATGTCGTCGAGGTCGCGGGACCAGCCCTTCTTCGCGTCCTTGGGGGCCGCGTAGAAGGCGCAGAACTTGCACGCCGTCACGCACACGTTGGTGTAGTTGATGTTGCGCTCGATGATGTACGTCGCGATGTGCTCCGTACCGGCGTAGCGCAGCCGGCGGGCCGCGTCGGCGGCCTGGCCCAGCGCGTGCAGCGGCGCGTGGCGGTAGAGGTCGAGCGCCTCTTCCTGGGTGATCCGGCCCCCAGCGGCGGCTCGGTCGAGGACTGACTGGAGAGCGGCCTGGTCGGTCACCGGTGCGTCACCTTTCGGCTGGGTCGTTCGGCTGGGTCGTTCGCCCGGCGTTCGGCTGTGTCAAGGCTCCGGACCGATCCAGCCTACGCCAGCCCCTCCGGCTCCCGGTCTGGCCCCCTGCGGAATGTCCCGAAGAGCCCGAGTCCCGGGCCGGCCCCGGGAACCCGCCTCACGAACCGCCTCACGAACCGGCTCACGGGACCGGCTACGGGACCGGGCCGACGCCCAGGACGGTGCCGAAACCCGGGTCGAGCCCCAGCCCCAGGCCCGCGTAGAGCACGCCCGCGAGGGCGCCGCCGGCCATGAACGGGCCGAAGGCGATCGAGCTCCCGCGCTCCACCCGGCGCAGGGCGAGCCGGGCGTACCCGTGCACGGTGGCCGCGGCGAACGCGGCGAAGGTGCCCGCGATCAGCTCGAACCACCCGTACCAGCCGAGGACCTGCCCCACGGTCAGGGCCAGGGTGACGTCGCCGAACCCCATGCCGGGCGGGTAGATCAGATGGAGGACGAGGTACACGGACCAGAGGGCGAGTCCCCCCAGCAGGGCCCGCGTCCATGATCCGCCGGTACCCGTGAACAGGGCGGCCACGCCGAGTGCGGCCGCGGTGGTGGCGGCCAGCGGCAGGGTCAGTACGTCGGGCAGCCGGTGCACGGCCCGGTCGACGAAGCAGAGCAGGACGGTGATCGGCGCCAGCAGCAGCCAGGCGGCCAGTTCGGGCCGCGCCCCGACGCCGGCCCCGAGCGCGAGACAAACGAGGGTGGTGGCCAGCACCGCCCCGGCAGCGGGCGCGTAGCCACCGCGCCACCGGCCCGCGGGCACGCACCGGGGGCACACCGCGCGGCCCAGCCAGCCTCCGGCGGGGCCGGTCAGCGGGTGGCCGGCCGGGCAGGCCGAGCGCCGGGGCAGGCCCGCCTCGACGGAGAGGCGGTACGCGGCCCGGGGCAGGAGGAGTCCCGCCGCCGCGCCCCAGAGCGTGACCCCGGCCACGAACAGCGTGATGCCCACGTCAGCCCGCCACCGCTGCTCCGCGGCCCGGAGCGGCCGCCCGTTCCCGGATCCTCATCCCACGCCCCCGCCCCGCACCCCGTGACCTGGCGAAGCACGCTAGCAGCGGCCACGGGCACCCTCAAGGACCTGTGGATACGCCACCGGGCCCCTCGAAGGGGACAGCGAAAGGGACGGTGAAAGGGCAACGCATTCCCGGTGAACAGCGGGCATTCGCCTTTCCCGCCTTTTCCGATCCACGAAAAGCCGGGAAAGGTGAATTCCGGCACAAGCCGCACTAATGACCCGGCACGCCCACCGGCAGGAGCTCTACGTTCACATCGGGCGCATAGCCCGTCGTGAGTCCCGTCCGCCGCGCGAATTCACGTACGCCGGCCAGTTGGTCGGGGCCGAAGCGGAAGTCGAGCGTCGTGAAGTAGCGCTCCAGCAGTTCCGCGTCGAAGGCCTCCCAGCGGGCCGCCTGCTCGGCCACCTTGCCGACCTCCTCCAGGGACACGTCCCGGGAGGCGAGGAAGGCCTCGTGGACCTTCCGCACGACCTCCGGCTCGCGCTCCAGGTACTCCTTGCGGGCGGCCCAGACGGCGAAGACGAACGGCAGTCCGGTCCACTCCTTCCACATCGACCCGAGGTCGTGCACGGTCAGGCCGAGACGGGGTGCGTCGTGGAGCGAGGCACGCAGCGCGGCGTCGCCGATCAGCACCGCCGCGTCCGCCTCCTGCATCATCAGGCCCAGGTCAGGCGGGCAGGTGTAGTAGTCGGGCCGCACCCCGTACTTCTCCGCGAGCAGCAGCTGGGCCAGGCGTACGGACGTTCGCGAGGTGGATCCCAGGGCGACGCGGGCGCCGTCGAGCCGGTCCAGGGGGACCTGCGAGACGATCACGCAGGACATGACGGGGCCGTCGCAGCCGACCGCGAGGTCGGGGAAGGCGACGAGCTCGTCCGCGTTGCGGAGGAACTCCACGAGGGTGATGGGGCCGATGTCCAGGCCGCCCTGGACGAGGCTCGCGCTGAGCTTCTCCGGGGTGTCCTTGGTCAGCTCCAGGTCCAGCAGCGTGCCGGTTCTGGCCAGCCCCCAGTAGAGGGGGAGGCAGTTCAGGAACTGAATGTGGCCGACACGGGGCCGGCTGCGGTAGGCGTCCACATCGCGAGACTAGCCCCCATCTCTCCGTCAGCCGTCTGGCGGGTCTCAAACGTCCGAGTGACGTGATCTTTCCCTCTGGTCTCGGCCGCAGGGTGCGTGCTAGGCTCGACGCAAGTTGCAGTTTGGTTTCCCTTGCAGTACGAGGCCTGCGGAGAATGTGACCCGCAGGCTTTTGTAGTTTTCAGACTTCTTAGCAGGTTCTGGAGCAGGGCGACCCTTTGGCCCATAGGAGGGCTCATGGCTACCGGAACCGTCAAGTGGTTCAACGCTGAAAAGGGCTTCGGCTTCATCGCCCAGGACGGCGGCGGCCCGGATGTCTTCGTCCACTACTCCGCGATCAACGCCGCCGGCTTCCGCTCCCTCGAGGAGAACCAGCTGGTGAACTTCGACGTCACCCAGGGTCCGAAGGGCCCGCAGGCGGAGAACGTCACCCCGGCCTAGTCGCCTGGGCCAACCAATCGCGGTTGGATATGCAGTACCCAAGGAGCCCTGTCTTCTCTGCGCGAGCAGAGTCGACGGGGCTCCTGCCTTTTGCCCCGGCCCGGCCTAGGACGGGGTGATCCGGTACGTGAGGTGCGTGACCTGCGGGGAGCCGACCACCCGCGTGGGCACGAGGTCGAGACCGGGTGAGACCCCGTCGAAGAGCCGGACGCCCGAGCCGAGCACGATCGGCGCGAGGTGGATCTGGAGTTCGTCCAGCAGCCCGGCGCCGAGGTACTGGCGCACGACGTCCGCACCACCGGAGACCTGCACGTCCTTGCCCCCTGCGGCCTCGCGGGCCCGGGCCAGCGCGCTGTCGATGCCCTCGGTCACGAAGGTGAAGGTGGTGCCGCCCTGCCGCACCCATGGTTCGCGCGGGGTGCGGGTGAGGACGAAGACGGGGGCGCGGAAGGGCGGCGGGTCCGGCCAGCCGGCCTCGCCTTCGGCGAACATCCGCCGCCCCATGACGTAGGCGCCGGCCCGGGAGAAGTTCTCCTGGACGACGATGTCGTCCTGATTGACCTCCCCGCCCTCGATGTTCTGGCGCTCCCGCCAGCTCTCGACGCCGAAGACCCATGCGTGGATGCGCATTCCGCCGTCGCCGAGCGGGTTGCCGGGCGAGGAGCCGGGGCCTGCGATGAAGCCGTCCAGGGACATGCCCAGGCTGGCGAAGACCTTGCTCACGCCTGCTCCCCGGTGGTGAAGAAGCCGGTCAGGACGGGGGCGAGGAGCTGCGGGTCGATGGTGTGCTCCTGGCGGGGGAAGACGTGCAGGGCGAAGTTGTCGGCCAGTGCGGCGAGCCCCCGCGCGCCGTCCAGCATGTGCGGTGCGCCCGCGTCCCCGCTGCCGACGAGGACGGGCACGGTCACGGACCGCCAGCGGTCGGCGGGCAGCGGCCGGCCGGACATGGTGTCGCCCATGACCTGCCCGTCGTAGGGCAGGGTGCGGGCGGTGGCCTCCATGCCGGCCCAGAAGGGGGCCTGGCGCATTCCGGTGACGGCCTCGGCGGGCATGCCCGCGGCCGCGGTCATGAAGTAGGCGACCGCGTCGCCGTACGCCCCCTGCTCCACGAGTTCCGTCAGGTGGGCGACGTAGTCGGCGGGCAGCGGCGGGCGGCTGTCGTCGGTGATGAAGGGGGGCTCGTACAGGGCCAGCCGGGAGACGGCGCTGCCCCGGGCCACCGCCTCCAGCGCCAGCACGGCACCGGAGGACATCCCGAACAGCATGGCCTCGCCGCCCGCCCGCCCGATCAGCGCGTCCAGGTCCTCGACCTCGCGCTGGACCTCGTACGCCGCACCGTCCCCGCTGTCGCCCCGGCCCCGGCGGTCGTAGGTGATCACGGTGAAGTGCTCGGCCAGCAGCGCGGCGAGTGCGGCGGAATCACCGCGCGTCATGAAAGCACCGCCGACGAGCACCACGGCCGGTCCCGAGCCGTGCTGCTCGAAGGCGATGGCCGTGCCGTCTGCGGAGAACACCTTGTCCATGGGAAGCCACTCCAAATGTCTGCGCGGTACGCGGGGCCGCAAGCGCCCCGCGCTCTGGAACTAGACCGTACAGTACTCATCGGAGTACTGATCAGTCCAGTACTGTTCCTGGGGACACGACACGGATCGAGAGGACGTCGGTGATGGACAGCCGTTCAGCGCGCAAGCACGAGGCGATCCTGGAGGCCGCGACCAGCGCCTTCCTGGAAAAGGGGTACTCCGGGACGAGCATGGACGACATCGCGAAGCTCGCCGCGGTGTCCAAGCAGACCGTCTACAAGCACTTCGCGGACAAGGAGAAGCTGTTCGCCGAGATCGTCCTGGCCACCACCGACCGCATCGACGGCATGGTCGACCTGGTGGCCGACGTCCCCGCCGACGCCGAGGGCCTGGAAGAGAACCTGACCCGTCTCGCCCGGCAGCTCCTGGAGACCCTCACCCAGCCCCAGGTCATCCAGCTGCGCCGCCTGATCATCGCCAACGCCGACACGTTTCCCGAGGTGGGCGCCGCCTGGTACGAGCAGGGCTTCGAGCGGGTCCTGACCACCCTGGCCGCCACCTTCGGGCGGCTCGCCGACGAAGGGCTGCTCAAGGCCGACGACCCCGTGCTGGCCGCCCATCACTTCGCCGGCCTGCTGCTGTGGATCCCGGTGAACCGGGCCATGTTCCACGGCAGCGCCCAGCACACCGGCGCCGACCTCGACCGCTGCGCCGCCGGCGGCATCCGCGCGTTCCTCGGCGCCTACCGGGCCTGAGACCAGGACCCCCGGGATCGTTCCCGGGGGTCCTGGACCTGCGCGTCGCGTCGAGCGGTACCGGGTCGAGCGGTACTAGCCCTGCCGGGTCGGCCGCCCGGTCACCGGCGGCTCCGTCACGGGAGTTCGGTGACCGGGGGCTCCGTGACCGGCGGCTCCGTGACCGGGGGCTCGGCCGCGGTGACGGTGATCTCCAGGAAGAGGACCACCTGGTCCGAGATCCGCACGCGGAGCGTGTACGTGCCCGCGGCGACACCGGTGGTGGACAGCTCCGGCAGGGCGATCTTGCCGTCCGCGCCGGTCGCCGGGAGCGCCAGCTCCGTCAGCTTCTTGCCGTCCTTGTCCAGGAAGTACGGGGTCTCCCCCGCCTTGGCCGGGTCCGCCGGGACCCACGTCCCGTCCGCGTCCTTGGCGCCGAGCCCGGCCGTGGCCTTGGCCCCGGCGACCGGCTTGTCCTTCGCCGTCGCCAGGAACTCCACGCCCTTGATCCCGGTCCCGGCCACCGCGGTGAGCGGCTTGCCGGCGTTCGCGTCGCTGCGGACCAGCTCGTCCGCCACCGGGACGGGTACCGGCGTGGCCGGGGTGACCTTGCCGGCGATGCTCACGGAGACCTCGACCGAGGCGGCGTAGCCCGTGGCGCGCAGGGTGAACGCGCCCGCCTTCAGGCCCGCCTTCAGCTGCGGAACCCTGACCAGGCCCTTGGCGTCGGTGCGCAGGACCGCGAAGTCCTTGCCGTCGGCCGCGAAGACGGTGCGGCCGGTGGTGTCGTCGTCGACCGAGACCACGATCACCTGGTCGACGGCCGGCATGCCGTCGGTCAGCACCGCCTTGATGAGCGGAGTGCGCGGGAACACCGTCCCGGCCTCGGCCGTGAGCTCGGCCGTGCCGATCCGGACCAGCTTGCCCAGGGTCGGGGTGGGCGTCGGCGTCGGGGTGGGGGTCGGCGTCGGGGTGGGGGTCGGCGTGGGAGTCGGCGTCGGGGTCGGGGTCGGCGTCGGCGTCGGGGTGGGCGTCGGGGTGGGCGCCGGCGGCACGGGGGTCGGCGGCGTCGGCAGGTACGGCGGGTTCGGCGTCGGGTAGTTGCCCGACGGCGGGTTCGGCACCGGGGTCGCGCCCTGGCCGGCCTGGTACTGCCGCATGTAGCCGAGCACCGTGTTCACGTACTCGCGCGACCTGTTGTAGCTGAGGACCGCCTTGTCGAGGTCGCCCGCGTCGGAGAGGTTGCGCTGCCCCGCGCAGAGGTAGAGGCCCGCGCCCAGTGCCGCGTCGTAGATGTTGTTGGGGTCGCGCTTGCCGTCGGCGTTGCCGTCGGCGCCCCAGGTCGACCAGGTGGAGGGGATGAACTGCATCGGGCCGATCGCGCGGTCGTACTCGGCGTCCGCGTCCCACTCGCCCTTGTCGGTGTCCCTGATCTCGGCGAAGCCGTTGCCGTCCAGGCGCGGCCCGCGGATCGGCTTCTCGGTGTACCCGTCCGCCTTCAGGCCGTAGCCGGAGGCGTGCACGGATTCCACCCTGCCTATGCCCGCCAGCAGTTGCCAGGGCAGGCGGCAGCCGGGGAGTGCGGCGGCCACCGAGATCTCGGCACGCTTGTAGGCGTCGAGGGCGGTCGCGGGTATGCCGGCGGTGGCCCCGTTGGGGCTGGCGGCGCCGGGGGGTGCCGGCGGCGGGTCGGCGACCAGGTCCGGGAGGTCCAGCCGGGCGTCACCGCGATCGGCGGCCTGGGGGCTGTCGGGGGTCGGCTCGGCTTCTCCCGCGCCCGCGATCGGTGTGTTCGTCACGACCGCGGCAGTGGTCAGGCTGGCCGCGAGGGCGGCCGTGCACATGACTTTGCGCGAGGTGTTGACGAGGTGACGGTGAAGTGGCTTCACAGTGCGGCGATCCCCCCAGAGCGGTGGCCGATCCAGGCCCCCGTAAAACGTAAAAAGTCGTATAACGCTCCGCACGCCCCAAATGCCTCCGTGCGGACGGCCGATCGGGCCGTGGAGGTTAACTGTCTATCAGTTCTTCGCACGCGACTCGCCGCCGCCCCGGGAGATGTGCCCCACCATTCGCCCGACCTTCACGGGACCTTGCCCGAAAACGGACAAAGGACTTAGGTCCTTGCCTGATTCGCACCAATGGCACCTACTTGCCCGCTCTACGATCTTTAGTCTTGGGAAATGGCAACCAGCAAGAAGGACCAGCGGCGCGGGGCCCGCGACCGGATGCGCGAGGAGCGCGAGGCCCGGGCCCGGCGCGAGAAGCTGCGCGGGCGCGTGCTGACCGGCGGCGCGCTGGTCGCCGTACTGGCCCTCGCGACCGGCATCGGCCTGTACGCGGCGAACGCCTCGGACTCCGGCGACGAGGCAGCCGGCAAGCCCTTCGTCCAGCCGGCCCACACCGCCGGCAAGGACGGGATCGTGATCCCGTACGGCAAGGCCGAGGCGAAGAACGTCCTCTCCGTCTGGCTCGACCCGCGCTGCCCCTACTGCGCGGGCGTCGAGGTCGGCCTCGGGAAGACCATCAAGGAGCAGGCGGACGCGGGCACGTACCGCGTCGAGTACCACTTCGCCACGTTCCTGGACAAGGCGCTGGGCGGCGGCAAGGGCTCCAAGCGGGCGGTCAACGCGCTGGGCGCCGCGGTGAACGAGAGCCCGGAGAAGTTCACGGAGTACCTCCAGGTGCTCTACAAGAACCACCCGGAGAAGGAATCGGACGACAAGTTCGGCTCCACGGCCACTCTGCTGGACCTCGCGGAGCAGGTCCCGGGCCTGCGGACACCCGCCTTCAACAAGGCGGTCAAGGAACTCACCTACATGCCGTGGGCAGAAAAGGTCGGCCAGGCCTTCTACGACCAGGACATGAAGGGCACTCCGGACGTCTCGATCAACGGCACCAAGCTCACGGTGAACTCCGGCAAGGGGATCGACTCGATCACCCCGGACGAGTTCGAGAAGCTGATCGCCGACCACCTGAAGTAGCCGGACTTGGGCGAAAGCGCCGTGCGCGGCGCCGCGCGGAAGTACGTTCCTCAGGGGCTCGTCGGGGGCCGCATACGAGGGATCCGGGGAGCACGAGGGATCCGGGGAGAGCGCGGGGGTGGGCGAGGTGCTGGCGGAATCGTTGGCGGCGTTGGCCGCGGCCGGGGGCACCGCGGTGGTGCAGGCCGCGACGACGGACGCCTGGACGGAGCTCCGCGACCGGGTCGCGCAGTGGTTCGGGCGCGGCGACGGCGGGCGGGAGCGCGTGCAACTGGAGCGCTTGGACCGCACCGCGGCCGAACTCGTGGCCGGCGGCGGCTCGGAGCAGGAACGGGGCCTTCAGGCGAGGGTGTGGCAGACCCGCATCGAGGATCTGCTGGAAGGCCTGGACGAGGACGCGGAGCGGGAGCGGGCCGCCGCCGAGCTGCGCGCCCTGCTGGAGGACACCGCAGCGGCCGGCGGGGTCTCGGCCGGAGCCGGCGGAGTCGCCGCCGGGCGGGACGTCACCGTGACGGCCGAGGGCGGATCGATCGCGGCGGCCGTGCTGCACGGAGGCGCGCACATCGGCCCCCCTCCCGTGCCGGATCCGCCCCGGGGCTGAGCGGACCGGCGTTCTCAAGCCTTCCCGACAGCACACCGCCCGACGGCGGTGTGCGGGTCCAGGCCGGCCAGGGCAGCCTGGCGGCGTACCGCGTCGACCACGTCACCTACCAGGCCGCTCCCCGGTACGCCGTCTCCTGGCCGCACCAGGTCGGGGTGATCCCCCGCCGGGCCGGTTCGTTCCAGGACCGGGCCGAAGCGCACCGCCTGCGCTCCGCCGTGGAGGGCGGGGACACGGCCGTGGTCTGCCAGGTGCTGGCCGGGATGGGCGGGGTGGGCAAGACCCAGCTCGCGGCCGACCACGCCCGCCGTGCCTGGGCCGACGGACAGGTCGACCTGCTGGTGTGGGTCACCGCCGCCACCCGCCAGGCCGTCATCGACGCCTACGCCCAGGCCGCCGTCGACGTCCTGCACGCCGATCCCGCCGACCCGGAGCGTGCCGCGCGGGCCTTCCTGGCCTGGCTCGAACCGAAGCCCGTACCCCACGCCCCCCGCTGGCTGATCGTCCTGGACGACGTCGCCGACCCGGCCGACCTGCGCGACCTGTGGCCACCGGCCCCTCCGCACGGCCGAACCCTGGTCACCACCCGTCGCCGCGACGCCGCCCTCGCCACCCACGGCCGGCTGGTCCCGGTGGGCGTGTTCACCCCGGCCGAGGCCACGGCCCACCTCCAGCACGCCCTGGCCGCCCAGGGGCGCCGCGAATCCGAAGCGAACCTCGCCGCCCTGGCCCAGGACCTCGGCCACCTGCCGCTCGCCCTGTCCCAGGCCGCCGCCTACCTCACCGACACCCACATCACGGTCGCCCGCTACCGCGCCCGCCTCGCCGACCGCGCGCGCCACCTGGCGGACCTGCTCCCCGAGCCCGGCGCCCTGCCAGACGACCAGTCGACCCCCGCGACCGCCGCCTGGTCCCTGTCCGTGGACCGCGCGGACGAGCTCCGCCCGGCCGGTCTGGCCCGTCCCCTGCTCCAGCTCGCCGGGATGCTCGACCCGAACGGCATCCCGGACCGGGTGCTGGCCGGCGATCCGGCCCTGAGCTACCTCACGGCCCACCGGGCGTTCCTGCACCGCCACAGCCCCGCCCCGGAACCCCCCGCGGTCACCGAGGAGGAGGCGACCGGCGCGCTGCGGGCGCTCCACCGGCTGAGCCTGATCGACCACTCCCCCGAAGAAGCCCACCAGGCCGTACGCGTCCACCAGATCGTCCAACGGGCCGTCCGCGACCCGCTCTCCCCCGATCACCTGGACCTGCTCGCGCGCATCGCGGCCGCCGCCCTCAACGAGGCCTGGCCCGAGACCGAACGGGACGCCGGCCTGGCCAGTGCCCTGCGCGCCAACACCACCGCCCTGAACGCGTGCGCCGAAGGCGCCCTGCACCAGCCCGCCGTCCACGCGGTCCTGTACCGCCTCGGTGAAAGCCTCGGCCGGGCCGGGCAGGTGGCTGCCGCCGTCCACCACCTCCAGCACCTCGCGGACACCGCCGCCCGCTACTTGGGCCCGGACCACCCCAGCACCCTCACCAGCCGGAACAACCTCGCCCGCTGGCGCGGGCAGGCGGGGGACACCGCCGGGGCCGCGGAGGCGCTGACCCTTCTCCTGGAGGACCACCTGAGGGTGCTGGGCCCGGACGACCCCAGCACCCTCACCATCCGTACCAACCTCGCCGCCCTGCGGGGGAGGGCGGGGGATGCGGCCGGGGCGGCCGCCGCCCTCGGTGTCCTGGTGGAGGACTGCGCGCGGGTGCTGGGCCCGGACCATGCCGGCACCCTTACCGCCCGGAACAACCTCGCCCTCTGGCTCGGAGAGGCCGGGGACGCGCCCGGGGCCGCCGCCGCGCTCGCCGTCCTGGTGGAGGACTACCTGCGGGTCCTGGGGCCGGACCACCTCAACACGCTCGCCACCCGGAACAACTTGGCGGGCTGGCGCGGGCACGCGGGCGATCCGGCCGGGGCCGCCGCCGCGTTCGCCGCCCTGCTGGAGGACCAAGTGAGGGTGCTCGGCCCGGACGACCCCAGCACCCTCACCACCCGCTTCAACCTCACCCACCTGCGGGGCGAGGCGGGGGATCCGGCCGGAGCCGCGGACGATGCCGCCGCCCTGCTGGAAGACCGCCTGCGGGTGCTGGGCCCGGACCATCCCGACACGCTCACCACCCGGCACAAGCTCGCCTACTTGCGGGGCAGGGCGGGGAATCCGACGGGAGCCGCCACCGCACTCGCCGCACTCCTGGCGGACCGCCTGCGGGTGCTGGGCCCGGACCACCTCGACACCCTCACCACCCGCTTCAACCTCGCCGCCTGGCAGGGAAAGGCAGGGGATTCGAGCGGGGCCGCCAAGGCGACCGCCGCCCTGCTGGAGGACTTCCTGCGGGTGCTGGGCCCGGAGCACCCGCACACCCTCACCACCCGGGCCCATCTCGCCCACTGGCGCCGGGCGGCCGGGGAGCGATGACGGCAGCCGCTCCCCCGGTCACAAGCAGGCCCACACCGTCTTCCCCGGCCCGCCCCGCGCCCTCGGCGCGACGCCCCACTCCCGCGCCAGGGCCCGTACGAGCACCAGCCCGCGCCCGCCCTCCGCCGACCAGGGGTCCACGGCAGCCGCCGCCTCGGGCGGCAGCCGGTCCCCCCGGGCGTCGCTCACCTCGATCCGGACCCGCAGGCCGTCGTAGCCGAGCCGCACCTCGAAGTCCCGGCCGGGCACCCGCCCGTGCAGCACGGAGTTCGCCGCCAGCTCCCCCACCACCAGCTCCACGTCCTCCGCGAGGGCGCAGCCGTGCGGAATCCCCCAGGCGGCGAGCTGCACCCCGGCCAGCCGCCGGGCCAGCCGGGCGCCGCGCGGGGTGGCGGAGAGAAGCTGCCGGAACTCCGCCGGTGCCATGTCACTCAATTCGGTCGTCACCTCACCGAGCGTGGCCGGTCCGCCGTACGCTTTCCAGGAACGGCGGCGCTACGGGGAACCCCCGTAGGGCTGGCGGCGGTTGCGTGTACGGCCCGTACGGACGAGGGCGGATCAGCCTATGAACGACCTGTCGGAGCGCGAAGAAGAGCCCGAGCGACCGGTGGAGGTCGACGGCACCGCGTACCTCTTCAAGGCGCTCGGCAAAATCATCAAGGTGCTGCGGGAACGGGCGGGCTTGCAGCAGAAGGAGCTCGCGGCGCTCGTGCACGTGGGAGAGGACCTGGTGTCCTCCATCGAGCGCGGCGTACGGACACCCCAGCCGGACTTCCTGGAGAACGTCGACCGGGCGCTCGGCGCCGGGGGCGTCCTGATCGCGGCGATCCCGGACGTGAAGGAGGCGCTGAAGCGGGCGCGGACCCGGCACCCGGATTGGTTCCGGAAGTTCGCGGACGCGGAGTCGAGGGCGGTGGCGCTGCACTACTACGAGGTGCAGGCGATCCCGGGATTGCTCCAGACAGAGGCGTACGCCCGGGCCCTGTTCCGGCACCGACGCCCGGTACTGGACGAGGAGACCATCGAGAAACGCGTGGCGGACCGGCTCGCCCGCCAGGTAATCCTGGAGCGGTGGCCCGCACCCACACTCAGCTTCGTGCTGGAGCAGTCAGTCCTGCTGCGCCCGACGGGCGGCGAGGACGTGCACCGTGCGCAGTTGCGCCGCCTGCTGGACGTGGGCAGCCTGCGCACCGTCCAGCTCCAGGTGATGCCGCTAGACCGCGATGAACACCCCGCTCTGGACAGCGCCTTCACCCTCCTTCGACACAAGGGCCGCAACGAGGTTGCCTACACCGAGAGTTACGGCCACGCGAACCTCATCACCGACCCGGAACAGGTGAGGGTCTACAGCGAGCGCTATGGGATCATCCGGGCACAGGCACTCACGCCCCACGAGTCGCTTGCCCTGATCGAGAAGATGCTGGGAGATCGGTAATGGACACCACGGACCTGGCCTGGTTCAAGAGCAGTTACAGCTCCGGCGAGGGCGGCGAGTGCCTCGAAGTCGCCTTCGACTGGCGGAAGTCGAGCTACAGCAGCGGCGAGGGCGGCAACTGCGTAGAGGTCGCCGGCTGCGCCGACTCCATCCGCATCCGGGACTCCAAGGTTCCGGCCGGGCCCCAGCTGGCCGTCGCCCCCGGGGCCTGGGCAGCGTTCCTCGGCGGGATCGCGGAGGCGTAGGACGGGGGGGCCACTGCCCGTGGCCCCCCCCTCGCCTTCCGGTTGCGGGTCAGCCCAGCAGGGCCTTGACCGCCGTGATCACGGGAACTCCCGCCTCTCCGACGAGTGTGGCAATTCCGGAGAACGTCCCGAGGATTCTCCTGAATCTCCCCTCCGGCGGATTCTCCCGGAGTTCTTCCACCGCCGCGTCGATTTCCGCCCGGTCCACGTCGTCCAGGTGCTGCCGCATCGCCTGGACTTCTTCGAGGAGCTTTTCGATCGCCGAGGCTTCCGGCGGAGTTCCGCCGGCGTATTTGCCTCCGGCGACGATGTCTCCGGATCCGCTGTGCGTGGCGTTTCCGATGCTGCCGGCGCCGTGCTGCGTGTAGCTGTCGCCGGCCATCACCGGCCACCTCCCCGGATGTCCCCGGATCCGCTGTGCTCGGCCCGGCCGATGCTGCCGGCGCCGTACTGCTTGATCTGGTCCCCCATGACGGCTTCCTTGATGTTGATGGTCACCGGGGCGGCGTCGGGCCGGCCGATGGCCTTCGTGATCTCGAAGACCAGGTTCTCGATCTCGGTGTGGTCCAGGGACCACACCGCCTCGCGCTGGATGCCCGAGGTGTTGAGGACCAGGCCGTACACCGGGGGCCTGCTGATCACCTTCACGAGCTGCCAGATCAGCAGCCCGAAGACGGCGACCGCGATGACCCCGGCGACGTTTCCGAAGATGGCCGCCGCGATTCCGCCGATGATGAGGCAGAGGAAGGCCCGGCCGATGAACCTGCGCCAGGCCGCCCCCTTGTCCACCTCCAATACGCGCTGACCCACGTGGGAGATGTTGTGCAACGGATAAGCCTCACCGTCGACCCACAGCACACCTTCTTGCACGCGGACTTGGACCGTCGAATTGCTACCCGCCATTTCGCGCCCCCCTGGCTCTTTTTGGCGTTGACGGCACGAAGTGTAGGGCGGGCCCGACCAGCCAAGTAGGGATTGGACCATTTCGACGTAGTCATGATCCATTCCGGATTCCGCTTGACAGGCGGCACGGCGGAATACCGGGTTCCCCAGGCGGCGGCCCGACGGCGGGGCGTCGGCCCGGGGGTGAAGTAGTCCACCGGGCACACGGCCCGAAGGTGCAGGTCACCGCAGGTTCAGTGGCCCAACCCCCGTGACAGTCCGGTGACATGGAGCGGACGCTTCGTCTACACGCCGTCCGTAATTTTCTTCTTGCAGCAACGCCCCAGCCTCGACAGTTCCGACTGGCAGAGAAGGTGCCCTGCGACCTCCCTTCTTCCACCACCTGCCACGTCACGGAGTTCCCCATGTCGATCCGCACCCGCTCCCGCCGCCAGACCCTCCTCCGCTCCGCCGTCGCCACCGCCGCCCTCGCGGGAGTGCTCCTCGCGCCGGGCACCGCCTTCGCCGCCGATGCACCCAAGACCGACGCCTCGGTCCAGGGCCTGGGCGGAGAGCTCGTCAAGCACCTCGTCCTGGCCAACGGCACCAAGGCGGACCTGTGGAAGAAAGGCAAGGGCTCGTACTGGCTGGACGTCTACTCCGAGGGCAGCAGCCAGCTCGGCAGCATCAGCGTCGGCGGTCCGGGCGAGAAGGCGGAGGACGGCGAGCAGATCGCCGGCATGTGGGTCACCCTGAACAGCAAGGGCCAGGTCCAGTCGTGGAAGAACCCGGAGTCCCGGGGATTCGCGCAGGGCGGCAGCGAGACGCGGCAGGGCTGCACGGTCTCGACCCACATGGCCACTCCCTTCGACGGCGTCAGCCTGGTGCTCTCCAACGGCCCCTCGGGCCCGGTCGCGAAGCTCATCGACGCCAAGGGGTCCCGGACGCTGGCCACGCTCAACAAGGCCAACCCGGTCGGCCTCACCGGCGGCGCCCGCATCAAGGCCAGTGACGACCCGCTGACGCCGCAGCTCCAGATGCGCGTCGCCGACGGCGCGCTCCCGTGGCTGGGCATCAGCTTCCCCAAGCCCCTCAAGGACTGCGGCGTCAAGCCCTCCACCCAGCCCAAGCCGTCCACCCAGCCGAAGCCCTCCGCCACCCCGAAGCCCGCGGTCTCCGCCCACGGCGGCTCGC
Organism: Streptomyces sp. GQ60; assembly: GCF_059758875.1. NCBI lineage: Bacteria > Bacillati > Actinomycetota > Actinomycetes > Kitasatosporales > Streptomycetaceae > Streptomyces > Streptomyces sp. GQ60. The sequence goes on along the minus strand of NZ_JCAXEG010000001.1, from coordinate 84,733 downwards.
AGACCTCGGTGGTCCCCAAGGGCGGTGTGGCCGCCGGCGCCGAGGTGGCCGACTCCGGCAACGACACGTTCGCGTGGAGCGCGGCCGGCGCGGGCTCCGCGGTCCTCGGGGCCGCCGGCTTCGTCCTGCTCCGCCGCCGCTCGGCGCAGCAGGGCTGAGCCGACACATCCTGCCCTCGGAAGGCCCTCGGGCCTTCCGAGGGCCTTTGGGGTGCTCCCCGGGCTTCGGCCCGTCCGGATGCCGGCTGCGGGGGATGCCACGGGGGTGCGACCCTCGCAGCCGCCCAAAAATGCGTCGACAGCGCCCCTCGGTCCCCGGCAAAGTGGCCGCCCGTGACGAGCAGTGAGCTGTGGACCCGTGAGACCGCCGACCGCTACGACGCCGAGGAGGCCGAGTCGTCCTCGGCCGCCGCTCTCGGACCGACCCTCGCCTTCCTCGCCGAGCTCGCCGGAGACGGCCGGGCACTGGAGTTCGCCATCGGGACCGGACGCGTGGGCGTCCCGCTCCGGGAACGCGGCGTGCCGGTGGTGGGCATCGAACTGTCCGAGCACATGGCGGCGGTACTGCGGCGCAAGATCGACGAGGACACGCTCCCGGTGGTCATCGGGGACATGGCCACCACCGTCGTTCCCGGCCGGTTCACCCTGGTCTATCTCGTCTACAACACCATCACGAACCTGCTCACGCAGGACGAGCAGGTCGCGTGCTTCCGCAACGCCGCCCGCCATCTGGAGCCGGGCGGCCGGTTCGTCATCGAGCTGGGCGTGCCGCCGCTGCGGTTCCTGCCGCCCGGCCAGGTCGCGGTGCCGTTCGACGTCTCCGAGCAGCATCTCGGCTTCGACACCTTCGACCTCGTCGAGCAGGTGCTCGTCTCGCACCACTTGACCCGAGACGGCGACGGCGGTCATTACCGCCGCGAGAACTCCCGGCACCGCTACGCCTGGCCGGCGGAGCTCGACCTGATGGCACGGATCGCCGGGCTGGAGAGGGAACGTCGCGTCGCGGACTGGGACGGTGCGCCGTTCACCCAGGACTCCACGAAGCACGTCTCCGTGTGGCGCAAGCCGACCTGAGGTCAGCCGCCGAGCGCTGACCGGTCAGCCGTACAGCTCCTCGATCTCCGTCGCGTACCGCTCCGCCACCGCCCGGCGGCGGAGTTTCAGGGTCGGGGTGAGGGTGCCCGCCTCTACGGTGAACTCCCCCGGCAGCACGCGGAAGGCGCGGACGCGGGCCGGGCGGGAGACCGTGGCGTTGGCCGCCTCCACCGCCTCCGCCACCAGGGCCCGTACGGCGGGGTGGTCGCCGGGGGCGGCGGGGTCCAGGGTCACCGACTCGCGGGCCGCCCAGGCGGCGATCTCCTCCGGGTCCAGGGTGATCAGGGCCACCGGGTGGGGACGGCGGTCGCCGATCATGACCGCGCGGGAGACGTAGCGGGAGCGCTGGACGGCGAACTCCAGCTCGGTGGGCGTGATGTTCTTGCCCGCCGAGGTGATGATCAGCTCCTTCTTGCGGCCGGTGATGGAGAGGAAGCCGTCCGGGTCGACCTCGCCGAGGTCGCCGGTGTGCAGCCAGCCCTCCCCGTCCAGCGCCTCCGCCGTCGCGGTGGCGTTGGCGTGGTACCCCGGGAAGATCATCGGGCCCCGGGCCAGCACCTCCCCGTCCTCGGCGATGCGGACCTCGCAGCCGGCGATCGGGCGGCCCACCGATCCGTAGCGGACCCCGTCCGGGTGATTGAGGCTGATGACCCCGCCCGACTCCGTCATGCCGTAGCCCTCGAAGACCGCGATCCCGCAGGCCCGCAGGAAGTCGAGGGTGGCCGGGGCGATCGGGGCGCCGCCCGTCAGCGCCCATTTCAGGCGGCCCCCGAAAGCGCCCCTGACCAGGGAGTACAGGGATGCGTCGGCGGCCTCGTACGCGGCGCGGTCCGCGGCCGGCAGGCGTCCCTCGGAGGCCAGGACCCCGAGGCGGACCGCCTCGGCGAAGCGGTCCGAGCCGCCCTCCTGGGACTCCGCGAGGGAGAGGACCACGGAGTGGAGCTTCTCGAACAGGCGCGGCACGGAGGGCAGATGGGTCGGCCGGGCCTCGGCGAGCTCTCCGATGACGTCCTCGATGCGGCCGCCGAAGTAGCACAGCTCCCCGCCCTCCAGGAGGGTGGTGAACTGGATCAGCTGGGCCAGCAGGTGGGCGAGGGGGAGGTAGAGGTACGTGGAGTCCCCCGGGCCGCCCTTGACGAGCGGGAGGGTGGCGTCCTGGATCGCGCCGAGGTTGGCGTGCGTGAGGCGGCAGCCCTTGGGCAGGCCGGTGGTTCCCGAGGTGTAGACGATGGCCGCGTCGGCCGCGGGGTCCACCGCCGCGGCCCGGGCCAGGAGTTCGGCCTCCGGCGCCGGATCCGGGAGGGCGCGCAGCCCGTCCATGGCCACGACCGCGCGCAGCGCGGGGAGCTTCGGCCGCAGCGCCTCCACCCGGGCCGCCTGGGCGGCGTCGTCGCAGACGGCCACCACGGCCTCGGAGTCCGAGAGCACCCAGGCGAGCTCCTCCTCCCCGGCCGTCGGGTACACCGGCACGAGGACGGCTCCCGCGGCCAGGACCCCGAAGTGGGTGTACGTCCACTCCGGCCTGGTCTCCGCGAGCACCGCGACGCGCTCGCCGGGGGCGACCCCGAGGGCGAGCAGGGCGCGCCCCGACTCCCGGACGCGGGCGCGCAGTTGCCCGTAGGAGACGGTGGCCCAGCCCCCGGCCCCACCCTGGTCCGGTGCCGCGGCCGCGGCCCCGGCCTCGCCCGCGCCGCGGCCGTCCCCGCGCTTGTGGCGCAGCGCGGTCTCGGCCGCGTACCGCTCGCCCGTCCACTCCGTGAACAGCGCCAGCGTGCGCGGCCGCACGGATCCGTCCGTCTCGCTCCCAGCCATCGGGCTCATCGGGCTCGCCTCCCCCTCGGGTCGTACCGATGACGCTAGGCACCGGGGAGGCGTCCGCGGCATGACCGGAAGCGTCACCCCCGCTGACCTCAGCGCTCATTGCGGCTACCGTCGGACCCATGGGGAGGCGGACGGTCACCGTGCACCACGTGCGTGCCGTGCTCGCGGGGGCGCGCGGCAGCGGGCTGGACACCGTGCCGCTGCTCCAGGAGGCGCAGATTCCGCCGCTGCTGCTGGGTGACGACCGGGCGCGGGTCACGCCGGCGCAGTTCGCGCGGCTGTTCCGGGCGCTGTACCGGGCCACGCAGGACGAGTTCCTGGGCCTGTCCACCGTCCCCAGCCGGCCCGGGACCTTCGCGATGATGTGCAGGGCCTGCCTGGGCTGCCGCGATCTCGGTGCGGCGGTGGAGCGCTCCGCCACCTTCTACGGGCTGTTCCCGGGCGGACCGGAGCTGGCGCTCGACGTCGAGGGCGGGCAGGCGTGGTTCGCGGTGCGCAACGAGTTCGCGCGGGACGAGGAGCGCTTCCTCACCGAGTGCGTGCTCGCCATCTGGCACCGGCTGAGCAGCTGGCTGATCGGCCGGCGCATCCCCCTGGCCCACGCCTCCTTCGCGTATCCGGCGCCGCCGCACGCGGAGGAGTACGAGCTGCTCTTCGGCTGTCCGGTCCGCTTCGGCGAGCCGCGCACGGGTGCGGCCGTGGCCTTCGACGCGCACTGGCTGACGGCTCCGCTGGTACGGGACGAGGCCGCGCTCGACGCGATGCTCCGGCGGGCCCCCTTCGACCTGCTGTCCCGGCCGGCGTACGGGACCACGGTCGCGGAGCAGGTCCGCCGGACCCTGACCCAGGCGCTGCGCGGCTCGCCGCGGCTGCCGGAGCTGGGCGAGGTGGCGGCGCGCCTGGCGGTGTCCCCGGCGACGCTGCGGCGGCGGCTCCAGCAGGAGGGCACGTCCTTCCAGCAGCTGAAGGACCACGTGCGGCGCGATGCGGCGATCGCCGGCCTGGCGGAGAGCCGCGAACCCATCGCGGAACTGGCGGCCCGCCTGGGCTTCTCGGAGGACACCGCCTTCCACCGCGCGTTCCGCCGCTGGACGGGCACCACGCCGGGGGCGTACCGGATCGCGTCGGGCGGGACGTGCGGCGCCGGCCCGGCCGTCGCGGCGGACGGCGTCGGTGTCGGCGACGGGCAGCGCGGTCCGCGGGCCGGGGGCGCGGCCCCGGTGGACGACCCGACGCTGGGCGGTCCGTCGCACTGCCGCGTTGGCCTCGGCTAGGCCAACGGCTCCAGCAGCCGGCCCGGCGCCAGGTACCCCCGGTGAACTGCGGCGGTTGCGCCGGCCCTTGCGGCTCGCGCGGCTCGCGTGCGGCCCCTGTGGCGGCACGGTCACGTCTTCACCGCGCCCGTGTTGCCCACACCGCGTCCGTCAGGACCGCCTGCGGGCCGGGACCATCGGCGCCAGCGCGGCGAAGAGCACGACGACCGCACCGAGGGCGGCCACGCCCAGCGCCGCCAGGTGGACGATGGTGATCCACAGCTCCGGCTTGCCATAGGCGCGGTCGCCCAGCGCGCGGGCCTCGCCCTGGTACGCCAGCTTGCCCGAGCCGTCGCGGGCGATCTCGTCCGCGTACGAGTACAGCGTGCCGGTGCGGCCCTTCCCGTCGGCCGTCCACGCCGTGCCCTCGCACTTTCCGGTGCCGCGACTCGATCCGCCGCCGCTGCGCACGATCGTCTCCACCCCGCAGCTGCGCGGAAGTTGGACCGTGACCGGGTCGGCGAAGGCATAGGCCGCGCCCCAGCCCGCGGGCTGCTGGGAGGCCATTCCGACGAGGAAGAACGCGGCGAGGCCGATCCCCGCGAGGACCAGGCCCGAGGTCGCCCGGTTCTTGAACCTCTGTGCGCGCGTCGCGACCGCCACAACTCCCCCAAATGGTGTGTTCATGCCAAGTTCGGTGGTCCGCATGGCTGAATTCCGCCCTGCGTGTCGCGCGTTTCTACCGCACCCGCGGCCACACCGACAAGGTGGGCGGGCAGGCAGGGTGGACGGCACGGCGGGGATGCGGTCCCGGGCCAGGAAAGCTGAGCTGTGCGGTCAGCGACGTTCCTACCGGTCGGTCACTACCTTCTCCTCACCTACCACCCCCACCGGACCCTTGGGAGAGCCGCCCCATGCGCATCCGAAGCTCAGCACTCGCCGCAGTGGCCGCCCTGGCCCTCTCGGCCGCGATCCCCAGCACGGCCAACGCCGCACAGGAGAGCATCACCACCTCCGAGGCCGGGGCGGCCGCCGCCCGCCCCGGCGACATCGTCAGCAGCGCGCCCTCCGCGTTCCACCCGCTGCCCGGCCAGCCCACCCACACCAAGGCCTGGAAGATCCACTACAACTCCACGACCGCCGACGGAGCCCCGAACGTGGTCTCCGGCACCGTGATCGTCCCGCAGGACGGCCGCACCGGCCCGCGCCCCCTCGTCACCTACGCCGTCGGCACCGTCGGCATGGGCGACTCCTGCGCACCGAGCAACAACCTCCCGTACGGCACCGCCATGGAGGCCAACCTCATCCAGCAGCTCACCCTGCGCGGCTGGGCCGTCGTCGTCACCGACTACGAGGGCCTCGGCACCCCCGGCGTGCACACCTACACCGTCGGCCCCTCCGCCGGCCACGCCGTCCTCGACGCCGCCCGCGCGGCCACCCGCCTCCCCGAGGCCGGGCTGCCGGCCGACACGCCCGTCGGCATCATGGGGTACTCCCAGGGCGGCCAGGCCAGCAGCTGGGCGGCCGAGCTGCACGGCTCGTACGCACCGGAGTTGCAGGTCAAGGGCACCGCGACGGGCGGCGTCCCGGCCGATCTGCTGAAGGTGGCCGACTTCAACAACGGCTCCTACGGCTCCGGCCTCATCTTCATGGCCGCCGCCGGCCAGGACGCGGCCTTCCCGGAACTGAAGCTCGACTCCTACCTCAACCCGGCCGGGAAGCTCCTGGTCGGCGCCATGAAGGACCACTGCGTCGCCATCGACGCCATCGCCGGCTCCTTCAAGCGGATCTCCGACCTGACCACCCGCGACCCGCTCGCGCAGCCGGACTGGCAGGCCCGGCTGAACCAGAGCAGGCTCGGGCGCACCGCCCCGGCCGCGCCCGTGTTCCAGTACCACGCGCTCGCCGACGAGCTCATCCCGTACTCCGTCGGGAGCCGGCTGCGCTCCGACTGGTGCGCGCGGGGCGCGAACCTCGAATTCGACACCATCTGGCTCGGCGAGCACGTCAGCGGCGTCATCACCCAGTCCCCGGCGGCCGGCAACTGGCTGGCGGACCGCTTCGCGGGCCGCGCGCCGCGCCCCAACTGCTGATCCGGACGACCGGTGTCGCTCCTGCCCCGCCCGCGAGAGGCGTCTTCCGCGCCCTCACTCCCCGGCGGGGCAGGAGCGCGTCCCGGAGGGCAGCCGGCCGTCCACCAGGAAGTGGTCCACGTACCCCTGCACGCAGCGCGAGGCCACGTACCCGGTGTGCCCGTCGCCCTTGTAGTCCACGACCACGGTGTTGCCGAGCCGCTCCGCCGTCTCCTCCGTCCACTCGTACGGGGTGGCCGGGTCTCCGCGCGTGCCGACGAGCAGGATGCGCGGGATGCCGGCGGGGTGGTCGATCTTGCGGATGAAATCGGTGCCGGCGGGACGCCCGTAGCAGGCCAGCACCGTCATCAGCTGGCGCGGCCCGAAGATCGGAGAGGCGGCGAGGAAGACCGGCTGGAGCGCCTCCAGCTCCCGCGCGACGGCCGCCGGGGAGGCCATGGCGTCGCCGCGGTCCGGGTCATCGGCGCAGTTCACGGCGACGAGCGCGGCGGAGGCGTTGTCGGCGGGGACGGCGGGCAGGCCGGCGGCGTCGGTCTCCTCCTGGGCCGATGACGGTGACGGGGGCGATGGCGATGGCGGCGGCGATTCGTCCGGACCGCCGAGCTGCATCAGCTCCACGGGGTCGCCGCTGCGCTCGACCAGGGCGAGCGCGTCCGCGAGGTCGGGCCACATCTTCGGCGAGTACAGGGCCTTCCCGATGGCCTCGGCCACGTCCTGCCCGGTGAAGCGCAGTCCGCCCCCGCGGGTCAGCGGTTCCGCGTCCAGGCGGGTGACGAGGGCCTGCACCTTTTCCTTGGCGGTACGGGTGTTCGTCCCGTAGACACAGCTCTGCTGGTGGGCGCACCAGACGAGGAAGTTGTCCAGCGCCCGCTGCTGGCCGACCGCCGACAGCAGGGCCTGCTCGCCGAGCGGCTCGGTGAGGGTGTCGACTCCGTCGAGGACCATCCGGCCGGTGCGGCGCGGGAACAGCGCGGCGTAGACCGCGCCGAGGCGCGTGCCGTAGGAGAAGCCGAAGAAGTCGAGCTTCTCCTCTCCGAGGGCCTGGCGCAGCAGGTCCATGTCGCGGGCCACGCTGACGGTACCGACGTACGGGAGCACCGGGCCGGAGTCCCGCGCACAGCGCTTGGCGACGGCCCGCAGGGCGGCGAGCTCGGCGGCGGGCCCGTCGGGGGCCGCGTCGCCCGCCGGGGCTCCTCCGCCACAGGTGAGGGGAGCACTGTGGCCGACGCCGCGGGGGTCGAAGACGACGAGGTCGTAGCGCTTGTTGAGCTCCGCGAAGGCGTTGGGGTCGGCGGCGAGGGTGGAGACGCCGGGGGCGCCGGGGCCGCCGAAGTTCAGCACGAGGGAGCCGATCCGCTTGCGGGCGGGCCCGGTGGCGGGAAGCCGGGCGACGGCGATCCTGACCGTCCGCTGGCCCTGCCGCTTGGCCTGCCCCTTGGCCTCGTAGTCGAGCGGGACGGTGAGGGTGCCGCACCGCATGCCGGCGGGCACGGGCTTCTCGGGGCACGCGCCCCACTGGATCCCCCTAGCGGCGGGCGCCGGGGTCGTCGGCGCCGCTCCGGGCACGGCGGCGAGCAGGGCCCCGGCCAGAGCGGTGCCGACGACCCCGGCGCCTATCCGGGTACGGGCCGGGGAAAGCGAGCGGGGACGGGAACCGGCACGGGAACGGGAACGGTGCACTGCACCCTCCTCGGGCGACCCCCCGGACCGGTCGGCTCACGATAAGCAGACCCCTACCGCAGCCGCGCCGGCCGATGCGGCGCGATCGGTGCGGCGCGGGCGCGCTCCGGTGGCCGACGGCCTTGCGGGACGGGGCCGGCAGGACAGCGCGCACGGAACGCAAGCGGCGATCGCCCGGGGGGCCGCGCGGGTGACGGCAACGGCAGGCCCCGGTGGTCCTGGCCGGAGCAGACGCGTTGCCGGCCGGGGCCACGGCGGGCAGCTCCAGAACCGCGATCGCGTGGCCGCGCGCCGTCACGCCGGTTCGACGGGCAGCCACAGCTCACAGGTCGCGGTACTGAAGTCGTCCGCCCGGTCGAGGACCGCGACGATCGAGGGACCGGGCCGCAGCCGCCACGGGTTGGAGGGGAACCACTCGGTCGCGGTCGCGGCCCAGGCCGTCTGCAGGGCCTGCGGATGCGGCCCGGCGGTGCGGAAGACCGCCCACCTGCCGGCCGGCACCTCGATGGTGTCGAGGTCGTCGGGGGCCGGCGTGGACCGGGTGACGGCGACTCCGTGCAGGTAGGTCAGTTCGCTCCCCTCCGTGCCGTCGGGGTCGACGTCGTCGGAGACCTGCAGCAGGCCCACCGGCTCGGTGTCGCCGAGCGCCTTCAACCGGAGGTGCTCGGCGGGCGGCAGTGCGGTGATGTGCTGCTGGATGTGCGGGTTGACGCCCTGGTGGACGAGCGGAACGCGGGCCGCGTGTCCGACGAGCCGGAAGGCGGGGCGGTCGATGAGGCGGGTGTCCATGGGGATGCTCCCTTCGACGGTCAGGCGGATCCTGAGCCGGGGTTGTGTGCGCAGGGGGCCTCCGTCTCGGCGCACGTCGCTGAGGCCGGCGCCGTGGACCGCGCGGAACGCCCGGCCGAACGCCTCCGTCGAGCCGTATCCGTGCCGGACGGCGATGCTCAGCAGATCGTCCTCACCCCGGACCACGTCGGCGGCGGCCAGGGTCATGCGGCGCCGGCGCACGTACTCCGACAGCGGCATGCCGGTCAGCGAAGAGAACATGCGGCGCAGGTGGTACTCGGTCGTGCCGAGCTCCCCGGCCAGTCCGCGGACGTCGAGCCCCTCAAGGCGCCCCTCTAGGCGCCCCTGAAGGTGCTCCTGACGGTGCCCGTCTAGGCGCTCCTCAAGGTGCGCCTCGAAGTGCTCCTCGACGAAGTGCTCCTCGACGAGGTGCTCCTCGACGAGGTCGACCAGCCGGTTGAGTGCCGAGATCACGAGGCCTCCTTTCGGTGTCCACCCTGCCCGGGAGCATCCGGGCCGGACCCGACCGCCGCGATCCGATCCGATCATCCGCCTGAACGGACGCGGAGCCCCCGCACGCGCCGCGGACCCTCAGGAGGAGCGGTACAGGGCGTCGATCTCCCGCACGTAATCGCGCGCTATCGCGCCCCGCTTCAGCTTCAGCGAAGGCGTCAAGTGCCCCCGCTCCTCGGTGAAATCACCCGGCAGCACCACGAACCGCCGGATCGACTCCGCCCGCGACACCAGCCGGTTCGCCTCGTCCACCGCCCGCTGGAGGTCCGCCCGCAGTTCCTCGTCCTGCACCAGCTCCCGGATCGGCACGCCCACCTTCTTCCGCATCTGCCGCCAGTGCTGGAGTCCTTCCGGCTCCAGGGTGATCAGCGCGGTGACGTAGGGCCGGTTGTCGCCGACCACCATGCACTGGCCGACCAGCGGGTGGGCCCGTAGCCAGTCCTCCAGGGGCGCGGGGGCCACGTTCTTGCCGCCGGAGGTGATGATCAGGTCCTTCTTCCGCCCGGTGATCGTCAGGTACCCGTCCGCGTCGAGTTCCCCGATGTCCCCCGTGCACAGCCACTGCTCGCCGCCCACCGCCACGCCGCTGTTCCAGTACCCCGCGAAGACGTGCGGCCCGCGCAGCAGCACCTCCCCGTCGTCCGCGATCCGTACCGCCGTCCCCGGCAGCGGCCAGCCCACCGTGCCCAGCCGGGGCCGCAGCGGCGGGGTGACGGTCGCCGCCGCCGTCGTCTCCGTGAGCCCGTAGCCCTCGAAGACCTCGATGCCCGCGCCGGTGTAGAAGGCGGCGAGGCGCCGGCCGAGCGGGGAGCCGCCGCTCAGGATGTACCGCACGCGCCCGCCCAGCGCCGCCCGGATCCGCCGGTACACGAGCGGCTCGTACAGGGCCCGGGCCATCCGCAGGCCCAGCCCCGGCCGTTTGCCCTCCACGACGGCGATCTCGCCGAGGCTGCGCGCGATGCGCGCCGCCCGGTCGAAGGAGGAGGCCCGCCCCATCTTCTCGGCCGTCGCCCGTGCGGTGTTGTAGACCTTCTCCAGGACGTAAGGGATCGCCAGCAGGAACGTCGGCCGGAAACCGGCCAGATCCGCGAGCAGGTCCTCGCTGCTGATGCTCGGCGCGTGGCCCAGCTTCACCCGCGCCCGCATGCACCCGACGGCCACCATCCGCCCGAACACGTGCGACAGCGGCAGGAAGAGCAGGGTCGAGGCCGCCTCCGTGCTGACCGACTTGAAGACGGGGTGCAGCAGCTCCACCGAATTGTCCACCTCGGCGTAGAAGTTGGCGTGCGTCAGCACGCACCCCTTGGGCCGGCCGGTCGTCCCGGAGGTGTAGATCAGCGTCGCGACGGACTCCGGCGCGCACCCGGCCCGCCGGGCCGCCACGACCTCGTCGGGCACGTGCTCCCCGGCTTTGACCAGCCGGGCCACGGCCCCGGTGTCGAACTCCCACAGGTGGCGCAGCCAGGGCAGGTTGGCCCGCTCCGCGCTGATGATGCGCGCCTGCGCGGTGTCCTCCACCGCGCAGGCCACGGCGCCCGAGTCCTGGATGATCCAGCGCGCCTGGATCGCGGAGGAGGTCGGGTAGACCGGTACGGTGATCAGTCCGGCCGCCCAGCCCGCGAAGTCCAGCAGGGTCCACTCGTAGGTGGTCCTCGCCATGATGGCCAGCCGGTCGCCGGGCCGCAGCCCCTCTGCGATCAGCCCCTTGGCGACGGCGAGCACCTCGCCGGCGAACTCGGCGGCCGTGACGTCCCGCCAGGTCCCGTCCCGGTCCTTGCGGGCGAGTACGGGCTCCCTCGGCGCCTCCCGGGCGTTGTCGAAGGGGATGTCCCCGAGGGACCCGCTGACGGGCACCGGGGCCAGCGGGGGAACCCACACCTCACGGACCCGCCCCTCGATCACGGTCTTGACGGGCTCGACGGGCTTGAGTGGCTGGACTGGCTTGACGACCCTCACCAGGCTCGATTCGGCGGTCACGGCGTGCCTCCCTGGCCGGACGGAGTGTTACCGCCGGTAATTTACTTAGCGGTAACCACGCCTGAACACCCCTGTGCCCGCCTTTTCACCGATGCTCCACGCCACCCCGCCGCACCCCCACCCCGCGCCCACAGGTGCCGCGCAACCGCGCTGCCACCTCAACCCGGCGACCGAAGATCACCCGTCCGGAAGAATCTGCCCATGACCTCCCCCGACCCGAACCCCAAGGCCGAACTGCACTTCTACCTCCAGTCGGCCCGCGACGCGCTCCTCTGGAAGCTCGACGGCCTCTCGGAGTACGACGTCCGCCGCCCCCTCACGCCCACCGGGACCAACCTCCTCGGCCTGGTGAAGCACGCGGCGACCACGGAGCTGGGCTACTTCGGCGACACCTTCGCCCGCCCCTCCGGCGAACCCCTGCCCTGGGCCGCGGAGGACGCCGAACCCAACGCCGACATGTGGGCCACCCCCGCCCAGTCACGCGCGGACATCGTGGACCTCTACCACCGCGCCTGGGCGCACGCGGACGCGACGCTCGACGCACTCCCCCTGGACACGATCGGCACGGTCCCGTGGTGGCCGAGCGACCGCAACGAGGTCTCCCTGCACCACGCCGCGGTCCGCGTCATCTCCGACACCCACCGGCACGCCGGCCACGCCGACATCCTCCGCGAACTCCTGGACGGCACGACGGGCATGCAGCCGACCAACCCCGGCCTCCCCCAGTCCGACCCGGCCTGGTGGCAGGCCCACCACGCCCGCCTGGAGCAGGCGGCGCGGGAGGCCGACGGCGGCGAGGCCTGATCGGGCGTGGTCGGGTGATTGCCTGACAGGTGGGGGGCGGGTCCGGTAGATGTGTCCGCGTGAACGACTCCGCGCCCGAGGACGGCGAACCCACCTCCTTCGCCGAGAAGACGAAGCACCTGTACGAGAAGCACAAGGGGAAGGTTCATGCCGGCGTCGCCCTCGCCGGCACGGTCCTGGCCGTCGCCGTCGTGATCGCCGGCAAGGCGGTGGACCGGAACTCCACCGAGGATGCCGAGGACACCGACGACACCGGCTCGATCGCGGACCCTGCGGCCGTGGACGAGCGACGCAAAGGCCCCGTCAAGCACCAGGTGTCCGCGCACACGAAGACCCTTCGCGACGGGCGGGTCATTGACGTTGGGCCTTACGAGCGGGGCGGCTCCCCGGATGAGGGCCCCGGCGAAGCCGCAGCCTGAGCCCCTGGGGGTGGGGCACCTCGGACGGTCAGTCGGCGGGAGGACAGTCGCGGCACCTGGTTCCCGGCCGCGGCGCCCTGAAGCCCCGCTCGCAGCCGTCGCAGTTCTGCATCGGGTCCGGCCGCCTGTCGGGCCGTACGGGCGCTTCGGCGGGAAGGTGGGGCGGGAGCCAGGCCTTGAGCCGGTGCGCGACGAGGGCCGTCGGATGGCGGAGGTCGTCGGGCAGCCCCGAGGCCAGGACGAGCCGTACGGCCGCGGGATCCGCCCCGCGCTCCAGCCAGGCCGAGACCGCGGGCGCCAGCTTCCGCACGTCCCGGTCGGCGAGCAGCAGCCGCGGGTCGTCCTCCCGCAACCGCGCGAGCAACACGAAGGCCTCCCGACGCGGCCCCGCCGAAGCCTCCGACGGCCGTACGGAACCGGGCTCCGCGCCGGAGTCCGGCTCGGGGGCGGGGTCACGCTCGGGGTCGGGGTCATGCTCGGGCTCGGGCTCGGGCTCGTACTCGTCGTCCGGCTCCGGCTCGTACTCCCGGTCCGGCTCGGGCCCGTCGTCCGGCTCCGGCGGGGACACGTACTCGGGATCATGATCCGGATCCGGATCATGCTCGGGCCACAGGTCCGGGGGCTCCGCCCGCCCGGGATCCACCTCCCGCGCGGCCGACCCCGCATCCGACCCCGAAAGGACCTTCGCAGACGGGTGGTTGTAGGACACCGTCCGGGTGACCACCTGCCCGCTCGCCAGCCGGACCCGGCTGCGCTCCAGGTACCCGTACTCCTCCAGCTCCCGCAGGGCGCCGGAGATCCGGACCTCCCCCTCCGGGAAGCGCTCCCGCAGCCTCTTGATCCCGACCCGGGCCCCGCTGGGCAGCGACTGGATGTAGGCACCGAGGGCGATCGCGGTCAGCGACAGCTCGCGGTGCTGGATGAGGTGGTTGCCGATCACGGTGAAGTGGCGTTCGTGCCGGATGTTGACGTGGTCGACACCGGATCGGGGGGTCCCGGCGGGAACACGGGACGAGGCGCGCGAAGGCGCGCTAAGGTGCGGAGGAGCCATGGGGAAGGTGCTACTTCCTACGTTGGTCAGGCCCTCGTTCGGGATTGCAGTCCCGGCGGGGGCCGTCTCATGTCTGGTGTTGTGTGGGGCGAGCATATGCCCGGCAACCCTCCCGAAATCCAGCCGAGTTGGCACAGTTCACCCATGCGGGTGACGGCGTCGCCGCGGGGAGCCGGAGGGGTGGGTTGGGTTGGTTTCGGCCCGTCCTTTCAGGGGGTTACGTCCAAGCGGGCCGGGTCCTGGACACCCGGGACCCGGTCACCAGGCCCTCCCCCCGCCAAGTCCACTTCCGCCCAGACCGCCTTGCACGGCGGCAGCCCCCGGTCCACCCCCCACCGGTCGGCGAGCGCATCGACCAGGACCAGCCCCCGGCCGGCCTCCGAGCCCCGGCCCGCCTCCCGTACACCGGGGATCCGGTCCCCCCGCGTGTCCACCACTTCGATGCGCAGCACCCCGCCCCGGACGGCGAGCCCCAACCGGAAGCCCCGCCCGGGAACCCGGCCGTGGGTCACCGCGTTGGCGGCGAGCTCGGCCACGATGAGCGCGGGCCCCTCGCTGGGCAGCCCCCACCCGTCGAGCGTCTCGACGGCGAGCCGCCGGGCCTGGCGCGCACCGAGGGGCGTACCGGCGAGCCGGGCGGTGAACTGGAGCGCGGAGTCACGGATATGCGTATTCATGTCACCGAGCGTGGTGGGGCGTGCGTACCGTGAGAAGCGGAACCGCCCGAGCGTCCGGCTTCTGTCCGGTCGTTGTCCGGTGCTGTCGTGCCTGTCCCGTCCGGGCCTCGGGAACGGAGCGCTGAGGAATTGGTGCGTTGAAGGTGGGGCACGCATGAGTGTGGACAGTGACGGTACGGAAGACGCCGGCTGGGACGTCGATCCCGAGGACGAACAGGGAGTGGCGGTGCTGGCCGCGCTCGGCCGCCAGCTCAAGGCCTGGCGCGAGGAGGCGGGCATCCGCGCCGGTGACTTCGGCACGGGGATCGGCTACGGCGAGGACCTGGTCCGCAAGGTCGAGGCGGGCAAGCGGATCCCCCGCCCCGAGTACCTGGACAGGGCGGACGAGGCGCTGCGGGCGGGCGGGAAGATTGCCGCGATGAAGGCGGACATGGAGCAGGTCCGCTACCCGAAGAAGGTCCGCGATCTGGCGAAGCTGGAGGGGAGGGCGGTCGAGATCGGCGTCTACAGCACGCACGTCGTACACGGGCTGCTACAGACGGCGGACCACGCCCGCGCACTCTTCGAGATGCGGCAGCCCTCGTACTCACAGGACGAGGTCGAGCGGTACACGGCGGCACGCGTGGCCCGCCAGTCCGTCTTCAGTCGGACACCTGCTCCAGCGATCAGCTTCGTTCACGAGGCATCCGCCCTCCGCCGTCCCATCGGGGGCACACTGGTATGGCGCCAACAGCTCGAACGGCTCTTGGAAGTGGGCCGGTTGCGCCACGTGACTCTCCAGGTCATGCCGAACAGCCGGGAGGCCCATGCTGGGATGGGCGGCGGAATCGAGATCCTGAAGTTCGGGGACGGCACTGCCGTCGGGCGCTCCGAAGGAGCATTCAACGGCCGCCCGGTCTCCGACCCAAGGCAGCTCCGAGTCCTTGAACTGCGCTATGGCATCATCCGGGCTGAGGCTCTCACGCCGCGGGAGTCGCAGGACTTCATCAAGGAACTGCTGGGAGAGACATGATCGACAATCCCGAGCTCGACTGGTTCAAGAGCAGCCACAGCAGCGGCAGCGAAGGCGACTCCTGCGTCGAGGTGGCCACCACCCCCGCCACGATCCACGTCCGCGACTCCAAGGACCTCCACCAGCCCCACCTGGCCTTCGCGCCCCACGCCTGGGCCGGGTTCCTCGTGCACGCCTCCACCGGCTGACCGCTCGGCCCGGCGGCTAAACGCCCTTGCCCGGGAGCGCGCGGCCCTCACATGATCTCCGGATGGACGATACGCCGAACCAACTCCCCTCCACCCTGACCGCGTTGCGCGCCAAGGCGGCCGAAGCAGGCTTCACCCTGTCCAGCGAGGACCGCACGGGCAGTCTCCTGACAGCACTCGCCGCCGGCCGGCCCGGGGGCCGGATCCTGGAGCTCGGCACCGGGGTGGGCGAGGGCACCGCCTGGATCCTCAGCGGCATGGACCGGGCCTCCCGCCTGACCAGCGTCGAACTCGACACGACCGTCCAGGCCATCGCCCGAGAAGAGCTGGGCGGCGACCCGCGGGTGACCTTCGTGTCCGGGGACGGCGGTACGTGGCTGGAGGACTTCGACGGCGCCCCCTTCGACCTCGTCTTCGCGGACACCTGGCCGGGCAAGTTCACCCACCTCGACCGGGCCCTGGAACTGGTGGCTCCCGGCGGGACCTACCTGATCGACGACCTCCTCCCCCAGCCCGGCTGGCCGCAGGACCACAAGGCGTCCGTCGAGCGCCTCCTGGCCGAGCTGGACGAGCGGGGGGACTTCCGGTGCGTCCGCCTGGCATGGGCGAGCGGACTGCTGATGGCGGTACGCACAGCCTGACGAGGACGGCCCCCCGGCCCCTCGTCTCCCCCTCACACGGCGAACCGCAGCCCCCGCGGGACGGTCGCGGGGGCTGCGGTGAGCGGGTGGCGGGACCTCGGGAGCGTCAGGCGGAGACGAGGACCTTCGCCGGGTCGGCGTCCGTGGAGTCGGACTGGGCCTCGGCCGGGGCGGGCTCGTCCAGCAGGGACGAGGAGGCGGACGCGTAGGCCGCCTTGTCCAGGATGCCTTCGCGGGCCGCCACGATGACCGGGACCAGCGCCTGGCCGGCCACGTTGGTGGCGGTGCGCATCATGTCCAGGATCGGGTCGATCGCCATCAGCAGGCCCACGCCCTCCAGCGGGAGGCCCAGCGTGGAGAGGGTCAGGGTCAGCATGACCGTGGCACCCGTCAGACCCGCCGTGGCGGCGGAGCCGATGACCGAGACGAAGGCGATCAGCAGGTAGTCGGTGATGCCGAGCTGCACGTCGAAGATCTGCGCGATGAAGATCGCGGCGAGCGCCGGGTAGATCGCGGCGCAGCCGTCCATCTTCGTGGTGGCGCCGAACGGGACGGCGAAGGAGGCGTACTCCTTCGGGACGCCGAGGCGCTCGGTGACCCGCTGGGTGACCGGCATGGTGCCGACCGAGGAGCGGGAGACGAAGGCCAGCTGGATGGCGGGCCAGGCGCCCTTGAAGAACTGGAGCGGGTTGACCTTGGCGACGGTCCACAGGAGCAGCGGGTAGACGCCGAACATCACGAGCGCGGAGCCGACGTACACGTCCACCGTGAAGGTGGCGTACTTGCCGAGCAGGTCCCAGCCGTACGTGGCGATCGCGGTGCCGATCAGACCGACGGTGCCGATCGGGGCGAGGCGGATGACCCACCACAGGGCCTTCTGCAGCAGCTCCAGGACGGACTCGGCGAGGTTCAGCACCGGCTGCGCCTTGCTGCCGAGCTGGAGGGCGGCGATGCCGGCGACGGCGGCGAGGAAGACGATCTGCAGGACGTTCAGCTCGGTGAACGGCGTGATGATGTCGGTCGGCACGATGCCGGTCAGGAAGTCCAGCCAAGACCCTTCGCGCTTCGGCAGCTTGCCGTCCTGCGGGGTGAGGCCGGTGCCGGAGCCCGGGTTGGTGAGCAGGCCGATGGCGAGGCCGATGGCCACCGCGATCAGCGACGTGATCATGAACCAGAGCAGCGTGCGCGAGGCCAGCCGCGCGGCGTTGTTCACCTTCCGGAGGTTGGTGATCGACACCAGGATGGCGAAGAAGACGAGCGGGGCGACGGCCAGCTTCAGGAGCTGGACGAATATGTCGCCCACCTGCTCGAGGGTCGTACCGAGCCAGCTGATCTCCTGGCTGCGGGCGAGCCAGCCGAGCAGCACACCGAGCACGAGGCCGGTTACGATCTGGGCCCAGAAGGGGAACGAGAACGAGGACTTCCGCACCGGGGCGGGGGCCTCGGCGGCAGGGGTCTGCGGTGACGCGGACACGGACACTCTCCGGGTGGTTCTGCGGTTTCTGCGGTGGGGTGGTGGTGCGGTGCGGCAGCACCCGGAAAAGCCAAGAGCCGGGCGGGCGGGACCGCTGCTGTGCCGGGGCTGGTCGCGGGACTCAGCGACAACAGCAACAGGCCGCGGACGCGCGGCGGCAGAGGTCGACGTGCAGGCGCGCCACGAGCGGAACGCTCGTGATCGTCTGGTGCGCCGCCGTCGTCAACATGTTGAACACGCTAACACTTCACCTTTGGGAATCTCAAAGCCTCCCTTTGGGTCTGCGCGGGCCGGAAACCCCGGCGAACTCCCCGGAAAACGCCGAAAGCCCCGGCACGCCGGGCGTGTGACCCGGGGCCGAGGCAATTCGATGTGTGAGGAAGCTAACTGGCGCGCGCGGCCTCGTCGACCGCGTCGTCCTCCTGGCTGCGGTTCGCGGCGAGCTTGTCCTTCGCGCCCGCGACGCGTCCGGAGATGGCCACGGACATCTCGTCGCGCTGCTTGCGCAGCAGGACGAAGGAGAGCGGCGCGGAGAGCACGAGGGCGAGCAGCACGACCCAGGCGGGGTTGGCGTCACCGAGGCCGGAGGGCACCCAGCCCAGCCGGACCAGGCCGGCGACGAGGACGAGGCACCCGACGAAGATCCCCAGGCGCATCGCGGTGTAACGGATCGTCGCGCTCGGCTTGAGGGACACGGTGACCCCTTCTCTCTCGTCATGGTCGTACGGCGGCTCGTGCCCGTCCAGTGAAGCACGCCGGACCCCCGCTCCGGCCCGCCGGGGTCGCGCCCCGCGGGGCCCCGCAGGTCAGTGCGGCGGCAGCAGGAGGATGACGTCGTCGCGGTCGTCGCCCGGCGCCACGCGGATGGCGCCGGGGACGCGGCCGACCTCCTTGTAGCCGCAGGCGGCGTAGAAGCGCTCCAGGCCCAGCCCGCCCCGGCAGCTGAGGCGGATCGCCTCGATGCCGTCCATCGTGCGGGCGGCGTCCGCGACGGCCTCCATCAGCGCGCGGCCGGCGCCTCGGCCCTGGAGGGCGGGGTCGACGACCGGATCGAAGGTGAAGGTAAGGGTCATGGGGATAGATTAGCTATTACCCACTACGGGTGTGCAATGAGCCCCGGCCCCCACGAAGGAGGACCGGGGCTCAGGACGTCCGGACGTCAGACCCGCATCGCCTGCGGGGTCTCGCGGAGCTCCGCGTCCGGGCCGGGGTACTCGCGGATGATCTCGTAGCGCGTGTTGCGCTCGACCGGGCGGAAGCCCGCTTCGCGGATCAGTTCCAGCAGGTCCTCGCGGCCCAGCTTGTTCGGGGTGCCGTAGTTGTCCGCGTCGTGCGTGATCTTGTACTCGACGACCGAGCCGTCCATGTCGTCCGCACCGTGCTGGAGGGCGAGCTGCGCCGTCTGCACGCCGTGCATCACCCAGAACACCTTGACGTGCGGGACGTTGTCGAAGAGCAGACGGGAGACCGCGAAGGTCTTCAGCGCCTCGGCGCCCGTCGCCATCGTCGTACGCGCCTGGAGCTTGTTGCGTACCTTGCCGTCCTTCATGTCCACGAAGTCGTGCTGGTAGCGCAGCGGGATGAAGACCTGGAAACCGCCGGTCTCGTCCTGCAGTTCGCGCAGCCGGAGCACGTGGTCCACGCGGTGGCGCGGCTCCTCGATGTGCCCGTAGAGCATCGTCGCCGGGGTCTTGAGGCCCTTGGAGTGCGCGAGGCGGTGGATGCGCGACCAGTCTTCCCAGTGGGTGCGGTGGTCGACGATGTGCTGGCGGACCTCCCAGTCGAAGATCTCGGCGCCGCCGCCGGTGAGCGACTCCAGGCCCGCGTCGATCAGCTCGTCCAGGATGTCGGAGGCCGACATGCCGGAGATCGTCTCGAAGTGGTGGATCTCGGTCGCCGTGAACGCCTTCAGCGAGACGTTCGGCAGCGCCTCCTTCAGCGCGGAGAGCGAGCGCGGGTAGTACCGCCACGGCAGGCTGGGGTGCAGGCCGTTGACGATGTGCAGCTCGGTGAGGCTCTCGTTCTCCATGGACTTGGCCAGGCGGACGGCTTCCTCGATGCGCATCGTGTACGCGTCCTTCTCGCCCGGCTTGCGCTGGAACGAGCAGTACGCGCACGAGGCCGTGCACACGTTCGTCATGTTGAGGTGGCGGTTGACGTTGAAGTGGACGACGTCGCCGTTCTTGCGCGTGCGCACCTCGTGGGCGAGGCCGCCGAGCCAGGCCAGGTCGTCCGACTCGTAGAGGGCGATGCCGTCCTCACGGGTCAGCCGCTCGCCGGAGCGAACCTTGTCCTCCAGCTCACGCTTGAGCCCAGCGTCCATGCCCGTCCTCTCCTCTGTCCTCGTGTCTGCCCTGCGCGGTCGTGCGGAGGTGCGTACGTCGGCACGTGCGTCGGCACGCGTCCCCCCGCAGACCGCGTCCCCAACCGTACTCTCAGCGTCCTCAGGCCTCCTCCGGCAGGCCCCCGACCCGGTTCTCCCACTTGGTGGAGAGCACGATCGTCGTGCGCGTGCGCGAGACCCCCTTGGTGCTGGAGAGCTTGCGGATGATCCGCTCCAGCCCGTCCACGTCGCCGGCCCGGACCTTCAGCATGTACGAGTCGTCGCCGGCGATGAACCAGCAGTCCTCGATCTCCGTGAGGTCGCGCAGCCGGCGGGCCACGTCCTCGTGGTCCGCCGCGTCGGACAGCGAGATGCCGATCAGCGCCGTGACGCCGAGGCCGAGCGAGGCCGCGTCCACGGTCGCGCGGTATCCGGTGATGACTCCGGCCGTCTCCAGCCGGTTGATCCGGTCGGTGACGCTGGGGCCGGAGAGGCCCACGAGCCGGCCCAGCTCGGCGTACGAGGCGCGTCCGTTCTCACGAAGTGCCTGGATGAGCTGCTTGTCCACCGCGTCCATGTACCTGGAACCTTCCATTATTCGGCATTCCCTCAAGTTTACGTATAGAATCAAAGGCACACAGGGTCGACACCCTGTGAATCTTTCAACAGATCAAAGATGATCTGACGATTTTCAGGAGTGGTTCACCGTGTACACGATCGAGATGGCCTACGCGCACATGCGACAGCTCCAGGAGCTGGCCAACCGATCCCGCACCGACCAGCCCGCCGCCGCACACCGCGTCGACAAGACCCGTAAGCCGGGGCGCGCCAAGAAGGGCTAGGCGCCACCGCTCGCCTCCTGGGGGCGGGAGCTACCGAGCTCCCCTTCCCACCGGCGGTACAGCCCGTGCGGCACCCCTGCCGCGTCGAGCACCCGCCCCGCGACGAAGTCCACCAGATCCTGGATGTGCGTCGCACCCGCGTAGAACGCCGGAGAGGCGGGCAGCACCACTGCGCCCGCCTCGTCCAGGCTCACCAGATGCTTCAGCGTCTGCCCGCTCAGCGGGGTCTCCCGTACCGTCATCACCAGCCGGCGCCGCTCCTTGAGCGTCACGCTCGCGACCCGCTGGAGCAGGTCCTTCGACAGCCCGAGCGCCACCCCGGCCACGCAGGCCGTGGACGCGGGCACGATCAGCATCCCCTTGACGGGGTACGAGCCGCTGCTCGGTCCGGCCGCCAGGTCCCCGGCGGGCCAGTAGCGCACGCCGTCCAGCTCCGGGCGCGCGAAGGTCGCCGGCTTGCCGTCGGCCCCCCGCTCCAGCCACTCCCCCAGGTCGTCCCGCCAGTGCGCGTCGCGGAAGGCGATCCCCGTCTCGTCCAGCAGCGTCAGGCGCGAGGCCCGGCTCACCACCAGGTCCACGCTCTCGCCCGCCGCCAGCAGCCCGCGGATCACCGCGGCCGCGTACGGCGTCCCGGACGCCCCCGAAACCCCGACCACCCACGGGGTGCGCTTGCCCTCAGTCATACCTCCGAGACTATCCGGCCACCGCCGAGGGGCACTGGCTAAGGTGTCCGCACGTTCAAGGGGTGGACACGGCGGAGGGGTCGTCATGAGCGGAAGCAGTACACACCCGGGCGGTACGGGCTCCTTCGCCCGGAGCCGGCCCGGCCGGACCGGCCGGGCCCTGACCGCCGCGAAGCTGATGCTGGGCTGGGTGGCGCTGCTGTGGCTGATCGAGGCCGTCGACCACGCCACGGGCCACGCGCTCGACTCCTACGGGATCACCGCGCGGGAGGCCGACGGCCTGAGCGGGATACCCCTGGCGCCCTTCCTGCACTTCGGCTTCGACCACGTGGCCTCCAACAGCGTCCCGCTGCTGGTCCTCGGCTTCGTCACCGCGCTCAGCGGCATCGGCCGCTTCCTGGGCGTCTGCGCGGCCATCGTCCTGGCCGACGGCTTCGCCGTCTGGCTGATCTCCCCGCCCCACAGCGTCACGGCGGGCGCATCCGGCCTCGTCTTCGGCCTCTTCGGCTACCTGCTGGTCCGCGGCTTCGTCGAGCGCAGCCCCTTGGGTGTCGCGGTCGCGGTCGTCATCGCGGCCGTCTGGGGCACGACCTTCCTGGCCGGAGCCCTCCCGACGGGCTCGATGGTCAGCTGGCAGGCCCACCTCTTCGGCCTGCTGGCCGGCGCGGCGGTGGCCGCGGTGGCGCGGCCACGGCCGGAGGTGGCGGCGGTCTAGGCGGCGGAGCCGGGGTCCACGGGGAGCTCGGCCGTATCCACCGACACCTTGCCGATGCCGGTCTCCACGGTGACCGTCTCCCCGTACGGGATCACGTCGCGGCCGCGGTAGCCGTCGGGCCCGGGGTTCCACAGGGTCGTGCACTGGGCCTTGTAAGGGTCGAAGATCAGGTAATGAGGGATGCCGCGCCGGGCGTAGGCCCGGTCCTTCACCTCGTAGTCGTTGCGCACGCTGCTCGGCGAGACGACCTCGATGACGAGCTCGACGAGATCAGGCGGGTACGCGCTGAGGTTCCTGTCCGCCTCCGCCCCGGGAATGACGGCAAGGTCGGGGCAGAACTCGTTGTCACCGTCGAAGGGGACGGCGACGTCGCTGATGAAACCCCACTCCGGCGGCACCTGGGCTTCCAGCGTGTTCCACAGCAGCCGGATGGTCCTGGCGTGGTGCGGCTTGAGCGGACTCATCACGATGGCGCCCTCGACAATCTCCATCCGGTAACCGGGGAACATGTCCTCGAACCGGCTGAGCTGTGAGTGCAGGCGCTCGGTCTCCGAGACGGTCACGTCGGCCTCCCTGTCCATGCACTCGATGGTATGCCGCACGCTAGCCACCGGGGCAGAGCGCGAACCGCCGGTTCCGGCCGGGCACACACGATCGAGTTACAGCGACAGCCCCCGCACCACCAGGTCCAGCAGGGCGCACACGAACAGCGCCATGCCGATGAAACCGTTCACCGTGAAGAAGGCGCGGTTCAGGCGGGACAGGTCGTGGGGCGTGACGATGGTGTGCTCGTAGACGAAGGCGGCCACGACGATGAGCAGGCCGAGCCAGAACAGCCAGCCGGCGCCGGTCGCCACCGCGTACCAGGCCAGCAGGCCGGTGGTCACGACGTGCGCGCCGCGCGCGCCCCACAGGGCGGCCGGGATGCCGAAGCGGGCCGGGACGGACTTGACGCCCTCCGCGCGGTCCGCGGCCACGTCCTGGCAGGCGAAGATCAGGTCGAAGCCGCCGATCCACACGCCCACCGCGAGGCCGAGGATCACCGCGTCCCAGGACCACTCGCCGGTGATCGCGATCCAGGCCCCGACCGGGCCCATCGCCTGGGCGAGGCCGAGGATGGCGTGCGGGAAGTTCGTGAACCGCTTCCCGTACGGGTACACCACCATCGGCACGACGGCGATCGGCGCCAGCATCAGGCAGAGCGGGTTCAGCAGCGCCGCCGCGCCCAGGAACACCACGAGGGCGATCCCGGCGCCGGTCCAGGCGGAGCGGACCGAGACGGCGCCGGTCACCAGCTCGCGCCCGGCGGTCCGCGGGTTCCGCGCGTCGATCTCCCGGTCGATGATCCGGTTGGCGGCCATCGCGAAGGTCCGCAGCCCCACCATGCAGACGGTGACGAGCAGCAGCTCGGTCCAGTGCATCCGCTCGTCGAGCGTGTACATGGCGGTGAGCGCGGCGATGTAGGCGAAGGGCAGCGCGAAGACCGAGTGCTCGATCATCACGAGCCGCAGGAACGCCTTGACCTTGCCGGTGGCCTGCGGCGCGGGCCCGGATCCGAGGACCCCTTCGGCTGCGGATGTCATACGAGGGTTCTCCGGAATCCTTCGAGGTCGGCCAGCAGCTCCGCCGTGGGGAGCGCGCCGAGTTCCAGGGTCCACGGGCCGGCGTCGTGTCCCTCCGGCGGGGTGACGTGGGCGGTGACCGCCCAGGCGTCGCCGGACGGGCGGGCCTCCAGGCGCAGGAAGTTCCCGGCATCGGCGGTGAACGGCTCGCCCGCCGCCAGGGCCTTCTGGAGCTGCTCCGCGAAGTCGTCCGCCTCGACGTCCCGCGCGCCGGGCAGCTCGAAGCCGTCGCCCTCGCCGTCCTCGTCGAGCATCAGCGCCCAGACGTTGCCGGGCCCCGCGAACTCCTCGGGGCTGACGCCCGCCTCCGCGGCGGCCTCGCGGACGCCGGGGTCGGAGGGGTCGAGGCTCGGACGCACCAGGGCCACGTAGACGCTGTCGCTGCCGATGAAGAGCTCCGGGCCCTCCACTCCGATGGGGCTCACAGGCCGTATTCCTTCCAGCGGCTGTCCACGAGGGCCGCGGTCGCGGGGTCGGACTCGACCATGTCAGGCCAGCCGCCGTCCCGGGTGTATCCCTCCGTCGGCAGCTTCTTCGTGGCGTCGATGCCCGCCTTGCCTCCCCAGAACTGCTGGTAGGAGGCGTGGTCCAGGTGGTCCACCGGGCCCTCGACGACGGTGAGGTCGCGGGCGTAGTCCGTATTGCCGAGCGCCCGCCAGGAGACCTCGTGGAGGTCGTGGACGTCGCAGTCCTTGTCCACCACGATGATCAGCTTGGTCAGCGACATCATGTGCGCGCCCCAGATGGCGTGCATGACCTTCTGCGCGTGCTTCGGGTACTTCTTGTCGATCGAGACGATCGCGCAGTTGTGGAAGCCGCCCGATTCGGGGAGGTGGTAGTCCACGATGTCCGGAACGATGATCTTGAGGAGCGGAAGGAAGAAGCGTTCCGTCGCCCGGCCCAGCGGGCCGTCCTCCGTCGGCGGCCGGCCGACGACGATCGACTGGATCAGCGGACGCTTCCGCATCGTCACGCAGTCGATCTTCAGCGCGGGGAACGGCTCCTGCGGGGTGTAGAAGCCGGTGTGGTCGCCGAAGGGGCCCTCGGGGAGCGTCTCCCCGGGCTCCAGCCAGCCCTCGATGACCACCTCGGCGTGGGCCGGGACCTGGAGCGGGACCGTCTTGCAGTCCACCATCTCGATCCGCTTGCCCGCCACGAACCCGGCGAAGAGGTACTCGTCGATGTCGCCCGGCAGCGGCGCGGTCGACGCGTACGTGACGGCCGGCGGGCAGCCGAAGGCGATCGCGACCGGCAGCCGCTCACCGCGCGCCGCGGCCACCGCGTAGTGGTTGCGGCTGTCCTTGTGGATCTGCCAGTGCATGCCGATGGTGCGCTTGTCGTGGCGCTGGAGGCGGTACAGGCCGAGGTTGCGCACGCCCGTCTCCGGGTGCTTGGTGTGCGTCAGGCCGAGGTTGAAGAAGGAGCCGCCGTCCTTGGGCCAGGTGAAGAGGGCCGGGAGCTGGTCCAGGTCCACGTCGTCGCCGGTGAGGACGACCTCTTGGACGGGCGCGGAGTCGCCCTTCACCTTCTTCGGCGGCACGTGCACCATCGAGCCGAGCTTGCCGAAGGCCTCGCGGACGCCGATGAAGCCCTGCGGCAGCTCCGGCTTGAGCAGGCCGCCGATCTTCTCGCTGATCTCGGCGTACGACTTCAGCCCGAGGGCCTTCAGCAGTCGCCGGTCGGTCCCGAAGACGTTCATGGCCAGCGGCATCGCCGAGCCCTTGACGTTCTCGAAGAGCAGCGCGGGTCCACCCGCCTTGTTCACTCTGTCGACGATCTCCCCGACCTCTAGGTACGGGTCCACTTCGGCCTTGATGCGCTTGAGGTCGCCCTCCCGCTCGAGGGCCCGGAGCAGCGAGCGGAGATCGTCGTAAGCCATGCGGGCAATTGTGGCATCCCCGCCCAGGGCCCGAACCGCGGCGGGCCCTCTACCCTGGAAGAGTCCACGGCGGACCTGCCCGGTCCGCACCGTTCTTCTGGGGGTCGGTCCCACACCGTGCTGCGCTATCTGCCGTTCCTGCTGATCATCGCGCTGACCATCTACGCCTTCATCGACTGCCTGAACACCCCGGAGGAGGAGGTCAAGGGCCTCCCCAAGGTCGTCTGGGTCCTGATCATCCTGCTCTTCTCGATCGTCGGTCCGCTGGTGTGGCTCTTCGCGGGCAAGAAGCGGGTGCCGGGTGGTGGCGGCCGTTCGCGTCCGGGCCGCCGCACGTGGGTGGCCCCGGACGACAACCCGGAGTTCCTGAAGTCCCTGCGCGAGGAGCGGGACGAGAAGGAACAGGACAAGGACAAGGACTGAGCCCTACGGGGCGCCGGTCCCGGCGCGCGCCGCTGCCCGCTGCGCCGCCTGCGCGAAGGCCCGTACGGCGCCGGTGTCCTCGCCCGCGCGCCAGACCAGTCCGTACCCGACCGGCTCGGCGTCCGCCACCGGTACGTGGGTGACCCCGGGGCGGGCGTGGTAGGCCGCCGCGTGGGCCGAGGTCAGCAGGGCGCCGCGGCCCGCCGCGACCAGCATCAGCGCCTCTTGCAGGTTCGTCACCTCCGGGCCGCGCCGGATCGGCCGGCCGGCCGGGGTGCGCGCCGGGGCCTGGTGTTCGCGCAGGTACGCGGGCAGGTCTCCGGCGACGGCCAGCAGCGCGACCCCCGCCAGCTCCTCCAGCGTCACGGAGTCCCGCGCGGCCAGCGGATGCCCGGCGGCCACGGCCAGCGCCCGCGCCTCGGTGAACAGCGTCGGCCCCTCCCCCAGATCGGGTTCGCGGACCGGGAACTCCGCGAAGGCCACGTCGAAGGCCCCGCCGCGCAGTTGCCCGTACGGGTCGGAGAGCGGCACCTCGCACACCTCGACGCTGATGCCGGGGTGCGTGGTGCGCAGGGCCTGCGCCGCGTGCAGGACGAGTTCGCCCGCGGGCGGGGTGGTGAAGCCGACGTGCAGCACCCCGTCCGCCGCGCGGGCGGTGGCCGCGGCCCGCTCCAGAGCGGCGGCGATGCCCCGGTGGTGGGGCTCCAGGTCGGCGCGGAGCTGGGCGCCCAGCGCGGTGAGGGCGACGCTGCGGCTGGTGCGCAGGAAGAGCCGGGCACCCACGCGCCGTTCGAGGCGCTGCACGAGCTGGCTGACGCGGGCCCGGGAGAGCAGCATGCGCTCGGCGGTGCGGCCGAAGTGCAGTTCCTCGGCCAGGATCAGGAAGCAGTCCAGCTCATCGCGATCGGTAAGCATGGCTGAACGAACGTTGAGGCCTTCGCCGTTGTTCCCGTACGGGCGGCGGGCGAGGGTGGTTGAGCCGGCAACTTCCCGCTCTTCCTCCCTCTCCTTCCCTCTGCGAGGTCTTTCCGTGGACTCCCTCCACCCCATCCGGGGGCGCCGGCTCGGCGTCCTGCTCGTCCTGTGCGGCGCGATCTTCCTCGAAGGCATCGACGTCGCGATGCTGAACGTGGCCCTGCCGTCCATCCGCGCCGACCTCGGCCTCGAAACCGGCACCCTCCAGTGGGTGATGAGCGCGTACGTGCTCGGCTACGGCGGCTTCATGCTGCTCGGCGGCCGCGCCGCCGACCTCTTCGGACGCCGCGCCATGTTCATCGGCTGGCTGTCGGTCTTCCTGCTCTTCTCCGGGCTCGGCGGGCTGGCCACCGAGGGCTGGCAGTTGATCGCCGCCCGTTTCGTGACCGGGGTCGCCGCCGCCTTCATGACCCCGGCGGGCCTCTCCATCATCACCACCGGCTTCGACGAGGGGCCCCAGCGGGAGAAGGCGCTGCTCGTGTACTCGGGCACGGCCGCCGCCGGGTTCTCCGTCGGGCTGGTCGCGGGCGGGCTGCTCGCCTCGGTGGGCTGGCGCTGGGTGTTCTTCGCCCCCGTGGCGCTGGCCGCGCTGATCCTGGCGGGCGCGCTGGCCTTCGTACCGAAGGCGCCCCGTCCCGCGCGCCGGGACCGGGGCCGGATCGACGTGTGGGGCGGGCTGCTCGTGACCGCGGGGGTCGTGCTGCTCGTCCTCGGCGTGGAGGAGCGCGCGGCGCTGCCGGCGGTGGCGGGGCTGGCGCTGCTCGGGGCCTTCGCCCTCGTGGAGCGGCGCACGGCCGAGCCCCTGGTCCGGCTCGGCATCCTGCGCTCGCCCGGGCTGCTGCGGGCCAACGCGGCGGCCCTGCTGTTCTCGGCCGCGTTCTTCGGCTTCCAGTTCCTGGTGGTGCTCTACCTCCAGGAGGTGCGCGGCTGGTCCACCCTGCAGACCAGCCTCGCGATGCTGGTGATCGGGATCGACGCGGTCCTGTCGCCGACCGTGGTGCCGAGGCTCGTGGCCCGGTACGGCAACGGCCGGCTGATCTTCGGCGGCCTGCTGCTGGCAGCGCTGGCGTACGGGCTGTTCCTGCCGCTGGGCGCCGACTGGTCCTACCTGCTGATGCTGCCGAGCCTGATCCTGCTCGGGCTGGCCTTCGCCCTGGTCTACGGGCCGCTGACCATCGTCGCCACCGAGGGGGTCGCGGAGGAGGAGCAGGGCCTGGCGGGCGGGCTGCTGTACACGGCGTTCCAGTTCGGCGCGGCGCTCGGGCTGGCCGGCGTGACGGGGGTGGCGGCCGGCGCCGCCGAGCCCCTGGACGGGTACCGGGCGGCGCTGCTCGTCCCCTTCGCGGCGGCCCTGCTGGCCGCGGCCGTCAGCCTGCCGGGGGTCCGGCGGGGCTCACACCGCCCAGGGCAGGGGGCGGGTGCCCTCGGTACCGGGAACGCGGACGAGGCCGTCGGCGCGCATGGCGACGTAGACCTCGCTGTCCGCCAGGGCGTGGACGTGGCGCAGGACGTCCGGGGGTAGCACCACGGAGTCGCCTGCGGCGACCTTCTCGGTACGGCCGTCGCAGGTGACGTCCAGGGCCCCGGCGGTGACCGTCCAGACCTGCTCGCGGCTGACGGAGTGCTCGGGGCCGGTGATTCCGGCGGGGATGGCTGCGTGCCAGGTGCTCAGTTCGGCGCTGCCCCGGCTGGGGGAGGCGAAGCCGGTCATGGTCGCGTTCGGGGTCGTGATGACGTGGTCGGGGGACGGGGTGATGACGCGCAAGGCGGTTCCTTCGCTTCCGGGGCAGGTGAGTCAAGCTGCTTTACTCATGCGAGTAAAGCAGCTTGACTCACCTGTGTCACCATGTTTCCGTGACCCTCCACCAGAGCGACGACGGCAGCGGCAGCGGCGAGCACGACGGCACCGAGCTGACCTTCCTCCTCGGCCTCGGCTTCCAGCTCCTGCTCGGCGAGTTCACCCGCCGCCTCGAAGAGGCCGGGCACGCCGACGGCCTGCGCCCGCTGCACGGCATGGCCTTCCAGGCCCTGGGGGCCTCGGGCGCCACCGCGACCGAGCTCGCCGAGCGGCTCGGGGTGACCAAGCAGGCCGCCGGGCAGCTCGTGGACGACCTGGAGCGGCGCGGCTACCTGCGCCGCACCCCGCACCCCGGGGGCGGCCGCCGCAAGCTGGTGGTCCTGACGGAGGCCGCGACGGCCCACCTGGGGGCGGCCGGACGGGTGCTGCACGAGCTGGAGGCCGAGCTCGGCCGCGGCAGCGTCGACCTCGGCGCCCTGCGCACCGAACTGGGCCGCCTGGTCGGCACCCTGAACGGGGACGGCCCCCTGCCGCCACTGCGCCCCGTCTGGTGACGGGGCGGCACCGGACCGAAAACGCCGGAGGGGCCGGGCTGCCTTTCGGCTGCCCGGCCCCTCCTGTGTTCCGTCCGACTGTCCGTCCGGCTGTTCCGTCCGACCGGGGTCAGACGCCCGCGTACGAGTGCTTGCCGCTGAGCAGGATGTTCACGCCGTAGTAGTTCCAGATCCAGCAGGCGAACGCGAAGAGCGCGAGGTACGCGGCCTTGCGGCCCTTCCAGCCGGCCGTGGCGCGGGCGTGCAGGTAGCAGGCGTACGCCACCCAGGTCACGAAGGACCAGACCTCCTTGGGGTCCCAGCCCCAGTAGCGGCCCCACGCGTCGCCGGCCCAGATCGCGCCCGCGATGATCGTGAAGGTCCACAGCGGGAAGACGGCCGCGTTGATGCGGTACGAGAACTTGTCGAGCGAGGCCGCCGACGGGAAGCGCTCCCAGACCGAGGTGGCGAACTTGCCCGGCTTTCCGCCGCGCGCGAGCTTCGCCTCGTAGCCGTCGCGGAAGAGGTACATGACCGCGCCGGCCGCGCCGATGTAGAAGACCGCACCGCAGATGATCGCGGTGGAGACGTGGATCAGCAGCCAGTACGACTTCAGCGCGGGGACCAGCTGGTCGCTGTCGGTGTAGAGCACCGTGGTGGCGATGCCCAGGTCGAGCAGGACGGTGGTGACGAGGAACAGGCCGAGCCAGCGGACGTTCTTCTTCAGCGCCAGGAGGAGCAGGTACGTGCCGACGGCCACCGTGGAGAAGGTGATCGAGAACTCGTACATGTTGCCCCAGGGGGCCCGCTCCACGGACATCGCGCGGGCGACGACGCCGGCCGCCGCGAGGAGGAAGCCGAGGGCGGTCAGCGAGATCGCGATGCGCCCGTACAGGTCGCCCTGGACGGTGCCGCCTGCCGCGCCGGGGCCGTCCGGCACGTCACGGCTGCCGGCGGCGCTGCGCGTGACCACCGCGGGCTTGTCGAGGACGGCGGTGCCGGCCTTGCCCCGCACCTGGACGGCGGGGGCGGCGGCCTTGGCTTCGGCCGCGGCCCCGGAGCGGGTGAGCGCGGCGGCCGTACGGGCCACCTTGCTGCGGCTGCCGAAGATCCACTCGGCGATGTGGGCGAAGAAGGCGAGGGTGTAGACCGCCATGGACGCGTAGATCAGGTTGTTGCTGAGGTGAGCCAGACTCTCGTTGGCTGCGGCCGCGAGCTGCATCACGCGCGCTCCCCTTCGACTTCTTCGGCTTCTTCGGCAGGTTCGGCAGGTTCGGGTTCGGTATCGGCGGCGGGCGGCGCCGGCGCCGCCGTGGGCGCCCGCTCGTGGAGCGCGCCGGCCAGGACCGCCAGCTCCTCCGGGAGCTTGGCGGACTCGCTGCGGCCGAGGCCCGCCATCTCGACGACGGTCACGCCGTCCTTGCCGCGGACCGCGCGCACCCAGATCCGGCGGCGCTGGATGAAGAGGGAGCCCGCGAGTCCCGCGATGGCGGCGACGGCGCCCGCGAGGGCGAGGCCGCTGCCGGGCTGGTGGGTGATCGAGAAGGTCGCCCAGCGCTCGATGGACTCGAACTTCACGGTGCCCTGGCCGCCGGGCAGTTCCATGGTCTCCCCGGGCAGCATCCGCTTCGCGAGCGGCCGGCCGTCCTCGGTTTTGAACTGCTCCATCTTGGAGGTGTCCAGCTGGTACACGTTCTGCGGCAGGCCCGAGTCCACCCCGAGGCTGCCGTGCCACGCGTTCAGCGCGAGCGCCGGGAAGTCCAGCTCCGGGAACTGCGAGAACATCGTGCCCTGGCCGGCGCCCGCGAAGGTCGGCACGAACATGGCCGCGAAGCCGAGCTGCGTCGCCTTCCCGTCCTTGTCCTTGTAGCCGTCGGTGACCTTGATGGCGCCGGTCGAGGTGAGGTTGCCGTCCTGCGGCAGCATCGGCACGGCGTCCTTGTAGACCACCTTGCCGGTGGAGTCGGTCACCGAGATGACCGGCGCGTAGCCGTGGCCGAGCAGGTAGACCTTGGAGCCGTCCACCTCCATCGGCTTGTTGACCTGGATCTCGCGCTTCTCCGGCTTGCCGTGCGCGCCGTTGCTGAAGGTGACGTACGCCTTGAAGTCGCGCGGGGTGCCCTTCTGCGGGCCCGTGCGCTCGAACGTCGCGTCGAACTTGTCCAGGGTGAACGAGAAGGGCGGCAGGTCCGCGGAGTCGAAGAGGCCGCCGGCCTTGAAGTCGTCGTACTGGGTGAGCGTGTTCGAGAAGCCCTTGCCGCGCAGGACGAGCTTGCCGCCCTCGGACTTGAAGTACTGGCCCCAGGCGAAGGCGATCAGCATGACGATCAGCGCCACGTGGAAGATCAGGTTCCCGGCCTCGCGCAGATAGCCCTTCTCGGCCGAGACCGATACCGCGGCGGCCTCCGTACGGAAGCGGCGGCGGCCGAGCAGGCCGCGGGCGGAGGCGAGCACCTCGTCCGGGGGGGTGTCCGTGCGCCAGGTCGCGTACGCGGGCATCCGGTCGAGCCGCTTGGGCGCGGCCGGCGGCCGGCCGGTGAGCTGGCCGACGAACTGCCAGGAGCGCGGCAGGATGCAGCCGATCAGCGAGATGAACAGGAGCAGGTAGATCGCGGAGAACCACACCGAGCTGTAGACGTCGAACAGCTGGAGCTTCTCGGCGACGCCCACCCAGGAGGCGTGCTCCTTCTTCCAGGCGGCGACCTTCATCAGGTCGACCTGGTTCTGCGGGACCAGCGAGCCCGGGATGGACGCCAGCGACAGCATGAAGAGCAGGATCAGCGCCACCCGCATCGAGGTGAGCTGCCGCCAGAACCAGCGGGCCCAGCCGAGCACCCCGATGCCCACGGGGCCGCCGGGGGCGTCTTCCAGGGGGGCGGTGGACAGCTGAGCGCCGGCGGCCGCCTCGGCCGAAGCCTCGGCGGTGGCTTCGGCGGACGCTTCGGCGGAAGCGGAATCCTCGGACTCCGGGGCATCGTGCGGCGCCTCGGTGGGCGCCTTGTCGGTCGTACTCATGTCCGTGTAGTCCTCAGATCCCCACCGTGAAGCCTTGGGTCCAGCTCTGCATGTCGCTGACGATGCTGCTCCACAATCCTGTGACGAGCAGCAGACCGGTCAGGATCAGCATGCCGCCGCCGATGCGCATCACCCACGCGTAGTGCTTCTTCACCCAGCCGAACGCGCCGAGCGCCTTGCGGAAGGCGAGGGCGGTGGCGATGAACGGCAGCCCCAGTCCCAGGCAGAAGACCACGGTCAGCAGCGCGCCGCGGCCGGCGGTGGCCTGGTCGAGGGAGAGGGTGCCGACGGCCGCGAGGGTCGGGCCCATGCAGGGGGTCCAGCCGAGGCCGAAGAGCACGCCGAGCAGGGGTGCGCCGATCAGGCCGACGGTCGGCTTCTTGTGGAAGCGGAACTCGCGCATCGTCAGACCGGGGATCGCGCCCATGAAGAACAGGCCGAGCAGGATCACCAGGCCGCCGAGGACCCGGGAGATGACTTCCTTGTTCGCGTCGAGGGTCTGCCCGAAGTAGCCGAACAGCGCGCCGGTCGAGACGAACACGGCCGTGAACCCGAGGACGAACAGGCTCGCGCCGCCCAGCATCCGGCCGCGGCGGGCCTCGGCGAGGTCGGCGCCGCCGACGCCGGTCACGTAGGAGAGGTAGCCGGGGACCAGGGGCAGCACGCAGGGCGAGAAGAAGGAGACCAGCCCGGCGAGCAGGGCGATCGGCAGGGCCAGCAGCAGGGCGCCGTTGAGGACGGTCGTGTTCACGCCGGTCGCTTCGGCGGCGAGGACGGTCTCGGAGAGCGGCGCGGAGAGCCCGGCGAGTCCGGAGAGTGCGGTGACCACGAGGTCACTTCTCCGCGAGGAGCGGGTCGATCATGGAGCGCAGCTTCTCCTCGCTGACCGCGGCCAGGGTGCGGGAGGCGATCTTCCCGTCCTTGTCGAGGACGAGCGTGGAGGGGATGGCGTTCGGGTTGAGGGTGCCCTTGGGGAACCGGAGCATCAGCTTGCCGTCCGGGTCGAAGAGGCTCGGGTAGGTGATCCCGTAGGTCTCTTCGAAGGAGGCCGCGTTCTGCTTGGTGTTGTCGCGGGTGTTGATGCCGACGAAGGCGACGGGCTGCCCGGCCGCCTCCAGTTCCTTGGCGACCTTCGCGAAGGACGGGGCCTCGGCCCGGCACGGCGGGCACCAGGAGCCCCAGACGTTGAGGACGACGACCTTGCCCTTGAGGGTGGTGGTGTCCAGCGTCTTGCCGTCCACGGTCTCCCCGTCGAGCTTGGGGGCCTCGGTGCGGTCGGCCTTGGCGACGGTGGAGATGCCGCTGGAGCCCGTCACGTAGTTGCCGCCGGCGGAACCGGAGGATTTGCTGCCGCCGTCCGCATCGCTGCACGCCGTCAGGGTCAGGGCGCTCGCGAGGGTCACCGCGGTCAGCAGGGTGGCGCGGCCGCTGGTCGAGCGGCTGCGGCGGGGGGCGCGGCTAAGGCTCATGTGAAAAGTTTCGCATGTGCGGTTCGCGGATCTTCCGCGCCCCCCGGGGGGCCTGTTAAGCCGCTGGTCAGGTGCTGACGCGGGGCGGGTCAGGCGGCCGCGAGATACGTGCCCCAACCACCGGTCGGCGCCTGGCCGGGCCCGAGCGTGCGCAGCTTGGCCAGCACCTTGGGGTCCTGGACGTCCAGCCAGTCGGTGAACTGCCGGAAGGATACGAGGCGTACGTCCCTTTTGTCCGCCATGCCCTTGAGGGACTCCTCGACGGCGTCCATGTAGATGCCGCCGTTCCACTCCTCGAAGTGGTTGCCGATGAAGAGGGGCGCGCGGTTGCCCTCGTAGGCCCGCTTGAAGCCGCCCAGGTAGGCGCCGGTGGCCTGGGTGCGCCAGGCCGGGTAGTTGGACGGGACGCCCTTGGTGGTGTTCTTGGACTGGTTCGCGAGGATGTTGTAGTCCATCGACAGCACTTCGAAGGAGTGCCCGGGGAAGGGGAGCGACTGCAGCGGCAGGTCCCACAGGCCGCCGCGCTTGACCGGCCACTGCTGGAGGCCGCCGGGCGAGCTGGAGTCGTAGCGCCAGCCCATCTCCTGGGCGGTGGGCAGCAGGTTGTCCTGGCCGAGCAGGCAGGGGGTGCGGGCGCCGACGAGCTCCTTGCGGTAGTCGAAGGGCAGCGGTTCGAGGTCGGTCCAGCCGGTGTTGGTGCGCCAGTTGGTGACGAAGGACACGGCCTGGTCTATCTCGCTGCGCCAGTCCTCCGGGGTCCACTTGCCGACCGAGCCGGAGCCGCCGCAGAAGTGCCCGTTGAAGTGGGTGCCTATCTCGTGGCCGTCGAGCCAGGCCTCGCGCACGTACCCGAGGGTGTTGCGGACGTTCTCGTCCTTGAGGTAGCCGATGTCGGAGGCGCCGACGGGGTTCTTCGGCGGGCGGTAAAGGTGCTTCTTCGACTCGGGCAGGAGGTAGATCCCGGACAGGAAGAAGGTCATCGCCGCGCCGTGGTCCTTGGCGAGCTTGAGGAAGCGCGGGAAGAGGCCGTTGCCGATCTCTCCCGCGCCGTCCCAGCTGAACACCACGAACTGGGGCGGGGTCTCGCCCGGCTGGAGGGGGACGGGGGCGGCCGGCTGGTGCGGCTGCGGCCCGGTGTCGGCGGTGGATCCGTCGCCGATGGGCTTGACCACCGGGCCGGGCGGGGCGGTGGGCGTCGTGGCGCCCGACGGGTTGACCGGTCCGGGGTTGCCCGCTCCGGACGGGCCGCCGACGCTGCAGCCGGCGATGCCGGCCGCCGCGGCGGCTCCAAGTCCGAGCCCGAGTACTCCTCTTCGGCTGAAGCCGCGCATATCGCTCATGAAATTCATACAAACGGACATTTCGGCGATGTCGAGAGGTGACACGGCCTCGTCCGGCAACTTGTATGAAATTAGGTGCAGTCTTGACCAAACGGGCACGGTCCGAGGGGTTGCGCTCCGGGCCCGTCCCCAGCGAGGGGGACGGGCCCGGTCGTCCGTACCGTCCGGCGCTAGGCGCCGAACGCCTTGGACTTGCCCTTCACCGGCTTCGCCCCCGCGAGGAGGTGCGCCGGGACCAGGTCCCGGGCCGGCTCGCTGTAGCCCACCGACACCAGCCGGTCGCCCTGGTACGTGAACGAGGTCAGCGAGGCCAGCGTGCACTGGC
The DNA here is from genome assembly GCF_059758875.1 of Streptomyces sp. GQ60. NCBI lineage: Bacteria > Bacillati > Actinomycetota > Actinomycetes > Kitasatosporales > Streptomycetaceae > Streptomyces > Streptomyces sp. GQ60. The sequence goes on along the minus strand of NZ_JCAXEG010000001.1, from coordinate 49,305 downwards.
GGCGGCGCGGGTCGTGCCACAGCCGCCGCTTCTCCGCGAAGCTCCGTACGATCCAGATCGGGAGCTGGTGGCTGACCGCCACCGCCTCGTGGCCGCGGGCCGCGTCACGGGCGGACTCGATCGCGCTCATCATCCGCACGACCTGCTCGACGTACGGCTCGCCCCAGGACGGCTTGAACGGGTTCGTCAGGTGCTTCCAGTTCTCGGGCCTGCGCAGCGCGCCGTCGCCGACCCCGAAGGTCTTGCCCTCGAAGACGTTGCCCGCCTCCAGGAGGCGGCCGTCCGTCGCCAGGTCCAGCCCGTGCGACTTGGCGATCGGCGCCGCCGTCTCCTGGGCCCGCTCCAGCGGGGAGGCCACGACGTACGTCACGTCCCGGTTCTCCAGGTGCTCCGCGACCCGGTCCGCCATCTTGCGGCCCAGCTCGGAGAGGTGGTAGCCGGAGCGGCGGCCGTAGAGCACACCGTCCGGGTTGTGCACCTCGCCGTGGCGGACCACGTGGACGACGGTGACCTCGTTGCCCGCGACCGGGGCTCCGGCGCTCACGCGGCGGCCTCCGCGGCGGCCCGGGCGGCGGCCGGCAGGGCGGCCGCGATGCGCTCGATCGCCTGGTCGTCGTGGGAGGTGGACACGAACCACGACTCGAACGCCGACGGCGGCAGGTAGACGCCCTGCGCCAGCATCGAGTGGAAGAAGCCGTTGAAGCGGAACGCCTCCTGCTTCTTCGCGTCGTCGTAGTTGCGGACCTCGTCCTCGGTGAAGAACACCGAGAACATGTTGGAGGCGGTCTGCAGCCGGTGCGCGACGCCCTCCTTGGTGAGCGCCTCGGTGACCAGCCGCTGGATCTGGCTCGACACCGCGTCGACCTTCTCGTACGCCGCCCCGTCCAGCAGCCGCAGTTGCGCGAGACCGGCGGCCGTCGCGACCGGGTTGCCCGACAGCGTGCCCGCCTGGTAGACGGGGCCCGCGGGCGCGAGGTGGCCCATGACGTCCGCCCGGCCGCCGAACGCCGCGGCCGGGAAGCCGCCGCCCATGACCTTGCCGAAGGTCATCAGGTCGGGCTTGACCCCGTCCACGCCGTACCAGCCGGCGCGCGAGGTACGGAAACCCGTCATGACCTCGTCGGAGATGTACAGGGCGCCGTTCGCCCGGCACAGGTCGGCGAGCCCCTGGTTGAAGCCCTCCCCCGGGGTCACGACGCCCATGTTGCCGGGCGCGGCCTCGGTGATCACACAGGCGATCTCGCCGGGGTGCGCGGCGAAGGCCGCCCGGACCGATTCCAGATCGTTGTAGGGGAGCACGATCGTGTCCCCGGCCTGCGCGCCCGTCACCCCGGGGGTGTCCGGCAGCGCGAAGGTCGCGAGCCCGGAGCCGGCGGCGGCCAGCAGCGAGTCCACGTGCCCGTGGTAGCAGCCGGCGAACTTCACGATCTTGGCCCGGCCGGTGAACCCGCGGGCGAGGCGGATCGCGGACATGGTCGCCTCGGTCCCGGAGGACACCAGGCGGACCTGCTCCACGGGCTCGATCCGCGCGACGATCTCCTCGGCGAGCGCGACCTCCCCCTCGCCGGGGGTACCGAAGGAGGTGCCGCGGACGACGGCGGCCTGGATGGCCTCCACCACGGCCGGGTGGGCGTGGCCGAGGATCATCGGCCCCCACGAGCAGACGAGGTCGACGTACTCGCGCCCGTCGGCATCGGTCAGGTACGGACCGGTACCGGACACCATGAACCTGGGCGTTCCGCCCACGGCGCGGAAGGCGCGCACGGGAGAGTTCACGCCGCCAGGCGTCACGAGGGACGCGCGGTCAAAGAGAGTCTGCGAGACTTTGGCTTCATACGGGTACGGGTAGCTCACACCAGCCATGGTCTCAGAGGCCGCGACTGACTTGCGGACGGGCGTTTCACCGCGCCGCCCCGGGGGAGGTCACTGCCATGATGATCAGGCTGCGTGGCGGGGGTCACGGGGCCGGGGCAGGCAAGACCAGTCGGGTGGAGATATGCAACGCGGTGGTGGACCGGGCGAGGGCACGGACGGCCTGGACCCGCAGCGCGCCCGGGAACGTCGCCGCGGCAAGCACCGCCGCCGTGCCACGGACGCGGCAGAACCCGTACCGGGCCCCACGCAGGATCCCGACGGCCTCCCCAGGGGCCGCGGCATGGGCGTGACGTACAAGTACTTCGGCGCACCCGACGGAGCCACGGCCGCGCGCGTCCCGGTGACGATGCGGCCGGAGGAGCTGGGCGGCGACGAGCTCGGCATGGGCGGCATGTTCACCAAGATCAAGCCGGAAACGGTCGCGGCGATGGTCCTGACCGGCATCGAGGGCATACCCCTGCACAAGGTCCCCCCGCTGGAGCTGGTCGTCCTCCACCCGGACTACGCCGTCGTGAAGCTCCCGATGACCGTCGTCGACCCGCTGCGCGGCATCGGCGAGGAATCGGTCGGCGCCGCCGCCTTCATCTGGTCCACGGTCCCCGACCGCGGCGGCCCCCGCGACGCCTTCAACGTCTACCAGCTGCTCCACGAGTGGCAGGATTTCAGCCATCGCCTCCACGAGGCGGGGCACCAGCCGTACTGCCTGGTCTGGCCCTGACCGGTCCGGCCCCTAAGTGTGTGGCCCCGACCGGTGTGGCCCCGACCGGTTCACGAGTACCGCGGGCCCGCCCCGGCCGACGTCGCGTCTGAGGGGCAGGCCCCGCGGGCCGGGGAGCGAGCCGTTCGCTACGGGCAGCTCAGGCGGGTGTCGCCCGCGTCGGTGGTGCACGTGTCGGCGCCGAGGCCGCCGTCCACGTTGTCGTTGCCGGGACCTGCGTGGACGGTGTCGTTGCCGTAGCCGGCCCGGACGATGTCGTTGCCGCTGAGGGCGCAGATCACATCGTTGAAGTAGCCCCCGGTCAGGGTGTCCGCGCCGCTGGTGCCGATGATCGTGCAGCCCCGCGCGTTGTTGACCGTGCTGGTCGCCGTCGCCGTGTTGTCGGCGGGCACCGGGTCGGTCTGCGCGGCACTGGCGGTGGCCCTGTCGGAGAGGGTGCCCGTGGCCCGGGGTTCGGCGAGCACCGTCACCGTCGCCCGGGCGCCCGGGGCGAGGGAACCCAGAGCGCAGGTGGCGCTGGTGGACGTGGTGGTGCAGGTGCCCTGGCCGGGCGTGGCGGACAGCAGGGAGCCGGGTCCGGTGAGGGTGTCGGCCAGCGTGACGCCGGTGGCCGCCGTCGTGGTGCTCGTGTTCGTCACCGTCACGGTGTAGGTGGCCTGGTCGCCGATGGAGACGGTGGCGGGTCCGGCCTTGGTGACGGACAGGTTCACTCCGGGCGGGGGCGGCGGTGTCGCGGCGACCTGGTAGCGGACCAGTCCGCGGTCGTCTCCGGTGTTGCCGGCGACGACGATCTTGCCGTCGGACTGCAGCGCCACCGCACTGGCCGTGTCGAAGAAGCCGGAGTACACGTCGGTGGCCACCTTGCCGCCGGTTCCGAAGCCGCCGTCGAGGGAGCCGTCGGGGTTGTAGCGGACCACCGTGAACGCGTACCCGCCGCTCACGGGATCCACGCTGCGGCCGGCCACGACGATCTTGCCGTCCGGCTGCAGCGCCACCCCGTTGGCCACGTCCTCGAACTCGCCGCCGCCGCTCACGTCGCTCACGACCAGGCCCTGGTCGCCGAAGCCGGTGTCGAGGCTTCCGTCGGGGTTGTGCCGGGCGAGCGCGAAGTCGGCCGCGCCGCCCTGCGGAGGCTCGCCGAGACCGACGGTGACGACCTTGCCGTCCGGCTGCACCACCATGTCGCGGCTCTCGTCGTAGCCGCCGAAGTCGGTGACGACCTTGCCGTCGCCGTCGAAGGCCGGATCGAGGTCGCCCGGCGCGGCGAGAGCGGCTCCCGGCAGGGTCAGGACCAACGCGAGTCCGGTGGCGGCCGCGACCCCGGTCCGCTCCAGCGTTCTTCTCAGACCAGCGGTGAATGTGGGATGGAGGCCTTTCGTCTGCTCGCCGCCGGCGTCCGGCGGTTCGCCGCCTTCAGTGACAGGCCACAGCCTGTTGGCACCTTCGCGGCCAAGCGGCTACGGCTGGCCCCCCTGCGCCCACTGGCTGCCTCGATCCACCCCCACGGGTGAGGCCACCGCCCGGCCTCAGGCCGTCAGCACGATGCGGCCCCGGGTGCCCGGGTCGGCGAGGTGGGCGTGGGCCTCGGGGGCCTCCGCCAGCGGGAAGGTCCGCGCCACCCTGAGGGCCAGCTCCCCCGCGTCGACCAGCGACACCAGCCGGGCCAGGTGTGCACCGTCCGCCGCGACCTCCTGTTCCACCACGCGGACGCCCCGCTCCGCCGCCGGGGCCGCGCCGGGGATCAGGCCGACGTAGGCGCCGCCGTCGCGGACGAAGGCCAGGGCCGGCCCGCCGAGGACCGCCGTGTCCACGACGCCGTCCACGGCGGCGGCCGGAGCCGAGCCGCGCGGGACGAAGCGGGCCGCGCCCAGGGACCGTACGAGCTCCTCGTCACCGGCCCCCGCCAGAGCCGTCACCACGTAGCCCGCCCGCGCCGCCAGTTGGACCGCCAGCCCGCCGACCGCCCCCGCCGCGCCCGTGACCAGGACCGAAGACCCCGGGGCCAGTTCCAGCAGGTCCACCGCGCGGGCGGCGGTCAGTCCGCTCAGCGGCAGCGCGGCCGCCGTCACCCGGTCGACCGAGGCCGGGGCCGGAGCGAGCGCCGACGCGTCGAGCACCGCGTACTCCGCGTGCGTACCGAGCGGCTTGACCGTGCCGTAGTGCAGGCCCACCACCCGGTCGGCGACCGCCCAGCCGTCCACGTCCGCGCCCAGCTCGTCGATCTCGCCCGCCACGTCCCACCCGAAGCCCAGCCGCTCCCCCGCGCCGCCGAAGACCCCGGCCCGAACCGCACCGTCGACCGGGTTCAGGCCGGCCGCCCGGACCCGTACCCGGACCTGCCCGGCGGCCGGCCGCGGGACCGGCACCCGTACGACCTCGACCCGCTCGGGCCCGCCGAAACCTTCGGCCACGGCCGCCAGCATCGTCGTCTGATGGGTCTCGCTCATCGTCATCGCCTCTTCCGCGGGCTCGATCTCCGGTTCCGGTGTTCCCGGTGAGAACTAACCTAAGGAGAGTTACTATGGAATCGTAAGTACGCACCTGCGAGTGCGTACCCGACCCGGAAGTGGGGCACCCATGGCCACCCGTACCGCCGAGGCCCGCCGCGAAGAGGCCCGCGAGGCCTACGACGCCTTCCTCAAGGAGTGCCCCACCAGCCAGCTCCTGGCCCGCATCAGCGACAAGTGGGTCGGCCTCATCGTCAGCGCGCTCTCCCAGGCCGAGGGCCGGACCATGCGCTACAGCGAGCTCGGCCGCAGGATCCCCGGCGTCAGCCAGAAGATGCTGACCCAGACCCTGCGCTCCCTCGAGCGCGACGGCCTCGTCGTCCGCACCGTCACGCCCACCGTCCCGGTCCGCGTCGACTACCGGCTCACCGAACTCGGCGGCAACCTCGGCTGCCTGCTCAGCTCCGTGAAGGAATGGGCCGAGAACCACTTCGACGAGGTCAACGCCCATCGCGAACGGCACGACGCGGCGGTCGCGGCGGACGCGGCGGACGCGGCGGCGGACGCGTAGGTCGCGCGGCCGTACGGGCCGGGGGCCGGGGCCGTACGGCCCCGCACGCGCGGCCCCGTAAATCCGCCGCCGACCCCCGCCCGTCGGTGGCATGCTGAGCCCGTGAACGGACCCGGCATTCAGCTCACCCTCGCCCCCGAACTGCACGTGTTCGCCGCGCCCGCGCGCCGCGGCATCCGCGTACCGACCACCACCGACGGCGCCTCCAGCCTCGGCCACGTCGTCGAATCGGCCGGCGTCCCCCTCACCGAAGTCGGCCGGATCCTCGTCGACGGCGCCGAGACGCCCCTCGCCCACGTGCCCCGGGCGGGCGAATCCGTCGAGGTCTTCGGCGTCGACCGCCCCCAGCACCTCCCCGGCGTCCCCGAGACCACGCCGCTGCGCTTCCTGCTCGACGTCCACCTCGGCACCCTCGCCCGCCGCCTGCGGCTGCTGGGCGTGGACGCGGCGTACGAGAACGAGGACATCGGCGACCCGGCCCTGGCCACCCGCTCCGCCGCCGAGCAGCGCGTCCTGCTCTCCCGCGACCGCGGACTGCTGCGCCGCCGCGAGCTGTTCGCCGGCGCGTACGTCTACAGCGACAACCCCGACGAACAGGTCCGCGACATCCTCGGCCGGTTCGCCCCGCCCCTCGCACCGTGGACCCGCTGCACCGCGTGCAACGGCACCCTGCGCGCGGCCGACAAGGACAGCGTCGGCGACCGGCTGGAGAGCGGCACGCAGCGCACGTACGAGGTCTTCGCCCAGTGCGCCGACTGCGAGCGCGTCTACTGGCGCGGCGCCCACCACGCCCGGCTGGAGCGGATCGTCGACGAGGCCGTCGCCGAATTCGGCGGCGTCGGCACCCCGTAGCAGCACCCGCGCCGGGGTCCGCGCCGGCCCGGCCCCGCGGCCGGCTCAGAACGCGTACATGTCCCCCGTGTCCAGGGCCAGCACCACGTGCTCGTTGTTGGCGTGGTTCCGGTCCGTCGCGCCGCCGTTCCACCACGTGTCGACCCGCACCACCACCTCCGTGACCGGCTCCTTCAGCCGCAGCACCAGCCCGATGTGCCGCCCGCGACCGCGCAGCGGCAGCTCCCCGGTCTCGCACACCACCTCGCGCAGCCCGGCCCGCGCGCAGCCCTCCGCCAGTTCCTGCCGGTCCGCGAGGTCCGCCGACAGGCGCAGCCGTACGGTCGCGTTCGGCAGGGCGGACGGACCCTCGTTCTCCGGAACCAGCAGGATCCGCAGCCGGCCCCCGGTCAGGGCCACCCGCCCGTGATAGGCCACATCGGCCTCGGTCTCGGGCCCGGCCCCGGCGGCGCGGGCGTTCCCCACACCGCTCCCCGTCCCTCCGAGCAGCACCAGCAGCCCGGCCATCACCACACTCCGTACGGCACCTCGGCGCACCGCGACCACCTCCACGCGCGGACGCTAGCCCTCCCGCCCACCCGATGGTCGGACCATCACACGAACGTGGGCGCGCCCTCCTCCCCCGCTCGCTCATTCGCTCCGCATAGGGTTCCGGCCATGCTCATCGCCCGCTCCGCCGCCCTCTTCGCCCTCGCCGCACTCCTGGAGATCGGCGGCGCCTGGCTCGTCTGGCAAGGCGTCCGCGAGCACCGGGGCTGGGCCTGGATCGGCGTCGGAGTCATCGCCCTCGGCCTCTACGGGTTCGTCGCCACCCTCCAGCCCACGGGCGACTTCGCCCGCGTCCTGGCCGCCTACGGCGGGGTCTTCGTCGCCGGATCCCTCCTCTGGGGGGTGGTCGCCGACGGCTACCGGCCCGACCGGTGGGACATCGCGGGCGCCCTCGTCTGCCTCGCCGGCATGGCGGTGATCATGTACGCCCCGCGCGGCCGGTGACCTGCGCGGCGACCCGCCTATGCTGGCCCGTACTCACCCGTACGAACGCACGAGGAGCCAGCATGAGCACGGCCACCCGAACCGCCGTAGTCACCGGCGCGAGCAGCGGCATCGGCGCGGCCACCGCCCGGCAGCTCGCCGCGGCCGGCTACCACGTCGTCCTCACCGCCCGCCGCAAGGACCGCATCGAGGCCCTCGCCGCCGAGATCACGGCGGCCGGCCACTCCGCGGCCGCCCACGCCCTCGACGTCACCGACCGCGCCGCCGTGGACGCCTTCGCCGCCTCCCTCGACCGCTGCGACGTACTCGTCAACAACGCCGGCGGCGCCATCGGAGCCGACCCCGTCGCCACCGGCGACCCCGCCGACTGGCGCACGATGTACGAGGTCAACGTCATCGGCACGCTCAACGTCACCCAGGCCCTGCTCCCGGCCCTGACCGCCTCGGGCGACGGCACCGTGGTCGTGCTCTCCTCCACCGCCGGCCACGCCACCTACGAGGGCGGCGCCGGCTACGTCGCCGCCAAGAACGGCGCCCGCGTCCTCGCCGAGACCCTCCGCCTGGAGATCGTCGGCCAGCCCGTCCGCGTCATCGAGATCGCCCCGGGCCTGGTCAAGACCGAGGAGTTCGCGAAGACCCGGTTCCGCGGCGACGCGGAGCGGGCGGAGAAGGTCTACGCCGGCGTGGCCGAGCCCCTCTCCGCCGACGACGTGGCCGACACCGTCACCTGGGCGGTGACCCGTCCCAGCCACGTCAACATCGACCTCCTGGTGGTCCGCCCCCGCGCCCAGGCCTCGAACACGAAGCTCCACCGCGAGCTGTAGCCCGTAGAGCCGGCTACTTCACCAGCCCGGCACTCTTCAAGTGCGGCATCAGGGCCGCCGGCCTCAGCCCGGCGGCCTTCGCCGCGTCCAGGGCCCGCTTCAGGTCCGCGCCGAGCGTCGGCGTGAAGTGCAGCAGCACGATGTCCCCGGCCCGCAACTGCGGCGTGGCCGGCGTCTCGCCCCACGTCGTGAAGTCGTGCGTCCACGTGATCAGCGCCTTGACCCCGCACGCCTTCGCGGCCAGCCGCACGTCGTCGTTGACGGCCCCGTACGGCGGCCGCAGCAGCTTCGGCTCCCGCCCGAAGGCCGCGGCGAGCTGCTCCCCGGCCCCGCACACCTCGGCATCCTTGCCGGCGGCGTCGAGCGTCGTCAGATCGGGGTGATTGACGGTGTGGTTCTCCACGCTCACCGCCCGCCCCTGCTCGACCAGCCCGGTGAAGTACTGGCTGTCGTACGAGAAGGCCCCCGGCAGCAGGAACAACGAGGCGGGCACCCGCTGATCGACGAGCGTCTGCGCGACGGCGGGATCGTGCGCCCACCCGTCGTCAATGGTGATGAAGACGACCTTCTCATCGGTCGGCACGTGCGACACGACGGGCGGCAGCCCGACAGTCCGCGACCCCGCGGCCGCGGCCGGAGCGGCGGCCTCGGATCCGACGGCACCGGCGGCCTGAGCTCCGCCAACGGTGAGCGACAACGACGCGAACGCGGCAAGCACCGCACGGGATCTCCACATGCGCCACACCTTGGTCTAGACCAACTTTCCCCGTCAATCCCCTGGTTGACACTTTCTCGCCGGAACTCAAGGGTCCGGTCCGCACGGGAATGTGACACCCCACCATGCGTTCGAGTGAAGCCGCCACAAAGGCTCCCAGACGACCCGATTCCACACCTAGGTTCGGCCGCAACAGAAGCGGCCCCCGCCCGGGATGGCAGTCCCGACCGAGGGCCTCACCGACAAGGAAGAGGCCTTCCTCATGGCTGACCAGGACCCTAGCGCCCCCGTGCGCTTCATGGACCTCGAAGTCCCCCGCTACGCCTACATGTTCGGCTTCCTCCAAGCCGACGGACACTTGGCGCAGGGCAGGGGACAAAAGGGCAGACCGACCGTCGAGATCAACGCGCGAGACGTTCACGTTCTCCGCGATCTCCAGCAGCTCACGCCCTACTACAGCTCCATCACCGAGCGAGTCCGGAGCACGAATTTCTCCGAACGCCACCACTCGGCGACCTGGGCCGTCTGCTCGCTCGAAGTCCGCACCATCGTCAACGAGCTCGGCATCCCGTACGGCAAGAAGTCTCTGACGATCAAGCCCCCCGCACAGACTTCTCGCGCCCGGACTACCTCCGCGGAATCATTGACGCGGACGGATCCCTCGGCTGGACCGCACAGGGCTTCCCGTTTCCTTTCCCTGACCTCGGCCAGCACGGCGATCGCCGCCTACCTGTGCCACTACGGCAAGAAGGTCACGGGAACGGAGCGCACCATCTCGCGCAACACACGAGACGGCGTCTACAACGTCTGCTACTACAAGGAGACGGCACAGCAGCTCGCCGCGCACTTGTACTACGACGGCTGCCTCGCCCTCGCCCACAAGAAGGCGAACGCGGAATCGATCCAAGGCTGGGTCCGCCCCGCGGACATGAGGATCGCCCCACCACGACGCCGCTGGACCGTGCGGGACGACCAGGAACTGGTCCGCCTCAACGACCCGGCCGCAGCGGCCGGCGTACTGGACCGGACCGAACAGAGCTGCGCGATGCGCCTCTGGCGGATCCGCAGCGGACGCGTCGTCGCCACACCGCAATAGACGCGGCAACGCGGGAGGGCCACCGCACGTGCGGTGCCCCTCCCGCGTTCAGCCCTTGATGCAGACGACCTGCCGGAGCTTGGCAACGACCTCCACGAGGTCTCGCTGCTGCTCCATGACCTGCTCGATCGGCTTGTACGCCGCCGGAATCTCGTCCACGACGCCCGAGTCCTTACGGCACTCCACACCCTTGGTCTGGTCTGCCAGATCCTGCGCCGTGTACCGCTTCTTGGCTGCGGTGCGGCTCATCCGCCGGCCTGCTCCGTGCGAGGCCGAGTTGAAGGCGGCCTTGTTGCCGAGGCCCTTCACGATGTACGTGCCGGTGGCCATCGAGCCCGGGATGATCCCGTACTCGCCGCTTCCGGCGCGGATCGCGCCCTTACGGGTGACCAGCAGGTCCACGCCGTCGTACCGCTCCTCCGCCACATAGTTGTGGTGGCAGCTGATCTCCTGCTCGAAGGAGACCTTCGCCTTCCGGAAATGCTTGCGCAGGACCTCCTTGAACAGGCTCATCATCACGGCACGGTTGTACTTGGCGTACTCCTGCGCCCAGTAGAGGTCGTGGCGGTAAGCAGCCATCTCCGGGGTCGCGGCGAGGAACACGGCGAGGTCTCGGTCGATGAGCCCCTGGTTGTGCGAGAGCCCCCGTGCGATGCCGATGTGATGGTCGGCCAGCTGGTTGCCGATGCCGCGTGATCCGGAATGCAAGGTCAGCCACACTGTGCCCTGATTGTCCAAATTGAGCTCAATATGGTGATTGCCGGCTCCAAGGCTTCCCATCTGTCGCAGCGCCCGCTCCCGCCGGAACTTCACCGCGTCCGCGACATAGTCGAACCGCTCCCACAGATCCCCGAACCCCCGGTCCGAGAACCCGTACAACCGCCCCGGATCCACCGCCTCCCGGTGCATCCCCGCCCCCACCGGGATCGCCTTCTCGATCTGCGAGCGCAGTCCCGACAGGTCCCCCGGGAGGTCGTTCGCGGTCAGCGAGGTCTTCACGGCGGACATGCCGCAGCCGATGTCCACGCCCACCGCCGCCGGACAGACCGCGTCCTTCATGGCGATGACCGAGCCGACCGTCGCACCCTTGCCGTAGTGCACGTCCGGCATGACGGCGAGGCCCTTGATCCAGGGAAGGCCGGCGGTGTTCTGGAGCTGGCGCATCGCGCTGTCCTCGACCGAAGCCGGGTCGGTCCACATCCGGATCGGGACCTTCGCCCCGGGCACCTCTACATACGACATTGTGACCTCAACACCCCGTTAACCGCAGAAAAGTCTCCATACGCAAAAAGCCTCGCTCATGGCCTCAAATACGACATGAGACCGGCGCCGGCACCAGCGTGTGCGATAGACATTGTGTCCATCCGCGCCCCAGCCGCGGCAACGCATTTTCCCGAAGGGAGCCGGTGGAACGTGCAGCGCAAGACGGTACGAGTTCGTGGAGTCCTGCCAGCCATCGCGATGCTCGCCGCCCTCACGGCCGGCCTCACCGCCTGCACCGACGGCGGCGGGTCCGGAACCACCATCGACGCGAAGGCCGGCACGAACGCCGGTACGAACACCCAGCCCGGCAAGTACCGCAGCCTGCCCATGCCCTGCAAGGCCGCCGACGCCAAGAGGGTCAAGGCGATGCTCCCGGCCGCCGAGGGGCTCGCCCCCGAGGCCCTCGAAGCGCTCTACGCCGGGGTCGCGGACGCCTCGTACGACGCCGACCGGCGCGTCGGCTGCCGCTGGACCGCGCAGACGCCGACCGAGACCCGGCTGCTGTCGGTGGGCTTCGAGCGCGTGGTCTCGTACGACCGGGCCGCCACGAGCGACGACGACAAGGCGCGGCAGGTCTACGGCCGCCAGCTCACCGCCGCCAACCTGCCCGCCCCGGTGCCGTCCGGGTCCGGCGCCCCCGCCGCGACGCCGAGCCCCGCGCCGACGCCGAGCACGGGTGCGAGTACGGACCCGGGCGCGAGCGGCAGCCCCGGTGCGAGCGGCAGCCCCTCCGCCCCGGCCGAGCTCGGCTCGCGCACGCTCGAAGGGCTCGGCGACGAGGCCTTCCTCGACGACAAGCTCGCCGCGGCCGGCGCCACCGCCGCCCAGGCGCGGACCGTCCGCATTGTGTTCCGTACCTCGAATGTCATCGTCACCGTCGAGTACAGCGTCCAGCCCGCGCTCCCCGGAACGGTCCCGCCCAGCGGTGAAACCCAGGACAGGGCACGGCAGTTGGCGCAGGCCCTGGTGGAGCGGTTCAACGAGTAGCCGGGCCCGGCGGCAGGGGGCGCAGGGGCCGATCGTGACGGCGCGCACAGCATCCGGGCGCCGGGTCGGGCTACCGTTGCTCGGGTCCCGCGCCCGCAAGAGGGCCCAAACGAGCCCGCACGAAGACCCACAACGTCTGAAGGAATCATGCACCGATCAGCCTCGCGCCTCACCCGCGTCCTCGCCTGCGCAGCCGTCCCGGTGATCCTCACGGTCGCCGGCTGCTCGTCCGACTCGGGCGAGAAGTCGGGCGCCGACAGCGGCAAGAAGTCCGAAGCGTCCTCGTCCGCCCAGCCGAGCTCCAAGTCCTCCAAGGAGGCGCTGGAGAAGGCCGTGTACTCCACGCTGCCGGAGCCGTGCAAGGTGGTCAGCGCGAAGACCATCGAGACGATCGTCCCGAAGGCGAAGGACACCAACGGCACCGCCGCCAAGTCGAACGACCTCAGCAGCCGCGCCACCTGCACCTGGAACGGTCTGGACGAGGCCGGCCTGAAGGGCTCGCAGTACCGCTGGCTCTCGATCTCCCTCGTCCGCTACGACTCCCTCGCCTCGGTCGGCACCGGCAGCAAGCGCGCCGAGGACGAGTACGCCAAGCAGGTCGAGAAGGCGAAGGCCGTCGAGGGCGCGGAGAACGTGAAGCCGGAGGAGGCGGGCGGCATCGGCGACCAGGCCACCACCGTCACCTTCACCACCAAGAAGGACGGCGACTTCTTCAACACGTCGGTCATCGCCCGCACGCACAACGTCGTCATCACCCTCGACTACAACGGCACGGCCTACGAGGGCGCGGCCGCCCCGGACCAGGCCAAGCTGCTCCAGGACGCCATCGCGGCGACCAAGGAGACCGTGGCCTCGGTCGGTGCGAGCAACCAGGCCGCGCAGCCGCAGCAGTCCGTCCAGCCGGAGCAGCAGCCCTCTCCGTCGAACTCGTAGCACGCGCCGCGTCGAACTCCCAGGACGCGCCGCGCCGTCGGCGGCCGGTGCCCGGAGCCCCCGGGTCCGGACCGCCGACGTCCCCTTCCCCGTACGCGCGTACGCTGTGCCCTGCCGTAGCTCGACAAGGGGAGGGGATCGCGGGTGGCCGCGATGCAGCTGACTCGTACGCACCGGATATTGATCGGTGTGGTGGTCGCCGGAGCCGTCGTCATCGCGGGGATCGGATTCGCGGGTTCGTACTCCGCCGTGCGCGCCCTCGCCCTGCAGAAGGGCTTCGGCTCCTTCTCGCTGGTCTTCCCGATCGGCATCGACATGGGCATCTGCGTCCTGCTCGCGCTGGACCTGCTCCTGACGTGGATCCGGATCCCGTTCCCGCTGCTGCGCCAGACGGCGTGGCTGCTGACGGCGGCCACGATCGCCTTCAACGGCGCGGCCGCCTGGCCCGACCCCCTCGGGGTCGGCATGCACGCGGTGATCCCGATCCTCTTCGTGGTCACCGTGGAGGCCGCCCGCCACGCGGTGGGCCGGATCGCGGACATCACCGCCGACCGGCACATGGAGGGCGTCCGCATCACGCGCTGGATCCTCTCCCCCGTCCCCACCTTCAAGCTGTGGCGCCGGATGAAGCTGTGGGAGCTGCGCTCCTACGAGCAGGCCGTCGGCATGGAGCAGGACCGGCTGATCTACCAGGCCCGCCTGCAGGCCCGCTACGGCCGCGCCTGGCGCCGCAAGGCCCCCGTCGGGGCGCTGATGCCGCTGCGCCTGGCCCGCATCGGCGTCCCCCTCTCGCAGACCGCCCCCGAAGGCCTGGCGGCGGCCGGCATCGACCCCCTCCTCATCCCCCCGGCCCCCGCCCCAGCCCCGGCCCCGGGCCCGGACCAGGCGGCTCCGGCCCTCCCGGCGGGCGCCGAGGCCGCGCAGCAGCCGGCGGCGGGGACGGCCCTGGCCGTACCCGCGCCCGCCGACGCCGCGCAGCCCCACCAGCTCGCCGGGCCCGGGCACCCGTACGCGCAGGGGCCGGGCGGGGCGCAGGGCCCGCAGGGCCATCCCGACGCCGCGCCCTTCGTGGTGGACCCGACGGCGATGCCGGCCGCGCACAACAGCGCGTGGTTCGCGGCCCCCCGCGCGCCGCAGGCCGCGTACGAGGGCGGCTACAACCCGCAGTACGTCGAGGGCCTGGAGCCGACCCCGGTCATGCCCCCGACCGGCCCGGAGCAGCAGGCGGAGCCCGCGCGGGAACAGCAGGAGCTGCCGATACCGGGTCCCCGCCAGGAGGCGGCCCCCCAGGGGGCCGGGGCCCAGGCCCACGCCGCCGGTGTCGAAGCCGAAGTTGAAGCCGAGCCGACCATCGACGACGTGAAGTTCGCGGAGGCCGCGTACGAGGTCTTCCGCGCCTACATCGACGAGTTCTCCGGCTTCCCGACGCCGGAGCAGGTGGACATACACCTCTCGGACCGCCACGGAATCGTGCACCCGCGCAGCGCGTCGATGATCCGCCGTCTGATGCCGGACCTGAAGCAGCGCTACCAGCGCGACCTGGAGAGCGAGCACATCGCCTAACCCGTACGCGTGCTCGTGCTCGTCCGCGTACGGGAACCAGAAGGGCCCGCGCCCCCAGGGGGTGCGGGCCCTTCTCATCTCCGCGCGGACGCGGAACCTCAGGCGGCGAGCAGCTTGCGCACCCGCTCCGCCCCGACCGCGAGCAGCAACGTGGGCAGGCGCGGCCCGGTCTCGCGGGTCACGAGCAGCCGGTACAGCAGGGCGAAGAACGTCCGCTGCGCGACCTTGAGCTCCGGCGTCGGCTTGGCGTCCGGCTCCAGGCCGGCCATCACCTTCGGCACGCCGTAGACGAGCGTGGTGAGGCCGTCGAGGGACCAGTGCGAGTCGAGCCCGTCCACGAGCCGGCGCAGCGACTCGCGCCCCTCGTCGTCGAGGGAGGACAGGAGCTCCACGTCGGGCTCCTCGCGCACCAGCGTTCGCTGGTCGGCGGGGACCTGGGTGGTGATCCAGTTCTCGGCGCGGTCCAGGCGCGGGCGGACCTCGTCGAGCGAGGTCAGCGGCCGCTCCGGTTCCAGGTCGCTGAGGATGCGCAGGGTCTGCTCGTCGTGTCCGCCGGTGATGTCCACCACCGAGGCGAGCGTCCGGTACGCCATCGGGCGCGGGGTGCGCGGCAGCTCGTGCGAGGCGACGCGGACGGCGCGGGCGTGGGCGGCGGCGTCGGCGGGCAGCACAGAGCCGTCGGTGACCTTGGCCTCCAGCTTGTCCCACTCGTCGTAGAGCCGCTGGATCTCCTGGTCGAAGGCGATCTTGAAGGACTGGTTGGGCTTGCGGCGGGCGTAGAGCCAGCGCAGCAGCTGCGGCTCCATGATCTTCAGCGCGTCGGCCGGGATCGGGACCCCGCCCTTGCTGGAGGACATCTTGGCCATGCCGCTGATGCCGACGAAGGCGTACATCGGTCCGATCGGCTGCTCGCCGCCGAAGATGCCGACGATCTGCCCGCCGACCTGGAAGGAGGAGCCGGGCGAGGAGTGGTCGACGCCGGAGGGCTCGAAGATCACGCCCTCGTAGGCCCAGCGCATGGGCCAGTCGACCTTCCAGACCAGCTTGCCGCGGTTGAACTCGCTGAGCTTGACCGTCTCGGTGAACTCGTCCTCGGTGCAGACGTAGGTCAGCTCGGTGGTCTCGTCGTCGTAGGACGTCACCTTGGTGAAGTCCTTGCCGCACTCGGCGCAGTAGGGCTTGTACGGGAAGTACCCGCCCTCGCCGACGCTGCCGTCGTCCTCGGCGGCCGCGCCCGAGCCCTCGGCGGCTTCGAGCTCGGCCTCGTCGACCTGCTTCTGCTGGGGCTTCTTGCCGCCCGGCTTCTGCTTGGTGCGGTACTGGTCGAGGATCGCGTCGATGTCCCCGCGGTGCTTCATCGCGAACAGCACCTGCTCGCGGTAGGTACCGGCGGTGTACTGCTCGGTCTGGCTGATCGGGTCGTACTCGACGCCCAGTTCGTCCAGCGCCTCGACCATGGCGGCCTTGAAGTGCTCGGCCCAGTTCGGGTACGCGGAGCCTTCGGGGGCGGGCACGGCGGTCAGCGGGCGGCCGATGTGCTGGGCGTGCGACTCCTCGGTGACGCCGGGGATGCCCTTGGGGACCTTGCGGTACCGGTCGTAGTCGTCCCAGGAGATCAGGTGGCGGACCTCGTGGCCGCGGCGGCGGATCTCGTCCGCGACCAGGTGCGGGGTCATGACCTCACGGAGGTTGCCCAGGTGGATCGGGCCGGAGGGGGAGAGGCCGGACGCGACGACGACGGCTTTGCCCGGGGCTCGGCGCTCCGCCTCGGCGATGACCTCGTCCGCGAAACGGGAGACCCAGTCGGTCTCGGTGCTGCTCTGCGCGCTCTGAGCCACGACACGTCCTTCTATCTCGAATGCTGGCTTCTCGCCATTCTCCCAGACGGAAGGGAGCGCTCCGCAGTTTGTCGGCGGGTTATCGGCGCCGCCCGGCACCCCGTATATCCCGGGATGTGGACAGCCCCCGCGTGGGATACTCGGTCCTTGTCGGAAACCCCAAGTGCAAGCTCAAGCACGACCTCACAGGAACGGCAGCTCATGGCCTCGGTCCCTTCCCTCGCTTCCTCCGTCAACCAGCGCGTCGCCGACGCACTCGCCTCCGCCCTGCCGGACGCCGGTGCGAGCGACCCGCTGCTGCGACGAAGCGACCGGGCCGACTTCCAGGCCAACGGCATCCTGGCGCTCGCGAAGAAGGCCAAGGCCAACCCTCGTGAGCTGGCGACGACCGTGGTCGAGGGCATCGACACCGCCGGCCTGATCCAGGAGATCGAGGTCTCGGGCCCCGGGTTCCTGAACATCACCATCACGGACAGGGCGATCGTCGAGACGCTGGCGGCCCGCGCCGCCGACGACCGTCTGGGCGTGCCGCTCGCCGCGAACCCCGGCACGACGGTGATCGACTACGCGCAGCCGAACGTGGCCAAGGAGATGCACGTCGGCCACCTGCGCTCGGCGGTCATCGGCGCGGCGATGGTGGAGATCCTCGAATTCACCGGTGAGAAGGTGGTCCGGCGCCACCACATCGGCGACTGGGGCACCCAGTTCGGCATGCTCATCCAGTACCTGCTGGAGCACCCGCACGAGCTGGACCACAAGACCGCGGATGGCGGGGAGGTCTCCGGCGAGGAGGCCATGTCCAACCTGAACCGCCTCTACAAGGCCTCGCGCACGCTCTTCGACTCCGACGAGGAGTTCAAGACGCGGGCCAGGGCGCGGGTGGTGGACCTCCAGGCCGGCGAGCCGGAGACGCTGGCGCTGTGGCAGCGGTTCGTGGACGAGTCGAAGATCTACTTCTACTCCGTCTTCAACAAGCTGGACATGGACATCCAGGACCCCGACGTCATCGGCGAGTCCGGCTACAACGACATGCTGGTGGAGACCTGCAAGCTGCTGGAGGACTCGGGCGTGGCCGTCCGTTCCAACGGCGCGCTCTGCGTGTTCTTCGACGACGTCAAGGGCCCGGACGGCAACCCGACCCCACTGATCGTCCAGAAGTCCGACGGCGGCTTCGGCTACGCCGCGACCGACCTCTCGGCGATCCGCGACCGGGTGGGCACGCTGGGCGCGACCGAGCTGATCTACGTGGTGGACGCGCGGCAGTCCCTGCACTTCAAGATGGTCTTCGAGACGGCCCGTCGCGCCGGCTGGCTGAACGAGGACACCAAGGCCGTGCAGCTGGCCTTCGGCACCGTGCTGGGCAAGGACGGCAAGCCGTTCAAGACCCGTGAGGGCGAGACCGTACGGCTGGTGGACCTGCTGGACGAGGCCGTCGAGCGGGCGACCGCCGTGGTCCGCGAGAAGGCGGAGAAGATCGGCCTGACCGAGGCGGAGATCGTCGAGAACGGCCAGTACGTGGGCATCGGCGCCGTGAAGTACGCGGACCTGTCGACCTCGGCCGCGCGCGACTACAAGTTCGACCTGGACCAGATGGTCTCGCTGACCGGTGACACGTCCGTGTACCTCCAGTACGCGTACGCCCGGATCAAGTCGATCCTGCGCAAGGCGGGCGAGGCGGGCGACCGCAAGCCGGTCGCGCACCCGGAGCTGGAGCTGGCGCCGGCCGAGCGCGCGCTGGGCCTGCACCTGGACCACTTCGGCGAGCTCATCGCCGAGGCCGCCGCGGAGCACGCCCCGCACAAGGTGGCGGCGTACCTCTACCAGCTGTCCTCGCTGTTCGCGACGTTCTACGAGCAGTGCCCGGTCGTGAAGCCCGAGCCCGAGCTCGTCGTCGGCGAGAACCGCCTGTTCCTGTGCGACCTGACCGCCCGCACCCTCAGCAAGGGCATGTCCCTGCTGGGCATCCGGACGCCCGAGAAGCTCTGACACCGGGCACTGATCAGATCTTCGGCCCCCGTCTCCCATTGGAAGACGGGGGCCGACCCCATTCCCCCCGCTCCCCGTAACACGCCGTGCTACGCTCACTCCATGGCCACCAAGGAGCGGTTCAGCATCAGCATGGACGCGGCGCTGCGCACGAGAGTGAAGGAGCACGCCGACGCGATGGGAATCGACGTCTCCTCGTACGTCACGGCGGCCGTGCTGAGGCAGATCGACCAGGACGTTCTCGTCGCCCGCCGCTTCGCGGACATCGACGCGGACATCGCGGCGACCGAGGCGATGTCTCCGCCGCAGGGCCAGGACGAGGAGTTCGACGAGGCCGATATGGCCGCCGTACGGGCGGGCATCGCCCGGGCCCTCGCGCCCGAGGCACGGGACTCCGCCGCGTGAGCAATCCCGTCTTCGTGTACGACACCGGCATGCTGGTCGCGCTGGACCGTGGAGAACAGCACGCCAGACGCCTCCACCAGTACCTGACCGAACAGGACCACCCGCCGGTCGTACCGCTGCCGGTGCTGGCCCAGGCATGGCGACCGGGCCAGTGGACCCCCCTGACCCGCGCCGTCCCCCAGTGCACGGTGTTCGGCGTACGTTCCTCCGCACCGCTGTCGTGCGGTGTGTGCCTGGCCGGTCAGGTGGAGGACGACGCCAAGCGGGCCGGCCGGATCCTCGCCTCAGCCGCGATCCCGGCCGAAAAGCGGCCCGACGCCGTGGACGCGCTCGCCGTGGTCATCGCGGCCAGGCATCCGCATGCCGTCATCGTCACCTCCGACCCCCGTGACCTTTCCGCCTACCGGGATGCCCTTCCGGGCGCCTCCGAGGACATCCGGGTACTCGGCGT
This sequence comes from Streptomyces sp. GQ60, assembly GCF_059758875.1. Taxonomy (NCBI): domain Bacteria; kingdom Bacillati; phylum Actinomycetota; class Actinomycetes; order Kitasatosporales; family Streptomycetaceae; genus Streptomyces; species Streptomyces sp. GQ60. The sequence continues at coordinate 29,788 of NZ_JCAXEG010000001.1, read as the reverse complement.
GACCGACCTCGCCGCGTTCATCGCGGGCAAGCGCGTCCTGCGCTGAAGTCGTCTGGGCCAGGTCCTCCGGCAAGGTCCGCACATGGGCCTCCAGCGACTGGCCATTGCGGGCGGCTCGTACCTTCGGGTCGGCGAGCACTTCTGGCGACGGATACCGCGTCGCCCACCCCCGCTTCACCCAGACGGTCCGATTCCGGCCACCCCGGCCGGGTAGGGGACGGCCCGTCCATCCCCTACCACCCCGACGGAGGGCCCCGTGCCCGACATGAACGGCCCCTACAAGCCCGGCACCCCCTGCTGGATCGACCTGATGGCACCCGACCAGCAGGCGGCCATCGACTTCTACGCCGACCTCTTCGGCTGGCAGGGCGAGATCGGCCCGCCCGAGACCGGCGGGTACTCCGTCTGCACCCTCAAGGGCAAGCCGGTCGCCGGGATCATGAAGGCGATGAACCCGGACGGCACCGTCCCCGACCCGATGCCCCCGACCGTGTGGACCTCCTACCTGGCCACGGACGCCATCGACGCCACTCTCAAGTCCGTCACCGACGCGGGCGGCACGGTCGTGATGGGACCGATGGACGTCATGGACCTCGGGCGGATGGCCGTCATCGCCGACCCGACCGGCGCCGTCATCGGCCTGTGGCAGGCGGGCACCTTCGACGGAGCGGGCATCGTCAACGAGCACGGCGCGCTCATCTGGAACGAGCTGAGCACCGGTGACGTCCCCGCCGCGAGAGCGTTCTACGGCGCCGTCCTCCCCGTCACCACGGCCACGTCCGAGATGCCGGGGGCCGGGGGGTACACGGAGTTCCAGGTCGACGGCCGCGCGGTGGCCGGAATGATGGACCTGAAGGACCTCCCGCCGGGGACCCCGCCGAACTGGATCCCGTACTTCAGCGCCGACGACGTCGACGAGATCCAGGCCGCCGCGACGCGCGCCGGAGCCTCGGTCATGGCCCCGGCCTTCGACATGGCGGCCGGCCGCATGGCCGTCCTGGCCGATCCCCAGGGCGCGGTCTTCGCGGTCATCAAGGCGAAGCCGGAGATCGTCGACTGACGGACCCACCACCCCCCTGTGAGGGGGCTCACAGGGCACTTCCGCCTGCGATCCCCCTCCCCGAGGTGCTCCGCGGATCTCGCCGGTCCCCTGATCGATTTGCGTACCGGAATCCCTCCCACCCCACGTAATCTGGCCACGTTCAAAAGGGGAGGGAACCCAAGCATGAAATTCAAGCGCATAGCCACCGTGGCCGCCGCGGCGGTCGTCGGCCCGATGGTCCTCATGACCACGCCCGCGATGGCGGACGAACAGCAGCAGCCGGCGGTGTCCGTACCGGACGCCGCGCCGAAGGACGACGCGGCGCCGGGGGGCGAGCCGACGCCTGAGGCCAAGCCGGAGACCGAGCCGGAGACCGGTCAGACCACTCCGGTGACCGGGCCCGCGCCCGCGCCCGAGACGGCCCCGGTCGCTCCGCCCGCGACTCCGCCCGTGACTCCGCCCGCGGCGACGCCCGAAACCCCGGCGCCCGCGCCGGTCAACCCGCCCGCGACGGGCGGGGAGGCGGGGCACACCAAGGACATCCCGCCGGACTCTCCGTTCGCGGGCCCGGCCGTCACCCTGGCCGGCATCCCGGAAGAGGGCTTCAAGCCCGACGGCAGTTGGACCCCGCTGACCCTGACGGTCGACAACTCGGCGAACCCCGAGATCACCGACTACACCCCGCGGATCCAGTTCTGGCACCACCTGGACCAGTTGAGCCCCACGAAGGTCAACCTCGAGTACCGCGTCACCGACGCGGCGGGGAACTCGTCCTGGGTACCCGGCGAGTGGGTCTCCCTCTCCGGCAACGAGGTCTACGCGTACAACCTCGGCACGAAGGCATCCGTCGCGGCCGGATCGGTCCACACCGTCGACGTACGGCTCAGCTTCGACGTCGGCACGGCCGTGACCACCTTCAGGATGTCCTCCGAAGGCACGATCATCCGTGAAGACGGTGGCACCGCCTTTTCCCCGCCGACCACCTACAGGACGAAGATCTTCGGCGCGTCTCCCGACAAGCCCGTGGAAGTCACGGGTCCGTACCTTTCACTGGACCGCGTGCCCGAAGGCTTCAAGGCGGGGGGCGACTGGCAGGAGGTCCGCATCGAGGCCAACAACGCCACCCACATACTGGACTTGAAGAAGTTCAATCTGGGCCTCGCGGTGGAACGACTGGACTCCTCCCCGCTGAACCCCGAGCACGTACAGCTCGAGTTCTACGGCAAGAACGGCTGGGAGCCGGTAAAGCACTCCTCCGCGGACCCCGGGAGCGTGTCCTTCAGCCTCTGGAGCGGCCCGATCGGCAGCGAGATCCTCGACTTCAAGGTGCGCGCCCGCTTCACCAAGGACGCTCCGGGCGGCCAGATCAGACTGCGGGCGATCGGTGGTGCGGACGACCACTTCGGTACGGAATTGGACCCCGCGAAGGTCGTAAGCCCCTCGACGCCCGAGCTGTCGAAGATCATCGCGGCCGACCCGAACCCCGTCGACCCGAACCCGGCCGACCCTGACCCCGTCGACCCGGGGAACAACCCGGGACCCGACGGCGGCGGCACGCCGATCGACACCACCGGCCCGGGTACGGGTACCGGCACCGGCACGCCCCCCGGCGGCCACCTCGCCGAGACCGGCAGCAGCCCGGCCTCGACCTGGGCCCTCGGCGGAGCCGGCGTGGCCCTGGCCATGGGCGCCGCCCTGGTCGCCGGCACCGGCCGCCACCGCCGCCGCACCACCACCTGAGTCGGCGGTAGCGGGACTCACACCCCGACCCCCTCGCGTGACGGGGCTCACAGGGAACGTTTCCCCTGTGGGCCCCCTCCTCGGTGTGCCGGAGCGTTTCACCACCGAGGGGGCACACCATGAAGGACACGACGCGCAGGCGCACCGGTTGGGCGCTCGCCGCGCTGCTCGCCGCCGACGGGCTGATCCACCTGTACTGGGCCACGGGCCTGACCTGGCCCGCTCCCGACGAGCGGACCCTGTCGCTGGCCGTGCTCGGCTCCGAGGTGTCCTTCGGCCCGCCCGTCGTCCTGCCGCTCGCCGCGCTCACCCTGACCGGGGCCGCCGCCGTGCTCGCGCACGCGCACGGCCGGGGCGGGCGGCCCGCCCGCCTGGTGACGGCCGCCGTCGCCGCCGGGCTGGCCGTACGGGGCCTCGCGGGCCTGGGCTGGGCCGCCGGTCTCCTCGACAGCCCGGCGGACGGCCCCTTCCGCGCCCTCAACCTCGCGCTGTACACCCCCGCCTGCCTCGGCTTCGGCTGGGCCGCGGCCGGGCTGGCCCGGGCCCGGTGAGCGCGCCCGGCGGCCCCGCCGCGGGGCCCCTCACCCCCGCCGCCCGCGACCGCGGAGTCGCCCTCGCCCGCGCGGCCCGGGGCGGAGACACCCTCGCGCTGCACGACCTCCTCGACCACCTGACCCCGTACGTCGCCCGGATCTGCCACCCGATCGCCCTCGCGGACGGCCCGGACGCCACGCAGGAGGCCCTGCTCTCGGTCTTCCGGTCCCTGCGCTCCCTCCGCGACCCGGAGACCCTGTACGGCTGGGTCCGGTCCATCGCCGTCCGCGAGGCCGTCCGCACCGCCCGGCGCGCGGGCCGCGACCGCCCTGCCGAACTGTCCGACGTACCCGCCCGGGACGACCCGCAGCTCGCCACCGACATCGAGGACGTCCTGGCCCGCCTCTCGCCCGCACACCGGGCCGTCCTCGTACTCCGTGACGTCGAAGGCCTCGACGAGGAGTCCGCCGCCGCCCTGCTCGGCGTCCCGCCGGGCACCGCCAAGTCCCGGCTGCACCGGGCCCGTACGAGCTTCCGTAAGGCGTGGTCCTCATGACGAACGCGAACACGATGTACCCCGTCGACGCCGTCGCCCGCCTGCGCGTCATGGCGGCCGGCGTCCCCGGGGCCCGGGTCGTCGAGCAGGTCCTCCCCGCCCCCCTGGAGGCCGTCTGGGCGGTGATGTCGGACCTGGAGGGCGAGTTCGGCCGCTTCCAGCCCGACATGCGCACCGTGCGCGTGCTCCGCGTCACGGGCGACCGCGTGGAGGCCCTGGCCCGGAGCAAGTACGGCCTGCGGGCCCACTTCCACGGCGTCCTGCGCCCGGGCTGGTGCTGGCTCCAGAGCCGCTTCCTGATCATCGGCATGGCCGCCGCCCCGACCCCCGAAGGCGGCACCCGCGTGGCCCTGACGGGCGGCGTACGCGTCCCGGGCCGCGCGGCGATCGTCCCCCTGGGCGCGGAACGCGAACTCCGGGCCGCGATGACCCGCCTGGCGGCCCGGGTCAGCGGGAGCGGGGCAACCTGAGGCGATCCCACCAGCGCCGGGGCGTGGTGCCGGGGTCGGCGGGTGCGGTTCCCGGCATCCGGCGGAGCTGCCCGGCCTTCGTTCGGGTTACCGCTTCTCTTTGCGCGTCGCCCAAAGCTCCGAACCGCGCAGCCGCCCGCTCGAAGGCCTCGGCGGATTCGGCCGCACGGTGCAGCCCTTCCAGCGCGATCCCCATGCCCATGGCCGCCATCGCCGCATTGCGCCTGTCGTCCGTACCGGAGAGCAGTGTGTCCGCCCTTTCGCACGCGACCAGCGCATCCGCGAACCGACCTTCCCTCAGGTCGATCACCCCCAGCGCGCCGAGCGTTGCTCCTTCATTACGGAGGTCCCCCGCATCCACGAAAAGGGCGAGCGCCCTCCCATAATCCGTCCGTGCGTCCGACAGCTCGCCGTCCTCCACCTGTCCTTCGGCGAGCCCGGCGAGAGCATGGGCCACGCCCTTCTTCCGGCCGAGGCCGCGCAGCATCACGATGACCTTCTCCCGTACGGCCCGCGACTCCTCCTTTCGCCCTGCCCGGCGGAGCAGCACCGCGAGGAGGTGGAGTCCCGTCACCTCCCGGTGCAGGTCTCCGGTCTCCCGCATGCGCTCCACTGCCTCGCTACATACGTCGACGGCCTCGCCCACCTCTCCCAGCTCGTCCAGAGCGCTTGCGAGATGGATCAGGGCCAGCCCCTCGCCCCGTCGGTTCTGCAGCTCCCGGTACAACGCCAGAGCCTCTTCGCTGCTCGTTCTGGCCTCTTCGAACCGCCCCGCCCTCAGGAAGGCAGAGGCCAGCAGGTCCAGGGAGTCGGCCTCCCCTCCCTTGAGAGCGAGCTCGCGGAAGAGGACGAGCCCCTCCGTCAGCGACCCGAACGCCTCCTCGGTTTGCCACGCGTCGTTGAGCGCGCTGCCGAGATTGTTCAGAGCGGTACCGACCGCGGGGAGATCACCCGTCGCCCGTGCGACGGCCAGCGTTTTCCGCGCGACGATCACGCCGTCCGGCGCGTATCCGTAGAGCAGGAGGTACGGCCCCAACGCGTCGGACAGTTGAAAGGCGGCGTTGGGGCGACCGATCTCCGCAGCCCACCCAACGGCCGCAACGAGCACCGCACGCTCCGATTCCAGCCAGTGCAGTGCGGCAGCGAAGGAGGGCGACGTCTCGCCGCCGGTCTCCGACATGGCGGTACCCAAGGAGCGTGCTGCCATCTCGGTATTGCGGAGGAGAGTACCGACGAGACGGACGAGGATCTCCTCCCGACCGTCCTCCAGCGCGGACTCCTCCGCTCGGCCCTGCGCGTACAGCCGTACCAGGTCGTGCATGCGCCACCGGCCCGATCCCACCGGCTGCTCGGACAGCAGACTGGCCGCCGCAAGGGCGGCCAGGGAAGGCCTCAGGGCTGCACGGTCTTCGGCGGAGATCACACCCGCGTTCTGCACGAGCACACAGGCGAGGGCTGTGGAGCAGTCGGGTCCCGGCACCAGGGACAACAGCCGGAAGATCCGCGCCTGGTCCGCCGGAAGCCTCGCGTACGAGAGGTCGAAAGCGGCCCGGACCCCGACCGGCACGTCACCGTCGACGTGCAGCTTCCGCAGCCGGCTCCGCGCCTCCGCCAGCTCCCGCGCCAACTCCCCCGCCGCCAGCCCCGGATCCCCCGCCAGCAGCGCCCCCGCCACCGTCAGGGCCAGGGGCAGCCGCCCGCAGTGTTCCGCGATCCGCGCCAGCGCCTCCGGCTCCCGCGCCGGCCGCGGATCCTCCGGCCAGGTCCGCAGCAGCACACCGGCGATCAGTTCCGCCGCGGGCTCCACCGCCAGCTCGTCCAGCCCGACCACCCGCGCGGCGAAGCCCGGCGCGACCAGCCGGTGCCGCGAGGTCACCAGTAACCGGTGCGTGCCGTCGGGCGGTACGAGGTCCTGCACCTGGGACACCGCCCCGGCGTCGTCCGCGACGATCAGCACCCGTTGCCCGGCCCGGGCCAGCGAGGCCAGCCGCGCCCGGTACAGCGCCACCTGCCCGTCCGGCGACGGCGGCACGTCCGCGTCCCCGACGCCGAGGTACCGGAGCATCTCCCGCACCGCCTGCGGTCCGCTCACCGCGCCGTTCGGGGCGTAACCGTGCAGTGGGAGGTAGAACACCCGCTCCTCGAACCACCCGTACTCCAGCGCCCGGTGGGCCGTCGCATCCGCCAGTGCGCTCTTGCCGACCCCCGGGAGCCCGGCCACGACCGTCACCGGAGACCCGCCCTCGTCGAGCAGGTCCGTGAGCGCCTTGACCGAGCCGTCCCGTCCCACGAGCGCGGCGGGCGGCGCGGGCAGGCCGGGTGCGGCCGGGGGCAGGGGTACGGGACCTGCTCCGGGCGGGTGGGCGACGTAGTCCCCCGCCACCGTCACCTGCGTGATCCGCGCCTGCCCCTCGGCCCGCGCCCGCTGCTCGGCGTTCACGGGGCGGGGTCCGGATCCGGCTGCTCACCGCCGCCGGCGGCCGTCTGCTGTACGCGGGAGTCCCCGTCGGCGCGCGCCCGCTGGTCCACCGGGCCGGAGCCGCCGCCACCGGTCTGCGTGACCCGGCTGGTACCGGAGGCCCGGGCCCGCTGCCGCAGGGGGCTCTCCCCGCCGCCGCCGGCCCACCACCCGCCGACCAGCGCGCACACCGCGGCCATGGCCCCGCCGAACCCGGCTGCGGCCGACACCCGGTCCGAGTCCTTCTCCGGCAGCCAGCCGAAGGGGTCCCACACCCCCAGCCGGAACCCGACCAGGAAGGCGATCCCCGTCCCCCCGACGACCACAACCCACCGCAGCGGACCCGACATTGACCCCCCTCAGCCGAACTGCCCAGGGAGCCGAAGCTAGCAGCCGAGCCCCCGGAATTCGCACCAGACGACCTTCCCGGGCGCCCGGGGCAGCACGCCCCACGCATCGGCCAGCGCCCCGACCAGGACCAGCCCCCGCCCGGCCGGACTCTCCCCGATCCGCGACAGCCCGGGCCCGCTGTCGTGCACCTCGACGCGGACGGTCCCGTCGTACGTGAGCAGCCGCAGCACGTAGCCGCGCCCGCGCGGGACCCCGTACCGCAGCGCGTTGGTCGCCAGCTCGCTCACGCAGAGCAACAGGTCGTCCCGCCGGGAGGCCCTGCCCCAGGCGTCCAAGGTGTCACGTGTGAAGTGGCGTGCGGCGCAGACGGTTTGGGGTGAGCGCAGGTAGAGGCGCTCCTGCACCAGAGCGGGTTGAGTATGAAGGTTCACCCGCCGATCGTCGCGTTACGTGATTAGCGTGGAGCAGTGCGCCAACCCGTACTCAGTGATGAGTACGGGTTGGCGCGGGGTAGTGCAGCCGCAAGGGTGGGGAGTTCATCGTCATGCCACCGAGGAAACGCGCACGGCCGAACGCGACGACCATGAAGATGGTCGGGAAGATGGTGGCCGCGGCCCGGCTCGCCAAGAACCTGACGCAGACACAGCTCGGCGAGCTGGTCCGCCTGGACACCGAGACCATCGCCTCCATCGAGCAGGGGCGACGGGCGCTGATGCCGAACGTCGCGGAGCTGATGGACCACCATCTGGGGTTGCCGGGCACGCTGACCGTGGCGGCCGAAGAGATGCCCGCCGTGGACGCGACGCCGCCCTGGGCCGAGGAGTACATGGACCTGGAGTACAGCGCGATCGCCCTCTCCTGGTTCGACAACCAGGTCGTCCCGGGCCTGCTCCAGACCGAGACCTACGCCCGGGCCGTCTTCACCTGCCGCGTCCCGGCCCACCCGGAGGCGGAGATCGCCTCGCTGACCGCCTCGCGCATCGGGCGCCAGCAGATCCTGCACCGCGCCAGTCCGCCGACGCTGAGCTTCGTCGTCTGGGAGGCGGTCCTACGGGACCGGCTGGGCGGGGACGAAGTGCACGCGGAGCAGCTGCGCCACTTGCGCGCATGCGCGGACCTTCCGGACCTGAGCCTCCAGGCGATGCCACTGGGACGCACGTCGCACGCCGCACTTGACGGCCCGTTCACGCTCCTGGAGACGCATGACCATCAGTACCTCGGCTACGCCGAAAGCCAACGCGGCAGCCACCTCATCTCGGACCCGAATGAGGTCAGCATCCTGGCACGCAGGTATGCAATGCTGCGGACTCAGGCCCTCAACACCGAGCAGACGCGGGGCCTGTTGGACCGCCTGCTAGGAGAGACATGAGCGCCACCACCGCACTGAAGTGGTTCAAGTCCAGCTACAGCGGCAGCGATGGCGGCCAGTGCCTGGAGGTGGCCGTCGCCTGGCGCAAGTCCAGCTACAGCAGCGACGAGGGTGACGCCTGCGTAGAGGTCGCCACCTGCGCGACCCAGGTCCACGTCCGCGACTCGAAGGTCCCGCACGGCCCCGTGCTCGACCTGGCCCCCGCCGCCTGGGCCGCCCTTACGGAGTGGACCGCTCGCTGATCAGCTCGGCCAGCCCGTCCAGCAGGCGCCCCAAGCCGAAGCGGAACTGGAAGTCCGGCTCGTCGGAGCCGGTGAACGCGTCGGACTCCAGCAGCCGGGTCACCGCCGGATGGGTGTCCGGGCCGGTGAGCAGCCGCAGCGTGCGTACGTACTGGCCGACGACCTTGTCCGGTGAGACCCCGGACTTCACGATGGCGTCCATCATGTCCGCGGCCATCGTCGCCTCGTTCCGTACGAGGCCGCCGACGAGGATGATCGTCGAGAGCTTCTCGCTCTCCCGCAGGCCGGTCCCGGCCATGGAGGCGAGTCCGCGGTCCATCCAGGCGAGCTGGTTCGGGGTGGCCGGCGGAGCCGTGATCGGGATGCGCAGGATCCACGGCTTGGTCATGAGGAGCGTGCGCTGCGCGTACGCCCAGTGCGACAGGAGCTCCCGCCAGTCCCAGCCGTCCGCGTCCGGCGGGAGCGGCGGCGGGGTGCCGACTCCGGCGTCGGACATCAGGATGTAGAGCTCTTCCTTCGCCGTGACGTACCGGTAGAGGGACATCGTCGAGACGCCCAGCTCCTTGGCCACCCGGCCCATGGAGACGGCGTCCATCCCCTCCGTGGCGGCCAGCGCCACCGCCGCGCCCACGATCCGCTGGAGGGTCAGGGTGGGGCGGGGGCCCTTGCCGGGGCGTTCGCGCAGGCCCCAGGCCATCGCCAGGCTCGCCGGAAGCCCGGTCCCGTCGTCTTCTTCTTCCGCCATCGCCGCCCCCTCCCCTCGTCGTGAGTCGTTGACGCACATCCTAGTTCTGTGTATTACTTACACAGTAGCGCGTAGCCCATACGCAGAACCGGAATACGAACGGAGTCCGGCATGGACGACTTCGGCATCCACGCCACTGCCCTGACCAAGTCCTACGGCGCCCTGCGCGTCCTCGACGGCATCGACCTCGCCGTCCCGCGCGGCAGCGTCCTCGCACTCCTCGGCCCCAACGGCGCCGGGAAGACCACCACCGTCCGGATCCTCGCCACCCTCACCGAGCCCGACTCCGGCACCGCGCGGGTCGCGGGCCACGACATCGCGTCCGAGCGGGCCCTCGTACGCCGCCGCATCAGCCTCACCGGGCAGTCCGCGGCCGTCGACGACCTCCAGACCGGCGCCGAGACCCTCCGCATGATGGGCCGGCTCCACGGAATGCGGCCGCGCGCCGCCCGGGCCCGCGCCGACGAACTCCTCGACCGCTTCGGGCTCACCGGGGCCGCCGGGCGCACGGCGAAGAGCTACTCGGGCGGCATGCGCCGACGCCTCGACCTCGCCGCGAGCCTGGTCGCCCGGCCCGAGGTGATCTTCCTGGACGAGCCGACCTCCGGACTCGACCCGCGCAGCCGCCAGGACCTGTGGGAACTCGTACGGGAACTGCGCGCCGACGGCACGAGCGTGCTGCTCACCACCCAGTACCTGGAGGAGGCCGACCGGCTCGCCGACCGCGTGGCCGTCCTGGCCGGCGGGCGGATCTCCGCCGAGGGCACCCCGGCGGAGCTCAAGTCCCGCGTGGCGGGCCACCGCCTCGACCTGACCCTCGCCAGCCGGGCCGCCTACGACGCTCTGACCCCGCGCGCGGCCCGCCTCACGGCGCAGGACAGCACCTCCTCGGAGGGGCTCACCCTCGCGCCGGAGGACCTCGGCCTCAGCCTGCCCACCGACGGCAGCGCCGCCCACGTCCGGTCCCTGCTCGATGAACTCGACCCGGACCGCACGGCCGTGGACCGCTTCTCGGTCCGCGGCGCCACCCTCGACGACGTGTTCCTCACCCTGACGGGAGCCGCTCCGTGACCACCTCCGCACCCACCGCCGCCGCACCGACCATCGCGGCCGGCCCCACGGCTCCCCCGACCCGCCCCGGCGTCTTCGGGGCGGCCCACGCCCTCACCGGGCGCAGCCTGCGCATCAGCAGCCGCCAACCGGACGTGCTGATCACGGCGTTGATGCTGCCGGTCATGCTGATGCTGATCTTCGTCTACTTCTTCGGCGGAGCCATCGACACCGGAACGGCCTACGTGACCTACGTGGTCCCGGGAGCGATGCTGCTCTGCGCGGGCTTCGGCGCGGCGAGCACCGCCGTCAGCGTCGCCACCGACATGAAGGAAGGCGTGATCGACCGCTTCCGGTCCCTGGACATCGGCGGCGTCCCGATCCTGGCCGGGCACGTCGCGGCCTCCGTCCTGCGCAACCTCGTATCCACCGGCCTGGTCCTGGCCGTCGCCCTCGCCATCGGGTTCCGCCCCCAGGCCTCGCCGTCCGGCTACCTGGCCGCCGCCGCGCTGCTGGTCGCGTACATCACCGCGATCTCGTGGCTGGCCGCGACGCTCGGGCTGCTCGCCAGCACACCGGAGGCGGCGGGCGGCTTCACCTTTCTGATGATGTTCCTGCCGTACCCGTCCAGCGCCTTCGTCCCCATCGACACCATGCCCGGCTGGCTCCACGGCTTCGCCGACCACCAGCCGCTGACCCCGGTGATCGAGTCCCTCCGCGCCCTGCTCCTGGCCCAGCCGGCGGGCGACGCCCCCTGGGTGGCCCTGGCGTGGTGCGCGGCCATCGGCGTGGTGTCCGTGGCCCTCGCCGCCTTCGTCTTCGAACGGCGGACGCGGTAGCCGCCGGCAGGCGCGGGCAGGCGCGGTGCGCCAACACAGCGCACCGCGCCCGGATCTCGACGCTTCAGTGCAGAGGGTACGAGTGCCGACCCGTCGCCTCGTCGATCTCCGAATGCGCCTTCTGCAACATCTGGGACGCGATGTCCATGAGCGCGCGAGCGCCCGCGATCTCTTCCCCGACCCTCAGTTGCTCCGGGTCGGAGGGGTGACGCATGGCGTAGCCGTGCGCCCGTATCTCGGAGCCGTCCCCGAGTCTGACCAGGGCCGCCGCACTGGTGCGGTGGCCCTCCTCGGTGAATTCGAGCTCCACATGCCACCCGACGAGCGTGGACATGATCCATCACCTCCAGGGGGTCACCCTGCTTCCAGGGTGCGCCTGCCCGGGACACGATGCGAGTCGGTACGGCCCGGCCCGGCCCGTGCCGACCGCCGTCCGGCTCAGCCGGTCACGCGGGTACCCCTATCGATCAGCCCGCAGCCAGCCCGCGACCTCCGTCGCCCAGTACGTCAGGATCGTGTCCGCGCCCGCCCGCTTGATGCCGAGCAGGGTCTCCAGGATCGCCCGGTCGCGCTCGATCCAGCCCTTCTCCGCCGCCGCCTCGATCATCGCGAACTCGCCGCTGATCTGGTACGCCGCCACCGGCACGTCCACCGACTGCGCGACCCGGTAGAGGATGTCCAGGTAGGGCCCGGCCGGCTTGACCATCACCATGTCGGCGCCCTCCTCCAGGTCGAGGGCCAGCTCGCGCAGCGACTCCCGGGCGTTCGCCGGGTCCTGCTGGTAGGTCTTGCGGTCGCCCTGGAGCGAGGAGGCGACGGCCTCGCGGAAGGGACCGTAGAAGGCGGAGGAGTACTTCGCCGTGTACGCGAGGATCGAGACGTCCTCGTGGCCCGTCTCGTCCAGCGCGTCGCGGACGACGCCGACCTGGCCGTCCATCATCCCGCTCGGGCCCACCACGTGGACGCCCGCGTCGGCCTGGACCTGCGCCATCTCCGCGTAGCGCTCCAGCGTCGCGTCGTTGTCGACCCGCCCGCGCTCGTCCAGGACCCCGCAGTGGCCGTGGTCGGTGTACTCGTCCAGGCACAGGTCGGACATGATCACCAGATCGTCCCCCACCTCCGCCTTCACGTCGCGGATCGCGACCTGGAGGATCCCGTCCGGCTCCGTGCCCGCCGTGCCCCGCGCGTCCTTGTTCTCGTCGGCCGGGACGCCGAAGAGCATGATCCCCGCGACTCCGGCCTCGACCGCCTCCACGGCTGCCTTCCGCAGCGTGTCCCGGGTGTGCTGGACGACGCCCGGCATCGCCGAGATGGCGAGCGGCTCGCTGATGCCCTCCCGGACGAACGCCGGGAGGATCAGGTCCGAGGGGTGCAGCCGGGTCTCCGCGACCATCCGCCGCATCGCCGGGGTGGTGCGCAGCCGACGGGGCCGCGAGCCGGGGAAGGATCCGTACGCGCTCATCTTCAGGTCGCCTCTTCGAGCATCGATCGGTGGGGAACAGTCCGGACAAGGGTAGGGCCCGGGTGCACGCGCACCCGGGCCCCACCAAGCAAGACGGCCTAAGCCGCACATCAGGTCGTACGACGCCTGCGCGCCCCCGGCCGCCGCTCGCTCGGCCGGTACACGCTCTCGCCGGCCTCCTTCGCGGCCTCGCGGCGCGCGGCCCCGTACTCCGCCAGGGCCTCCGCCAGCTTGCCCACGCTCGGCTCCGGCGACAGCACGTCGACCCGGAGCCCGTGCTCCTCGGCCGTCTTGGCCGTGGCCGGGCCGATGCACGCGATGACGGTGACGTTGTGCGGCTTGCCGGCGATGCCGACCAGGTTGCGCACGGTGCTCGACGACGTGAAGAGCACGGCGTCGAAGCCGCCGCCCTTGATCGCCTCGCGCGTGTCCTGCGGAGGCGGCGAGGCGCGCACGGTCCGGTAGGCGGTGACGTCGTCGACCTCCCACCCGAGCTCGATCAGCCCGGCGACCAGGGTCTCGGTGGCGATGTCGGCGCGCGGCAGGAAGACGCGGTCGATCGGGTCGAAGACCGGGTCGTACGGCGGCCAGTCCTCCAGCAGTCCGGCGGCGGACTGCTCGCCGCTGGGCACGAGGTCGGGCTTGACGCCGAACTCCACCAGCGCGGCGGCGGTCTGCTCGCCGACGGCGGCGACCTTGATGCCGGCGAAGGCACGGGCGTCGAGCCCGTACTCCTCGAACTTCTCGCGCACGGCCTTGACCGCGTTCACCGAGGTGAAGGCGATCCACTCGTAACGTCCCGTCACGAGCCCCTTGACCGCCCGCTCCATCTGCTGCGGGGTGCGCGGCGGCTCCACGGCGATGGTCGGCACCTCGTGGGGCACCGCGCCGTACGAGCGGAGCTGGTCGGAGAGAGAGGCGGCCTGCTCCTTGGTCCGCGGGACGAGCACGCGCCAGCCGAACAGCGGCTTCGACTCGAACCAGGACAGTTCCTCGCGGCGCGCGACGGCGCCGTGCTCCCCGACCACGGCTATGACGGAGCGCGCGCCCTCGGGCGAGGGAAGGATCTTGCCCTGCTTGAAGACCTGGGCGATGGTGCCCAGGGTCGCGCTCCAGGTGCGCTGGCGCGTCGTCGTACCGGCCACGGTCACGGTGAGCGGGGTGTCGGGCTTGCGCCCGGCGCCGATCAGCTCGGCCGCGGCCGCCGAGACGGTCTCCAGCGTCGCGGAGACGACGAGGATGCCGTCGCTGGCGCCCACCTCGCTCCAGCAGCGCGCGGAGGCGGTCCGCGCGTTCACGAACCTCACGTCCGCACCCTGCTTGCCGGCCAGCGGAACACCCGCGTACGCGGGCACGCCGACGGCGGTCGCGACGCCGGGGACGACCTCGAAGGGGATGCCGCCGGTGGCGCAGGCGAGCATCTCCTCGGCCGCGTTCCCGTCGAGCCCGGGGTCGCCGGTGACGGCACGGACGACCCGCCTGCCGGAGCGCGCGGCCTCCATGACAAGATTGGCGGCATCTCGGATGACCGGGACACCGGCGGCTGCTGACTTCTCGTCAGCAACCGTCAGCTGTGGCGTGTCCACCCCCGCGCGCGCATGCGTACGTACGACCTCGAGCACCTCGGGCTCCGCGATCAGTACGTCCGCGGCGGCCAGCGCCTCCACGGCGCGAAGCGTCAGCAGTCCCGGGTCGCCCGGGCCGGCACCGAGGAAGGTGACGTGCCCCTGGACGGCGACGGACGGAAACGCGGAGGTGGTTGGGCTTGTGGGGTTCAAAGCGACCGCTCCCCCATCAGACCGGCCGCGCCCTTGGCCAGCATCTCGTCCGCGAGTTCGCGGCCGAGCGCCATGGCCTCGTCGTACGACTGGGGCACGGGACCGGTGGTGGACAGCTGCACCAGCGTGGAACCGTCGAGGGTTCCCACGACTCCCCGCAGGCGCATCTCATTGACAGTCTGCCCGTCGGCCAACAGGTCGGCGAGCGCGCCCACGGGGGCGCTGCAGCCGGCCTCCAGGGCGCCGAGCAGGGCGCGTTCGGCGGTCACGGCGGCCCGGGTGTACGGGTCGTCGAGCTCGGCGAGCGCGGAGATCAGGTCCGTTTCGGACGCCAGGCACTCCACGGCCAGGGCGCCCTGGCCGGGCGCGGGCAGCATGTTGTCCACGGAGATCAGGTCGGTTGCCTCGTCGCCGCGGCCGATCCGGTTGAGCCCGGCGGCGGCCAGCACGACCGCGTCGAGCTCACCGCTGCGCACGAAGCCGATCCGGGTGTCGACGTTGCCGCGGATGGCGACGGTCTCGATGACCTTGCCCAGCGACTTGGCGTAGGCGTGCAGCTGCGACCTGCGCCGCGGCGAACCGGTGCCGATGCGCGCACCGTCGGGCAGCTGCTCGAAGGTCAGGCCGTCGCGGGCGACGAGCGCGTCGCGCGGGTCCTCGCGCTGCGGCATGGCCGCGATGACGAGCTCGGCGGGCTGCGTGGTGGGCAGGTCCTTCAGCGAGTGCACGGCGAAGTCGACTTCGCCGCGCACGAGGGCCTCGCGCAGGGCGGTGACGAAGACGCCGGTGCCGCCGATCTGCGAGAGGCTCTCGCGGGACACGTCACCGTAGGTCGTGATCTCCACGAGCTCGACGGGTCGGCCGGTGATCGCCCGTACCGCCTCGGCGACATGCCCGGACTGGGACATGGCCAGCTTGCTGCGCCGCGTGCCGAGCCTCAGTGGCTGGTCGAGACGTGGATTCATGATGCCCGTCCTGAGTCGTGGTTCTTGTCAGCCTCGTCGGCCCGGCTGACGGAGGCCACCGTCTGCGGGTCGAGATCGAAGAGTTCGCGCAGCGCCTCGGCGTACCCGGCGCCGCCGGGCTCGCTCGCGAGCTGCTTGACGCGCACGGTCGGCGCGTGGAGGAGCTTGTCTACGACGCGCCGCACGGTCTGAGTCACTTCAGCCCGCTGCCGCTCGTCGAGATCGGGTACCCGTCCGTCGAGCCGCGCCACTTCCATGGCGACGACCTCGGCGGCCATGGCGCGCAGGGCGACCACGGTGGGCGTGATGTGCGCGGCCCGCTGGGCGGCCCCGAAGGCGGCCACTTCCGCGGCCACTATCGCGCGCACGGCGTCGACGTCGGCGGCCATGGGCGCATCGGCGCTCGCCTCGGCCAGCGACTCGATGTCCACCAGCCGCACTCCGGGGATCCGGTGCACGGCGGCGTCGATGTCGCGCGGCATGGCCAGGTCGAGCAGCGCGAGCCCTACGGGCGCGCCGTCCTGGCTCCGTACGCTCCTGCGCGGCTGCTGCCGCTGCGCGGCCGCCTCGCCCTGGTCGGCCCAGGTCCCGTGCAGCTCCAGCGAGCCGGCGTCCACCCCGGCCAGCGCGGCCCGCCCGTCGGCGGTCCGCCCCGGATCGGAAGCCGGCGCCTCGAGCCCGACGGGACACCCGTCCCGCTCCTCGACGACGACCTTGCTCCGCACGGCCCCGGCATCGGCGATCCTGCGCCCCCCGGCCGCCAGCACGGCCAGCCGCGCGACGAGCGCGGCGTCGGCCCCGGCCAAATCCAGCCCCGCCGGCGTTTGAGGCGCAGGGGTCCGGGGACTGGTCCCCGGCAACGGCGCCGCACCCGCATCGGGTCCGGGGCGAAGCTCCGGCTGGGGGCCCCCCCGGCCGGAGGCTGGGGGATGAGGGAAGGGCGGGTAGGGGACAGCCCCCGCAGGGCGCTCCCCCATGGCCGCGGCCACGTCGTCCCCGGTCAGCACCAAGCCAGTGGCACCCGTACAGGACACGACGACATCGACCCGAGCCAGCTCATAGGCGACACCGGACATCGCAATGGCCGAAGCCGTAACCCCGGTGCCCGAGGCAACCAGAATTTCGGCCAACCGCTCCGCCCGCTCGGCGGTCCGGTTGGCGACCACGACCTCGGCGACGCCGACCCGCGCCAGCGTCGCCGCCGCCAGCGAGGACATCGACCCGGCTCCGATGACGAGCGCCCGCTTCCCCGCGGCCCACTCCTCCACCGGCACCCGCACGGCGAGCTGCTCCAGCCCGAAGGTCACCAGCGACTGCCCCGCCCGGTCGATCCCGGTCTCGGAGTGCGCCCGCTTGCCGACGCGCAGCGCCTGCTGGAAGAGGTCGTTGATCAGCCGCCCGGCCGTGTGGAGCTCCTGCCCCAGCGCCAGCGCGTCCTTGATCTGCCCGAGGATCTGTCCCTCGCCGACCACCATCGAGTCCAGCCCGCACGCCACCGAGAAGAGATGGTGGACGGCCCGGTCCTCGTAGTGCACGTACAGATAAGGAGTGAGCTCCTCCAGAGCCACCCCGCTGTGCTGCGCCAGCAGCGTCGACAGCTCGGCGACGCCGGCGTGGAACTTGTCCACGTCCGCGTACAGCTCGATCCGGTTGCAGGTGGCGAGCACCGCCGCCTCCACAGCCGGCTCCGCGGCCAACGTGTCGTGCAGCAGTTTGACCTTGGCATCGGCGGCCAGCGAAGCGCGCTCCAGCACGCTCACGGGCGCGCTGCGATGGCTCAGCCCTACGACGAGCAGACTCATGCCGGCATCACCGCCGGGACGTCCCCGTCGGGTCCGCCCTTGCGCGCGACGGCGGCGGCCCGTCCGGCGGGCGGCACGACGGCTGCGGCCGGAGCCGCACCGGTGCCGGTGCCCGCGGCGGAACCACCGGCGGCAGCGGCGGCGGCCGCTTCCTCACCGGCCTTGCGCTGCTCGTGGAAGGCCAGGATCTGGAGCTCGATCGACAGGTCGACCTTGCGCACGTCGACGCCCTCGGGCACGGAGAGCACGGTCGGCGCGAAGTTCAGGATGGACGTGACCCCGGCGGCGATGAGCCGCTCGCTGACCTGCTGGGCGGCCCCCGCCGGGGTCGCGATGACCCCGATCGAGACGCCGTTCTCCTCGATGATCCGCTCCAGGTCGTCGGTGTGCTGTACGGGCATGCCGGCGACGGGCTTGCCGGCCATGGCCGGGTCGGCGTCGATGAGCGCCGCCACGCGGAAACCGCGCGAGGCGAAACCGCCGTAGTTGGCCAGCGCGGCGCCGAGGTTGCCGATGCCGACGATGACGACCGGCCAGTCCTGGGTCAGCCCGAGTTCGCGGGAGATCTGGTAGACGAGGTACTCCACGTCGTACCCGACCCCGCGGGTCCCGTAGGAACCGAGGTAGGAGAAGTCCTTGCGGAGCTTCGCGGAGTTGACTCCGGCGGCCGCGGCCAGCTCCTCGGAGGACACCGTGGGCACCGATCGCTCGGAGAGCGCGGTGAGGGCACGCAAGTACAGCGGAAGCCGGGCGACAGTGGCCTCGGGAATACCTCGGCTGCGGGTCGCCGGTCGGTGAGTTCGGCCAGTTGCCACGATGCTCCTGCGGGATGAGCGGGGCTGCAGGTGGCCACTTGTCCCAGGACCACCCCGTCGAATGCAGGCTATGTCTTTGTGAACGCGTGCACAAAGATTGTGTCCGCTTTGTCCGAGCAAAGTGACCGGGGTCACGCGCCTTGGGCGTACGGGCCGGGAACGGATCACACGCCGAACCCGTTCAATTCCCGAAGGGGGCAAAACGGAACACACTCCTCACCAATACGCCCCCGAGACCCCATAAATCGCCCATGATGGTAACCGCCCGACGGCTCAAGCCTGCAATGCCCGTCGGAGCCGGTCAGGGTTCACCCTCCAGAAGGTGTGCTGCTCTCCGTCCACCAGCACGACCGGAATCTGCTCCCAGTGCAGGCGGTACAACTCCTCGTCCTGCGAAATGTCCTTCTTCTCCCACTGTGCACCCGTCTCGGCGCAGACCTTCTCGACGACTTCCTGGGCGTCATCACAGAGATGGCACCCCGGCTTCCCGATGAGCGTGACCAACCGCTCCTCCGGACGCTTCTTTTCGGCACGGCGCAGCAAGGGACTCATGCACCCATTCTCCCGCGCCCGCGCGCCTACGGGCCCGAGCCCGCGCCTTTTCGGTTCGGGCCGGCGGACCGAAGAGTTCACACCGCCGATTCCCATCGGTTCGGGAACTCCCGAACACAGTGGCTATGCTCGCGTCATGGCCGCTCTGGGATGGCTCACCCCCCGTAGGCGCTCCGCCACCGCGCGGAGCGTGCTGGCAGGCGAGGCCTCGGCCGAGGCCGCCCGCAAGACCGCGCTGGCCGACGAACCGCTGGACGGCCGGGGCCTCCCCGGAACGACGGAAGCGGAACGCACGGCGGAACGCGCGGCGGAAGCGGAGCCGGAAGCCCCGCAGGAGCCCGCCGAACCCGAGTTCCCCGTCGCCGGCGACGACCTCGCCGCCGCCTTCTTCGACCTCGACAACACCGTCATGCAGGGCGCCGCGATCTTCCACTTCGGCCGCGGCCTCTACAAGCGGGAGTTCTTCCGCCGCCGCGAGCTCGCCCGCTTCGCCTGGCAGCAGGCCTGGTTCCGGCTCGCCGGGGTCGAGGACCCCGAGCACATGCAGGACGCCCGCGACAGCGCGCTGTCCATCGTCAAGGGACACCGGGTCTCCGAGCTGATGTCCATCGGCGAGGAGATCTACGACGAATACATGGCGGTGCGGATCTGGCCGGGCACCCGCGCCCTGGCCCAGGCCCACCTCGACGCCGGCCAGAAGGTCTGGCTCGTCACGGCCGCCCCCGTCGAGACCGCCACGATCATCGCCCGCCGGCTCGGCCTGACCGGAGCCCTCGGCACCGTCGCCGAGTCCGTGGACGGCGTCTACACCGGCCGGCTGGTCGGCGAGCCGCTGCACGGCCCCGCCAAGGCGGAGGCGGTCCGCGCCCTGGCGGCCGCCGAGGGGCTCGACCTCGCGCGCTGCGCCGCGTACAGCGATTCGCACAACGACATTCCGATGCTGTCGCTGGTCGGACATCCGTACGCGATCAATCCCGACACAAAACTGCGCAAGCATGCCCGCGCCAAGGACTGGCGCCTGCGCGACTATCGGACCGGCCGCAAGGCCGTGAAGATCGGCGTCCCGGCCGCCGCGGGCGTCGGCGCGATCGCGGGCGGCACGGCCGCCGCGCTCGCCCTGCACCGCCGCCGCAAGTAGCGGCTACGGGGCCCTGCCCGGCCTCCCGCCCCACCAGGCCCGGCACCCTCCCCCGCCCGGGGCATTCGCTCACCTCTACCCGCACCTCCGGTGCGGCACTCCGCCCTGCCCTACTCGGTCGCGAGCCACCGTGGAAGCAGGCATTCCGCGCATCCAAGTGATCAAGAATCGATCACCATCTGTGCCTGAATATGCCCTCGACACGCAACAGAAGTGTCGTAACCGGTGATTTGAGCAACTGGGTGTAGCGCTGCCTGTACGAAGCGTTATTCTCCTCAAACGCATGCCACCGCCATCTGTCGCCACGACGGGTGAACGGTCCCGCACTGCACGTGATGGAAGCTCTGCCTCTGGGAGTCCCGTGTACCCACCTGTCGGGGTTGACGCCTCGGGCCTGGCTACGCTGCGCGCAACGGTCCTCGACCAGCTGCGCGGCTTCGTCCCCACCGCGTACACCGCCCCCGCATTCGCCACCGCGGTCCCCGCCGGACTCGGCCCGGCCGGTCCTTGCTATGCCCTGACCGACGGCGGAGCAACGGTGGGCAGACGCGGTCGCGCCGGCGGCTCGTCCGCCGGGGGCGCAGCCGCCGGGACCACCGCGCCCGCCGCCCGCCGCCCCACCGCGGACAGTGACCAGGCCCGCATGATGGACCTGGTCGAACGCGCCCAGGCCGGCGAGGCCGACGCCTTCGGTCGCCTGTACGACCAGTACAGCGACACCGTCTACCGCTACATCTACTACCGCGTCGGCGGCAAGGCGACCGCGGAGGATCTCACCAGCGAGACCTTCCTGCGCGCGCTGCGCCGCATCTCCACCTTCACCTGGCAGGGCCGCGACTTCGGCGCCTGGCTCGTGACGATCGCCCGCAACCTGGTCGCCGACCACTTCAAGTCGAGCCGCTTCCGCCTGGAAGTCACCACCGGTGAAATGCTCGACGCCAACGAGGTGGAACGGTCCCCCGAGGACTCCGTCCTGGAGTCCCTCTCCAACGCGGCCCTGCTGGAAGCCGTACGGAAACTCAATCCGCAGCAGCAGGAGTGCGTGACCCTGCGCTTCCTGCAGGGCCTCTCGGTCGCCGAGACGGCCAGGGTGATGGGAAAGAACGAGGGTGCCATCAAGACCCTCCAGTACCGGGCGGTCCGCACCCTGGCCCGCCTGCTCCCCGACGACGCCCGCTGACGCCGCCCTCCTCTCACATTCCGGTACCCCTCCCTGATGACCTTGATGACACCGACACCCCCGACGGCACCGATGCCACCGATGCCACCGTCGAATCCAACGACGCTGTGGTCCGATCATCCTTCGTCCGTAACCCAAGTGCCGCGCCGCTCGTTGTGGGGAATGCAGGCTCCCTGTGGACAAGCCCTGCCCGAAGCCGCTCACTCGAAAGTGTGGACGTGCTCAAGGAAGGCAACCTTCCGGACACCTTGGGGAGTCGATCGTCATGACGAGAGGAGGTGCCGCCAGTGATCGCGAACGTGACTCCGCACCGGCGGGCGAACGCCTTCGCCCAGGCCCTGGAGGAGCGGACCCCGTCCGACCTTTCGGAACCGGACCCGGCGGCCGAGCAGTCCGAGGCACCTGCCGAACCTGCCGACCACGACCGGTTGTTGGCCCTGGCGAGCGTGCTCGGCGAAAGAATGCCGCGCCCGGTGCTGGACCCCGAGGTCAAAGTGGTGCAACGAGCCCAGCTCATTGCCGCCATGGAAGCCAAGGTGATGGAAGAGAGGGCCGGGGGCGGCGTGGCCGCCGACCCTCAAGTGCCCGAACAGCGGACCGGCCGCGGCGCCCACCGGGCGACCTCGCTCCGGAAATTGCGGCCCCGCTCCCGCTGGTCCAAGGGCATCGCGGCGGGCGGTCTCACCGTAGGTGTGGCCGCGGGGGCCTTCAGCGGAGTGGCCGCTGCCAGCACGGACGCCCTGCCGGGTGACCACCTGTACCCCGTGAAGCGGGGCATGGAGGACATCCGGCTCGGGATGGCCGACGACGATTCGGACCGGGGCGAGCTCTATCTCGACCAGGCCTCGAACCGCCTGTCGGAGGCCCGCCGGCTCATGGAGCGCGGCCGTCTCGGCGCACTCGACCACGAGTCGCTCGGCGCGATCCGCCGAGCCCTCGCGGGCATGAAGCACGATGCCTCGGAGGGCCACCGGCTGCTCCAGGCCGCCTACGAACGGGACGGCTCGCTCGGCCCGATCCAGGCGCTGTCCTCGTTCTCCCGTTCACACCGGGACGCGTGGGCCAAGCTCCGGGGCAACCTCCCGGCGCAGCTCACCGACGTGGGCGGTGAGGTGGAGTCGGTCTTCCAGGCCATAGACCAAGACGTGGCGCCGCTCCAGAGTCTGCTTCCGAAGCCTCCGGAACAGACCCGCGGCTCCGGCCCTTCCACGAAGCCGAGCTCTCCGGCGGGCAAGCAGCAGGCGACGCCCCCCGCGGGCACCCCGTCCGCGGCCCCCGCACCGTCGGCCTCGGGTTCCGCGAAGACCCCGCCCCCGGACGGCGGCGGTCTCCTGGGCGGCACGGGCAACCTGCTCAATCCGCCCACGGGCCAGTCCACCCCGTCCGAGTCCGGCAGCGCCCCGCCCCCCGCCCGCCCGGACATCACCCTCCCGCCCCTCCTCCCAGGCCTCCTCCCAGGCCTGGGCATCAAGGCGGAAGACGCCGAGTAGCACCGCAGAGCGAAAACCCCCGGTGGGGCTGGATGCCATCCAGCCCCACCGGGGGTTTGCCGCGTCCAGCCCCAAGGGCGCGCACGAACGGCGCGTCAGAAGCCGTACGGGTCAGAAGAAGACGGACCTCCGCTGCACCAGCAGCTTGTACAGCGTGTGCTGGATCTGCTCCCGCACCTGATCCGTCAGGTTGAACATCAGCATCGGGTCCTCGGCCGCCTCCGCCGCGTAGCCGTCCGTCGGAATCGGCTCCCCGAACTGGATCGTCCACTTCGTCGGCAGTGGCACCGCGCCCAGCGGCCCCAGCAGCGGAAACGTCGGAGTGATCGGGAAGTACGGGATCCCCAGCAGCCGCGCCAGCGTCTTCGAGTTCCCGATCATGGGGTAGATCTCCTCCGCCCCCACGATCGAGCAGGGCACGATCGGCGTCCCCGCCCGCAGCGCGGTGGACACGAACCCGCCCCGCCCGAACCGCTGGAGCTTGTACCGCTCTCCGAACGGCTTCCCTATCCCCTTGAAGCCCTCGGGCATCACGCCCACCAGCTCCCCCGCCTCCAGCAGCCGCTGCGCGTCCTCGGCGCACGCCAGCGTGTGCCCGGCCTTCCGCGCGAGCTCGTTCACCACGGGCAGCATGAACACCAGGTCCGCCGCCAGCAGCCGCAGGTGCCGCTGCGCCGGGTGCTGGTCGTGCACGGCGACCTGGAGCATCAGGCCGTCGAGCGGCAGCGTCCCGGAGTGGTTCGCCACGATCAGCGCGCCGCCCTCCTTCGGGATGTTCTCGATGCCCTTGACCTCGACCCGGAAGTACTTGTCGTACAGCGGCCGCATCAGGGACATCAGGACCTGGTCCGTCAGCTCCTTGTCGTAGCCGAAGTCGTCGACCTCGTACTCCCCGGTGATCCGGCGCCGCAGGAACGCCAGCCCGCCGGCGATCCGCCGGTCCCAGCCGTCTCCCGCCACCACCGGTTCCGGTACGGCCTCCACCACCCGCTCCGGCCCGGCCGGCTCCGCCGCGACGGGCGCGAGCGGCGCCTCCGGCGCGACCCGTACCCGCCGGGCGGGCGAGGACCGCCGTCGCGGCCGGTCCTCGTCGAACGGAATGACCTTGGCGTCCGCCACTATCGCTTCGCTCCCTCAGCCACAGGCCCCGCACTCGCCTCTACGTCCACGCCGTTCACGTCCATGTGCACGTCCAGCAGCCCCGCCACCCGGTCCACGGCCCGCGCCACCCGCTCCGGCGGCAGCAGCCCGCCTCCCCGGCTCCGCGTGAAGTCGGCGAAGGTCTCGGCGGTCGTGTACATCGGCTCGAACCCCAGCACCTGCCGCATCTGCGTGGTCTCCACGACCCGCCCGTGCGTGAGGAGCCTTATCTGCTCGGGCGAGAAGTCCGTCGCCCCGACCGCCCGCAGCGCCGCGCCCACCCAGGTCACCGCGGGCAGCAGCAGCGGCACCGTCGGCCGCCCCAGCCGCCGCGCGCACTGCGACAGCAGCAGCACGCCGTCACCGGCGATGTTGAAGGTCCCGTTGAGCCCGCCGGGCCCGCTGGTCTGCGAGGCCAGCCTCAGCACGTCCAGTACGTCGTCCTCGTGCACGAACTGCAACCGCGGGTCGTAGCCCAGCACGGTCGGGATCAGCGGCATCGAGAAGTACTCGGCGAGCGCCGAGTCGGCGAAGGGCCCGAGGATGTTCGCGAACCGCAGCACGCACACCGCGACGTCGGGCCGCCTGCGCGCGAAGCCCCGTACGTACCCCTCGACCTCGACGGCGTCCTTGGCGAAGCCGGCGGCGGGCAGCGACTTCGGCTGCGTGGTCTCGGTGAAGACGGCCGGATCCCGCGAAGTGCCGCCGTACACACTGGTACTGGACTTCACCACGAGGCGCCGCACCGTCGGGGACTTCTGGCAGGCTCCCAGGAGCTGCATCGTCCCGATGACGTTGGTTTCCTTGACGGTGCTGTACGAGCCGGAGCCCGCGCCCGCCGCCGCTCCCCCGGTGACCGCGAGATGGACCACCGTGTCGACGGAGTTCTCGGCCAGCACCCGGGCGATGGCCGATTGTCTGATGTCCGCACGGACGAACTCGGCCGAGCCGAGCGTGTGCGGCGGGGTCACCGCGTCGACCGCGATGACCCGTTCCACCTCCGGGTCCCGCTGGATCCGCCGCACGAAGCGGCCCCCCAGCTGCCGGGCAGCCCCGGTGACCAGCACGACCTTCCCCACGAGCTCAGCGCCTCCCTCGAAGAAGTCCCCAGCATGCACCACAGCCCCCCCACCAGAATGGTGGAGGGGCTGCGGAAAACACGTACAGCTGCCGTTTACTTCTTGTTACGGCGCTGGACGCGGGTGCGCTTGAGCAGCTTGCGGTGCTTCTTCTTAGCCATCCGCTTGCGCCGCTTCTTAATAACAGAGCCCACGACTACCCTCGCTCACTTCTCTTCATTCGGTGCGGGGCGTCGGGGCCCACACGACCTACGTCGGCCTAGCCTACCCGCCCGAGCTCTGAGCCTGTAATCCGAGTGCCCCCGAGGGGTAATCACGGGCTCCCGACCCCTCGCTCTCAGGCCGATTCCACCCCCACGAAGGACTCGCGGAGGTACTCGTGCACCGCGTTTTCCGGGACCCGGAAGGACCGGCCCACCCGGATCGCGGGCAGATGTCCGTTGTGCACCAAGCGGTACACGGTCATCTTCGACACTCGCATCACCGAGGCGACCTCCGCCACGGTCAGGAACTGAACCTCACTGAGAGGCCTCTCGCCAGCAGCCATGACACACCTTGACCTTCCGCGCATGACGGGCACCGGCTTCCCCTCCGGTTACGCCCCGTCGTCGCACGCTCACTCCCCAGAGTAGGGGCGTGTGATACGAGTGGGGAAGAGGAGCTACGTCCACTCCTGCCGGCCCGACAGACTCGCCCGATTGAGTACATAGCGAGTGAGCGGTCGGTAGTAGTCCGCGCGCACCCCGTCATCAAGCGGAACGGCCACCGACACCTGCCCCTCGGCTTCCCCCACGAACAGCGCGGGATCATCCGTATCGGCCAGCCCGATCGCCTCCACACCGAGCTGACCTGCACCGCAGACCCAGCCGTGGTCCCCCACCACCAGCTCCGGCAACGGCCCGCCGGCCTCCGCCAGCGCCCCGAGCGCGATCCGAACCGGCAGCGGCGAATGGGAGTGCGCGCCGGTGTCACTCCGGTCCGGCCGCGCGCCGTCTTCCCGCACCAGTGCGACCCCTCGTACGTAATCGATGCGGTGCGTGCGTACGCCGAACCGGGTCTGCATGTCCACGGGTGCCCCCCGCGCCGGAGTGAGGACATCACATCCCGCCGCCGACAGCGCCCCCGCCAAGGTGGCGTAGAACCCCAGGAGCCGGTGCGGGTGGCCGGTCCCGAACAGCACCGGCGCCCGCGCCCCGGCCACCGCCCGCAGCCTCTCCGCGAAGGCCTCCAACCCCGCCACCGTCAGCTCGGGGTCGATCACGTCCGGCCCGCTGACGTGCGCCGGATCCGCCGAGACCCCGCACTTCTCCGCCATCAGCCTCAGCAGGTCACCCTCGCCCCAGCCCCACGCGGGGTCCAGCCCCAGCAGCACCCGCGGATCCCGAGCCGCGAACAGCCGGTAACTGCGCAGGCTCTCCTCCCGAGAGGTCGCGACGGGCCCGGCCAGGCGGGCGGCCAGCAGATGCGCACGCAACGCGCCGGTGCTCAACACCCTCCCGATGCTCCCGCACCGAACCTGACCCCTCACCAGTTCCGGCCATTCCCCCACCCGTTGGCCCAACGCCGCGCCACGTCCAGCCGACGCCGACCGCGTCCAGCCCCGCCGGCGTTTGAGGCACGGGGTCTGGGGCGGAGCCCCAGGGAACGGCGGAAGGGCGGGTAGGGGACAGCCCCGCAGGGCCCCCTCACCCCCCTAAGCCAGCAGCCCGCGCAGCGGGAACACCGCCCGCCGGGTGGCCAGTACGGCCTGGTCGATGCGATCCGCAGGGTCGTAACCACCCTCCCAGTCCCGCCACCCCGGCACCCGCCCGTCCGTCATCCGCCCAGGCGCCAACTCCCGCGTCCGCGCGTACACCGCATCCCGCCAAGACCCCGGCACCGCCGTCTCAGGATCGATCGGCCGATGCCCGGCAATCGCCACCAGGTGCGTCCAGGACCGCGGCACGACGTCCACGACGGCGTACCCGCCTCCACCGAGCGCCAGCCACCGGCCACCCTCCACCCACGCGTGCGCCAGCTCGTGGCACGCCTCCTGCACCGCCCGCTGCGCGTCCAACGACACCGCCAGATGCGCCAGCGGGTCCTCGACATGCGTATCGGCCCCGTGCTGCGTCACCAGCACCTGAGGTCTGAAGTCCGCCAGCAGCTCCGGCACCACCGCGTGGAAGGCCCGCAGCCACCCCTCGTCCCCGGTCCCCGCGGGCAGCGCGATGTTCACCGCCGACCCCTCCGCCGCCGGCCCGCCCGTCTCCTCGGGCCAGCCCGTCTGCGGGAACAGCGTCCGCGGATGCTCGTGCACCGAGATCGTCAGCACCCGCGGGTCGTCCCAGAACGCCGCCTGGACCCCGTCCCCGTGGTGCACGTCCACATCCACGTACGCGACCCGCTCGGCCCCCAGCTCCAGCAGCCGCGCGATGGCCAGCGCCGCGTCGTTGTAGATGCAGAACCCCGCCGCCCCGGCCGGCATCGCGTGGTGCAGGCCGCCGGCGAAGTTCACGGCGTGCTCGGCCTCCCCGCGCCAGATCGCCTCGGCCGCCGCCACCGACTGCCCGGCGATCAGCGCGGACGCCTCGTGCATCCCGTGGAACGCCGGGTCGTCGGCCGTCCCCAGCCCGTACGAACCGTCCGCGACCCCGGGGTCGGCGGAGACCTCGCGCACAGCCGCGACGTAGTCCTCGCGGTGGACCAGCCGCAGCGTCGACTCCCCGGCCGCCCGGCCCGCCCGTACCTCCAGCTCCCGGTCGAGCCCGAAGGCCCGTACCAGGCCCATGGTCAGCTCCAGGCGCACCGGGTCCATCGGATGGCCCGGCCCGAAGTCATACTTCGTTACCGCCTCGTCCCACATCAACAGCCCGGTCACCGGTTCGCCGCTCATGCCGGACACCGTATCGGGCGGGCTCCGGACCGAACGAGCGGGCATAGAAGAGAGTGACGAGGACCAGCACCATCGGCACGAGCATCGCCCCCCGGTAGCTCCAGGCGTCCCCGATCCCGCCCACGAGCGGCGCCCCGATCAGGAATCCGACGTAGTTGAAGATGTTCAGCCGCGCGATGGCGGTGTCGGAGGATCCCGGGAACAGCCGGCCCGCCGCGGCGAAGGTCTGCGGCACGATCACGCACAGCCCGATCCCCAGCAGCGTGAACCCGAGCATCCCCACCCACGGCCCGGGCGCCGCCGCGACCACGGCGAACCCGAGCGCGGCGACGACCGTCCCGATCCGTACGACGGCCACGGCCCCGAAGCGCCGCACCCCGAGGTCCCCGACGGCCCGGCCGAGCAGGGTGGTCACCATGTAGACGTTGTAGGGAACGGTGGCCACCTGCTCGGAGCTGCCCAGCACGTCCTGGAGGTACTTGGCGCTCCAGTTCGACACCGTCGAGTCCCCGATGTACGCGCACGCCATCACAAGGCACAGCGGCAGCAGCAGCTTGAACCCGCCGGGCCCGAGCCCCTTCGCCTCGGCGGAGCGGGGCTTGGCCTCCTGGTCCACGTAGAACCGGCTGGCGAGGAGCGCGAGCGGCAGCAGGACCACCACGGCGGGCAGGTACGAGCTGAACAGGGAGAGGTGCCAGTGCGCCCCCGCCCACGCGGCGGAAGCGCCGAGGATCCCGCCGAGGCTGTAGGAGGCGTGGAAGCCGAGCATGATGCTCCGCCCGTACGCGCCCTGCAGGCTCACCCCGAGCATGTTCATGGAGGCGTCGAGCGCCCCCACGAACAGCCCGAACGCCCCGAGCGCCAGCGCCACGTGCCACATCTCGCTGCCGGCGCCGACGCCGAGCAGGGCGAGCAGCACGAGCGGCTGCGACCACCGCAGTACGGTGCTGGGCGCGACCCGCTTCACCAGGTGCTCGGTGACCACGCTGGCCACGCCGGCGAGGATCGGCACGGCGGCCAGGAAGACGGGCAGCAGTGCGTTGGATATCCCGTACCGGTCCTGGATGGCCGGGATCCGCGTCACGAGCAGGGCGAAGGCCACGCCCTGCACGAAGAAGCTGAACCCCAACGCCCCGCGCCCGCGGCGCAGCCGCACGTCTGCTGTCATGGCGGGTCAGCGTATGCGCCGGTGCTACCGGTGGGTAGAGCGATCACATATCGATTGGGTCAGTGCGAGAACCCACCGCTGTGGCCGGTGTATCCGGACCCGGCGCCCTCCGCCAGGCCCAGCAGCCCGGCCAGTTGGTTCATGTCGCCGAAGTAGGCGGTGCAGCCGGGCAGCCGGTCGGCGGGCACCATCGCGGTGTAGCCGAGCACGTCCATCCCCGCGGCCAGCGCGGCCTGGACGCCCAGCGGGCTGTCCTCGACGACCACGCACCTGCCGGGCGCCACACCCATCTGATCGGCCGCGTGCAGGAACAGGTCCGGAGCGGGCTTCCCCTTCCCCACGTCCTCAGAGCTGAAGATCCACTCCTCCTCGAACCATTCGTCGAGCCCGGCCGCCCGGTGCCCGACCCGGATCCGCTCGTGGCTCCCGGAGGACGCGAGACAGTACGCGGTCCCGCTCTCGACCAGAGCCGCCAGCACCCCCTCGACCCCGGGCACGGGCTTGAGCTCCCGCTCGAAGGCCGCGAAGGTACGCGCGTGCAGCGTGCTGTCGAAGTCGGCCGGCAGGTCCTGCGCGGTCCGCTCCCGCACCAGGTCGTGGACCCGGTGGACCGCGGCCCCCATGTAGTCGCGGAGCGACTCCTCGTACGAGGTCGGGTGCCCCAGCTCGGTCAGGTACCCGGCGAGGATGCTGTTGGCGAGCGGCTCACTGTCCACCAGCACGCCGTCGTTGTCGAAGATGACGAGGTCGTAGCCCATGCGACAACCCTACGAGCCGTCAGTGCCAATCCATCCGGACCCCATGCCGGGCATCCGCAGGACATCCAAAGATCCTGCCCCCGCGCGGCGGGCCGCCGACGAGGTCCAGTACCTCCGAGGCCGCTCAGCTCCTGCCGGCGCCGGTCGGTGATTTTTGGCCCCAAACGCAGAAAAGCCCCGCACCAGTTTC